>NZ_JACIHF010000042.1:0-1028 GCF_014198295.1 Bradyrhizobium sp. CIR18 | reverse complement strand
GGATTCTGAAGACGACTCCCGGAAGACGGAGGGGGTCGGATGCAGAAGTTCAGAAAGGCCTTTCGGCGGTTGCCGGACCCGCGCGCGGACAATGCCCGGCATGATCTGCTGGAAGTACTGTTCATCGCGTTGGCGGCGACGTTGTGCGGGGCGGATTCGTGCTCGGACATGGCGGACTTCGGACAGTCGAAGGAGGAGTTGTTGCGGCTCTTCCTTCGCCTGGAACATGGCATCCCGAGCCACGATACGTTCAGCCGGGTGTTTCGTCTGCTCAAGCCGCAAGCCTTCGAGCTCGCATTCCGTCACTTCATGGCGGCTTTTGCCAAGGCCAACGGCCTCAAGCTTACCGGGGTGGTGGCCGTTGACGGCAAGGCCCTGCGTGGGGCCTACGAACGCGGTCAAAAGGCCACCCCGCTGCACTTGGTCAACGTCTTTGCGGTGGATGCCCGCATGGCCTTGGCTCAACAAAAGGCGTCTGGCCGCAACGAGAGCGCAGGCGCTTTGGAAGTGCTGGAACTTCTGTCGCTGGACGGCTGTATCGTGACCGCCGATGCGCTGCATTGTACCCGCGCCTTTGCGGCTGCGGTGCGCGAGCGCGGCGGCGACTATGTTCTGGCGATCAAGGCCAACCGTGGGCGCCTGTTCACCGCGGTCACCCAACAATTTGCGCGCTCGGGCAAGCGCAGCGTCGTCGAGCAGATCGATCGTTCTACCCACGACCGGCGCGAAGTGCGCCGCGCCACAATCATGCGCAATACAAGTTTGGCCGGCCTCTATGGCTTTCCAGGTGCCGCCGCGGTGGGGCGCATCACCTCGCGCAGGCGCCTGCGCGGCCAGCGCGCCGATACGCCCGTCGTGCGGTACTATCTGCTGTCCAAATACATCTCCCCCAAGAGGTTGCTCCACGTCACCCGCAGCCATTGGGGCATCGAGAATCAGCTCCATTGGGTTCTCGACGTCCATTTCGCTGAGGATGGCAACCGCTCGCGCTGTGACCACGCCCCCGAGAATCTCGCCATTCTGCGCAG
>NZ_JACIHF010000041.1:0-1303 GCF_014198295.1 Bradyrhizobium sp. CIR18 | reverse complement strand
GGGCACGAGAGTGCCAAGGATGGGGCGCCGTTTGAGGCTCCCACGATTCGGAGGAGCAGCCTATGCAATCAATTTCGACGATTGGTCTGGATATCGCGAAGTCGGTCTTTCAAGTGCATGGCGTCGATGCAGCCGGTCAGGTGGTGATCCGCCGCCAGCTCAAGCGCCGTTTCATGCTGTCGTTCTTTGAGAAGTTGCCGCCGTGCCTGGTGGGGATCGAGGCTTGCGCGTCATCCCACTACTGGTCCCGCGAACTGCAGGCGTTGGGGCATACCGTGCGGTTGATGCCTCCGGCCTATGTGAAGCCCTACGTCAAGCGGCAGAAGAACGACACCACGGACGCGGAGGCGATTTGCGAGGCGGTCACGAGACCCAACATGCGGTTCGTGCCGACCAAGACGGTCGAGCAACAGAGCTGTCTGATGCTTCATCGCGCGCGCCATCTCTTCATCCGCCAGCAGACTGCCGTCATCAATTCAATCCGCGCCTATCTTGCCGAGTTCGGGATTGTCGCCCCGGTCGGTCGCCGAGGTGTCGAGCAACTGCTGGAAGTCGTCGCCGATACAGCTGACCACCGGCTCCCGGAGGCGGCCCGCGCATGTCTTGCTGCTCTCGGCAGTCAATTGCGGACGCTGAAGGCCCAAATCCTGGAGTTCGACCGACGCATCATCGCCTGGCATCGATCAAGCGCGACGAGCAAACGGCTGGACGCGATCCCCGGCGTCGGGCCGGCGCTGGCAACAGCGCTGGTCGCGAGCGTTGCCGATGCCAAGGCCTTCCGATCGGGTCGGGACTTCTCGGCGTGGGTTGGGCTCGTGCCAAAGCAGAACTCGAGCGGAGGCAAGGACAAGCTTGGCAGTATCAGCAAGCAGGGCGATCGCTATTTGCGCAGCCTGTTCACGGCAGGCGCACTCGCCGTGATCCGCTATGCAAAGATCCATGGCACGGGGCATCGGCCCTGGCTCACCGCATTGCTGGCGCGGCGACCTACCAAGGTCGCCGCCATCGCGCTCGCCAACAAACTTGCCAGGATGGCATGGGCGATGATGGCCAGGAACGAACGCTACAAGGAACCCGCCGCTCTCACGGCGTAAACGAGATCACGCCGGACATGCCGGTGTGACGTAACGGTTGGAAGGGCGAACAGCACTTAATGCAGCGCCGGTCGATCCGGCGATCAGGACAACCCACATGGGCCATGGCATCTTCGAATGCGTGCTTTTGATCGGGACCTGATCCGCGGAGGGCATTATGGCCAGCGGTCACGTGAACCGCGCAAACAGGCCGAACACATGGCCGCTCC
>NZ_JACIHF010000040.1:0-1362 GCF_014198295.1 Bradyrhizobium sp. CIR18 | reverse complement strand
ACCGCCGGTGGGCTTCTCAAGCGTCATCGCCAAACGCAGCACGGTCGTCTTTCCCGAACCGCTTGGGCCGATCAGCGTGACCTTTTCGCCGGGGCGCACTTGCAGGTCGAGATCGACCAGCACACGGTGAGCACCGAAGGATTTCGAGATCTTTTCGAATTCGATAGCCCACGTGGCCTGTTGTGACATCGGAGAAGATCCGGGTGACTCTAGAACATTGAAAGCTGCGCCGGCACCGGGCGTCAATGGCCCTACCTTGCTAAATTCCGCGGTGCTAAGCATGTTTGACCTTGAATCTGGAGAGGAGGTACAGGAACGGCAAATTCATGCCGATATAGATAAGGCCTGCCAGGGTGAACGGCTCGAGAAAGCGGAAGCTCAGTTGGGCCTTTACCTGGGCTTCGCCCATCAGCACCGGAACTCCGATCGCAAAAAGCAACGAGGTTTCCCGAAACAGGCCCAGGACGTAGTTAAGCAGGGCTGGAACGGACCGTTTGACCATCAACGGAACGAGCACGCGGCGCCACGTAATGTAGGAGCTCAAATGGAGCGCCACGCAGGCATCCCGCAGTTCGGCGGGAATTGTGATGAGACTGCCGCGGTAGACCTCCGAGCAGTACGCGGCGTAGACAATACCCAATATGCCGATGCCAATGGGCATCGCTGGAAACTTGATCCCGACCGCCGGCAGGACATAGAAGCCGATATAGAGCAGCACAAGAATCGGCACCCCCCGGAAGAGTTCGAGCCAGAACCGCACGAAGGCCCGTCCGAATGTGGTGCTGACACTCTCAAGGATAGCAAGCAACAGCCCGCCCGACAGGGCGATCGCCGAGCTCGCAAGCGTTACCACGATGGTATTCCAAACGCCGCTCATGAGGGCTGGCCAGATCTTCAGGACATAGCTCCAATCCCATGTCATTGAGCAACTCCTACAAGCGTATCCGCCTGGGGCATGGGCTGAACCGATGTACGCGCGGCGCGCAAAGCACGGTTCAACGGCAGCAAGTGCTCGATGACCCGAAAAACAGCGGCGCAAAGAAGGGTTAGGATCCAGTAGACCACCGCGAGCAGGCAAAAGACCGTGACCGTCTCGAATGTCTGGCCGCGAACATAGTCTCCGACATAGATCAGGTCTTGCACGCCGATGAAGCTTACGATCGCGGTCCACTTGAATATGCCCCTGGCCAGGCTGCCGAAAGCGGGCACGATTTGCGAGAGCGCCTGTGGGAGAACGACCTTCCTGAAGCTTTGGAGATTGCTCAGCCCAAGCGCGTGACATGCATCGCTTTGCCCGCGATGCACAGACTCAATGCCGGCACGGACGATCTCCGCGCCATATGCCGAACCATCAAGCGCCAG
>NZ_JACIHF010000039.1:0-1467 GCF_014198295.1 Bradyrhizobium sp. CIR18 | reverse complement strand
ACCGCGCAAACAGGCCGAACACATGGCCGCTCCGACCAACGCCGCAAAGTGAAGATTCTCCTTGCCAACCAGGAGCCGTCCACACATGGCCCATCTGCGAAGTTGCGTCGCATGTGCCGGAGGTCCGCTCACGCTTCCTCCACGGACGCCGCGCGGTAGCTTAGGGCGCTAGGCTCCGTCGCTTTTTGGCACTCACAACGGATTGACTGCCAACCCGGTGAAGAACAGGCTGTTTTACGTCATGATCCGACACTCGCCTTCAATGTTAACGCGAGAAGAACGTCTTAAACGGAGCAAGGAAGCCGCGCTCGCGCTTCTGAGCGCCGGTCGTATGCGTGAGGCGGTTTCGTCGATAATGACCGATATCCTCGATGGCCCAAGCAGCGCATTGCCTCATGAAGTCCACGCTTTCGGCATCTGTGCTGCCGCCGCTGGCGACACAAACGCTGTGCGAGAATACATCGAAGGCTTTATCTGATATCTCTCAGCTCTATGTCCGCTTCTGGCCCCGAGCGGTCTGTGAGGGCAGGACAGAGCACGTCTGCTCTGCCCCCGAACTCAGATGTCGACTTGTTCGGCTATCGCGAGCGCGTCGTCGACTTCGACGCCGAGATATCGAACAGTGCTCTCGATCTTCGTATGCCCCAGAAGGAGCTGTACGGCTCGCAGATTGCCGGTACGTCGATAGATCAAGGTCGCCTTGGTCCGGCGAAGGGAATGCGTACCGAAAAAGTGTGAGTCCAGTCCGATGTCGGCGAGCCAGCGGGATAGGAGGCGGGCATACTGGCGGTCGTCATATGGCCACTCGGCCGCCGGCCAGTGAACAGATATTCTCCTGACTTCTTGCCCGTAAGCCGCAGGTAATCGTCGATCGCCTGCCGGGTCGATTCCGTCAGTTCAAACTTGACTGGTCGGCCGGTCTTCTTTTGTCGGACGGCGGCGCGGTCGGCCGCATACCCGCCAGGCGCCAGATCATCAACTTTCAGGGCTACAACGTCGCAGCCGCGTAGCTTGCTATCGATGGCGACATTGAACATTGCCAAATCGCGCGTTCGGCCTTCGACCTGGAGCTTGGTTCGGATTGACCAGACGTGCTTTGGACGGAGCGGCGGCGTGGCGCCGACGATCCTCCCCTTGTTCCAGGAGCGTGCTTCGAGACCGCGGGGACGTTGCTTTCGATAACGGTCATGTTGACCTCCTCAGCTAGTGAGGCTGGTCATGTTCAGCCCAGCGACCTTACAATCCGACGTCCGCTTCTTAGACGATTGGAGACGTACTTGCGTCCAATTCGAGCGAAGCAGGGCAGATTTTGACCCGAAGCGAACATCGAGCAAGCACTGCCACGAGGTGCCCGTCACTTGACCGGTCAAGTGCCCTTCGTCATATTTTTCCGCGAAAGACGAGCCATGAGACTCGTCGGCTTCGGAGGAAGACATGAACACCACATGGGCCGTCCTTGCGGGGACC
>NZ_JACIHF010000038.1:0-1591 GCF_014198295.1 Bradyrhizobium sp. CIR18 | reverse complement strand
CGCCGTCTCCCTCCGGTGAAGGCCGCCTTGTCGGGTTGATACGAGTGCTGTGTAACAGCCCTTATGAACAGCAATAAGTTCAGTGCTCAGATTGGACGGTTCGAGATTGTCGAGACCGGCCGTCGCCGTCGCTGGACTGATGATGAGAAACTCAAAATCGTTCTAGAAAGTTTGCAGGCACCGCGCGCTGTCTCGTCGACAGCGCGTCGATACGGCATCTCGCGCTCGCTTTTGTTGACTTGGCGACGATCGTTTGGGGCGCGGACGAACGATATTGAGCAACCTCAGCCAGCCTTTGTGCCGGCGATGGTGATGCCAGACCAACCGGCGGCGCCGCCAGTAGCTTTAGCGGGGCCAGCGAGCGGACGCATGGAGATTGTTGTCGGCAAGGCCTGTCGCGTAATCGTGGACGCCGGCGTTGATATGACGGCGTTGTCTCGCGTGTTGGATCTGCTGGAGCGGCGATGATCCCGATCGCAGCAGGGGCGAGAATCTGGATCACAACCGGCCACACGGACATGCGCAAAGGAATGCAGGGTCTCGCATTGCTGGTGCAGGAAGGCTTGGGGCGAGATCCTTTTGCCGGTGATGTCTTTGTGTTCCGTGGTCGTACCGGCACACTGATTAAGGCGCTTTGGCACGACGGGGTCGGGCTATCGCTTTATGCCAAGCGGCTGGACCGTGGCCGATTTATCTGGCCGGCGACGGTGGACGGCGTGGTGTCGCTGACCGCAGCTCAGATGGGCTATTTGCTGGAGGCGATCGACTGGCGCAACCCCCAACACAGCTGGCGACCGCAGAGCGCAGGATAGGTTGCGCAATAATCCCGTGAGATTGAAAAAGCGCGCGCCAAATCGCGACTTTTGTGATTCCATTGGTGCATGGGTGACGGTCCCGAGAAGCTGCCGGAAGACATTGAGGCGCTGCAAGCGGCGTTGCTGGCGACGCGCGCCGAACTCGCCAGCGTTCGCGCCCAGCAGTCCGACGACCATGCGCTAATCGCTCACCTGAAGCTGCAGATCAAAAAGCTGAACCGTGATCGTCATGGTCCTCGCTCGGAGCGTAGCGCAAGGCTGCTGGATCAGCTCGAACTGACGCTGGAGGAGCTCGAGGCTTCAGCGACTGAGGATGAACTTGCTGCCGAAATGGCTGCGGCCAGGACGACGAAGGTGGCCTCGTTCACGCGTAAGAGGCCGTCTCGCCAGCCGTTCCCGGACCATCTGCCTCGCGAGCGTGTGATCGTGCCGGGACCTGTGGCGTGCGCCTGCTGCGGCGGAGCGAGGTTATCCAAGCTCGGAGAGGACATCACCGAGACGCTGGAGGTGATCCCGAAATCCTGGAAGGTGATCCAGCACGTCCGGGAGAAGTTCAGCTGCCGTGATTGCGAGAAGATCAGCCAGGCCCCGGCGCCGTTCCACGTTATCGCCCGTGGTTGGGCCGGGCCCAGCTTGCTGGCGATGGTGCTATTCGAGAAGTTCGGCCAGCACCAGCCGCTGAACCGGCAGGCCGAACGCTATGGCAAGGAAGGCGTGCCGATCAGCCTATCGACCCTCGCCGACCAGGTTGGTGGCTGCACAGTTGCGATGACGCC
>NZ_JACIHF010000037.1:0-2289 GCF_014198295.1 Bradyrhizobium sp. CIR18 | reverse complement strand
CGCCTGCGACGCTTGCAACCGTCGACGATCTGTTGAGCGCGATCGATCTGGCCAGCGGCGTCAAGACAGTTGCCATCAGCGCGGGTGCTGCGACGCTCGCCACGAGCGTCGGCCAGACCGCCTCGACCGTTGCCGGCGGCGCCGTCACGCTGAGGAGCTCGACTGGTGCGGATCTGAGCGTCACCGGCAAGGCCGACCTGCTCAAGGCCCTCGCCCTGACGACGGCCGTGGGCGGCGGCAACGCCACGGTCAACGTCAACCGGACCACGAGCTCGGCCTCGCTGGGGGCGGAGATCGCGGACGGCTCGACGCTGAACGTCGACGGTCACGTCATCACCTTCAAGAACGCGCCGATCCCGGGCTCGACCGGTGCTCCGAGCGTTCCGAGCGGTTTTGGTGCGAGCGGCAACGTCCTCACCGACGGCAACGGCAACTCGACGGTCTACCTGCAGGCCGGCACGGTCAACGATGTCTTGAAGGCGATCGACCTTGCCACCGGCGTGCAGACCGCGACGATCAACGCCAACGGCACCGCGACGCTTGCGACCGCCACCGGCCAGACCAACTCGTCGATCAACGCCTCCGGCCAGCTCAAGATCTCGACCGGCGTCAACGCCGATCTGTCGATCACCGGCACCGGCAATGCGTTGAACGTGCTCGGCTTCGCCGGTAACACGGGGACCTCGACCGCCTTCACCGCGGCGCGGACCTCCGGCGTTGGCGGCCTCACGGGCAAGACCTTGACCTTCTCCTCCTTCAACGGCGGCACGGCGGTCAACGTCACCTTCGGCGACGGCACCAACGGCACCGTCAAGACGCTCGATCAGCTCAACACCAAGCTGCAGGCCAACAACCTGACGGCGACGATCGACGCCAACGGCCTGCTGACGGTCTCGACCACCAACGACTACGCGTCCTCGACCATCGGATCGACGGCGGCGGGTGGTGCGATCGGCGGTACGCTGACATCGGCACTGACGTTCTCGACGGCTTCCACCCCCGTCCAGGATACGGTTGCCCAGACCTCGCGTGCGAACCTGGTGTCTCAGTACAACAACATCCTGAACCAGATCGACTCGACCGCGCAGGACTCCTCGTTCAACGGCGTCAACCTGTTGAACGGCGACCAGCTCAAGCTGGTGTTCGACGAGACCGGCAAGTCGAACCTGAGCATCACCGGCGTGACCTACAACTCCAAGGGTCTGGGCCTCGCTGCGCTGACCGGCGGCGTCGACTTCATCGACAACGCCGCCACCAACAAGGTGCTGACCAACCTGAACGCCGCGTCGAGCACGCTGCGCTCGGAAGCTTCGAGCCTCGGTTCGAACCTGACGATCGTGCAGGTTCGTCAGGACTTCAACAAGAACCTGATCAACGTGCTGCAGACCGGCTCGTCCAACCTGACCCTGGCCGACACCAACGTCGAGGCGGCCAACAGCCAGGCGCTGTCGACCCGTCAGTCGATCGCGGTCTCCGCGCTGTCGCTGGCCAACCAGTCGCAGCAGAGCGTGCTCCAGCTGCTCCGCTAAATCGCGGACGACATCGCGAGCAAGATCCGGCGGCGGGGCTTCGGCCCCGCCGCCTTCTTTTTGCCGACCGCCTGGAGACTTCGAGAGGGCAGGCGGCACCCGAAAAAGTAACCAGCGGTTATGGTTAATGGAGCGTAAGCGCGGAAAAACACCAACGATTTCAGCTTGATTGCCGAGCCCTCGCGCACCTTGCGCGCGCTTATGGTGAACCGGCGCTTATGCAGGCGATGTTCGTTTCACCCTTTGTTAGCCATGTCGCGGCACGCTGGCCCCGTCACTCGATCCGAAGCGATCGAACGAAGACGCGTAAGCCAGAAGGGTAAGAGTCATGTCAGGTATTGTTCTCTCTGCGTCGGTTCGCCAGAACCTCCTCTCTCTCCAGTCCACTGCTGATCTCCTCGCCACCACACAGAACCGTCTGTCGACCGGCAAGAGCGTCAACTCGGCCCTGGACAATCCCACCAACTTCTTCACCGCACAGTCGCTCGACAACCGCGCCAGCGACATCAACAACCTGCTCGACAGCATCGCCAACGGCGTGCAGGTGCTGCAGGCCGCCAACACCGGCCTGACCTCTCTGCAGAAGCTGATCGACAGCGCCAAGTCGATCGCCAACCAGGCGCTGCAGACCACGGTGGGTTACTCCACCAAGTCGAACGTCTCGACCACCATCTCCGGTGCGACCGCCGCCGACCTCCGCGGCACGACGAGCTTCGCCAGCGCCACCGCATCCAGCAACGTGCTCTATAGCGGCGCGGCG
>NZ_JACIHF010000036.1:0-3698 GCF_014198295.1 Bradyrhizobium sp. CIR18 | reverse complement strand
GTCGAGACCGCGCTGGCGCGGATCTGGGCCGAGCTCCTTGGTGTCGAGCGCATCGGGCGCAACGACCACTTCTTCGAACTGGGCGGCCACTCGCTTCTGGCCGTGCAGATGCTCAGTCGAGCATTACATCTTGGGCTGAGTTTTAGCGCCACCGACCTCTTCCGAGCCCCTGTTCTGAAGGAGCTTGCATCGAAGATTCGTTTGCAGGTGCAGCCCAGTAACACGGCGGTGATTCCCGTTCGAGCGACCGGATCGCAGCCACCTCTCTTCTTTGTCCCCACAGGTTTTGGGGATTGTTCGTATGTCCTCGGTTTGGCAGCGGAAATGGATGCAGACTGCCCGGTCTACGCTCTGCCATGGCCCCCTTTCGATGACGTTCGTCCACCGACTCTTAAGGCGATGGCCGCGGAGGGGATTCTTGCGATTAAACAGATCCAGCCACGTGGCCCATACCGCTTTGCTGGATACTCATCAGGTGCAATCCTGGCTTATGCAATTGCCGAGCAATTACTGAGTACTGATGAAGTTGTGTCATTCATGGCGTTCATTGATGTTAGTCTACCTGCGGCTTCTTCAAACAGATCACTGAAGAATTTGGCGCGAGAATTTGTCTTGGATCGTTGTGGAATCTTGCGCGATGAGTATCACGAGGTTTTGGAACGCGACACCGAACAATATTCCATCTCTGAGTTGCTTGAAAAGGCGCAGAAAATAGGAGCGTTAGCTCCAGATCACGATCTTCACAATGACATTTCGATGTATCAAAGGGCCGCGACATTTCACTGCGCGCTACAATCGTATTGCGTTCCGTCGCTTGCGATTGAAATACATCAGTTCTATGCGAGTGAGCCTCTCGTCAGTCGTTGGGTGCCACCTGACAAACAACCCAGTAGCGACTTGCCAAACCAGGGCTGGGACCGGGTCGTGAATGCTGGGGCTATCCGTGCCGTACCGGTTCCAGGCAACCACGCGACAATGGTGAGCAATCCAGAAAACCGCCGAGTTCTAGCTCGAGCCATTTCAACGGCCTTGATCGGGGACTGTTGAATAGATTCAAAGACCTTTCTCAGAAGGGAGCGAACTCATGGCGCTCCTGGATGGCAACAAAATTGGTCGCGTACGCAATGACGCTGCAGCGCCCTGTCGGCCGGGCCAGCAACAAGCCCTTCTTCATCAGCCGGTAGACGAGCTTGGCAGTGACGGGATCGTGGCCGGCGGATCAACTCTCTGAGGACGGCTACATGATCGGTGCCGACTGGGTCAGGAACGCGCGTTTTATCGACGCGGAAGGGCATGATAACTCATCTATCAACGGAGCATCGATCAGGCGCGCCGCCGACGAACACCGGTTAGACGTACTGTCCCTGAGCAAGGTTTATATTCGGGACGACCCGCTTTATTCGACCGTGTTCGTCTGGCTCATGCGTGGAGAGTAATTCGTGAGGCCGCCCGGATTGGACGCGAGTGACTAGCCCTCGCGCTGGTGCGGCTATTGCGGTGAAGATTTGATGATCCGCAACAAGTTGAGTTGTTTGACCCAGCGGCTACGACGACCTTCTTGAAGTGAAATGACCTGGAGAGGACCGGTCCCGCTCGGCAATGGGGAGCCATCTTGCGCATCTGCCACCAGGAAGGTGCCGTTATCAAACTCGGGCAGAGAAATAATCGCGACGAAACCGTCAACGCCCTGAACGTGGAGATATTTTGCGACGTCGGCACCTTTCAGATCTTGCTCGAGCGGCACCCCTGCTTTGTTCAAAAGGGCAGCCAGATCAACTCCTGAATAGGTCGTATTTTCCCCGGCCGAATCCGTGACGGTGATCGATGTGTGAGGAAGTGCCTGAAAATCGGGTTCAGAGAAGGACAGCGGCGTCGTCACTTGTCCATCTACCCGTCAAATAAGCAGATGACGTTGCAGTCTGCGCCTGCGCGCTTTCCGCAAAGAGGAGAAGCACCGTACGTTTCGTACAGAACACGATCGTGATCCTCCCTTTAAAGGTCAGGCCTACGCCCAAGCTCGACCGAAAGCTTACCGGCGAATCAATTCGGGCTTGCAAAGGCAGACACCCGCTGTAATTGTATCGAAATAAAATTGTGCGTCATTAGAGGAAAGAGGCTCATGCGCGTTATTCAACTTTTAGGAAGTCGTATATTTCGCAACGCCCTTTTTGCGACCACGATGACGTGCCTTGCTCCGACACATGGACATGCCGCAAGCGGTTGTGCTCCCGGATCGACTTGCCTGTCGGTGACAGGGAAGGGCGCTCCGGCTCCTGAGCCGGCACCTTTCATTGCGCAATGCACCGGGGTCTTCCCAGACTTCGTCACACCATCAGCGATGGTACCGAGCGCTGGTCCGTGGTTCAAACTGTCCCAATCGTACCCTACGGCTGTCCCGGCGAACGACGCACCGTGGTCGAATATCGACTTCAAGGACGGAGTGACGGGCGCCAATGCTTACCTCTATGCTCTGCGAGACTATGCATTTGATGGCATGATCGATGCCGACTTCAAGCCGGAAGCCAACAACGTTCGGCCCTGGTTTCACATGCCGCTGATGAATTTCGGACCCCGTGCACGAGAGCCGATGCGCGGCTTGACGTCAGAACGTTCTGTCACCGGACCGGAGCTCGGTCTCAAGCAAGGAGTGACCATTCACAATTATGCGGTCGGCTTCTACAATGCAGCGGGTGCCGTCACGATCGGACAGGTCTTGGGCGGCGCCTCGCCCGATCTGGCAAAGGCTCAATTCGCCCAAGGAGCAATGACCTTCAAGATCTTGTTCAGCGACGTTACCGCGAATGACTTCCAGGGTTCTGACGTCTTGTCGGGTGCTCCGCAGTGGACGATCCGAACAGCTGCCGGCCCCCAAACCGTGCGCCTCATGCAGATGGACGTCGCCGCGGTGGATAGTCGCTCGCCAACCGGGTGGGTCTTCGGGACTTTTGCTTTTGACAGCAATGCAACTGATACGTCCCCGTGGCGGAGGCTCCGGCCCGTAGGCCTTTCATGGGGAAATGACTTCGGCTTCACACCCGCTGATCAGCAAGCAGGCAAGAAGCTGACCGAAACCACGATCTCGGACCAGGCGCCTGCTTACGCAGCCTCCCATTTGGGATGGGCGGGGCGCGCGAACGGGCCGGTCGACAATCCGATTTCGGGGTGCTTGAGCTGTCACAGCACCGCCCAATTGCCGTCGGCGCCCATTACATTTTCGAACGCCTGTACAACGGACGCTCAAAAGATGCTTTGGTTCAGAGACCTGAAGGGTAATCAGCCGTTTGGAGGAGTGGATGCAAGCTGCAATCCCATCACCAGCGCACCTCCGCCGAAGCCTCTCGACTTTTCACTCCAATTATCGGTCGCAGTCCAGAACGTGGTGCAGTTTGGCGATGCCAATCCGTGTTTGCCATCTGCCTCTATCATGAACCTTCGGGTCGACGACCATCCCGGAGAGCACCCGCGCATTGCTCGCTAGCGCCAATTATTCAAGGGATGGAAGAGGCGCTTCGTAAGCATCCGGTGAGGACCGCGGAGCGGTGACTTAGGCTGCTTGGTTGACTTGGCTATTTCTGTTGCACCAATTCCAGGGAAGAAGTTCGTCGAGCCGTTGCACGGGATGTGCAGCGATGCGTGCCAGGACATCGGCGAACCAAGCTTGTGGATCCACGTCGTTCATTTTAGCTGAGACGATCAGG
>NZ_JACIHF010000035.1:0-9276 GCF_014198295.1 Bradyrhizobium sp. CIR18 | reverse complement strand
CACTTAAGTGCGCGGCTGCCGGACTACATGGTGCCGAGTGCGTTCGTGCGGCTGGCGGCGCTTCCGCTCACGGTGAACGGCAAGCTCGATCGGAAGGCGCTGCCGGCGCCGGCCGATCAGGCCTATGCGCTGGCGGCCTACCAGGCGCCGCAAGGCGCGGTCGAGACCGCGCTGGCGCGGATCTGGGCCGAGCTCTTTGGTGTCGAGCGCATCGGGCGCAACGACCACTTCTTCGAACTGGGCGGCCACTCGCTTCTGGCCGTGCAGATGTCGAGCCGGCTGTCACAGGCTGTCGGGGTCGAACTGCCGCTGTCGACGCTGTTCGCAAGGCCAGTGCTGACTGACCTGGCGGCAAGCATCGTCGAGCTGTTGAGCCGCTCCGGTCCGCAAGAGCTGCCGTCGATTGCGACCGTGTCGCGTCATGAGCCGCTTGTGCTGTCGTTTGCGCAGCAGCGGCTATGGTTTTTGGCGCAGCTGAATGAAGGCAGCACGAACTATCACATTCCGCTGACCTTGCGATTGCGCGGGATGCTCGACCACGGCGCCTGGCAGCGCAGCCTTGACCGTCTGTTTGCGCGTCATGAGGCGCTGCGCAGTGTTTTTGTCGCGACGCAGGGCAAGCCCCGGGTTGAGGTTCTGCCGCCGGATGCGGGACTGCCGATAGTTGAGCACGATCTGCGGGAGAGATCGGATGCGCAAGCGGCACTTTTGGATCTTCGCCATGAAGAGGGGCGCACGCCATTCGATCTTGCGCGCGGTCCGCTGATCCGCGGGCGACTGGTGCGGATGTCGGATGAGGAGCACGTCTTCCTGCTGACCCAGCATCACATCGTCTCGGACGGCTGGTCGATGGGCGTGCTGCTGCGTGAACTTAGCCAGTTTTACCGGGCATTCGAGGCTGGGCAGGACGATCCTCTGCCGCCGCTTGCGATCCAGTATCCGGATTACGCCGCCTGGCAACGCCAATGGCTGTCAGGGGAACGGCTGCAGAAGCAGGCGCAGTATTGGCGCAGCGCCCTGGCAGGCACGACCCGTCTTGTCTTGCCGACGGACCATGCGCGGCCTGCCCAGCAGTCGTTTGTCGCGGCCACGGTCCCGATCATCGTCGATGCGGATTTGACGCGGGAGCTGAAGCGGCTGAGCCTGCAGCATGGCACGACGTTGTTCATGACAGTGCTGGCGGCCTGGGCGGCGGTGCTGTCGCGTCTTTCGGGGCAGGACGATCTTGTGATTGGCGTGCCGAGCGCCAATCGGGGGCACCGGCAGATCGAAGAGCTGATCGGGTTCTTCGTCAACACCCTCGCGCTTCGGCTGGACCTCTCGGGCAAGCCAAGCGTGTCCGAGCTTCTGGAGCGGACGCGGCGCACGGTGCTGGCTGCGCAGGAGCATCAGGACCTGCCGTTCGAGCAGGTGGTGGAGATCGTGCAGCCGCCCCGGGCTCTTGATCACACGCCGTTGTTGCAGGTGATGCTGGCCTGGGAGAACAATGCGGTTGGAGCATTGGACCTGCCGGGGCTGAGTGTCGAAGCTGCCGGGGACGAGCTTGATCAGGTCGAGTTCGATCTGGAGCTGAGCCTTGGCGAGCATGGCGAGGAGATCGCCGGAACGCTGGGTTATGCCACGGCGCTGTTTGATCAGGCGACGATCGAGCGGCAGCGTGGTTATCTGCTGGCGCTGCTGCAGGCGATGGCTGCCGATGCGCAGCAAGAGGTTCACCGGATTGAGCTGCTCTCGACTGCCGAGCGCACCTATCTGCTGGAGGAGCTGAACCGGACGGCGGCGCCGTACCCTGCGGAGCGGTGCATCCACGAGCTGTTCGAGACGCAGGTGCACAAGGCGCCGGATGCGGTGGCGGTAGTCTGCGAAGATGAGCGGCTAAGCTATGGCGAGCTCAATGCGAAGGCCAACCGCCTGGCACATCACCTGATCGCCCTCGGGGTCAAACCTGGGGATCGCATTGCCACTGTGCTGGACCGCTCCGTCGCTCTTCTGGTGGCGCAGCTGGCCATTCTGAAGGCCGGCAGCGTGTATGTACCGATCGATCCCGCCCTTCCGTCGGCGCGACAAGAATTGTTGATGGCCGATTGTGCTGCACGCTTGGCGCTTTGCGCTGATGATCTGGTTGAGGCGACGATACCTGCTCGTGCTATTGAGCCGCTCATAGCTGGAACGGGATGTAGTTCCGATCCTGGACTGGCGTTGAGCGCTGAAACTGCCGCTTACGTCATGTACACCTCCGGCTCAACTGGCCTTCCCAAAGGAGTTGTTGTTCCTCATCGTGCCGTCAACCGGCTCGTGATCAACAGTGGGTATGTGAAGATCGATGCAGGAGATCGGGTGGCATGGGCTGGCAATCCCGCCTTCGACGCAAGCACATTCGAAGTATGGGCGCCGCTGCTTAACGGTGGTTGCATTGTTGCCATGCATGCCGCCACCGTCAGGGATACTCCCAGTTTTGCCCGGGCGCTTGAACAGCACGGGGTGACGTCACTGTTTCTAACAACAGCATTATTCAACCAATATACATCATCGATTGCTCCGACGTTGGCGCAACTGAAGCACGTCCTCTGTGGGGGCGAGCCCGGTGATCTTGCCTCGTTTCTGAGATTGCTGAAAGAAAAAGGCCGCGTACGTCTCATTCACTGCTACGGGCCCACCGAGACGACGACTTTCGCGACGATCTGGACTTGCCCGGCTGACTTCAATGGGTCAGTGGTCCCGATCGGGCGTCCAATCGCCAACACGCGGGTGTACCTGTTGGATGGCCATGGCGGGCTGGTGCCGTTCGGCGCGGTGGGCGAGCTTTACATTGGCGGGGCGGGAGTGGCACGGGGCTACCTGAACCGCCCTGAGCTGACAGCCGAGCGGTTCATCGCCAGTCCGTTTGTCGAGGGCGATCGGCTGTACCGGACCGGCGACCTTGCACGTTATCTGCCGGACGGCAATCTTGAGTTCCTGGGCCGTAACGACGATCAGGTGAAGATCCGCGGCTATCGCATCGAGCCGGGCGAGATCATAGCAAAGCTTTGTGAGCACGCCTGGGTGCGCGAGGCGGTGGTGGTGGCGCGCCAGAACGGCGCCGGCGACAAGCATCTGATCGCCTATGTGGTCTGCGCGCCCGAGGCCGGCTCGGACGAGGGCGATGGAAGCGGGCTTGCGGGCGCCTTGCGGGCGCACTTAAGTGCGCGGCTGCCGGACTACATGGTGCCGAGTGCGTTCGTGCGGCTGGCGGCGCTTCCGCTCACGGTGAACGGCAAGCTCGATCGGAACGCGCTGCCGGCGCCGGCCGATCAGGCCTATGCGCTGGCGGCCTATGAGGCGCCGCAAGGCGCGGTCGAGACCGCGCTGGCGCGGATCTGGGCCGAGCTCCTTGGTGTCGAGCGCATCGGGCGCAACGACCACTTCTTCGAACTGGGCGGCCACTCGCTCTTGGCCGTGCAGATGTCGAGCCGGCTGTCACAGGCTGTCGGGGTCGAACTGCCGCTGTCGATGCTGTTCGCAAGACCAGTGCTGAGTGACCTGGCGGCAAGCATCGTCGAGCTGTTGAGCCGCTCCGGTCCGCAAGAGCTGCCGTCGATTGCGACCGTGTCGCGTCATGAGCCGCTTGTGCTGTCGTTTGCGCAGCAGCGGCTATGGTTTTTGGCGCAGCTGAATGAAGGCAGCACGAACTATCACATTCCGCTGACCTTGCGATTGCGCGGGATGCTCGACCACGGCGCCTGGCAGCGCAGCCTTGACCGTCTGTTTGCGCGTCATGAGGCGCTGCGCAGTGTTTTTGTCGCGACGCAGGGCAAGCCCCGGGTTGAGGTTCTGCCGCCGGATGCGGGACTGCCGATAGTTGAGCATGATCTGCGGGAGAGATCGGATGCGCAAGCGGCACTTTTGGATCTTCGCCATGAAGAGGGGCGCACGCCATTCGATCTTGCGCGCGGTCCGCTGATCCGCGGGCGACTGGTGCGGATGTCGGATGAGGAGCACGTCTTCCTGCTGACCCAGCATCACATCGTCTCGGACGGCTGGTCGATGGGCGTGCTGCTGCGTGAACTTAGCCAGTTTTACCGGGCGTTCGAGGCTGGGCAGGACGATCCTCTGCCGCCGCTTGCGATCCAGTATCCGGATTACGCCGCCTGGCAACGCCAATGGCTGTCAGGGGAACGGCTGCAGAAGCAGGCGCAGTATTGGCGCAGCGCCCTGGCAGGCACGACCCGTCTTGTCTTGCCGACGGACCATGCGCGGCCTGCCCAGCAGTCGTTTGTCGCGGCGACGGTCCCGATCATCGTCGATGCGGATTTGACGCGGGAGCTGAAGCGGCTAAGCCTGCAGCATGGCACGACGTTGTTCATGACAGTGCTGGCGGCCTGGGCGGCGGTGCTGTCGCGTCTGTCGGGGCAGGACGATCTTGTGATTGGCGTGCCGAGCGCCAATCGGGGGCACCGGCAGATCGAAGAGCTGATCGGGTTCTTCGTCAACACCCTCGCGCTTCGGCTGGACCTCTCGGGCAAGCCAAGCGTGTCCGAGCTTCTGGAGCGGACGCGGCGCACGGTGCTGGCTGCGCAGGAGCATCAGGACCTGCCGTTCGAGCAGGTGGTGGAGATCGTGCAGCCGCCCCGGGCTCTTGATCACACGCCATTATTCCAGGTGATGCTGGCCTGGGAGAACAATGCGGTTGGAGCATTGGACCTGCCGGGGCTGAGTGTCGGAGCTGCCGGGGACGAGATTGATCAGGTCAAGTTCGATCTGGAGCTGAGCCTTGGCGAGCATGGCGAGGAGATCGCCGGAACGCTGGCTTATGCCACGGCGCTGTTTGATCAGGCGACGATCGAGCGGCAGCGTGGTTATCTGCTGGCGCTGCTGCAGGCGATGGCTGCCGATGCGCAGCAAGAGGTTCACCGGATTGAGCTGCTCTCGACTGCCGAGCGCACCTATCTGCTGGAGGAGCTGAACCGGACGGCGGCGCCGTACCCTGCGGAGCGGTGCATCCACGAGCTGTTCGAGACGCAGGTGCACAAGGCGCCGGATGCGGTGGCGGTGGTCTGCGAAGATGAGCGGCTAAGCTATGGCGAGCTCAATGCGAAGGCCAACCGCCTGGCACATCACCTGATCGCCCTCGGGGTCAGGCCGGACCAGCCGGTTGCGATCTGCGTCGAGCGCAGTGCGATGATGGTGGTGGGGCTTTTGGCGATCCTGAAGGCCGGCGGGGCGTATATGCCGCTGGACCCGGCCTATCCGTCGGCGCGGCTGCATCAGGTGCTCGACGATGCGGCGCCGCGGCTGCTGCTGGCCGATGTGGCCGGCCGTGCCGCCTTCGGCGCGGATGTGCCGGCCAATGTGAGCGTGGTGGAGCTCGATGCTGCGGCGCCGGCCTGGGCCAGCCTGCCGGAAGGGGATCCTGACCCGCGCGCGCTCAGCCTGACCTCCTGCAATCTCGCCTATGTGATCTACACCTCGGGATCCACGGGCACGCCCAAGGGGGCTCAGAATGAGCATCGGGCTATCGTTAATCGCCTGATCTGGATGCAGAACGCCTATGGTCTGATGGCAACAGACGTGGTGTTGCAGAAGACGCCATTTAGCTTCGACGTCTCGGCCTGGGAGTTTTTTTGGACTTTGCTTGAAGGGGCAACGCTGGTACTGGCGTCGCCCGGTGCGCACAGAGATCCCGATGCATTGGTCGACTTGATCGTCAGCCAGCGCATCACGACGGTTCACTTCGTGCCATCCATGCTGGTCAGCTTTTTGGATGCGAAGAGTGTTGACCGCTGCACATCGCTGCGGCGAGTTTTATGCAGCGGCGAGGCGCTCCCTGCCGCAAGTGTGCATAGGGTTCGACAGGTATTGCCCTGGACGGCCCTGCACAATCTCTACGGTCCGACTGAGGCCGCGATCGACGTTACATCCTGGAGCTGCCCGGCTGAGTTTGATGAGGCCATGGTCCCGATTGGCCGTCCTATTGCCAACACGCGGGTCTACTTGCTGGATCATCATGGCGGGCTGGTGCCGTTCGGTGCGGTGGGCGAGCTCTGCATTGGCGGGGCGGGGGTGGCGCGGGGCTACCTGAACCGCCCTGAGCTGACAGCCGAGCGGTTCATCCATAGTCCCTTTGTCGAGGGCGACCGGCTGTACCGGACCGGCGACCTGGCACGCTACCTGCCGGACGGCAATCTGGAGTTTTTAGGCCGCAACGACGAGCAGGTGAAGATCCGCGGCTTCCGGATCGAACCGGGCGAGATCGTCGCGCGGCTTTGCGGCCACGCCTGCGTGCGCGAGGCGGTGGTGGTGGCGTGCGAGGATGGTCGCCGCGAGCAGCGCCTCGTTGCGTATGTCGTTGCCGCTGAAGCTAAGGAATCTGATCTTGCCGGCGCTTTGCGGGCGCATGTGAGTGCGGGGCTGCCGGACTACATGGTGCCGAGTGCGTTCGTGCGACTGGCGGCGCTTCCGCTGACGCTGAACGGTAAGCTCGATCGAAACGCGCTGCCGGCCCCGGGCGACGAGGCGTATGCGCGCCGGACCTACGCCCCGCCTCAGGGCGAGATGGAGAGGGTGCTGGCGCAGATCTGGGCCGAGCTGCTGGGGCTGGAGCGGGTCGGACGGGACGATAACTTCTTCGAACTGGGAGGGCACTCGCTCTTGGCGGTGCAGATGATCGAGCGTCTACGGCGGCGGTCACTGCGCATCGAGGTGCGCACCTTGTTCGTCAAGCCGGTGCTGGCGGATCTGGCTGCAAGCCTGGGCCGCCATCACGAGGTGGCGGTCCCGGCCAACCTGATCACCGAGCGGAGTGCGGCGATCACGCCGCAGATGTTGCCGCTGATCGAGCTGACGCAGGGCGAGATCGACCGGATCATCGCCACGGTACCCGGCGGGGTTTGCAACATCCAGGACATTTACGGCCTGTCGCCGCTGCAGGACGGCATCCTGTTCCATCATTTGCTAGCGGCAAAGGGCGATCCGTACCTACTGGTGTCGCAGATGGCGTTTGCCGAGCGTGGGCTGCTCGACCGCTATCTTGCCGCGGTCCAGCGGGTGGTGGATCGGCATGACATCCTGCGTACCTCGTTTGTCTGGGAGGGCTTGTCGCGCCCGGCCCAGGTGGTGTGGCGGGAGGCGCGTCTGGAGGTGATCGAGGTCCAGCTGGATGGCGCTCATGGCGCTGGAGCCAAGCAGCTCAGGAAGCGATTTGACCCACGTCGGCACCGCATCGAGCTTGGCCGGGCGCCATTGCTGCGGTTTGTGATTGCGCGCGAGCCCGGAAGCGCGCGCTGGCTGCTGCTGGAGCTGCAGCATCATCTGATCGGGGATCACACGACGCGGGAGGTGATGCATGCTGAGGTCCGGGCCGAGCTGGAGGGGCGCCAGCATGAACTGACGGCGCCGCAGCCATTCCGCAATCTGGTGGCGCAGGCGCATCTACGCCGTGATGACAAGGCCGATGAAGCGTTCTTCCGGGAGCTGCTGGCCGACATCGACGAGCCGACCACGCCCTTCGAATTGAGCGAGGTGCGCGGCGACGGAGGCGGGGTTCGAGAGGCGCATCGGATGCTGCCATCAGTTCTCCATGCGAGGCTGCGCGAACAGGCGCGGCGGCTGGGCGTCAGTCTTGCGAGTCTGTGCCATCTGGCGTGGGGACAGGTGGTGGCGCGCAGCAGCGGCCGCGAGCAGGTGGTATTCGGCACGGTGCTGTTAGGCCGACTGCAGGGCAGCGCTGGCGCCGACCGCGCCATGGGGTTGTTCATCAACACCCTGCCGCTGCGGCTTGATCTAGATGAGACCGCCGTCGAGGCGAGCGTGCGGATGACGCAGGCCCGGCTGGCCGACCTGCTGGCGCATGAGCATGCCCCGCTGGCGCTGGCACAGCGCTGCAGCGCTGTTGCGGCGTCGGCACCGCTGTTCAGCACGCTGTTGAACTACCGTCACAACACGGCGCCGGCTGTGCCCGGCTCCGGGACGGATGATGTCTTGTCGGGCATGGAATGGCTGGGTGGAGAGGAACGCACCAATTATCCCCTGACCTTGTCGGTGGAGGATTTTGGCGAGGCGCTGGGCCTCACTGTGCAGGCGGCGGAACCAATCTCGGCGGATCGGATCTGCGGCTACATGCAGCGGGTGCTCGAGCAGCTGGCAAAGGCGCTGGAGCATGCCCCGGATACGCCGGTACGCGAGCTGGACATCTTGCCGGCTGAGGAGCGCACCTATCTACTGGAGGATCTGAACCGGACGGCGGAGGCCTATCCATCGGACCTGTGCGTCCATGAGCTGTTCGAGGCGCAGGTGCAAAAGGCGCCGGAGGCGGTGGCGCTGGTCTGCGAAAACGAGCGGCTGAGCTATGGCGAGCTCAACGCGCGGGCCAACCGCCTGGCGCATCATCTGATCGAGCTCGGGGTTAAGCCGGACCAGCCGGTTGCGATCTGCCTCGAACGCAGTCCGGCGATGGTGGTTGGTGTCTTGGCGATCCTCAAGGCTGGCGGTGCCTATCTGCCGCTGGACCCAGCCTATCCCAGCCAGCGGCTGCATCAGGTTGTCGACGATGCCGCGCCGCGGTTGCTGCTTTGCGACGTCGTCGGTCGCGCCGCACTCGGCCCCAAGGTGCTGACCGATGTGACGGTCATCGATCTGGAGACCGCCACGCCCGCCTGGGCCGATCGGGCGGCATCAAACCCTGACCGACGCACGCTTGGCCTCACAGCGTGCCATCTCGCTTATGTGATCTACACCTCAGGCTCAACCGGAAGCCCAAAGGGAGTCATGGTCCAGCATCAGGGGTTGGTCAATCTGCTGTCGGCTCAGGTCGGCCTCTTTGGCGCTTCTTCCAACAGCCGCGTCGTGCAGTTCGCCTCCATTGCTTTTGATGCAAGCGCTTGGGAGCTTGTCATGGCGTTTGGCTCCGGAGCCGCTTTGCACTTGCCTGCGGAAGAGATCCGTCAAGCGATTAACAAGCTATCGGATTATCTCCAAAGCGAAGCCATCACCCACGCGACGTTACCCCCAGCGTTGCTTCAGACAAGCAAGGATCCGGAAGGTTTGGCTGCGCAAGTTCTCATTCTTGCTGGAGAGCTGCCGAAGCCCGAACTCATCCGAAGTCTGACCCCAGCATCAATTGTCAACGCTTATGGCCCGACTGAGGCGACAGTCTGCGCGACGATCTGGACTTGCCCGGCTGACTTCAATGGGTCAGTGGTCCCGATCGGGCGTCCAATCGCCAACACGCGGGTGTACCTGTTGGATGGCCATGGCGGGCTGGTGCCGTTCGGCGCGGTGGGCGAGCTTTACATTGGCGGG
>NZ_JACIHF010000034.1:0-11331 GCF_014198295.1 Bradyrhizobium sp. CIR18 | reverse complement strand
AGGGTGGGCAAAGCGCAGCGTGCCCACGCCTTGTCGCTCATGGACGGAGATCGTGGGCACGGCGCTATGCGCCTTTGCCCACCCTACGGCACTGCCGCTGGGATATGCACTGGAGCATCGCAATGACATGTGGAGACAGCATGCGCCTCACTCCGCTCTCGTGTCCCGGACGCAGCGCAGCGTCACTGCGTGCCGCAACGCGTCCGGGACACGAGAGAGCGAGGTTGTCGCCCTTGCTCCGTCACTGCAATGACGCGAACGGACTACACGTGCTGGCCGCCGTTGATGTGGATCTCGGCGCCGTTGACATAGGACGAGGTGTCCGTGCACAGCACGTAGATGATTTTTGCCACTTCGTCGGGCGTGCCGAGGCGGTGCATCGGGATCTGCTGTTCGACGATCTTCTCGGTGCCCGGCGACAGGATCGAGGTATCGATCTCGCCCGGAGCGATCGCGTTGACGCGCACGCCGACGCGGCCGAAATCGGAGGCCATCTCGCGCGTCAGCGCCGCGAGCGCGGCCTTCGACGTCGCGTAGGCGGCGCCCGCGAAGGGGTGCACGCGCGAGCCCGCGATCGAGGTGACGTTCACGACCGAGCCCTTGGCCGCCTTCAATTCCTCGATCAGCCCGCGCGCAATCATGATCGGCGCGAAGAAGTTGACGTGGAAGACATGCGTCCAGGTGTCGAGATCGGTGTCGACCGAGCCGAGCCTGGAGCCGCCCGCGCCCTTCGGCGAGATCGCGGCGTTGTTGACCAGCGCATGCAGCGTGCCGCCCTCCAGCCGGCTGCGGATCTCGCTGATCGCACGCGCGGTGTCCTCGGGATTGCCGAGGTCGACCTGGATGTGGTCCTCGGGCCCCGCGTCCCACGGACAGTCCTCCGGAAACGGATGCCGCGAGCAGGTGATGACGCGCCAGCCCGCCGAGGAGAAGCGGATCACGGTGGCGTGGCCGATGCCGCGGCTGGCTCCGGTCAGGAGCAGTGTACGGCGCGGCGCATTGGACGAATGCGGCATGGACATCTTTCAGGTCGGCCTAAAGTTTAGGGATACATCCGCGTCTTGGACCACTTCTGGCCGGCCGCGTCACGGCGAAATTCGATGCGGTCGTGCAAGCGGAACGGGCGGTCGTGCCAGAACTCGATGCGCGAGGGCGTGATGCGCCAGCCGCTCCAGCCCGGCGGCCGCGGCACTTCGCCGATGACGTATCTGGCCGCGACTTTCGCGATGGCCTGCTCGAAAGCGAAGCGGCTCTCCAGCTCTTGCGACTGCTTGCTCGCCCAGGCGCCGATCTGGGCCTGCTTGGGTCGGGTGGCGAAATAGGCGTCGGCCTCGGCCTCGGTCACCGGCGTCACGTTGCCGCGGATGCGGACCTGACGGCGCAGCGACTTCCAGTGAAAAAGTAACGCTGCCTTAGGATTTGCGGCGAGTTCGCGGCCCTTCTGGCTGGCGATGTGGCTGTAGAAGACAAAACCCTCGGTATCGAAGCCTTTCATCAGCACCATGCGCACGTCAGGCAGCCCGTCGGGGTCGACGGTTGCGAGCGCCATGGCGTTCGGATCGTTCGGCTCGCTCTTGATCGCCTCGTTCAGCCAGGCCTCGAACAGCGCAAATGGCTCGTCGGCGGCGGTGAAATCACCGGATGTTAAGGGTGTCTGGTGTTTCATCGAGGTCGTGTCGGTCATGTCTGGAGTCCGAGTTGCGTCCCGCGGCCCAAAACGCGTTGTCGTCCGCTACCGCCCTATATAGGGCATGGGGACGCGTTGGCCTATCGGCGATCCGGCCGTCCGGCGTTGTCATGACGATCATTGTCATCGGGCTCGGTGCCGGAGGATGCAGCTTTTCCCGCAATGACAAGAGTGCCTACGCCAAGGCCGATGACAGCGACCTCACCGGTTCGATCGCGCGGCCGGCGAAGGACGCGCCGCCCACCGAGACCGATCTCGCCTTCGCCCGCAACGCCGCCTCCGACGTCCTCAGCAAGGGCGACAGGGATTCCAGCCAGCATTGGGAGAATCCGGAGACCGGCGCGCGCGGTTCGGTGACGCCGATCGCGCAGTCCTATGCCGCCGAGGACGGCCGCAGATGCCGCGATTTCCTGGCGAGCTACGTCAACGGGGCGACCGAAAGCTGGCTCCAGGGCGCCGGCTGCCAAAGCACCCGTGGCCGTTGGGAGATTCATACGCTAAAGCCGTGGCGGAGCTAGGATTCGGCGCGCGCCCCTAGTTGCAAAAATGCCACTCTCTTCCCACATGAATCCCTGGTGGGGCGGGGAGCCCTTTGAACATTTCGATTTCTTGAAGGAGACGTGACGGATGCGCGACCCCTATGAGGTCTTGGGGGTGCCGCGGAGCGCCAGCGCTGCCGCGATCAAGAGCGCCTATCGCAAGCTTGCCAAGAAGCATCATCCCGACAGCAACAAGGACGACCCGAAAGCCGCCGAGCGCTTCTCCGAGATCAACTCGGCGAACGAGATCATCGGCGACGAGGACAAGCGCAAGCAGTTCGACCGCGGCGAGATCGACGCCGACGGTAAGCCGCGCTTCCAGGGTTTTCCGGGCGGTGGCGGGCCGCGCGGGCGTGCCGGCCCCGGCGGCTTCGAAAGCTATACGTTCCGCTCCGGCGGCGGCCCCGGCCAGGGCGGCGGCGCGTTCGAGGATATCCTCAACAGCATGTTCGGTGGCGGGATGCGTGGCGCCCGGCCTGGGGCCGGCGGCGCCGGGCAGTTCGAATTCGATACCGGCGGCGTCGGGCTCGATCTCGACGTGAATGTCGCCATGTCCGTCTCGCTGGAAGAGGCGGTCAAGGGCGGCGAGAAGCGCGTCAGGCTGCCGACGGGCAAGGAGCTCAACGTCAAGATTCCGGCCGGCGTCACCGAGGGCCAGCAGATCCGGCTCCGGGGGCAGGGCGAGTCCGCGCAGGGCCATCCGCCCGGCGATCTCCTGATCACCATCAACATCGCGCCGCACGCCCACTTCAAGGTCGAGGGCGCCGACTTGCGGATCGATCTGCCAGTGACGCTCTACGAGGCCGTGCTCGGGGCTAAGGTCCGCGTGCCTACCCTCGGCAATGCCGTGGAGCTTTCGGTTCCAAAAAACACCTCCAGCGGCCGGACCTTCCGCCTTAAAGGTAAGGGATTGCCGAAATCTGGCGGAACCGGGGATCTCTTCGTCACGATCAGGATTATGCTACCGGACGGGAACGACGCCGAGCTTGAAGCATTGATGGAGAAGTGGCGGGACCAACACCCCTACAATCCACGTAGCGGGCTCGGCTAGGGCGCTAGCCGAGGCATCCCGACGATCGGAGCATTCTCTCCCCGAAAGGATGATGCTCAACATACGCCTGAAGCGCGGCTCGCGCTTCGACGCTGACGTTCGAGACGTGTCGGTTGCCCGGCGGGGCAGCCGATAAAAAGGTGCGGCCTCGAGAGGGGGACCAGCGCGGTACCAAAAACCCCAATCGAGGCCGCCCGCGTCGATCGGCGGATCGAACGCTGCTCATTTTCGCGTGATCATCCGGTGCGATAATGAGACGCGCCGATGTCTTCATTCCAAATTTTCAATGACGGAATCTAGGCACCGCCCTCAAGCGGCTGTCTAGGTGCCGTTTTTCTCGGCCTGATCATAGACCGCCTGCGCCACCCTGGTCAGCCGGTCGCGATCACCGCCACCGCTGACGACGTAGCCGACGCCGCGCTCGGCCCAGAACAACGCGCCGTCCTTGTCCGTTTTGGCGTAGCGCATTTGCGTCGCACCATTCTCGGTCTTGGCGGTGTAGATCGTGTAGCGCTCGCCAGAGGCGCCCTCATACATCAGGAACGAGGCCGGGCCGTTCGGACCCGGCAACAGCCGGCCGCCAACGAGCTTCAGCCCGCTCGCCTCCAGGTTCGGCGCGAACACGGTCCAGCCGCAACGCCGGGTCAGCCAGGCCTGCAGGTGGTCGCGCTCGTTGCCGGCGACCTCGACGGGGTGGCGGACCTCCACGACATAGAGGCGGTGGGCGTCGAGCGCGTCCGCCGTAAAGCTCCGGAAGGTGGAGGGGGCATTGGCGGCGCCATGCCCGACCCAGCCGGCGGCGCCCCCGGCGACGAAGGCGACCAGCACCGCCGCCGCGGCGCCGTAGAGCCATTGCCGCGGGCGGCGTTCCAGCCGCTCGAGCTCCAGCCGGGCCGGCACCGGCTCCTGGGCGACGGAATCGTAGCGGGCGTGCAGCATCTCAGCCATGGCGCGCCAGGACTGCACGCGCTCGGCCTCTTCAGGATGGGCGGCGAGCCAGGCCTCGACGTCGGCGCGGCGCTCGGCCGGCAGCTCGCCGTCGACATAGGCGTGCAGTTCGTCCTCGGTCACTGGGATATTGCGGTCGTTCATATCAATCGTCTCTGGCTCTGTGGCCTTAAATGTCGTTCAAAGCTCGACGTCGCGTAGCTCATCTTCATGCTGCGGGCGGACGACACGCGATGCATCAACCCTGCCATCATTTCACCCGCCTGAGCGTCGGGCGCTCGCCCTCCAGCGAAGCCTTGACGTGGGCGCGGGCGCGGGCCAGGCGCGACATCACGGTGCCGATCGGCACGCCCTGGATATCGGCGACCTCGCGGTAGCTCATGCCTTCCAGCATCACGAGGAGCAACACCGAGCGTTGCTCCTCGACGAGCGTCGCCAGCGCCCTCTCGATGTCGCGCCCTTCGGCTTCGGTGCCGCTGGCATCCGGGTTGTTCTCCGTCAGCTGCGTGAACTGCGGCCGCCTTGCCAGCGAGCGCCGCCGGTTCTTGTTGAGGTTGGTCAGGATCGTGTAGAGCCAGCTTCTGACGTCGCCTCCGAGAAACAATCGCTCCGAACGCAGCGCCCGCACCAGCGTGTCCTGCACCAGATCGTCGGCCGCATCCGCGTCGCGCGTGAGCGCGCGGGCGTAGCGGCGCAACGCCGGGATCATGGCTTCCACACTCTGGCGAAACGCACTCATTGCGGTCTTGACGTCCTGGTATCAGGCGCGAGCGCCTATAGCGATCATAACACCCGAACGGAACGGCTATTCCGGCGCTCGAAACAGCGTTAACGCGGCGTATTAGGGCTGTACCGCAGGGGAGGGCTGGTGTACCTCCAGACCTCACCAAGAGTTCGACGGGACGTTCAAAAATGGCGCAGAATTCGGGTCTGATGCAAGGAAAGCGCGGAGTGGTCCTCGGCGTTGCCAACAACCGCTCGATCGCCTGGGGCATCGCCAAGGCGTGCCACGCCGCCGGCGCCGAGCTCGCCTTCACCTATCAGGGTGATGCGCTGAAGAAGCGCGTCGAGCCGCTCGCTGCCGAGATCGGTGGTCTCGTGCTCGGCCATTGCGATGTCACGGATGCCGCGACCATCGATGCTGCGTTCGGGGTGCTGAAGGAGAAATGGGGCAAGATCGACTTCCTGGTGCACGCGATCGCCTATGGCGAGCAGCTCGACGGCCGCTACGTCGACACCACTCAGGAGAATTTCTCCAAGTCGATGCTGATCTCCTGCTACTCGTTCACGGCGGTGGCGCAGCGCGCCGAGAAGCTGATGACCGATGGCGGTTCGCTGATCACGCTCAGCTATTACGGCGCCGAGAAGTGGATGCCGCATTACAACGTGATGGGCGTTGCCAAGGCGGCGCTGGAGGCCAGCGTGCGCTATCTCGCCGCCGATCTCGGCGAGAAGAACATCCGCGTCAACGCGATCTCGGCAGGTCCGATCAAGACGCTCGCGGCATCCGGCATCGGCGACTTCCGCTATATCCTGAAGTGGAACGAGGCCAATGCGCCGATGCGGCGCAACGTGTCGACCGAGGACGTCGGCGGCAGTGCGCTGTATTTCCTCTCCGACCTCTCGCGCGGTGTCACCGGCGAGGTGCATCACGTCGATTCCGGTTATCACGTGCTCGGCATGAAGCGCCCGGACGCGCCGGACATCTCGTTCGGCGGCAAGGACTAGCTTAAATCCGGAATTCCCGTGCCCACGATCTATTATCTTCGCCATGGTGAGACCGAGTGGAATGCGCTCGGGAGGCTTCAGGGCATTAAGGACGTTCCGCTGAACGCGCGTGGACGCGGTCAGGCCGTGCAGGCCGGCAGCATTCTCGCCGACCTATTCAAGCGCGAGGGTCGCGACAAGGCGGCGTTACCCTATGTGTCGAGCCCGCTCGGCCGCGCGCGCCAGACCATGGAACTTGCGCGCGGCAAGCTGGAGCTGCCAGTTGCCGGATATGCGCTCGATGATCGCCTGCGTGAGATTGGCTATGGAGTCTGGGAAGGTCTGACCCTGGCCGAGAGCGAGGCGAGGGATCCTGACGTGTATGCCCGGCGCCTCACCGACAAATGGTCGGTCGGCCCCGCCGGCGGGGAGACCTACGCCGATGTCCAGGTCCGCGTACGGGCCTGGTACGACCAGCTGCGGACCGACACCGTTGCGGTCGCCCATGGCGGGACCTGCCGGGCCCTGATGGTTTCACTCGGCCTGGAGACCCCCCTCACTGCCGCCGAGCTCTATATCGAGCAGGGCGCCGTCTACGTGTTCCGCGACGGGCGGCTGGAGAAGTTTAGCTAGTCCCATCCGCCGTCATTCCGGAGCGGTGCGAAGCACGAACCCGGAATCTTGAGATTCTCAGGTGCGCAAGGGCGCACCGGAGTTCGCCCTTCGGGCGCCCCGAATGACCGAGTGTGTTTGACCCCGGTGTTCCCCCGCGTTACCACCACAAGTCAGAACTGACTTACGCACCAGCGAGAAGCGATGTCCTTCAACACCTTCGGCCACATGTTCCGCGTCACGACCTTCGGCGAGAGCCATGGGGTGGCGATCGGCTGCGTGGTCGACGGTTGTCCGCCCATGATCCCGCTGACCGAGGCCGACATCCAGCAGGACCTCGATCGCCGCCGGCCGGGCCAGTCGCGCTTCACCACCCAGCGCCAGGAGCCGGACCAGGTCAAGATCCTCTCCGGCGTGATGGCGCATCCGGAGACCGGCGTGCAGGTGACGACGGGTACACCGATCGGGCTCCTGATCGAGAACACCGACCAGCGCTCGAAGGACTATTCCGAGATCAAGGACAAGTTTCGCCCCGGTCACGCCGACTTCACCTATGAGGCCAAATACGGCCTGCGCGATTATCGCGGCGGCGGCCGCTCCTCGGCGCGCGAGACCGCGACGCGCGTTGCCGCCGGTGCCATCGCGCGCAAGGTGCTGCCCAACGTGAAGGTGCGCGGCGCGCTGGTGCAGATCGGCCCGCACAAGATCGACCGTGCGAAGTGGGACTGGGACGAGATCGCCAAAAATCCGTTCTTCTGCCCGGACAAGGACAAGGCCGCGTTCTTCGAGACCTATCTCGACGGCATCCGCAAGAGCGGCTCCTCGATCGGCGCGGTGATCGAGGTGGTCGCCGAAGGCGTGCCGGCCGGCCTTGGCGCGCCGATCTACGCCAAGCTCGATTCCGATCTGGCGGGCGCGATGATGACCATCAACGCAGTGAAGGGTGTCGAGATCGGCGCCGGTTTCGGCGCGGCGGAGCTCACCGGCGAGGAAAACGCCGACGAGATGCGCACCGGCAATGACGGCACGCGCTTTTTGTCCAACCATGCCGGCGGCGTGCTGGGCGGCATCTCCACGGGGCAGCCGGTGGTGGTGCGTTTCGCGGTGAAGCCGACCTCCTCGATCCTGCAGCCGCGTCTCACCGTCGACCGCAAGGGGGCCGACACCGAGATCTTTACCAAGGGCCGCCACGACCCGTGCGTGGGCATCCGCGCCGTCCCTGTCGGCGAAGCCATGATGGCCTGCGTGCTGGCCGACCACTTTTTGCGCGACCGCGGACAGGTCGGGCGCTAGGGCCGAGTCGGGCGTTCATGCCGCGGTACCAGCCGACCGCGCAGCTTGACGATCCCGCAACTTCGTTCGCAAATGCGGCCATGAACAGCTCCGAGCTTCAGCGCATCTGCGACTGGCTGATCGACGGCGCCTGGGCGGCTCAGGAGTCGGCCGTAGGGATTGCCGATTTCTGCGAACGTCTTGTCGCGGCCGGCCTGCCGCTGACGCGTTTCGGCATCTTCATCCGTACGTTGCATCCCGAAGTCTTCGGCCGCAACTTCATCTGGCGGCAGGGCGAGGAGGTCGAGGTCGGCACCGTCGATTTCGATATCCTGGACACGCCCGAATTCGCCGCGAGCCCGCTCCGCATCGTGTTCGAGCAGGGGATCGAGGTCAGGGGGCGCGTCGGCGATCCCGACAATACGCGCTTTCCGATCGTCAAAGACATGGACGCCGAAGGAGCGACCGACTACATCGCGGTGCCGATGCCGTTTCTCGACGGCTCGGTCCACGCCACGAGCTGGGTGACGCGGCATCCCGGCGGCTTCAGCGATGACCATATCGCAGCGATCCGGTCCATCGTGACGCCGCTGGCGCGCGTCAGCGAGATCATCACCCTGCGCCGTACCGCCGAGATGCTGCTCGACACCTATGTCGGCAACCGTGCCGGCGCGCGCATCCTCGGCGGCCAGATCCGCCGCGGCCACAACGACACCATGCAGGCCGCGATCTGGCTCTCGGACCTGCGTGGCTTCACCGCGCTGTCGGACCGGCTGCCACCCGAGACGGTGGTCGAGATCCTCAATCACTATTTCGACTGTCAGGTGACCGCGATCCGCGGGCATGGCGGCGAGGTGCTGAAATTCATGGGCGACGGTCTGCTCGCGGTGTTTCCGATCGACGAATATGTCGGCGATGCCGCCCATGTCTGTTCGCGCGTGCTGGAAGCGGCGCGCGAATCCCGCGCCAGCGTCGAGGCGCTGGCCTTTCCGGTCGGCGACGCCGTCGAGCGTTTCCGCTTCGGCGTCGCGCTGCACGTCGGCAACATCCTCTACGGCAATATCGGCGGCGGCAACCGCCTCGACTTCACCTGCATTGGTCCCGCCGTGAACCTTGCCGCAAGGCTCGAGAAAATCACGGGCCGCCTGGGGCGGACCGTCGTGGCCTCGGAAGGTTTTGCCAATGTCTGCCGCCACGACTGGCGCGAGCTCGGCGAGTTTCCGATCGCGGGATTTTCCAAGGCTCAGCGCGTGTATGGGCTTGGCGAGGAAACGCCGGTGGTGATGGCCTAGCGGACGGCACCGTCGGCGAAACTAGTCAGCGCGCACATATGACTGCCTCAGCCCAAGCGTCAGGATCGTCAGAGTGATCCACAGCCGCAGCATCGCAAAGCTGAAGATGAAGACGAAATAGATCAGGTTCTTGCTGAACTGGCTCGCTGACGAGGTCTGCCAGAAATTCCAGATCGCGCTCCGCACCGCTTCCTGTCCGTAGGCGAGGGCGACGTTGATGACACCGAGCGCGATCACGGCGGCGCCGAGCCACAGCCCGCGCCGTGCGAACTCGCCGATGGCGCCGAACAGGGCGACCCTGCCGTCATCGCGCTCGGCACGGACGATCATGAGCAGCACGATGGTGGCGATCCATGCACTCCAGAAGCGCCCGGGATGGGTGAACTGGTCGAACGCCATGCCATCGAGCCCCGCCAAGAGATGATACGAGGCCTCAAAGCCGGCTAATCTGGCGCTGAGCGCCGCCGCGATCATCACGAGCATGATCCGCCACAGGATCGAGAAGGACAGCTTGAACTGCTCGCCCAATGTCAGCGCGCCGAGCGAGGACTGGCCGCCGGCCGCCTCGATCGATTGTTGCGCCGTCGCGAAGAAGGCCAGGAGCACCGAAATGTCGGCAATGATGATGGCTGGCAGCGCCACGGCGCCGCCGCCGAACGCGATCACCCGCATCGCAGCCGCCAGGATCAGCCAGGGCAGGGCGTGCAGGAGCTTGAACGGACCGAACGAGGTTTCTGGGCGGGCCGGCTTGAGCGCGAACTGTTTGCGCAGTGCAACTGTCATCTCACCGTGGTGACACAGGAGATTGAACCTGCGGTAGCGGGGATCGGTAAAATTGACCGGAAGCGGGCAAACGACGCCCTATTCCTCCGGCTCGGTCGTGAACAGCAGCGGATAGCCCTTGGCGCGGCCGGCATCGGTGGCGCGGGTGGCCTTGGTCTCGGCGACGTCCCTGGTGAACACCGCGACGACGCAGGCGCCGAGCTTGTGCGCGGTGATCATCACCTTGTAGGCCTGATCCTCGGTCATACGGAATTCGGCCTTCAGGATCATGGTGACGAATTCGCGCGGCGTGTAGTCGTCGTTGATCAGGATGACCTTGTGCAGCTTCGGCCGCTCGACCTTGGTCTTGGTCCGCGTCTTCGGCTTGGTGACAGTGTTGTTCATTCCGCCTCCCGGATACGGCGGGCTCGGGTTCCCTGCCGCAGCGATCAGCTTGCGACCTTCGCACCATATTGCAGGACCTGCACCTTCTCCAAGGTGATCAGGCCGCTCGACATCATGCCATCCAGGATGGGCAGGAATGCGTTGATGTTGTCCTCGCTGTCGACGATCTCGATCAAGAGCGGCAAATCTTCCGACAGCCGCAGGATCTTCGAGGTGTGCAGCCGGCTCGACTTGCCGAAGCCCATGGGGCCGCGCAGCACCGTGGCGCCGGCAAGGTGCCGCTCGCGCGCGGTCATCACGATCGCTTCATAAAGCGGTTTGCCGTCGAAATGGTCGCTCTCGCCGATGAAGATCCGGAGCGAAACTGCCTGATTGGGGATTTGCATGGTCAGCTCCTCGTCAAGCGGTTGTAGCGGCTCGCCATCATATGCCCTGCCCATACCGACACCAGCCAGCAGATGACGGACGCCGCGATATAGGCGAGCGCGGTGTATTTCATGCCGCCGTGGAACAGGCGGAAGGTGTCCAGGCTGAAGGTCGAAAAGGTGGTGTAGCCGCCGCAGAACCCGGTCATGACGAATTGCCGGTGCTCGGGCCGCGCCAGCATGCGGCCGTCGGGGCCGGTCAGCGTCGCGTAGAAGCCGATGATCAGCGAGCCCGTCGCATTGATGAACAGCGTCGCGAAGGGAAAGCCCGGCCCGGTGTCGAGCGCGAGCCCGACGAGATAGCGCGTCAGGCCACCGACGACGCTGCCGGCGGCAACCCAGGCATAGAGCATCGCAGTGCGCCAGCGCTCGGCGGGAGCGTTCATCGGCCTCTAGCCCTTCTCCTTCTCCCCGCGCGCGGGGAGAGGGTCGGGGTGAGGGGGGCTCTGCACGAAGGAGGTGGCAGTTGGACTAGCGGAGAGTCCCCCTCACCCGGAATCTGCGTTTCACGCAGATTCCGACCTCTCCCCGCAAGCGGCAGGGGAATCGCATATGGGTTTTGTCTAGCTATTGCATTGGAAGGCAAGACGGATTCTGAAGACGACTCCCGGAAGACGGAGGGGGTCGGATG
>NZ_JACIHF010000033.1:0-19074 GCF_014198295.1 Bradyrhizobium sp. CIR18 | reverse complement strand
GTGTGGGGGGGGCCCCCCCGCCCTAAAACCCCCGCGCGTGGGGGCGCCCCCCCCCCCCCCCCCCCCCCCCCCGGGGGGGGGGGGGGGGGGGGGGGGGGGCCCCCCCGCCTCCGCGAGCGAGGTGGCAGTGGGACTCGCGGAGACTTCCCCTCACCCGGATCGCATCTTGCGATGCGATCCGACCTCTCCCCGCAAGCGGGGAGAGGTGAACGACAGCGATCGAGGGATATGACACGATGACCGCCATGCTGGAGATGCGCAACGTCAGCAAGAGCTTTGCAGGCGTGCAGGCGCTACGCGACGTCAACTTCTCGGTTCACGCCGGGCAGATCCACGCGCTCGTCGGCGAGAACGGTGCCGGCAAGTCGACGCTGATGAAGGTGCTCAGTGGTGTCTACCCGCATGGAAGCTATGAGGGCACCATCGTCTTCGACGGCGAGGAGCGGCGCTTCCGCGACATCAACGATTCCGAGGCGCTCGGCATCATCATCATCCACCAGGAGCTGGCGCTGATCCCGCTGATGTCGATCGCGGAGAACATTTTTCTGTCGCATCCGCCTTCAAAGCTGGGCGTGATCGACCGCGACGAGGTGTACCGGCGCACACGTGAGCTGCTGGCGCAGGTCGGCCTGAAGGAATCGCCGGACACGCTGATCACCGATCTCGGCGTCGGCAAGCAGCAACTGGTCGAGATCGCCAAGGCGCTGTCCAAGCGGGTGCGGATGCTGATCCTGGACGAGCCGACCGCGAGCCTCAACGAGGCCGACAGCGCCGCGCTGCTCGAACGCCTGATGGCGTTCCGCGAGCAGGGCATCGGCTCGATCCTGATCTCGCACAAGCTCAACGAGGTCGCCAAGGTCGCCGACCACATCACCGTGCTCCGCGACGGCCGCACTGTCGACAGCATCGATTGCCGCGCCGAGCCGATTCAGGAAGACCGCATCATCCGCAGCATGGTCAATCGCGACATGGCGCACCGTTTCCCGGAGCGCAGCGTGAAGATCGGCGAGCCCGTGCTCGACGTCGCGAACTGGTCGGTCTATCATCCCATCCATCCCGAGCGGCAGGTGATCAAGAACGTCAATTTCGGCGTCAAGCGCGGCGAGGTCGTCGGCATTGCCGGGCTGATGGGCGCCGGCCGCACTGAATTCGCCATGAGCCTGTTCGGCCGCTCCTGGGGCACCCATATCAGCGGCAGCATCCGGCTCGAAGGCAGAGACATGGTGCTGCCGAGCGTCGCGGCGGCGATCGACGCCGGCCTTGCCTATGTCACCGAGGATCGCAAGCAGCTCGGCCTGATCCTGGCCGACGACGTCCGCAAGAACATCACGCTCGCCAGCCTCGACCAGGTCGCGCCAAGCCGCGTGATCGACGACATCGCCGAGCTGAAGATCGCCAGCGACTATCGCACCCGCATGCGCATCCGCTGCTCCGACGTCTACCAGGAGACCGGCCAGCTCTCCGGCGGCAACCAGCAGAAGGTGGTGCTGTCGAAATGGCTGATGACCGATCCCAAGGTCCTGATCCTGGACGAGCCGACGCGGGGCATCGACGTCGGTGCCAAATACGAGATTTACTGTATCATCAACGAGCTGGCGGAGGCCGGCCGCGGCGTCGTGGTGATCTCATCGGAGATGCCCGAGCTGCTCGGCATCTGCGACCGCATCTGCGTCATGAACGACGGCGCCTTCGTCGGCGAGTTCAGCGGAGCCGAGGCGACGCAGGAAAAGATCATGCGCGCCATCATGCGCAACGAACGAAACATTGGGAACGCCGCGCCCGCGGCCGCGGAAATGGGAGGAATGCAGCCATGACCGACAAGACGGTATCGCTGCCCGAGGAGCGCCGGCACGGCAGCTTCATCAAGAACAATTTGCGCAATTACGGCATGCTGATGTCGTTGATCGCGATCATGCTGTTCTTCCAGGTCATGACCGGCGGCACGCTGTTGCAGCCGCTCAACCTGACCAACCTGGTGCTGCAGAACAGCTACATCGTCATCATGGCGCTCGGCATGCTGCTGGTGATCGTCACCGGCCATATCGACCTGTCGGTTGGCTCGGTCGCCGGCTTCGTCGGCGCGGTGGCCGCAGTGCTGATGGTGACCTACAAGATCGACTACACGCTCGCCTTCATCGCCTGCCTGTTGCTGGGTGCGGCGATCGGCGCGGCGCAGGGCTATTGGGTGGCCTTTTTCGGCATTCCGTCCTTCATCGTGACGCTGGCGGGCATGCTGGTGTTCAAGGGCCTCGCGCTCGCGGTGCTCCAAGGGCAGTCGCTCGGCCCGTTCCCGGCGACCTTCCAGAAACTGTCCTCCGGCTTCATTCCGGAGCTGCTGCCCGAAGCCGGCACGCTGCATCCGACCTCCATGCTGATCGGTGCCGTGCTCGCGCTCGGACTCGTCTATGCCAGCGCCAAGGGCCGCTCGCGCGAGCAGTCCCATGGCATCGAGGTCGAGCCTTATGCGTTCTTCCTGGGCAAGAGCGTCCTGCTCGCTTGCGCCGTGCTCTATTTCACCTATCTGATCGCCTCGCATCGCGGCCTGCCGAACGTGCTGGTCATCATGACCGCGCTGATCGCGCTCTATGGCTTCGTCACCCGGCGCACCGTGATCGGCCGGCAGGTCTACGCGGTGGGCGGCAATGCGAAGGCGGCAAAACTGTCGGGCATCAAGACCGAACGCCTGACCTTCCTCACCTTCGTCAACATGGGCGTGCTCGCCGCGCTTGCCGGCCTCGTCTTTGCCGCGCGCCTCAACACCGCGACGCCGAAGGCGGGATTGGGCTTCGAACTCGACGTCATCGCCGCCTGCTTCATCGGCGGCGCCTCGGCCTATGGCGGAGTCGGGCGCGTCGGCGGCGCCGTGGTCGGCGCCATGATCATGGGCGTGATGAACAACGGCATGTCCATCCTCGGCATCGGCATCGACTATCAGCAGGTCATCAAGGGCCTGGTGCTGCTCGGGGCGGTGTGTATCGACGTGTATAACCAGCGGCGGTAGCCGCATTGACGGTCTGGTAGGGTGGGCAAAGGCGCGTAAGCGCCGTGCCCACCATCTTCTCTCGTGGCACTATGGTGGGCACGCTTCGCTTTGCCCACCCTACGGCAGCGGTGATTGCGTCGTGAACAGCACCGTCGCGATCGCGACGGAGAGGATTACCGCCGATACGGTTGCCACGGTCGACAGGACCCCCATTCGCCGGAGCGCGATGGCGAACACGATGATGATGGGGGTCGCGGTCATCAGCCCGATTTGTGCATCGCTCATTGCATCGCTCGCCGTTTTGCGGAACCACCGGATGCACCGACCCTATGGCGGTGAGGCGGGCGGGACGTTGCGATAGCGCAAACCTGCCTCCCGCCAGTTGCACTATTTGTCCGGCGACAAAGTTGGAATCGCGCCGGTGGGATATCTGTTCGGCGTCTTGATGCGGAAGTCAGATGTCGGCAACGGATTGCGAACAACAGGGAACCGGCTGGGGAATCCTGGAAGATCTTCCCGGCGATCCCATGATCTGGGTGCTGATCTTCAGCGAGCTCGCCGCCTTCGGCCTGTTCCTTGGCGCTTTCGTCATCGCGCGCGCGCTTCACCCGGCGGTCTTCGCGGCCGGTCAGGCCAGCCTTGATGCGCATCTGGCGGGAATCAACACCATCGTGCTCGTGACCAGTGGCTGGGCTGCCGCGCGCGGGGCGGCTGCTGCACGGGCGGGCGAAAGCCGGCGTGCACGCGGCTGGCTGTTCGGCGCCATGGCCCTTGGCGTCGTCTTCATCGCGATCAAGCTGTTCGAATATGCCGGCGAGATCGCGTTAGGAAACGGCCTGGAGACCAGCCCGTTCTTCACGCTGTACTTCCTCCTCACCGGCTTCCATCTCCTGCATGTCGGCCTCGGCATCGTGATTCTGGCCGTAGTGTCCCGGGGTGCCCGAGCGGCGGGCGTCGAGACCGGCACCGCTTTCTGGCACATGGTCGACCTGCTCTGGATCGTCATGTTTCCCATCATCTATCTGGTGCACCCGTGATTCCGGATCGTCTCGACATCACCTGGATCACGTTGATCGGCCTAGCGCTCGCGACCATTCTGGTGCCGCCGCTGGTGTCGCGCCCCTTGTTCGCCAACGCCTTGCTGCTGACGTTTGCCGCTCTCAAGGGCCGCCGTATCGTGCTCGATTTCCTCGATCTTCGCTCAGCGCCGGCACTTTGGCGCGGCCTCGTCAGCGCCTGGGTCTTCATCGTGGTGCTGTTTGCCTGGCTCGCATCAGCCGTCGTTGCCCTGATCTGACTGGCGGTTGCGCATCGTCGCGCTGCTTGCGCTTCGTCAAAGAGTACCCCCCGGCAATCGGCAATAAATCGCAGCATCGCATCTTTCTCAGGAATCAAACGGAAAGGATTGGCAATGGCTGAACGCCTGACCAAGTCGGCCGCTCGAAATGTCTTCTACGGCGGTTCGGCCTTCTTCTTCGCCATTTTCATAGGGCTGACGGCGCACAGCCATTACTACATGGCGACGACCTCGACCGACGCGAAGACGCTGACGTCGTCGGTCGCCCGCGGCAAGCATGTCTGGGAGAAGAACTCCTGCATCAACTGCCACACGCTGCTGGGCGAGGGCGCCTATTTCGCCCCAGAGGTCGGCAACGTCTGGGATCGCTGGGGCGGCAACGAGGATCCGGCCGCCGCGCGCGAGACGCTGAAGGCCTGGATGCAATCGCAGCCCTCGGGCGCAGAGGGCCGGCGGCAGATGCCGCAGTTCAACCTCACCGACCAGGAACTCAACGATCTCGCCGACTTCCTGCAATGGACCAGCACGATCAAGCGTCAGAGCTGGCCGCCGAACAAGGCCGGCTGAGCATGATCCGGAAAAGTGTGAAGCGGTTTTCCGAAGAGATCATGCTCAAACAACAAGCAAGGCGCACAGCTTTCCTCTTTCAAGACAGAGAGAACCCGAGATGAAGTACCAAACCCAGAAAGTCGCGATGCTGTATTTCTACGGCGCGCTGACCCTGTTCCTGGCCCAGGTCGTGTTCGGCCTGCTCGCCGGGACCATCTACGTCCTACCCAATACGCTGTCGACGCTGCTGCCGTTCAACATCGTCAGGATGATCCATACCAACGCGCTGATCGTATGGTCGCTGATCGGCTTCATGGGCGCGACCTACTATCTGCTCCCGGAAGAGACCGAGAACGAGCTCTACAGCCCGCTGCTGGCGAAGATCCAGTTCTGGATGTTCTTCGGCGCAGCCGGCGTCGCCGTGGTCGGCTATCTCTTCCACTACCACGAGGGCCGGGAGTTTCTCGAACAGCCCTTCATCATCAAGGTCGGCATCGTCGTCGTCTGCCTGATGTTCCTGTTCAACGTCACGATGACGGCGCTGAAGGGCCGCAAGACCACGGTCACCAACATCCTGTTGTTCGGCCTGTGGGGCGTTGCGATCTTCTTCCTGTTCGCCTTTTACAACCCGGCGAACCTTGCCGTCGACAAGATGTACTGGTGGTACGTCGTCCATCTCTGGGTCGAGGGCGTGTGGGAGCTGATCATGGCCTCCGTGCTCGCCTATCTCATGATCAAGCTTAACGGCATCGATCGTGAGGTCGTCGAGAAGTGGCTCTACGTCATCATCGGCCTTGCCCTGTTCTCGGGCATCCTCGGTACCGGCCACCATTTCTATTGGATCGGCGCGCCCGGCTACTGGCAGTGGATCGGCTCGCTGTTCTCCACGCTCGAGGTTGCGCCGTTCTTCACCATGGTGATCTTCACCGTGCAGATGACCTGGAAGGCCGGCCGCAAGCATCCGAATCGCGCTGCGCTGTTGTGGTCGGTTGGCTGCTCGGTGATGGCGTTCCTTGGTGCCGGCGTGTGGGGCTTCCTGCACACGCTGTCCTCGGTGAACTACTATACCCACGGCACGCAGGTCACCGCCGCGCACGGCCATCTCGCCTTCTTCGGCGCCTATGTGATGCTGAACCTGTCGGTGATGGCCTATGCGATCCCGCAGATCAAGGGACGCGCGCCCTATAACCAATGGCTCTCCATGACGAGCTTCTGGATCATGTGCACGGCCATGATGACCATGACTTTCGCGCTGACCTTCGCCGGCGTGGTCCAGGTTCACCTGCAGCGCGTGCTCGGCCAGGGTTACATGGACGTCCAGGACCAGCTCGCGATGTTCTACTGGGTCCGGCTCGGCTCCGGCGTGTTCGTCGCGATCTCCGCGCTGATGTTCGTCTGGGCCGTGCTGGTGCCGGGCCGCGAGAGGCAGGCGACCATTCCTGCGGCGCTGCAGCCGGCCGAGTAAACGAGAGAAAGGGCGGCCGCGGTTCGCCGCGGCCGCCCGCTTCCTGGAAAATCCGGAGAGACATCATGAAAGCTGCCCTTCACACGGTAACCTCGGCCCCCGAGCTGCCGGCCTATGTTCCATCCGGAAACGAATGCGAGCTTTTCGAGCATGCCTGGCGGCGTCGTCTGCCGGTTTTGCTCAAGGGGCCGACCGGCTGCGGCAAGACGCGCTTCGTCGCGCATATGGCGGCGCGGCTGGGCCTGCCGCTTCATACAGTCGCCTGTCATGACGACCTCACTGCCGCCGATCTCACCGGCCGTTATCTCTTGCGGGGCGGCGACACCGTGTGGACCGATGGTCCGTTGACGCGCGCCGTGCGCGAGGGCGGCATCTGCTATCTCGACGAGGTCGTGGAGGCCCGCAAGGACGTCACAGTGGTGCTGCATCCTCTGACTGACGACCGCCGTATCCTGCCGCTGGAGCGGACCGGCGAGGAGCTGGTGGCGCCGAACAGCTTCATGCTCGTGGTCTCTTACAATCCCGGCTACCAGACGCTGCTGAAGGCGCTGAAGCCATCGACGCGCCAGCGCTTCATCGCCATCGAATTCGGCTTCCTGCCGCCCGAGCAGGAGATCGCCGTCGTGTCCGCCGAAAGCGGACTGTCGCCGGAGCGCGTGCGGCCGCTGGTGGGGCTGGCTGGTCGGCTGCGCGCGCTGAAGGGCCACGACCTGGAGGAGGGCGTCTCGACCCGGCTCGTGGTCTATTGCGCGACCCTGATTGCCGCGGGCACGCCGATTGCCGATGCCGTGCTGGCCGGCATGATCGAGCCGCTGACCGACGATTCCGACGTGAAGGCGGCGCTGCTGGACGTCTCACGCGCCGTCATCGGGTGAGGCCGCGCCCATGCTCGACTTCCTCGAACTGGAGGAGACGGTCGGCCGCGCCTGGCACAGGATGGTCGGCGGCACCGCGAGCTATCCGGTTCATGATGATCACGCCGTTGCACTGACCGAGGTGCGAGGCCGGCTCGCGGTGATGTTCCGCGCGCTTGGCGGCGAGACCGGGGTGCAGATTGCAAGCGCGGGCGCGCGAAAATCAGGGCACCGTCTCGGCTGGCGGCAGCGCATCGGCCTCGGTGACGAGCGCCTCGAGCAGCCGGGCCGTGACGCGGCGACCATCTTCCTGCCCGATCGGATATCGATCTTTCCCGACCGCGCCTTGAACGCGGCGCTCTATCGCTGGCTTGCGGCATGGTTCGCAGCTGCACCGATCGAGACGATCACGGAAGCCGATCCGCTGCGGCGGGATCTTCTGGTGTTGCGCCGGGCAAGTGAGACGGCGGTCTGGGTGCTCACGCAATTCCCCGGGCTCGTCGCCGATTACACCCAACTCGCGGCAGCAACCGCCGAGGCCCGGCCTCGTCGCCCCTTGCCGCGCATCGAACAGGAAGTCGAGCAGATCGTCTTGGCCTTGCTCGGCGCCGGCAAGGCGCCTGCGGGTAGTCTGTGGCCGGCGATGATGGGAACGGGCCCGCTGCCGGACAAGGCGCCGCCGGGCTATCATTCGATCCTGCCGTGCCCGCTCTGGGGGGATTGCTGGACGCGCGAGCTCTCGCCCGCGCATGCAGGCGAGGACGAATGTGCCCCGGGCGCCGAGCCCGAGGCCCAGGACAATCGCAAGCGCTTTGCCGTCCGCGAGCGCGAGGACAATGCCAACCGCCGCGATCCCTTCGTGCTCAACCGCTTCGAGAAGATCCTCGCGATGGCCGAGATGGTCAATGTCGACCGTCCGGCCGACGACAGTGAAGACGAGGATGCGCAGAAGGCGGCCGACGATCTCGAGGAGATCACGCTCAGCCGCCGCACCGGCAAACCGGCGAGCCGGTTCAAGTTCGATCTCGACCTGCCGCCGGAGGCCCTCGATGCGTCGCGGCTGAACGCGGACCTTACCTATCCGGAATGGGATTACCGCAGCGGATCCTATCTGCCCGATCATTGCCGCGTGCTGGCGGGTGCGGCCTCCGAGCAGGGTGAGAGCTGGACCCCCGACGATGCCATGCGCCGGCACATCCGCCAGGTGCGCCGCCGCTTCGAGGTGTTGCGGCCGCGTCACGAATTGATGCGCGCCCAGCTCGACGGACACGATCTCGACCTCGACGCGCTGGTGCGCGCGCGCTGCGACCTCCGCGCCGGCAGCAGCAGCGGTCTCGATCGCATCCACGTCGCGATGCGCCCGCAAGGGCACGATCTCGCCGTCACGCTGCTCGTCGACGTCTCGCTGTCCACGGACGCCTGGGTCGATGGCTACCGCGTGCTCGACGTCGAGAAGGAGGCGCTGCTGGCGCTCGCCCACGGGATTTCGGCCTGCGGCGATCACCACAGCATCCTCACCTTCACTTCACGTCGGCGGTCCTGGGTGAGGCTCGAGACGGTCAAGGCCTTTGGTGAGCCGATGAGCGGGACGGTCGAGCGCCGCATCGGCGCGCTGAAGCCGGGCTATTACACGCGGATCGGCGCGGCGGTGCGCCACGCCGCAACCGAGCTCGCCCGCCAGCCGCAGCGCAGGAAGCTGCTGCTCGTCCTCACCGACGGCAAGCCGAACGACGTCGACCATTACGAGGGCCGCTTCGCGCTCGAAGACACCCGCAAGTCGGTGCAAGAGGCGCGCCGGCTCGGCATCGCCGCCTTCGGCGTCACGGTGGACGCAACCGCGCAATCCTATTTCCCGACCCTGTTCGGGCGCGGCGGCTATGCCATCGTCGGCAACATCAAGCGGCTGCCCGCGGCGCTGCCGGCGATCTACCGGCAGGTCGCGCACTAACAGGGGAAAGCCCGCGGCGACGCGTTCCCGCTCGAACTATTGCTCATCCGCTGGGTATATGATCGAATGGCCGGATGGACGACTTCCGGTCAAAACCCGACCTGATCATCTTCGACTGCGACGGCGTACTCGTCGACAGCGAGCTTTTGAGCTGCCAGTGTCTGTCCGAGGTGCTGGCCGAATTCGGCATTGCGCTCACTCAGACGCAGGCGCTCGAGCTTTTTCTCGGGCGCAGCACCAAGGCGATCGAGCAGCATTATCGTGATCTCGGGCAGATCGTGCCGGATGGCTTTCTGCCGCGCCTGAAGTCGCATGTGCTGGCGACGTTCGCGGGCTCACTCCGGCCGATCCCCGGCGTTGCCGCCATCATGTCCGACCTGCGAATGCCGTTTTGCGTGGCGTCGTCGAGCGACATCGACCGCGTCTCACTCTCTCTCGACGTCACGAACTTGCGGGCGCATTTCGGCGAGCGGATCTATACCGCGCAAATGGTCAGGAATGGCAAGCCGGCGCCCGATCTGTTTCTCCTTGCGGCCGAGAAGATGGGCGCGCAACCTGCGCGTACCCTGGTGATCGAGGACAGCGTCAGCGGCGTGCAGGCGGGCAAGGCGGCCGGCATGACGGTCTGGGGATTTGTCGGCGGCAACCATTATCGCGGTCGCGACGGCCGGGCTATATTGTCCGAGGCGGGGGCCGACCGGGTCTTTGCGCGCATGAGCGATTTCTGGGAGGCGTGAGGCCCGCATGGCCGCCGAGAACGACAAATCCCGACTCGACGACGCCGCGCGCGCCGGCTGGCTGTATTTCATCGCCGGTCACACCCAGGACGAGATCGCAAGGATGCTCCAGGTCTCGCGGGCGTCGGCGCAGCGGCTGGTCTCGTTGTGCCTAGCCGAGCGTCTCATCACCTTCCGGCTCGAACACCCCATCGCCGCCTGCATGGAACTTGCGGCGCGCCTGAAGGAGCGTTTCGATCTCGCTCACTGCGAGGTGGTGCCGGCCGATCCGGCGGCGCCGCAGGCTACTTCCGGCATCGCCGAACGCTGCGCCAATCTGCTCGATGCGACGCTGCGTTCGGAGACGCCGGTGATCGTCGCGCTCGGCACCGGCCGTGCAGTGCGCGCCGCAGTCGAGCGTGTCACGCCGATCGACCGGCCCAATCACCAGATCGTCTCACTGGTCGGCAACATCTCCGCCGATGGTTCGGCGAGCTTCTATGACACCGTCGGCCGGCTCGCCGACCGCACCGGTGCGCGGCACTATCCGATGCCGCTGCCGTTCCTGATGTCGTCGGAGGACGAGCGCAACAAAATGGTCCGCATCGAGCCGATCGCCAAGGTGAAGGCGGTCGCGGCCAAGGCGGACTTGCGCCTCGTCGGCATCGGCCAGATGGACCAGAAGGCGCAGGTGCATGTCGACGGCTTCGTCACCCGTGACGAATTGTTCGAGATGATGCGGCTGGGTGCCATCGGCGAGATCACCGGCTGGGCCTATGATTCCAAGGGCCGCCTGCTCAAGGCCGGCACCAACAAGCGCCTCACCAGCATCCCGCCCGAAGTGCCGGCGAAGGCCACCACCATCGCCGCCGCGGTCGGTGCCGCCAAGGTGCCGGCGATCGCGGCAGCGCTGAACGGCGGCCTAATCAACGGGCTGATTACCGACGAAACGACCGCGCAGGCGATTTTGGAGCGGTAGGGCGAACTGGCGCGGCTGCGGGACTTGGCTCCCTCTCCCGCTTGCGGGAGAGGGGTGGGGAGAGGGTCTTTCCGCTGGGAAGACTCCCCAAGAGGTGAAAGCCCTCACCCGTATCGCATCTTCGATGCGATCCGACCTCTCCCGCAAGCGGGAGAGATGGAGCAAGCCGCGCCATCCTCTTCCATTCGCTCGCAACCCCTTCCGCACCGCAGCACTCATAAGTTGCGCAAACGGCTCTGCGCCTGCTTGACAATCCTCCTTCCTTGCGTTGAACATACGCCCAACGCGTGGGCATATGCTCAAAACGCGAGTTTGAGGGAGGTCACCGTGAAACATGTCTTGGGCGCCGTCTGTGGCGCGTCTGTTCTGTTGCTGGCCGTCCCCGCGATGGCCGAAACGACCCTGACGATCGCCACCGTCAACAATGGCGACATGATCCGCATGCAGGGGCTGACGGCTGAATTCACCAAGAAGTACCCCGATATCACCGTGAAATGGGTGACGTTGGAGGAGAACGTGCTGCGCCAGCGCGTCACCACCGACATCGCCACCAAGGGCGGTCAGTTCGACGTCCTCACCATCGGCACCTATGAGGTGCCGATCTGGGCCAAGAAGGGCTGGCTGGTGCCGCTCGCCAATCTCGGCGGCGATTACGACGTCGCCGACCTCCTGCCCAAGATCAAGGATGCGGTTTCCGTCGACGGCAAGCTCTATGCCGCGCCATTCTACGGCGAAAGCTCGATGGTGATGTATCGCACCGATCTGTTCGAGAAGGCCGGCCTGAAGATGCCGGAAAAGCCGACCTGGGATTTCGTGATCGACGCCGCCAAGAAGCTGACCGACAAGAGCGCCGGCACCTACGGCATCTGCCTGCGCGGCAAGGCCGGCTGGGGCGAGAACATGGCGTTCCTCTCGGCCATGGCCAATTCCTACGGTGCGCGCTGGTTCGATGAGAAGTGGGAACCGCAGTTCAACACGCCGGAATGGAAGACGACGCTCACGACCTATGTCAATCTGATGAAGGAAGCCGGCCCTCCCGGCGCGAGTTCCAACGGCTTCAACGAGAACCTGGCGCTGTTCAACGCCGGCAAATGCGCGATGTGGATCGACGCCACGGTGGCGGCGTCCTTCGTCACCAATCCGAAGGATTCCAAGGTCGCCGACAAGGTCGGTTTCGCGCTCGCGCCCAACACCGGGCTCGGCAAGAACGCCAACTGGCTGTGGGCCTGGAATCTCGCGATCCCTGCCGGCTCCAAGAAGATGGAAGCCGCCGAGAAGTTCATCGCCTGGGCGACGAGCAAGGACTACACCAAGCTCGTGGCATCGAAGGAGGGCTGGGCCAATGTGCCGCCAGGCACGCGCACCTCGCTTTACAAGAATGATGAATATCTGAAGGTCGCCCCGTTCGCCAAGCTGACGCTGGCCTCGATCGACGCGGCCGATCCGAACAAGCCGACGGTGAAGCCGGTGCCTTATGTCGGCGTGCAATACGCTGCGATCCCCGAATTCCAGGGCATCGGCACCCAGGTCGGCCAGCAATTCTCCGCCGCGCTTGCGGGCTCGATGACCGTCGACGCCGCGCTCGCCGCGGCGCAATCGGCAACCGAGCGCGAGATGAAGCGCGCCGGCTACATCAAGTGAACCCGAGCTCTTCCTCCTGAGCTCAGACTAGCGGCCATCCAGCGTCATGGATGGCCGCCTTCTTCCCGCCAGCGGAGAAGCGTTGATGGCAACCCGGCAGACGCAGACCCTTGCGCGCTCGCTCCTGACGCCGGCCGTCGGGCTGCTGTTCATCTGGATGATCGTCCCGCTGGCGCTGACGATCTATTTCTCGACGCTGCATTACAGCCTGCTCGATCCCGGCTCGGAATCATTCATCGGGCTAGAGAACTTCCGCTACTTCCTCACCGATCCCGCCTTCCTGGCCTCGCTCCAGAACACGCTGGTGCTGGTCGGCTCGATACTGGCGCTGACGATCCTGCTCGGGATTCCGCTGGCACTGCTGATGGACCAGCCGGTGATCGGACGCAATTTCGTGCGGCTGATGGTGATCGCGCCGTTCTTCGTGATGCCGACGGTGAGCGCACTGGTCTGGAAGAATTTGCTGATGCATCCGGTGTCCGGCCTGTTCGCCTGGCTCGCCTCGCTGTTCCATCTGACGCCGATCGACTGGTTCAACGACGTGCCGCTGTTTGCCGTCATCCTGATCGTGACGTGGCAATGGCTGCCCTTCGCGACGCTGATCCTGCTGACCGCGCTGCAATCGCTCGACGAGGAGCAGAAGGAGGCCGCCGAGATGGACGGCGCCAGCGCCGTCTCGACCTTCATCTACATCACGCTGCCGCACTTGGCGCGGCCCATCACCGTGGTGATCCTGATCGAGACGATCTTCCTGCTCACGGTCTTTGCGGAAATTTATGTCACCACGGGCGGTGGCCCGGGCCTGCAAACCACCAACATCGCCTTCCTGATCTATGCGCAGGCGCTGATCCAGTTCGACGTCGGCAGCGCCTCCGCGGGCGGCCTCGTTGCTGTCGTGATCGCCAACGTCGTCGCCTTCTTCCTCGTCCGCATCGTCGGCCGCAATCTGGAGGCATGAAGCATGGCACGGATGGCGACGACGCGGCGGGTAGTGGTCTCGACAATAGGGGCGTGGTTCTTCGGCTTCCTGATCTTCTTCCCGATCCTCTGGATGGTGCTGGCGAGCTTCAAGACCGAGCTGGAGGCCTTCGCCATCCCGCCATCCTTCCTGTTCTTCCACTGGACCACCGAAAACTATGCGACCGTGCAGGAGCGCAGCGACTATTTCCACCACGCCATGAACTCGGTCATCATCGCAGGCGGCTCGACGCTGATTGCCCTTCTGATCGCGATCCCCGCCGCCTGGTCGATGGCGTTCTCGCCGACCAAGCGCACCAAGGACATCCTGCTCTGGATGCTCTCGACCAAGATGATGCCGCCGGTCGGCGTGCTGGTGCCGATCTACCTGATCTACAAGACCTTCGGCCTGCTCGATTCCCGCATTGGCCTCGTCTTCATCCTGTGTCTCGGAAACTTGCCGATCGTGATCTGGATGCTGTTCACCTATTTCAAGGAGATCCCGCGCGACATCCTTGAAGCCGCGCGCATGGACGGCGCCACCATCGGTCGCGAACTCGTCTATGTCTTGACGCCGATGGCGATCCCGGGCCTGGCCTCGACCATGCTGCTCAATTTGATCCTGGCCTGGAACGAGGCGTTCTGGACGCTCAATCTGTCGACGTCGAACGCTGCGCCGCTCACCACGTTCATCGCCTCCTATTCGAGCCCGGAAGGGCTGTTCTGGGCAAAGCTGTCGGCGGCCTCGACGCTGGCGATCGCGCCCATTCTCGTCCTCGGTTGGTTCAGCCAGAAGCAGCTCGTGCGCGGGCTCACCTTCGGCGCGGTGAAGTAGAAGGGCTGCCGGATCATGGGTCAGATCACACTTCAGGGCGTGCAGAAATCCTTCGGCCCGGTGCACATCATCAAGGGCGCCGACCTCGACATCGCCGACGGCTCCTTCGTGGTGTTCGTGGGCCCCTCCGGCTGCGGCAAGACCACGCTCTTGCGGCTTATCGCCGGGCTCGAAGACGTCTCTGGCGGCAAGATCCTGATCGACGGCAAGAACGTCGTCGATACGCCGCCGGCCAAGCGCGGTCTCTCGATGGTGTTCCAGTCCTACGCGCTCTATCCGCATATGAGCGTGCGCGGCAATATCGGCTTCGGCCTGAAGATGGCGGGCCTCGCCAAGGACGAGATCAACCGCAAGGTCGAGGCGGCCGCCGCGACGCTGAACCTCACGCCCTATCTCGACCGCAAGCCGCGCGAGCTTTCCGGCGGCCAGCGCCAGCGCGTCGCGATCGGCCGCGCCATCGTGCGCGAGCCCAAGGCCTTCCTGTTCGACGAGCCGCTCTCCAACCTCGATGCGGCGCTGCGCGTGCAGATGCGCATCGAGGTGACACGGCTGCAGAAGCAGCTTGGCACCACCGCGATCTATGTCACCCACGACCAGGTCGAAGCCATGACCATGGCCGACAAGATCGTCGTGCTCAACGGCGGCAAGATCGAGCAATATGGCTCGCCGCTGGAGCTTTACGAGCGGCCGGCCAATCTCTTCGTCGCCGGTTTCATAGGTTCGCCCAAGATGAATTTCGTCACCGGTGAGATCGCGTTGCAACGTGGTGCGGCCACCATCGGCGTCCGGCCGGAGCACCTCAAGATTGACCGCGATGGCACCGGAGGCTGGCAGGGGACCATCGCGGTGGCCGAGCATCTTGGCAGCGACACCTTCCTTTACGTCGATGCCGGTCCGCTCGGCATGCTGACGGCGCGCTACATCGGCGAGCTGAGCCTGCATGCCGGCGACCGCGTGTCCCTGGTGCCGGACCCCGCGCGCATCCATCGCTTCGACGACGGCGGCAACGCGCTTCGGAACTGACAAGAAAACGGCAAGAAACGGAAAGCCACCATGTACCTGGAAAAATTCAAGCTGAACGGCAAGACCGCGTTCATCACTGGCGGCGGGCAGGGCATTGGCCTTGGCTGCGCGGAAGCGCTGGCCGAAGCCGGCGCCAGGGTCATCATCGGCGACCGCGACAGCAAGGTCGCCGACAGCGCCAAGGCCAGCCTGAAGGCGAAGGGCTTTGACGTGGAGACCGCGATCATGGACGTGACCGACACCAAGCGCGTGGCGGAGGTCGCGAACGACCTCGTCGCCCGCCACGGCAAGGTCGACATCCTCGTCAACAATGCCGGCATCGCCCGCAGCGAAACCCCGGCGGAGACCGTTACCGACGAGCACTGGCTCAACGTCATCGACGTCAATCTCAACGGCACCTTCTGGTGCTGCCGCGAATTCGGCAAGCACATGCTCAAGGCCGGGAGCGGCGCCATCGTCAATGTCGGCTCGATGTCCGGCTTCATCGTCAACAAGCCGCAGGAACAGTGCTTCTACAATGCCTCCAAGGCGGGGGTGCATCATCTGACCAAATCGCTGGCCGCCGAATGGGCCGCGCGCGGCATCCGCGTCAATGCGGTGGCGCCGACCTATATCGAGACCCCGCTCAACGCCTTCGTGAAGAGCAACGCCAAGATGTATGACGCCTGGATCGGCGGAACCCCGATGGCACGGATGGGGCAGGTCGAGGAGATCGCCTCGGTCGTATTGTTCCTGAGCTCCGAAGCGGCGAGCCTGATGACCGGCAGCATCGTGCTAGTGGATGGCGGCTATACTTGCTGGTAGGTTCACCGTCAAAGCTGACGGAAAGCGACCGGGAGCGACAATGCCGCGAGCGTATATCGGCGTCGACGTGGGGACCACCAGCACGCGAGCCGGAGTGTTTGACGAGGCCGGCACGCTTTTAGCCACCGCCCGGCATCCGATCCGCATCTGGCACGAGGCCGGAGATATCGTCGAACAGTCGTCCCAGGACATCTGGGAGGCCTGCGCGACATCGGTGCGGGCCGCGATGGCGGAAGCCGCCATCGCGCCCGACAGTGTCGGCGGCATCGGCTTTGACGCGACCTGTTCGCTGGTTGTCCTCGACAGGCAGGGCGAGCCGCTCACGGTCAGTGCATCCGGCGACAAGCAACGCAATGTCATCGTCTGGATGGATCATCGCGCCATCGCCGAGGCGCGGCTGATCAACGAGACTGAGGACGCCGTGCTGCGCTATGTCGGCGGCTCGATCTCGCCCGAGATGGAGATGCCGAAGCTATTATGGCTGAAGCGGCACCTGCGCGCGAGCTTCGACGCCGCCGGACACTTCTTCGACCTCGCGGATTATCTGACCTGGCGCGCGACGGGATCGCTCCAGCGCTCGACCTGCACCGTCACCTGCAAATGGAACTATCTCGCCCATGACGGCGGCGGCTGGAGCGCGCAATTCTTCAAGCGCATCGGCCTGTCCGACTTCGTCAACGAGAAATACGCCCGCATCGGCACCGAGATCGTCGCCCCCGGCACGTGGCTCGGCGCGGGGCTCACCGCCACGGCCGCTGCCGAACTCGGCTTGTCGCCGGGCATACCGGTCGGCGCGTCGCTGATCGATGCGCATGCCGGCGGCATCGGTGCGATCGGCGGCCGCGACGGATCGGGCGGGGCGAGCGATGTCAGTGACCGGCTTGCCTACATCATGGGAACGTCGGCCTGCATCATGGCGACGACGACCGAGCCGTGCTTCGTCCCCGGCGTGTGGGGGCCTTATTACTCCGGCATGGTTCCTGATTTCTGGCTCAACGAGGGCGGCCAGTCGGCCGCGGGAGCGGCAATCGACCATCTCCTCAAATCGCATCCCGGCCATACCGAGGCGAGCGCGGCGGCGCGCAGCGGGGGTCTCGACCTCATCGACTTCCTCGAGCGCCGTATCATCGCACGCGCAGGCAGCGCCAGCCGTGCCGCGCTGCTCGCCCGCGACATCCATGTTTTGCCCGAATTTATCGGCAACCGCTCGCCCTACGCCGACCCCGATACGCGCGCGGTGATCGCGGGCCTCGATCTCGACACCGACATCGCCGCGATGGAGCGGCTGTTCGTCGCCGGCCTGTGCGGACTCGCTTATGGGCTCGCCGAGGTGATCGAGGCATTTGCCGCGCATGGCGTTCGCTCCAGCATCATGATCATGGGGGGCGGTGCGAGCCGCAGCCCGCTGGTGCGGCAGATCATGGCGGATACGACCGGCCTCACCGTCGCACTGCCGCAGACCAGGGAGCCGGTGCTGTTGGGGGCTGCGATGCTGGGAGCGGTGGCCGGCGGCGCCTATGCCTCGATCGGCGAGACCATGGCAAAAATGTCGGCGCTGGGACGGAAGAGCGAGCCGACTGCGCCCGACATGGCCGCGTTTCACGCCCGCAAGCGCGAGGTCTATAAGCTCCTGCGCGACGTCGATCGCGGCAGCCGCGCGGCGATGGCCGACATCGCGAGAGGTTGAAGGACATGCTGATTGCCTGCGGCGATGCGCTGATCGATTTCGTGCCGACGGGAAATGCGCAAGGACGCGAGGCGGTGATGCCGGCGGTCGGCGGCTCCTGTCTCAACGTCGCCATCGGCATGGCCCGGCTGGGCGCACCCACTGGATTCGTCGGCGGCATCTCGACCGATTTGTTCGGGCGGATGATTGCAGATCATGCGGCGGCCTCCAACGTCGACCTCAATCTCGCCACCCGCAGTGATCACCAGACCACGCTCGCTTTCGTCCGCATCGTCGCGGGCGAATCGCATTATGCCTTCTACGACGCCGGAACCGCGACGCGGAACTGGACCTACCGGCGCGGGACGATTCCGTTCGCGCATGTGGATGCCGTTCATGTCGGCTCGACCACACTCGTCAACGACCAGGGCGCGGCCGAGACGACAGCGCTGATCGCGGACGCGCGGGCGTCGTCGACGATCTCGTTCGATCCGAACTGTCGGCCCAATCTGGTCAAGGACAAGCCGGCTTACCTGGCGCGCATGGCCGAGTTCACTGGCTGTGCCGATCTCATCAAGATGTCCGACGTCGACTTCGCCTATCTCTTCGGCGACGAGCCTTACGAGCAGCGGGCGGAGGCGCTGCTCGGGCAGGGCACGCGCCTCGTCGTCATCACCCGCGGCAACAACGGCGCGATCGCATGGCACGCGGGGGCAGGGCAGATCGAGGTCGCCGCGCCCAAAGTCGAAGTCGCCGACACGATCGGCGCGGGCGACAGTTTTCAGGCGGCGCTGCTCTTTGCCCTGCACAAGCAGGGGAGGCTCGCCCGGCAGCAACTGAAATCCATCGGTGGGGACGAGCTCCGCCGGGCCCTGTCCTTTGCCGCCAATTGCGCCGGCCTGACCTGCACCCGCCCGGGCGCCGATCCGCCCTGGAGCCATGAGATCAATTGGAGCTGGTAGCCCGTTTTTCCCTTCTCCCCTTGTGGGAGAAGGTGGCGCGAAGCGCCGGATGAGGGGTATGCACCCACGAGCGCGAGAGCTTCGTTGGCCGCGCGAGACCCCTCACCCGTCTCGCCGCTTCGCGGCGATCCACCCTCTCCCACAAGGGGCCTGTTGCGTAATCCGCCAGTTGTGATTCCCTAGGGCAAAGCCTTGGAGGTATCGATGGCGGTGAAGCGGACAGGACAGCCGAGCTTTGTAGAAGCGCTGATGCCGAAGGGCGCCGGCGCCAATGCGGCGCTGGATCGGTTGGCTGGCCTAGTCAAGTGGTACCGGTTCGAGAAGCTGATCGGCCATTTGCGGGATGAAGGGAGCCCCGGTCGTCCAGGCTATCCGGTGCTTGTGCTGTTTCGCGC
>NZ_JACIHF010000032.1:0-20877 GCF_014198295.1 Bradyrhizobium sp. CIR18 | reverse complement strand
CGCTACAACCGCCTCATCGCGCGCCGGCGAGCCCAGGTTGAGACCACCTTCGCCACTCTCAAACGCCGCATGCGACTGACTTGCATCCGCTACGTCGGTCTGATGAAGGCAAGCGGGCAGGTCCTGCTCGCCTCGATCGCCTTCAACATGAGACGGTGGGCCACGATCGCGGCCTGAACCGCCCGCCGAGGGCGAACACTACAGACTGGGCTGGCAATTGCCGTAGCCACGGCCCTTCTCCTGCTGTCCTCAACCTTAAAAGCCGATAACGCAACAGGCCCCTTGTGGGAGAAGGTGGCGCGAAGCGCCGGATGAGGGTTGTTTCCGCAAACTCAATTTCGAGATCGATTCGCGGAGAGATACCCCTCACCCGTCTCGCCGCTCCGCGGCGAGCCACCCTCTCCCACAGGGGGAGAGGGGAAGATCAGCGCGCGACACGATACGCCTCGACCTGCGCCTTCAGCTCATCCAGCGACGCCGTCGGCGTCTTCGGATCGACGCGATACTCCCCGCTCGCCAGCCACTGCAGCACCTTCGCATCGACGACCGGCGAGTGGTGGATGACGTCGCCGTAGTTATCGAGGTCGTGCGTCACCGCCTTGATCGCGCGGAAATCGTGCAGGCGCACGTTGGAAAGCTGCGTCAGGCGCTGCGCGACCACTGCCGTCAGATCGGTGACGATCTTCAGCGTCTCGGGCGAGGCATCGCGCATCGCGACGAATTGCAGGATCGAATAGGGCGGGAAGTAGATGTCGAAGGTCACGTCGGGGTGGCGCGTGATCAGGCCGATGGCATCGCGCTCGAAATGCCTGACCATGGCGTCATAGCCGTAGCCTTCGCCGAGAAAACGGCTGCGCACCGGGCTCGTGATGTAGGCGAAGGCGGCGAGCGTCCTCCTCGCATTGTACTCGCGAGCAATGTCGAAATCCCGCGGCAGCGCGTAGATGTCGTCGACATCGGCGAACGCGAACTTGACGGGAAGAAACGGCGCCGCGCGGGTCAGCGGCCCTTGCAACGGCGGGACCGACCGCAGCAGCGTGAACAGGGACTCTTTCGCCATCGCGGCGCTGAACAGATAGGATGCGATGCCCTTGGCCGTCCCGCGATAGAGATCGACGGACAGATAGGGATCGGCCTCGATGTCGGCCGCATCGACGAAGATGAAATCGTCCATCGCCCAGATCACGCGCCTTGCGCCGCCCGCGATCGCCTGCTCCAGCACGAAGGCCTGCTGGCGTGAGTTGGAGCCGGTCATCGCCAGCTTGAGCGAGCGAACGCCGAGCGCACGGTCGATGTCGCTCTGGCGGAAATGGATCGCGAGCGAGGTGCCCATGAAGGCGGTGTCGAACGACTGGCTGCGGATCAGACCGGCATTCTGCACGCGCGTGTCGTCGGAATAGAAGGCGGAGCGCGAGGGACGGAACAGTTGCAGGGGATCGACGACGTAGGTGAGCACGGCAGCACCAAGCAAGAATGCGATGCTCGCGAGCAGAAGGCGCTTGAGACTGGTGAACGGCCTGCGCATCAGAACCGGAAATAGATGAATTCGCTGTGGCTCTGGATGCCCAAGATGCCGAATGCAAGCACCAGCGATGCGCCATAGAGAAACAGCGGCCGCATGCGCCCTGCCCGCAGGCTCTCGCCGACCCGGCGGTTAGCGTGATCGTATCCCAGAATGCCTTGCGTGTTCGGCGCCAGCCACACCAGCGCGGCGTAGACGGCGACCAGCACCAGCGCCGCGATCTCCTCGCGGCCGAAGACGATGTTGGAGGGATCGGCCATGGCGTGGAGAACCCGCAGCGCCCACGCAACGCTCTCGGCGCGGAAGAACACCCAGGCGACGACGACGGCGAGGAAGGTCAGCGCGGCTCCGGCGATGCGGGCCGGGCGCGCAAGGGGCGACGGAATGGTTGGCATCAGCGCGTTGAAGGCGTGGTTGACACAGAGATAAGCGCCGTGCAGCGCGCCCCAAATGACAAAAGTCCAGGCAGCGCCGTGCCAGAGCCCGCCGAGCAGCATCGTGATCATCAGATTGACATAGCGCAGCACGCGGCCGTGGCGGTTGCCCCCGAGCGGGATGTAGAGATAGTCGCGAAGGAACTGCGACAGCGTCATGTGCCAGCGGCGCCAGAACTCGACGATGCTGGTCGCCTTGTAGGGCGAGTTGAAATTGACGGGCAGGAAGATGCCGAACATCAGCGATATCCCGATCGCCATGTCGGAATAGCCGGAGAAGTCGAAATAGAGCTGGAACGTGTAGGCGAGCGCACCACACCAGGCCTGATCGAAGCTCGGCGAGCGCGCCTCGAAGGCGAGCGCGACCAGCGGCTGGATGCCGTCGGCAAGACAGGTCTTCTTGAACAGGCCGATGGCGAAGATGATGACACCGCACAGCATCAGATGTCCGTCCGGATACTTCGTCTCCTTCCGCTCGAACTGCGGGATCATGTCCTTGTGGTGGAGAATGGGCCCGGCGATCAGATGCGGGAAATAGGTCACGAACAGCGCGTAATGCGGCAACGCATAGGCCGCAACCTGTCCGCGATACGCATCCACCAGGAAGGCAATCTGTGTGAAGGTGTAGAAGGAGATGCCGACCGGCAACATGTGAGCCGCAAGATGCGAGCCGAACAGCGTGTTGATGTTCTCGGCAGCGAAGCCGGCATATTTGAAGATGCCGAGCACGAGCAGATCGCCGACGACACCGAGTGCGAGCGCCGCCTTTCGGTGTGACGGACCGAGCTTCGCCACGATCAGGAGATGGCCGACGCCGTAATTGAAGCCGATCGACAGCAGCAACAGGGCCACGAACTGCCAGTTGCCGATGGCATAGAAGGCGAGCGAGGCCAGCGCCAGCCAGATCACCGGCGTGAAATTGCTGCGCCGCCCAAGCCAGAAATAGCCCGCCAGAACGACCGGCAGGAACAGCAGGATGAACGGGTAGGAATTGAACAGCATCAGGCTGGACCGGCGGCGGGGATTTTGGTCCGTAAAGCATACAAGGGGCCGGTCAACAACCCGGCAGGCTTGGCACCAGTCTTTGGCACTAGCCGCGCTGGCAATCCACGGAAGCGGAACGATATAAGGGAACGCGGCGAGCCGCTTCCTTCCCCCTCTCCCCGCATGCGGGGAGAGGGTCGGGGTGAGGGGGAGTCTCCGCAAGGACGGTGAGAGTTGGACTCGCGGAGAGTCCCCCTCACCCGGATTGCATCTTTGATGCAATCCGGCCTCTCCCCGCAAGCGGGGAGAGGCAAAGCAGCGACGTCGGACACGAATGAGGACCGAGTGACACAAGCCAAGACGCCTTCCCAGCCCCCCGTCGCCCCGCGCCGGCCGCATTCCTTGACGCGGCACGGCATCACCGTGACCGACGACTATGCCTGGCTGAAGGACGCGAAATGGCAGGAGGTGCTGCGCGATCCCAAGGTGCTGGATCCCGACATCCGCAAATATCTGGATGAGGAGAACGGCTACACCGAGAGCCTGCTCGGCCACACCGCATCCCTGCAGAAGACGCTGGTGCGCGAGATGCGCGGGCGGATCAAGGAGGACGATTCCAGCGTGCCCTCGCCCGACGGCGCGTTTGCCTATTTCCGCAGGTTTCGCGAGGGCGGACAGCACGAGCTGTTCGGCCGCATGCCGCGCGACGGCGGCGACGGCGAGATCGTGCTCGATGGCGATGCGCTCGCCAAGGATCACAAATATTTCAGGTTCGGCGGCAGCCGGCACTCCTGCGATCACAAGCTGCAGGCCTGGAGCGCCGACACCAAGGGCTCGGAATATTTTTCGATCCGCGTGCGCGACTGGGCAACGGCCAGGGATCTCGACGACGTGGTCGAGGAGACCGATGGCGGCGTGGTCTGGGCCGCGGATTGCAAGAGCTTCTTCTATGTGAAGCTCGACGACAATCACCGGCCGATGCAGGTGTGGCGGCACCGGCTCGGCACCAAGCAGGCCGACGACACGCTGATCTATGAAGAGCAGGATGCCGGCTGGTTCACCCATCTGCACGAGAGCACCAGCGGCCGCTTCTGCGTGATCGCCGGCGGCGATCACGAGACTTCGGAGCAGCGGCTGATCGATCTCGCCAACCCCGGGGCGCCGCCGCGCCTGGTCGCGGCGCGCGAGGAAGGCGTGCAATATTCGCTGGCCGATCGCGGCGATCAGCTCTTCATCCTCACCAATGCCGACGATGCCATCGACTTCAAGATCGTCACGGCGCAGCTCCTCTCGCCCGAGCGCAAGAACTGGCGCGACCTGATCCCGTATCGTCCCGGCATCTACCTCATCGACCTCGATCTCTATGCCGGCCATCTGGTGCGGCTGGAGCGCGCCAACGCGCTGCCGGCGATCGTGATCCGCGATCTCGCCTCGAACGAGGAGCACGCCATCGCCTTCGACGAGGCCGCCTATTCGCTGGATACGATGGGCTCCTACGAATTCGAGACGACGAATCTGCGCTTTGCCTATTCGTCGATGACGACGCCGTCGGAAGTCTATGACTACGACATGGTCAAGCGCACGCGCACCTTGCGCAAGCGCCAGGAGATTCCGTCGGGCCACGATGCGGCCGATTACGTCACCACCCGCATCACGGCGAAATCGCATGACGGCGCCGAGGTACCGGTGTCGATCCTCTACCGTCGCGGGCTCAAGCTCGACGGCACGGCGCCGCTGCTGCTTTACGGCTACGGCTCCTACGGCATGGCGATGCCGGCCTCCTTCAACGCCAACCGCCTGTCGCTGGTCGACCGCGGCTTCGTCTACGCCATCGCCCATATCCGCGGCGGCGCCGACAAGGGCTGGGGCTGGTATCTCGACGGCAAGCGCGAGATGAAGATCAACTCGTTCGACGATTTCGCAGCCAGCGCCCGCGCGCTGATCGATGCGAAGTACACCAGCGCAAAACGCATCGTCGGCCATGGCGGCTCGGCCGGCGGCATGCTGATGGGCGCGGTCGCCAACCGCGCCGGCGAATTGTTCGCAGGGATCGTCGCCGAAGTACCGTTCGTCGACGTGCTCAACACCATGCTCGACGACACCCTGCCGCTGACGCCGCCGGAATGGCCGGAATGGGGCAACCCGATCGAGAGCGAGCAGGATTTTCGAACGATCCTGTCCTACTCGCCTTACGACAATGTCGCGGCGAAGGACTATCCGGCGATCCTGGCGATGGGCGGCTTGACCGATCCGCGCGTCACCTACTGGGAGCCCGCCAAATGGATCGCGCGCCTGCGCGCCACCATGAGCGGCGGCGGCCCGGTCCTGCTCCGCACCAATATGGGCGCCGGCCATGGCGGCGCCTCGGGGCGGTTCGATCGACTGGACGAGGTCGCGATCGTCTATGCGTTCGCGCTGTGGGCGGCGGGGATGGCGCAGGCCGGGGTGTAGCCACACCCACCGCCGTAGCGACATCCTCCGCTGTCGTCCCCGCGAACGCGGGGACCCATACCGCGTGATGTATCGGTGGAAGGCGAAAGCAGTACCGGCGAAGATTTCTTAACTGCAAGTCTTCGCCAAATTGCTCCCTGGGGTTATGGGTCCCTGCGTTCGCAGGGACGACGGTCTTGTAGGGCGGGGAGAGGCGAAGACTCACACCGCCCCGTGCGCCTCGACATACAGCGCATACACCGAATGGCTGCTCGCCATGTACAGCCGGTTGTTCTTCGGGCCGCCGAAGCAGAGGTTGGCGCAGCGTTCGGGCAGCTTGATGAAGGCGAGCGGCTTGCCGTCCGCGTTGAACACCATGACGCCGTCGAGATCCTCGGGCCTCGCCCTGAGCTGAAACACCTTGCGGCCGCCGACGTCGGTCGGCTCGCCCTGCAGCGCGCCGTTGGAGCCCCAGCCGCACCAGAGATTGCCGTCGCGGTCGACGCGGAAGCCGTCGAGCGAGCCCTGGTCGGCGGCGTCGATCAGCTTGGTCTTGCCGCTGAGCGCGCCATCGTCGCCGACATTGTAGCTCCAGATGCTGCGGTTGGGCGTGCCCTTCCACTCGACGACATAGAGCTTCTTCTCGTCCGGCGAGAAGGCGAGGCCGTTGGGATTGACGAGGTCGGTGAGGACGGCGGTGATCTTGCCGTCCTTGGCGATGCGGTAGACGTTGGTGGTGGCCTGCTCGGCCTTCTCCTTCTTGCCCTCCCACTCGCCGTTGATGCCGAACAGGGGATCGGTGAACCAGATGCTGTCGTCGGACTTCACCACGATGTCGTTCGGCGCGTTCAGCCGCTTGCCCTCGAACTTGTCGGCGAGCAGGGTGACCTTGCCATCCTTCTCGGTGCGGGTGATGCGGCGGGTGACGGAATGCTCGCAGGTGACGAGACGGCCCTGGCGGTCGCGCGCATTGCCATTGGCATAATTGGCATTGGCGCGGAACACGCTGGTCTGCCCGGTCTTCTCGTCAAACTTCATGATCCGGTTGTTGGGAATGTCGGAGAACAGGAGATAGCCGCCCTCGGGGAAATAGGCCGGGCCTTCGACCCAGCGCATGCCTGATGCGACCTGCTCGACCGTCGAGGAGTAGAGCCCGTATTTTGTGAAGCTGGGATCGAGGATCTGGACGGCGGGGTCGGGGTAGCGCTGGTTTGGCGTGAACGGGAACGACTGGGCGCCGGCGGCGCGGGCCAGAAGCGTGGACGCCATTGCTGCGCCGGCGCCGGCCACGAGATTGCGTCGCGTGAAATTCATAAAATCCTCCCTGGGTGATAAAAGGCCGGCGCTTGATGTGGCCGGCCTGTTTTCTTGACTTGGTTTGGCGCTGGCCTTACCGGCCGTTCTTCTTCCGCCACGCCGCGAAGTCGGTGAGCGTCTGCGGATCGGTGGCGGGATAGAGACCGAAGATGCCGCGGCCCTTGCCGACCTCCTCGGTGACGAAATCCTCGAACGCCGTCATCTCGAAGGTCTCGTTGGCGATCTCATCGGCGAGATGCGCGGGGATCACGATGACGCCATCGGCATCGCCGAGGATGACGTCGCCGGGAAATACCGGCGCGTCACCGCAGCCGATCGGGACGTTGATCTCGATCGCCTGGTGCAGCGTGAGGTTGGTCGGCGCCGACGGGCGATGGTGATAGGCGGGGATGCCGAGCTTGGCGATCTCGGCGGAATCGCGAAAGCCGCCGTCGGTGACGACGCCGGCGACGCCGCGTTTCATCAGGCGCGTCACCAGGATGGCGCCGGCCGAGGCCGCGCGCGCATCCTTGCGGCTGTCCATCACCAGCACCGCGCCCGGAGGGCAATCTTCGACCGCCTTGCGCTGCGGATGGGAGCGGTCCTTGAAGACCTCGATGGTGTTGAGATCCTCGCGCGCCGGCATGTAGCGCAGCGTGAAGGCCTCGCCGACCATGGTCGGCTGGTCCGCACCGAGCGGGTGCACGTCCTGGATCATCTGGATGCGCAGCCCGCGCTTGAACAGCGCGGTGGCGACGGTCGCGGTGGAGACCGATTTGAGTTTTGTGCGGGTGGCTTCGCTGAGTTTTGACATGTGCGTCCTTTAGTAAATCGACGGCTCGCCGATCGGCGCGCCGAAATCAGTCTCGAGGAAGTCGAAGTCGCAGCCGTCATTGGCCTGCTTGATGTGCTTGGTGAACATCCAGCCGTAGCCGCGCTCGAAGCGGCGCTCGGGCTGCTTCCAGGCGGCGCGGCGTTTTTTCAGCTCGGCTTCGGGGACGTCGAGATTGATGGTACGCGCGGCAACGTCGAGCGTGATGCGGTCGCCGTTCTGCACCAGCGCCAGCGGGCCGCCGATATAGGATTCCGGCGAGACGTGCAGGATGCAGGCGCCGTAGCTGGTGCCGCTCATGCGCGCGTCCGAGATGCGCACCATGTCGCGCACCCCCTGCTTCACCAGTTTCGTCGGGATCGGCAGCATGCCCCATTCCGGCATGCCCGGCCCGCCCTGCGGCCCGGCATTGCGCAGGATGAGAATGTGGTCCTCAGTGACATCCAGGTTGGGATCGTCGACCGCCTTCTTCATCGAGGGATAATCGTCGAACACCAGCGCGGGTCCGGTGTGCTTGAGGAAGCGCGGCGCGCAGGCGGAGGGTTTGATCACGCAGCCGTCGGGCGCGAGATTGCCCTTGAGCACGGCGAGCGCGCCTTCCTTGTAGATGGGGTTGTCGATTCCGCGGATTACGTCGTCGTTGTGAACTTCGGCACCCTCGATATTGTCGCCAATGGTCTTTCCTGTCACCGTGATGCAGTCGAGATGCAGATGTGGTTTGATCTGGCCCATCAGCGCCGGCAGGCCGCCGGCATAGAAGAAGTCCTCCATCAGATAGGCATCGCCGCTCGGCCGCACGTTGGCGATGACGGGCACCTTGCGGCTCGCGATTTCGAAATCGTCGAGACCGATGTCCTGACCGGCGCGGCGGGCCTGCGCGATCAGATGGATGATCGCATTAGTGGAGCAGCCCATCGCCATCGCCACCGCGATGGCGTTTTCGAAGGCTTTCCGCGTCTGAATCACTTTCGGCGTCAAGTCCTCCCACACCATCTCGACGATGCGGCGGCCGCATTCAGAGGCCATGCGGATGTGATTGGCGTCGGCAGCGGGGATCGAGGAAGCGCCCGGCAGCGTCATGCCGATCGCTTCGGCAATCGCGGTCATGGTCGAGGCCGTGCCCATGGTCATGCAGGTGCCGTAGCTGCGGGCGATGCCGGCCTCGATGTCGAGCCAGTCCTTGTCGGAAATCTTTCCGGCGCGGCGCTCGTCCCAGTATTTCCAGCCGTCGGAGCCGGAGCCGAGCGTCTTGCCCTTCCAATTGCCGCGCAGCATCGGGCCGGCCGGCAGATAGATCGCCGGAATGTTCATCGAGGTCGCGCCCAGCAGCAGCGCTGGCGTGGTCTTGTCGCAGCCGCCCATCAGCACCACGCCGTCGACGGGATGGCTGCGCAACAGCTCCTCGGCGTCCATCGCCAGCAGATTGCGATAGAGCATGGTGGTCGGCTTCAACAGCGATTCCGACAACGACAGCGCCGGCAGCTCGATCGGCAGGCCGCCCGCCATCAGGATGCCGCGCTTGACGTCGTCGACGCGCGACTTGAAGTGCATGTGGCAGGGCTGCGCATCCGACCAGGTGTTGAGGATCGCGATGATCGGGCGGTCCTTCCACTCCTCCGGCGCGTAGCCCATCTGCATGGTGCGGGAGCGATGGCCGAACGAGCGGAGATCGTCGGGCGCGAACCAGCGCGCGCTGCGGAGCTGGTCGGGCGCTATTTTCTTCTTGGTCATGATTGGGTGCCCCATTTCTGCACGGTGTTCCGCTCGATGGCGCGGAAGATCAGGTTCTCGACAAAGAGCCCAATGATGATCACCGTCAAGAGGCCCGCGAACACCGCGGGTATGTCGAGCAGATTGCGGTTCTCGAAGATGAACCAGCCAAGGCCGCCCTGCCCCGAGGACACGCCGAACACCAGCTCGGCCGCAATCAGCGTGCGCCAGGCAAAGGCCCAGCCGATCTTGAGACCGGTGAGGATCGAGCCGAACGCCGCGGGGATCAGGATCTTTGCCACATAGGGCAATCCGCGCAGGCCGTAATTGCGCCCGACCATACGCAGCGTGTTGGACACGCTCTTGAAGCCGGAATGGGTGTTGAGCGCGACCGGCCACAGCACCGAATGGATCAGCACGAAGACGAGGCTGCCATTGCCGAGGCCGAACCAGATCAATGCGAGCGGCAACAGCGCGATCGCCGGCAACGGATTGAACATCGCCGTCACGGTCTCGAGGAAGTCGGTGCCGATCCGGGTGGAGATCGCGAGCACGGTGAAGATCGCGGCGAGCACGATGCCGGCGGAATAGCCCATGAACAGCACTTTCAGCGACGTCCAGGCCCGCATCGGAATGGTGCCGTCCTTGACGCGGTCGAACAGCGTGATGGCGGTATCGTGCAGCGTCGGGAACAACAGCGGATTGTCGAGAGCGACGCCGTAGGCTTCCCAGACCGCCGCCAGGAACAGGATGATCACCGACTTGCGGACGAAGCCGTCGTTCCACAACAGCTCGAGCACGCTCAGCTTGCGCTCGACCTCGCCCGCGGCTGAACTGGCGGCGGCCGGCTCGGCCCGCAGCAATATCTTGGCTTCGCCCATCAGAGGCTCCTCAGTGCGCGGTGGCTTCGCCGGCGAACAGGAGATCGTGGATCTCCTTCTCCAGCCGGCCGGCGCTGCCGTCCTCGTTCGAAACCTTGTCGACGTCGATCACCTCGGCCTTGACGCGGCCGGGATGCGGCGACAGCAGCAGGATGCGGTTGCCGATGCGGATCGCTTCCGCAATCGAATGGGTCACGAACAGCACGGTGAATTTGGTCTCGCTCCAGAGCTGGAGCAGCTCGTCCTGGCAGGTCCGGCGCGTCAGCGCGTCGAGCGCCGCGAACGGCTCGTCCATCAAGAGGATGTCGGGCTCCATCGCCATGCCGCGCGCGATCGCCACACGCTGCTTCATGCCGCCGGACAGCGTGTGCGGATAGGCATCGACCACGCGGGTGAGGCCGACCTTCTCGATATAGGCCCGTGCCTTGGCCTCGGCGTCCCTGCGCGACAGTTTTCGCGCGGTCAGCAGCGGAAACATGACGTTGGCGAGCACGCTCTTCCAGGGCAGGAGCTGGTCGAACTCCTGGAAGATCATCATGCGGTCGGCGCCGGGACCGTGGATCTCGCGATCGCCGATGGTCATGCGGCCCTCGCTCGGGGTCATGTAGCCGCCGACGGCCTTGAGCAGGGTCGACTTGCCGCAGCCGGAGGGACCGAGCAGCACGAAGCGGTCGGATTTGTCGACCGTGAAACTCACCCTCTCGGTGGCGGTGACGACTGCGCTGGAGGTCTTGTAGCGCAGCGTCACGGAGCTGACGTCGAGCAGCGCCATCAGTTGCCCTTCAGATCGTGCGCGACGGGGAGATAGTAATCCGTCCAGGCCTTGGGCTGGCTCTTTAGCGTGCCGGTCTTGAACAGATGCGCGGCGAACTTCATCGTGCCCTGCGGCTCGAGATTCCACTCCATCATGCCGGGCTCCTTGAGCAGATCGAGCAGCTCCTCGACCGAGGTCTTGTCGCCGGTGATCTCCTTGTAGATCTCGACCGCCTGCTTGGTGTCGCTGCGGATCAGGGCCTGCGCTTCCTTGGTGGCGTCGCGCACCGCCTGGATGATCTTTGGATTGGCCTCGGCGAACTTCGTGGTGGTGAAGAATTGCGCCTGGCTGAGCGGTCCGCCCATCACGTCCGGCGACGACAGCACGATATGCGCGCCCGGCACGTTCTTCAGCTCCAGGAAGGTGAACGGCGGGATCGAGAAGTGGTTGTGCACCTCGTGCTTGGGATTGGACAGCGCCGCATAGGCATCGGGATGGCCGAGCTGCACGGTGTTGGCATCCAGCTTCGACCATTGGTCGGCGCCGAAGGCCTCGGCGGCTGCGATCTGCAGCACAATCGCCTGGGTCGAGACCTTGACGGTCGGCACCGCGATCTTGTCCGCCGGGCCAAAGTCCTTGATCGACTTGATGTTGGCGTCGCGGCTGATCAGCGTCATCGGCTGTGCCGAGGTCGCGACGATGCCCTTCACGCCGCCGCGGGTGCGGTCCCAGAGCAGCAGAAGATTGCCGGTGCCGGTGTTGAGGATGTCGACGCCGCCCGCGAGCAGCGCATCGGTCTGCGCGCCGCCGCCGGAGAAGGTGATCCATTTGGTGGTGATGCCTGCGAGGCCGAGTGAAGCTGCGTGCTTCTCGATCAGCTTCAGCTTCTCCATGATGTGGCTCGGCATGTAGAAAATGCCGGGCTGGCGCGACAGCGCGATCTCGGACTTCTGCTGCGCACGCGCCGGCGAAGCCGCCAGCACGGTTGCGACGATCAGGGCGATGGCGGCAGCGCCACGCTGGAATGGCTTGATCATAATTGTTCGTTTCCTCCGGCCGCCATTGACGAGCGATCCTGCTGATGCACTAATGCATTAGTGCATCAAAGGCAAGCCTCCCGGAGCCCCTCGTATGGAAACCGCCCATTCCGCGTCCCGCGCGACCGCCCGCCGGGGGGCGCCGCTCGACCGGGCTCGGCAGGCCGCGCCGCAGGTGTTCGAGCGGCTGCGCAACGCCATTCTCGCGCTCGAACTGCCCCCGGGCTCGCCGCTGTCGCGCACCGATCTCGCTGCGCAATTCGGCGTCAGCTCGACGCCGATCCGCGACGCCCTGATGCGACTCGAGGAAGAAGGGCTCGTGGACGTGTTTCCGCAGCACGCGACCGTGGTCAGCCGGGTCGATGTCGGCCGGGCCGAGCAGGCCCATTTCCTGCGCCAGGCGCTCGAGCTCGAAATCGTCCGGCTGCTCGCCGAGCAGCATGACCAGGCCCTGGTCCTCCGCCTCGACCATGTGATCGCGCTTCAGCAGCAGTTCGCCAAGGCCGGCGATTTCGAGAGCTTCATCGCCGCCGACAATGATTTTCACGCCCAGCTTTATGCTGCGGCTGGCAAGCAGGAGCTGTGGACGCTGGTGCGCAGCCGCAGCGGACATATCGACCGGCTGCGCCGGCTGCACTTGCCCTCGCCCGGCAAGGCCCAGAACATCGTCCGCCACCACAAGCTGATCACCCGCGCGATCGAAGCCGGCGACCCCGACGCCGCGCAACAGCATCTGCGAAAGCACCTATCGGGCACGCTCAGCGAGCTCGACAAGATCCGGAGCCATTATCCGGAATATTTGACCGATTAGACAGACCACCAGCCTGGCGAAGCCCCTATGCACGTAACCGTGCATAAGCATGCTTCCCTTGGGCGAGCATTCACCGGGCACTCGCGAAGTGCTTGCAGGCCGGGCGGAATCCGCGCAACAATTTCGTCTTTGATGGTTTGATTTGCGGCCGGTGGGGACGTCCTGTCCGGCCCGGAGGAATTCAGACGTGGCCAACATCCTGATCGTGGATGACGACCCGGCCGTTCAAATCACGATCCGGCTGCTCCTGGAGAGGGCCGGTCATCACGTCACGGTCGCCGGCGATGGCCGCAAGGGACTTGCGCTGTTCGAGGCCAGCCGGTTCGACCTCCTGTTTCTCGACATCTTCATGCCCGGCATGGACGGGCTGGAGACAATGCGTCACATCCGGGTGCTGGCTCCGGCCATTCCGATCATCGTCATTTCCGGCCGCTCGATCACGCCGGACGCCTATGCGGAACCGGACTTCCTGAAGATGGCGACCAAGCTCGGCGCGGTGGCAAGTCTGCAAAAGCCGTTCCGGCCTGACGCCCTGCTCGCCGCTGTCGATGGCTGCCTGAAAGCAGGCGCGCCGGAGGGGTCCGATGTCAGCTCCGGCCACCGATGAAGGGCGCGCCGAGGCTCCAGGCCAGACCAGGCGTGGTCATCCGGGAAGCTCTGCGAACATCCGCTTGACCCTCGCAACGCGGCTGGCGATCGCGATGATCCTGCTGGTGGCGGTCACCGTGGCCGCAGTCGGATGGCTCGGCTTTCGCAACACCACGCAAGCGGTCATTCCGCGCGTCCTGGAGCGGGTCGGGGCCCAGTCGCGCCTGCTCGCGGCCAATCTGGAATCCTATGTTGCCGGGGCCCGCGGCGATTTGATCGGCTATCGCTCTGCCGCGGCGATCAATGGCCTGATCCGCGCTCACGTGGCCGGAGGAATTGACCCTTCAGACGGCGTCTCGGAGCAAACCTGGCGCGAGCGTATCGCCACGCGGCTCGCGGCCGAGATCGAGGCCAAACCCATCTACGGGCAGTTTCGCATCATCGGTCTCGACGACGATCAGCGCGAGCTGGTCCGCGTCGACCGCTCTGGCCCGAATGGAACGGCACGGATCGTCCCCAGCGGCGAACTGGAGCGCAAGGGCGAACGAACGTACTTTGAGGACACGATACGCCTGGCGCCGGGCGAGATTTACGTTTCACCCATCGATCTCGCGACCCGCCAGGGAGGCACCACCGCCCTGCACGTTCCGACGCTGCGGGTCGCAACGCCGCTGTTCACGCCGGATGGCAAGCCGTTCGGGATCATCATCGCCAATATCGACATGCGTCCGGCGCTCGACCGCGTCCGCGCGACATCGACCTCGGGGGGCGAGATCTACGTCGTGAATTCGCGCGGCGACTATCTCGTTCATCCGGATCGCACGCGAGAATTCGGCGCATTGCATGATCGTCCCAACGACTGGCGCAAGGACTTTCCGTATTTTGGTGCCTTGACCGGTACGCTGGAGGGATCCACGCGCCTCATGACCGACGGGTCGGGCCGGCCGAGCGGGGCGGCGATCGCGCCGGCGCTGCTCGTGGGCAAAGAATGGGTCGCAATCATCGAGACAATCCCCGCGCCGGTGTTCGGCCTCGTACCGGCGGCGATTCAAAGAACGTCCTTACTGGTCGGTATCCTCGCTGTCCTCGCCGCGGCCTTACTCGCGGTGCTGCTTGCGCGCTCGCTAACTCGTCCGATCGGTCGCCTGACCGCGGCGGTGGAGGCCATCGGCAACGGACGGCCAGCCGACATCCCCGTCGATGCCAGCGGCGAGACCGGCGTGCTGGCGCGGGCCTTCGCCCAGATGGTCGAAGAGACGCGGGCGAAAACGGCAGCGCTCCAACGCGAGATCGAGGAGCATCGCCGCACCGAGGCCGCACGAAACCATCATGCGGCACGCGAGCAATTGTTCAGTGCCGCCGTCGAATCGTCCGACGATGCGATCGTGATGCAGACGCTTGACGCCATCATCACGGGCTGGAATCCGGCTGCCGAGCGGCTCTATGGCTATTCGGCGAGTGAGGCAATCGGAAAATCCACCGCGATCATCGTGCCGCCCGACCGCCGCGAGCATGGCAAAGGCTATCTGGCGCGGATCGCGCGGGGCGAGCCGATCGAGCGGTTCGAGACGGTGCGCCTGCGCAAGGACGGCACGCCGGTCGAGATCTCACTCAGCCTCTCGCCGATCAGGGGGCCGTCCGGCGAGATCATCGGCGTCTCCGGGACTGCGCACAGTCTCACCGAGGCGCGGCGGGCCGAGCGGCAGCTGCAGCAGCAGCTCGAAGAGCGCCGGCAGATCTTCGATACCTCGCAGGATCTGATCATGGTCATGGACCCGCGGGGCCATGTCGCGCAGATCAGCCCGAGCAGCGAGACCATTCTCGGCTACCGGCCGGAGGAGATGATCGGCCGCAGCGGCGCGGACTTCATTCATCCCGACCATCTGGCACAATCGCGCGAGGACATGCGCGCGATGCGGCGCGGCGAGCGCCCCAAGCTCGGCGACACCCGCTGCTTCCACAAGAACGGGCACGAGGTCTGGCTGTCCTGGCTCGGCAACTGGTCCGAGCAGGCGCAGCGCTTCTTCTTCGTCGGACGCGACATGACGGAAGCGCGGCTCGCGCAGGAATCGCTGCGCGAGAGCGAGCGGCTCGCCCGCAACATCGTCGAGACCTCGCTCGACGCCTTCATCCAGACCGACGAGACCAGCAGCATCCTGAACTGGAACTCGCAGGCCGAGCAGCTGTTCGGCTGGCGCCGCGACGAGGTGCTCGGCAAGAGCACGATCGACCTGATCGTCGCCGAGAGCGAACGCGAAAGGGTCAGGGCCGGCCTGAAGCACTTCCTGGAGAACGAGGGCGACAGGACGCTGAACCGCCGCCGCGAGCTGATGTGCCGTCGCCGCGACGGCAAGGAATTCAAGGCCGAGCTGAGCGTCACCGCGCTGAAGCGCCGCGAAGGCCTGCTGTTCAACGTCTTCTACCGCGACCTCACCGACAAGATCGCCGCCGAGGAGCGCATCCGCCATGCCGAGAAGATGGAGGCGGTCGGCCAGCTCACCGGCGGCGTGGCGCACGATTTCAACAACATCCTCACCGTCATCACCGGGACGATCGAGATCCTCGCGGAAGCCGTCGAGAAGGAGCCGCAGCTTGCGGCCATCACGAAGATGATCGACGAGGCCGCCGCGCGCGGCGCCGATCTGACCCAGCACCTGCTGGCCTTCGCGCGCAAGCAGCCGCTCCAGCCGCGCGAGATCGACATCAACTCGCTGGTCGTCGACACCGCGAAGCTGTTGCGGCCGACGCTGGGCGAGCAGATCCAGATCGAATCGGTGTTCGAGGACGAGAATTGCGTCGCGATCGTCGATCCCAACCAGCTCACCACCGCGATCCTCAATCTCGCGCTCAATGCCCGCGACGCCATGCCCGGCGGCGGCAAGCTGATCGTGGAGACCGGCGCCGCCTATCTCGACGAGGTCTATGCCAGCGGCAACGACGTCCGTCCCGGCCATTACGTGCTGATCGCCGTGAGCGACACCGGCACCGGGATCCCTGCGAACATGCTGACCAGGGTGTTCGACCCCTTCTTCACCTCGAAGGGACCGGGCAAGGGCACCGGGCTCGGGCTGTCGATGGTCTACGGCTTCATCAAGCAGTCCGCAGGCCACATCAAGATCTACAGCGAGGAAGGCCACGGCACCACGATCAAGATGTACCTGCCACCCGGCACGACGCCGACAGCGGTCGGCGAGGGCGTGACGCCGGCGACGATCGAGGGCGGACACGAGACGATCCTGGTGGTCGAGGACGACCGGCTGGTGCGCGACTACGTGCTGGCGCAGCTGCATGCGCTGGGTTACGTCACCTTGCAGGCCGCGAATGCGGCGGAGGCGCTGGCGATCGTTGCCGCCGGCAAGCCGTTCGACCTGCTGTTCACCGACGTCATCATGCCCGGCAAGATGAACGGACGGCAGCTCGCCGACGAACTGATGAAGACACGCCCCGATCTCAGGGTGGTCTACACGTCGGGCTATACCGAGAATGCGATCATCCATCACGGCCGGCTGGATTCCGGCGTCCTGCTGCTGGCCAAGCCTTATCGCAAATCGGATCTCGCGCGGATCATCCGCAAGGCGTTGAGCGCTTGAGGTCTCGCGCTCCTGTCATGGACGCACCGCAGCGCGCAGCGCTGCTGTGCAGAGCCGGGACCCAGGATTGCCGACAGTGATACTAGAGAGATGGGCCCCGGCTCAGCAACGCATCATTGCATGATGCGCTGTGTCCGGGGCACGACACCATTTTACGACGCGCGCTGGGCCGCGGTCATCACGATGCGGATCAGATCGGCGGCGTTGCGCGCGCCGAGCTTTTTCATGATGTTGGCGCGGTGATCCTCGATGGTGCGCGGGCTGATGCCGAGGGTGCGGCCGGCTTCCTTGTTGGACGCACCGGAGGCGAACTGCTCGAGCACCTCGCGCTCCCTGCGCGTCAGCGGCTCGCGCCCGGGGAAGTGCAGCGAGCCGAATTTCGGCGAGGCGTTCTCCGCCTGCCTGCGCGCATAGGCGCCGATCGCCTCGTCGAGCCGGCCGACGATCTCGCTGCCGCGGAACGGCTTCTCGATGAAGTCGAGCGCGCCGCTCTTGATCGCGCCCACCGCCATCGCGATGTCGCCCTGCCCGGAGATCATGAAGATCGGCGCCGGATAATCCTCGCCGTGCAGCTCCTTCAGGATGTCGAGGCCCGACTTTCCGGGAATGTTCACGTCGAGCAGGATCGCAGCCGGTGTGCGGTTTCGCGCGACGGAGAGCAGCGCTGCGCCGTCCGCAAAACAGATCACCTCATAGCCCGCCGCCTTCAACACCATCGACAGGGTGTCGCGAACGGCAGGGTCGTCGTCGACCACGAAGATTTCACCGCGAGAGCTTTGTTCGGCCATGTGCCACATCCAGTTGGCATGAAGGACTCGCGTCCGCGCCAAACCGTTATGGCGTTCGGCGCGGATTCGGCCCACCCGTATTTGTACGGGACATGGACTTAACGCACAAGTAGCGGCAGGGTGCCTAATTGCGGGGTACGGAGAATATCCATGCTAAATTTCGCTGGCACACCCCCGCTCATCGCGATGCCTGAAACTGACAGCCGTCAGTTGATCGCTGCCGATCTTCGCGCCCTGATCACACGGATCGAGAGCAGCATGCGCCTGATCGACGCAGCCATGATGGAAGCTGGCCTGCTGGAAATGGGTCTGGCGCACGACGATAACGGCGATCCGGCCGGTTCCGCCGACATTTTCGTGCTCGACGACGTCACGCCGCGCTATGCGACGGCGAGCGCCGCTCTCAACGCCTGCCGGGCGGGCCTCGGCCACGCCCTGCAATGTCTGTCGGAAACCGGCACCCCGGCATAGAGCGCGATCAGCGGCACGCCGGCCGCATTCATCGCATGGCAGCTCCGCAAGTCCTAGGCGCGGTGTCGTTCCACGATCGCGTCGGTGGCGACACCACCCCAGGTATGGATCGCCGGAAGGCCCATCGCGGTCTTGCCGAGATTGGCGAGGCTGATGCGCAAGGCCGCGAGGTCGAGCGGCTTCGGCAGGCTCTGGAGCTCGATCCCGACGGACCGGGCGAAGCTGCGGGCGGCGCTGCGGCGCTTGCCGTCCATGCCGCTGATGACGATCACGGCGCCACCGAACTTTGCTGCCGCCATCTCGCGCAGCACGTCGATGCCGTCGCCATCCTCCAGCACGAGATCAAGCGTCACGCAGTCGAAGCGCGCCGCGCGGAGCTTCTCGATCGCATCCGCCACTGACGGCGCCACGGTGACTTCGTGGCCGGCCTGCTTGGCGGCGACCGTGATGAGGCTGCGCTGCGTGGCGTCGTCATCGACCACCAGGAGCTGAAGCGCACGCCGCTCGGCGCCGTCGGGCAGGTTTGAGGAGATGGGGGAAAGAGAACTTCTGGGCATTTCAGTATCCTGAGATTGGGACCATCAATGGATACACGGTTCGCGCTTAGGCCACGTAAAGGCCCTGTCGCGAATTCATTCGGATGTTTTCAGAAAATGTGAAGCAACGGACCGGAAAAGACGGCGACGGATGCGGGCGGATCACGCCGCTTCGTCGCGGCCGCCGGCTGCGCCGCGCTTCTTCCTGTTCTTGCCGCGGAGGAACTGAATGTCCATCTCGGCGCCGTTGACGCGGACCAGCTCGCAGCGGCGGTAGGCGAGGCCCGTGGACGACAACAGCAGGAAGAACTCTTTCAGGTTCAACCCCTGGATCGAGCCTTCCACCGTGAGGATGGCGTCGGTATCGGAGATCGCGTTGAGCTTGCAGTCGCGGCGCCAGGTGCCGTCGATGGCCATGATGCAGACATCGTAGCCGCGACTGAAAGTCACGCGTTCCGTACCCTTGCCATCCTCGGCCATGTTCTATCGTCCTGCCATGGCCGCCAGGCGCGGCGCCGCGCCGGCCAGAGCCGGCTTGGCGGCTGCGGCACGCGGATCGTTCGGCTTGTAGAGGCCGCGCCGCTCCGGAATCGGCCGGAACGTATCGGTCAGGCCGACCACGGTTTCGGCCGCGCCCAGCACCAGGAAGCCGTCGGGCTCGATCTGACGGGCCAGCCGGTTGAAGATGTTGATCTTGGTGTCCTGATCGAAATAGATCAGCACGTTGCGGCAGAAGATGACGTCGAAGGTGCCGAGCTGCGCGAAATCGTGCAGCAGGTTGAGCTGCCGGTGCTGGATCATCGCCCGCAATTCGGGATTGACCTGCCAGGTCTCGCCGGTCTGCTTGAAATATTTCATCAGCATCTGGATCGGCAGGCCGCGCTGCACCTCGAACTGGCTGTAGATTCCGGCCTTGGCCTTCTCCAGCACCTCCTGCGACAGGTCGGTCGCGATGATCTCGATGCGCCAGCCGGTGAGAGCCGCGCTCATCTCCTTCAGGCACATCGCCAGCGAATAGGGCTCCTGCCCGGTCGAGCCGGCGGCGCACCAGATCCGTATGCTGCGGCGGGCGGCCCGCGCCTTGATGATCTCGGGCATGATGGTGTCGCGGAAATGATCGAACGGGACCTTGTCGCGGAAGAAGAAGGTCTCGTTGGTGGTCATGGCTTCGACCACGTCGGTGATCACCGTGCGCGCGCCGCCTTGCAGCTTCTGCACGAGCTCGCCGATGCCGGAGAGTCCGGCCTTGCGGGCCAGCGGCAGCAGCCGGCTTTCGATCAGATATTGCTTGTCTGCGGAAAGATCGAGACCGGAATTTTCCTTTAGGAACTTACGCAGATACTCATACTCGGTCGGGGTCACGGATGGCCTCTTCGAAGCTTGTACTGGAACACTCTGGCCGAAATACGCGGGCCAGACACACTCAGACCATGGCTTGTCCGACCGGGATCAAACCAACTTCAGCGAACTTGTCGGCGATGATGTCCTTATCGAAAGGCTTCATGATGTACTCGTTGGCGCCGCCGCTGAGCGCCTGGGCGATATGCGCCACATTGTTCTCGGTGGTGCAGAACACCACCTTGGGCTGGTCGCCGCCGGGCAGGCGGCGCATGTGGCCCATGAATTCGAAGCCGTCCATCACGGGCATGTTCCAGTCGAGCAGCACCGCATCGGGCAGCTGCCGCTGACAGATCTCGAGCGCCTTCGAGCCGTCCTCGGCCTCGGTAACTTCGAATTCCAGGCCTTCCAGGATCCGGCGGGCGATCTTGCGCACCACGCTGGAATCATCAACCACCAAGCAGGTCTTCATTTTGGTTCTCCGGCTTCGATGTTTCGTTGGCTCACGCAGCCATCTGCACTTTGGTTTCGAGCTCGAGGACGCGATCGACGTCGAGGACGACCATGAGCTGGCCCTCGAGGCGGTGGACGCCGCCGGCGAGCTTGGCCATGCGGGGGTCGAGGTTGACGGGATTTTCTTCCATGCCGGCTTCGGGCAGGCGCAGCACCTCGCCGATCTGGTCGATCAGCAGGCCATAGGATTCACCGCGGAGGTCGACGCCGACCGCCATCGGCACCTTGCCGTCCTCGGGCTGCGGCAGGCCGAGCCGGGCGCGCATATCGACCACGGTGACGATGCGGCCGCGCAAGTTCAGCACGCCCGCGATCTCGCGCGAGGACAAGGGCACGCGGGTGACGCGTTCGGGCATGAACAC
>NZ_JACIHF010000031.1:0-21128 GCF_014198295.1 Bradyrhizobium sp. CIR18 | reverse complement strand
CGTCTTCCGGGAGTCGTCTTCAGAATCCGTCTTGCCTTCCAATGCAATAGCTAGACAAAACCCATATGCGATTCCCCTGCGCTTGCGGGGGAGGGTCGGGGTGGGGGTGCCTCCGCGGTGGGATTCCCGACGAGGAGAAAGCTCTCACCCGCGCCCTTCGGCGCGACCTCTCCCGCAAGCGGGAGAGGTTAGGACACCGAGTCTAAGGCGCCAGCTTCGCCAGCCCCGACCAGTCGAAGCTGATGCCGTGCCCGGGCCGGTCCGGCGCCAGCGCCTTGCCCTCCTGCAGCACCAGCGGGTGCTCGATGTACTTGTCGAGCCCGAAGCCGTGCGCCTCCAGATAGGATCGGTTCGGGCAGGCCGCGAGCAGGTGCACGGTAATGTCGTGCGCGCCGTGGCTGGTGACGGGCAGGTTGAACGCTTCCGCCAGCCGCGCGATCTTCATGAAGGCGGAAACGCCGCCGCAATTGGTGACGTCAGGCTCGGGATAGGACACCGCGCCACTGGCGATGTAGCTCTTGAACTCCCACAGCGAGCGCAAATTCTCGCCCGCCGCGATCGGCACGCCGCCGGCTTGCAAGATGCGCGCGTGGCCGGCGACGTCGTCGGGGATGATCGGCTCCTCGAGCCAGGTGAGGTCGTAGGGAACGAACGCCCGGGCGGCGCGGATCGCCTCTTCGACCGTCCATTTCATGTTGGCGTCCACCATCAGCGGAAAACCGTCGCCGAGGTGTTGTCGCATCGCGGAGACTTTCGCGACGTCGGATTTGAGATCGGGCCGGCCGACCTTCATCTTGATGGCGCGAAAGCCCTTGGCGAGATTGCCGTCGGTCTGCTTGAGCAGCGCCTCCACGGAGAGATCGAGGTCGATGCCGCCGGCATAGCACGGCACGCGCGCGTCGAACCCACCGAGCAATTGGTACAGCGGCAGCCTGGCGCGCCGCGCCTTCAAATCCCACAGCGCGATGTCGAGCGCGGAGAGCGCTAGCACCACCGGCCCGCCACGGCCGCCATAATGCAGCGCCCACCAGACGTGATGCCAGATCGCCTCGGTGTCGTTGGCCTCGCGTCCTTCGATCAGCGCGGGGATCTCGCGCTTGAGGATGTCGGCGACAGCGCCGCCATTGCGCCCGACCGTGTAAGTGTAGCCGACGCCCTCGGCGCCGTCGGCATCGCGGATGCGGCAGGTGATCAGCTCGAACGCCGCGATCTCGCCATGGGTGGAGTCGGAGAGCGTGACGGGGAGGGGGATCCGGTAGAGCCCGGTCTCGATATTTGCGATGTGCGGCATGTGGCCTCCCTTCTTGTTTTTGTTTCGTAGGGTGGGTTAGCCGAGCAAATGCGCAAAGCGCATGTGCTCGGCGTAACCCACCACTTCTGCTTCCACGGAGACGAACAGTGGTGGTTATGCCTTCGGCTAACCCACCCTACAGACGGAAACTCACCGCATCGTCGCAAGCTGCACGGCCAGCGCACACGCACGGTCGTATTCGTCGAGATTGATCCATTCGTCGATGGTGTGCGCCTCGTTCTGGCCGGCGCCAAAGGTTACCGTCGGAATGCCGTGGCGGACCATCCAGTTGGCATCCAGGCCGCCATTGGCGGTGCGGACGTTCGGCGTGCCGCCGACCGCGGATACGGCCTCGACCGCGCGCTTGATGACGGGCTGGTTGTCCTTCATGCGGAACGGATAATAGTCGGTCTCGGCCTTGAACTTGACCTTGCCGGACTTGCCTTGCGCGTTCGTCACCTTCTTGGCCGCCTTCTCGAACGCGGCCTTGTAGGCCTTGGTGATCTCCTTGAAGAACTTTCCGTCGTGGCTGCGGCTTTCGCCGCGGACATGCACGTAGTCGGTGACGACATTGGTGGCATCGCCCGCGGGGCGGCCCTCGCCGCCGGTGACGGGGCCGACATTGCTGGTGCCTTGCCGCTTGCCCTTCACCACCTTGCCGAACCAGCCGCCGGCCTTCACCTCGGCAAGCGCGAGCGCCATGATCATGGTCGAGGAGATGCCGCGCTCCGGCGCGACGCCGGCATGCGAGGCGCGCCCCATGATCTCGACGGTCCAGCGGTCGGCGCCGACCGCGCCGATCACGACGTTGGAGGCCGAGCCGCCGTCATAATTGAAAGCCATCACCGGCGAGCCGAGCTCGTCCAGCTTGACGTGACGCGCGCCGTAGAGCCCGCTCTCCTCGCGCACGCAGAACAACAGCGTGATCGGCGGATGGTCGAGCTTGTGCTTCTCGAGCTCGGCCGCCAGCGTCACCAGCACGCCGCAGCCGCAGCGATTGTCGCCGCCGAGCGCAGTCTTGGCGGAGTTGACGATCTTGCGGCCCGATTTCTTCGGCTTGGCCCCAGCACACAGCGGCACGGTGTCCATATGGGTCATGAACATGATGCGCGGCTGGTTGTGCAGCGCGCCACAGCCGGGCAGGTCGACGATCAGGTTGCCGGTCTCGGTCGGTACGGGAATGCGGGTGTTGGCATCGTCGAGCCGGATGGCCTTCGCCGCTACGCCGCTCTCCTTCAATGCGGCGGTGATCTCACGCCCGATCGCCGCCTCCTGTCCGGTCACGCCCTCGATGGCGAGGAAGCGCATGAGGCGGTCGGTGGCGGCTTTGGTGTCGACAGGCATGAGTTCATTCCCTTGATGCGCGATGCTTGTCAGCATCCCTTGCAGCACGCCGTTGTGCAAGGCGGCCGCGACGCATGAAGGACGGAGCTGCTTTGCCATGCGCGCATGGTCCCGCAGATGGCGTCGCGTCGCGCGAACACAATGTGTCCGGATGTTGCTGTCAGGTGACAGCGTCGGCTGCGATTCGCTTCTAACTTAAGGGTGTTTCGTGGCGCCGCGGCACGCCGATATTTGCCGAAATGCTGGGGACGACGATGCGGATCGCGGCCATTGCCGGAAGTGCCTTATTGTTCGGTGTCGTGGCGGCAAATGCCGCGGATATGGCGGTCAAGGCGAGACCCGTGCCGGTCGCTGCGCAGATCTTCAACTGGACCGGCTTCTATGTCGGCGCCAATGTCGGCGGCGCCTGGACTCCCGGCAGCGGTGACAGCGATTTCGGACCGCTGTTTCCCGCTTTCGGCGTGCCGCCCCCGGTCGCACCCGTGCTGACGATTGTTCCCGAACAGAGGGGCATCATTCCCGGTGACGGCCGCCACAGCGGCGTCATCGGCGGCGGCCAGATCGGATACAATTGGCAGGTCCAGCAGTTCGTGCTCGGCGTGGAAGCCGACGCGGTCGGCACCGGATTGAGCGGCAGCAGCGGCAGCGCTTCGCGTACCTTCGGCGCCCCGACATTTGCGCCGCCGGTGACGCAGACAGTGACGGTCGATTTCGGTCATATCGACTGGATGGCCACCTTCCGCGGCCGCGCCGGCGTCACGGTGGACCGGGCGCTGTTCTACGTCACCGGCGGCGCCGCCGTTGCCGAGATCGGCGGTTCCAGAACCACCGTCGTCAACGGCCCGGGTATCGGCATTCCGGCGGGAACGTTCACGGCAACGAACGGCTCGACCACGCGCTGGGGCTGGACCGTCGGCGGAGGCATCGAATGGGCGTTCACCCCGAACTGGAGCCTGGCCGGCGAATATCGCTACACCGACTTCGGTCGCCGCAGCGTCGCATTCACCGTTCCCGATGGGTTCGGCGGCGTTTTCGCGACGGGGACGTCAAGCTCGCGGCTGACCGTCGAGCAAGCGACCCTCAGGGTCAATTATCGCTTCGGCGGGCCGGTGGTCGCCAGGTACTGAGCTTGGTCGCGGGGATGCTCTGAGAGCGTGCAAGGATGGGGTTGAGCGAAGCGCTCAGCCGGTCCCGCGAAGTGGCAGCGTGTAGGCCAGGAAGACCAGCACGCCGATTGCCAGCATTGCTGCCATGAACAGCAGCACCGCCGGCAATCCCGCGAGTGCTGCTACCGCGCCGGTCACCGACTGCACCAAGGCGGCGCCGAGGAAGAAGGCGAGGTTCACGGCCGCCAGCGCTTTGCCGGTAGTCTGCGCGTCGACCAGCTGCCGCGACATGCCGAATAGCAGCGGCTGGGCGGAGGTCGCAAGGCCGATCAGCACAAACAGAACGAGGTCGTATTGCGGCGGCATCACGGGCACGCCGAACAGAACGGACACGGGGTAATGCGGCGCCCCGAGCGCCATCAGCGCCAGCAGCACCGCCCCGGCCATATGCGAGCCTGCCACCAGCGCGCGGCGGCGGCCAAGCCTGCGGTCGATCATGCCGATGCACAGGGGCCCCGCGATCATCGCCAGCGTGAACGCGCCGAGCTGATTGCCGGCCTCGACCCGCGACAAGCCCTTGACGTCCATCAGCCACGGTCCGCCCCACAGGCCGCGCAGCACCAGCGAGGTTGCCAGCGACACCAGCGCGAGCGCGATCAGCCCGCGCAACGGACGCGAGAAGCCGAGCCTGAGCACCTCGATCATCTGCGACAACGGCGAGGAATCGTCCTTGTGCTCGGCCGGCTGCTGCGGCACCAGCGCGAACACGGCGAGCGCGACTGCAACGCCGCCAGCCGCGGATATCCAGAACCCGGCGCGCCAGCCGTAAGCATCGACCACGAAAGCGAGCGGGCTCGACGACAGCAGCATGCCGATATTGCCGATCGAGAGGATCGCGCCCGACCACAGCCCGAAGCGGCCCGTCGACAATTGCTTGGCCGCCAGCGTCATCGGGCACATCAGCATGCCGGACGTGGCAACGCCCAGCATGAACTGCCCGACCGCAAAGCTCGCAGCCCCCGTGGCAAAGCCCGACGCCACCGCGCCGAATACGGTCCCCGCGAGCAGGCTCAGCGACACCGGCCGCACGCCAAACCGGTCCATCGCCGCCCCGACCGGGATCTGCGCTGCGGCAAAGGCGAAAGGATAGATCGAGGTGAGGCTGGCGAGGGCTTGCGGCTCGATGTGGAAATCCGCGGCCATGAGGTCGAGGCTGACGGCGGGAATAGTGCGCAACAAGGTCGAGAGCATATGGCCGCAGGCGAGCGCGAGAAGTGCAAAGATCAGCGTGCGGGTGGCGGTGCCCGCGTCGTCGGTGGTGGCCATGAGCGTCCCGTCCCGGAAGGTTTGGATGGGCGTACATGATGACGAGGCGGGCGCCAATGGCGGCAGCGCGACCCCCTCATTCCGGATTGTGGCGTCTCGGGATCAGCGCGCGGAAGGACGAGATACAGGCAGCCGGCGGTTCGCATCGTCAGTGATGGGCAAGATGGAGCCGAACTGATTTCGCCAGTTGCCGACCCAAGCGATGTCAGTTGCCATGCCGGCCCTCCTACGCTCGCGCACTCGGCATCGCGCGCAGCCGGCGCAACCTGCTCAACTCCTTCGTTGCGTCCTTCATCAGGCCGTCAGCGGCCTCGCGTTCCTGGCCGACGACGACGCCCGATGCGAAAGCCTGGGCGCGGCGGTGTGCAGGTGGCGCCGTCAGCGCCGCCTCCGTTGCCAGCTCGCGGTGCGCCATGAAGTCGTTCAGCGATCCGAGCGCGGATTGAATCTGCTTCAGGCGGTCGGACAGGGCTGCAAGCTCCTTGCGGTCGCGATCAGCGTAGAGGCTTTCGAAGAAATCGACGGCGTAGCGGATCTTCTTGATCTTGATCCGCAGCTTGTGGCGCTGCATCGGATCCAGGTCGTGCAGGCGCTTGCCCTCCTTTCGCGCCTTCCTGATGCGCCGGTCGAGCAACGCCGCGGCGTAAGCGGCGATCGAACGGTCATCATCGCCGTGAGGCCGTCCGCTTCCGATCCACTCGATCACGTCGATCAGCAGGCGGCGGTAAGGCGCCGACATGACCGCATCGCGCGCCCGCTCGAATGCCGCCACCCGTTGCCGGGAGAACCTCTTGCGGATCGCGCGGGCGCCGCGTCGCGGCACGTCCCGTTCGGTGATCGGCCGGATGCTCTCATTCAGGAATACGTCGATTTCACGCGCCGGCGCCAGCTCGCTCGTGAGCCATTTCAGCTCGGCCTTGATCCGCGCGGTGCTGGCCCGCGGAAGGATATCAGCGAACAGCGAGATGGCCGCACGCAGACGCCGCAAGCCGACCCGCATCTGATGAACCCCTTCGGCGTCCATCTCACGCACCGGATCGGCGTTCGCGGTGACCTGACGCAACGTCGAATGCGCGATGACGCGGAACGCCTCGCGCGGTGAGAGTCCGTCCTCCAGCGCGATCGGCTCGGCGTGCTGTGCGCCGCCGCCACTGCCGGCGACGAGCAGGTAGCCGCGCTCGGATTTCGAACGCAGATCGAGCTCCGCCCCGGTTTTGCGTTCGAGATCGCGGGCAAGGCGGAACAGGTCCGCGACATGCCCGGACTTCAGTTCCAGCTCCAACTCGGCGACGGGCCGCGACCGGTGACCGGCGCTGATGCGGCCACGGTCGACCGCCAGTTCGATCTGGCTCTTCCGGACGCGTCGCGCCTGCGCCAGGCGATGAATGTCGGTCTGGAAGACCGGCTTCAGCTTGCGAGGAAGCTTTCGCGTCGCAAGATCCCGGAGCGGCGTGTGTCCCGTCTTATTCAGGTCGGGACGTGCACCGGAAAGCTCGTGCTCCCATTCGCCCCGCTTCACGCCATCCGTGCCGCCGGCTTTCACGGTCTGCACGTAGCGCCCCTCGATCTTGCGGACGCGCAGCGTCAGGCCATGGCGCCTGAGCTTGTGCTTGGTCGTATCGTAGTAGGTCGACACGAGCGACTGCTCGGACTGGTCGCCGCGCCGCCCACTCAAACCGCCCGTCCGCAACACTGACGACAATTTTCGCGGCGCAACGCGGAATTTAAGTTCCGTTTCGGAGGCCATGGCGAATTCTTTCGTTTGCTGAATTCAAAGCGGTGCCGGCTCGGGAAGTTCCGGGCCCGCCAGCTTTTCGACCCGCACGCCGCTGCGGGAGCCGCAAAGGCACGGAAACTTCACGCGATTGAAAGGCAACGCCATGAACTGAAGCGGCACCCTGGGCCGAACCAACGCAATCGCGATCCTCGTCATCGTTCGCGCGTACGGCCCAGGCCGGCCGCCAGAGATTGTTCCCGGGAAAACGTGGTATCCTGCGGAACAGGGAGAACCCCGATATGCGGTTGGCGGCGGCCATGTCTTCGTCCGAGAGTCCGAGTAAAACGACCAGTGAGGCGGCCCGCCGCGAGCGGAGAAGAAGCAATTCCTTACTGTTGGTCCTCGCCGTTGGATTTCTCATTTTTGCCGCCGCAGCGGGCGCGCTCTATTATGCGTTGCGGCCGGACGTCCTCCGGATCGCCGTTGGACCACCCGGCAGCGATGACGACAAAGTCATTCAGGCGATGGCCGATGCCTTCGCGAGCGAAAGCCGTACTGTCAGGCTGCTTCCCGTCAAAACCGACGGGGCGGTGGAGTCTCTCGCCCTGCTTGGGGCAGGCAAGGCCGACCTTGCCGTCGGCCGCGGCGATCTGGACATGCCCGCCGAGGCACAGACCGTCGCCGTCGTGCGCAAGAACTTCGTCGTGCTGTGGACTCCGTCTGGAGCCGCCGGCAAGAGCTCGAAAAGAAAGCCCTCGCCGAGAATCAAGGAGGTCGCCGATCTCGCAGGGCGCCGCGTCGGCGTGATCGGCCGGACCCCGGCAAATGCCGCATTGCTACGCGTCATCCTGAGCGCCTCCGGAGTGGAGGCGGACAAGGTCGTCGTGACACACTTCGGCACGGACCAGACCGAGGAGCTGGCACGCGATCTCACCATCGATGCCTTCATGGCGGTCGGGCCGCTCGACAGCAAAATCACGTCCGATGCCGTGGCTGCAACGGCGCGCCTGCGCGGCGAGCCGAGATTTCTCGCCATCGAGACATCGGAAGCGATCGCCCTGAAGCATCCGCGGTATGAATCGGAGGAAATTCCGCCCAGCGTCTTCAAGCCGGATCCGGCCTGGCCGGGTGACAAGGTCGAAACCGTCAGCGTCAGCCACCTCATCGTCGCGAGAAAGTCCCTGCCTGAAACGACAGTCGCCGCCTTTTTCCGCCAGCTCTTTGCCGTTCGCCAGGCGATTGCAAGGCAGGTCCCGGGTGCTGCGCATATTATCAAGCCTGATGTCGACAAGGACACGGAGCTACCGGTGCATCGGGGAGCGGCGGCTGTCATCGACGGCAACGAACGTACCTTCCTCGACCGATATGGCGATTACTTCTGGTTCGGGCTGCTGCTTCTTTCCGGGATCGGCTCGGCCGCCGCCTGGTTGCGTCGCTATTTGAATCGCGACGAAAGAGAGGAAACCAACGACCATCGCAAGAGAATCCTGGCCATGGTGTCCAGCGCGCGAACCGCGGGATCGAGCCAGGAGCTTCTGGTTCTGCAGCGCGAGGCCGACGCCATCATAGCTGAAACGCTCGAATGCTACGACGACGGCGCTATCGAAGAGGAGGAACTCGCAGCATTCGGTCTGGTGCTCGGCCTGTTGAGCAGCGCCATCGCGGAGAGACGAGCCGCGCTGCAGCGTGCCAACTTCGAAACCGTTCGAGGCGCGGCGAGCGCGCCGCGAGGATGAGGCGCCCTCTGAAGCTGCCGCTGTCGATCTCTGCGACGCATCGGCCCGCAAATGCCAACGGATCGAGGGGCGGAGCCGCCTGGATCAACTTCTGCTTGTGTGCATGGGCTTCCGGCGCGGTCGAAGTTCTCCGCCCCGACACACATCCTTCTGTCGATCGTGACGCTCTCGTCGCCGTTTCGCTTATTCCATCATTCGGTGCCGGCGCTGTTCGGGAAGAATCGGAACAAAACGGACATCATCGCTCTTACTCTAGCAAGGAGACCTGCTCATGCTGTGCTCAAGGCCGCCACGGGTCATTCGCACGACGCTTGATCTTGCGGACGCAAAGCAGGTCAAGTCCGTTCGAAGGCGCCTCAAGATCTCCGATGCCGATCTGATCAGGATCGTCGAAAAGATCGGCAACTCTCTGACGGCCATAGAGAAGGAAGTTCAGCTCGAAAAGCTCGAACCGGTGGAGCAGTGCAGCGCCAAGAGTGGCCTCACGTTCCCCGGATAGATTCAGTCATTCCATAGAAAAGGAGAACTGCAATGAACGGCCTGATTTACCTCGTAGGACTCATTGTCGTGATCGCGGCCATTCTGTCATTCTTTGGCTTGCGTTGACCGCTCTCTTTTCTACTAGCCGACGCGCCACCTGTCTGGGTGAAGCATTTGGCAACTTCGCGTGCATCAAATGGATGATTTGCACCAGGTGAATACCATCATCGCCACGACCATTTGCGCGTTCTTCAAGGGACATCCCGACGCGCAGATCGGGACCGAAGAGGCCAAGCTGCTGGCGAAGCAGATTGCCCAGGCGCTGGATGAGGCAGGGCTGCAGATTTCCCCAGTCGATCCGACAAGCGCGCCGCGCTAGCTTTTCGGCTGGCAACCGGTGATGTGCGGGGTGAACGCCTCGCGCAATTGTCGACGGCAAGGACGGGCGCCCAAGGACGGGCGGCAATGGCACCAACGGGACCCGCTTCCTCGTGCTTCAGGTCCGTTCGAACGTATCGACGTTCGTTGTCACGGCGCGCCACCAGTTCACTGGTTTGAGCTTCGCCGGGTCGCCCTCTCTGGACGCGCTCAGCGCTTGGTCTGCGATCACGAACCAGGCGGTCTCCATCTTTCCGTGACGCAGCAATCCGGTATAGGAGACGGCGCGGTCGCCCGTCACAGACGAGCCCACTGCGACAAAGGCGATGCAATTGCCTTTATGAAATCCGGTGATGGGCACTGCTTGGCCGTAGAAGCCGCTGTCGTCGAGCGCGGTCTCGAAATTCCCCTCGATGCGGCCGTTCGCATCGTCGGTGATGCGTAAGATGGAGCCGAATTGATTTCGCCAATCGCCGACCCAGGTCATGTCGGTTCTCCTACGTTCGTCGATTTGGCTCGGCGCGCAGCCGGGCGGCCTGTGCAGTTCCTTTGCGACACAGTCCGATTGCGGTTGATCTTGCTGCGGCCTACGTACGGCTCGGGACGCCGGCATTCCAAGGCGCGACGGCCTGCTTCAGCCGGAGATCGCGCCTGCGTGCTGTCCGCCTGCTCGCGAAATTCCGTGCAGCGCCTTCGCCGCACCGTCGCCGGGCCTGCACCCGGCGATATCGCCGAGCGCGACGATGCCGACCAGCCGCTTGTCTCGATTGAGCACCGGCAGGCGCCGCACCTGAATGTCGGCCATGTTACGGGTGACCTCTTCGATGTCCTGGTCCTCGTAGCAGTATTTGACGTCTGTGGTCATGACGTTCCGCACTGGCGCGTCCGGCCCCAGGCCCATCGCGACCCCTCGCGTTGCGATATCGCGGTCCGAGATCATACCGACAAGGTGATCATATTCAGCCACGGGCAGCAGGCCGACATTGCGCGCCGCCATCGCCTCGGCTGCGTCCTTGATGGTGTCCTGTGGGGTGCAAAGCTGCACGTCGGGAGTCATGACATCGCTGACTCTCATGGAAATCTCCATCGCTGATAGGCCGCCAACAAAATGCGCCGGCGGTCGTTTCTCAGGAACAGGTCGCAAATGGCGACGAGTTCCCGAAGTCATGATGCAGTGCCGCAGCAATGATTGTCCATCGACGGCAGGCTTTTGGACTAAGCGGTTTGATCCCTCCGATCGTCTGACGCCATCTCCTCCAGCAGCTTTCCCGCCTCATCGAGCAGCTCCCTGATCGCCCTTCGCTCCGCGATCCGCTCCTGTGTGAAGGCGCCATGCTTCTGCGCATAGCGGTTTCCAGGTGGCGCGCCCGATCCGGGCGCGGCACCGTGCATACGGCAGCGGAGCTTGCCGCGCATGGCCGGCGCGCGGCAGGGGAGGCCGCTGCGGGTACGGGCGCCGCAGCGCGGGCTCGCCGCCATCGCGCGCGTGTTGCGGATGTGACCGGCCCTCATGCGGTGGTGCCTCGCAACGCCTCGGTCCGGTCGCGTTCGCCGGCGTCGCGGAGCGGGGCCAGCCCTGCCTCTGTCGCGGTGCCCGGCTCGGCAGCGATCAGATGTGCCTGTTGCGTGACATTCCCCACGATCGCGCTGCCGCCGTCCTGCACCGACAGATTCTGCACCGTGATCGGACGTTCACCGTTGCCGCGATGGCGGTTGAGGGCCTCCATCTGGGCTGCGAACGTGCGAGCCAGCCGGGTCAATGTGCGTGCGACGCCTTCCTGCTGCGGGATGCCTTCGGCGAAGGCGAGGCGGCAGGCAAAGCGCATGGTCGCGACGTGGACGGACACCATCTGCGCCGTCAGCATGGTTTCGAGGGAATCCCGCGGGGCGATGCTTTTCATCATCGAGATCATGAAGGCGAGATTGTCCTCATCGGGCTTCTGCAGGATCACGCTGGCTTTCATCAACTGCTTGAGGATGCCATGCAGAGCGTCCTGATCGACGGCACCGAGCGCCTCGCCCAGCAAGTGCTCGCCGGTCTCCGCGTCGGGATGTTGAATTGCGATCCGTTGTCCGGTGAGCTTGACCCGCGGGGCGGGCCTGCTGCCGTACCTGACGACTGGCGTCGTGCTGTTGCGTGTCATGGCTGTTGTCATGTCGATGTCTCCCTTGAGCCCACGGCACGCGCGAGCAGGCCTCTCCGGTGCGAGAAGACCTCTCAGTTGCCGTGCGGCGGTTGCGTATTCAAATGTCGATGCTGGGCTTGTTCGCGATCGAAGCGAGGCCCACATGGCTGTGGAGGCCGATTGCTCACGCGGATCGCGATGATGGCATTATGCCCCTGTTTTGCCCGACGAGTCAAAATCGATTTCGCAACATCCGAAGGTCTCTGCCTGGCGTAAGTCGTTGTTCGGACAGGGGCCGTCTACTGTGCATGGGGTTGTTTTCGCATTTTTTGTCTGCAGGCGATGCACACGTGCCGTGGGGCGGAATGCCGGCGACCAAACGCGATTGCGAAATCCGGGATGGCCGCTATTCATGATCTTCACATGCGTCGCACCAACAAGCCTGCACAAGCGGCGCTGCGGATGTCTGGGGAGAGAACCAATGCAACGAACCGCCCACCTGCTCGCCGTCGTCGCCGGATTGTGTGCGTCTGTACTGTCGACGGAGGCCATGGCGCAGAAATATCCGGTGCGGCCGGTCAAGGTCATGGTCGGCTTCAGCGCCGGCGGGCCGGTCGACGTCGTCGCGCGCATCGTCGGCGATCGCCTGGGCAACAAGCTCGGGCAGCCCTTCGTGGTCGAGAACCGCGCCGGCGCCAACGGCATGATCGCGGCCGAAGGCGTCGCCCATGCGGAAGGCGACGGCTACACCATGCTCGCCTGCAACTCGTCCACCATCACGCTCAACAAGACGCTATTCAAGGATATCCGCTACGATCCGGAAAAGGACTTCGCGCCGCTGACCACCGTCGTGTCGGCGCCGCTGGTGCTGGTGGTCAATCCGGAGAATCCAAAGACGGCTAATATCAAGACCGTCGCCGATCTCGTCGCCGCGGCGAAGGCGGCACCCGGCGCGCTGGCCTACGGTTCGGGCGGCAACGGCAACCTTGCCCATCTCGCCATGGAGCTGCTGAGCCAGAAGGCCGGCATCAAGCTGATCCACGTGCCTTATCGCGGCGGTTCGGCCGCCGAGGTCGGCATCCTCGCCCAGGAGGTGCTGGCGGTGTTCGATCCGCTCTCCGCCGTGCCGCTGGTCAAGGCCGGCAAGCTGCGCGCGCTCGCGGTGTCGTCGGCCGAGCGGCTGCCGGCGTTGCCCGATGTGCCGACCGTCGCGGAAGCCGGCTATCCCGGTTTCGACATCTCGTTCTGGGTCGGCTTCTTCATGCCGAAGCCGACGCCGGCGCCGATCCTGGAGACGCTGCACCGGGAAATCGTCGCGGCCGCCAAGGATCCGGCGGTCGCGGAGAAGCTCGGCTCGCAGGGTGTGGTCAGCGTGCTGACCCCGGCCGGGTACGCCGCGAAGATCGCGAAGGAGACGAAGGAGCTCGCCGAGGTCGTCGCAGCCGCGGACATCAAGGCGGAGTAGGGAGCGCACCTGCTTCCATCGCTATTCACCGCGGGCCAGCTGCGCCAGCCGATCGAGCAGCGGGCGTTGTCCTGCGTTGATCTTCTCTTGCGCCTCCTCGAGCGTGAACCAGTCGGCACGGTCGACTTCCGGGAAGACTTGCCGTTTGCCGCTGCGCGGCGGCCATTCGATCTCGAACGTGTTGCTGCGGATGCTGCGCACGTCGATATCGAGCTCGGCGGCGAACGCGGTGACGACCTTGCCGCCGCGCTGCTTGACCTCGCCAAGCGAGACCAGCGGCACGGACAGCTCCAATCCCAGCTCCTCGGAAAATTCCCGTCGCGCGGCGGCCTCCGCATCGTCTTTGTCCGCATACTCGCCCTTGGGGATCGACCACGCGCCGAGATCCTTGTTGCGCCAGAACGGCCCGCCGGGATGAACGAGGAGGATCTCGATCGCCCGGCGTTTGCGATAGGCAATGATCCCCGCACTCTTCGATGGCATCGCAGGTTCCGTGCAGAAGCGGTCCGCTTTGTCTCGGGAAAAAGTGGAACCGGCCGTTTTAGCGCAGGTTAGTAGCCAACGTTCATTTGATAAAAGGGAGTGAACCATGATCCGCCTGTTGGCAACCACCGCATTAGGGCTGGTGCTGGCGAACGCCGCCTTCGCGCAATCGCCCAGCAAGTCCGAGCAGACGCCGCAATCCCAATCCAATTCCACGGCGCCTGCGACGACCTCGCAATCCGGCGCGGCCGGCACGCAGCAGACCACATCGCAGCCGCAGCAATCACCGTCGACAGGAACCTCGGCACAGACGACGCAGAGCACCGCGCCATCCTCCGGGGCCGCCAATTCCGGCACATCCAACAATGCTGCGAGCAGCACGGACATTTCGCGGCCGCAGAGCGGCACGGCAAGCTCGAACACGACCGGTAACCAGCCCGCCACCCAGCAGGGCGCCAACCCGCCGCCGGCAAACGCGAACCAGGCGCAGGATCGGTCCAATCCGCCACCGGCCAATAGCAATCAGGCGCAGCAGGCGCCCGCTGCATCCGGGACCAACCAGGCTCAGCAGGCGCCGACGGCGCCAGCCGGCAATCAGGCGCAGGGCGAGCGGTCCGGAACCAACTCTCAGGCGGCCGCGCCGACCAACGTCAATCTGAACCGCCAGCAGGAGACGAAGATCAGCACCTCGATCTCGCATCTGAACGTCCGGCCGCTGACCAGTGTCAATTTCTCGCTGAATGTCGGCACGGTCGTGCCGCGCGACGTGCACCTCTCGACCCTTCCGCCCGACGTGGTCGAGATCGTGCCGCAATATCGCGGCTACAGCTTCGCGCTGGTGAAGGATGAGATCGTCGTGGTCGATCCGGCGACCTACAAGATCGTGACGGTGCTGCCGTATTCGGGGAAATCCACGGCAACGACGACGTCGACCACCCGCGAGCGTAGCGCAAGCAAGTTCTCTGACCGCGATCGCGATGCGATCCGCAAACATGCGAAAGCGCGTCCCGAGAGCCGGAGCGAACGGCAGACCACCGGAAGCACCGCACGCACCGAGATCCATGTCGGCGATCGCGTCCCTGATAGCGTCGAGGTCGAGGAATTTCCGAGCACGGTTTATCGGGATGCGCCCGACCTGCGGGAGTACCGCTACATCCATCGCGATACCCGGACTTATGTCATCGAGCCTCGCGAACGACGCGTGATCGAGGAGATCGACTAGTTCTCAGCCGTCGGAAGCCGCCCATCGGGCGGCTTCTCGATTTGTGCGTCAGATCGCTGAACGTTCGCGCGCCGCGATGCGGATGGCGCGAGCCTTGGTGCCCTTCGCCGCGCGCGCTGCAATCATGCTCCTCGCCTTGCCACGGGCCGAGGCGTTCTTGTGGAGCAGGGATACGAACCGCTTGCGCGTCCGGTTTGTCGACAGGCGCGCCGCAAGCTGTTCGGCCTTGCGAATAATGGTCGCGACTGAAGGTGTCAGGTTGACCGGAACCCAGGCGATATCCTTGGCCTTGGAGAGGCTGCCGATGCCCTCGCATGGCGCCTCGCGCGGCAGGTCGATCCTGATCGCGAGCGCCTCGGACCGCTCGGTCCAGTCCTCAGCCTTGGTGCCGGTGATGATGCGGACATAGTCGCGCGTCTCACGCGGCAGCTCGCTCTCCTTGGCGAGCCACTTCTGAACGCGGCCGGGACCGGCATTATACGCAGCCGCGGCGAGGCCGAGATTGCCGAAATCGTCGCGAAGCTTGCGCAGGAATTTTGCCGATGCGGGCAGCGCCTTCATGGGATCGAAGGGATCGTCGAGCCCGACTTCGGCGGCCGTCCCGGGCATGAACTGCGCCACGCCCTGGGCGCCGGCCTGGCTCACCTCGTTGGACTTGAAGCGGCTTTCCTGCCAGAGCAGACGGGCAAAGAATGGCACGGGAATGCCGCTGGCCTCGGCGGCCTCGCGCAGCGCGTGGCAAAATCGCTCGGTCGGGGAAACCGGCGCCTGTAGGGCTGGCTCGTCCGCCCGGGGCGGCTCGATCACCTGCTCATAGGCGGCACGCGCGTTGGCGAGCTCGATGGCCTGCACACTTGCGAGGAAGAGCTCGACCACCGGAACAAGTGGGGAGGCCCGATTGTTCTGAATAACGGCGCGGTCGAAAGTTGATGTTTGCCGGGACGCCGACGGATCGAGGTCGCACATCAGAATCATGAACGCGGCGCAAGCCGCGATGACAAATCGCATTTGCGGAGACAACCTCGAACTGTGGGATGAACGGCCAGCGGTGCGCCGGCGATAAGAAGTTCTTAACCGTCTGATTGCGGCAAAGCTGCGGTCTCGTTGGTTCCTTCGGTGTTACTACGGTGTTCCCGAGCAGAAACTCCCCGCGGTTTTGCGGATCATTATTTTTAGAATGGGACGAGCGATCATGAGGCGGTGGCTGCTTGGCGCGGTGATGTCGATGTGGTTCGTCTGCCCGGTGCTCGCGGGCCATCTCGATGCGAAAGCGGTGAACGAGGCCGCGCGTCCGGAAAAGCAGCCGGCCGCGGACAAGGTCGACGCGCCGGTGACGAAGCTGCAGATTCTGCTCGATCGTGCGCAATTCTCTCCTGGCCAGATCGACGGCAAGTTCGGCGAGAACGCGCAGAAGGCCTTGAAGGCGTTCGCCGAGCAGAACGGAATGGCCTTCGACAAGGTCGTTGCCCCTGAACTCTGGGACAAGCTGACCGCAGCGAGTGAGGGGCCTGTCGTTGTCGACTATAAGATCACCGACGCGGACGTGAAGGGGCCGTTCCTCAAGAAGCTACCGGCCAAGCTCGATGACATGAAGTCGCTGGAGGCGCTGAGCTACACCAGCCCGCTCGAAGGGCTCGCGGAAAAATTCCACATGAGCGGAGAGCTGTTGAAGGCGCTCAATCCGGGCAAGTCATTCGACAAGGCTGGCGAGGCGATTGCCGTGGCCAACGTGCCGGCGCGGCGGGAGCTGCCGCGCATCGCTCGGATCGAGATCGACAAGACGCGCGCGACGCTGAAGGCTTACGAGGGCTCTGGTCGTCTGGTCGCGTTCTACCCGGCATCAATCGGCAGTCCGGATCGCCCAACGCCGACGGGGACGCTGAAGGTCACCGGCACCAACGAGCAGCCGACCTATCACTACAATCCGGAGTACAAGTTCAAGAGTGTGAAATCCAAAAGACCCTTCGACATCAAGCCGGGTCCCAACAATCCCGTGGGCTCGTATTGGATCGGCCTGTCGGCGCAGGGCTATGGCATCCACGGGACGGCGGAGCCCGACAGGGTCAGCAAGTCGGCCTCACACGGCTGCATCAGGCTCACGAATTGGGACGCCCGTGTGCTCGGCGAGAACGTCAAGCGCGGCACGCCCGTCGTCTTCCTCGATGCGCCGACGGAATCTTCCTCGAAGCAGAAGGGCAAGACGGCCGGCAAGCGCGCCGCGAATTAGTCCTTGCTAGTCCTTGGGGAAATCCTTGCGCATCGCCATCTCGGCGGCATCCCCCGGCGACAGCACGGTCTGGTCGAAGGCCGCTTGCGGCTTCGTCATGATGTCGTAGAGCGAGATGCCCTTGATCGGCTTGCCCATGAGCTCGCGGACGCAGTCGGCGAGCGTGCCGTTGTAGACGAGATAAGGCGGACCTCGGTCCTTCTGCCTCTCGCCCTTCAGCGACGGCCACTTCTTCAGTTCGGCCGGCGCGTCATAGGCGATCGGCGATCCCTCTTTGAACATGCGTTTGGCCCCGGTGGCTTGGATTGCAGGGAATCCTAGAGCCGCCGGGTAAACACGCGTTGAAGAATTAGTTCAAATCAGCCGGCAATGAAGGCGAGCAGGGTGCCGTTGGACTTGGCCGGCGGCACACAGAGCGCAGCTCCGCTCCGCACAGCTGCCGAACCCAGTGCCTTCTCGGTCGCTGCCAGGTCGCCGCTGGCGAGCACCAGCGCCGCGCCGCCGCGCTCGGAAAGGCCCGCGAGCGGCACGCCCGGATAGCGTTTGGCGAGCTGGTCCAGCGTCAGATAGATGAAGTCGGCCCGATCGCCGCCGGAGGGCACCGTGACCGCGCCGTCGGCCTCGGCGGTCGGTTCGCGGTCGATCAGCCGGCCGAGATGCGCGGCGTCCTTCGCCGGCTCCGGGGTTGCGATCAGCGTCTGCCTGATCCGCTTTGCCGCGTTGGCGTGCCTCATCAATTCGGGAATCCACACGGTCTCGCGCGTCTTGTGCTGGCAGGCGAAGATGCGCACCCCGCCCGGCGCTTCCGCGGTCGGCCACATGAAGGTGCGGAATTTGGCCGCCGAGACGGTGCCATCAGGCAGCGTCACCGGCCGCTCGAAATCGGTCGGGCCGATCGGCGCCAGGCCTCGCGCGCGGATCTCCTCGGCACCGGCGGCGGAATCGACCGCGGTGAAAGCGATGCGCTCGATGCCTTCGCCGCGCTTGTCGAGGAAGGCGCGCGCCGGTGCGTTGTGCTCGGTCGCGACGAGCACGCCGAGCAGCTCCATATAATCGGGGTCGAACATGATGGTGTAATTGCCGGTGCCCATATGCGCGCTGTGGGTGCCGCGCGGCGACACGGTGAAGCCGAGTTGCCGATAATTCTCGGCGGCCTTGTCGAGGTCCTGAACCATGACCACGGCGTGGTCGATACCGATGACGTTCTTGAGGGCCACTGTTCTTTCCCCGCGCATGCAAATGACTTTGGGCCGCGTCGGCGGCCGCTGGTCCTGTCTACGCCGGATAGGCGGTCAAGTCATTTTCAATTCAGTGGGAGACGCGGAATTTCATTCCGCGAAATGATCTGTCGCCGCGCGGGCAGCATCAGCGGGCCTGCTCGAGATAGGCGGCGAGGATCGCGCGCTCCTCGCCGGTCATTTCGGTGATGTTGCCGGGCGGCATCGCGCTCGACCAGGCCGCGACGCGGCCGATCAGGCGGATGTTGCGATGGATGTGCTCGGGCGCATCGAGCAGGATGCCCTTCGGTGCGGTCACGATGCCGGCCCAGACCGGCTCGGCCGCGTGACACATGCTGCAACGGGACGTCACGATCTCCTCGACAGCGGCAAGGGTCGGCTGTGTCGGCAGTGCGCCGGACTTGACCTCGCGCGGTCCTGCGGCGGAAAGGAAGAGGATCGCAATCACGCCGATTGCCGCGACGCCCCACACCCACCATGGCGATTTCCGCCCCGCGTGGCGCTCGTTGAAGAAGTGGCGGATCACCGGCCCCAGCGCCAGGATGATGGCGACGATGATCCAGTTGAAGCGCGTGGCATAGAGCAGGGGATAGTGGTTGCTGATCATCAGCACGACCACGGGCAGCGTCAGGTAGTTGTTGTGGACCGAGCGCTCCTTGCTGGCCTTGCCGAGCTTCGGATCCGGCGCCTGTCCCGCGATCAGGCTGGCCACGATCTTCTTCTGGTTGGGGATGATCAGCGCAAAGACATTGGCCACCATGATGGTGCCGATGATGGCGCCGATCTGGTTGAAGGCGCCACGGCCGCTGAGCACATGGGTGAAGGCAAAGGTCAGCGCGACAAGGAACAGATAGCCGCCGATGGCGAAGGGCAGCTCGCGCTGGGCGAGCCCGGTGCGGCAGGCGGCTTCATAGAGGAGCCACGCCAGAGCCAGGCTCGCGAGGCTGAACAGGCCGGCCTGGAACGGCGTGAGATCGAGGATCGACTTGTCGACCAGGAACAGATCGGCCTCGAGATAATACACCACCACCATCAGTGCGAAGCCGGACAGCCAGGTGGTGTAGGCCTCCCATTTGAACCAGGTCAGCTCGTCCGGCATTTGGTTGGGAGCCACCAGATATTTCATGATCCGGTAGAAGCCGCCGCCATGGACCTGCCAGGCTTCGCCCTGGACGCCGTCGGGCAGGTCACTCGTTCGGTTGCCCTTGGGCCTGAGGCTGAGGTCGAGGGCGATGAAATAGAAGGAACTGCCGATCCAGGCGATCGCCGCCACCACGTGAAGCCAGCGCAGCAGCAGGCTCGCCCATTCCGATATGATGGATCCCCACATGATCATCCCGTCGATTGCGACAGCGATGCCGCAGCTTTGATGACCGCAACCCCCGCCCATACAATGTGTCGCACCTATCCGCGGTGTTTTCCAGTACGATGGGCGCAGCTGATGCACATCGTGCGGGCATCAGCTGACGTGGGATGCGGCAGAGCTTCGACCTGCCGCGGTGGTATCGATGGTCGAGATTGCAGGCCGGGAGGACAATTTGAAGAGCAGAATTTTGTCCGTCGCGATATTCGCGGGGCTACTGATTGCTACCGGTGCGCAGGCCGAGCCGGTGTTGCAGGGCAAGGACGCTTATGGCGATTGGCGGGCCGACAAGCCCGGCACGGTCAGGCTGATCCGGCCGCGGGATCTGGTCAGGCCCGGCGCCACGCGGTCGGTTGCGAGCTCGTCGCGCGTGGTGCCGCGCCCGGCCGAGGCTGCGCTCCAGGTGCCGGCGGGCTTCAAGATCGAACTGTTCGCCGAAGGACTGCGCGCGCCACGCATCATCAGGGTTGCGCCGAATGGCGACGTCTTCGTCGCGGAGACGCGGGCCGGCACCATCCGTGTGTTGCGGGCCGGGGAGGGCAACAAGCTCGCGACCAACGAGGTGTTTGCCAGCGGCCTGAGGCAGCCGTTCGGCATCGCCTTCTTCCCGAACGGGGACAATCCGCAATGGGTCTATGTCGCCAACACCGATAGCGTCGTCCGCTTTCCCTATCAGGCCGGCGATCTCAAGGCGCGCGGCAAGGCCGAGACGATCGTGCCGAGCCTGCCGCATGACGGCGGTCATTCCACCCGCGACATCGTCTTCACGCCCGACAACAAGCGCATGCTGGTCTCCGTCGGTTCGCTCAGCAACGTTGCGGAAGGCATGGGCACGCCCCCGGGCGGGATGGAGGCGTGGGCGAAAACGCAACCGCTCGGCGCAGCCTGGGCCAGTGAGACCGAACGCGCGGCGGTGCTGGCTTTCAATCCCGATGGCAAGGAGCGGAAGATCTACGCCACCGGCATCCGCAATTGCGTCGGCCTTGCGATCCAGCCGCAGACCGGTCTGCCCTGGTGCTCGACCAACGAGCGCGATGGCCTCGGCGACGATCTCGTGCCCGACTACGTGACCAGCGTGAAGGAAGGCGCGTTCTACGGCTGGCCCTGGTTCTATATCGGCGCCAACGAAGACCCACGCCACGCCGGTGCGCGGCCGGATATCAAGGACAAGGTGACGGTCCCCGATCTGCTGGTGCAGCCGCACTCGGCCTCGCTCGGCATGATTTTCTATCAGGGCACGCAGTTTCCGCCCGAGTATCAGAGCGACGCGTTCGCCGCGGAGCACGGCTCCTGGAACCGGTCGAAGCGCACCGGCTACAAGGTGATCCGCATCCGGATCAAGGACGGCAAGCCGACGGGTGAGTACGAGGATTTCGTCACGGGTTTTGTCGTCAGCGACATGGAAGTGTGGGGGCGGCCGGTGGGAGTCGCGGTGGCGAAGGACGGATCGCTGCTGATCTCGGAGGATGGCAACGGCACGATCTGGCGGGTGACGCACGCGCCGCAGTGACGGTGCATCCTCTCCCCTTGCGGGCCTGTTGCGTAATTCGCCAGTTGTGATTCCCTAGGGCAAAGCCTTGGGGGAATGACGATGGCGGTGAAGCGGACAGGACAGCCGAGCTTTGT
>NZ_JACIHF010000030.1:0-38451 GCF_014198295.1 Bradyrhizobium sp. CIR18 | reverse complement strand
TGACCCACAGGCCCTGCAAGAGCGCAGGCCAGTACTCCAAAACAGCCTTCACTGCGGTTGCGCCTTACTTGCAGCTAGGCTCGACATCGCTGGCTCTCTGAATCTTGGAGAGAGCACCCCACTCGATGTCGAAGCCGTCGAGATCACCGAAAGCCTCCTTCCAGTATTTCATGAGAAGATCCTTCATTACGCCATTGCCACGCAAAACATTGAGCTCCTTGTCGAAGGCGTCGCGGAAGGCCACGTCTTCCTTGCGGAAGAGCGCGCCGTACCCCAATGATGGCAACTGCTTGTCGAGGACGAATTCGAGGCCTTTCTGCTCCGGGTGGACGATGCCGACTTGAGACCCGAACAAGGCATCTGCCCGCCCACCGGTGACCGCCGCCACGCCAGCCGGAATGTCGGGAACGTTCACGAGCTGCTCGGACTTGATTCCCGCGCTCGATGCGAATTGCGTATAGTCCCCCCCAAAGCTAATCGCCACCTTGAGGTCGGGATTCTTTGCGATTTGGGTCACACCCGTGATGTGCTTCGGGTTTCCGCGCGCGACATACAACCCGTTCAGCGCTAGGAAATCGGGCCCCGAATAGGTTACCTGCTTGCAGTGCTCTTCCGTGTAAGCGAGGCCAGGGGCTACAAAGTCAACTTGACCGGCTTGCAGCGCAGGAATCTGGGCATTCCAATCCACAAGCACGCCCTTAAGCTCCGGCAAACCCATGCCCTTGAGCACCAGCCCCATCAGTTCAGGCACATAGCCAGCCGCTTTTCCGTCTGGCGATATCATTTGCCATGGAGGCACCGAGCCAAGAGCCATCTTGGGTTGGCCAGACTTGCGGATCGAGGCGAAAAGCGGGCCATCGTCCTGCGCGAGCGACGGATAGGCATTGCCGGCGAGTGCCATCACCGCAACTGCAAGTGAGAACTTCAATTGATTACGCATTTTGTCTCCTCCTTTTTAAAAAGCGTGTGTCAAGGACCGTTAAGCACAGCCTCTTCAGGGGTCATTCACGAAAAGGTCCCGCACCGTTTCGCGTATAACAAATTCGCTGTATCATATTTCACCGCCAAGCCCGCCCAATGGAGCTTGAACAACTGGTGTCGAAAGCTGATCGTTTTGACCGGGCTCCCCACGACCGAGACGACCCTCGGATGCCCATGCCGAAGCACCATCGATAAAGAACAGTGCTTTGCGGCGCCTCGGCGTTGACGCCGCCCCGTTGATCATAGTCTGATTGAGAAGCAGAAGCTAAGCTCTGCGGAGGTGCAAAGTCTTAGCTTCGTCGATGCTTCGTCCGTCTGATGCAATGGCCACGGCGTATTCCCGCTCGGCCGCTGCGACGCTCACAACGCCATCGCGCACGTCACGCAATACGCGTGATGGATCGCGGGTGCGGGGATCCCCGTAACCGCCCCCACCTGTGGTGAGCGCATGGTAAGTTGCGGGGCCCAACCGTTCGACTCCGTACTTCGTTGCTTGAATGGTCCTGCCATCGGTCAATGAGAGCGTAAGTTCTCCGCTGGCTCCTGCCTTGCCTCCTTCAATGCCGAACCCCGTCGGCGCACCGATGCCTTCATTGCGATAGGAATAGTCGGCTGTCGTGAACACTTCGACCTCGTACTCGGAACCTGTTCCGCCGCGAAAACGGCCGGGACCTGCGCTGTCACAGCGCAGTTCCTGGCGGTGGAAGCGCACCGGGAAGAGTTGTTCGTAGGTCTCAAGATTAGGCAAACGAATCCCGCCTAACGTATTCGGGCCGCCGATCAGATTAAAGCCGTCACGGCCTTCCACGGCCCCGCCGCCCGACGCGCCAGCCCAGTTGTACATGACGTAGCGGTCCCCACTGGGATATAGACCCGCCGTGATAGTGTTGATACCCTTCGACCAGCCCGCCGAAGCGCGCTCGGGCTGGACCTGTCCCAGCGCCTTCCAAACCGCGTGTATCATATCGCAGCCCACGAAATTTGTGTTCATCGTCATCGGCGCCGGCGGCCGCGCATTCACCAGAGTTCCTTCAGGCAACCGGATCTCGACACTGCGGAATGTCCCCTCGTTCTTGGGCAGATCCGCTTCGAAAAACGAGGCGAGCGCAACGAACACAGCGGACGTGCTGTTAGCGATCGAGCTGTTTTTGAAACCCCGCATCTGAGGCGAGGTCCCTTCGAAGTCGACGAGTAGGCCGGATTGACTGACGGTCAGGGTCACCGCTATCCGACTGTCAATCGGCTGAAAGCAATCGTGATCGACAACCTCTTCTGCTCTCCAGCTACCTGTGGGCAAGCGTGACAAGGACGCCCGGAACCTCCTGTCAGCATAGTCGAGTACGGCTTCAAAGAACTCGACCGCATGGTCAACTCCCACCTCTTCCACTAGCGCTGCGATGCGCTCAGTGCCAATGCGGGTTGAGCCGATCATAGCGCGCACATCCCCGTCGAGTGCCTCGGGCATGCGCGTGTTGATCAACAGCAGGCGCCACAGGTCTTCGCGCGTGCGGCCCCCTTCGATCAATTTAAGCACAGGCAGCCGGATGCCTTCATGGAAAATCTCTGTGGCTGCCGAATTGTATGTGCCAGCCGCACCGCCGCCAATGTCCACCTGATGCGCACGGTTACAAGCAAACGCAACAAGTTTGTCCCTCACGAAGACTGGTCGGGCGATCACCCAATCGGGCAAGTGATTACCGCCCGCTGTATAGGGGTCGCTCAGCAAGAACACGTCTTCCGGTGCGATTTCATCCTTGAAATCGCGCAGGATCGCGCGAACGGCGAATCCGCCCCCCCCAGTATGCATTGGGAGGCCATCGGCCTGACTGAGCAAAATGCCGCGACTGTCGGTAATGTAGCAGGAGAAATCGTGGCTTTGACTAAAGATGGGAGAGCGCGCGGTGCGCGTCATCACCCACCCCATTTGAAGCGAGATATGGTCCAACCTGTTTTGGACCAGTGCGAGCGTGATGGGGTCCAAGGCGAGATTCATGCGACAGCTCCGATATGGACCAGGAAGTCGTCGGCGGCATTCACTTCGACCAGGTCTTGGGGGCCAACAAATGCAGTCGTCGTGAGCTCTTCGATCAGCAGTGGTCCGTTCAGTTTGCAACCCGGTCGGAGGTGCTCTCCGTCATATACCGGTATGTCCTGCCAGCCATGCGTTGAATCAATCCAAACTGGACGTTTCTGTCGAGGCACAGGAGCGCCTTGTTGTGGCGATCGAGCTGGAGGGAGCGACCACTCCAAACTGCCGCGCCCGACGACATGCAATGCCGTAATTTGGAGACGGCCGCCTGGTTGAATGTGCCCAAATAAGCGCTGATGCTCGGCTTCGAAGGACTCTCGCACTGCCGCGGGATCAAAACGATTCGCGCTTAAGACGACGCGCACGGGCCATTGCTGCCCCGCGTAGCGAAGATCAAGCTCCCGCTGGATCGCCCCCTTGTCGGCAAACCCTTGGCGGACCAGGGCGTCGCGTGCTCTAGTCTCTAGCTGACCAAAACCTGCTTCGAGCGCTGAGCGACTGACCGCGTCCAGATCCGCAACAAACACCTGCAGATAATCCTGCCGCACGTCAGATTGCAGGGTGCCCATCGCGCAGAAAGCACCCGCGGCGCGCGGCAGCAAAGCCTGCTCGCATCCGAGAGCGCGAGCGACTGCGGTACCATGCATTGGACCGGCGCCGCCAGCGGCCACCAACGTGAAACTAGCGGGATTATGCCCGCGCTCAATACTGAGCCGCTCGACCGCGTGAAGCAAATTTTGCTCCAAGAGGCGGATAACACCGGCAGCAGCTTTTTCGATCGAAAGGCCCAGCGGGCGAGCAAGTTTCGTTTCAATCGCTCGCCGCGCCAAATCGAGATCGAGCGTTACTGCACCGCCTGCCAGCTTGCCCGGACGCAATCTTCCGAGCACTAATTGCGCATCGGTCACCGTTGGCTCGTCGCCACCAAGTCCGTAAGCCGCAGGCCCCGGCTGCGCGCCAGCACCCTTCGGACCGACATTTAACAGACCAGCACCATCGACCCAGGCAATAGTGCCCCCGCCAGCACCAACTGTATGGATCTCCACAGACGGAGTCGTGAGATAATAGCCGTCGATGACCAACTCATCGCTGAGCGGCACGTCACCTCGCGCCATCACCATCACATCGCAGCTCGTGCCGCCAATTTCCATGGAAATGAAGTTCGCAGCGTCTTTCGATGGAGCGCACCCTCTAAGCGCACCAACAGCCGCCGCAGGTCCAGACAAAACGAGCATCACCGGGCGGCTGGCGACCTCGGTTACCGAGACGGCGCCACCGTTGCTCTGCAGCATGAGTAGCGAGCGTTGGAGGCCGAGCTCGCGGAGCCGCTCGTCGAGAGCCCTGAGATAGCGCGTAACTTTGGGGGCGACGTAGGCATTCACCACAGCCGTCGAGCCACGCTCATATTCGCCCATCGTCGGCATGATCTCGCTCGAAAGCGAGATCCAATCGCCACCCCAACTCTTTGCCAAAGCCTCGCGCGCTTCGCGCTCGTGTTTGCCATCGAGGAAGCTGTTGAATAGGCACACCGCGACCGATTCAACCTCTTCTTCCTTGAAAATAGCTGCAGCCCGCGCAACGTCCTCGCTCGCCAGAGGCGTCAGCTCAGTGCCATCAGCGGCAATGCGTCCGCCGACCGGCTGGCGCAAATAGCGCGGGACTAAAACGGGCGGAAACGGAGTACGGTGGTCCCATTGGTTTTCACGGAAGCCGCGACGGATCTCCAAAGAGTCTCGGAATCCTTCGGTGGTAAGCATCCCAACCCGCGCACCCTTCTTTTCCAAGATCGTGTTGGTCGCGACCGTCGAGCCGTGCACAAACAAAGAGCAGCCCCGCAACAGCGAGGAAAGCGGCACGTCGAGTTCAGCCGCGGCCAAGCGGAGAACGTTCAGCACTCCCTCACTGGGATCGACCGTGATCGACGGAGCCTTGAAAATCCGCACATGGCCCGCTGCGTCGCGCAAGACCATGTCGGTGAAAGTGCCGCCCACGTCAACGCCAATGCGCCATGGGGCCACTATGGAGGAGGCACTACCGGTCATTGCTGATCTTCTCTGTTTTTGACAACCGCTTCGGGACAAGCGAGTGGGCATTGAGTGGTCGGACAGGCGTCGCGCCACTGCCTGACATGCTTCGCGCAGAGGTGGGCATAAATGAATTCTCGATGGCTCGCTTTAGGTAGCTGGTTTCAGTAATGGCTCGGCTCGCAGCAGCCTGCATCCGGTTTCCCGCTCCAACAAACTTCACATATTTGATGCATCATATTTTAGGGCCCAACGCACGTCAAGCCCAGAGTACGCTTTGGCGCGGGAGTGGATGGCCGGTTCCGGTGAAAAAAGGTCTCAGTAGTTGGCCCAACCCCGATCCGGCCGAGTAGCTTTGCTGCTTTCTATGGGGCTGAGGGGAGCTATCGGCCGAATCTGGTGACGAAAGGGATCAGGCGGCAGCGGCTTGAGCTTGGGATGTGACCTTGATTCCGCCGGTGGATCGGACACCGAGGATGAGTCAACTGACTATGAACATCGAGAGGACGCCGGCTTCTCTGAGCGGTTTCCGCAAGCCTGGAGATTACGCGTCACTGGACTTGTTGAAAAGAACGCCGCTCGAGCGCACGATGCGAACACGAACAGTAGCGAATGCGCTTTCAATAACAGTAGTCATGCGTAGATGCTTCTAATGCTCGGCCGAAAGATCGTACGCACACGGGCAAGGCCGCGGGATTGTTGCACGCGCGCGAGCGCTGGCGGGTTTATGATGTGGCGTGAGAGGTTCAGGCGGCCTGCTGATCGGCGGGATTTTCGGCTTGACGCAGGCGCTTCCATTCCCAGGGCAGCAGTTCGTGCAGTCGCGAGGCGGGAAGATCGGCGATGCGTGCGAGGACGTCGACGAGCCAGGTTCGGGTCGACGTCGTTGAGGCGTGCGGAGGCGATGAGGGTGAGCATGACGGCGGCGCGATCGGCGCCGCGCTAGGAGCCGGCGAAGGTCCCGTTACGTCTGCCCAATGCGATGCCACGCAACGCTCTTTCGGCCGCGTTGTTGCTGACGCAGATCCTGCCGTCGTCAAGGAAGCGGGCGAAGTCGTCCCAGCGCCTGAGCATGTAATTCATGGGCTTCAGGACCTCGGAAGAGCGCCAGAGGGTTTCGCGCTCACGCAGCAACCAGGCGTGCATGTCGTCGAGGAGTGGCTTACTCTTCTCCTGGCGCACGGCACGCCGCTCGTCCGCACTGCGGCCGTTGATGGCGCGCTCGATCTCGAACAGCGCGTCGAGGCGCCTGACCGCCTCCAACGCGATCGGGGAGACCGGTTTGCCTTTCTGGCCTTCCCGGACGGTTTTCTCGATGTCAGCCAGTTCGAAGAAGCCCGGCCGCGCATGGGCGAAGCAAAATGCCGGCGTGATCGGCAACACCTTCTTCTGCGGGTCGAACAGCGGCTCGAAGCCATTGTAGCAGTCGGCTTGCAGGATGCCGGTGAAGGCGGCCAGATGATTCTGCGGATGCTGGCCGCGTCGGTCGCTCGAGGCGTAATAAACCGCCGCCGGCGGCGCAGGTCCGGCGAAGGGGCGGTCATCGCGGACATAATGAGATGGACGGTCCCCGCCCCTGATAAGCTCCGAAAGCACCGAAGAAGGAAGACAAGCTATGCCTATGATGACAATCGGGCTCGATATCTCGAAAAGCTGGCTTCAAATCCACTGGATCACAGAGGATGGGGAAATTGTCCGCAGGAAGCTTGCCCGAGGGAAGGTCCTCGATTTCTTTTCACGGCTTCCAAGTTGTCAGTCTTGAGGCATGCGGCGGTGCGCTCATCATTGGGCTCGTGAACTGATCAACCTCGGACACAAAGCACGTCTTATGCCGGCCCGTTACGTAAGAGCCTATGTGAAGACAAATAAGCACGATGCTGCTGATGCAGAAGCGTGCTGGGAAGCCGTCCAACGGCCTGGCATGCGTTTTGTCCCCGTAAAAAGTGCCGAACAACAGGGAATTTTAATGCTACATCGCACGCGTGATTTGCTTACTAGACAGTGCATGGGCGCGATAAATGCACTGCGCGGTCATTTGGGCGAGCTGGGGATCGTGACCGGAAAGGGAAAAGCAAACGCGAGAGAGCTCATGGCACTTGTCGACGTTGACGAGCGCATTCCACAAAGCGCACGCCGCGCTCTCTCAATCCTTGTCGATCAGATCAAAGACCTTGAGCTAAATATTGAAAGCTACGAGAAGATGATCCTCGCAACCGCGAGAGACAACGAGGTTTGTCGCCGCTCATGAAGGTGACGGGCATCGGCCCATTTGCCGCCACCGCCCTGGCGGCGTCTGTCGATCATCCACAACATTTCGCTTCGGAAAGGCATTTCGCCGCCTGGCTTGGATTAGCACCAAGCAGCATTCAACTGGGGGTAAGGAGCGTTTGGGCGGCATCAGTAAGCGCGGCGACGGATATATTCGCAAATTGTTGATACATGGCGCCAGAGCAGCCGTTCATCACGTCCGTATCCATCAGGTTACAAATACCTGGATAACAGAGTTGCTAGGCAGACGTCCCTTCAACGTCGTGACGGTGGCGGTCGCTCACAAAACTGCCCGGATCGCTTGGGCGATCATGGCCAATGGTGAAGGGTACCGCGCGCGAGCATAAGTCGAGTACGGTTCCGTTTGCGAGGGCAATAGCAGAGTGTTGGCAACCGGTCGGACCGGGGTCGGCTAAGCCCGTTGGACCTATCGAGTCTCCAGCTCGCCAACGTAATTGGGCGCTGATCCGCGGATCTCATCAAGGCTCATAGGTAGGTCCAGATGCGCCCGGTCGAACTTACCTTTGCCAGGATGCGGATGGTGGTGTCGTCGCCATGCAGGGGCTCGGCCGCGAGCACATGACGCTCGATCAGGTGGAAGAACGGCATGACGGCGAAAGTCCCGTGGCCGACCTGGTCGGCCAGCGTCGACAAAGCCAGATCGATCCTCTCGCACTTGAAGCGCGCGCTCTGATGGTTGAGCGGGATGTGCATGCCGAACTTGTCGAACAGGATCGTCGCCGGCAATTGCGGGCCGATGAAGCCGCGCGGCGTGGCATGGAACGGCGCCGGCGGCTGGCTGATCTTCTCGCAATCGCCGCAGGTGAACTTTTCGCGCACCGTCTCGATCAGCTTGAACCGGCGCGGGATCTCTTCCAGAGTCTCGGTCACATCCTCGCCCAGCTTCAACAGCCGCGATCCGCCGCAGCAGGCGCAGGTGGTCGGAGGCTCGATGACGACGCGCTCGCGTTCGATATTCACTGGCCAGGGCTTACGCACTCGCCGCTTGCGCGTGAAGGCGCGCACGCTCTGGGTCTTCGCCGCCGTGGCCCCTGCGCGGTCGAAAGGTAAATCCCAGAAAGTCGAATGACTGACTGGCACGGCTACCCGGGCGATTGCTGTCTTTGCAGTAGACGATCGTGGTCTTGTCGGGATGCGTTTCGAGTTCGCATTCCTCAAACCTTGCTTGCAGCGCCGCCTTGATGACTTCCGCTTCAGCCTTGGTTCGGCAATGAACGAACCGTCGAGTCGCCCCGGGGAGTTTCACCCCCAGGCGCTCACAGATCCGGACGTGAAGTCTTCGCTCATCCGGCTCTTACCGTCCAGCCGCCGTCTTGTGCAGCATAGGCCAATTGGCCAACAGCGTGGGGGTGCGGCAAGCAATGTCCCCTACCCAGTGCTCTGCCGGTCTTCGATGTCGCCGCAGACGTTTGTATTTCGACACCGCCCATCGCGCGAGACATCGGTCGGGATGGCGTAGTGTCGGGTAAAGCGCCGACTTGTAGTACCGACCATAGTAGTTCATCCAACTTCGAATGATCGGGTTGAACATCCTCGCCAGGTCGTCGATCCTCTTATCCACCCGGCAGTAGTTGCCAGGCACGGATTTCCTGTCGGATTGCTTTCGTCGCGGCATTGCTGACACCGGGGCTGAAGTTGAGGAAGTGCTTCGCCCAATGGTTCTTCGACCGACGGGCGCGGAACGTGTAGCCCAAAAAGTCGAATTTCTGTTCAGCTCGCCGGTCGTCATCCTTACAATAGACGATCTTCGTCTGTCTGGATGAAGCTCCAGTCCGCATTCGGCAAAGCGCTTCGCAAGCGCCTCCTTCAATTCTGGTGCCTGCCGCTCACTGTCGCAATGGCAGAGAATATCATCGGCATAACGCTCGAACGGGATGCTTGGATGATTTCTTCGCATCCACATGTCGAACGCATAGTGGAGAAAGAGATTCGCCATCAGCGGTGATACCACCGATCCCTGCGGCGTGCCCTTCTCAAGGGGTTCAGGGGTGCCGTCTTCCAGTTGAACGGCAGCTTTAAGCCACCGTTCCATGTACAACAACGCCCAAGCGCAGTCCGTATGCTTCCGAATCGCCTTGAGCAAAAGCTCATGCGATATCGAGTCAAAATATGCCCGAATGTCGAGATCGAGCACGAAGGGATGCCGCCAGCATCGCCGGCGAGCAACCCCAACGGCATCGAGCGCCGATTTTCCGGGTCGATATCCGAACGAGTCTGGATGAAAGTGTTTCTCCAAATCCGGCTCCAGATATCCTTTGGCGACCGCCTGAGCAACGCGATCCGACACCGCAGGAATTTCTAGCGGCCTCTTCCCGCCGGCGCGCTTGTCGATCTGCACACGCTTGACCGGCGGTGGAAAGTAGCTGCCCGAAGACATTCGATTCCAGAGCTTGTACAGATTGCTCTGCAAGTCTGCCTCGAACACCTCGATCGACTGCTCGTCCACACCGGCTGCGCCGATTTGCTTTAACCGTTTGTACGCCTCCCAAACCCAGCGCTTGGGGATGTCATACGGCTTTGCCTTGACCCAAAAGAGTCCTCCCGTTTCCGGTTGTTATTCCAATCAAGCGGGACACTGCCGTGCCTTCGCTCCGCCACCATTACAGTGTCTTCGTCACTACTACACAGGCCTCCGTCCCTGCGTCGCGCATTGGTACTCAGACTCTTGTGGGCTTCCACTTGAACCATTCCCTTGGCATCGCGATACTGGTTCCCACGTTCCGCACAGAAGACTGAACCGAGGTCACGTCACCTCGCCTGCCGGATGCCGCCTGAGCCGTAAACAGGTATCGCTCAGACTGATCCCAAGATAACGACTACCCCTTGATTTTGACGTCTTCCCTACGCTTTCGACAGTCTTCGGTGGTTCGCTTGCGCTCGTCTCCTGGATCCTTACCTGACAGGGTCTTGCTCTGCCTTTTCCGGTCTCGCTCACCACCTCGACCATTGGGCTCAAGCAGCAGCCGGTGGTTTGAACCCTGATCCTGCAACCCGAGTTCGAGGGGCACCCCCCCATCTTCTGTGCAGCAAGGCTGCTCCAAGGTGCTCTACATCACACCTCCTTCGCGCCGTCGCATCGGCATATCGCACGACGATCATATCGCCCTTTGCCTGGCGCGTACGCCACTGCTCGACCCAGAGATCGTAGACGTAGTGGAGGTACACATTCGCGAGTAGTGGGGATACCACTGATCCTTGCGGAGTGCCCTCCGTCGTCTCGAGCAGTCGGCCGTCTTCCAGCACACCCGCCTTCAGCCATTTACGGATGAGGCGGATGATGCGCTTGTCGCCGATGCGGTGTTCCAGAAACTGGACCAGCCAGTCTTGGTTCACACTTCCGAAAAAGTTTTGCACGTTGGCGTCAAGTATCCAGTTCACCTTCCGCGTGGGGATCGCTACCGCCAGGGCGTCCAACCCATCATGTGGGCCTCTACCGGGTCGAAACCCGTATGAGAAGCCGACGAAGTCGCCTTCGTAGATGGCATTGAGCACCATGACGGTCGCGCCCTCCAAGGCAGCGATCGCCAACGCTCTCTCCCGGCCGTCATACGTCCGACGGGACGGCTGTGACGGTACGCTCCTCCGTGGACCCCGCCGGTGCGGATTCGCAAGCCGAGGCTCCAGATCTGTCTCGAAGTCCTGCCATGTCACACCATCCACGCCGGGGGCTGCTTTGCGCTTGAGCGCGTAGAAAGCCATACGGAGCGTGTCTGTGTTGATATGGTGGAGAAGCGCGGTTAACCGCTCCTTCTTCCTCTGCCTTGCGGCTTGCCGTACGCGATCAAGCTCTTGGATCACACGATTCCGGCCCTATGTCCGGAGTGTGCTTTGCTGTCTCCCGTTTCCCTTGGTCCCCGCCCTTCGCTCCATCGCCTCCGCCACCGTACCTCCGGCGTTGTTCGGTGACTTCATAGCTACTATGGCGGAGTCAGACCTCTCCTGATCGTTCATCGGCGGCTACAGCTCCTCGCCTTCCCCCGCGGACCAGGCTGCTTCCACGAGCATCTGGCCGACCAAGAGAGCTCCCGGTTCCCGTACAAGAAGCTTCTGCACATGCCAGGGTCTGTGACCACTCCGAGACGACCGGGCGCTCGCGATATCGCGCCCCTTCGTGTTGCCTTCCGCTCAGTTGACAGCGTCGGCTCTCGGGAAAACATTCTTTCGCGGCTCGATGGCTGGCCTATGCGCTCCCTGCCGACGCTTCGCCGACATCCTCGCGGACGCCTGCGCACGGCTCGGGGCCGATGTGGATCGCTACTCCTTCATCGCAGTGGACTTCCACCACTTACTCCTTGCCGGTCTCCCCGGCGCACCAACTGTAATGCTAATACGTCCGTCCGCCCCTTTAACAAGGGACAGAAGAATGACTTCAATGATGCCGATGCGATTGCCGAAGCCGTGCAGCGCCCGACGATGAAGTTCGTCGCGACCAAGACCGCGGAGCGGCTGGATCTGCAAGCGTATAGGGAGCGCGAGCAATTGGTGTCGCCCCGGCATCATCAACCAGATTCTGGCCTTCATGCTGTAGCGTGGGATCGCCATGCGACAGGGCATCGGCTTCCTACGCAGGGAACTGCCACCATTCTTGCGACGCGCACCGATGCGCTGTCGCCGCGCATGTTGCGTGTCATCGTGGAGTTGGTAGTCGACTGGTGCCGGCTGGATCAGCGTATCGCTGGCCTATCCGAAGAGATCGAAGAAATTGCCCGTCAAGATCAGGCATGTTCGCGCCTGATGACGGCGCCTGGCATCGGGCCGATCATTTCGAGTGCCATGGTGGCCGCAATCGGCTCGGGAGACGTCTTCTCCAAAGGCCGCGACTTCGGCGCCTGGCTGGACTGGCGCCCAAAAAGATCTCGACTGGAGACCGAACGATCCTTGGCAAAGTCTCGAGGCGTGGCAATCGCTACCTGCGCGTTCTATTCGTGCAGGCGGCGTCCTGGGTTGTGCTGGTCAGGATAAAGAACTGGGAACGTTACGGGCTCACATCCTGGATCGAAGCCGCCAAGAAGCGGCTACACCACAATGTGCTCGCAATCGCGCTCGCCAACAAACTTGCCCGCATCGCCTAGGCGGTGCGGGCCAAAGAACGCGTCTTCGAGCTGACGCTCGAGTGATTCCACACCTGATCGTCCACGCCCACACCGACAAACGAGCGGAATAACAGTCGAACTCCAGCCCCAAGCGACTCGATCAAGCAGAGCCGCTTACGGCTGAGCGCCCGGACGCTGGACTTCGAAGGTGCCCACGGTAGGAGGCAGGGCCAAAGACGACGGTTGATCAAGCTCTCATGCGCGGATTGGCTACCGCATGGCCGGGTTTCGTCTTGGGGCTGCCTCGGTTTAGGGGGCGAGCGTCGGCAATGCCGGCTCATAACAGGCCACGAGGATTCCCGACCGCGCCCTGCCTCCTGCCCTGCGCACCGATATGGTCGAGCAGCGCTCTGCAGGCGGCCGGCCCGAGTTGTACTTGACGAGCGATCGCCCACAGGCAGCCGACCATCTCCGTGCAATGGCGGTGGTGACGGTCACCTTGGGTTTGCCGGCCGTCGACAAGCGGCGATAGCGGGCGCACAGCCTGACTGGGCCTTCCAGGCGATATCGCGGTAGCTTGAGGCAGGCGCTCGTTACGGTCATGGAGCTTGCGACTGACGCGGGCTTGGCCAGAGCATTGCCAGCCTTGGTGATGTTGCCGCGTCGGATGGTTGCGCCGCTGGAATGTTCCGACGCAAGGAGGCCGAGAAAGGCCATCAACTGGCGAGGATTGTCAAAACGAGAGAAGTCGCTTACGGCCGCGATGAAGGCGACGCCGCGCATGGCCTGCACGGCCTCTACGAATGGCGTCGTCGACCATTGTGGCCCACATGCTGCCCGCCCAGGCGATATTGGTGCCCGCATCGCGCTCAAAAGGCACTTGCGCATCCTATCGGGGGACTCAGTCAGTTCGACGTCCACGCGCGAGCCGATATGACTGATTCATCCAAGCAGATATTCAGCGCCGAGGGCATCACCGCGCCTCTGCGCATTTCACATTTCGGCGCGTCTGGCTCGGAAGCCTAGTGTCTAATTTCGGCATTGCGATCCAGGGCGTCGGCGCGGGTTGGGCAATGACTCAGACGATCACCTCGGCGACAAAGTCGCGCTGGTGCAGACCGCACCGATGCTCCCTGTCAAGCTGATCGCGAGCCCGCCGGCGCTGCCGATATGTATGATCGGCGTGTCGTGGCACTCGTTTCACTCTTGATCTCGCTGATCGGTGCAATTGCGCTAGTGCACTCGCGTGGCCTGGCTTGATCACCCGGAATACACTCCTGGCGCTATGCGTTATCGTCGGCAGCGGGATGGCGCTGATGGGACTGGCCTAGCAGTCCTCAGTGAACGAGCAGGCGCCCTCGGAAGCATTGCCTACGGCGGTCGCCCTCAATGGATCAGCTAAAACGTTGCGCGCGCCGCGGTCCTGGCGTTCGCCGTCCCAGTGGCTGCATTCGCACTAAATGCGCTGCTTATCTGCGGTTGATGGCGGCACTGCTCCTGTGGAAACGGGTCGCAGAATGCTCGCGTTTGCCGCCTGAAAGGCTCGGCAGCGCGATCATTTCCGGCGCGCGCTACATAAGCAACTCGCGAGCGATCAAAGTCGTGTTGACAGGCGCCCTGGTGATCGGCGCCATTGGCGGCGCGGTGATCGCGCTGATGCCCGCTGGTCACGCGAGATCTCCTGCATGGCGCCCCCCAAACCTACGACGTTATGCTAGGAGCCGTTGGCCCGCGAGCGGTTATCGGCGCGCTCAACATCACGGAGATACGCAAGCGGAAGTGTGGCGAGGCTGCGATCCGGAACTATCCGCTCCAGATGACGGGCCGTTCTGTTCCGCCACCACTCGCTATGGGTAATGCGATTGTCATCAAGCCGGCCGAGGACACATCCTTCACGACGCTTGCGATGGCGAAGCTCGCCGAGGAGGCCGGCTTCCCGCCGGACGTATTCAACGTCGTCTCGGCAAAGAAGTGGGCGCAGCGCTTTCGGTTAACCTCCGTATTGGGCATATCAGCTTCACCCTATCGCGCGAGGTCGGCCGCCTGGTCCAAATCCGCCGCCGGAAACATTATTCCTGTCACACTCGAACTGGAAAATCGCCCCAAGTCGTCTTCTCGGACGCATTTCTGGAAGATGCGGGTGCCACGATCGTCACCGGCATCGTGGGCAACGCAAAACTCTAGTTCCGGGCGGTCCAAAGTTCGGTGTCGCTGCACGTTGGGCCAGACTCTAAGTCCATCTGGAGGAAATACGCCGGTGGCCAGCGCAGTTTACGAGATAAAGGTTTGAGAAAGAGGTTTCGAAGTACACATGCTAAAATCTTTAACTCCGCGATGGGCCAGCACAACAGTCTACCGGACAGAAATTTTCTCAACGACGCATCGATCGGAGCCTATTCATCTCGTGACGGCCGCGCGGGGATAGACGCAGCGGTCAGGATGGCGTTAGCGAGCGCCGGACCGCGAAGGCCAAAGTTAACGCTGGCCTGCTGACGGTCGCCGTAACTCATGGCGGGTTCAAACCTGGTGCCGATACGAGTCGTAGGCTGGAGTATCTTCGCGTCGGCCAGAGTCTCGATGACCATACTCCCTAGTCCACCATCCCGATGATGCTCCTCAACGACGATGATTTGGGTAGCCCGTTGAGCCGCATCGCAGAGAGACTCAGAATCAAATGGCCTGAGCGTCGAAAAATGAAGCACTTCTGGATTAAGACCTCCCTGGACTAGCAACTCCTCAATGTCAGATATAGCTGAACTCACAAGTCCCGTGCATACGATCAACGCTCCTTTACCATGCCGCAGACGGCAAGCACGCCCCATCTGACCAATTGGACCTCGGTCAGTTTCATGGGCGCCATAACTTAAACGTATGTATAGCGGTCCGTCCCACTCTGTCGTCGATAAGAGCAGGTGCTTCAACTCCTGACAGGTTCGAGGGACGCATATCCCGATGTTCGGGACTTGACGAAGTAGAGCAAGGTCTTCAAGGGCCATGTGCGTGACGCCAAACGCAGAATAGTCCAGGCCACCTCCGAATGCGACAATGCGCACGCGAAGTCGCTGGAAGCCTATGTCGATGAACAACTGTTCGAATGCTCTTCTCGTAATGAACGCCGCAACGATTTGGACATAGGGAATCAGGCCCCCGCTTGCCAAGCCGGCCGCCATACCAGCCACATATTGCTCTGCCACGCCCTCCATAAAAAAACGCTGCGGAAAAGCGGACTCGAATTCCGTCATCGCATTCATGGCATAACTTAGATCGGATCCGACAAACACAATTCGGCTATCCTGTGTCGCCAGCCTCTGGAGCGTCTTACTGAATGTGTCACGCATGATCGACCTGCCAATCTGCATTCAAAATAGAGATGGGATCGCGCTGAGTGATTGCACTTGCCTGTAATGCCATTCAGCATTTCCTTCGAACTCTCCTAATCCCTTTCCCTTTTTCGTCTCGCAGATGATGACTCTCGGAAGCGGACTAGACAACGGAACCAGCAATGCCTCCCGAATAGCGGGACGGTCGTGTCCATGCACATGACGAACGTTAAAGCCAATTTCACGCCAGAGTGCTGGCATATAAGGCATCGGCAGTACTTTCTCTGCTGGTCCGCTACTTTGCTGACGGTTCCGATCTACCAATACGGTAAGGTTTGCTAGCCGATGCTTCACAGCATGGAACGCCGCCTCCCAATTTGAACCCTCATTTAGCTCTCCATCGCCAACCAGCACATAGACGCGAAAATGCTTCTGAGTTATCCCTGCGGCTAGAGCCATACCGACGGCTATTGGCAGCCCATGGCCGAGCGCTCCCGTGGTGGCCTCGATGCCCAGCGAGATGTTCCGCTCCGGAAGGCCGCCGAGCGGCGCGCCCGCTGAACAATAGCGATCCAGCAATTCAGGTGAGATTAGGCCCTTATGCTCGAGCACGGCATAGAGGGCGAGGCATCCGTGCCCTTTGCTGAGAATGAATCGGTCGTGATCGTCGCTTCCCGCGGCACCTTGGGGCAGGCGGAGACATTCGTCGTATAGCACAAGAAGAATTTCAATTAACGAAAACGCGGGACCGATATGTCCGCCAACCCGTTGTTTCGCGAGCGCTTGCAAAATTCTCCGGCGTATAGCCTTTGATCGGGCATCAAGATCAGGGCCTTTTGCTGGCGCCTGGTCGACCGTGGTGGCTTGCTTCATATCGCCTCGCTTGATATCGTGTCAGGCGACTATCATTACTTCTCTACTTTTCCCGTGCACCTACCTTTCCTGATGGGCTGATCTCCGGCAGTCGAGGTCAGTGCCAGCCGGTCATGGTCTTTTCAGGCTGCTCGACGATTATCCTCCGAGCAGCATTCCTACGAAGAAGCGTGGTAGCAGTTCCGGGTAACTGCGTCTCACCCTGGCTCCCATCACTTCGGAGCAAGGTGGTGGCGGCGGAATTGAATGGTAAGGAATTGAAATAGCCTGTTGGCATCCGAGGTCACCGTTGGAAAATAGTTCTTCGCACAAGGAGTTCGACTTTCGCTTCGATGCTGCGGAGATATGATCAGAACCGCGGTCTGAAGCGTACTAGTGATGAGAGGACACCGAGAAGTAAGTCGATTGCCATCTGTTTCGCGCGTGGTGTATTTTGTCCACGAAAAGTGCGCGAGCATTACGCGAAATGTGGTATTTGGCACGGCGTAGGCTTGAGATTGCAAACATTCGAGGGCCGAGGCATCGAAAGCTTGAAATTGTCGTCTCGCCGAGGTGTGTGCCACTTGAGGGTTTTCCTTAACGGGGGATGTCCGAGTTTTGTGTATCAGATTTCTGTGAATGTGGAAGTTGGTGTTTAAGACGTTGAAGCGTGGCATGGACGGAATGGCCGACAACTCTGGTTGCCCAGACCGAGCGGTCAAGCCCCGCAGTGGCGCAGGCGCGGAGTCGTGAGTCTGGCGGTCGCCGTGCTAGCAAAGCGCAGTGAGTTTCCGAGCCACGGCGTCCGCGGCGACTGATGACCGCGCCGGGCGCGGATCCGCTCCGCACGAAAAGAAGCATGCAGAGGACCGGTCCGCCTTGGCCGCTGCCCAGGCTGCCTTGACCATGGCGCGCGCCTGACTGCGGCCGATCTTGGCTCACCAGCTTCTGCGAACTGTTGAACCGGCTGATGTCGCCAAGATCCCGGCTGACGAACAGTGTGGATTACCTGCGGGCGCCTAGGTGTTTAGTCCCGGCATTTGGTGGAGCGGGTTGAGTTTGAATCGTTCGGGCTAGGAAGTCTAGCACTTGCAGATGTATTCGTAGGGTGTGAGGCCCTTCAGGTCTTCAGCCGCCGAGCGTAGTCGTAAGCGGCGATGAAGTCGGCAAGGTGAGCTTCGAGCTGATCGTGTCGGTCGTAATGGTAGCGTTGGAGGGTCGCTTCCTTGATCGTGCGGTTCATGCGCTCGACGGGCCATTGGTCCAGGGATGCTTGATCTTGGTCAGCCGACGTTCGATCCCGGCTTCCTGGCATCGCATATCGAACATATGCGTCACGTATAGCTTGACGGGGAAGGTTTAGGCCAAGCGACCATGGTCAGATTCCGCGGTGAACAGATTGATGACCATCACTGCCGTGAACTGGATCCCATTGTCGGTGAGCACCGTGTGGACTTGTAGGGGACGGCCGCGATCAGAGCTTCGAGAAAGGCCGAGGGCTGAGGTCCTTCCCGTCTTCCTGACCAGTTGCACGAAGGCGAACTTGCTGGTGCGATCGATTGCGACGTAAAGGTAGAGCTTGCCTTCAGCGGTCTGGAGCTCGGCAATGTCGATGTGGAAATAGTCGATCGGATGGGCCTTGAACTTGTTCTTCGAGGGCTTGCCGCCTTCGACCTCCTGCAATCGGCTGATGCCGTGGCGCTGGAGGCAGCGATGCAGGGATGACCGCATCAGATGCGCGATGGTCGGCCGCAGCGCATAGAGGCAATCGTCAAGTGGCAGCAGCGTGTGTCGCCGGAAAGCGACGATGATCGCCTCCTCCTCAATGGAGAGGACAGTCGACTTGGCCTCCTTAGGGGCAGTCGAGCGATCGGCGACAGTGTCGCGCTGCTTCCACTTCGCGACAGTCTTCTGATTAATCCGTAGCGCTTGGCGAGACCTCCCAGAGCTGCGCGACCGCGAGATTTTATTGCCGCCCAAGCGGGATAAGGCGGGTGCGCCCGCCTACGCGGGCCACAATGACTACGGCTTAGAAGTCGGCCGTGAACAAGGCTCTAAGCGATTGATCGGGAATCTGTTTTTCCGATCCGGGAAGCCCAACCCCCTTTAGACAGGAGGTTTCCGATGGCTGAGATCAGCCCACTTCGCCGTCGCATGATCGAGGACATGGCGGTCCGCAATCTGTCACCGGCGACGCAGCAATCCTACCTCAACACCGTAGCGAAGTTGAGCCGATATTTCGGTCTTGTCCGGACCGCCTTGACCTGAGGATATCCGTGCCTTCCAGGTTCATCTGCTAGCGACAGGGATGTCCTGGCCGGCGCTGAACCAGATCGTCTGCGCGCTGCGGTTCTTCTACGGTGTGACGCTTGGTCATGACGCCGTTCCGGAGCGCATCGCCTATGCTCGTAAACCACGCAAACTGCCGGCCGTGTTAAGCGCCGACGAAGTCGTTCGCTTCTTGGAAGCAATCCCGAGCCAGAAGAGCCGTACCGCGTTGACCACCGTCTATGCCGCAGGCTTACCGTATCGAAAGTGGTCCTCCTGAAGGTTGTCGACATTGATAGCCAACGGATGTTGATCCGGGTCGAGCACGGCAAGGGCGGTAAGGACCGTTAGGTTATGCTCATGTCAACGGCCCGCAGGCCGAGGCGCACCAACAAAAGCACGATCGCACGATCACGCCGGCGCCCACCGACGTCGCCGTCACAGGCAGCGATCAGCCGGTCGACCTGCTCGGTCGATAGATATTGGGGCATGTGGCAAGCTGCCAATGAGCGTAGGCTGGAACGGCGCCGTCGAGACCTGCCTGACAACGGCCCGCGACTGCGAGATACCGCAGGAAGGCCCGCAGGCTCGTCGTCATCTTCTCGATCGTGCCACTCCCGCTATTGCTCGCCCGCTCCAGGAAGTAACTGCGGACATCGTTCGGCCTCCAGCCGTCCGGGTCAGATCGAAGCTCCATCATCAGGCCCGCGGCGTCGCGGGCGTAGAGCCTGACGGTGGCATCGATGCGCCGCGATGCTTGCGCAGCCACGTCTTGAAGTCGGCGACCAGCTACGGCTCGGCGGGTGCTTGTCCCACGGCCGCGGACCGGCAAAGGCCGAGCTCGACGAGGTGCCGACGAAAGAGCCTGGCACCGTAGATGGTGTGGTGGTTGCGCCGGCCGCCTTTGGCGCGTGGACACCGGCAACTGCGCAGGTGCTCGCCGAACGCGGCGAGATCAACGTCCATCAGGCCCGCACCTTGCTCGGCCATAACATGGCCGATGTGAGCCGCCGCTCGCAAATAGCGTACCGCTGTCTCGGGGCCATAGCCCTGCCGCTCCAGCGCCGCTGCAAACCCGTCAAGGTAAGGCCCGCTCGGCCCACTGAGCAGATGCCCCAGCATCTTCGCTGCCGAGAAGTACGTCTCCAACATGTCCGTCTCCGTATGGATCGGCCATCAGTAGCCGACCCAACGGGACCGCATTGGCGACTTGTAATGGAGAGCTCGAGAGCGGCAATACACAGGAACAATAGGGTGATCGCGATTGGCAGCTCCCCATCACCGGCTTTGCCCATAAGGCAGCTAATGGGTGACGCCCATAACCTGTCGCAATCGGCATTGCCCGAAGTGCCAGGGCTCGGCGCGCCCGCAATGGCTTGCCGGCGGTGGTCTACGACACCCTGCTCAAGGCGGCAGCCGAGACGATCCGTCTCATTGGTGCCGACTCGAAGCATCTCGGTGCCGAGACCGGTGTGATCGCCATTCTCCATACCTGGGGCCAGACCCTGACGCATCATCCGCATGCCCATTGCCTCGTGCCGGGCGGCGGTATCGCACCTGGTGGAAGCTGGGTTCATTGTCGCCCTGGCTTCTTCCTTTCCGTTCGCGTCCTGTCACGATTGTATCGTCGGCTATTCCTGGAGCGCCTGCAGGCGGCGTTCGATAACACCAAGCTCCAGTTCTTCGGCCACGTCGCGCACCTCGTCGAGCCCGCGCCATTCGGCCGCCAGCTGAACGCCCTCCGCAAGCTCGAATGGGTTCTCTACGCCAAGCGTCCCTTCGCCGGGCCAGAGCAGGTTCTCGCCTACCTCGGACGCTACACGACGCCGCCCCCCTGATCGACGTCATCTGCGGTCCCGCTCCGCCATCGGCATTCTCGGGCTGGTCAAGCGCCATGGCCAGGAGCGCCTCGACGCCGCCTTCGCCCGTGCCCTTCTGCTCAACGCCCGTTCGTACAAATCGGTCGCCGCCATCCTCAAGAACGGCACCGAGAGAACCGCTCAGCCCGCAGAGGAGGCGCCCACCTCTTCCACGCCAACATCCGTGGCGGCGGTTACTACAATCGATCAGGAGAGATCAGCATGCTCATTCACCCCACCATCGATCGCTTGCGCGCCCTCGGCCTCGCCGCCATGGCCGATACCCTCGCCGAACTGCAGAACAATTCCGAGGCGGCCGAGATGCCGCACGCCGATTGGCTCGGCCTGCTCGTCGATCGCGAGGTCACCGCTCGCGACAACCGCCGCCTCACGCGTCGCTTGACCCGTGCCAAGCTCCGTCAAGCCGCAGCCATCGAGAACGTCGACTACCGCCCCGCTCGCGGCCTTGACCGTTCGCTCTTCCAAACCCTCGCCACCTGCCAGTGGATCCGTGACGCCAACCACCTGGTCATTGTCGGCCCAACCGGCACCGGCAAGTCTTGGCTTGCCTGTGCGCTCGGCAACAAGGCCTGCCGCGACGGCTTCTCCGTCCTCTACAACCGACCATCCCGCCTGTTCGCCGATCTCGCTCAGGCGCGCGGCGAAGGCCGTCTGGCGCGCCTGATCACCGCGCTCGAGCGCGTCAATCTCCTCATCCTCGACGACTGGGGACCTGAACCGCTCACCCTCCGACCAGCGTCGTGATCTGCTTGAGATCGTCGATGATCGCTACGACAAGGGATCCTTGTTGATCACAAGCCAGGTCCCCGTGTCGCAATGGCCATGAAGTCAGTGCCGATCCCCCCCGGCGATGCGATATTGGACCGCATCATTCACAATGCCACCGCATCGAGCTCAAAGGCGACAGTCTATGGCGTCATGCTGGCGAAAAGAAAAAACGTGAGCACCTCGCGCACGATCGCCAACCTTGACCAGGAGGCCATTTCCAGCACACTTAAACCCGTCAGCCGTGTTCGCCACCGCACCTGATCGCGATCACTGGAATCCGTGATCATCATCGCCTGGAACACCTGATCACCATCCCTGGAATGCGCACGGTCGTCGCAACACTCTGGAGTTGGAGGTTGCGATGAGCATTCGAAAGCGGCGATCGGCACGGCCTGGATGAGCGCCACTACCATCGCCAGGACGACCGCCGGTGACTGGACGGGATGAACAGAGAAGTTTCTGGCGAGCTATTGCTGCCGGGCAAAGCAGCGAAGAAGCCGCGCTGGAAGCCGGGGTGTCACAGCCTGTGGGAACCAGATTGTTTCGAAAGGCGGGCGGCATGCCACCAGCGATGTTCAAATCCTCAGCGACGGCGCTCTCCGGGCTGGTGGAGCGCGAAGAGATTACGCTTCTCATGGTCCAGGGCCATTCCATCCGGGAGATTGGGCGCCGTCTCGGTCGATCCGCCGCGACAATTTCGCGAGAACTGCGGCGCAATGCAGCCACCCGTAGCGGCGGGTTGGAGTATCAGGCGTCGACTGCCCAGTGGCATGCGGATCGATTGGATCGTCGGCCTAAACTGACCAAGCTTGCGCTCAACACAACCTTGCGCACTTACGTGGAGGAGAGACTTGCCCGGTGTCGTCGTGGCCCCGAGCAACGCTCAAGAAGATCGCGATTTCCGTTATGTGAGTCAGCAGGAGAGGGTCTTAGCACACGACCCTCTCCGCAGTTACCTGCTACTCGCAGCTTGGCACAATATCCCCAGCCTTAGTTAACTTGGCAAGCAGAGGAGCCATCTCATCCCCATGAGGAGCACCATACTTCGCCCAGAGCTTCTCGTAAGTGCCGTTCTCGATCAAGATGCCAAGTTGCCTACTGAATGCGTCGCGAAAAGCGACGTCGTCCTTGCGAAACATGGGTGCCGAGGCGGCCAATGGTGACTGTTTGTCGACCACTACTTCGACGCCCGCCTTCGCCGGATCGGTGACCGCGAATTGACTGACGATATAGGCGTCCGCCCGGTGGCCGACGACTGTCGCAACACCAGCCGTCACGTCAGGAACACGTACGATTTGGTCGGGTTTGACTCCCTGCTTTAGCGCGTAGTCCTCGTATAGGTCAGGGCTTATAACCGCCAGCTTGGTGTCGGGGCTGCGCGCAATGTCCGCGACGGTCGTCAGATGCTTCGGATTTCCGGGTAGAACATGCAAGGCGGCCAGCGCTGCGTAGAAGGGTCGCGAAAATATCACAACCTTGCAGCGCTCCTCCGTAATATTAAAGCCGGCACCGACGTAGTCGAAGTGATGGGCCTGCAGTCCGGGCGTCATCGCGTTCCAATCCAGCCATAGCGGCGTAAGCTCTGGCAGACCCATGGCCTTTAGCACCATGTTCTGCAGTTCAATCCCAGCACCTTTTGGCTTTCCCTCCGGCGACACGAATTGGTAAGGAGGAATTGAGGCAGACGCGACCTTGACTTCACCAGCTTTTCGGATCGAGGCGAAAAGATCGCGATCGCTCTGTGCAAATGCCAGATATGAATAGCCTGCCGATGCTATCAGCAGGACCGGCAACCAGAACTTCAATTTCACATACATGTTGGTCTCTCCTTGTAAGACGCTTCTCCGCTACGCACACTCGACTTAGTGTTCTCGTTATCTGCAAAATTTGACAATGGGGGAATCACGCACGAAGCGGAGACTCATATTCCGGGCGGGGACTTGTATGCCCATTGCGACGTGCATTGAGGTGTTTCCTAAGATGGTAGGTGTCGAGGTCAATGACCCCGCCATCGACAATCATTTTCAGTCCGGTTATGCGCCGAGATTCGTCTGACGCTAGGAACGCTACTGCGGATGCGATGTCCTCAGACTTTGTAAACCCACCCATGGGACTAACGACTTGCTCTTCGTCGATGATCTGTTCGACGGAGACGCCCGTCTCCATCGCCTTGCGTCGGGCGAGTGCTTCCCATAGCGGAGTCCAAACGTCCCCCGGATGAACGGAATTGCAACGAATATTAAGCTTCATTTCGACGCAATATTGAGCAAGGGTTTTCGTGAGATGCCGGACTGCCGCTTTGCTGGCGCCATAAGACGTGTTGTAAGGTGTAGCCAAGAGCCCCGAGATGGATGAGATATTTACAATGGCGCCTCCACCTGAGCGCTGCATCGCTGGAATTGCCGCCTTGCAGCCCAGCAGCACGCCTTCTACATTGACGGCAAACACCCGCCGCCAGTTTTCTAGAGTTGTGTCGATCGGGCTGGACTCATCAAGATCACCTAAAATCCCCGCATTGTTGACGAGGATATCGAGCTTGCCTTCTTGGGCCTCGATCTCGCCGATGACATCGGCCCACTGCTCCTCGTCACAGACATCATGCTCTCTAAAGCTGAACGCATCGGACGAGGCAGCCGCTCGCCCCGACGTGCCGCTTATATCCGAGATCACAACCCTAGCACCGTCAGCTTTGAGGCGCGTCGCGATCGCCAATCCCATGCCTTGGGCGCCGCCGGTGACCAAAGCTACTTTCCCTGACAAATCACTCATTGCGACATCTCCTAATGGTAGCGCGGTCCCTCTGCGGTTCAGGCTGTCAGAATAAGAGCTGCCCTCGCGCTAGCGGGCTGACATGCCGCCGTCGACGACGAGAATTTCGCCGTTTATGTAGCTGGCACGATCGGAAGCCAAAAATAGGATTGCCTCGGCGATCTCGGCCGGTTGTGATGGCCGCCCCTGAGGCCCGTACTCTAAAATGGGAGTCTGCGACCATTTTGAGATGGTATCCACTATTGCATCCATCATCGGGGTGACTATCCAGCCCGGCGCCACCGCGTTGACCCGCACACCCGTCACGCCATTTTCGACTGCTGCGTTGCGGGTCATTTGTGATACCGCCGCCTTGGATGCACCGTAACCGATTTCGTTTTTGCAACCACGGACCGCTGAGATAGACGAGACGTTGACGATCGATCCCTTCCCTTTGGCTCGCATGTGCGGAATCACTACCTTCATGGCAATGAACGTCCCCAGAACGTTCGCACGCATGACGTCCTCGAAATCTTTGACAGAATAGTCCCCAACGGATGCCAGCGGACCTATAATTCCGGCGATGTTGAGGAGGATGTCGACTGAGCCCATTCGGTTGAGCATGTCGTCGACGATCGACAGCACTGCCTTTTCGTCCGCAACGTCTATCGCGGCTGCTTTATGAAACGGGGGGTTAGGAAGTGTTGCGATTACGGATTCGAGGGCGGCCGCGTCGCGATCAACTAGGAACAAACGGGCTCCGGCGCGGGCGAAGAGACGGGCCGTCTCGGAACCAAGGCCGCCGGCGGCGCCGGTCATCAGAACGTTCTTCCCCTCCAGTTCAATAGGGCTCGGAAGAGTCATTTTAGTGTCCCCTTAGAGTATTGGTAAGTGCGACGCGAAGGGCTTGTGGTCGGGTTTCACATGTCGAAGGACACGTCGCGCTCATCAATGCTTCGCGTGCGTTTCCAAAACTCAAGAATTGAAAGTGGCCAAACCTGGGTCACTTTACCAAACTCGTTTTTATAAAAGTTGTCGACGACGGACCATGCTCGTCGGCTGTTACCTTCGTCCATTTCAGTGACAAATCGCGAGTATGCCTGGCTCTTCACCTCAATAGTTCGCGCGCCCCGATCGCTGAGTTGCTCGAGACAGCTGGCGATAAACTGAACCGAACACTCGCTCATGAACACAATACTTCCGCTGGCGACGAGATTGGTGTTCGGGCCGTAGAGAAGAAAGAAATTCGGGTAGCCCGGCACCATGGACCCCATGTAGGCTCGAGCCTCGCCCTTCCAGAAATCGTGAATTTCCTTGCCGCCACGACCAACGACCTTAATGCCGTGGAGATATTCGGACGCTGCGAAACCGCTTGCGAATACGAGCACGTCGAGTTCGACGTCTTTAGAACCGACGAGTTTGACACCCTCGGGGATGATCGAAGCTATTCGCGAGATCTCTAGCTTAACGTGAGGCTGTTTGAGGGTTTCAGGCCATGTGCCATCATCGCGCAGCATCCGTTTGGCGCCGGGAGGATAGCTTGGCACCACTTTCGCGAGCAGGTCAGGTCGATCGGAGAAACGGCCCTCGAGATGCTTCACAAGTGTCTGCCGCCACCAACGGTTTAGCTCTGAGGTGCTGCCCGCTTCCTTCCAAGAAGGGTCGACCTCGGTAAGAGGCAACCATCCCTCCACCCCGATCCAGAAATGCCAGAACCGGTACCACGAACTAAGGCCGGGCAAGATGTCGAAGAGGGCTGCAGCACTTGTCGGCATCGGCCGGCTGTACTCCGGGGTCGGCACCATCCACGGCGGATTTCGTTGAAAAACAACCAGCTCCTTTGCGGTTTTCGCCAGTTCGGGGATGAGTTGGAAGCCAGTGGCGCCCGTCCCAATCACGCCTACGCGCTTACCGGCCAAGTCCACATCCTTTGGCCAGCGGTTTGCGTGCAGCTTGGGCCCGGAGAATCTATCAAGCCCAGGTAGATCTGGGAGCTTGGGAACACCTAGCTGACCGAGCGCCGCAACGACAGCATCAAAGCTCGCATGCGTTACATTCCCGTCCTTTTCGACGGAGAGCATCCATAGTCCCGTTTCTTCAGACCAGATGCATTCGCGAACCGTGGCGCCAAGCGTGACAACCTGGTCGACGCCGTGATTTCGTGCCACGTCCTGAAGATAATGAAGAACCTCGGGCTGCGTCGAATAGTAGTTCGACCGGCGCCGCGCGGGGCAGAACGAGTACGAATATAGGAAGTTGTTCGAATCGAGCCTGCATCCCGGGTAGTCGTTGTAGGCCCAAGTGCCCCCGAGCTGCGTGTTCCTTTCGAACAGCGCTACCGAGCAGCCGTCGGCCATCAGCTCGATCGCAGCCGCGATTCCCGAAAGGCCGCCGCCGATTATAGCCACTTTCTTGCTGATGCGAGTCTTCGTCCTGATCTCGCCATGAAGCTGCCCGTGGATGACTGCCGGATCGTACGCAGAACTGGCGCCGTCGGTGACAAATTCTACGATTTCACTTTCGGAAATACCGCTTTTAAGGGCGGCGGCGCTGAATGTCTCTTGCCCAGAAAGAGAACAAAGATAATCTTGCAAGAATGCGCGAGCGCGCGCGATGCGATCAGCGTCAATCTCCGGATCAGGAGACCTTCGAAAATCCGGGGATATGAAATTGCGTTCACCCGTCAGTCCGGCAAGGGTCGCTAGAATAGGGCGAGGATCGATCGCGTCGACAGCCTCCGCAATGGAAACGTCACTCATCAGGCGCCCTTTGTTTTGAACATTCATGCTTGGTCTCCTTGAGCGAGGCTCCTCCCTTAAACTCAGCCCGACTGACGGAAGGATCCGCATGGGATAGGAGGTCTCGATTGTAGAATTGAAACGGATGTTGTTTCTTGAGTTGATTTAACGACTATCGCTGAAACGTCCGACTTTGCTCTCGCATGAATTGGGGTACAAAGTTCGGACCTAAGCCTCCTTTGCCGGTCAGGCCGGAGCCTTTCCAGCCGCAAAAGCTCTGACGTCCGGGCCATGCACCCGTTGTTGCGCCAGTTGCGCGGTTAACGGCCAGTACACCTGCCTCAGCTCTTTCTAGAAATAAATCTATTTCGCTGTGGTCTTTGCCGTAGAATGCCGCAGCAAGACCAAGCGGCGCAGCGTTTCCATATTCAAGAGCTTGGTCCAACGACGTAAAACGCCGTACCGCCAAGATCGGAGAAAACAGTTCCTCTTCGAATAGGCGGTGCCGCTCGGGAAGGTCGGTCACGATAGCCGGTCGAACATAGTAGCCACGTTCGAAGATACCACCCGAGAGACGGTCTCCCCCTGTCACGAGCGCTCCGATTGCCTTCGCTTCTTCAACCGCATTTCTGAACCGGTGATAGGCCGCTTCATTGATCAGTGGGCCATCGGTAGTTTGTCGATCGGAGACATCACCGAACGTCAATCCTTGCAGGGCCGATGTAAGATCGCCGATAAATCCATCGTGCAAATCCTCATGCACGAACGCGACCGAGCATGCTGTGCACACCTGCCCCTGGAGCCCAAACGCCGACCGAAGCACAGCCTTAGTCGCAATCGGAAGATCCGCGCTGGCAGTAACGTAAACAGGGTTCTTCCCGCCCATTTCGGCGATTACCGGGCGCGCGAACGGACCGCACTTCATGCGCCGATTAATCTCCATCCCCGCTTTGTGGGAGCCGGTAAAAGCAATCCCGTCGACTCCCGGTGCATCCACCAATCGCTGGCCTGCGTTAGGTCCGCACACGAGATTAAAAACGCCCTTCGGAAGATCGGCAGCTTCGAATGCCTCGGTGAGGAGACTACCGCTCAAGCCAGCACCAGGGCTCGGCTTGAAAACGACACTGTTGCCAGTAACAAGTGCAGCTCCAAGCATGCCGGCAGAGAGTGCAATAGGGAAATTGAAAGGCGCTATTATTCCGAAAACGCCGTACGGCCGTTGAGTGTTGATCGACAGTTCATTTGAAGTCTCCGATAGAGGAAATGTATAGCCCTCGTTCCGATCCATCTGAGAACAATAATATTCGATCAGCTCGATGGACTCCAAAACTTCGCCCAGCGCGCCGACTCGCGATTTGCCGACCTCCAGCACCGACGCCCACGCAAGCTGCGCCATCCGCGCATCAATCTCACCCGCGACGCGTCGCAGCAAAGTCACGCGCTCCCTCCATCCAAGACGCTCCCAACTCGACGAAGCGTCGCGGGCCGCCCTAACAGCCCGCCCGACCGCCTCTTCACTGGCGTCAATGAATGTTCCTAAGAGTACATCAGAGTCTGCCGGGCTTCTAATCTCATACGTCGTACCGTCTCGACACAATTGGCCGCCGATCTTGTTAGCCCATTCCTTTCCAAGGCTATTCCGAAACGCCACACGCGTTTCATCGAGCTTCTTCTCCATCGGCTCGAATACTTCAACCGCACCACTGTAGGAGAGCGATATTTTAGACATGGCACGTTCCTTGATTATCGTCCGCCAGCGAGTGCGCGACTCCATCATTCCCACCTGCCCAAGACGAGCAATGAAGAATTGAGTGCTTGAGCGGGTGACGTAGCGGATTAACATAATATCAGGTTGGCACAACCGCAAAACTTGCGAGAAAGATTCTTGGTACGATGCGGACGAAAGTTACGCCTGTTACGGTCAAGATTTTTTACTGACCTCGCGATGCGCCGTCAGAGATATACATGACTTTGGAGCAGCTAGGTTGAAGCGCGATCGTCGCGTTGACTGCTCACGGCCGTTGAGTCAGTGTCGGCTACGTCGAGGGGAAGGCGAATGCACTGCGCCCGCATCCTTAAGCGTAGCAGCGGCTGCCGGGATTTTCACGTCTGCGACGATGACCTTCGCACCATGGGAAGCGAAGACCTCGCAAATCGCCCTGCCGATCCCCCGCGAGCCGCCAGTCACAACGGCAGTTTTCCTTCGGGCAATTTCACCTCTTCCGCCTCCCAATATCCCGGCTGTACCCTTCGGCTTGATCTCGAGACCCATCCGACCGCTGACGAACGTACTGATCGCAAAGCGTATGCGTCTCACAAAATTCGGAACTCGTAAGCCCGCCTAAGAAGCTGACGAGGCTTAGCCATCAGCGCGGGCGAATAGTTTCTGTCGTGAAATGTCGCTCCGTTCGCAAATACGTCTTAGGCCGGTTGACGCCTGCGACGGCCTTCACTTCGAGAAATTCCTCCAGACCGTACTTGCCCCATTCGCGGCCATTGCCAGACTGTTTGTAGCCGCCGAATGGTGCGGCAAGGTCGTTCGGCACGCGTTGCAGGTTAATGTTGCCGGCACGGATTCGCCGCGCCACTTTGCGCGCGCGTTAGACCGTGCCAACCGAGACATAACCCGCGAGCCATAGGGCGTGTCGTTAGCGATCGCGATGGCATCGACTTCATAGTGGATGGCCGGTTCCAGTGAAAAAAGGTCTCAGTAGTTGGTCCAACCGCCGATCCGGCGGTGCAGCTTTGCTGTTTCTATCGAGCTGAGGGCAGCTTCGGCCGAATGTGGTGACGAAAGGGATCAGCCGGCAGTGGCTTGAGCTTGGGATGTGAGCTTGATCCCGCCGGCGGATCGGATCGGACACTGATGATGAGTCAACTGACTATGAGCATCTAGAGGGCGCCGGCTTCTCTGAGCGGTTTCCGCAAGGGGGTTATGCCGCACCGGACTTGTTGATAAGCATGGAGCGCACCTTGCGTACACGAACGTAGCGAATGCGCTTTCAATAACAACAATCGTGCGTCGATGCTTCCAACGCTCGGCCGAAGGATCCGTATCCCTCCATTGAGGGCCGCCTTGTTTGACGAACGCGATCGCTGCAGGTCCTAGGGGTAATCCTAGGAGAAGCGCTATGACGATTTCGAGGGCGGAGGTGATCACATCGGTCGAGCGGCGGCGCCGGTGGTCGCAGGATGAGAAGGAACGGCTAGTTGCAGCATCGCTTGAGCCCGGAGCCAATGTTTCCGAGGTTGCTCGCATGGCCGGCCTTCATGTGAGCCAGCTGTTCCGGTGGCGCAAAGAGCTTTGCAAGCAGGTGAAGCGAGTATAGCGCGCCGTTCGTGCCGGTCGAGATTGGGCCGTCTGTGCCGCCGCGGGAGGTGGCCGGAGCGCCATTGACAACGACGGCGGTGCGTCGACGGAAGAGCCAGGGCATCATCGAAATCGATCTTGGTAGCGGGCATCGCATCCGGGTCGATGGCGACGTTGATGGAGACGCGCTACGTCGGGTTCTCGATGCTTTGGTACGCCGATGATCCCGGTTCCGACGGTCGCGCGAGTGTGGCTCGCGACAGGCTACACGGACATGCGCCGAGGCTTTCCGCCGTTGGCACTCCAAGTGCAGGAGGTGCTGCGCAAGGACCCGCTCAGCGGTCATCTGTTCGTCTTCCGCGTCGCCGGAGCGATCTTGTGAAGGTGATCTGGCACGATGGCCAAGGAGCATGCCTGTTCACCAAAAGACTCGAGAGAGGAAGGTTCATCTGGCCATCGGTTGCCGGTGAATCGCTAACGATCTCGCCGGCGCAGCTGAGCTACCTGTTGTCCGGAATCGATTGGCGCAACCCTCAAGAAACCCAGCGTCCGACGCGGGTCGGATAGTCGCTTTGGGTTTGATCTGCTGCGTGATCTGATTCAATGGCTTCATGATATCGAAGCCGGACGACCTTCCATCGGATCTTGCGAGCGGATCGAGAAGCTCAAGCGCGAACTGTACGGACAGCGCTCTGAGCGCACGGCCCGGCTGATCGAGCAATTGGAATTGGAGCTCGAAGAACTCGTCACCACGGCGAGCGAGGACGAGTTTGCCGCCCAGGCGGCGGCGACGAAACCCAGGCCGAGCACGCCTGCACGCGCAAGCGGGGTGCGCAAGCCGTGGCCGGACGACATCGAACGCGAGCGCGTCGTGATCGAGGCCCCGACGAGCTGTGCCTGCTGCGGCGGATCGCGCCTGGCGAAGCTGGGCGAGGATGTGACCGAGACGCTGGAGAAGATCCCGCGCCGGTTCAAGCTGATCGAGACGGTGCGGGAAAAGTTCACCTGCCGCGATTGCGAGAAGATCAGCCAACCGCCAGCACCGTTCGATGCCACGCCGCGCGGCTTCATCGGTCCGCAATTGCTGGCGACGATCCTGTTCGACAAGTTCGGCATGCATATCCCGCTCAACCGCCAGAGTGTGCGCTTTAAGGCCGAGAGGATCGACCTGCCGCTGTCGACGCTGGCCGACCAGGTCGGCCACGGGACCTTCGCCGTCATGACGCTCTTCCAGCTGATCGAGAGTCATGTGCTCGCGGCCGAGCGCCTTCATGGCGGCGACACCACCATCCGCATCTTGGCCAAGAGCAAGTGCACGACCGGCCGGATCTGGGCTATGTGCGGGATGACCGGCCCTACGGTGGGCCAGAGCCGTCGGCGGCGGTCTATTACGCCTCGAGCGACCGACGGGGCGAGCATCCCCAGAAGCATCTGGCCGCCTTCGCCGGTATCCTGCAGGCGGATCGCTATAGCGGCTTCGAGCCGTTGTTCGATCCGCAAAAGAAAGCGATGCCGATCACGCCGGCATTCTGCTTCGCCCATGCGCGGCGGGCTTCTTCGAGCTGGACGATATCGAGAAGAACGCCAGGGAAGGCAAGGGCAAACCGGTCTCCCCGATCGCGCTGGAGGCGGTCAGACGTCTCGATACGTTGTTCGAGATCGAACGCGCCATCAACGGCCGCAGCGCCGACGAGCGGCTTGCCGTGCGCCAGGAGAGAAGCAAGCCGCTGCTCGACGGCATGCACGCCTGGCTGCTGCGCGAGCGAGAAACTCTCTCGCGCTCCTCCGAGGTCCTGAAGCCCATGAATTATATGCTCCGGCTCTGGGCCGACTTTGCCAGCTTCCTCGACGATGGCAGGATCTGCCTCAGCAACAACGCCGCCGAAAGAGCGTTGCGCGGCATCGCCTTGGGAAGGCGCAATTGGACCTTCGCCGGCAGCCTGCGCGGCGCCGACCGCGCTGCCATCATGCTCACGATGATCACGACCTGTCGTCTTAACGATGTCGACCCCAAAGCCTGGCTCGCCGACGTCCTCGCCCGGATCGCCGATCTTCCCGCTTCGCGTTTGCACGAATTGCTGCCTTGGGAATGGAAGCTCCTGCGCCAAGCCGACAAGTCCACCGATTAGCAAGCTGCCTAACCTTCACGCAACGCTATCATAGCGCTACCCGGCCCCCGCGCGAATGCGTCAATCAGGCGGTCTCCGTCGTATGCGTACAAGGATCCTATGGTCAGCATCTTTATTGCGACACTTAACGAGGCACTCGAGCGGCCTGTCGTGATGCCTCCGATCTCGACGAAGATATCGCAGGCCGCAAGCGCATCTTTTTTTCTGCTGCAGCAGGAAGCTGAGCGCGCCGTCGGCCACGGCCAAATCGGACCCATCGCCAGCCCGCACCAAGTCAAGCAACAATTCCCGCCAGGATTTCGCACTCTTGCGCAGGCCGTCGATTAAGCCGACGAGCTCCATCTTTTCGTCGGGCGTGGTTATTGACGGTGACTGGGGTACACTGCGCGCCATCCTTGAGCCCGGCCTGCAGACGCGGCTTTGGCTCGGAAGTAGACGTCGTTCTTGGCTCGTAGACCGCTCGTTCTCCAGCGCGCATGCTCCTCCCGTGAGCCGTCCGGAAGTTGTGGCTCGCCGGCGCGCGACCAGTGTCTCCTCGAAGTCTCAGGTGGCCATGATATTTGTATACCGGTTGGGTCAGCACCAAGTGCTCTTCGACGGTCGCGCATAGGGCGGAAACATGCCGATGAAAAATGGATGCGCGTTGAGAAAGGCGCCGACAGGGGTCAGAAAGGTGCTCGAGACCGGTTGCTTGATCGGGAGCTCCACGGGTGCGCAGTGCCGCAGTTTCCGTGCTATTGCCCAACGAACTCGACAATGATCGTTGTGACGCGGGATCTGCTTTAAAATTCCTTGGGCAAAACGCCAGAGCATTCCGAGCGGATGCAGATTTGTCACATGGTCATCAACGACCAGCTTGTTTGGACGGACAGGAATAGCCAGGCGTCGAGTATATGTTCGATGGTCAGGACAGGTCCTTCACGGGCGGGCGACCGGCACTGTCATTGCTCGGAATTTTCAGCCGATTGTGACGCCGCGATGCAATTTGATCAACGGCTGCGATACCCAATTCGTAAGCTTACGCGCCGAGCAGGGCTTTGGCGAACGCATGTGGGCAGCCGCAATGCGGCGACCACGTCCTTTCTAAACTGCGGCATCGCCGTGCATTCCAGCACGACTGAACCGACGTCCTTAAGGGCGCCGGTCTCATGTTCACGCAAGCACACCTCCAGGAGTCCCTGCGGAGATCCTCGGGACTCATCCGCGGCTTTCTCACGTACCAGTCTCGAGTGATGCCCCCCAGGTCGGTTGATCGCTGACGCCCACTATGCGTAGGCGGGACCGGCCGGGATGGTCCACTAGCATCTTCTCGGTCAGATCCTTGCTCATAGTGAGGATTCCAACAAGGGTGCTCGATTCAAGCGCATAAGATGGAAGTTCGAGGGCGCTTAGCAAAACAGGCGTTCTTTTCTTGATCAGCTTGATCGGTGGCCGCGCATAGTACATGTAGCCGCAATTGCCGACGATCAGATCGCAGTGGGGCGCCAACCGCTCGGCTGCATTTGCAATGGATTCGATAGCAACCGGCTGGGCCTCGAGGAGCGCCCACCCTCCCCTTCCCGGTGCGATGGCGTACGCGACCGGAAAGAACTGCGGTTAATGAAATTGCCGGTTGGCTCGTCCGGTTCAGGAGGAGAGTCACCGAAGGGGTCCGGCAAATCGATTGTGTTGGGGTAGCCAATGGCGTCTAGATTAATGACGCCCACGCGCGGGCCTTCAGGATTTCTTATCAAGATCATGGCCTACCACGAATATTGCGTTAAATGACTAATGTCACCATCTCCGTGGTACTTCACACCACGGCCACGAATTTAAAGGCCTCGCCGTCGCGGCGGAGATGGCCAGCATCGAAATGTCCGCCGATGAAGAGCGTCGGCGTGTCGACAAAACGGGAGAACAACTCTCGGCGCGTTTCAGCAGATTGAACAGGATCAGAATCGTACGGCGTCGACCAATCTAAATGGGCCATCTGACACGGATGATGGGCAGAGTCGCCGATCAAAATCGCCTGTTCGCCGTCGGAATTGATGTAGACGCTCACATGACCAGGGCTATGGCCTGGGGTCGGAATCAGGCTGATCTCATCCGTGATCCTAGCATCGCTTGCGATCAGCGTGGCTTTGCCGGCTTCCAAGATCGGCTGCACAGAGTCGTTGAAAACCGCGCGCCGATCCGACGTGTCACTGTGGTCACGCCAATGCTCATACTCCTTTCGATCGAACAGGTAACTTGCATTGCCAAAGGTCGGGACCCATTTGCCACCCCTGAGCCGCGTGTTCCAGCCGACATGGTCCACATGCAGATGCGTGCAGATTACAGTGTCGATGCTGTCAGGCGCGAACCCCGCCGCCGTCATGTCATCGAGGAACGATCCCTTGCGGTTATTCCAGGTCGGATCGTGGCGGCCTTCCTTGTCGTTGCCGACCCCGGTGTCGACTACGATGCGGTGCTGCGGCGTTTCCACCACCAGCGCGTGGACCGACATTTTCAGCCGGCCGTCTTCGGTCGCGAAATGCGGAATGAGCCAAGGCAGCTTTCTGACCTCCCTTGCGCTTGCCTTGGGCAGGACGTCGTCCACCAACCCAACGGTCTCGAATTCCACGATTTTGCTGATTTTGACTTTGCCTACTTTCCACCGCATAAAAAGCATTCCAAGCTATGACGTTGACGATCTTAAAATTGACTTTCGTCGCGAGACTGCGAACACGTCGACAATGAGCTCGGCATGAGCGAAGTTATCGGTGTCGCGAGGCAGGCGGCAGCACGTGGCACTGCCTATTCGCTGGAAAGAAGCGCGTGAGCTCCTTGAGCCCTTACTGGGGTTGAGTCTTACTTACAGCTCGGCACGAGACCACTGGCCTTCTGGATCTTGGAGAGCTCACTCCACTCAGCATCAAAACCATCAAGATCGCCGAACACTTCCCTCCAGTACTTCGCAAGGAGCTCCTTCATCACGCCATTGGCGCGCAATTTGTTTAACTCCTTGTCAAACGCGTCGCGGAAAGCCACGTCCTCCTTCCGGAACATCGCACCGTACCCCAACGACGGCAATTGCTTGTCGAGGACGAACTCGAGGCCTTTCTGCTCCGGGTGGACGACACCTACTTGAGAACCGAACAAGGCAACTGCCCGCCCCCCGGTGACTGCCGCCACGCCGGCTGGAATATCGGGAACGTTTACGAGCTGCTCGGACTTAATTCCCGCGCTCAATGCGAATTGCGTATAGTCTCCCCCGAGACTAATCGCCACCTTAAGGTCGGAGTTTTGTGCGATCTGGGCCACACTCGTGATGTGCTTCGGGTTTCCGCGCGCGACATACAACCCGTTCAGCGCCACGAAATCGGGGCCCGAATAGATCACCTGCTTGCAGTGTTCTTCCGTGTAACCTAGGCCAGGGGACACAAGGTCGACCTGACCGGCCTGCAGTGCAGGAATCTGGGCATTCCAATCCACAAGCACGCCCTTAAGCTCTGGCAACCCCATGCCCTTGACCACTAGATCCACTAGTTCAGACGCATAGCCAGTCGCTTTTCCGTCTGGCGATATCATGGACCAGGGAGGCGCCGAGCCAAGAGCCATCTTCACGTCGCCAGCCTTGCGGATCGAGGCGAAAAGCGGACCACCGTCCTGCGCGAGCGAGGGATAGGCATTGCCGACCAGCCCCAGCACCAGAACGGCTAATGACAAGCTGAGTTTGCTACGCATGTTGTCGCTCCCAATCCAGTAGACCCGATCCCAAACACACACCGCGCATGGCTTTGTCGCCCCCCTGCAAGAACAACGCGCGGCGGACATGGAGAACCTGAGAACCTCGCGGACGAGTGATGTTTGTTATATCAAACATCATAAGAAATCAAGCCCTCTTTTGTTTCGCGGCCGTGAGGACAAAGGGCGAAACTTTGGCCGATCGCTAGGATCGGCTCCTCGCAGGCGAGTGATGAACCGATCTTTCATAGGAATTTGAAGCTTGGTCGCAATGCAGCGATGGATTGTGTAAGGCCTGACTGCGGCCTACGCGCCAAGCAGGCCTTTTGCGAATGCAGCGATATCCCATGTGGGCAGCCGCAGTGCAGCGACCACGTCCTGCCTGAACTGTGGCATCGCCGTGCATTCCAGAACGATTGAACCGATGTTCTTGAAGGCGCCAGCGTCACGTTCGCGCAAGCACACCTCCAGGATTTCCCTTCGGAGGTCCTCAGGACTAATTCGTGGCTTTCTAACGTACCAGTCTCGATTGATGCTTCCCCAGGCCGGCTGATCACTGACGCCCACAATCCGTAGGCGGGACAAACCTGGATCGCCTGCGTGCATGCTCTTGAGCATCTTCTCAGTGAAATCCTTGCTCATTGTCAGGATTCCAACCGGAAGGGTGCTTGATTCAAGCGCATAAGGCAAAAGCTCGAGCGCGCTCAGCAAAGCCGGCGTTCGCGTCTTGATCAGTCGCCGCGCATAGTACATGCCGCCGCAATTTCCGACGATCAGATCGCAGTGGGGCGCCAGCCGCTCGGCTGCCTCTGCGACCGACTCGATAGCGGCCTGCTGGCCCTCAGCCAGTTCTCCTCCCCACGTTCCCGCTGCAATGGCGTACGCGACCGGAAAGGGCCAAAAGCTTCGGTTGATGAAATTGCCGGAAGGCTCATCGGGCTCAGGTGGAGGGCCGCTGAAGGGGTCGGGCAAATCTATCGTGTCGGGATAACCAAGACCGTCTAGGTTGATGACGCCGAGGCGCGGAGCCTCAGGTTTTCTCTCGGCTACCATGAACTCTATCCTCACTTTCGATGCATCATACTAGTATTACAAACGTCACAATAGCTTTCTAGCCCGCTTCTTCCATTCCAAGCACATGACATTCTGCTGATCGCCACCTCAGAAGTGTCGTAACGCGGCGTCGATAGTCAGAGGCGGCTCTCGCGGGCGAGCGATGAGCCGATGTTTTTGGCCGGAATTTGAAGTTCGGTCGTGATGCAGCGATGGAATAGATGCACGCCTGAGGACAATCTGCGGCTTATCCGCCGAGCAAGCCCTTGGCAAATGCAGCGATGTCCCATGTGGGCAGCCGCAGTGCGGCGACCACGTCCTTCCTGAACTGTGGCATCGCGGTGCATTCCAGGACCACTGCACCAATGTCCTTAAAGGCGCCCCTCTCACGTTCGCACAAGCACACCTCCAGGAGTTCCTTCCGGAGGTCGTGGGGGCACATCCGCGGCCTTCTCACGTACCAATCTTGCGTTATGTCTGCCCAGGTTGGCTGGTGGCCGACGCCCACGATGCGCAGGCGGGGAAGACCTGGATGATCTGCAAGCATCTTCTCCGTGAAATTCTTGCTCACAGACAGGATTCCAACCGGAAGGGTGGTTGATTCAAGCGCATAGGGTAGAAGATCGATGGCGCTCAGCAAGACCGGCGTTGTCGTCTTAATCAGCGACCGCGCATAGTACATGCCGCCGCAATTCCCGACGATCAGATCGCAGTGGGGAGCTAACCGTTCGGCTGCCCTCGCTATGGATTCGATAGCGCCCGCCTTGCCTTCAGCCAGCGCCCCCCACGTTCCCGGTGCAATGGCGTAGGCGACCGGAACGGGCCAAAAGCTTCGGTTGATGAAATTGCCGGGAGGTTCATCCGCTTCAGGCGGAGGGCCGCTGAAGGGATCAGGCAGATCTATCGTGTTAGGATAGCCAAATGCGTCTAGGTTTATGACGCCGAGGCGCGGGCACTCAACCTTTCTCATTAGGACCATGAATGCATCTCGCCGGCTTGCTGCATCTCACCACATAGAAAAGCGCGGTTCACTGGCCTGATCGGCATACTGACGATACCGAATTCTTCTCACGACCGGGCACTCATCGACAAAGTTTCATGGTGCTGGCCGGCGCCGTGCTTCTGCAACAGGCGCGCGTAGCAGACGGCACCAACGACCACAATGTGATCCTATCAATTTTCGCGTCGCCACGTCTGGGGAAGACGCTCCGCGAGCCTTCGCAACCTTCAATGGTTGAGGACTGATTGCAGGAAGGAGCGCGTGCGCTCGGATTCGGGATTTGTGAAGATTTTTTCGGGCGGGCCCTGCTCGATAATGCGGCCC
>NZ_JACIHF010000029.1:0-40832 GCF_014198295.1 Bradyrhizobium sp. CIR18 | reverse complement strand
GGATCGCGCTTCCCTCCGGCGTAAAATCAAGCGCGCTGGCTGGGACAACGCATTCCTCTTGGCCACCCTCAGCCATATGCGATAGCCCTGCCGCAAGCGGGGCGAGGTGAAGCTGTGGCCCGGCCAACGCTTCGACAAATGCCATCGCGCTAGCCTCCCAGACTGTCGGCAAGGAGGAAACCGCAACTGACGGCGGCAAGGCAGAGCCCGACCGAGAACACGACATTGCCGAGCGCATGCATCGCCTCGCCGTTACGCGCGAGTGTCAGCGTCTGCAGGCTGAACGAGGACACCGTGGTGTAGCAGCCGAGAAATCCCGTCACCGCGAACAGCCACGGATTGGGCGTGGCAAAGGCCGAGCCGGGATGGGTCGCCAGCGCGCCGAAAATGCCGATCAGGAAGGCGCCGGTGACGTTGATGGTCATGGTGCCCCACGGAAACGTCTCGCCCAGCCGCCGCGCGATCACGCCGGAAATAAAATAGCGCGCGCAGCCGCCGAGCACGCTACCGACCATGATCGCGATTGCTCCGCTCAGCACGATGAACGACCTCCCATCCTCATTTGTCCTCCGCGGCCAGACCGTTGCCGACGGCCAAGAGTCCCACGAGCGAGACCAGCGCGAAGCCGAGTCCCGCAAAGAAGGTTCCTGCCGGACCATAGGCGTCCCACAGCGCGCCGGCGATCACGCTCGCGGCCAGCAAGGCAAGGCCGGTGAACAGGTTGAAATAGCCGAACGCGGTGCCGCGCAGGCTGGGCGGCGCGGCGTCGGCGACGAGGGCCGAGAGCAATCCTTGCGTCAGTCCCATATGCAGCCCCCACAGCACGACGCCGAGTGCGAGGCCGCCAAGGCTCGGCAGCAGCGCCAGCGCGAGATCGGCACAGGCGAGGAAGACGAGCCCGAGCGCGAGCAGGCCGGTCCGGTTGATCCGGTCCGAGAGCACGCCGGCCGGATAGGCCGACAGCGCGTAGGCGATGTTCATCAGCACCAGCACCGCCGGCACCCACATCGCATTGAGCCCGATGTTCTGAGCCCGCAGGATCAAGAAGGCCTCGCTGAAGCGGGCGAGGGTGAAGACGACGCCGACGGCCACGACGCGCCAATAGACCGTGCCGAGCTGCCGCATCGCGGCGAGATTGAGCGGATTCCCCGCAGGCTCCCGGCTCGGATCCGGCTCCGGCTCGCTCACCGCGAATGCGATCAAGCCGAACGACAGGAAGGCCGGCAGCACCGCCACCCAGAACACCGCGGCAAAATTGTCTGCCGTCCACCACATCAGGCCGATCGCCACGAGCGGCCCGAGGAAGGCGCCGATGGTGTCGAGCGATTGCCGCAGGCCAAAGCTCGCCCCGCGCAGGCCGCGAGGTGCGATATCGGCGATCAGCGCATCGCGCGGCGCGCCGCGTATGCCCTTGCCGACACGGTCGATGAAGCGGGCGGCCACCAGCCATCCGACGCTGGGGGCAAGCGGGAACAACGGTTTGGTGAAGGCCGCGAGCCCATAGCCGAGCGCTGCGAGCAGCTTGCGGCGGCCGAGCCAGTCGGACAACGCGCCGGAGAAGATCTTCGTGATCGAGGCCGTCGCCTCCGCGATGCCCTCGATGAAGCCGACGGTGAGCGTCGAAGCGCCGAGCACGGTGACGAGATAGACCGGCAGGAGCGCGTGGATCATCTCGGAGGAGATGTCCATCAGCATCGAGACGAAGCCAAGCACCCAGATCCCCCTGGGCAACCCGCTACGTGCAGCAGTCGGTGTCGTCGTCGTCACGTCGTCGCCGTCTCCTTCGCGTTCTCCTGGCCAAAGGCCAGACAACAAAAAACCCGCCACCGGCGGGTTTGTCCATGCTCCCGCCAAAGGCAGAGGCCCAATGATTGCCCCTCCTCAAGCAGGAGTCATCAGCGCACTACGGTCCAGGATTCGGGTTCAAGGCCGTCGGGCGGTTATCGGGGGACTCCATCCCCATCTGTCTGGCCAACCTAGCATGGAAATCGTGCCGGACAAGTAGGCGGGACGCTCTGTCCCGCGGCTCGTCGTTCCGGCTTTGCGCATCGCGAGCCCGATGATGCCAGCAATCTGGCGCGTTCCAGCGGCGCGAGCGCGGCAACACGGCGGCAGCTTTGCGCAAGGGCGTGCACATACCCAACCCGCAGCTTCCTAACCTGAATGTGAAGCGCAAGCGATCTTCGCCCTTTGCGGCTCGGCGATTGCATGTCACCATCGCGTCATACGACGGGAGACTGCGATGCGCTTGCTGTTCTCGATCGGGGCTGTGCTGGTTGCCGGCATGTTTGCCGGAGGGGACGTCGCGGGCATCGCGGCACCAGGACCAAAATTTGAACCGCCAAAGAACGAGCCGCAGCGGCTTGCGGCCGACAGGGACGCGCAGACGGTCGACGTCGAGCTGATCCTCGCCGTCGATGTCTCTTACTCCATGGACATGGACGAGCTCGCGATCCAGCGCGAAGGCTATGCGCAGGCGATCCAGTCGAAGGAATTTCTTCAGGCGCTGAAGCTCGGTCCGAACGGTCGGATCGCGGTGACCTATTTCGAGTGGGCCGCCTCGAGCGACCAGAAGATCATCATTCCCTGGCGGCTGGTCGACGGACCGGAGACGGCCGATGCGGTTGCCGCCGAGATCATGAAGACGCCGATCCGGCGCGCCTCGCGTACCTCGATCTCCGGCGCGATCACGTTCGCGATGCCGCTGTTCGACGAGGATCCCTATCGGGGCCTGCGCCGTGTGATCGACATTTCCGGCGACGGCCCCAACAACAATGGCGGCCCCGTCACGGTGGCGCGCGACGCCGCGCTGGAGAAGGGCGTCGTCATCAACGGCCTGCCGATCATGGTCAAGGAGCCGTCCTATTCGACCATGGATATCGATAATCTCGATTTCTATTACGAAGACTGCGTCATCGGCGGTCCAGGCTCCTTCGTCATAACGATCAAGGACCGTGACAAGTTCAAGGAGGCGATCCGCACCAAGCTGCTGATGGAGGTCGCCGGCCGCACGCCGGAGCGCCCCGTGATGCGGGTCGCCGACAAGGAGCCGCGCGTCAATTGCCTGATCGGCGAGAAGATATGGTCGGACCGCTGGGGGCGCTGAAGCCCCCGGGCTGAGACCTTTTGCCCATCCAACCGGCAGTTGAACTTAACGGCTCGTTAACCGGTGCATGGCCCTAATCGGTCGGTTTCTGTCCGTTTCAGTCGGCGTCCCGATATCGCTGAAGCCAAACGAAGTGGGTCTGTCGGGCCCGTCTTCCGAGCAATCATATGGCCGTCATCTCATCCAGCACCAGCCAGATTTCTCCCGCCAATGAGCGGCTGTATCACCAGAGCGCGCTGCTTGGTGACTGGAAGGGCAATTGGGTGGGCAACAACCAGCCCGTCGGCTTCAAGGTCGTGAACATCCGCGGGGCCCGCGCGCAGGTCGAGTACACCCATAACGGGCACACCGAGCGCGGCTTTGCCGAGGTCCAGGGCACGCTCATCACCTTTGGCGGGGTCACGGTCGGCACCAAGGACGGCAAGAACATGGTGATGCTGTTCTCGTTCGGGGGCGCTGGCAAGCAGACCGCCAATCTCGAGAAGCAGGCCCCGCCGGCTTCCGACAGCCGTCTCATGGGAAGCTGGGGCGGCTATTCCAGCGCCAACGGCAAGAGCGCGAGCTTCAAGGTGCTCGCGGTCAATGGCAAGGAAGCCCAGGTCAGCGTCACCACCGACGGCGTCACCCGCCAGGGCACCGGCTACGTCTACAAGAACGTCATCATGTTCGGGCAGACGCAGATCGCGACCGATGACGGGCAGAACGGCAAGGTCATCTACCAGGTCGGCACGAAATCCTTCATGGTGCCGGTCACGAAATATCCGCCGGCCGATTCATCGTCCTCCGTCGACAGGACCGCCTGAACGCGCGGCGACCCGACACGCGGGGGCCTGGTGTCCTCACCATTTCGGCGCCCGCTTCTCCACGAACGCCCTCAAGCCCTCCTGCGCCTCATCCGACGTCGCGACGTTGCAGAAATCGTCCACGGCGCTCGCAATGCTGCGGCGATAGTCGAGATCGATCTGGCGCATGAAGGCGGCGCGGCCCATCCGCAGCACCGCGGCCGATTTGCCGATGAACTGCGCAGCGAGCCTCGCGACCTCGGCCTCGAGCTCCGCATCCGCGACGACGCGGTTCACCACGCCGAGCTCGCGTGCTTCCATGGCGCTGAAGATCCGGCCGGTGAACAGCAGCTCGAAGGCGCGGTGACGTCCGACGATGCGCGGCAGATGCGCGTAGTGGATCGCGGGAATGACGCCGACGTCGATCTCGGGATAGCCGAACGTCGCGCTCTCGGCTGCCAGCACCACGTCGCAGGACACCGCCATGGTCATGCCGCCGCCGCGCGCCGCACCGCCGACCGCGGCGATCGAGGGTTTTCCGAGCCCGTACTGGGCATCGTAAAGGTCGATATAGAGCGCCCGGAGGAATTCCCGGATCTCGGCGCCAGACCTGCCAAGCAGGATGTCGAGGTCGAGGCCCGCCGAAAAACGTTCTGCAATTGCGCTCGCCAGCACGACAACGCGTGCGCCGTCGTCATCCGCAGCGCGGCGGAAGGCGGCGACGACGCTGCGGATCATCTCGAGGCTCAGAGCATTGACCGGCGGGCGGCGCAGCGTGATGCGGGCGATGTTGCGAACGCATTCGTACGCGACGGGATTGTCAGAGGTCACCGCGTTCTCCATGCTTCATTGGGGCAGCACCTTCAACTCCCGCTCGACCTTGCGCAAGCCTTCGCAGGCGGCCGCAAGCGCGCCATCGCCGATCAGCCGCCAGGCATCGTCGGCCCCTTCCGCCAGATGCGGGATCGTCAGCGGCAAGAGCGCGGCTTCCTAACCAGCTTACGTTGCGGCGCGACCCGTGCAAGACCTCGGGCGCGCATGCTAGGCTGCGCTCTGGAGATTGCTCGCGACGGAGAGGACAGATGACCGACGAACATCTCATGATGGCCGGCTCGGCCACCGTTTTCGTCGTCTCCGACATCGCCGCGAGCCTCGCCTATTACCGCGACGTGCTCGGGTTCGAGGTCACCTTCGAATATGGTGAGCCGCTGTCCTACGCCTGCCTCTGTCGCGAGGAGGTCGCCCTGCATCTGCTGGCAGCGGCCAGGACGAAACGCTTGCCCGGGCAGGGCGGCCTCTGCATTTTCGTCCGCGACGTCGACCTGCTCTATGCCGAATTGTCCGGCCGTGGCGCCAGGCCCATCAACCAGCCGGAGGATCGCGATTACGGCATGCGCGATTTCGACATCGTTGATGCCGACGGCAATCAGCTCACTTTCGGCATGGGTATCCCGGAACCCGGCTGAGGCGATGCCGGCGCGGCCTCGCTGGCATTCCTCATCGCCGGAGGGTATGATTTGCGAGGTTTTCGAAGGTTACCTGAATGTCCCGCCTTGCAGCTTCATGCGGTCTTGCAGCTATCGTCGCCGTGCTCTGCCTCGGCGGCACCTCCGTCGATGCGCAAGTTGCACCGCTGAGATATGTCATACCGGGCGGACCGTTTGGCTTTGGCGGCAGCGATGGCCAAGGCTCCGATCCTTACGGCAATTTTCCGAGCTTCAATGCCGGTGACGCAGGCGGGCGCACCAATTTTGCGAACGGCTTCTTCGTCGGCAGCCAGCGCGGCAACCTCAATTGGAGCGGCCTCAGTCAGACCGGACTTGGTCAGAGTGGATTTGGTCAGAGCGGTTTTGCCGGCAATTTCAGCGCGCTCTCGTATGACAGCACCCAGTTCGGCTACACCACCAAAACCTTGGGCGACATGCCCGTCACCTTTTTTGCCGGTTTCGACACGCTGAAATATGGCAACGGCATCGGCAGCTCGCTTGCGCCGCTGACGTCCGGTGCGACGCCCGGCACCAGCGCATTTGCGGGCGTCGAGTTCAAGCCGACCTCCAACCTCAGTCTGTCGTTCGGCGCCGGTTTCATCCAGCAGGACTCGGGTCGCATGGACAGCGATATCAGATCGAACATGCTGCCCGGCGAGTCGCCGGCCCTGAGCGGTCTTCGGCGTTAGGATCGCATCACCAGTTCAGGCGGACGCCGCAGCGATTTCGGCAGGTCCGGGCCGTACCCGAAACGCATCACGATATCGGGGCGCCGCTCGCCGAGTCCGAGTGAGGCCGCGAATTGCGGCCTCAGCGCCGCCACCTCGACCGGCTGGTTGACGAAGGCATATTTCAGTCCCAGCGCGGTCGCCTGCAAGCCGAAGCGCTGGCAGGCGCGCCCCACTGCAATCCAGCGCGGTGTGTCGCTGCGATTGGCCGTGAGCACGACGACGCCCGCAGAGCTGACGAGCTGTTCGCGGTACTTCTTGTTTTCGCCGCTCTCCGTGAAGAAGAGTTTCATAAGCGGCCGCGCCAGCCACGACGGCAGGGACGGGTTTCCCGAGGCGGGTGAGAACAACCCGTCCATGCTCGCGAGCGCCTCCGTCTCGTTGAAGCGAATCCAGTTCACGAGCTCGCGCATGAAGGCCCCGTCGCGCATCTGCGCGGCGTTGCCTTCGAGCACGTAGTCGGCGACCTTCGCGATCGCGGCGTGCTCGGTCAGCAGGATGGTTGTGACATCAGGTTCGCGACAGGCGTTCTCGAGCCGGCGCAAGGTCTCGGGCGGGGCCGGCCTGCCGTCGAACGTCGCGCGCGTGCATTGCCGTACCGGAATCGCGGCCGCCAACGCCGATGCGGCGGGCGGTGTTTCCTCGAGCGTGATCACGATGCGGTCGCCGTCGATGACCGGGTCGGCGCGCCAGCCCAGCGTGGATGCAGCGAGGATGAGGTTTTCGGCGGCGCAGCCGAGGCTGACGAAGAGGTGATGATCGTCCGGATCGACAGCCGGACAGCGGCGCGAAAAATCCGGCGCGATCGTGATTTCGTTGCCGTGCGCGGAGAAGACCCACGGCTGGGTGTTATGGCTATTGGCGGCGAGGGTGGCAAAGCGCACGAGCTCGCGATCCCGTGGCACGGCCTGCAGCGGAGCCCGCGACGTCGTCACCGCCGCGTCATAGGTCATCGTTGCTCCCGCGGCAGGGAAGCCGCCGATCGCAGCCGCGGGAATCCCGAGTGCGGCCGCGATGAACTGCCGTCGGTGAACCACAAACGTCCGCTCCATGTCCTTGCGCAGCATGCCTCTAGCAGCAACGGGCGCCAGAACGATTGACCGGAATCAAGATCAGATGACCGGTCCACGCAATTCTGGTTTGGGCATCACGACAAGCCCGCCACCAGCGGCCTTTGCAGGTGCCTGGCCATCAGTTCCGCCGCCTCCGTGTAACGTCGCGTTTCCAGGACGTCGAGCAGGCGCAAATGCTCGCGCACGTGCCGGCGCATGCCGTCGCGGTCGGCGAAGCTGCGATAGGCGAACAGGCGTCTGATCGAGTTCACGCGCTTGAGCGCTTCGAGAAAAAAGGGATTGCCGGCGCCGCGGATGATGTCTTCGTGGAATTCGCAGCCGGAGTGAAAGATCTCGCCGATCGTCATCTTCTCGATCTCGCCTTCGAACACGCGCTGTTGGCGCTCGCGCAGGCGTGTGATCACCTCCTGCGGCAGCGTAAAACCCGGCTGCGCGATCGCCGCCGGCTCGATCACCGCGCGAAACGCCTTGGCCTGTGCTTGAGCTTCGGGGCTTGAGACCGTCTCTGCGAAACGCCAGCCATAGCCCGGCAGGCGTGCGATCCAGCCCTCGGCAGCGATCCTGTCCAGCAGCCGCTGCAGCTCGGCCCGCGTGACGTCATAGCGGCGCATCAGCTCCGCCTCGGTAACGTCGGTCGGCAGCCGGCTCGCGAGCACGTCGCCTGCGACGGACGCATAAACCTGCTCGTTGCGCCTCACTGCCGCGAGCGCCGGTTGGGCTGCGCCGCTGGTGGGATTCTTGGCCAGCACAAAACCGCGATGCGGCTCGCCGCGCGCCAGCCCCGCTGCTTCTAGCGCCTTCAGGCCGAGCCGGATCGGCGCGCGCGAAAGGTCCAGCGCATCGGCAAGCCTTTGTTCGATCAGGCGGTCGCCGGCCTTCATGCCTTCGCGCCGGGCCAGCGCCATGATGAGCCCGGCAAGGTGTTCGGCGCGTTCGGAACCGTTCTTGTCGGTGCGTTGTCGGGAACTGTCTGATGAGCTCATTGCACTGCACGCGAGATTTAGGGCTTGACAGACTGTCCCACGGATTGTTCTTTTATGCAACAATATACAATCGACCCAGGGAGAGCCCGATGGCACGCGCGCCGGATGTCCATATTTGCGAGGTCGCTCCCCGCGATGGTCTGCAGAATCTCGACATCTTCGTTCCGACCGAAGCCAAATGCGCGCTGATCGACACGATCGCCGCTGCCGGCGTGCGCGAGATCGATGCCGGCTCGTTCGTGCCGCCAAAGGTCGTGCCGCAATTCGCCGACGTCGATACGGTGATGACACACGCGCTCACGCACAAATCGGCGACCATCGGTGCGCTAGTGCCGAACGTGAAGGGCGCCGAGCGCGCCATCGCCGCCGGTGTCAACGCCGTCTACTTCGTGATCTCCGCCAGCGAGACGCATAATCGCGCCAATGTGCGCCGCACGGTCGATGAGCAGATCGAGGGATTTCGCGCGGTCCGCGCCGCGATCGACGCCCGGCCCGTGGGCCAGCGGCCGCAATTGATGGGCGCGATTGCCACCGCCTTCGGCTGCTCGCTGGAGGGCGAGGTGAGCGAGGCAGCCGTGTGCCGGGTGGCGCGCGCTTTTGCCGAGGCCCGTGCCGACGAGATCGGCCTTGCCGACACCGTCGGCTATGCCACCCCGAAATTGATCGGGCAGATCATCCAAGCCGTGCGGGGTGAGGTCGGGTCGGAAATGACGCTGCGGCTGCATCTGCACGACACGCTCGGTGCGGGCCTTGCCAATGCCGTCGCCGGTCTCGAAGCCGGCATCCGCCGTTTCGACGCTGCGGTGTCCGGCCTCGGTGGCTGCCCCTTTGCTCCCGGTGCGCGCGGCAACATCGTCACCGAGGACCTCGTGTTCATGCTGGAACGCATGGGGCTCTCCACCGGCATCGACCTCGACCGTCTGATGCAGACGCGCGAGATCCTCGCCCGCCATATCCCGGCAAAACATTTGACGGGGCATCTGCACGAGGCGGGCATTCCCAAAGTCCTGCGGTGCGCGGCATGACCCCCGCTGCACATGAGACGGCATCGGAGCTTCGCCCGCTCGCCGGACTTCGCGTCATCGAGTTCAGTCAGATGGTGATGGGGCCGAGCTGCGGCTTGATCCTCGCCGATCTCGGCGCCGACGTGATCAAGGTCGAGCCGCCCAAGGGCGACCGCACCCGCACTTTCAAGGGTCCAGCCGCCGGTTTCTTCGCCACCTACAGCCGAAACAAGCGCAGCATCGCGCTGGATACGTCGACCGCGGACGGCCAGAACGTCGCACGCAGGCTGATCGAGAACAGCGATGTCCTGATCGAGAATTTCCGGCCGGGCCTCTTGAAACGGATCGGCCTCGACTACGAGAGCGTCGCGGCGTTTGCGCCCCGCCTGATCTATTGCTCGCTCAAGGGCTATCTGCCCGGCCCGTACGAGAACCGCCTCGCGCTCGACGAGGTGGTGCAGATGATGGGTGGCCTCGCTTATATGACCGGCTTGCCCGATCGTCCCATGCGCGCCGGGGCCTCGGTCAACGACGTCATGGGCGGCATGTTCGGCGTGATCGCGATCCAGGCCGCGCTCGCCGAGCGGCAGCGGACCGGCCGCGGCCGTTACATCCAGAGCGCGCTGTACGAAAACAACGTGTTCCTGATGGCGCAGGCCATGATGTGCGAGGTGGTCAGCGGCCAGCCGTCGATCCCGTATTCCATCAAGGACAGTCCGTGGCCGGTCTACGATCTCTTCGACACCAGGGACGGCTCGAAGCTGTTCGTCACCATCGTCGGCGAAGAGCAATGGGCGGCGTTCTGCCGCGCCTTCGATCGTGACGCCTGGCTCGTTGATCCGCGCTTTGCCACGAGCAACGACCGCGTCGATCATCGCAGCTGGCTGATCCCGGAAATCGCGAAGATCTTCAAGCAATGGGACAAGGCCGATCTCGCTGCGCGCCTCGAGCAGCTGGATCTGCCCTACGCGCCGGTCAACAAGCCCGGCGATCTCTTCGATGATCCGCATCTCAACCAGTCGGGCGGTCTGACCGATATTCGGCTGCCCGATGGCGGCGAGGCCAAGACACCGCTGTTGCCGATTTCCATGGACGGAAGGCGGCTGCCCAACCGCTACGATCCACCTGGGATCGGTGAGCACAGCGGCGAGATCCTGCGCGAGATCGGCATGTCTCCGGAAGACATCGAGGCGCTGCGACAAGCAGGGACGATCAAGTTCGCGCCGTCCTGACCGATCCGCGTAATCGAACAAAAAACGAGGGAGGAGGAGCACATGAGCATTACTAGGCGCCAGGCGCTGATCGCGGGCTCCGCATTGGCCGGAGCATCGCTGTTGCCGGGGCGATTGCTTGCGCAGAGCAAGCAGGTCTCCCTTGCGTTCGGACCAGTGTCGCCGGTCTACGCCATCGGCATGATCGCGGAGCTGAAGGGGTACTTCAAGGACGAGGGGCTCGATTCCAAGCTCATCACCGGCAATGCCGGCACGTTCGGACGCCAGACGCTGGCGGCAGGGCAGGCGCTGTTCGCGCATGGCGATGCCAGTCACCCGCTCCAGCTCGGCGCGCGCGGCAAGCCATGCAAGATCCTGCTCGCCACCGAGATGGTGTGCTCCTACGCCAACATCATGGTCCGGCAGGATCTCCACGACAGCGGGATCAATTCGGTCGAGAAGCTCGCCGACTACAAGCGGCCGGACGGCGCCAAGCCGATCGTTGCCGCCACCGCGATCGGCTCGGGCACCTGGGTGTTCGGCACCTATGTGTTCGAAGCGCGCGGGCTCGGCGACAAGGTGAACTGGGTCGCAGGCGGCGGGACCAACACGATGTTCCCCTCGCTCCAGACCAAGCAGTTCGACGCGATCATGGCGCCGCCGAGCTGGATCGTCGAGGTCGAGAAGAAAGGGTTTGGCAAGACGATTTACGACACGTCCAAGCCGGGCGTGTTCGAGAAGGATTTCGGCGGCACGCTGCCCGTGCTCGTGATCTACACGCTCCAGGACACGGTGGAGCAGGACAAGGCGTTGGTGCAGGCCTACGTCAATGCGATCTACCGCGCGATGGCGTTCGTGAAGGCGGCGCCACTCGCGGAGGTGCAGGCGCTGGTCACGCCGAAATATTTCTCGGGCATCGATCCCGACGCGGTCAATGCCGAACTCGGCTTCGACAAGTCGACCTGGGCCTATGACGGCGTCATCGACAAGACTGCGTTCGAACGCGGCGCCAAGCCCTGGTACCGCAAGGGCACGGATATTCCAGAGACCAAATACGAGGATGTCGTCGACATGAGCTTCCTCCAGGCCGCCAGGGCGAAATACAAATGATCGCCGCGACGGGCCAAGGCCTTGCGCTCGCGCGCGACTACGATCACACAGCGGCAGCGCGCGTCCGCATTGCCGTGCAGGGGCTTGCCAAGCGCTTCAACGCGTCCGGCCGCGAGTTCGTGGCGGTGGATGACGTCTCATTCGAGGTCAAGCAGGGCGAGTTCGTTGCGCTGCTGGGTCCATCCGGCTGCGGCAAGAGCACCATTCTCAACATGGTCGCGGGATTGTTGCCGCGCTCGGGTGGACGCATCCTGATCGACGAGGACGCGGTCGAGACCGGCACGGTCAACCCCAGGGTCGGTTATGTCTTCCAGCGCGATACGCTATTTCCCTGGCGAACCGTGGAGCAGAACATCGGCTATGGGCTGGAGATCGCCGGGTTGCCGAAGACCGAGCGCGCCAGCCGCGTCGCTTCGGCGGTCGAGAAGGCCGGGCTCTCGGGCTTTGGTCAGAGTTTTCCACGCATGCTGTCCGGCGGCATGCGCCAGCGCGTCGCCTTGATGCGCACGCTGATCCTGGAGCCCGAGATCCTGCTGATGGATGAGCCGTTCGGTGCGCTCGACACCCACACCAAGCTGGAGATGCACAAGACGCTGCTGGAGATCTGGGAACGCGAGCGGCAGACGGTGCTGTTCGTGACGCACGATCTCGGCGAGGCGCTGACGCTCGCGAGCCGCATCATCCTGCTCTCGGCCCGGCCCGGGCGTCTCAAGGAAGATTTCGACGTCGCCATCCCGCGGCCGCGTGACCCCGTGGCCGTGCGCGAGAGCGCCGAATTCGGCCGCCTCTATTCTCACATCTGGCACTCCCTCGGCGAAGAATTCCGCCGCACCAGGGTCGATTGACCATGTCCAACAACCGCGCCGTGATTCTGTTCTGGCAATTGGCCATTCTCGCAGCCGTGCTCGTCATCTGGCAGTGGGGCTTTGAATGGAGCAAGGCGTTGCTGCCGAGGGCTTACGTGCCCAAAATCCTCGATCCCTATTTTGTCGCCAAGCCGTCGCTGATCTGGCAGAGCTTTCTGCGGCTCGGCTGCTTCGCTGACGCTGGCGGCTTTGCCGCCTGCATCAGGGGCAACGACAACAATCTTTGGCTCGCCACGCTCGTCACGCTGAAGAATACCTGGTGGGGCTTTCTGTTCGGCTCTGCGAGCGGGATCGCGGCTGGCCTGGTCCTCGGCCGTTCGGATTTCCTTGCCCGCGTGTTCGGACCCTACATCGTGGCGCTCAACTCGATACCGCGCATTGCGCTGGTACCGCTCGTCATCCTGATCTTCGGCCTTGGCGATCTCTCCAAGATCGCGACCGCCTGGCTCGTCGTGTTCTTCGTGGTGTTCTTCAACACCTTCGAGGGAACGCGTGCGGTCGACCGCGACCAGATCGCTGCCGCCCGTCTGCTCGGCGCCAGCGAGTTCACCGTGCTGCGTACGGTCGTGATCCCGTCCGCGCTCGCCTGGGTGTTCGCTTCGCTATTGCCGGCGGTGTCTTTTGCGCTGATCGGCGTCATCGTTGGCGAGTTCATCGGCGCCGAGCGCGGCCTCGGCAAGCTCATCATCGAGGCGGAGGCGCGGGCCAATGCCAGCGAGATGATGGTGGCCATCTTCGTCATGATGTTCGTCGGCATCCTGCTGGCGATCGCGGTGCGCTCGCTACAGTCCTATCTGCTACGATGGCAGCCGCAATTCGAGCCATCGGCATAGCGGCCTGACCTCAACGGCTGAACCGCGCCACCAGCTCCACATGCGGCGTGTGCCGGAACTGATCGACCGGCACCACCACCTCCAGCCGATAGCCGCCGTCGATCAGCACCCGCGCGTCGCGGGCAAATGTCGCGACGTTGCAGGACACCGCGATCACGACCGGCACCTTGCTCGCGGCGAGCTTAAGCGCCTGCGCCTGTGCGCCCTGGCGCGGCGGGTCGAATACGACGGCGTCGAAGTCACGTAGCTCGGGCGGCACCAGGGGGCGGCGGAACAGATCGCGCGGCTCGGCCTTGATCGGCTTCAGGCCCGGCGTGCGCGCGGCTTTCGCCAGCGCTGCGACAGCGCCGGCGTCGTTGTCATAGGCGATGACGCGGGCCTTCTCTGCGAGCCGCAGAGCGAACGGACCGACACCGCAGAAAAGGTCGAGAACCTCCTTGGCCTTGCCGATGCGCTCGGCGACGAGCGCTGCCAGCGTCTCTTCGCCCGCCACGGTCGCCTGCAGAAACGAGCCCGGCGGCAGCGTCACCTCGGCGCGGCCCATCTTTATTGTCGGCGCCAGGCGTTGCAGCACCAATTCGCCATGCCGCGTCAGCCGCGCCAGGCGGTGCTGCTCGGCGACGCGCGAGAGCGCGGTGACGAGCGCCGTCGGCAGCGGGCCGGAGCCGCGCACGTCGACATCGAGGCCGTTGGCGGTGGCGGTGACCTGGATGTCCAGCGGCTTGGTCACCGGCATCCTGGACGTCAAAGGCTCGGCGAGCGCCCAGGCGGCATCGAGCGCGCCGTCGAGTCCGGGATCGAGGATCGGGCAGCGATGAATCGGGATGACGTCGTGTGAGCTCGTCGCCGAGAAACCGACCTTGAGGATATCATGCGTGCCGAAGCGGCCATGCAGCGTGACGCGGCGGCGTCCGGCGCCATGGGCATCGACCAGCGGCGCGACCTCGCATGCGATGCCGGCCTGGGCCAGCGTCTCCACCACGATGCCGCGCTTCCAGGCGTGATATGGCTCGGCCGCCCAATGCTGGATGGCGCAGCCGCCACAGACGCCGAAATGCGGACAGAACGGCTCGATGCGCTCGGGGCTTGCGACGTCGACTGCGAGCAGCTTGCGGCGATCGGGATGGTTGCCCACGACGTGATCGACCTCGACGGTCTCGCCGCCAAGCGTGTAGGGCACATAGATCGCTTCGCCGGCGTCGAGGCTGACGCCGTCGCCGCGATGGCCGACATGATCGATCCTGATGCGCTCAACCACGACGCGCGCCCAGGAAGAATTCGATATTGCCGTCGCCGCCGGTGATCGGCGAGGGGAATATCTCGATGTCGGTGCAGCCGAGCGAGGCGGCAAAGGCGGCGATGTCGTCGCAGATTTCCCGGTGCACGGCGGCGTCGCGGACGATGCCCTTCTTGTTGTGCTTCCTGTCAGCCTCGAATTGCGGCTTGATCAGCGCCAGCAGGCTCATCGGCGCTGCCGCCAGCGACAGCGCCACCGGCAACACGGTCTTCAGCGAGATGAAGCTGACGTCGATGACGACGACATCGGGCCGTGCCGGCAGCCGCTTGCCCTCATAGCTGCGGATGTCGGTCTCCTCCATCGACACGATCTTGGGATGGTCGCGCAGCGAAGGATGCAGCTGGATGGTGCCGACGTCGATGGCGAACACCAGGCTCGCGCCGTTCGCCAGCAGCACCTCGGTGAAGCCGCCGGTGGAGGCGCCGACGTCGAGGCAGACATGATCTTCGATCTCGATCGGATACCGTTCCAGCGCGCCGGCGAGCTTGACGCCGCCGCGGGAGACATAGGGGTGCGCGGGCTCGGCCTGGATCACGGCGTCCTCGGCAATCGTCTCCGACGGTTTGGCGACCGGCTTGTCGTCGGCGGTGACGAGCCCGGCCTCGATCGCCGCGCGCGCCCGCGCCCGGCTCTCGAACAGGCCGCGCTCGACCAGCAATACATCAGCGCGCTTGCGGGCAGGGGACATCACGCTCTCTTGGTACGGGTCTTGGGACGCTTCTTGGGACGATTGATCTGCTTATGTAGCGATCAATCGCGCGGCCGCCATCCGGACGCAAGCCTCGAACGCGGCGAGATCATGCCAGACGTCGATCGGCATCGCGGCCGGCGTCACCAGCGGACAGCCGTGCAGCTCCAGGGCATGGATCATCATGAGATTGTCGACGAGGCCGAAGTCCTCGACCGTCAGTCCCTGCGCGTCGACCAGCCGCCCATCCTCGGAGGTGACCTCCATGAAGCGGCCGACACGGTCGGCATAGGCGGCACCGTCGTTGGAATAGGCCAGGCAGAATTTGCGGCGGCCGGCCATGTAGCCGAGCTCGTAGACGGTGCCGGGATCGGCGCCGGCGCCGCGGAACGGGGTGAGATTGGCAATGATGGCGTCGGCCGCCTCCATCATCGCCTCGTTGCCGCAGAAGATCTGCCGCGCGGCATCGGGCGCGGTGAGATCGATGGCGTTGTCGAGGGGATAGAGGCCGGTGAGCCCGTGCGCGGCGCAAATATCGACCTTGCGCCGGCCGATCTCGATCGCATCCGGCAGGAACACGTCGGGGCCTGCCAGATAGATTTTCATGGCTGACTGCTTCGGAGAAATTCAGGCGAGCTGCGAGCCGCGGCGAAAACTGCGCTCCCTCTCCCGCTTGCGGGGGACGGTTGGGGAGGGGGTGTCTCGGCAATCGAGAACCCCCAAGAGGCGAAAACCCTCACCCGGATCGCTTCGCGATCCGACCTCTCCCGCAAGCGGGAGAGGTGTACCACCTCAGGCCAGCTTGACCGTCTCGGCCTTCACGTCCTTGCCGAGCGCCTCGAACACCTTGGCGACGATGCCCTTGGCGTCCAGACCGGCGCGGCCGTACATCGCGGCTGGAGTGTCGTGGTCCTGGAACACGTCGGGCAGCACCATCGAGCGGAACTTGACCATGCCGGTGTCGAGCACGCCCTGATCGGTCAGGTACTGCGCGACATGCGAGCCGAAGCCGCCGACCGAGCCTTCCTCGATCGTGATCAGGATCTCGTGGTCGCGGGCAAGCTTGAGCACCAGCTCGGTGTCCAGCGGCTTCATGAAGCGCGCGTCGGCGATCGTGGTCGACAGGCCGTGGGCTGCAAGCTCGTCGGCCGCCTTCTCGCATTCGGCGAGGCGCGTGCCGAAGGAGAGCAGGGCGATCTTGCTGCCCTGGCGAATCACGCGGCCCTTGCCGATCTCGAGCGGGATGCCGACCTCGGGCATCTCGATGCCGCGGCCTTCGCCGCGCGGATAGCGCAGCGAGCTCGGACGGTCGTCGATCGCGACCTGCGTCGCCACCATGTGCACGAGCTCGGCTTCGTCGGCCGCGGCCATGATCACCATGTTCGGCAGGCAGCCGAGATAGGCGTTGTCGAACGAGCCGGCATGCGTGGCGCCGTCGGCGCCGACGAGGCCGGCACGGTCGATGGCGAAGCGGACGGGCAGGTTCTGGATCGCGACGTCATGCACGATCTGGTCGTAGCCGCGCTGCAGGAAGGTCGAGTAGATCGCGCAGAACGGCTTGTAGCCTTCGCTGGCAAGACCGGCGGCGAAGGTCACCGCGTGCTGCTCGGCGATGCCGACGTCGAAGGTGCGGTCGGGGAAGGCCTTGTTGAAGATGTCGACACCGGTGCCCGACGGCATCGCCGCGGTGATGGCGACGATCTTGTCGTCTTTCTGCGCTTCCTTGACGAGGCTCTGGCCGAACACGTTCTGGTAGGCCGGCGCATTCGGCTTGGCCTTGGCCTGGGTGCCGGTCGCGACGTCGAACTTGACGACGGCGTGGTACTTGTCGGCGGACGCTTCCGCCGGGCCGTAGCCCTTGCCCTTCTGCGTCACGACGTGGACCAGGATCGGGCCGGTCTCCATGTCGCGCACGTTCTTCAGGACAGGCAGCAGATGGTCGAGATTGTGGCCGTCGATCGGGCCGACATAGTAGAAGCCGAGCTCCTCGAACAGCGTGCCGCCGTCCATCATGAAGCCGCGGGAATATTCCTCGACGCGGTTGGCGCGGTTGGCGATGATCTTGGGCAGGCGCTTGTTGATCTGCTTGGCCGCATCGCGCAGCGTGCGATAGGTCTTGCCGGAGTAGAGCCGCGACAGATAGGCGCTCATGGCACCGACCGGCGGCGCGATCGACATGTCGTTGTCGTTGAGGATGACGATCAGGCGCGAGTTCATCGCACCCGCATTGTTCATGGCCTCATAGGCCATGCCGGCCGACATCGCGCCGTCACCGATCACGGCGATAACGTTGTTCTTGCCGCCGGAGAGGTCGCGCGCCACCGCCATGCCGAGGCCGGCGGAGATCGAGGTCGAGGAATGGGCCGCGCCGAACGGATCGTAATCGCTCTCGCTGCGCTTGGTGAAGCCGGACAGGCCGCCGCCGGTGCGCAGCGTGCGGATGCGGTCGCGCCGGCCGGTGAGGATCTTGTGCGGATAGGCCTGATGGCCGACGTCCCAGATCAGCCGGTCGCGCGGCGTGTCGAAGACGTAATGGATCGCAGTGGTGAGCTCGACCACGCCGAGGCCCGCGCCGAAGTGACCGCCGGTCACCGAGACGGCATCGATGGTCTCCTGCCGCAGCTCGTCGGCAACCTGGCGAACCTGCTCGATCTTGAGCTTGCGCAGGTCTTCCGGCGTCCGGATGGTGTCGAGAAGCGGCGTTTTACTGTATGCGTTCACGGCGATTTCCAATTTGTCAGCGCCGGAAGTTCATTCCGGTGCGCGATGGGTTTGCACAATATCGGCGCAGCGCGAGTCCTCAAACCGTCGGAGCCACCTGCATGGGGCAAGGCCCCGTCTTCAAGCTTAGGTAAGCTTAAGTGCGCTCCGGTTCAGTCTCTGTGATCCCTGTCACTTAGATCGGCTTCGTCCGTCCCAGCCAATTTCATTAGCAGTTTGAAGCGCTTGTCGTCGGAATTCTCTGCCCACGCAAGGCTTGCAAAAAGCCACACTCCGCGCAGCTTTACACCAAAGCTTGGGCCAAAGCCAACCCGCAGGACCGATTGGGGGTATGCAGATGCAACCGGCGGGCCAGAGTGGTTAACCGTGGCCCGGGACAATGGGTTCCAGCCTTGCCGGGTCCCCTGGCAGGCTTTTCCGCCTGAATGAGATCTTTTTTTGGTCCCGAGGGACGGATTTCCGGACGGATGGCATCGATCCGGCTGCACGGAACCGTGCTGGTTGGCGGGATCGCGCCGTGCGTTCATGAAATCATGGCGGCCACGCTCCCGTGATGACGTTTCGGGCCTGCCCTCGGAAGGCTGAGCGGGAACTCTCGGCTTTCCTACTGCACGTCCAGCGGTGCGGTGCCGGTGGCCTGGCCGCTGGCATCGGTGGTGATCTTGTCGACGCGCGCCTCGGCCTGGCGCAGCAATTCCTCGCAGCGGCGCTTCAGCGCCTCGCCGCGCTCGTAGATCGTCACGGATTCCTCGAGCGGCACCTTGCCGTCCTCGAGCCGCTTCACGATCGTTTCGAGTTCCTCGATCGCGCGCTCGAAGGTGAGCCTGGAGACGTCGACTTGAGTATTTTCGGCCATATCCGTTTCCGATTGCCCGATTCGCTTTCATTGCAGTGAAGGCGGGTTTTGCGGGCTTAATGTGGCGGGCGTCGTCAGGCGCCCATCAGGGCGCCGACATGCGCCGTAACAGATTCTTTCAGTCCCTGCAGGTCATAGCCGCCCTCGAGCACCGAAACAACGCGCCCTCCCGCGGACTTGTCGGCGAGATCCATCAGCTTGCGCGTCACCCAGGCATAATCCTCCGCGCGCAAATTCAGCGAGGCCAGCGGATCGCGATAATGCGCGTCGAAGCCGGCGGAGATGATGAGCAGCTCGGGGCTGAATTTCTCGAGCTGCGGCAGAATCAAATTCTCGAACGCGGAGCGGAATTCCGGCCCGCCGTCCTCGGAGGCGAGCGGCGCGTTGACGATGGTGTCGTGGTCGCCGCGCTCGCCCGTCGCGCCGGTGCCCGGAAACAGCGGCATCTGGTGCGTCGAGCAGTACATCACGGTCGGGTCCGACCAGAAGATGTCCTGCGTGCCGTTGCCGTGATGCACGTCGAAATCGACGATGGCCGCGCGCTTGATGCCGTATTTGCGCTGGGCGTGGCGCGCGGCAATGGCGACATTGTCGAAGAAGCAGAAGCCCATCGGCTTGCCGATCTCGGCGTGATGGCCGGGCGGACGCACCGCGACGAAGGCGTTGCGATGCTCGCCCGCCATCACCGCTTCGGTCGCCGCCACCGCGCCGCCGACACCGCGCATCACCGCTTCCCACGTGCCAGGGGACATCGAGGTGTCGCCGTCGATATAGACCTGCCCGCTGCTCGGTGCGATGTGGCGCAGCTCGGTGACGTAGTGCTCGTTGTGGCAGAGCGTGACGAGATCGAGATCGCCCTCCGGCGCCTGGTCGCGCACCAGGAACTGGAAGCGCTCATGCGACAGCGCTTCCTCCACCGCACGCAGGCGATCCGGCCTTTCAGGATGTCCCGGCGGCGTGACATGGTCGAGGCAGGCCTTGTGGGAAAGGAGAAGCGTGCTCATCAGGTCGGCCTCATGGATCCGGGCTTTCGACGTCGCTTGGCGCATCCGGCGCCAAAACGCAATGCAAATCCCAATCTATGCGTTTGAACGGGAATGGCAAAGGGTCGTCCGGTTCTGGCCCGTTTGATCCGGATCAATTCACGCGCAGGATGCGACTCAGCGGCAGCGGGCCGATCGGACCGTGCGCCCGGAAGAACGCGAACAGCGCGTCCGCGTCGTAGCCGCCATATTGCGGCGCCGTGCCTTGTTTGGCGACGGTAAAACCATCGCCGCCGACCGCGAGGTAATCGTTGAGGGTGACGCGGTAGCCGCTGGCCTGCTCGATCGGCTTGCCGCCCAGTGTCATCCTCTCGGCGATCACGCGCTCGCCGAATGGCTTCGACGCATCCCAGGCATAGCTGAACCCGTTCGATACCTGGAGAATCCGCGGCCGCTTCGGGTCCAGCCATTGCAGCTCGAGCATGTCCTTGAGCTGACTGCCCGTCAGCGTCATCGTCACGAGACGGTTGCGGAATGGCTGGCTGGCGAACACGTCGCCGAACGTGATCGCGCCATTCTCCTTCGGGACGATGTCGGTGCGGATGCCGCCGGGATTGGTGAGTGCGATGACAGCGCTGCCATCCTTCGCGTCCCTGGTCGCGGCAAGCTGCGCGTCCGCGATGATGTCGCCGAGCGCGCTTTCGCCGGCCTCGTTCGGCACGCGCGACAGCGTCTGCGTCACCGATCCGGCCGGCCGGTTGGCGATCGGCGCCGAGAGCTTGTCATAGGCCTCGATCAGCGCGGTCTGCTCGGCGTCCTTCGCCAGCGAGGCGTTGGCGACCATGACGTTTTCGGCTTTGGCGCTGACGATGTCGCGGGTTACAGGATCGAGCTTGAGATCGATCGCGGTGACCAGCGTGCCGTATTTGTCGCCGCTGGTGACGAGCCGTCCGTCGATGTCGCAGACATAGGCGCGGTGGGTGTGGCCGCTGACGACGACGTCGACGGCGCGGTCGAATTTTTTGACGATGTCGACGATCGGCCCGGTAATGGCAGGGCATTCATTGTAGTCGCCGGCGGGCTCGCCGCCCTGGTGGATCAGCACCACGATCGCCTCGACGCCGCGCGCCTTCAGCTGGGCGACCTGCGCATTCACCGTCTCGGCTTCGTCGCGGAATTCGAGCCCGGCGATGCCAGCAGGCGAGACGATGCCCGCGGTCTCCTTCAAGGTCAGCCCGATGAAGGCGATCGGGATGCCGTCGAACTCCCTGATCTCGTAGGGCGGCAGCACGCTGTTGCCCGTCGCGGTCTCGATGGTGGACGCGGCGAGATAACGGAATTTGGCGCCCGTGAACGGATGCGGCCCCTGGCAGCCGTCGACCGGATGACAGCCGCCGTTCTGCATCCTGAGCAGCTCGGTCTTGCCCTCGTCGAACTCGTGATTGCCGGCCGAGCTGATCGCAAGCCCCATCAGCGAAAGCGCCTCCACGGAAGGCTCGTCGTGAAACATCGCCGACAGGAACGGGCTCGCGCCGATCAGGTCGCCGGCGGCGACGAAGATCGTGTTCTTGTGTCCCTCGCGCAGCTGCTTCACCAGCGTCGCCATGTATTCGGCGCCGCCGGCCGCCACCATCACTTTCCGGGCTCCGTCCTCGGGATCATTGATGCGGATGCCGCCCGGCGGCGGACGCAGATTGCCGTGAAAATCGTTGATCGCGAGCACGCGCAGCTCGACCGGCGCGGCGGTCTGGGCCGAGGCGGGGAGGGCGGAGGCGAGAGCGAGGGCGGCAAGGATGGATCGGTATCGCATGGAACAAGACTAGTCGGTCCGCGCGAAGATTTCACGAAGCATTGTCGTAACCGTGCTGGACTTCTCCCCAACCTCAGTATCGTAGGGTGGGCAAAGCGAAGCGTGCCCACGTCTTAAGGCGTGGGCACGGCGCAAGTGCGCCTTTGCCCACCCTACGATACCGGGCTCGCGGAGAGAGCCCGCTACTTCTTCTTCCGGTTCGCAAACGCATTGAACGCCGCCACCGCTTCGTCAGATTTCAGCCGCTCGCCGAACAGATGGCCTTCCTGGTCGATGCGGCGGGTGAGCTCTTCCGCCGGCGCGCGCAGCAATTTGCGGGAGGTTGCGACCGCCTCGGCCGGCAGCCGGCAGATGTCGCGCGCCACCTTGCGCGCCTCGACCTCGGTATGTCCGGGCGACACCACGGTGTTGACGAAGCCTGCCGCGTGCGCCTCCGCGGCGGAAAAAGTCCGCCCCATCACCAGCATGGCAAAGGCGCGCTGATATCCCATCGTGTTCGGCATCAAGAGGCTGGCGGCGCCGACCGGCACCAGCCCGAGATGGATGTAGGGCGCGGAGAAGGTCGCAGCGTTCGAGGCCAGCACGTAGTCGCAGTGAAACAGCATCACGGTGCCCATGCCGATCGAGGCGCCGTCGACGGCGGCGATGATCGGCTTGATGTTGAGGGCGAGCGAATAGAGGAACTTGGCGCCTTCCGACAACGTCTCGGGGCGCGCGGTGTCGGCGTGCATGAAATCGTCGATATCGTCGCCGGCGGTGAACACGCCTGAGCCGCCGGTGATGATCATGCAGCGGATGTCGGGGTTGTTCTGCGCGGTATCGATCGCGTGGCTCATCTCCCGATACATATCCTGGGTGATCGCGTTCTTCTTGCCCGGGCGGCGCAGGGTGATGACACGCGTTCCGCGCTCTTCGGTGACGACGATATTGCCATTCGGCATGAGAGCCCCCTGCGCTCGCCGCGATGCTCGCCGCTTCGCGAGTCTCGCCGAGCATCAGCCTACATGATCCCGCAGGCGTGCCAATGCGCTGAGTCAACCTTTTCGGCGCCAACGCATCGCAACAATTGGCTACAATGTTTCATTTGAAAAACCAGTGGTTGTGGTGCACGATCCCGCGGTTCCATGTGATCCGATTGCCCGATTGATGATTGCCGCAACCCGCATCGACGAATCCTCGCTGCACTACCGCGGCTGGCGCGTCGTGCTGGCCTGCTTCCTGATGGCCTTCTTCATGTTCGGCTTCGGCCTGTATGGCCAGGGCGTCTATCTCGCCGAGCTGCAGCGCGCCCATGGCTGGCCGGGCACGCTGGTCTCCGCGGCCAGCACGTTCTCGTTTCTCCTGACCTCCGTCCTTGTCATCTTCACCGACGATCTGCTCGCGCGCATCGGCTTGCGGTCGCTGATCCTGTGCGGCCTGGCGGCGCTCGGCGCCTCGACGGTGCTGCTGGCGCTGATGCAGTCGCCCTGGCAGCTCTATCTCGCCTATGCGCTGATGTCGGTCGGCTGGACCGGCATGGGCACCGTGGTGATCGCGACCGTGCTGAACTCCTGGTTCGAACGCCGGCGCGGGCTGGCGCTCAGCCTCGCATTCAACGGCGCGACCTGCGGCGGCATCATCCTCGTTCCCCTGCTGCTGTCGCTGACCGGCAGCATCGGCTTTCGCTCCGCCATGCTGGCGGCCACGTTCGCGATGATGGTGCTGGTGCTGCCGGTGGTCGTGACCTTCATCGGCTGGCCTGCCGGGACCTCGCCGGCTTCGGGCGGACGCCCTTCCGGTGAGAGCACGGCCGCACCAAGCCATTCCCGCAAGACGCTGCTCGCCAACGCGGCGTTCTGGACCATGGTCTTGCCGATCGCGATCGCGCTGCTGGCGCAGATGGGATTCATCATCCACCAGGTGACTTTTCTCGAGCCGCTGATCGGCCGCTCGGCCGCAGGCGGCGCGGTCACCATCATGGCGGCGATGGCGGTGGTCGGCCGCCTGTCGCTCGGCCTGTTCGTCGACCGGCTCGATCCCCGGCTCGCCTGCGCGGCGTCGATGACGAGCCAGGCGGCGGCGCTGTTCGTTCTCGTGCAGAGCACGAGCCCGACGGTGCTGCTGGTGTGCTGCGCCGTCTACGGCTTCTCGATCGGCAACATGATCACGTTCCCGCCCTTGATCATCCAACGCGAGATCGGTGCCGCCGCCTTCGCCGCCGCAATGGGATTGGGCACCTCGATCAGCGGCGTCGTCAGCGCCTTCGGTCCGGGCATCGTCGGGCTCGTGCGGAGCTTGACGGGCAATTACACCGCGGCTTTCGCGATGTGCGTCGTGCTGGATCTCGTGGCGGCGGGCGTCGTGTTGTGGCGGCCTGGGAGAAGCGCGAAGGCCGTGGCCTCGTAGCCCGGATGGAGCGAAGCGTAATCCGGGATTCGTGCCATGAGCGACGTCGGCCCCGGATTGCGCTGCGCTCCATCCGGGCTACAAGGCCTCCTTACCCCAGCAACACCGCATCCGCCGCTGCGACGGACTCAGCGCTCTCGGTCACGGTGCGCTCGAGCGCGCCGGCCTGCACACTGATGTTCTCGGCGAAGAAGCGTGCGAGCGAGACGTAGCGCGCGGCGTCCGTGTTGCCGTCGGCCTTGGCGGCAAGCGCTTCGGAGGCGAGCAGGCAGCCGCCGAGCGTCGAGCCGAACTGCTGCAGATAGGGTGTCGCGCCGGCAAGCGCCTCGTTCGGCGCGGACGTCACGCGCTCCAGCAGCCATTTGCTGGTGCGGGTCAAGGCCTCCAGCGCTTCGCGCAGCTTGACGCCCGTGGTGCCAAAAGCCGGATCGTTCGACGCTTCGACTTTCTTGACCGTCGCTGCGAGCTCGTCGAGCAGCGCCCAGACGGCAGCGCCGCCATTGGCCGCGAGCTTGCGCGTGACGAGGTCGATCGCCTGGATGCCGTTGGTGCCCTCGTAGATCGCGGTGATGCGGGCATCGCGATAATGCTGGGCCGCACCGGTCTCCTCGATGAAGCCCATGCCGCCATGCACCTGCACGCCGAGATAGGCGACCTCGTTGCCGATGTCGGTGGAATAGCCCTTGGCCATCGGCGTCAGCAGCGCCGCGCGCGCGGCGGCATCGGCACGCACCTTGGGATCCCTGGCGCGCGTCGAGACGTCGATCGCGACCGCGGTCGCATAGCAGATGGTGCGCGCGGCGGCGGTCTGCGCCCGCATCCGCATCAGCATGCGCTTGACGTCGGGATGCACGAAGATCGCGTCCGAGCCGTCGCTCTTGCTGCCGACGGCGCGGCCCTGCTTGCGCTCCTGCGCATACGACAAAGCCTGCTGGTAGGCGCGATCGGCGACGCCGACGCCCTCGAGGCCGACGCCGAGGCGGGCCTGGTTCATCATGGTGAACATGCAGCGCATGCCCTGGTTCTCTTCGCCGACGAGGAAGCCGATGGCGCCGCCATGATCGCCCATGGTCATGGTGCAGGTCGGGGAAGCGTGCATGCCGAGCTTGTGCTCGACGCCGCTCGCATAGATGTCGTTGCGCTGCCCCAGCGAGCCGTCTGCATTGACCATGAACTTGGGCACGAGGAACAGCGAGATCCCTTTGGTGCCGGCGGGCGCATCGGGCAGGCGCGCCAGCACGAAATGCACGATGTTGTCGGTCATGTCGTGCTCGCCATAGGTGATGAAGATCTTCGTCCCCTTGATGCGATAGGTGCCGTCGGCCTGCTTCTCGGCGCGGGTGCGCAGCGCGCCGACGTCGGAGCCGGCCTGCGGCTCGGTCAGCTGCATCGTGCCGGTCCATTCGCCGGAGACGAGCTTTTCGAGATAGATCTTCTTCAGCTCACTGCTGCCATGCGCGTCCAGCGCCTCCATCGCCGACGCCGTCAGCAGCGGGCAGAGGCCGAAGGCGAGGTTCGAGGCGCTCCAGATCTCGGTGCACGCAGCATTGATCGCGATCGGCAGGCCCTGGCCGCCGAAATCTTCGGGGCCGGACACCGCGTTCCAGCCGCCCTCGGTCCAGCGCTTGTAGGCGTCCGGCCAGCCCGGCGCGGTCGTCACCTTGCCGTCGTTGAGCTTGATGCCGTGCTCGTCGCCGATCTTGTTGAGGGGGGCCAGCACGTCGGTCGCGAACTTGCCGGCTTCCTCCAGCACGGCCGCGGCGATGTCGGCATCGAAATCGCCGTAATGACCGGCCTCCACGGCAGCCTTGAGGCCGGCGCCGTGATTGAGCGACAGCAGCATGTCAGAAATCGGCGCGCGGTAGGTCATGGCTCACTCCCGTGGACAGGTCTTGGCGCCCTATTCCCATGAAATGGGGGAGGTCTCAATGGGGCGGGAGGGGCCGGACGATGACGGTCAGAACGGGGCCGTCGCGGGCCTTATTAAGAGAGTGGGCGGCGCCGAACCCGGGGCTGTGGTATTTTGCCCCTCCAGGCGGTTGAAATGCTGCGCCGCTCCCTATAGACCGGCTGCGACCAAGGGAATCTGCGGTAGCCAGTTCTTCCGCCGGCCCCCCAGGTCGCCTGTTGGGGCGTAGCCAAGCGGTAAGGCAGCGGATTTTGATTCCGCCATTCGGAGGTTCGATCCCTCCCGCCCCAGCCAGAAGCTCCGCTTCCCTGAAATTTGGCGAAGCCCCGCCTTGTTCAGACCCTTTCGCTGGTCCTCGTTACGGCGTTGCGGCGGCCCAGGGCCGCCGCAGCCGCATCGGGACGCCGCCGCCGGGCGGCGGGTCGTCGTCATCATCATCGAGCTTCCGCAGCGCGGCGAGAATGTCCGCGAGCCGGATCGGCTGATCCATGCCGGGAATGTCGCGCAGCGCTGGATAGGATTCGACCGCGTACATGTCCGAGGCCCAGGACGACAATATGATCCGCTTCTCCGCTGTCGAGAGCTTGCCATCGTCGAGGACGGCGCTTGGCGATGCATAATGCGCAGCGGGATGGAACAGCGCGCCGAGAGCGCCGGTGGTCGCATTGGCATTGGTCATCACTTGTCTCCCTCTACACTCCTTTCGAAGGGATGGTCCGGTCGGCGGATGGCGATCCGGTCGCCATCCGTCAGGGTGGTCGCTGTCGAACGCGTTCGACCGGCCTAAGCCGCTTTCTTCTGCTCGATCTGCGGTGACGCAGCACCCGCGATCTGGATCCGGCGCGGCTTCATGGCTTCCGGAATCTCGCGCAGCAGATCGATGACCAGGAGACCGTCCTGGAAAGCGGCCTGCTTGACCTGGACGTAGTCGGCGAGATTGAACACGCGGCGGAACGGACGCGCGGCGATACCCTGATAGAGATATTCACGCGTGGCGCTGTCCGGCTTCCGGCCCTCGATGGTGAGCGCGTTCTGTTCGGCGGTCACGCTGATGTCGTTGACGCCAAAGCCCGCCACGGCCAGCGTGATCCGGTATTGGTCTTCGCCGGAGCGCTCGATGTTGTAGGGGGGATAATTGTCCTCCCCCGCCTGGCGCAGCGTGCTGTCGACGAGGTCGGCCAGATGGTCGAAGCCGATGGTGGAGCGCCACAGCGGCGCAAAGTCAAAGGTGGTCCTCATACCAAGTCCTCCAAAGAGCAAGATGGATACGAAGGAGCGCCGTTAAGGAATCGGGAACGGATCCGAAGATCCCGGCCCGGCGCCCGCGCCGGACCCGATCGGGCATCCGGCACACCGCTCTCGCGGCGAAAAACGACTTAGAGCGCCGCAAGGCCCTTGCAAGAGGGACGCGCAAAATTTTTTTCGGGCACCCCCAACGGTGTCAAGCAAGCGGCGAAAGAGGATCTTGACAGCAAAACAAGCCTGAATATTTTTGCGCCGGAAGATGTTTCTTCCCGCACCGCAAATTCGAAAAGGACCGTGAAAGACCGTCAGGAGTGACGACGATGCTCGATCAGGATTTCGCCCGCATCCGCGCGCACCGCAACAACCTCTCTCGTTATCGACGCCTGCTCAAGACCGAGCTGTCGGACATTGAGCGCCAGTTTATCGAACGACGCCTCGCCGAGGAGCAGACCGCGCTCGAGGCTCTCGCCGCCGATGCCTTCCCGGCCGCATTCACCGTTCCGAACACGCCATCGGCGATTGCCACGACCGGAGCGGAACGATGAGTGACGTCCGCAACCTCCTCATCAGCTGCAGCGAGAAGGTGATCGGGCACTATCGCGTGTTGCTGGCCGGTGCCAGAAGCGAGAGCGAACGCGAGCTCTATCGCGCCCGGATCGAGCGCGAGCAGCGCCTGCTTGACGCCCTGCGGGGCGGCCTGCCGGATCGATCCGCGGCATGAACCAGCGGGCACCTGTCATTCCGGAAATTTGCTGGCGAGCGTGCGGCCTTCCTGCACCAGCATGGCCACGAACTCGGTGATCTTCGGCGGCCGGAACCGGGCCGCGGGATACACGGCATGGATGCCGCCGGTCGGCAGGCTCCAGGACGGCAGGACATGGACCAGCCGGCGGGACTTCAAATGCTCCGCGACCAAATAGTCGGGCAGCACGCAGAGTCCGCCGCCGGCAAGCGCGGCGCCCAGCACCGCAGGCGTCGTATTGATCGAGATCGACTGCCGCATGCGGATCGTGCGGCTGTCGATATCGCGTCTGGTGAAGCGCCAGACCAGCGGCTCGTCGAGCGCGCCGTTGGCAATGAACGGCAGAGCCGCAAGCTCGTCGGGCGTCTTGCTCCGGAACGCCGCGGCCACGTCCGGCGCGGCCACCAGCAATTGTCGAAACGATCCGATCCGCCTGGCCTGCTGACTTGAATCGTTCAACCAGCCGACCCGGATCGACAGGTCGATCTGGTTGGCGAGGAGGTCCGTTCGCGTGTCCGACAGGATCAGCTCGACGGCGCAAGCGGGATATTTGCGCGCAAACTTCGCTGCCAGCGGCGCGATCATCGTTGCGCCATAGTCGTTCGGCGCGGCGATCCGCAGCATGCCCATCGGCTCGGCATTGGTCTGGGCGAGCTCGTCCACGGCATCTTCCGCGGTGCGCAGGATCATGACGCAGCGGGCATGCAGCAACCGGCCGGCTTCGGTCGGCTCGACCCTCCTGGTGGTCCGCAGCAGCAAAGCCGTTTTCAATTCCGCTTCGAGCCGTGCCACCTGCTGGCTGACGACGGTCTTGGTGATGCCGAGGCGCTCGGCAGCGCGTGTGAACGAGCCGGCATCGACCACGGCTGCGAAATAGGCGAGGCGGTTGAGATTGATCGCTTCCATGCGAGTCGCCATTGTCAGCTAATAACAAACAATATGTACCATTATCTGATATTTATCAAATAATGATCGGCCGCTAGGTTCTCCGCATCGAACATTGGCGGCCCGAAAATCATGCAAATCACCTATCTCTTCGACCCTCTCTGCGGCTGGTGCTACGGCGCATCGCCGGTGCTGGAGCAGCTTGCCGCGCACGGCGATGTGACGCTGGTGCTGGCACCGACCGGCCTGTTTGCGGGCCCCGCGGCGCGGACCATGGACCAGCATTTTGCCGCCTATGCCTGGCAGAACGACCAGCGCATCGCACGGTTGACCGGCCAGCCGTTCAGTGAGGCCTATCGCACTGGCATTCTCGGCAATACCGGCAGCCTGTTCGACTCGGCGCCGGCGACCCTTGGCGTCGTCGCCGTGGGCCTGGTTGATCCGGCTCGTGAGCTCGAGGCGCTCAAGCTCTTGCAGCGCGCCCGCTATGTTGACGGCCGCGACAATTCCAACCTTCAAATCGTCGCCGATTTGCTCGACGGCGCGCAACTGACCGATTCGGCGCGCCGCGTGCGGGCGCCTGACGATGCATTGATCGCGGCTTACCAGGCGCGGACCGCGGCCGCGCGCGCCGACGTGACGCGATTTGGGGCCGGTGGCGTGCCGGCCCTGGTCGTCGGCGAGGGCGCCGGGCGGAGGCTGCTGGACGGCAGCATGCTGTTCGGGCGGTTCGATCTGCTGGCCGCACAACTCCGTGCCGCCTGATCATCCAAACCGATTTTCCCTGCAGAGTTCAATGGAGAAAGCGATGTTGTCGAGGAGACAGACCATGAAGACCAGCCTTGCCGCGGGGGCCGCCGCATTATTCGCGCCCGCCGACGTCGGCCATGCCGCGGAGGGCAAGCTGAGCTGGAAACATTTTCCCGCAGGCCCCAATGGATTTTTCCGTGCGCCCGTCCTGCTTTCCGGTCCGACCGAGGCGGTGCTGATCGACGGCGGCTTCTCCTATCCGGACGGACGCGCGCTCGTCGAGGCGATCAAGGCGAGCGGCAAGAAGCTCACCACCATCTATGTCAGCCAATCCGATCCGGACTATTATTTCAGCCTGAAGCCGGTGCGCGAGGCTTTCCCGACTGCCAAGGTGCTGGCGGCGTCCGCGACGCTCGCGGCCATCAAGGCGAATGTGGAGAAGAAGCTCGCCGTCTGGGGACCGCAGCTCAAGGAGAATGGTCCGCAGACGCTCGCCGATGTCGTGCTGCCGGAAGCGTTCGATGGGGCTTCCCTTGCGATTGACGGCGAGGCGATCGAAATCGTCAACGCCGAAGGTCTCGCCAACCGCCGCTATCTCTTCGTTCCGTCCTTGAATGCCGTGTTCGGCGGCGTGATGATCTTCTCCGGCGTGCATGTCTGGACCGCCGATACGCCGACCAAGGAGCAGCGCGCAGCCTGGGTCGCCAACCTCGACAAGATCGCGGCCCGCAAGCCGTCTCTCGTCGTGCCGGGCCACATGGCAGCGGGCGTCGCCGTCGATCTTTCCGGTGTCGAGCACACCAGGAAATATCTGCTCGCGTTCGACGAAGAGCTGGCCAAGGTCGCTGACAGCGCTGCGCTGAAGGCTGCCATGGAAGCGCGCTTCCCGAATCTCGGAATGGGCGTCGCGCTCGATATCGGCTCGAAGGTCGCCAAGGGCGAGATGAAGTGGGGCTGAGCGGGAGAAGCTACGCCAAGGCGGCCGACAATTTGCGCATCACCCGGTCGAGTACCGCCACTTCCTCGGCAGTCAGCGCCCCAAGCAGCTTCGTCTCCCGCGCCAGCGCGTAGGGCACGATCTTGCGATAAAGCGCGCGACCGGCTGGGGTCAGCGAGACGATCAGCTCGCGCCGATCGTCGGGATGGTGCTTGCGGCCGGCGATGCCGCGCGACTCCAGGCCCTGCACGGCGCGGCTGACCTGCATCTTGTCGAGCGTCGTCAGCGGGCCGATCTCCTTGGTCGCAATCTCCGGGCGCACGCCAAGAATGGCGAGCACGTGCCATTCCTGCCGTGTCAGCGCAAAACGTTCGGAATAGACCTCGGCAACCGCCAGCGACACCTGCTCGGCAAGGCGTGCCAGCCGGTACGGAAAATATCGCTGCAGGTCCAGCTCGACGCCATCCTGCGCCGTGGCGGCTTTGGCCGCTTCGCCGCGCGCCACGCTTGAACGTCCCATCACGCGATTCCCGTCGCCCGACACACTCGAAAAATTCTTCGGAGTGGATTGATCCAAATCAAATTCAGGAAATAGTAACATCTGATACTAATTTCGCAACCGCAGATCCAGGGAGCGAAACGCCATGAAAATCGAGAAGATCCATCACGTCGCCTATCGCTGCGTCGATGCCAAGGCGACCGTCGAGTTCTACAAGACCGTCATGAACATGGATCTTCTCGGCGCCATTGCCGAGGATCGGGTGCCTTCGACCAAGGCGCCCGATCCCTACATGCACATCTTCCTCGATGCCGGGAACGGCAACATCCTCGCCTTCTTCGAGCTGCCGAACTCGCCGCCGATGGGCCGCGATCCCAACACGCCGGAGTGGACCCAGCACATCGCCTTTCAGGTCAAGGACCTCGCCGAGCTCGAAGAGGCCAAGGCGCGCGCGGAGGCCGCCGGCCTCGACGTCGTCGGCGTCACCGACCACACCATCTTCAAGTCGATCTATTTCCGAGACCCGAGCGGCCATCGCCTGGAGATCGCGGTCTGGACCGCGACGCCAGAGCAGATCGACCGCATGAAGTCGGTCGCGCACGAGATGGTCGAGGAATGGTCGCGCACCAAGCGCCCGCCGCGCCACACCGCCTGGATGCACGAGAAGGAATTCGCCGACGCGCATTGACCCCGGCACGCGCATCAGGAAGCGAACATGACGAGCTACATCTATCCGAAGTTCGGCTATCGGCGTTCCCAAGAGCAGGCCGAGGGGATCGTGAAGCGGCATCCGATCGTGGTGATCGGCGCAGGTCCCATCGGCCTGACCGCGGCGCTCGATTGCGCGGCGCGCGGCCAGCCGGTCGTGGTGCTCGACGACAACGACACCGTCTCGATCGGCTCGCGCGCGGTCTGCTACGCCAAGCGACCGCTCGAAATCTGGGACCGCCTCGACTGCGCGGCGCCCATGGTCGAGCGCGGCGTGAGCTGGAACGTCGGGAGGGTCTTCTTCCAGGACCAGCTGTCCTACCAGTTCGATCTGTTGCCCGAGGCCGACCACCAATGGCCGGCCATGATCAATCTGCAGCAATATCATCTGGAAGAGATGCTGGTTGCCAAATGCCGGGCCAATCCGCTGATCGAGCTGCGCTGGAGGCACCGGCTCCTCAGCCTCAAGCAGGCCGCCGATCACGCCACGCTGGCGGTGGAAACGCCCGACAGCATCTTCCCCATGGAGGCGCAATGGGTGATCGCCTGCGACGGGGCCAACTCCGACGTGCGCAAGATGGTGGGGGCCGAGTTCACTGGACAGTACTTCCAGGACCGCTTCCTGATCGTCGACGTCGCCATGAAGGCGGATTTCCCGACCGAGCGCTGGTTCTGGTTCGATCCGCCGTTCCACCGCGGCCAGTCCGTGCTGCTGCACCGGCAGGCGGACAAGATCTGGCGCATCGACTTCCAGCTCGGTTGGGAAGCTGATCCCGATGAGGAAAAGAGGCCCGAGCGGGTGATACCGCGCATTCGTGCCATGCTCGGCGAGGACACCGAGTTCGTGCTCGAATGGGTCTCGATCTATCAGTTCGCCTGCCGGCGCATCGACAATTTCCGCCAGGGCCGGGTGTTGTTCGCCGGCGATGCCGCGCACCAGGTCTCGCCGTTCGGCGCGCGCGGTGCCAATACCGGCGTCCAGGACATCGACAATCTCGCCTGGAAGCTCGCGATGGTGCTGCGCGGCGAGGCGTCGGAAGCACTGCTCGACAGCTATCACGAGGAGCGTGCTTATGCCGCCGACGACAACATCCTGAACTCGACGCGCGCCACCGACTTCATCACGCCGAAGACGAAAGCGAGCCGCTATTTCCGTGACGCGGTGCTGGAGCTCGCCCGCCATCACGCCTTTGCGCGGCCTCTGGTCAACAGCGGCCGTCTCTCGACGCCGACGCCCTATGTGATGTCGGCGCTCAATACCCCCGATGACGACGCGATGATGGGCGGCGTGCGGCCCGGCACCAATGCGGCCGATGCGCCGATCACGGTGGATGGCAAGCCCGCCTGGTTCCTCCATTGTCTCGGCGATGGCTTCACGGTCGTGGCCTTCGGCAAGGAGACCGACAAGACCGAGATCGCGGTGGGTCCCCTCGACGCGAAACTCATTGTCGTCGGCCGCGATATCGCCGATCCCTCCGGCCTGCTTGCCGAGCGCTACGGCGCTTCGGCCGGGACCACCTACCTGTTCCGGCCCGATCAATACGTCGCGGCACGCTGGACCGGATTTGACGAGGCTGAGATCGCGGATGCGATGTTGCGGGCCTCCGGGCACGACACCGCCGGACGGAAGGAGCTGGCAGCATGACGCTCAATTTGTCACCCAACATCGCCGATCCCGACGACTTCTACGCCGAGCTGATCGACGGCCAGCGAGATCTCGACGAGGAACAGGCGCTGCGGATGAACGCACGGCTGATCCTGTTGCTCGCCAATCACATCGGCGACCGCAAGGTGCTCACGGAGGCGATCGGCTGCGCCCGCACCGGCGGCGGCGTCGAAAAGCCATAGGAGCCAAGCTGGAGCAAAAGCCGCTTTTTGATTTGGCTCAACGTAAACTCGGTGAAGTCCGACACCTTGTAGGCCCACCCCAAGGACGGAGGAAGCGCCATGCCAGGTCGAACCATTGCTGCAGCGTTGCTGCTCGCCACTTTGGGCCAGCCGGCTTTGGCTCAATCGCCAGCGGACCATCAGAGCCACCATCCCGGACAGGAGCAGGCGCCGGCCTCGCCACACTCGAGCTCTCCTGCAAACCCATCCGCCGAGCGGCAGAGCCCGATGCGCGGTGGAGATATGATGGGAATGATGGGGCGCGGAATGATGGGACAGGGAATGAAGGGGCATGGTGCGACAGGCGGTGACGCCATGGGGCCGCCGGTCGCCTTTCGCATCATCTTCGCGCTGATGGATGCCGATGGCGACGGAACCGTCTCGTTGCCCGAGTTTCAGGTCGCGCACGAACGAATTTTCAAGGCCATGGATCGCGACAAGGACGGGAAGCTCACTCCGGACGAGATGATGGCGTTCATGCACGGGAACAAGAGCGCCGTCCCGCAGCAATAGCGAGTGGAAACCAAAGGGCGGGCGCGCCAAGCCATGTCGTTTGATCGGGTCCTGCGATGGGCTCTGGTTGCGATCGCAATCGCAGGATTGACTGCAGGTATTCTCGCGCGAGCCGCGGGCCGGCCTGATGTAGCAGACTTCGCCTGGGCGCTCGGCACGGCGCCCGTGATTGCGGGATTGGCGGTCTCGATCGTCAAGGATCTCTTGAGCGGCCGCGTCGGCGTGGACGCGATCGCGCTGCTGTCGATGAGCGCGGCGTTGGCGCTCGGACAGCCGCTCGCAGGCGCTGTGGTCGCGCTGATGTATTCCGGCGGCAACGTGCTGGAGGAGATCGCGGTCGCACGGGCGGAGCATGATCTGCGATCCCTGGTTGATCGTGCGCCGCGCCAGGTCCATCGCAAATCCGGCGAGCGGATCGAGGATGCTCCGGTTGGGGACGTCGCGGTCGGCGAGGAGCTTCTGGTTAAGGCCGGCGAAATCGTGCCGGTCGACGGTGTCGTTGCGTCGGCCTCTGCCACCATCGACGAGTCCGCTGTGACTGGCGAGCCGATTCCGGCGGAGAAGACACGCGGAAGTGCCGTTCTCTCCGGTTCTCTGAATGCGGGTGAGACCTTCCAATTGACCGTGACGGCGGTGGCCAGCGAGAGTACTTACGCGGGCATCGTGCGCATGGTGACTGCGGCGCAGACTGCGAGAGCTCCGTTTGTGCGGTTGGCCGACCGCTATGCGCTGATCTTCCTGCCGGTCACACTCGTCATCGCCTTTGTGGCATGGCACATCTCCGGCGACTTGACCCGCAGCCTTGCCGTGCTGGTGGCGGCGACGCCTTGCCCCCTGATTCTGGCCGCACCCCTCGCCTTCATCGCGGGGGTGGCACAAGCGGCCCGCCGCGGCATCCTGGCCAAGGGCGGAAGGGCGCTGGAGGTGCTGGCCCGCGCGCACACCGTGCTATTCGACAAGACCGGTACCCTGACGGTGGGCGGGGCGCGGCTGCTGTCCGTAGAGGTCGCGCCGGGCGAGGATCCGGATGAGGTCCTCAGGCTCGGAGCGTCGCTCGAGCAAGCGTCGCATCATGTGCTTGCGAAGGCCGTCGTCGCTGCGGCGCTCGCCCAGGGGCTCGAGCTGAGGCCGCCGGAACATGTCAAAGAGATCATGGGATCCGGCCTCAGCGGCCAGATCGACGGGCGCCACGTTGTGGCGGGCTCGCGGGAAATGCTTCTCTCGCATGCCGATCTGTCGCCATGGGAGTTGCGAGCGATACGACGTGCCTCGTGGCGCTCGGCGCTGATCGTCTTTGTCGCGGTGGACGGCCGTCTGATCGGCGCGCTGCTGCTGGCCGACGAATTGCGGGCCGACACGCCACGCGCGATCCGGCTGCTGCGCGATGCCGGCATCGCGCGGATGGTGATGGTCACGGGTGATCGCGCCGCGGCGGCGCAGGCCATCGGAGCTGCGCTCGATCTCGATGCCGTGCTGGCCGACCGCGTTCCCGCAGATAAGGTCGAAGCGGTGCGTAGCGAACAGCGGCTGCATCCGACCATCATGGTCGGCGACGGTATCAATGACGCCCCGGCGCTGGCCGTGGCTGACACCGGGATCGCGCTCGGCGCGCGTGGTGCAAGCGCCTCCTCCGAGGCGGCAGATGTGGTGATCCTCACGGACCGGCTGGATCGGGTCGGCGAAGCGATCATCATCGCGCAGCGGGCGCGACGCATCGCCCTGCAGAGCATCTTCGTCGGTATGGGATTGTCATTGGTAGCCATGGTCGCTGCCACCGTTGGCTGGCTCGATCCCGTGCCCGCTGCCATCGTCCAGGAGGTGATCGATGTTGCCGTCATTCTGAACGCGCTGCGAGCGCTCAATCCGCCTCTCGTCAGGAGTGGTCCGCGCCTCACCGCAGAGCAGGGGCTGACGTTGCATCACGATCATCAGGCCCTGCTCAGGGATCTCGACCGCTTGCGCCAGATCGTCGATGCGCTCGACGACGCGGTGCCCGAAGCCGTCGCTGCCTTGATTGGCGAGGCCCATCGACTGGTCCAGAGCAGCGTCGTGATGCACGAAGGCGAGGATGAAGACAGCGTCTATCCGAAGCTCACGCAGGTTCTGCGCGACCGCCACGGACTCTCCGCCATGAGCCGTGCGCATCGCGAGATACTGCATCTCGCGCGGCTGCTCGCCCGGATCGCGGAGGATCTGCCGTCAGAGAAGATCGACCGCTACCTCATTCGCGACGCCCAGCGCGTGATCGAGGCGATCGAGACGCTGGTGCGCATGCACACGGCCCAGGAGGAGGACATCTACGAGGCCGTGGCGGCATAGGAGGCAGCGGCAATCGACCTCAATGTTGCAGCGGTTGCCAGCCGGCATGGTCAAAATACTTGCCGTATTGAGCGAGCGCCCGCACGATCTTCATGGCTCCCTGATCGCGGCTGGTCCCGGTCTTCATCTTCGCCGCGCCATCGATGATCTGCTCGAGGACGAGGTGAAGCTGCTGATCGGCCCGCTCGGGCAGCTTGCAGTTTCCGACCACGTCATCGACCTGCGCCTGGATTCGCGTCGCCAAAGCCTCGTATTGCGCAGGCGTAAACACGTTGCTGTGAATGGGTGCCAGCGATTGCCTCATCGCGAGACTGATGTCGTCCATGCCGCGGCGCAAGACATCATCAGTCGGCCACTTCTTGCCGTGGTCGAGCTCCGGCTGGGCGGTCGTGGTTGGTCCTTCATGGCTGTGGGGTCCGGCGGCGAGAGCAGGCTGCCCCAGCATGAAACAGAGCGCGAGAACTGCCATCAGGAGTGACTTGGTTGAGATGATCACGGGATTCCTCCGAAGAGCTTCTTTGCCTTCAAGTGGGAGATTGCGACATCCAGGAGTTTGCGCTGGAGCAAAGTCGTGGACGGAATGAGCTGCGGCCCCGCGACGCAGGATGCGTCGAGCCAGCATGCCGTCCTTCCCTCACGATGTTACGGCGCACCTTAGGCTCTCGTCTTGCTGCGGCTGGTCCTGGCGATCGGTTGAATGAGCATGGCGATGATCCTTGCGCTGCGGTCCGGCGGGTTTCGGGGAAGCGCTCAGACGAGACCTCAGCGCGCACGGTTTCCCTGTCGAGAAGCGTTTCATCAGGAACTGTTCGCGATGCGATGATGAAAGTCGCGCGTGCGTCCCGCTTCCCAACTTGCCCTGGCAGCCAGTCCCTGTAATCTGCGGAAAACAACAGGGAAGGAATCGATGGGAGGTGTTCTGGAGGGCGTGCGCGTGCTCGATTTCGGGCGCTATATCGCAGGGCCCTATTGCGCGACATTGCTGGCCGAATTCGGCGCCGAGGTCATTCGCGTGGAGAAGCGCGAGGGCAGCGAGGATCGGTTCGTCGCGCCGGTCGGCGAAGGCGGCGAGGGCGCGTTGTTCCTCCAGGTCAACCGCAACAAGAAGTGCATCACGCTCGATCCGATGAAGCCGGAAGGGCAGGAGGTGATGCGCCGCCTGGTTGCGACCGCGGACGTCGTCGTCGCCAACCTGCCGCCGCAGACCCTGCGCGCGATGAAGCTCGACTACGAGTCCCTGAAGGCGATCAAGCCCGACATCATCCTGACGACCGCAACCGCGTTCGGCGGGCCGGGCCCCTGGTCCGACCGCGTCGGCTTCGACGGCGTCGGGCAGGTGATGTCGGGATCGGTGTACATGACGGGCACCGGCGAGCCGCCGTACCGTGCCGCGGTGAACTGGGTCGATTTCGGCACCGCGCTGCATTGCGCGTTCGGCACGCTCGCCGCGCTGATCGAGCGCGGCAAATCCGGGCGCGGGCAGATCGTCGAGGGCGCGCTGCTCGCAACCGCGCTGTCCTTCACCAACGCGACGCTGATCGAGCAGGCCGTCATCAACGTCAATCGCGTGCCGACGGGCAATCTCGGCCAGACCGCAGCGCCCGCCGACATCTACCGCACCCGGGACGGCTGGGTGCTGTGCCAGGTCACGGGGCATCCACTGTTCAAGCGCTGGGCGAGGCTGATGGGCGAGGAGGAGGTGTGGCTGAACGATCCGCGCTTTGCCGACGACATCAGCCGCGGCAATAACGGCGCCATCATCAGCGAGCGGATGGCGCGCTGGTGCGCCGAGCGCACCACGCAGGAAGCCGTCGATGCGCTGGGCCAGGCCATGATTCCGACCGGGCCGGTCCTCTCACCGCAACAGGCGCTGGATCATCCGCACATCCGCGCCGCCGGCTTCATGCAGGACGTCGATTATCCCGGCCTACAGAAGCCCGCCCCGGTGACGCGTGCCGCCGTCCGGTTGTCGGAAACGCCGGGCGAGATCGCGAGCCGCCCGCCGACGCTCGGCGAGCATACGAATCGCGTCCTCGCCGAGCTCGGCTATGACGCGGCCGCGATCGCGGCGCTTCGGCTAAGCGGTGTGATCTAGAGCAGTTGCTTCAACGCTTGCGCATCAGCGGGTGCCGCGCTCTTCTGGTCGTTGTCGAAGTAGACATAGACGTCGCAGCCCTGCCGCTTCCACGACTTGATGCGCTTCGCCCATTGCGCCAGCGCCGCCCTGGTATAGTGCCCGTGATAGCGCCCGCCCGGCCCGTGCCCGCGCACATAGACGAAATCCGCCGTGCGCTTCCATGGCGCGGGCGCATCGTGATGGTCGGACAGGCAAAGCGAGATGTTCTCGTCCGCCAGCATTTTGAGGATGCACGGCTGATACCAGCTCGGATGCCGGAATTCGAAGCTGTAACGCCGTTTCCGTGACAGCAGCTTGAAGAAGGAGGCGAGGCGGTCCGCGTCCGCCTGGAATTGCGGCGGCAGCTGGAACAGGATCGGGCCGGCCTTGCCGCCGAGCCGCGAGATGCGGTCCTCCAGCAGCTCGAGGCTGTTGACCGAGCGCTCCGACAGGCGCTTCCAGTGCGTGATGAATTTGGATGCCTTCCAGGCGAACACGAAGTCGCGGCCGGTCTGCTCGCGCCAGCCCTTCACCGCTTCAGGCGTCGGCGTGCGGTAGAACACGCCGTTCAGCTCCGTCGTGTCGAACTGTCCGGCGTAGTAGCTAAGCTGCTGCTTCAGCGTCACGCCTTCAGGGAAGAACGGGCCGCGCCAGGAGTCGTAATGCCAGCCCGAAGTTCCGACCAGAACGCGCGCCATGGTTTCCGTGCCCTCCGTTGCCTTTGCCGGAAAGGAACGTCCAGGCAGCCGATACGTTGCTGGTGAACCCGCCAACGCAAGGACCGGAACCGATGTACGCGCTGTTCGAAGGCAACAAGCAGATCGGCGATCCCTTTCCGACCGAGAAAGAGGTGTGGGAAGCCGCCTTGATCGAGGGCCTAGTGACCGACGTTCCGGTCGCGGACGAGGAGGGCGGCCGGCTTCTCCCTGCCGGATATCACGTGGCGCCCGTCGAGGAGACGTTCGCGCCGCGGTCGGATTGGAAGCTGCCGCGCGAGATCTCGTGAACTAGTTCGACGCCAGCGCCGTCTTGGCGACTTCCGCCATCCAGCCGGAGGCGACGGGCAGGATCGCGTCGTTGAAATCGTAGCGCGGGCCGTGCAGCTCGGCGCCGTCGCGCAACTCGCCATTGCCGATCCAGACGAAGGCGCCTGGCCGCTGCTGGAGATAGTGGGCAAAATCCTCGCCGGCCATGCTGGGCGCGAGGTCGCGCCGCACCTCGGCCCGCACCTTCTCGGCAGCGATGCGCGCAAGCGCGGCCTCATCAGGCGTGTTGACCACGACGCCGACGCCCATCACGATCTCGGGTGACACCTTGACGCCAAAGCTGGTCGCGATGCCGGCGCAGGTTCGTTCGATGCCGTCGAGGATGACGTGCTTGACCGCCTCGCGATGGTACCGCAGCGTGCCGCGGATGGTGACGCGTCCGGCGATCTGGTTCGGCGCGGTGCCGCCCTCGATGGTGCAGAGCGACAGCACGGCGGTGTCGAGCGGATCGACGCCGCGCGAGACGACCGATTGCAGCGCCACGATCAGATGGCCCGCCGCCATCACCGGATCGCGCGTCAGATGCGGCATGCCGGCGTGGCCGGCATGGCCCTCGATGGTGATGGTGATGCGTCCGCCGGAGGCCATGACGACGCCGTCATGCACGGCGATGGTGCCGGCGGCAAGGCCCGGCCAATTGTGGAAGCCGAACACGCGTTCCATCGGAAAGCGGTCGAACAACCCGGCCGCGACCATCGCGCGCGAGCCGCCAAAGCCTTCTTCGGCCGGCTGGAAGATGAAATCGACCGTGCCGCTCCAACTGGTATCAGTGGCGAGCAGCGCGGCGGCACCGAGCAGCGAGGCGGTGTGCCCGTCGTGGCCGCAGGCATGCATCACGCCTGATGTCCTGGAGGCGTAGGCAAGCCCGGTATCTTCGGTGATCGGCAGTGCATCCATGTCGGCGCGCAAGCCGACGCGGCTGCGCGCATGCCCGCGCGTCAAGGTCGCGACGATGCCGTGGCCGCCGATGCCCGCCTCGAAGGGAATCCCGAGCTCGATGAGCTTGTCCTGCACGAAGGCGGCGGTCTCCTTCTCCTGGAGCGACAGCTCCGGGTGCGCGTGGAGGTGCCGGCGCCACGCGGTCAGTTTCTGGTGCAGCTCGGGTGTCAAGGAGGGGATCTTTCGCAAAAGTGTTGGTTGCCGCCACCATAGCGGATTATCCGTGGCCCGCATCAAGCGCGTTGGAATGCCTCGCGTGCAGCAACGCGCTTCGTCGGCGTGAGATCAGGTTCGACGGTGCCGCGGGGAAAGGTGCGCCCCCTCTCCCGCTTGCGGGCAGGGCTATCGCATATGGCTGAGGGTGGCCAAGAGGAATGCGTTGTCCCAGCCAGCGCGCTTGATTTTACGCCGGAG
>NZ_JACIHF010000028.1:0-40966 GCF_014198295.1 Bradyrhizobium sp. CIR18 | reverse complement strand
AACCGCGCAAACAGGCCGAACACATGGCCGCTCCGACCAACGCCGCAAAGTGAAGATTCTCCTTGCCAACCAGGAGCCGTCCACACATGGCCCATTTGAGCCCTCCACTGCACGCTAAGTGCGTCCGCTGGGCGCGGCCGACCGGAAGTTAAAGCCGCAGGATCACGCGCTTGCCCAAAGCGGCCCCAGCGCTGACCGATTTCGCATTCGTAGCGGACCCAGTACAGCTCTGCGTGGGCGCGCCGTACCATCCCAGCGATCGGTCCTGCCCCGTGCTTATCCACAAAGCGGCGCCGGCGATGGGCATCAGCATTTCCTTCTGGCCAGCTGACGCCTTCTTTGGCTTCTTGGCGAGCTTTGCCTCCTTCGCAGTCCCGACCTCGAACATTAAAAGCCTGTCCGCCGCCTCCGAACCTGCAGCGCCCGCTGAAAGCGACTTTGAGTTTGCGGCTGCCTGTCGGGGCTCTCGCGATCCAGAGGTGATCATCTCGCCCTGAAAGCGGCTCAGTTTCACATCTGAGAGGTGGGCCAGTTGGCGGCTATGAAGTCGAATACAACGCTACCCGTAGACCGCGCAGATGGTGGTTGAGCTCGCGAACCGCCCGACGAAAACGCGCCCGAGAGCTCAATTCATTCCGAACTCGGCGCCTCGAACCGGCTTTAAGTTGCGCCACGAATCCGTGGCCACGCGCCTTCCTTTGAGGGAAGAAAATGCCCTTCTGTCTTCCTTAAAAGCGGGCAGGAAACGCAAAAAAGCCCCGCCTCCAAGAGGCGGGGCTGATGATCCGGACGGATCAGTCGCCGCGGCGGCGCGACCAGATCAGGCTGAAACCCTCCTCGCCTTCGACCTTGATCAGCGAGGCGTAGATCGGAGCGGGCAAGCTCGGATCGTCGAGCTTGACCGAGAGATATTCGCGGTCGCTGTCGCGAACGGTCTTCTTCCAGGCGGCGCCGAATTCGGTGCTTCCGGCGAAAAGCCGGTAGTCGGGAGCGTTGTCTTTGTCCTTTTCGGAGGCTGTAAACTTGGCCTTGATGTTCAGCGTCAGCGTCTTGATCGAACCGGTGTAGCCGTTATCGGAAGCGGTGAAAGTGCCGATGGTCGCCATGATCATCTCCGTCTGTCAGTTGTTCGGGCCGCGCCCATCGCAGCCTCGATGGCGATCCTTGGCCTGGGGAGCGATCGGCCCGCAGCCGTCAGGCCCGCAGCGCAGCGGAGGACGGCGAAAGCCTGCTTTTTTGCCTCGCGCGAGGAATGCCGCCGCTTGGCGGCAGGGGAAAAAAGCAGGCGTGAGCTGTTGCGGGAAGGCGATCGAGGCTCTTGCCGTCCCTCGGGCTTGATCAGCCAATCGCGGGTGCGTTGGACGCGAGCCCATGACCAAACTGACGGCGATGACCATGGCTGCCAACGGCCGCCACAGCATTGGACAACGGCAGGATCGATCTGAAAGAAAGCCGACGTGTGCTCATCAAAAGGAATAGCGATAGACCGGACAAGCCGAGCGAAACAGACCGCACTGTCGCATCGGGAAGCGGCGGCACCGGCCGGAATTATTCGCTCGATAGCGCTATGAATAGCGAGGCGTAGGCAGGATAGGTGCCCCAATCTGATCGCCTCGTCGCTAGGAAGGGAAGTGAGGCACAGCCTCACAGAGCGCTGCCAAAGGCACAGATCGGGTGGATCGTGGCCCGCATTTGGCGACGGGCTAGAGTGAGAAATCGCCGCCTAACTTCACTGATCCCCAATCGCACACCCTGCGCGATCGGGGGCTAATGCGCCGGGACCGTCCGGCCTCGGCTTACGTCTCACTCTGCAGCTTCCGAGCAGAAATCATGACCTTGTGCCCCGCTTGGCGGACCAACCTGGTGCTCCGTTTTGGCCGTACGCAACAACGCCGGCAACCACTCGGTAGCCGCCGACAGTTGCTCGGCCGCAGCCGCCATCTCGACCTTCTTCATGCCCGAGATACCTTCGGCGGCCTTCCCACTGACGCCTTCGCGGACGGCATATAGAATGCCCGCCTTGGTGACCCGTCCGAGATAGTTCTGCACCGTCCGTCGCCAGTACCCAGTCATGTCGAGAGCGACGGCCCCGGCCAAATGGTTGGCCGTTGCCAACGCGCGCGACCGGAGGTCAAATGGCAATTTGACCGCATTGACCGTCAGGGCCGTGCAATGGGCGAACAGAGCCATGCGGCTGTCGTGATCGAGTTCGGCCACGAACTCCCATAGTCCGCCTACGTCCCCCGGCATCTGTCTCGCCCAATTTGCATGGCGATCCGACCACGCTTTGTCGGCCGGAGTGTCCTCGATCCCGACCGCATGCGTAGCCAAATCCGTCTTCACAATATGAATGCCAACCACTGGGCATTGGCCCCGACATAGAAGATTTGAGCGGCAAGCGCATGAGTGACCGCCACAATGGCAACGTTCGGCTGCTCACTCAGATTGAGGCGCAGCCCCAAGGTGCGATGTGCGGTGAGGTCACGAATGAGCGTGTCGGACAGCGAATGTTCCTCCTCTTCCTCCTCGTTTCTCTGTTCTCTCCTTCACCGTCCCGTGGGGCTTGATCGTCCCCTTCGTCCTCCTCTCCCAAGGCCTGAACGTCGCCTTCCTGCCCGGTTTCGGGGTGGGATTTGTCGTCCTCGGGGCGGATGAAACCGCGCTCGATCCTGATGGTGCCGTCATGATTGAGGATCACGAACGCGCCGCCGCGCGCGACATCACCGGGATCGTAGGCGTGTCGTTTCGCTTCCAACCGCTCGATCTGGGTCTCCAGTTCACCGAACCGCGCATCCACCTCATCAGGTAGTTCCTCGGCCGTCTGATGCTGCTCGGTCAACTGGTCGACCTCGGTTTGGGCAGCTTGCAGGGCGGCCTGATCTTCTGCCGAAAGCTCGACCGGATGCGGGTAGGCGCGGCGCATCCCGTGGGCGTGCGGGAAGTCGAGATGGGGTTCGGTCCACTTCCATCCCTCGGCCGCCCGCAACCCGTCCGCCTCGCGGCCAAGCCGTGCCGTCACCAGTAAATCGAGCAACGCAACATCCTCCAGATAGCCGCCGCGATCGTCGGTAAAGAGGTCGCGCAGGATCGTACCACCCGCCTCTATAAAGGCCTCCAGGCCGACAAATCGCGCACGGCGATCGGCTGCGGCGATGTGGGTTTCCGTGAGGAGGCGACGGATGGTGCTGGCGTCGCGGTCATGGGTCAGGCGCCCATAAACGCTTTCCTGCCGCGCCTGATCGTAAGTAATGGCAAAGGCCATCAACTGTTCGAGGGTCAAATCGCCATCGCGATAGAGCTGGACCAGTCTTGGCGAAACCGCGCCCATCGCAGACGTTGCCGCACAACTTGCGGCGTCACTCCGAACCGGGCCGCGATCTCCTCCGCGCCAAAGCCACGCTCATCCGCAAGCCGCCTGAACGCCTCGAACTGGTCTGCGGGATGCATGTTTTCCCGGGTGACATTCTCGTCCAGGCTGATTTCGTGAGGATCGTTCGCGGTGTCGACGATGCAGCGGATCGGCTCGGTCTTCCTGATCTCCTTCCGCGTAACCCGCAGCAACTGGGCAAGCCGCCTGCCCTCGCCGATGGTCACCAGATAGAACCCCGTGGCCACGCCCTCTCCGTCCAGCTCGAGCTCAACGACCAGATTTTGCAAGATTCCCTTGGCGGCGATACTCGCGGCATAGCCCTCGATCGCCGCCTCGCTATGCGGTGTCTTACGCGCATTGTTCGGCGATTTCTTCAGTTGTTGAGCGGAATGAGAAGCTCCGTCCCGCTCGCGGGAAGGATTTCATCTGACTTGGCCGACATGATCATTTTTCCTTTTGCTTCCATGGGTGCACAGCGCACTCCGCGCCTGCACCCTGCCCGTCGGCGAGACCGGGGTAGCAAGTGCCAGGGCGACCCGAGCGGAGGGGGATCACCGCCCGTAAGGGCCGCTCGTTAGAAGCGGGTCTGCACAAGCGTGTTTGCCATGCGTCAAAGTGGGCAGGATGAGCGAAGCGCGGAAGACCGGGGAGACCGCTCGGGACGGCGACGGCGGCAGCTGGCGCTTTACCCTGGCGCGCGCGAGGGGCGGAGCCCCTGAGATCTCGAAAGTGAGAATGTTGAGCAAGTGAGCGCAGGTGAGAACAAGGCAAGAGTGAGAACATCAAAAGAGGCACCCGGGACCGAGTGCAGTCGCAAGACCGGTTAACAAGGCACCCGCGCGACGGGCAGTGATAGCGGTGCCGCGAAGCGGCAGCCCTTCGTGTGAGTGCCTCCGGCGAGCGACACATTATAGGTATCAACTTGCGCGAGGGTATCGAAGCCGAAGGCCGAGACGCAACGCGGCTCGGTTCACGAGAGCCCGCTGCGGCGACAGCCGCACAAGCCAGAGATGCAGGAAAATGGGCCGCGCAGGTAATTGGTCGGCGGCTGACTCCGGCGAACTCTCCCGTTCATCCCAGAAAGATCGCGTCCGGGGGCAACGACAGGACGGATACAGTGCTGAGGTCCAGGCGGCTCGCCGAGACAATCCATAGCCTGTTAAATCTTACAGTATCGGCCAGACGTCCGACCCCATAGAATCAAGGAGCTATGTCGAGCGACCGGCGAAAACTGTTGGGCTGGCCGCTTCAGCAGCTGGGTCGCTATCAGTAGCAAACCAATCGTTCCGCTTCGCACAAATACGTGGGCTGTGGCGTAAGCGAGCCTAAGCAACCACGCTCAGTTGGACCGAAAAGCAAATGGAGCATATCGCAAAAGTGATCGATACCCCTACCTAGGATGACGTTGGCGCGGCCGCCCTAGGCATTCTCTGCGCCGGCCCATATCGGCCTAAACAGCCGCTCGTCGCAATTGAGCTATCGGCCGCGCGTTGATTGTATGTGCCAATGGGCACTGACGATCTCGAGGCGAACAGCAGCACTGGAAGGATTCTCAAAGGCCGCTGCAATGAGCAGAACGTTACCCTTGCCAAGCGCTGCCAAACACTTCTAATCCCCACATCGGCTCGACACCTTGCGGCAAGCGCATTCTTCCGACAAATAGAACCGCGCCAATGCCGCCCACATAACATAGGATCCCCGTTAGCACGCTCGCAGATTGCGACGTTGCTAACATGATCGATGTATCGAAGCGCCCAGAGGGCGTTGGTCTCCACGATCCACTCCGTCTTGCTGTAGCAGCGGCCTTGGCATTTCCCGACGGTTCGATGACGGCTTCCGGATTGCGCAGGGAAGGCGCCCGTGGACGACTCGTTATCGAGCGCATTCCGGGTAAGGACTACACAACGCTCTTTTATATAGAGAGAATGAGGAAATTATGCCGCGTCCAAGCAAGGGAGCTCGGCTCTTCAAACGTAAGCCCAGATACAGAGACGGCAAGCTCGTCGCCCAAGCCGTCTGGATCATCAAGGACGGCGGCCGCCATATCGCCACAGGATGCCTTGCGAACGCGTCTGGAACAAAGCCGACTCGAGAAGCAGAGCAAGCGCTGTCGGACTACATCGCGCGCAAGTACCAACCGGAGCGACGCAGACGAGACATAGAGGACATCGACTGCGCCGATGTACTCTCAATCTACCTGACGGACATTGGCGAGCCAGGCGAGCAACACGAGATTGAGCCGAGGATCGAACGTCTCAACGAGTATTGGGGTGGCAAGATGCTCGCGCAGGTTAACGCCCAGACCTGTGCCGGGTATACCAAGCATCGTGGCGGTCCAGGCGGTGCTCGCCGCGACCTTGAGACACTTCGCGCCGCGATTAACCACCACACAAAGGAAGGCTTTCACCGCGGCGTCGTGCGGGTGTCGCTCCCGCCGAAAGGTGAAGCGCGCGACCGATGGCTGACTCGCAAAGAGGCCGCAGCGTTGCTTTGGCATTGTTGGAGCTATCGTGAGAAGCAAACGATACACTCGGGAGCATCGAAGGGGGGCCCGGTCGCCACGAACCGAAGGCCTCTGCGTCATATTGCTCGGTTTATCCTGATCGGCCTGTACACCGGCACTCGGGCGGGCGCGATAGCGTCGGCATCGCCATATGCGATAACCGGGCGCTCTTACGTGGATCTGGAGCGCGGCATTTTTTATCGCAAGGCCATTGGCAAGCGCTCTACCAAGAAGCGTCAGACGCCAGCCCCAATACCGCCCCGGCTGCTCGCCCACCTTCGACGCTGGTGGAACCGTAAGCTGATCGACGAATGCTTCGTTGAGTTCAATGGCAAGCCGGTCGCCTCGGTAAAAAAGGGCTTCAAGACCGCTGTGGGCCTTGCCGGCCTTCCGGGGAAAGTGACACCCCACACCCTACGCCATACGGCTGCGACATGGCTCATGCAGCGTGGCGTGCCGATCTGGGAGGCCGCTGGGTTCCTGGGCATGTCCCCCGAGGTCCTTCAGGACACCTACGGCCACCACCACCCAGACTTTCTGCAGGGGGCGGCCACGGCCATTGGCCAAAAAGGCCGGCATGTTTCGGTGGTTGAAACGGTGGTTGACTCGGGAAGGACCAGCGATCAGAAGGAAAAACCTAATGATTTCTGGTCGGAGTGGCAGGATTCGAACCTGCGACCCCTGCGTCCCGAACGCAGTGCTCTACCGGGCTGAGCCACACTCCGACAAGAAGGCGGCTTATAGCGTCGGGTTTGGCGCACCGCAAGCGGCCGGCATGAGGAATTTTGTCCCTGTGAAAACGGGTCTTGAAACGCTGATTTTACCGGCCGGCGCGGCCGGCGCCGAGGCTGCGGCCCGCACGCTGTCCGCCGGCGGGCTGGTCGCGTTTCCGACCGAGACCGTCTACGGGCTCGGGGCGGATGCGGCCAATGCCGCCGCGATCGCCCATCTCTACGCCGCCAAGGGGCGGCCGGCCTTCAATCCGCTGATCGCCCATGTCGCGGACATTGCGGCCGCGCGGCGGATCGGCCGGTTCGACGCGCGCGCCCTGAAGCTCGCGGAAGCGTTCTGGCCGGGACCTCTGACGCTGGTGGTACCGAAGACGGAGGGCTGCCCGGTGGCCGATCTCGCCACTGCGGGCCTCGACACGGTTGCGATTCGCATTCCCGCGCACCCGGTGGCGGAAGCGATCCTCCGCGCCTTCGGCGGCGCCGTGGTGGCCCCGTCCGCCAACATCTCCGGCCATGTCTCGCCGACGCTGGCGGCCCATGTCGAGAGCGACCTTGCAGGGCGGATCGACCTGATCGTCGATGGCGGGCCCGTTATGGTCGGCGTGGAATCGACCATCGTCGGCTGCTTCGATGCGCCGATGCTGCTACGGCCCGGCGGGCTGTCGCGCGAGCGGATCGAGGCGGTGCTGGGCGCGCCCCTGGCGCGGCCGCCGGTGGAGGCCGAGAGCGACGACAGCCAGCCGCTGGCGCCGGGCATGCTGGCCTCGCATTACGCGCCGCGCGCCCATGTGCGGCTTCGCGCGCAGGACGTTGCGCCCGGAGAAGCGCTGCTGGCGTTCGGCCCAGAGCGCCTGCCCGGCGTCGATGCGGCCGTCGCCGTCATGAATCTGTCGCCCACCGGTGATCTCGATGAAGCCGCCGCCAATCTGTTCGGCTATCTTCGCAGCCTCGACGCGAAGAGCCCGCGGGGGATTGCGGTGATGGCGATTCCCGAGGAAGGCCTGGGCGAAGCGATCAACGACCGGCTGCGCCGGGCTGCGGTGGTGCGATAAGAGTGGAAGTAGAGACGAGACAATGAATATCAACAAGCCTGCGATCCCTCCACTTGCGCCCGAGCTGATCGAACAATTCCGCAAGATCGTCGGCGAGCGCCATGCGATCACCGACGCGAACGACATCGAGCCTTACGTCACCGAGGAGCGCAATCTGTTTCACGGCCGCTCGCCGCTGGTGTTGCGTCCGGGCTCGACGGCGGAGGTTTCCGAAATCTGCAAGCTCGCCTCCGCGCATAAAATCGGGCTGGTGCCGCAGGGCGGCAATACCGGGCTGGTCGGTGGCCAGACGCCGCACAATGGCGAGGTCGTGGTGTCGCTGCGACGCCTGGACAAGATCCGCGAGGTCGACACCGCCTCCAACACCATGACCTGCGAGGCCGGCGTGGTGCTGCAGATCGCGCAGGCGAAGGCGTCTGAGGTGGACCGGCTGTTTCCGCTCTCGCTCGGCGCGGAAGGAAGCTGTACCATCGGCGGCAATCTCTCGACCAATGCCGGCGGCACCGCCGCGCTCGCCTATGGCGTGGCGCGCGAGATGGCGCTGGGGCTCGAGGTCGTGCTCGCCGACGGGCGCGTGCTCAACGTGCTGTCGAAGCTGAAAAAGGACAACACCGGCTACAATCTGCACAATCTCTTCATCGGCGCCGAAGGCACGCTTGGCATCATCACGGCGGCGACCCTCAAGCTGTTTCCGAAGCCGCGGGCGGTCGAGACCGCCTATGTCGGGCTGAAATCGCCGGCGGCGGCGCTGAAGCTGCTGACCATCGCGCAGAGCGAGGCCGCAAATGCGCTGACGAGTTTTGAACTATTGTCGGAGATGGCGGTCGATTTCTCGGTGCGACACGGCATCGACGTGCGCGATCCGCTCGCAGAGAAGCATCCCTGGTACGTGCTGATGGAATTGTCGTCCCCCGGCGACGACGCCCGCACGCCGCTGGAGACGATCCTCGCCCGCGCCATGGAAGAGGAGATCGTCGACGACGCCGTGATCGCGGCCAACCTTACCCAACGCAACGGCTTCTGGAAGCTGCGCGAGGAGATGTCGTCGGCACAGAAGCCGGAGGGCGGCTCGATCAAGCACGACATCTCGGTGCCGATCGCCGCCGTGCCCGATTTCATCGAGGAAGCGAATGCTGCCGTGGTGAAGCTGATCCCGGGCGCGCGTCCGGTGCCGTTCGGCCATCTCGGCGACGGCAATCTGCATTACAATGTCAGCCAGCCGATCGGCGCTGACACCGCGGATTTTCTGGCGCGCTGGCACGACATGAACGCCGTCGTGTTCGAGATCGTGCTGCGCATGGGCGGATCGATCTCGGCCGAGCACGGCATCGGCGTGCTCAAGCGCGACGAGCTGCCCGACGTCAAGGACCAGACCGCGATCGAGCTGATGCGTGCGATCAAGGCGATGCTCGATCCGCTCGGCATCATGAATCCGGGGAAGGTGCTGTGAGCGCGTCCCCTGCCCCGCTCGCGATCGCTGCGATCGTGGATGCCGACGTCGAGCCGGTCGTGGCGCTGTGGCAGCGCTGCGGCCTGACGCGGCCCTGGAACGATCCGCATGCCGACATCGCGCTGGCGCGGCGGCGCGATAACTCGACCGTGCTGATCGGGCGCGACGCTGGCGCGATCGTGGCGACCGTCATGGTCGGCCATGACGGCCATCGCGGCTGGGTCTATTACGTCGCGGTCGACCCCGACGGCCGCAAGCGCGGCCATGGCCGCGTCATCATGGCCGCGGCCGAGGACTGGCTGCGCGCGGCGGGAATTTCGAAGCTGCAGCTCCTCGTCCGCCGCGAGAACGCGCAGGCCAATGCGTTCTACGGCTCGCTGGGCTTCGAGCTATCGACATCCGTGATGTTCCAGAAGTGGCTCGACGGCCGCGCGACCACGCCAAGCAACTGAGATGCAACCCGCGAACGCTGCTGCGCCCCCTCGCCCCGCTTGCGAGGCGAGGTGAAAAACAGAGAGGCTTCATGACCATTTCCGACCGCGTCCGCATCAAGGACGTCCGCGTGCTCTCGGACGGCTGGACCACGCTGAAGAACACCACGTTCGAGTATCGGCGCGCCAGCGGCGAGTGGCAGACGCAGCACCGCGAGACCTATGAGCGCGACAACGCCGCCGCCGTGCTGCCGTATAATCGCGCCGGGCGTACCGTGATCCTGGTGCGTCAGTTCCGACTGCCGGCCTTCATCCGCGGCTACGACGATCTCCTGATCGAGGCCGCCGCTGGCGTGCTCGACAACGCCGAGCCCGAGCTGCGCATCCGCGCCGAGGCCGAGGAAGAGACCGGCTATCGCCTGCACCACGTCCACAAGGTGTTCGAGGCCTTCATGAGCCCCGGCGCCATCACTGAAAAACTGCATTTCTTCGTCGCCGAGTACGAGCCTGAGATGCGCGTCAGCGACGGCGGCGGCCTCGAGCACGAGGGCGAGGACATCGAGGTGCTGGAGCTCTCGATCGACGAGGCGCTGGCGATGATCGCCGACGGCCGCATCATCGACGCCAAGGCGATCATGCTGCTGCAATATGTGGCATTGCACGTGTTCAGGTGACTTATCCTCCCTGGAGGGGCAGGGTCGATCGCGCGAAGCGCGAGCGGGGTGGGGTGATCTCTCCACCCGGGCACTGTTGGATGTGGTGAGACCGTCACCCCACCCCGTCTCACATTTCGCCGCGCTCAATGTGAGCCGACCTCCCCCTCCAGGGGAGGGTAAGTGGCACCGCGCGTGCCGCACCATCGTCATCTGCAATTCAGGCCTGCATCTCCCCTCCCCCCGTTGAGCAACCCCAAAACTATCTCTAATCTGTCGCCAACCAAGAACCAGGAGACGCGCCATGTCCGCGCCGCGCGACGACGAATTCGGCTTTGCGCCCGATTACGACTCCCCCGTCCCCTACATGCAGCGCACCCGCGATTATTACGCGGCGATTGGCTACACCACCGCGTATCGCTGGGCGCATTACACCGAGGCGCCGTTCCAGCCGCTGAAGAAGCCGCTGGCCAAGTCGCGCGTGACCATCATCACAACCGCTGCGCCGTATGATCCCGCCAAGGGCGACCAGGGACCGGGCGCGGCGTACAACGGCAGCGCAAAGTTCTACCAGGTCTATGACGGCGACACATCGAAAGAGCACGATCTGCGCATCTCGCATATCGGCTACGATCGCAAGCACACCTCGGCGACCGACAACGGCACCTGGTTTCCGCTGCCGCAGCTGTTGAAGGCGTCCGCCGCCGGCCGCATCGGCGAGGTCGCCCCGCGGTTCTTCGGCGCGCCGACCAACCGCAGCCATCGCGTCACGCTCGACACCGACGCGCCGGACATCCTGGCGCGCTGCCTTGCGGACAAGGTTGACGTCGCGGTGCTGGTGCCGAACTGCCCGGTCTGCCACCAGACCACGGCGCTGGTGGCGCGGCATCTCGAGGCCAACGGCATTCCGACCGTGGTGATGGGCTGCGCCAAGGACATCATCGAGCACGCCGCCGTGCCGCGCTTCCTGTTCTCCGACTTCCCGCTCGGCAATTCCGCCGGCAAGCCATACGACGTCGCCTCGCAGGCGCAGACGCTGGAACTGGCGCTCAAGCTGCTGGAGAGCGCGAGCGGCCCGCAGACGACGATGCAGTCGCCGTTGCGCTGGAGCGAGGACGCCTCCTGGAAGCTCGACTACAACAACGTCGCGCAGCTGTCGCCGGAAGAGCTGGCCCGCCGCCGCGCCGAATTCGACAAGCAGAAGGAGATCGCGCGCGGCAACCGCGCCGCCTGACGTCCTCCAATAACGAAAACAAGATGGGGAGAGCGACGTGACGCGACCGTTCGAGGGCGTGAAGATCCTGGATTTCACGCAAGTGCTGGCCGGCCCCTATGCCAGCTACCAGCTCGCGCTGCTGGGGGCTGACGTCATCAAGGTCGAGCGGCGCGAGGGCGAGGACATGCGCCGCACCCCGCTCAGCCGCGAATGGGCCGACCGCGGCCTCGCGCCGGCGTTCCAGGCCGTCAACGGCAACAAGCGCAGCCTGACGCTCGATCTGCAGAAGCCGGAGGCGATCGCGATCGTGAAGAAGCTCGCGGCATCGGTCGACGTCGTCATGGAGAATTTCCGTCCGGGCGTGATGGACAAGCTCGGCATCGGCTATGAGGCGCTGTCGGCGATCAATCCAAAACTGATCTATTGCGCGGTCTCAGGCTTCGGCCAGACCGGCCCGGATCGCCTGCGGCCCGGCTACGACGGCAAGATGCAGGCGCTATCAGGCATCATGGCGATCACCGGCCATCCCGAGACGGGACCGACGCGCGCGGGCTTTGCGGTCTGCGACGTGCTGTCGGGCGCCACGGCCGCGTTCGGCGTGTCGAGCGCGCTGTATCAGCGCGACCGCACCGGCAAGGGCCAATTCATTGATGTCTCCATGCTGGAGGCGACGATGGCGTTTCTGTCGGGACAGATCGCGGACTGGTCGGTTGCCGGCCATCGCCAGACACTCTCGGGCAACCAGGCCGTGAGCCGCAGGACGACGGCGAATTTGTTCAAGTGCGGCGACGGCCACATCCTGCTCGCCGTCAACAACGAGAAGCAGTACCGCGCGCTGATGAGCGCGCTCGGCCGCGAGGACACGCTGAGCGACCCGCGCTTTGCCGACTGGTTTTCGCGCAACGAGAACGAGCCGGCGCTGCGGGCCATCATCGAAGCGGCGCTCGCGGCCAGGCCGGCGCGCGAATGGGAGACGATCCTTGAGGACGCCGGCGCGCCCTGCGCGAGCATCTGGAAGGTCGAGGAGGTGATCGACCATCCGCAGATCAAGGCGCGCGGCGCGATCCAGCAGCTGGACACGCAATACGGCCGCCTGCGCTTTGCCGGCAGCGGCTTCAAGCTCGCCCATGGCGGCGGCAGGCTGGACCGGATGGCTCCGGAGCTCGGCGCGGATACCGATGCCGTGCTGGACGAGCTGGGGTTTGATGCGGCGGAGATCGCAGGGCTGAGGGCAAGGGAGATTGTTTAAAGCTTCACTGCCGTAGCTGCCGTAGGGTGGGCAAAGCGAAGCGTGCCCACCATTGCGCATTGAGGAGAGAGATCGTGGGCACGGCGCGTTGCGCCTTTGCCCACCCTACGGCACTGATAACCATACACTCCATCTTCGTCCCGGCGAAGGCCGGGACCACCGAATTCAATTTGGCGAAGATTGCCCACCACCAGCCCGCACCACACTGCTCCCTGGGGGTATGGGTCCCGGCCTTCGCCGGGACGACAGCGGAGTGAATAGCGCCAGCCTACCTAAAACAACGACCCCTGCCCGTCATCCGCCGGCCCGGCCGCCGCCTTCCGCGCCGCCTTCTTCGGCTTCGCCGCTTCTGCTTCCGCCGCCATCTCCTCCGCGCTGATCGGCAAGAGCAGTTGATCGTCGTCATTGGCGACGCGGTTGACGCGGGTGGAGACCGGGTGCCAGGCAAACTCGCCGATGCGCGGCGCGGTCATCAGCGGCAGGATGGCATCGACCTCGTCGCCCCTGATGTCGAGCCAGCGCTCGAAATCGCGCTCGCTGATGGTGACGGGTACGCGGTCATGCAGCGCGGCGAGATCCTCGCCCGCCGCGGCCGTGACGATCGCGACCGTGTCGAGCTCCTCGCCGTTCGGCCCGGCCCAGGTCTCGAACAATGCGGCAAAGCCGAGCGGCGCACCGTCGGCGCGGTGGATGAAGAAGGGCTGCTTGCGGCCGTCCTCCACCTTCCATTCGTAATAGCCATCGGCCGGGATCAGGCCGCGGCGCCGGCGAATTGCGCGTTTGAAGGCGGGCTTCTCCAGCACCGTCTCGGAGCGGGCATTGATCAGGAGCGTAAAGCCCTTGGGGTCCTTGACCCAGCCCGGCAGCAATCCCCAGCGCATCAGGCGGAAATGGCGCGCGCCATTCTCCATCAACACGACCGGAATCGGTTGTGTCGGGGCGACATTGTACCGGGGCGGGAAGTTGGGCTGCTCGACATAACCGAACAGTTGCCGCAAAGCCGCGGGGGCCGAAGTTATGACGAAGCGTCCACACATCCCAGGGTGTCTATATAGGGTCCGTTCAGGTCCTTTTAACCCCGAACGTTAACACTGCGGCAGATGAGCTCAACGGCCTCCCAACCCGCGCGGACGCATGCACAGACGGGCCCCGAGGCCGCTGACTGGGCCGAGCGGCTGCGCGTGGCCAATATCAACCCGCGGACCGGGCTTGCCACCGACTATCTCAACCATTTCAATGAAGCCGTGATGCTGCTGGAAATGGTTCCGGACATGCCGGAATGCGCGGAAGATTTCTTGACCTGGTCGCCGCTGTCCTATGCCGAGCATTTCACGGCGTCGAACTTCAAGGCGCGGGATCTGGCTATCGAGGCCTATGAGAAAGCCAACCCCAACGTGCGCGCCCAGTTCGACCACATCACCGATACCATGACCTCGATTCTGACCGCGGTCGGCTCGGCCATGCGCGAGGTCGAGAAGGACACGACCCGCGTCCGCCTCGCCGAGCAGGCCACGCTCTGGGTCAAGCCGCTGATCGCCGCCTGCGGCGGCATCATCAATGGCGGGGCGGAAGCCGACGTCGACACCATCATGGCGAACTGAGCCAGGTCCTTTAGAATTAGGCCTTCAAGAACCAGGTCCTTCAAGAAAATGGCTTCGGTCGTCCAGCCCACCCATCCCCAGCTCGCCGTCAGCGCCGCGATTTTCCGCGACGGCAAGGTGCTGCTGACCCGCCGCGCCCGCTCGCCCGCCAAGGGCTTCTATTCGCTCCCGGGCGGCCGGGTCGAATTCGGCGAATCGCTGCATCAGGCCCTGAGCCGCGAGGTCGACGAGGAGACCGGGCTCGACATCGCGATCGTCGGCCTCGCCGGCTGGCGCGAGGTGCTGCCCGCCGCGCCCGGTGCCGGCCATTATCTGATCATGTCGTTTGCCGCCCGCTGGGTGGCGCGGGAGCCGATCCTGAACGACGAGCTCGACGACTACCGCTGGATCGCCCCCGACGCTCTGGCGGGTCTCGGCGACCTCAAGCTGACCGGGGGGCTGGAAGAGGTCATCCAGTCCGCCGCGCGGCTGGTAATAACCTGAAGCCCGCTCCGGGCTCCGCTGCACCTCTCCCGCTTGCGGGGGAGGTCGACGCGCTCGCAAGAGCGCGGCGGGTGGGGGCTTTCTCCTCTTGGGGGGTTCTCGCCCGCGGAGACACCCCCTCCCCAGCCCTCCCCCGCAAGCGGGAGAGGGAGCGTACCGCCCTCGCGTCGCCTTGCGTCAACAGCCTCGAAGAGGCATACACCCCGCCGATGTCCACGCGATTTCTGGCCATTTTTGCCCTGATTCTCGCCTGCGCCTCCGGACCCGCGAGGGCCCAGGACGGGGCGGCGCCGTTTGACGGCGATTTGCAGCGGCTGGCCGAGATTCTCGGCGGGCTGCATTATCTGCGCGGCATCTGCGGGTCCAACGAGGGCAACAAATGGCGCAACGAGATGCAGGCGCTGATCGATGCCGAAACCCCCTCCGGGGAGCGCCGCACCCGCATGATCGCCGGCTTCAACCGCGGCTATAACGGCTTTCAGCAGACCTATCGGAGCTGCACGCCGGCGGCGACGGTGGCGATCCGCCGCTATATCGAGGAAGGCTCGAAGATCTCGCGCGATCTGACGGCGCGCTACGCGAACTGAGCTCTCACCAACCGCACTCTCAGCCGTAACTCCTCATCCTGAGGAGCGCGGAACGCGCGTCTCGAAGGATGGAAGGCCCAGCTGCGGCAGCGGGGCCTTCCATGGTTCGAGACGGCGCTGACGCGCCTTATCACCATGAGGATTGGGGCAGTCGGTGGAACCCTGTCATCGACTTTGTTCACAGCCGTTAACCGTTCTTAAAGATGTAGCCTAGCGGTCGTTAATGTGCGTGCTACACCTCTCGCACAGCGCATCGCCGTGGATCGCGCCCCAGCCCTGATCGAGTTTCATGAGCCAGCCGATTTCCTACGCCCCCGACCGCGCGCCGCTGCCCGATCACGAGCAGAAGCAGGCCGCACTGAGCTATCTCAACGAGGCCTGGGCCGAAGCGCGCCATGAGGGCGTCGACGGCGATTGCCTGGCGCAGGCGAGCTTGTTTGCGGCCTTCGCCGAGCTCGTCGGCACCTATGGCGAGGACGCGGTCGCCAAGTTCGTCGAGGGTTTTCCGGGTCGCATCCGCAACGGCGAGTTCTCGGTCACGCTCGCAAGGCAGTAAGCTTTCCGCGAAAATGACCCCGCCACGCGGGCGGGGCCAGTCAACGGATGAATGACTTTGCGAACGGATTGGCGAAAGCCTTCGCGAAGTCTGCCGCGTTTATCGCACGGAAGCCGCTTGCCGCGGACAAGCATTAGTCTCGCGGCGGCCGGGAGATGTTCCCGCGGCGATCAGGAACCTGCTCCCTCCCCTCACGGCTCGACCTTGAGCGTCGCTTTCATGTTGGGATGATAGCGGCAGTAATAGTCGATCACTCCCGCCTTCTTCAGAACCGATGTCGCCGACTTGTTCGGCGGCAGCGTCACGTCAAAGTCGCCGTTCTTCGCCGTGGCGGTGTGGGCGAAGACGTCCTTGTTGATCCAGGTAATGGTATCGCCGATCTTCGCCGATACCTCGGCCGGAGCAATCACGAGATTGTCCATCGTGATCTCGATCGTCGCGGCGTGTGCCGGGGCGACCGTCGCCGCAAGGACAAGTGCTATGGCGCTCGAAGCCAGTCGCTCCGGCATCATTGCCACTCCCCTATTTCAGCTCTGCCGCGACGTGCTCGGCGTGCTGCTGGTGTCCCTGGAATATCTTCAGGCCCGTCTGTAGCAGGCTCTTCAGCTCGGCATTGTTCGCGGACGGGATCAGCTGGGTCTCCAGCGCGCCGTTGACCGCCTTGTGGTAGGCGACCTCGTTGGCGACGTAGGCCTTGTCGAAGGCGGCGCCGTCCAGCTTGTCGAGCTCGGCCAGCTTGTCGCTCGCCTGCTTCGACAGCGCCTTGCTGGTGTCGTTATCCTCCGGCGTGACGCTCAGCTTCTTGACCAGCGCGAGCGCCTGCTTGTTGACGGCCTCGTGGTCGCGCAGCATATCCTCGGCAAACGCCTTGACGTCCTTGCTCTTCGCCTTCTTCTGCGCCTGCTTGGCGGCGTTGATGTCGAGCACGCCGGCGGTGTAGGCGATGTGGGCGATCTGCGGATCGGTGGGCTTGTCGGCTGCGCCGGCGCTTTGCAGCAGCGCGGGACTCGACAACAGAATTGCCGCGGCGATCGCCGCGCTCCGTCGGGTGAACATGGCTCGATGCTCCTGTGGTGCCGGACGTTGGCCGGCGCGTTGCTTCACAGGGATTGGATGGGTGTCTTACGCGAACGTTCCCGAAAAATCATGAGCCGATGCCAAGGCGCCTGAGCACCGCCTCCGTCAGGCACTCGCAGCGCTGTCCGGCGAACGGAAACGCGTCCATCACGACGGGGCCGATCTTCTTCTCCACGTTCTCGCGCAGCAGGGTGCGCGCACGGTGCAACCGCGTCTTGACGGTCTCGGGCCTGATGCCGAGCAGCTCGGCCGTCTCCTCCATGCTCATGGCCTCCATCACCCTCGCGATGAAGACCATGCGGAAGGCATCGGGCAATTCATCGACCGCGTGTTCGACGACGCGCTGGATCTCGCGTTGGGCCATGGATTTTTCCGGATCGGTTGCGGCGGACGAAAGGGGAAACTGGATGATCTGTGCTTCCAGCGTTGCCTCCGGCACCGATCCCAGCTCGACCTGCGGCTTCCGACTGCGCAAGCGCCCGAGCGCCTCGTTGATCGCAATGCGCGACAACCAGGTCGACAGCGCGGCTTCACCCAGAAAGCCATCGAGATGCGTGAAGGCGCGGACATAGGTTTCCTGCACCACGTCCTCGGCCTCGCTGTCGCTGCGCAATATCCCGCGCGCGAGGCGATAGAGCCTGCGATTGTTGGCCTGCATGATCTCGCGGAGCGCAGCCTCGTCACGGCGCCGCGCGCGCTCGATCAGCTCGACTTCCGACGTCCTGAGGCCGGCGGACAGGCCGGCTGCGGTCCCTGGCATGGCGGGCACCTTATCTCCATTGGTTCCGGACATTGGATGCAAACCAAGGAAAAAGGTTCCTGACTTTCTTACCCTCCCCTGGAGGGGGAGGGTCGATCGCGCGCAGCGCGAGCGGGTGGGGTGACAGTCTCTCCTCAGAGCCGGTGCCCGAGTGGAGAGATCACCCCACCCCGCTTCACCTCTCGCTTCGCTCGACGTGAAGCGACCCTCCCCCTCCAGGGGAGGGTAAGAGCCGCCCACCTAATCCGTCTCGATCGGGAGCGAAGGGTCCCGTGCCCATTCGCCCATCGAGCCGTCGTAGAGCGTCAGCTTGTCGTAGCCGAGCTGCGTCAGCAGCAAGAGGTTGATTGTCGCCGAGATGCCGCCGCCGCAATAACAGATCACGGTCTTGTCGCGCGTGACGCCCTGGGCGACGAACTTTGCTTCCGCATCCGCAAGACTCGTCAGCGTCTTGTCGGCATTGACGAGCGATGGGGCGGGAACGTTGATACTGCTCGGCACGCGGCCCGGCCGGCCGTAGCGGCTCGGCTCCAGGCCTTGGTGAAATTGCGGCAAGAGAGCGTTGACGATTACCGTCGAGGGATCACCGATCCGTGCCTTCACGACATTCTTGTCGACGAAGAAGCCCGCGCGCGGCGTGGCCTTGAAGGTCGTGGCCGGATAGCCTTTCGGTGCGCCCGTCTCGACCGGACGTCCCTCCTCTTTCCATTTGTCGAAGCCGCCGTCGAGCACGAGCGCATCGACGCCGAGTGAACGCAGCATCCACCAGAACCGCGTCGACCACATCATCGTGCCGATGCTGTAGAGCACGGTGGTCTTGCTCGCATCGAGGCCATGGCGGCCGAAGGCGGCCTCCAACTGGCCGACATCAGGCATCATGAAGAGGGGGCGCGCGGAGGTGTCGGCGAACTCGCCTTGCAGGTCGAGGAAACCGGCGCCCGGAATATGGCCGGCGGCGAAGGACTTGTCGCCGGGGACTGCGCGGTAGGGTACGTCACTGCCCGGCGGCACCGGCTCGTTGTAGGTCGTGCAATCGTAGAGGCGCAGGTTGGGATCGCCGAGGATGGCGGCAAGTTGTTCGGTGGCGATGAGGACACTTTGGCTCATTGGATAGTCTCCCATCATACGCATACTATCCCCGTCACCCCGAGGTGCCGGAGCGTAGCGGAGGCCTCGAAGGGCACGGCCACTAGCGGGGCCGCTCATCCTTCGAGGCTGGCCATACAATGCGAGAGCATTGCATGGCGCACACCACAGGATGACGGATCACAACGAGCGCGGCAAGCTACTGCTTCAGCGTCTCCAGAAACCGCACCGGCTCGCCCTGCGCGGCCGTCACCAGCTCGCCCTGCCACATCACGCGGCGGCCGCGGACGAAGGTGCCGACGGGCCAACCGGTGACGCGCAACCCGTCATAGGGGGTCCAGCCTGCTTTCGACGCCACCCATTTGTTGGTGATGGTCTCGCTGCGCTTGAGATCGACGACCGTGAAATCGGCGTCGTAGCCGGCGGCGATGCGGCCCTTGCAGGCCATGTTGTAGAGGCGCGCGGGGCCGGCGCTGGTGAGATCGACGAAGCGCGCCAGAGAAAGCCGGCCCGCATTGACGTGATCGAGCATCAGGGGGACCAGCGTCTGGACGCCGGTCATGCCGGAGGGCGAGGCGGGATAGGTCTTCTGCTTCTCCTCCAGCGTATGCGGGGCGTGATCGGAGCCGAGCACGTCGATGATGCCCTGCTCGATGCCGCGCCAGATGCCGGCGCGGTGATCGGCGCCGCGCACCGGCGGGTTCATCTGCGCGAGCGTGCCGAGCCGCTCGTAGCATTCCGGCGCAGCCAGCGTGAGGTGGTGCGGCGTCGCCTCGCAGGAGGCGACGTCCTTGTGGTCGCGCAAGAACTCGATCTCTTCCTTGGTCGAGATATGCAGCACGTGGATGCGCTTTCCGGTCTCGTGCGCGAGCTTGACCAGGCGCTGCGTTGCCATCAGCGCCGCGGTCTCATCGCGCCACACCGGATGCGAGCGCGGGTCGCCCTCGATGCGCAGCGATTTGCGGTCGTTGAGGCGGTATTCGTCCTCGGCATGGAAGGCCGCGCGGCGGCGGATCACCTGGAAGATGCGGCGCAGGCTTTCGTCGTCCTCCACCAGCAGCGCGCCGGTCGAGGAGCCGATGAACACCTTGACGCCGGCACAGCCAGGCGCACGTTCGAGCACCGGCAGGTCCTGCACGTTCTCACGCGTGCCGCCGATGAAAAAAGCGAAATCGCAATGCATGCGGTGATGGGCGCGCTTCACCTTGTCGGTGAAGGTGGCTTCAGTCACGGTGAGCGGCGAGGTGTTCGGCATCTCGAATACGGCGGTGACGCCGCCCATCACGGCACTGCGCGAACCGGTCTCGAGGTCTTCCTTCTGCTCCAGCCCGGGCTCGCGGAAATGCACCTGCGTGTCCATCACGCCGGGCAGGATGTGCAGGCCCTTGCAGTCGATGACCTCCGCGGCCGAGGCCTGCGACAATGGCCCCAGCTCGGCGATGCGGCCGCCGGTGATGCCGATATCGCGAACATCCTCGCCGTCCTGGTTGACGACGGTGCCGCCTTTGAGGATCACATCGAAACGCTGGGTCATGGCTGAAGGCCCTTCTCATCCCCAAGCGCAGGGCTCGAGGTCTTGTCGTTTATGCCTCGCGGGCTTACGTTCCGGAGCAACATGTCGCAAGAGATTTTCGCATGAAATCAGCGTTTCTTCCCGACCGGGGCGTGGTCAAGGTCGCGGGCGAGGATGCGCGCAACTTCCTCAACGGCCTGGTCACGACCGACCTCGACAGGCTGAAGCCGGGGCTGGGGCGATTCGGCGCGCTGCTGACGCCGCAGGGCAAGATCATCGTGGATTTCCTGATCACGGAAGTCCCCGCGGGTCACGGCGGCGGGTTCCTGATCGACTGCCCCAAAGCGCTGGCCGAGAGCTTCGCCACCAAGCTGAAATTCTACAAGCTGCGCGCCAAGGTCACGGTGGAAAACCTTGATCTCGGCGTGCTCGCCGCCTGGGACGGCCAGCCTGGGGCGCAGCCGGACCTCGCCTTCGCTGATCCTCGCAACGAAGCGCTCGGCACCCGCATCCTGATCCCTGAGGATCTCAAACAGAAACTCTCCGACCTCATCGGGGCCGAGCTGGTCGACGCCGCCGAATACGAGGCGCACCGCATCGCGCTCGGCGTGCCGCGCGGCGGGCTTGATTTCATGTACAGCGATGCGTTTCCGCACGAGACCAACATGGACCGTCTTGCCGGCGTCGACTTCGACAAGGGCTGCTATGTCGGCCAGGAGGTCGTCTCGCGCATGCAGCATCGCGGCACCGCGCGTACCCGCAGCGTGAAGGTGCTGCTCGATGGTCCCTCGCCCGAGGCCGGCGCGACCATTCTTGCCGGCGACAAGCCGGTCGGCACCATCGGCTCGACATCCGGCGGCAAGGGCATTGCGCTGGTGCGCATCGACCGTGTCGCAGACGCGCTCGATGCCGGCCAGCCCCTCACCGCAGGCGGCCTCGTCTTGAAGCTTGCGGAACCGGACGTCGTTCGCATTCCAGCCAAGCAACCCATCGCATGAGCCGCGCTCCCCGCCTGCATCCCGACGGAAAGACCCGCTGCCCCTGGCCGGGCGATGACCCGTTCTATGTTGCCTATCACGACACCGAATGGGGCGTGCCGGAGTATGACGACCGCGCACTGTACGAAAAGCTGATCCTCGACGGCTTCCAGGCCGGCCTGTCCTGGATCACGATCCTGCGCAAGCGCGACAATTTCCGCAAAGCCTTCGACGATTTCCAGCCGGAGAAGATCGCGCGCTACAATGCCAAGAAGGTGCACGCGCTGATGAACGATGCCGGCATCGTGCGCAACCGCGCCAAGATCGACGGCACGATCGCGAGCGCGAGATCGTATCTCGACATCATGGAGAAGGGTCCCGGCTTCTCGAAACTGCTGTGGGACTTCATGGACGGACGGCCCAAGGTCAATCATTTCAAGACCACCGCGAGCGTGCCGGCCTCGACGCCGCTGTCGGTGCAAATCTCGAAGGATCTGTCCTCGCGCGGCTTCAAATTCGTCGGCCCGACCATCGTCTATGCCTTCATGCAGGCGACCGGCATGGTCAACGACCACCTCGTCGACTGCCACTGTCACGCCAACTGCAGCAAGACGCAGCGCAAGCCGCGCCTCAAGGTCAAATGACGGCGAAGAAGACTGCACGCGACGTGGCGTCCCGCGCCTGGCAGCGCATGCTGTCGGGACGGCGGCTCGATCTGCTCGATCCCTCCCCGCTCGATGTCGAGATCGCCGACATCGCGCATGGGCTGGCGCGCGTCGCGCGCTGGAACGGGCAGACCGTTGGCACGCACATCTTCTCGGTCGCGCAGCACACGCTGCTGGTGGAGACCGTGATGCGGCACGAGATGCCGCGGGTCGACCAGCGCATGCGGCTCGCAGCGCTGCTGCATGATGCGCCCGAATATGTCATCGGCGACATGATCTCTCCGTTCAAGGCGGTGCTCGACGGCCATTACAAGGCGGTGGAGAAACGCCTGCTCGGCGCCATCCATGTCCGCTTCGGACTGCCGCCGGTGCTGCCCGAGGAGGTCACGCTGGCGATCAAGGCCGCCGATCGCGGGGCGGCCTATCTGGAAGCGACCGAGCTTGCCGGCTTCAGCGAAAGCGAGGCGCGGCGCCTGTTCGGCAAGGATCCCGGCCTCTCCGACAGCGTCCGGCGCGACTATCTGACGCCGTGGACGGCGGCCCGGGCCGAGAAGCAGTTTCTGGAGCGGTTTGGCGCGGTGTTCGCGTAGGTGCCGTAGGGCGGGCAAAGGTGCACTTGCGCCGTGCCCACGTCCTTTCGCTTTTGCGACAAAGGTGGTGGGCACGCTCCGCTTTGCCCACCCTACGGCACCGGCTATACTCGGCGGCAAAAAGGTCCCCCATGATCCACGTCTGTTCCCTCGCCGCGCTTCCCGAAACCGTCCGCCTCACCAGGGCCAGCCACGTGCTGACCGTGATGGCCAATGTCGAGCAGGTGGCACGGCCGGTGTCCGTGCTGCCCGCCAACCATCTCAAGGTCTCGATGGATGACATCACCGAGGAGATGGACGGTTTCGTCGCACCGTCCGAGACCCATATCGATCAGGTGCTGAACTTCGTCCGCGGCTGGGACCGCAGTGCGCCGCTGGTGGTGCATTGCTATGCCGGCATCAGCCGCTCCACCGCGAGCGCGTTTGCGGCGGTGTGCGCGCTCAATCCGAACCGCGACGAGCTCGAGATCGCCAGGAAGATCCGCTCGGCCTCGCCGATCGCCTCGCCAAACCGGCGCATCGTCGGCCTTGCCGATCGTGCGCTGGGACGCGACGGCCGCATGCTGCGCGCGCTCGACGAGATCGGCCCCGGCGCGATGATGGTCGAGGGCCGCCCCTTCGTGATCGAGCTCGAATGACAGCTGCGCGCCACATCGCAGGTGCGCCCCGTCTCCCGCTTGCGGGAGAGGGTTGGGGTGGGGGTATATCCGCAAGCGAGGACTCCCGTGGGGAGAGAGCCCCCACCCGCCGCGCTCTTCGAGCGCGTCGACCTCCCCCGCAAGCGGGAGAGGTGCAGCGAGTTCGTGGAGAGGCCGGCTCAATCAATCGGCATATTTTTCTCTCACCCCCCGCGATATCAGCCGCATGAGCAAGACGCTGCTGACGCCGATCGAGATCGGCCTGACCGCGGCGATCGTCGCGATCGAGGGGCATGAGCCGCTGATCCTCACCGCGCGCGGCAATGACGGGCTTGCCGGCCTGCCGTTCGGCCCGTTCGACGCGCTCGCGCATCGCACCTTCGACATCGGCCTGCGCGCCTGGGTCGAGGAACAGGCGGGCTTGCGGCTCGGCTATGTCGAGCAGCTCTACACCTTCGGCGATCGCGGCCGCCATGCCGAGGCTGGCGACACCGGCGCGCATATGGTGTCGATCGGTTATCTCGCATTGACGCGCGCGGTGGACGGCGAGCTTGCAGCCAATGCGGCGAGCTTCGCGCCATGGTATCGCTTCTTCCCCTGGGAAGACCGACGCGAGGAGCCTCCGGCGATCATCGCCCGCGACATCATTCCCGCGCTGACCGAATGGGCCGCGGAGGAGACGCCGGAGACGACGCGCGCGCTGCCGCGCAGGGATCGCGTGCGGTTCTATTTCGGCCTCGACGGGGCGGCCTGGGACGAGGAGCGGGTGCTCGACCGCTACGAGCTCCTGTACGAGGCCGGGCTGGTCGAGGAGGCGCGGCGCGACGGCCGCCCTGCGGCATTAGCGCGCAAGACGCTTCCCCCGCTCGGGACCTCGATGCAGTTCGATCACCGCCGGATTCTCGCCACGGCGATTGCGCGGCTGCGTGCAAAACTGAAGTATCGTCCTGTCGTCTTTGAACTTTTGCCGCCCGAATTCACACTTACCGAACTGCAGCATACGGTCGAGGCAATCTCCGGCCGGCACCTGCACAAGCAGAATTTCCGCCGCCTGGTCGAAATGGAAGCCCTGGTCGAACCGACCGGGGTGATGTCGACACAGACGGGCGGACGGCCGGCGGCGCTCTATCGCTTCCGGCGCGACGTGCTCCAGGAGCGGCCCGCGCCGGGCTTGCGCGTGCGCTCCCGGCGTTGACCCGACATACTATGTGACCGGCCCCTGCCCGCCGGTCGCCTGGAGGCTTTATGTTCGACGGCCCGTTTGACGTCTTTGCGTGGATCATTGCGATCGCCGCCTTCCTGATCGCGATCAAGGCCTCCAGCCAGGCGGCCGAGCTGCGCCGGCGACTGAATTCGCTCGAAGAGATGTTCTACGCGCAACGGCAGGTGCAGCCGCCGCCGCTCATGCCCGCGCAGGAGCAGGCGCCTGCGCGGGCGACGACGGCCGCCGAGCCGCCGCCGCTTGCGCCCGAAGCCGAACCGGCGCCGCCCCCACTCGTCACCGAAGAGCTTTCACCACCGCCGCTCGAAGCGAGCTCCGCGGCTGCCGCCCCACCTCCAGTGCCGGCTGCTGCGCCCGGCTTCGAGGAGCAGCTCGGCACCCGCTGGGTGGTTTGGATCGGCGGCCTGGCACTGGCGCTCGGCGGCTTCTTCATGGTGCGCTATTCGATCGAGGCCGGTCTGCTCGGCCCCGGCGTGCGCGTGTTCCTGGGCGGCCTGTTCGCAGCTGCGCTGCTCGGGGCCGGCGAGTGGTCGCGGCGCAAGGAAAGCATTTCCAACATCCAGGCGCTGCCGATCGCCAACATCCCGGCGATCCTCACCGCCGCAGGTACCGCGGTGGCGTTTGCGACCATCTATGCCGCCTATGCGCTCTACGGCTTCCTCGTGCCCGCCACTGCCTTCGTGTTGCTCGGCATCGTGGCCATGTGCACGCTTGCCGCGGCGCTGCTGCACGGGCCGGCGCTGGCCGGCCTCGGCGTGGTCGGCGCCTTCGTGACGCCGCTGCTCGTCTCCAGCGGCAAGCCGGATTATTGGGCCCTCTACATCTATCTCGCCATCGTCACCGCCGCGAGCTTCGGCCTCGCGCGCATCCGGCTGTGGCGCTGGCTGGCGGTCACGACGATCGCCTTTGCCGTGCTCTGGATATTCCCGGGCCTGGATAGCGAAGAGTTGCAGGTCGCGCCGCACGCCTTCCATGCCATCGCAGGCTTCGTGCTCGCCGCGCTGCTCGTCGTCTGCGGCTTCATGTTCGGCCCCAGCATCGAGGACGGCGAGATCGAGCCGGTCTCATCGAGCTCGCTCGGCGCCTACCTGTTCGGCGCCATGCTGATCGTGCTGTCGAGCGCACATGCGGATCTGGCGCTGATCGCGTTCACGCTTCTCGTCGGCGCGACGCTTCTCGTCGCCTGGCGTGCGCCGGCGGCGACCGGCGCGCTCGGTGCGGCCGCAGCGACCGTCTTCATCGTGTTCGCCGAATGGGCGGTGCGCGCCAATCCCGACATGCTGGTGCTGCCGGGCGGCCCCATCGCAGGTGTTGGACCGGCCGCGATCGACAGCTCGGTGACGCTGCATCTGGTGATGGCCGCGATCTTCGCCGTCGGCTTCGGCGTTGCGGGCTTCCTCGCGCAGGGCCGCTCCAACTCTGCAATCATTCCCGTGGTGTGGTCGGCCGCAGCCGTCGCCACGCCGATCGCGATCCTCATCGCGCTCTACGCCCGCATCGCCCATCTCGACCGCTCGATCCCGTTCGCGATCCTGGCGGTGCTGCTTGCCGCCGCCTTCGGTGCTGCGACCGAAGCGCTTACACGGCGCGAAACCCGGCCGGGCGTCGCCGTCTCCACCGCCCTGTTCGCGACCGGCACGCTCGGCGCGCTGGCGCTGGCGCTGACCTTCGCGCTGGAGAAGGGCTGGCTCACCATCGCGCTGGCGCTGATGTCGCTCGGCACCGCCTGGATCTCGATGCAGCGGCCGATCCCATTCCTGCGCTGGCTCGCTGCCATCTTCGCCGGCATCGTCACCGCGCGCATTGGCTACGATCCGCGCATCGTCGGCGATGCCGTCGGCACCACGCCGATCTTCAACTGGCTGCTCTGGGGCTATGGCCTGCCGGCCGCCTCGTTCTGGGCCGCGAGCATCTTCCTGCGCCGCCGCGCCGACGATGCGCCGCTGCGCATGGTCGAGACCGCGGCGATCCTGTTCACCGCGCTGCTCGCCTTCATGGAGATCCGGCACTTTGCCACCAATGGCCGGATGACCTCGCCGCCGTCGCTGCTCGAATTCGCGCTACAGGTCTGCGTCACGCTGGCGATGGCGATCGGGCTGGAGCGCTTGCGGCTGCGCAGCCGCAGCATCGTGCACAATGTCGGCGCGGTGGTGCTGACGGCGATCGGCGGGCTCATCAGCGTGTTCGGCCTCCTGATCCTGGAGAACCCGCTGATCTGGCGCATCGACGTCGGCGGCGCCGTGTTCAACCTGCTGCTGCTCGGCTATGCGCTGCCGGCCGTGCTGATGCTGCTGCTGTCCTACGCAGTGGTCGGGATGCGCGGCAAGGTCTACGCCAACACGATTGCGGGCGGCGCGCTGGTGTTCGCGCTCGCCTATGTCACGCTGGAGATCCGCCGCTTCTATCACGGCCCGATCCTCTCCACCGGCGCGACCACGGGCGCCGAACAATACACCTACTCGATCGGCTGGCTCGCCTTCGGCGTGGCGTTGCTGGGGATCGGCATTCTCGTCAACTCGGAGCGCGCACGGCTGGCCTCGGCTGCCGTCATCGCGCTGACGATCCTGAAGGCCTTCGTCATCGACATGTCGACGCTGACAGGCGTCTACCGCGCGCTCTCGTTCATGTGCCTCGGCGTCGTGCTGGTCGCGATCGGCTGGCTCTACCAGCGCATTCTGTTCCGGCGGCAGGTCGCACCGCCGCCGGCTCCGCAGACGAGCGCGTAAAGATCAGGCCGCGCGGACCGATTCCAGGAACTGCGCGACCTCGACCTTCAGGCGGGTGCTGTCGGTCGCCAGCGATTTCGCCGCCGAGAGCACTTCGCCCGAGGCCGAGCCGGTGTCGATCGCGCCGCGCTGCACGTCGGTGATGTTGGACGAGACTTCCTGCGTGCCGAGCGAGGCCTGTTGGACGTTGCGGGAAATCTCCTGCGTCGCAGCGCCCTGCTCCTCGACGGCGGCGGCGATGGCCGAGGACACTTCGGACAATCGCTCGATGGTGCCGCCGATCTCCTGGATGGCGCTGACGGATTCCTGCGTTGCAGACTGAATGCCTGCAACCTGCGCCCCGATCTCGCCGGTCGCTTTCGCGGTCTGCTCGGCCAATGCCTTGACCTCGGAGGCGACGACGGCAAAGCCGCGACCGGCTTCGCCGGCGCGCGCCGCTTCGATGGTCGCATTCAGCGCCAGAAGGTTGGTCTGGCCGGCGATGGTGTTGATGAGCTCGACGACGTCGCCGATGCGGGAGGCCGCCTGCGACAGCGCGTTGACGCGATCGTTGGTCCGCGCCGCCTGCTCGACGGCTTCCGCGGCCATCCGCGCCGAATCCTGCACGCGGCGGCTGATCTCGGTGATCGAGGACGACAGCTCCTCCGAGGCGGACGCCACCGCCTGGACGTTGGTGGAAGCTTCCTCGGACGCTGCCGCAACGACGGTTGCGAGTTGCTGGCCGCGCTGCGCCGTGCCGCTCAGCGTGGCCGCGGAGGCCTCGAGCTCGGTCGAGGCCGACGACACGGTCTCGACGACCTCGCCGATCATGGCCTCGAAATTGCGCGTGATGGCATCGACGCGGCGACCACGTTCGATCTTGGCTTCGGCGTCGCGCGCGGCCGCCTCATCGGCGGCTTTCTTGGCAACCAGCGCTTCCTTGAAGATCTGGAGCGCATCCGCCATCGAGCCGATCTCGGTCTTCTCGCCGCGATGCGGCACTTCGGCCGAGAGGTCTCCTTCGCCGAGCGACTGCATCGGACGAATGATCGAGGCGATGCCGCGAGAGACGTCGCGCACGAGATAATAGGCGGCGCCGATCGCGATCACGACCGACAGCACGATGATGCCGACCAGGACGCGGAAGATGGTGGCGTAGCTGTCGGCCGCCTGCCTGGTCTCCAGCTCGGCGCCCTGGTTATTGAGCTCGATCCCCTTCTGAAGCAGGGGATCGGCGGCCTGGGCCATCTTGGCGACCTTGGTCTGCAACATCTCGTTGGCGTCGGTCGGGAAGCGGCCGACGCTCTTGCGCGACAGCGCCATCGTCTCCTGCACGCCGTTCAGATATTCGCCCCACGCCTTGCTCCATTGCTCATAGAGCGCGCGCTCTTCGGCGACCGTGATCAGCGGCTCGTAGACCTTGCGTGTCTTCTCGATGCGCTCACGCAAGCCGGCCAGCCGCTTCTCGGCGGCTTCCTTGCCTTCGGCGGTGTCCTGCATCAGGTGCAAACGGAGCGCGACGCGCAGCTCGTTGATGTCGGCGCGCATGGACCCGAGCGCTCGCACGCTCGGCAGCCAGCTCTGTGCAATCTCGACCGTGTGAGCGTTGATATTCTGCATGGTGCCGATCGCCGTCACGCCGACACCGGCGAGCGACAGAACGAGGACCGACAGCACGGTCAGAAGCTTGAAAACGATCGACAACTTCGACATCACACAAATCCCGATGATACCCTGGCAGCGCGCACGTCACCCGCGCCACAGGCGTCACGACGGACGGCCGGGCGAAGGTCAGTTCAACAATGCTGGCTGGTTCTTATCCCGTAAGATTGCGCCCCATAATTGCAAGCAGGCGTTAACAGGAGCCTACGTAAAACTACGGGTCGGTCTCGTCGGGCGTTATTTTCTCCGCAACCGTCTCGTGCTGCTGCACGGACACCTCGTGCTGCGACGCGAAACACGACGCACCACCACATGCACCGGACGACCGCCTCAGGCCGCCCGTACCGAGTCCAGAAAGCGCGCGACCTCGCTCTTGAGCCGGTTGCTCTCCTGCGACAGCGACTGCGCGGCCGAATGCACCTGCGCCGAGGCAGCCCCGGTCTCGCCGGAGCCGCGCTGGACGTCGGCGATGTTCGACGACACTGAGGAAGTGCCTTGCGCGGCGTGCTGGATGTTGCGGGAGATCTCCTGCGTGGCGGCGCCCTGTTCCTCCACCGCAGCGGCAATGGTCGACGAGATCTCCGACATCTTCGCGATGGTGTCACCGATCTCCTTGATCGCGCCGACGGATTCGTCTGTCGCAGTCTGGATCGCACCGATGTGCTGACCGATCTCGCCGGTGGCTTTCGCGGTCTGCTCGGCAAGCGCCTTCACTTCGGTCGCGACCACCGCAAAACCCTTGCCGGCTTCGCCCGCCCGCGCCGCTTCGATCGTCGCGTTGAGTGCCAGGAGGTTGGTCTGCGCGGCGATGGTGTTGATCAGCTCGACGACGTCGCCGATGCGGGACGCCGCCTTGGTCAGCTCGGCGACGCGCGCATTGGTGCGCTGGGCCTGCCCGACGGCGACGTCGGCGACACGCGCCGATTCCTGCACCTGGCGGCTGATCTCGGAGACCGAAGAGGTCAATTCCTCGCTCGCGGACGACACCGACTGCACGTTGGCGGACGCCTCCTCCGAGGCCGCCGCTACGGCGGTGGCAAGCCCGTTGCCGCGCTCGGCGGCGTGGGTCAGCGTGTTCGACGACGCTTCGAGCTCGGTTGCCGCCGACGACACCGTCTCGATGATCTCTCCGACGGCGCCTTCGAACGTATCGGCGAGCCGTTGCATGTCGAGCTTGCGCTGCTCTCGCGCACGCGCGTCCGCTTCGGCCTGCTCGGCGCGCAGTCGCTCGGCTTCCGCCATGTTGGTCTTGAAGACCGCGACCGCGCCGGCCATCTCGCCGATCTCGTCGTTGCGGCCGACGCCGGGGATCACGACGGAGGTGTCACCGTTTGCCAGACCGGTCATCGACCGCACCATAGCGATCAGCGCGGTCGAGATCGAGCGGCCAGTGAAGAAGGACACGCTTCCCACCAGCAGGATGGAGCATCCGAGTGCGACCCACATCCACAGCTTGATCGAGGCCCGCATCGACTCTTCGGCGGCCTTCGCCGCGTCATATCGCTGACTGACGGTCTTTTCGATCTCGTCGAGCACGGGCTCGATGGTGCGGAATTCCTTGGACATCGCCGAGCCGTGCGCGGCCAGATCCTGCGCGCCGGCTACCCACGCCACGAAGTCGTCCTGGTATTTGGAGAGCTTCTTGCCGATATCGGCCTTGACGGCCGGCGGGATCGCCGAAGCCTCGATTTGCCCGGAGAATTCCGTAGCCGTCTTCTTCAGGGCGTCGAGGTATTTCGGGTCTCGGCGCAACATGAAATCTTTCTCGTGACGACGCATCGTCAGCATGCCGCTGGTGAGCCTCGGATCGTCGGCGTCCTTGAGCTTGGTCTCGATGTCGTGCACCGCCGTGCGCAACGAGCCTGACAACCCGAGGGTCTCGTTCAATCCAAGCTTGACCTCGGCCCGTTCGACGGCCGCGAATTCGCTCACATATCTCTCGAACCCGGTGCGGACCAGTGACGCCTTTTCCCCGACTGCCGCGTACCCTGCCGCACGCGTCGCGCTGCCGAGACGATCAAGATTGTGGGTAATGTTGGAAGCAAGTTCGGCGTGACGCTTCGCATAGGACTGATCGCGGCGAAGCTGGAAATCCTTCTCGGCCCGGCGCGCTTCGAGCAATTGATGGGTGATCCGCTGGTTCAGATCGGACAGCCTGCGCGCCTCTTCGGCGGCGTTGCGAGACGTGTCCTGGGAGAGGCTGCCAATCTGGTAGATCGTGCCGAAGACGACGAGCCCGATGAGGCCGAACAGTCCGATCGCCATGACCTTGTGAGTGAGGCGAATGGAAATGCCACTCATGAATGTGCTCCAACGATTGAGACGCAATACGCGAAGGACGACTCAGCATCCGGGAAATTGCGGCAATCATGACTGCGTCGCTTTTCCGGAAAGTTAACCCCGCGCGCCGAGGGTCGCGGCGTCGAATTACGAACGCGCGCAACCGCCGCGCAGTCACGCGGCGGTTGCAAGCAGATCTGCCGAGGAATGTCGCGGTTCAGGCGGCGCGCACGGTGCCGAGAAACTTGCCGACCTCGAGCTTGAGGCGGTTGCTGTCGCCGGACAGCGATTGCGCCGCCGCCAGTACCTGCGAGGATGCCGAGCCGGTTTCGCTCGCGCCATGCTGCACGTCGGTGATGTTGGAGGACACCTGATGGGTGCCTTCTGCCGCTTGCTGCACGTTGCGGGAGATCTCCTGCGTCGCCGCGCCCTGCTCTTCGACGGCAGCCGCGATGGTCGAGGAAATCTCCGACAGCTTCTCGATGGTGTTGCTGATGTCCCTGATGGCGCCGACCGAATGCTCGGTCGCGGTCTGGATGCTGGCGATCTGCTGGCCGATCTCGCCGGTCGCCTTCGCAGTCTGCTCGGCGAGCGCCTTGACCTCGGAGGCGACGACGGCAAAGCCGCGGCCCGCCTCGCCGGCGCGCGCGGCCTCGATGGTCGCATTGAGCGCCAGGAGATTGGTCTGGCCGGCGATGGTGTTGATCAGCTCGACCACGTCGCCGATCCGCGCCGCCGCCTTCGACAATTCGCCGACGCGGTCGGTCGTGGTGCGGGCCTGGCTGACCGCTTCGCTGGCGACGCGCGCGGATTCCTGCACCTGGCGGCTGATCTCCGTGATCGACGACGACAGCTCTTCGGTCGCCGACGCCACCGACTGCACGTTGGTGGACGCCTCTTCGGAGGCGGCAGCAACCATGGTGGTGAGCTCCTGTCCGCGCGCCGCAGTCGACGTGAGCGTCGACGCAGACGCTTCCAGTTCAGTCGCGGCCGATGACACGGTATCGACGATCTCACCGATCGCCGCCTCGAAGCCATCGGCCAGCCTGGACATCTCGGCCTTGCGTTGCGCGGCTGCAGCCTGATCCTGCCTGATCTTGGCCTCGGCCTCCTCGCGCGCCTTCTGTTCGGACACGATCTTGAACTTCTCGACAGCCGCCGCGACACCACCGACCTCGTCCTTGCGGCCGAGACCGGGCAGCACCACGGAAAAGTCGCCGCCGGCGAGCTTGTCCATGGCCACCGTGAGCGCGCGGATCGGCCGTGCGATGGTAAGGAACGACGTGAGCCAGGAGCCGAGGAGGACGAGCGCCGTGAAAGCGCCGACGACCATTGCGATATGCTCGCTGGACGCCATCTCCCGCGCGGAGGCCGCAATCTCCTCTTCGCTTCTGTGCCTGGCGACGTCGGCAATCTGATTGGCAGCCTGGTCTATCTCGCCTGCGATCGGCAACGTGACCTCGCGGGCGAGACGCGTCCCCTCATCGACGAGTTTGGCGAGGCGAGTAGCGGCATCCTCGCCCGTGAGAGCCACGGCGGCACCGCGCACGGATGCGAGCTGCTGAGCTCCCTTGAGGTAGTTCGCCGTGAGGACCTTGAGCTTCTCTATCCTCGCGCGGTTTTCCGGCACGTGCGAGAGCGTGAGCATTGCGTCGGCAAGCTTCACCAAATGACCGGCGCGTTCGACCAGCGCGTCGCGCGCCTTCTGCAGTTCATCTGAATTATTGGCGAGGCGGATGTCGCGCGCGGCGAGCTGCATGGCGCGCGCCGCGAGCTTGGATTCGACTGCCTCGCGTGCGAGCTCCTGCTGCTCGGACGCCGTCTGGCTGGACCGGCGCACGTTGCCGTTTCCGATCACCTGACCTGCTATCATCGCGAGGACCAGGAGGATGCCGACCGCCGATGAGATCGCCAGCTTGGTCCCAATCCGCAAATTCTGAACGAGGCTCAACATGGGCATGCTTCCCCTAGGGAATGCGCGGCCGAGTCATTGCCAGCCGCCCTCGGCGTTGATCGCCCTTGTCCAAAAAGTATGCGTTCACCATTCCAATTTGGTTAACGCGGCCTCCCGGCAAATACGGGATCGGTAGGAAAACCCCTTGAATTTCAGCACGGTATGCGCGCTTAACAGGTTAATCACACGCAGTGATAGGACCCGTTACGCTCTCACCGACGAGACTGATGCGGAAGACCGGCTTCTTGTCCTCGTCGAGCAGCTCCATGCACCATTCGGCGTTCGGCTTCAGGCTGCGCGCGATGCCGCCGAGCAGATTGGCGCAGACCTCGGTCATCTCGGTCCAGGCGGCTGTGCGATCGTCGAACTCGTACGGCTGGTCGGCGGCGCCGGAATAGCGGCCGGTGCTGATGCGGAAAAAGTACAGCGACATCGTTGAACCCTTTTATCGGGCCGCGCCCCCCGGCCGTCCGCAAACTGGCGCGCGAACAGCTACCAACGCATGAAAGCCGCCGTCCGTATGACTACGGCGCGGCGGCTTGGCGTTCGATGAACGTCTTCAACGACAAAGTGCGCGGGCTATCCCGTGCAGCCGACTCACTGGGTGGAACGGCGCAGCTCCAGCGGGCCCTCGTTCCTGGCGGGCTCCGACTTCACCGGCTCGAGCCGGCTGCTCTCGACACGCGGCGTCTCGACGCGCGCGGCAACTTCGGTGTTGGACGCGCCGACGGAACCGGTGTGCTCTGTCCTGTGCAGCGAGCGCGGGCGCGCCGCAGCGCGCGCCATCAGCATCTGGTTGCCGCCCTGGTGATGGAAGTCGCAATAGGCGAAGCCCATCCCCGACACCGAGCCGCGGAAGCTGCGATCGTCGGTCTTTTCCAGGTTGAAACAAGGCTCGAATGGAATGCCCTTGATCGAGGCGCAGACATTCTGGCCACGGATCTGGAGCGTATTGCCGGGCAGGCGGAGATGCTTGACCGGGCCAGCGCCGGAGAACTGCACCGCACCGGCGGCGCCGAGATCGTCCAGGATGCGGCCCGCGCCGCGGGTGCCGTCGAAACAGGTGAAGGCAAACACTTTGCCTGCCACGAAGCGACGCGCCTCGTCGGCGTTCATGCTTCCGGCAAGGGCCGGCGCAAACGTTGCTGCCGCCGTGACAGCCCCCAACACAATACGCGCAAGCATGCTCAACTCCGAACTAACCCCCGCGGCGGGCGATGCCTTATCTCTTTACCCGCTGCTTACCATACTAACCATGGCGACATTGAAGCAGCTTGGTTGGTAAAGTCTGAACGCCGTTAGACAATTTTTACCACGATGCGGCCGCGGACCTGGCCGGCCAGGATTTTTGCGCCCCACTCCGAAACCTGGTCGAGGGAAATTTCATGAGTGATTTCAGATAGTTTAGTCCGATCAAGATCTGACGCCAGGCGCTGCCAGGCGGCTTTCCGCGGCTCGATCGGGCACATCACGGAATCGATGCCGAGAAGGCACACCCCGCGCAAAATGAAGGGCGCGACGGATGACGGCAGGTCCATGCCGGCGGCCAGGCCGCAGGCCGCGATGGCCCCGCCGTATTTCGTCATCGAGAGCAGATTCGCCAGCGTGGTCGAGCCGACGCTGTCGACGCCACCCGCCCAGCGCTCCTTTGCGATCGGCTTAGCCGGCGCCGACAATTCGTTGCGGTCGATGATTTCGGCTGCTCCGAGATGCTTCAGATAGTCGGCCTCCGAGGCGCGGCCGGTTGAAGCGATGACGTGGTAGCCGAGCTTCGAGAGCACGGCGGTGGCGATCGAGCCGACGCCGCCGGCAGCACCCGTCACCACCACAGGGCCGCTCTTCGGCGAGAGACCGTGCTTCTCCAGTGCCAGCACCGAGAGCATCGCAGTGAAGCCGGCGGTGCCAATTGCCATGGCATCGCGTGCCGACAGGCCTTGCGGCAAGGCGACCAGCCAGTCGCCCTTCACCCGTGCCAGCTCGGCATAGGCGCCGAGATGGGTCTCGCCCATGCCCCAGCCGGTGCAGACGACCTTGTCGCCCGCTTTCCATTGCGGATGCGAGGATTGCTCGACCGTGCCGGCGAAGTCGATGCCGGCGATCATCGGGAAGCGGCGCACCACCGGCGCCTTGCCGGTGAGCGCGAGGCCGTCCTTGTAGTTCAGCGTCGACCATTCCACGCGGACGGTGACGTCGTCGTCCATCAGCTCGGCTTCATCGAACTGCGTCAGCGCGGCAGTGGTGCCCTTGTCCGCCTTGTCGATCCGGATCGCCTTGAATGTGGCCACAGCTGAACTCCCTGACTGGTTTGACCGGGATGTTTAGCCGATCAGGCAGGCTGCGCAACCGCCCGAACGACAGGTTTCTCCACGATCGGAAGACTGATCAGCGCGGAAAGCACGCCGAACAGGATCGAGAGCCACCAGATCGGCGTATAGGAACCGAAGCGTTCGAAGACGATGCCCCCTAACCAGACGCCGAGGAAGCCGCCGACCTGATGGCTGACGAAGGCAAAGCCGTACAACGTCGCAAGCCAGCGCGTGCCGAACATCAGCGCCACCAGCGCCGAGGTCGGGGGCACCGTGGACAGCCAGGTCAGGCCGGAGACCGCACCGAACGCGATCGCCGAGAACGGCGTGATCGGGAACGAAATGAAGGCGAGGGTTGCGAGCGCACGCGTGAAGTAGATGGCCGAGAGGATGTAGCGCTTGGGCAGCGAGTTCTGAAGATAGCCGACGCTGAGCGAGCCGATGATGTTGAACAGGCCGATCGCCGCGATCACCCAGCCTCCGGTTTGCGTCGAGATGCCGCGATCGACCAGGAAGGCCGGCAGATGCACGGTGATGAAGGCGAGCTGGAATCCGCAGGTGAAGAAGCCGAGCACCAGCAGCACATAGGAGCGGTGACCGAAGGCTTCGGCGAGCGCCCTGGTGATGGTCTGCTCATCCGCCGGCGTCGCACTGGCCGTAGTTGCAGCCGGCGGCGTCGAGAGCGCCAGTGACAGCGGGATGATCAGCAGCATCAGGAAGCCGAACACGGAGAGGGCCTGCTGCCAGCCGAAATTGTCGATCAACGCGACGCCGATCGGTGCGAACAGGAACTGCCCGAATGATCCCGCGGCCGTGCCGGCACCGAGCGCGAGGCCGCGCTTTTCGGCCGGCAGCAGCTTGGTGAATGCCGACAGCACCAGATTGAACGAGCAGCCGGCGAGTCCGAAGCCGACCATGACGCCGGCGCCGATGTTGAGCGACAGCGGCGTCGAGGAATAGCGCATCAGCAGGAGGCCGCCGGCATAGAGCAGCGCGCCGACGCACATCACTCGGAACAGGCCGAAGCGATCGGCGACCGCGCCGGCGATGGGCTGACCCAGTCCCCACAGCAAATTCTGAAAGGCGATGGCGAGGCCAAACACGTCGCGGCCCCAGGAGAATTCATGGCTCATCGGCTGGACGAAGAAACCGAGCGCCGAGCGCGGGCCAAAGCCGAGCATGCCGATCGCGCAGCCGCACAAAATGATGACGGCGGGGGTACGCCAGCTGGAGGAACGTGAGGCCGGAGCGAGTTCGCCCACTGATGTCGACATGGTATTCCCCGTCTGTCATTGGCGGATTCGCAAAGAGGCGGCCGCGAATGCGTCATTTAATGCATTTGCATGAAAATCCCAAATCAAAAACGGTTGCATTCCACGAGGGGCTGCCGCGGGAGCATTGCGTTTCAATCTGGCCTCGCCAGACGCGTCGGACGACGACCTGACGAGATTGTGTGCGGCAAGACCTAGCCGTCCTCGGCAGAGCGTGCTATTTCTGATTTACTCATATTGAGCATATATGAGGATCGATGAAACCCGCTCCGGCCCCTCGGCCGGATTACTCAGGCCCTACATATACTCATATTGAGTATAAATGACATGCGAGGGAGGCTTTAATGCCGATCACTGAAATCTACGGTCCAGACGATTTTGCCAACCGGCCGCAGGGCCATCTCGCCTCCTCTCCCCGCCCCGCACCAGCGCCCACAGCGCGCGCGCTGCCGACGCCTTCGCTGGGATGGACGGCGGAGGTCGAACGCGCCACCGCCCCGCTCTATGAGCGCGTGAAGCACGTCATCCCCCCGATCGAGTGGCCGCTGATGGCGCCGACGATCAAGGCGATCAACGACCTGAAGAAAGCGCGGGGCGCGGTGATCCTCGCCCACAACTACCAGGCGCCGGAGATCTTCCACTGCGTCGCCGACATCGGCGGCGACTCGCTGCAGCTCGCGGTCGAGGCCACCAAGGTGGAGGCCGACATCATCGTGCAGTGCGGCGTGCACTTCATGGCGGAGACCTCAAAACTGCTCAACCCGGACAAGACGGTGCTGATCCCGGATTCGCGCGCCGGCTGCTCGCTGGCCGCCAGCATCACCGGTGCCGACGTGCGCCTGCTCCGCGAAAAATTTCCCGGGGTGCCCGTCGTCGCCTATGTCAACACCTCCGCAGAAGTGAAGGCCGAGGTCGACATCTGCTGCACCTCCTCGAACGCGGTGCAGGTGGTCGAGAGCCTGAACGCGCCAAGCGTGATCTTCCTGCCCGATCGCTATCTCGCCACTTACGTGGCCTCGAAGACCGACGTGAAGATCATCGCCTGGAAGGGCGCCTGCGAGGTGCACGAGCGCTTCAAGGGCGAAGAGCTGCGCGCCTTTCGCGAGGCCGATCCGTCCGTGCAGATCATCGCACATCCCGAATGTCCGCCGGACGTGCTGGCAGAGGCCGACTTCACCGGCTCGACCGCGCACATGATCAACTGGGTGCGCGAAAAGCGGCCACGGCGGCTGGTGATGATCACGGAATGCTCGATGGCCGACAATGTGCGCGCCGAGCTGCCTGACGTCGAGATGCTGCGCCCCTGCAATCTCTGCCCGCACATGAAGCGCATCACGCTCGCCAACATTTTGGACAGCCTGCTGACGCTCCGCGAAGAGGTGACGATCGATCCCGCGCTTGCGGATCGCGCAAGGCGCTCGGTCGAGCGGATGATCAATCTGAAGAATTAACAACACATGCAGCGTCACACACAGCTGTCGTCCCGGACAAGCGTAGCGCAGATCCGGCCCCCCCGCGCGAGCGCTCGCGCTCGTCGCGCTGACCACAGGAAGATGTTTGGCGAAGAAAGGCAACGCGCAGCTTCGCACAACAACTTCCGCCGCGGCGTATGGGTCCCTGCGTTCGCAGGGACGACGGCAGAGTGAATGGAGAGAACAATGACCAACAACATCCACAACCTCACCCGCACCGACGATATCGTCATCGTCGGCGGCGGCCTTGCCGGACTGTTCTGCGCGCTGAAGCTCGCGCCGCGGCCGGTAACGTTGATCTCGGCCGCGCCGCTCGGACAGGGCGCATCATCCGCATGGGCGCAAGGCGGCATCGCCGCGGCGGTGGCCGAGGGTGACACGCCCGAAGCCCACGCCGCCGACACCATCGCGGTCGGCGGCGGCCTCGTCGACGAGGCGGTTGCACTTGGGATCGCGCGCGAGGCCGCGCCGCGCATCCACGATCTCCTGACCTATGGCGTCCCCTTCGATCGCGATCTCGAAGGCAGGCTCGCCGTGGGACGCGAAGCGGCACATTCGGCCCGGCGCATCGTGCATGTGCGAGGCGACGGTGCCGGTGCCGCGATCATCGCGGCCTTGAGCGACGCGGTGCGCCGCACGCCGTCGATCCGTGTCATCGAAGGGCTCGTCGCCGAAGCCCTCTTGGCCGAGAACGGTGCCGTCGCCGGCCTTCAACTGCGCGAAGCCGGCAATCCCACGGCTCGACCGTTCCTGCTCGCTGCGCACGCGGTGGTGCTTGCCACAGGCGGCATAGGACATCTCTACGCCGTCACGACCAATCCAATGGAAGCCAGCGGCTCTGGCCTCGCCATTGCCGCGCGTGCCGGTGCCGTGATCGCCGATCCGGAATTCGTGCAGTTCCACCCGACCGCCATCATGGTCGGCCGCGATCCCGCACCGCTCGCGACCGAAGCACTGCGTGGTGAAGGGGCAACGCTGATCAACGGCAATGGCGAGCGCTTCATGCCGGCGCGTCACCCGCTCGCGGAGCTTGCGCCGCGCGACATCGTGGCCCGCGGCGTATTCGCCGAGATCGCGGCCGGTCGCGGCGCCTTCCTCGATGCGCGGCAGGCGCTGGGCGCGCGCTTCGCTGACAAATTTCCAACCGTGCATGCGAGCTGCATTGCCGCCGGCATCGATCCGGCCACGCAAGCCATCCCGATTGCGCCCGCCGCGCACTACCACATGGGCGGCATCGCCGTGGATGCGCGCGGCCGCAGCTCGATCGACGGACTCTGGGCCGGCGGCGAGGTGTCGTCGACCGGCGCGCACGGCGCCAACCGGCTCGCCTCGAACTCGCTGCTGGAGGCGGTGGTCTACGCCGCGCGCATCGCCGACGACATCGCCGGCCGCTCGATCCCCGCGCCCGACCGCCTCCCCGACGCATTGGTGACACCGCGCGGCGGCACGCCGGATGCTCTGGCCGGGAAGCGGCTGCGCGCGATGATGAGCGCCCATGTCGGCGTGATCCGCAAGGGCGACGGCCTCACCGAGGCCGTGCACCACTTCGCCGCGCTCGAACGCGAGGCAACCAGCCTCGCGCTGCGCAATATGGCGACGTCCGCCCTGCTCGCGGCCGCCTCGGCGTGGAGCCGGCGCGAGAGTCGCGGCGCGCATTTCCGCTCCGACCATCCGGCTGACGTCCCCGCGCAGGCGCAGCGAACGATGACGACACTCGCCGCGGTGCGCGAGATCGCGGAAAGCTTGAGATCCCTGCCGCGCGTCGCCCAACCCATGATTGCCTGACGGAGTTTTCCATGATTACCCCCACCTCCCTGCTCTATGCCGACGCCTTCCTCTCACCGCTTGCGATCGGCGAAGCCGTGCTGCGCGCGCTCGACGAGGACCTCGGCCGCGCCGGCGACATCACCTCGCTGACGACGATCCCGGAAGCGACCAGGGCGCAAGCCATTCTGGTCGCGCGCCAGTCGGGCGTGATCGCAGGCCTGCCGCTGGCGCTGGCGACGTTGCAGAAGCTCTCGCCCGACATCGACGTGCGCGCGCACGTCCGTGACGCCGCACGCGTTGTCCGCGGACAGCAGGTGCTGACGATCTCGGGGCCGGCGCGTGCCATTCTTACGGCGGAGCGGACCGCGCTGAATTTCGTCGGCCGCCTGTCGGGCGTCGCGACGCTCACGGCCGACTATGTCGCCCGCACCGAAGGCACGAAAATGCGCATCTGCTGCACGCGCAAGACCACGCCGGGGCTGCGCGCGCTGGAGAAGTACGCGGTGCGCTGCGGCGGCGGCTTCAACCACCGCTTCGGCCTCGACGATGCGATCCTGATCAAGGACAACCACATCGCGGTCGCCGGCGGCATCGGTGCGGTGCTGGAGCGCGCCCGCGCCCACGCCGGCCATCTCGTCAAGATCGAGATCGAGGTCGATACGCTGGCGCAATTGCGCGAGGTGCTCGATACCGGGATGGCCGACGCCGTGCTGCTCGACAACATGGACCTTGCAACATTGCGCGAGGCCGTGCGGATCAACGAGGGTCGTCTCGAGCTGGAGGCGTCCGGCGGCGTCACGCTGGACTCGATCGCGAGCATCGCGGCGACCGGTGTCGATTACGCTTCGGCAGGCGCGCTGACGCATTCGGCGTCGAACTTTGATTGCGCGCTGGATATTGAGATGTGAGATCACCGCTCTGAGCCCGGGGCTGGCTGCACCTCTCCCGCTTGCGGGGGGTCAGCGCGAAGCGCCGGGTGGGGGCTCTCTCCACTCTGGGGTTCTCGCCTGTGGAAACACCCCTCCCCGACCCTCCCCCGCGAGCGCAGGGCTATCGCATATGGCTGAGGGTGGCCAAGAGGAATGCGTTGTCCCAGCCAGCGCGCTTGATTTTACGCCGGAGGGAAGCGCGATCCGGGT
>NZ_JACIHF010000027.1:0-44486 GCF_014198295.1 Bradyrhizobium sp. CIR18 | reverse complement strand
CATCCGACCCCCTCCGTCTTCCGGGAGTCGTCTTCAGAATCCGTCTTGCCTTCCAATGCAATAGCTAGACAAAACCCATATGCGATTCCCCTGCCCAAAGGGGGGAGGGAACGGAGAGAGCAACGCTGTCCGCTGAACTGGACTTGAATCCATCGTGGTCTAGTTGCCCGAACGACACATCGGACTGCTGCCTGCACAGACAGGCCTGCCGCGCCGTTGACATCCATGAACCGATCGCGCGATGTTACATTATAACGTCGCGACGCCAGGGAATTGATGTGCCGCGACGTGGGGTGGCTTTTCCAGATGAAGTGGTTCCGGTCGAATATCAGGCACGGCGCCCGGCTCGCGTTGTTCGCGATGCTGGTGCAGTTCGCGCTGACGTTCGGGCACAGCCACTGGTTCGCGCAGGCCGCGCCGCTTGCCCAGGCCTCGCTCCAGCAGACCGATAGCGCCAACGGCGTTGCTGCGATCGACCGCGCCGCGATCCAGAAGCAATCGCCCGCCGCTCCCGACCGGGAGCATCCGGGCGAGGACAATTGCGCGATCTGCGCCGTCGTCGCGATGGCGGGCGCCGTCATATCGGCAACGCCGCCCGTGCTGCTGCTGCCGCAGGCGATCGAGCTGCTCCACCGCACCACTGATGCCGAATTTCTCCATCTGAAATCGGCCGGCACGGCGTTCCAGCCGCGCGCCCCTCCCGCGTACTGACTCTCAACATCGCTTGATCACGCCCGGGCTCGCCGCGCATCGGCAAATACCCGGGAGAAGTTGAAGTCGAATTCCGTCGCGCCGCGACGGCAGGCCGCCTCCCGATCAAAAGACCATCACGCGGACGGCGCCTGAATGGAATCAGGACCATGTCATTCAAATTGCGACGCGCGCAGCGTCTTGGCGGAGCAAGCCTGCTCCTGCTCGGCGCTGCCGCCACGCCTGCTTTCGCCCAAACGCCTGCGCAAGACAAATCGTCGACCGAGATCCCCGCCGTTACCGTGACGGCGCCGAGCCCCATCGTGCGCAGAGCGGTGGTGCCGTCGCGCAATCCGGGCCGCGGCACGCGGACTGCGCGAGTGCGCAGCCGCCAACAAGCGGCGGAAGCAGAGCCGGCGGCCGCCGTGCCCGCCGCGCCCCAGCAGGGCGTGCTGCCTATTGTGACCAACCAGTTCGCGACGGTCACGGTGGTGCCGAACGAGGAGATCCGCCGCGAGGGCGGCGGCCAGCTCGGCGATCTCCTGTTCTCCAAGCCGGGCATCACCGGCTCGAGCTTCGCGCCCGGCGCATCCAGCCGGCCGATCATCCGGGGTCTCGACGTCAACCGCGTCGGCATCGTCGAGAACGGCACCAATTCGAGCGGCGCGTCCGATCTCGGCGAGGATCATTTCGTCCCGATCGATCCGCTTGCGACCAACCAGATCGAAGTGGTGCGCGGGCCCGCCGCGCTGCGCTACGGCTCGACCTCGATCGGCGGCGTCGTCAGTGCCACCAACAACCGGATTCCGGATGCGGTGCCGAACTGCGCGCCGTCATTCCAGGCTTACGGCCTGCCGACCAAGGCGCCGCTCGCGACCGCCGCGACCTCGCCTTGCGTCACAGCCGAGACCCGCACCGCGTTCTCTTCGGTCGATCGCGGCGTCGAAAGCGGCGTGCTGCTCGACACCGGCGGCGGCAATTTCGCGTTCCACGCCGACGCCTATGGCCGCACGACCTCGGACTATTCCATCCCGAGCTACCCCTATCTGAACGATCAGTCGCGCCCCGTGAACGGCCGCCAGCCGAACTCGGCGACGCGCTCGGACGGCGCCTCGATCGGCGGGTCCTATTTCTTCCAGGGCGGCTATATCGGCGCATCGATCACGCAGAACGACTCGCTCTACCACATCCCCGGCATCGACGGCGCCGACCACCGCACGCGGATCGACGGCCACCAGACCAAGATCAACGTCAAGGGCGAGTATCATCCCGACGCCGCCGCGATCGACGCCGTCCGCTTCTGGGCCGGCGCGACCGATTACCGCCACAACGAGATCGGCCTTGCCGATCCCGCCGACCTCAACAGCGACGGCATCAGGCAGACCTTCACCAACAAGGAGCAGGAAATCCGCACCGAGGTGCAGCTGATGCCGTTCAACGCGCGCTTCGCCGAAGTGACGACGGCGCTGGGCTTCCAGGTCGGGCATCAGGAATTGAGCGCGCCGAGCCCGGACAATCCCGGCACGCTGTTCAACGGGCTGTGGGACCCCAACAACAGCACGCGCGTTGCCGGTTACGCCTTCAACGAGTTCAAGTTCACGGAGGCGACGCGGGCGCAGATCGCCGGCCGCATCGAGCATGTCGAGCTGCACGGCACGACGCCGGACTTCCCGGCCGACTATTTGCCCGACGGCACGCCGCAGGCGGCGATCGCGCGCAATCCGTCCTTCACGCCCAAGAGCGGCAGCATCGGCCTGCTGCAGGATCTGCCGGGCGGCATGGTCGGCAGCATCACCGCGCAATATGTCGAGCGCGCGCCGAAGGCGGCCGAGCTGTTTTCACGCGGCGGCCATGACGCGACTGCGACCTTCGACATCGGCAATCCCAACCTCACCATCGAGACCGCCAAATCGGTCGAACTCGGCGTGCGCAAGGCGACGGGGCCGTTCCGCTTCGAAGCGACCGTCTACTACACGCATTTCGACAATTTCATCTATCGCCGCCTCACCGGCGTGTCCTGCGATGACGACTTTGCCTCCTGCGGCACGCCGGGCGCCGAGCTGAACCAGGCGGTGTATTCGCAGCGCAATGCCAATTTCCGCGGCGGTGAATTCCAGTCGCAGCTCGACGTCGGCGCGTTCCAGGGCGGCATCTGGGGCATCGAGAACCAGCTCGACGTGGTCCGCGCCACCTTCAGCGACGGCACCAACGTGCCGCGCATTCCGCCGGTGCGGATGGGCGGCGGCGTGTTCTGGCGCGACGACAACTGGCTGATGCGCGTCAACCTCTTGCACGCCTTCGCGCAGAACAACATCGCCGTGATCGCCGAGACGCCGACGGCGGGCTACAATCTGTTGAAGGCCGAGGTCAGCTACAAGACCAAGCTCGACCGCAACTGGTTCGGCGCGCGCGAGATGATGGCCGGCATCGTCGGCAACAATCTCCTCAACGAGAACATCCGCAACTCCGTATCCTACACCAAGGACGAGGTGTTGATGCCCGGCATCGGCGTGCGTGCGTTCGCGAACTTCAAGTTCTGACGGTGATCAAGCCGGGGCCCGCGGGCCCCGGCAACGACGGAGTGTCAGGCGCGGCCGCGCGCGTCATTGACAGCATCGTAGCCCGGATGGAGCGCAGCGAAATCCGGGGCGGTGCATCTGTAGCGAGAGGTTTCCCGGATTGCGCTGCGTTCCATCCGGGCTACGAACTACGCGTCAGCCGTTTCTCGAAGCGCCACTGATCCACAGGGAAAGGCCCCTTCGAGGTTTCCGACATCATCACGAAGGTGCCGGCGTTGCGCCAGCCGCTCTTCTCGTAGAACCGGGCGGCCCGCATGTTGCCGACCGCGCAGGCGAGCCACGCCAGCTCCACACCACGCGCGGCGAGCCGTGCTTCCGCATCGGCGATCAGCGCCGCAGCCACGCCTGTCCCGTGGGCGGTTGGCGACACGAAGAGCTGGTACAGTTCGTCGCTCTTGAGGGCGCACAAGCCGAGCGGCGCACCGGAGGGGCCGACGACGCAGATATCGACAAGCATGACCGCGAGGCGATCGCGAAAGCTCGCCAGCGTGCGGAGGCGGACCAGTTCGGGCGGCGCAAGATGCGCATGCGACCCGTGCCAGGCATCGTGCCACAGCTGCGCGAGGTGGTCGATCTCCGTGGAATCAGCTGGACGCACCTGCATTGGCGATACTCCGTATGAGCCTCGTAGCCCGGATGAGCGAAGCGACATCCGGGGGCGGTGCATCTGCATCGACAGGTTTCCCGGATATCGCTTCGCTCATCCGCGCTACAGGCTACGAACCTGACGCCCTACCCTGCCCGCGCCTTGCTCCAGTCCGGGCCGACCGGGCCCGACACGCCTTCGAAGGCGCCATCGACGAGCTCGAACACCAGGATGCGGGCGGCGTCGACGGGACCCGGCATGGTAACGCGGCCCTTCGGGACCGGCTTGAAGCCGACACGGCTGTAATAGGGCTCGTCGCCGACCAGCAGCACCAGGCGGTGACCTTTCGCCTTCGCGTCCTTTAGCGCGCGCTCCATCAGCAGACGGCCGACACCGCGGCCGCGGAACGGCGGCTCGACCGTCAGCGGGCCGAGCAACAGCGCCGGCGTCTCGCCGACCAGCACCGGCAATTGCCTGACCGAGCCGACCAGCAGCGTGCCGATGCGCGCGGTGAAGGACAATTCGAGCAGATGGTCGACGTGCTCGCGGATCCGGTAGGCGCTGAGCACGAAGCGGCCGGGACCGAAGGTACGTTCGTGCAGCCGCTCGATCGACTGGGCATCGCCGGCGGCTTCAGGGAGGATGGTCAGTGAGAGATCGGTCATGTCAATTCGCGGGATAGCACCTGAACGCAGCGCGGTCCATCGGGCAGGGACCGCGCTCAGCTCCTTTTCGAGGTCGAGGGGAGGTGTTCCGAAACCCTCGGCTTGCATTCGTTCAACGACATCTCCTGATGCATCAGCACAGGCCGACCTCAGCGCCACGTCGCAATCATTGGCCGGCCGTCCAGCACTTCCGCGATCCGCAGCCGCGTCCCTCGGGTGGTGCCGTCGGGCAGCGCCGTGAGCGCGAAGAACCCGCACTCGACGATCTCGCGGTTGGGCTCGGGCTGGCGGTCCTGCCTGAACTGCCTGACGACGTAGACCGCGACGTGGTCGCGGCGGGAAACATGGCTGTTGAGGAAGATGCCGTGCAGCACGGCCTCGCCGGTGAGGTCGATATCGCCCTCCTCCTTGAGCTCGCGCCGCATCGCCTGCTCCATGCTCTCGCCGTGATCGACGCCGCCGCCGGGCAGGTACCAGCCGCTGACATAGCTGTGCCTGACCAGAAACACCCGATTCTCGGCATCCAGCACCACGGCGCGGACGCCGAGCGTCATGCCGCGGACGATGAGGAAATAGGCGTGGAAGACTCGCCGCAGCAGCGGCTCGAATTTTCGTCGAATGCGGTCCAGACGATCTCCCATCAGGCTTCCTTGAGGCCGCTGTCCCGGCGCCGCTTGCACAGTCCCCGCGACCTTGCCATTACAACGGAGCAATAGCGAGGCAATCGCACGCCATGACTCCCAACACGCTGGCCCCCTTCACGCTCGCCCATCTGTCCGATCCTCATCTAGCGCCGTTGCCGAAACCGCGGCTGATCGAGCTCGCCGGCAAGCGCGTGCTCGGCTACGTCAACTGGACGCGTAACCGCCACAAGTACCAGCGCCGCGAGGTGCTCGATGCGCTGGTCGCCGACATGAAGGCGCAGGCGCCCGACCACATCGCGGTGACGGGCGATCTCGTCAACCTCGCGCTGGAAGCCGAGTTCGCTCCTGCCCGCGCCTGGCTCGAAGGCGTCGGCCCGCCCGACCGCGTCACCACGATTCCCGGCAATCACGACGCCTATGTCCGCGCCACCTCGCATCGCTTCGGCGAGACGTTTGCGCCCTATCTCGCCGGTGACGACGGCGGCATCGGCTTTCCATCCGTGCGCCGGCGCGGACCGCTCGCGCTGATCAGCCTGTCCACGGCAGTGCCGACCCTGCCGCTGATGGCGACGGGCACGCTCGGCCGCGATCAGCTCGACTCGCTTGCAGCAATGCTCGAACGGCTCGCGGCCGAGGACGTCTTCCGCGTGCTGCTGGTGCATCATCCCCTGAAGTCCGATGCGCGGCAGAAGCGGATGACCGATTCGGCCGCGCTGCTGACGCTGCTCAAGCGCCACGGCGTCGAGCTGATCCTGCACGGGCACGACCACATTCATTCGACGATGTGGTTCGAGGGTCCCAACGGCAACATTCCCGCGCTCGGCGTGCCCTCCGCCTCCGCGCTCGCGCACGGGCGCTACCCGGCGGCGGCCTACAACCTTTTCAGAATCGAGAAGGACAATGCCGGCTGGCGCTGCGAGCAGACGGTGCGGAGCCTCGGGGCGGGATTTCAGATGGGGCAGATCAAGCATGTGAGGCTGATCTAGTTCGATGTCATTGCGGGGCGCGCGATGCGCGAGCCCGGAATCCATCGGGCCGCAGAATTGGTGGATGAATGGATTCCGGGCTCGCGCCTTTGGCGCGCCCCGGAATGACGGCGGAGAATACCTCACCAGCTCCGCAGGGCCGCCAACAGGGCGAGGCCGAACAAGGCGGCGGCGCCGAGCACGAAGCCGAACACGAACGGCCACAGGCGCGAGCGGCGCGGCGGCGGCGCGACTGCGGGCTTCGGTTCGGGCGGGACCACCATCGCGTGCTCGCGCTCGACCATGCGGCGCGCGACATAATCGGTGACGGCCTCGACGATCACAGCGGTGTCGTGCGATTCGGCGAGCACGATGCGGCCGAAGCGGGTGTCCTGGACGAAGCGGTACATCCGCTTGTCACGCCCCATCACGATGTGGGCGACGACATCGATCCAGAGTCTGGGCGTATCGCCCTGGCTGATGCCGCGGTCAAACAGATCGATTCTGTCAGGCACCTGCGCGAACAGGGGATCGAGCGCATCGTTGAGGATCTCGAGCCGCGCCACCTCGGCATCCCTGAGATCGACGACGACGCCGGTCCTGTCGGCCGCCTCGATCCGCGCGCGCAGCAGCGCATCGCGCAGCCGCACCGGGCGTGGCTGGCCGGGATGGGTCCCGCTGGTTTCGGGCTCTGACATTGTCGGCCTCGTCCTCGACTTTCCTCCATTAACCTATCAGCAACCTTGAGGCCCGCAAAGGGTCCATAATTCCAGATACTTACGGCACCCACAGGCGATTGACCTGTGCCAAAAACAGACGATCCCACCCAGGCAGAGCCTGGATGGGACCATCCGTCCTTGGACGTCTTCTTAATTCAGGTCGGCACCAGGCCCTTTAGGCCGAGACGCGCGACGGCTCTTCCACGATGGAGAAGCGGACGCCGGCCTTGTGGCGGTTCTCTTCCGAGACCGTGCGCCAGGCGTCCTCGGCCTCCTTGCGGGTCTTGAACGGACCCTGCACCTGGGCCGAGCCTTCCACGAGCTTGTGGAAGTTCATCGAACCGAACTCGCCGCCGATCACCCAGAAATTGCTGCCTTTGGTCATTGTCAGTCTCCTGTCCAATAGCGTGCTGCGTTAGCCGAACTGGTTCATCGTGTTGTGGACGCCGCCCGCCTTCAGGGCAGCCTCGCCGGCGAAGTATTCCTTGTGGTCGTCGCCGATGTCGGAGCCGGCCATGTTCTGGTGCTTGGCGCAGGCGATGCCCTGACGGATCTCGGCGCGCTGGACGTTCTTGACGTAGCCGAGCATGCCCTGGTCGCCGAAATATTCCTTCGCCAGATTGTCGGTCGAGAGCGCCGCCGTGTGATAGGTCGGCAACGTGATCAGGTGATGGAAGATGCCGGCACGCTTGGCCGAATCCGCCTGGAAGGTGCGGATGCGCTCGTCGGCTTCCTGCGCCAGCGGCGTATCATCGTATTCCGGCTTCATCAGCTCGGCACGGTTGTACTTGCTGACGTCCTTGCCGGCTTCCTTCATCGCGTCGTAGACCTGCCAACGGAAGTTCAGCGTCCAGTTGAAGGACGGCGAGTTGTTGTAGGCGAGCTTCGCGTTCGGGACCACCTTGCGGATGCGATCGACCATCTTGGCGATCTGCTCGATATGCGGCTTCTCGGTCTCGATCCAGAGCAGGTCCGCGCCGTTCTGCAGCGAAGTGATGCTGTCGAGCACGCAGCGGTCTTCGCCGGTACCCGGACGGAACTGGTAGAGGTTCGAGGGCAGCCGCTTCGGACGCATCATCTTGCCGTTGCGGTTGATGATGACGTCGCCGTTGCGGGCGTTCTCCGCGGTGATTTCCTCGCAATCCAGGAAGCTGTTGTACTGGTCGCCGATGTCACCGGGCTTGTGGCTGACGGCGATCTGCTGCGTCAGGCCGGCGCCGAGCGAGTCGGTGCGGGTCACGATGACGCCGTCTTCGACGCCGAGCTCGAGGAAGGCGTGGCGGCAGGCGCGGATCTTCGCGATGAACACTTCGTGCGGCACGGTGACCTTGCCGTCCTGGTGGCCGCACTGCTTCTCGTCCGAGACCTGGTTCTCGATCTGCAGCGCGCAGGCGCCCGCTTCGATCATCTTCTTGGCGAGCAGATAGGTCGCCTCGGCGTTACCGAAGCCGGCGTCGATGTCGGCGATGACGGGGACGACATGGGTCTGGAAGTTGTCGATCTTCTCGATCAGCTCCTTCTCGCGGGTCTTGTCGCCTTCCTTGCGCGCCTTGTCGAGGAGACGGAAGATGTCGTTGAGCTCGCGCGAGTCGGCCTGGCGCAGGAAGGTGTAGAGCTCCTCGATCAGCGCCGGCACCGAAGTCTTCTCGTGCATCGACTGGTCGGGCAGCGGGCCGAATTCGGAGCGCAGCGCCGCGATCATCCAACCCGAGAGATAGAGGTAGGTGCGATCGGTCTTGCCGCCGAAGTGCTTCTTGACCGAGATCAGCTTCTGCTGGGCGATGAAGCCGTGCCAGCAGCCGAGCGACTGGGTGTACTTGGTGGGGTCGTTGTCATAGGCGGCCATGTCGGCCCGCATCAAGGCAGCGGTGTAGCGGGCGACGTCGAGACCGGTCCTGAAGCGGTTCTGCAGGCGCATGCGTGCGACGGCCTCGGCCGTCACCCCGTTCCAGGTCGGCTGGGTCTTGAGGAGCGCCTGGGCCGCCTCGACCTCGTTCTGATACGAACCCGGGCCCTGAAGGGTGCTGATGCCGCGCGGCTGGTAGTTCATGTGCCTGATCCTTTCGCTGACGATGGCGATGGCTGGCCATCGACATTCTTGACAGTGCATTGCGAGATGCGTGTCAGGAGCTAAACGCGAAAACAGAAACTTCGGATAGATGGCTTGTTTTTTATTGGTGATGTCATGTAACATCGGAACATGTAATAGATGTTATTTTGTAAATCTTGTAAAAATTATAGGTCAGTTAGTCTGTCCTTAATATGTATGGAGTCCTGAGAAATGCCCGCCAATTCCGGCAAGAAACTCTTCGTCGGCCCGCGGTTCCGCAGGATCCGGCAGCAACTGGGGCTTTCGCAGACCCAGATTGCCGAGGGGCTCGGGATCTCGCCGAGCTATGTCAACCTGATCGAGCGCAACCAGCGCCCGGTGACGGCGCAGATCCTGCTCCGGCTGGCCGAGACCTATGACCTCGATTTGCGCGACCTCGCCACCGCCGACGAGGACCGTTTCTTCGCCGAGCTCAACGAGATCTTCTCCGATCCGCTGTTCCGCCAGATCGACGTTCCCAAGCAGGAGCTGCGCGACCTCGCCGAGCTCTGCCCCGGCGTCACCCATGCGCTGCAACGGCTCTACGCCGCCTATACCGAGGCGCGCCAGGGCGAGACGCTGGCGGCGGCGCAGATGGCCGACCGCGACGTCGGCACGCGCTTTGAGGCCAATCCGGTCGAGCGCGTCCGCGAGCTGATCGAGGCCAACCGCAACTATTTTCCGGAGCTCGAGCAGGCCGCGGAGGCCCTTCGCGATGAGCTGAACGTGCCGGCCGAGGGACTCTATGCAGCGCTCGCGGCGCGGCTGCGTGAGAAGCATTCGATCCAGACCCGCGTCATGCCGGTCGACGTGATGCGCGAGACGCTGCGGCGTTTCGATCGCCATCGTCGCCAGTTGCTGATCTCCGAGCTGGTCGATCCGCCCGGCCGCGCCTTCCAGCTCGCCTTCCAGCTTGGCCTCGGCGAATGCGCGCAAGCCCTGGAGAGCATCATCGGCCGTGCCGGACCGCTCGACGACGCGCCGCGCCGGCTGTTCCGCATCACGCTCGGCAACTACTTTGCAGCGGCCGTGATGATGCCCTACCCCGCGTTCCTCGCCGCGGCCGAAGCCCTGAATTACGACATCCACGTGCTGGCGCAGCGATTCAATTCCGGCTTCGAGCAGGTCTGCCACCGGCTCACCACCCTGCAGCGGCCGAACGCGCGCGGCATTCCGTTCTTCCTCTTGCGCGTCGACAATGCCGGCAACGTCTCCAAGCGCTTCTCGTCCGGCACTTTCCCGTTCTCGAAATTCGGCGGCACCTGTCCGCTGTGGAACGTGCACTCGACCTTCGACACGCCCGATCGCCTGCTCAAGCAGGTGATCGAGCTGTCCGACGGCACGCGCTATTTCTCGATCGCGCAGATGGTGCGCCGCCCCGTCGCGCCGCACCCGCTGCCGCAACCGCGCTTCGCCATCGGCCTCGGCTGCGAAATCCGTCACGCCGCGCGCCTGACCTACGCCGCCGGCATCGACCTGGAGAAGACCGAGGGCACTCCGATCGGCGTCAACTGCCGCCTCTGCGAGCGCGAAAACTGCGCCCAGCGCGCCGAACCGCCGATCACGCGCACGCTGATTTTGGACGAGACGACGCGGCGGGTATCGAGCTTCGCGTTCTCGAATGCGCGGGAGTTGTGACGGGCACTCTCTCCTTCGTCATGGCCGGGCTTGACACAGTTGCCTCCCGATAGCGGGCCGCAGCAAGGAGACAAAACTGTCAACAACGGGATTGTCCTTTAGTCTAATGCCGTGCTTGCAAGTGATAACACGGAGTAGCGACGCTTAGCGACCAATAGCGGGGGTTCATGGCCCCCGGTTTGGCCCCGTCCCGCCAATCGTGTTTGCTCCGGTTGAGGAGCAAGACATGAGACGAAAGCTAACAGACAGGTTCGTCCGCAACATCAAGGCGGCACCTAGCGGCAAGCGGGTCGAGTGCTACGATACCATGACGCCGTGTTTTGGAGTGCGCGTCACCGACCGCTGCCACAAGACCTACTTCCTGTATCTCAAGTGGCCGGGTGGCAAGGTGCCGACGCGGCGCGAGATCGGGAACGCGGATCGCCTCTCCCTCGCTGCAGCTCGCAAGAGAGCCCGCGAGTGGCTTGAGCTGGTCGAGCTGGGCGTCGATCCCTGCGAGAAGCAGCGCGCGGCAGAGGCCGAGGCAAGATTGCGCCGGGAGACGACGTTCGAATCGGTCGCCGAGGCGTGGTTCCTCAAGATCAAGCATCAGCGCAAGGCCGAAGAGGTCGAGCGCGACGTGAGGCGTGAGTTTATCCCGCGATGGCGGGGTCGTCCTGTCACTAGCATAACTCGGCAGGAGATCGCGCAGGTCATCGAGGACAAGGCCGAGGGCCGGGCCCCCGCGCCCAACGCGAAGAAGCAGGGGCCGGCTCCCGCTCAGGCTCGCAACCTGCTGGGGCACGTCAAGCAGTTGTTCTCGTGGGCCGTGGCCAGTGGCAAGCATGGACTGGAGGTCTCGCCCGCGCAGCTCGTGCAGGGTCGGGCCATCTACGGCAAGAAGCGCCGCCGATCGCGGGTGCTGAAGGACGACGAGCTTCGCGACGTGTGGAATGCAGCGGGCCAGCTCGCGTATCCGTACGGCCCCTGCATCAAGCTCATGATTCTGTGCGGCCAGCGCAGTGCAGAGGTTGCCGAGGCTGTGTGGCCGGAGTTCGACCTGCGCAAGAAGCTCTGGATCATCCCCAAGGAGCGCATGAAGATGGACCACGACCATCTCGTGCCGCTTACCGAGGACATGCTGGCGCTGCTCGCAGACCTGCCGCGCTTCAACGCTGGCCCGCATCTCTTCACCACCACGTTCGGCGAGCGGCCCGCCAACGGCTGGAGCAAGGCGAAAGAGCGCATCGACCGGATGACCGGTCCGCTGCCGCACTGGGTCTTCCATGACCTGCGCCGCACGATGCGCACCAACCTGAGTGCGATTCCGCAGATATCGGACCGAGTCCGCGAGGTAATGATCGCGCACAACAGCGGCATGCACGCCGTCTACGACCTGTACGACTACGCCGAGGAGAAGCGGCAGGGCTTCGGGCTGTGGAACGCGCGGCTGCGCGGCATCCTTGCGGCAGAGCCGGCCAGCAATGTCGTGAATTTGTTCACGTCTGCATAAACCACGGCTTGTGATCCTCGTGGACCTGACGTTCTGCGCGCACATTAACCGATGCATGGGGAGCCGGTGGTTCGCAAGCGCCAAGGTATGATAACATTCGCGAAACGGAGGACGGAAATGAGGCTCACCGAGAGTGCCGTTCGTTCCCGCGCAAGGCGCGACGGGTACATGCTGCGGAAGTCGCGTCGCAAGGTGGACTTCAACAACCTTGGCGACTACATGCTCCTGGAGGCGTCGACGAACTGCGTCGTGCGCGGCGGCCATTTCGACGCAACGCTCGACGAGATCGCCGAGTTCTTGGAGATCGCCTAATTCACGCGCCGCGAGGACATGCTCTTCCACGACCTGCGCCGTACGACGCAGGACTAGGCCGAGGAGAAGCGACAGGCCTCGGTCTGTGGAACGCGCGCCTGCGCGCCATCCTTGCAGCAGAGGCCGGTAGCAATGTCGTAAATTTGTTCACGTCTGAAGGGGAGGCATTAAGTGAGGCTCAAGCTCCAACAGCTCGAAGCGCTATGGCTGGCCCTAGACATGCTGAGCGAAAATTTAGCCCTCATCGAGATGGCCGGCCGAGGATATCGATGAAGCGCGTCATTTTCTCCGCTGCGCCGAGATCGACCTCGCCGAGGCGCTGGCTTGGGAGGATCAAATGAGAAAGAGATTACGGGCGGGCTCAAGCGTTTCGTGTTCGGCAGCGTATCATTGAGCAATAAGGATGCTTAACTTTTTCTCGCCGCGTAATCATCGATGACTGCCTCGATACGGGCCAGTATTGGATCAAAGCGAGAGAAATCAATATTGGCAGCTTGTGGGCGGACCACACGCTCAGCGAAGACAACCTTTCCGTATTCTCCGGGCGCTTCGTGCTCCTTATCTGGATTAAATCGCTTGCCGTCGATCGGCGTTTCTCGAACAGAGGTCTCAAAAAAGTCCTCAGGACAAGACTTGTTGTTCGGCCCGTTGATAGGCGTTTTTATAAGATAGAGATGATTGCCGAGATGATAAAACGGAAGATCCGTGGCGTGACTTATATCAATTCCGAATTTTTTCCTGCTTTGCAATAGCTTGAAAATCTCCGTTGCCCCATCATCGTTGTCTATCAAGATGATCACCGGATGCTTCATAGGACGATGCTTGTATTTAGCCAGCTTGTCTTTCCATGTTTGAAGAAAGAATTTCAAATCCGGGGCGCCACCTCGCAACTGCAGCAGATCGCGAGACTGATCCGAGTATTTAAAGAAGTTCACAGCGAGAGAAATTTTGCCGTCTACTGCGGTGGCAAGCTTTGGATGCGACGTTGCCAAACTCCGCAGGGCACACTTCAAATAGACCGGATCAGTAGGACCCTCGCACACGATGAGCGGCCTCGATGGGTCCACGAAGTGCTTAAAAAACACCAGCTGATAATACAGTAGCCGAATAGCCGATGGATACTCATTCTTCTGTTTAGTGCGATCTGCGTGGAGCTTGTGCCTCTTTTCATCATTTTCTTGCGCTTCGATGCCGATGTCGATCAAGCGCTCTTTGATATGATATATGTGATTAAGGATGCCCTCGAGACGCTGGACGGACGTCTCTTCATCTCCATTGCGAATATATTTCCCCGTTGTAATGAACGCGTGCGTCATTGCGCGAGCAGACTTGTAATAGTACTGTTGCACATTCACCTTTTCGTTCACTGTCAGCCCAGTCACGGTTTGTCGGCTGCCACGAACCTGCATCCGTGTCTTGGCATCATTGATTTCGAAGCCAGCATCTCTAATTCTGGACCTTAGCTCATCGCTCAACTTCCAGGATTGCCCCTCCGCAGTCGCGAGTGCGGCAGGGAATTCCTCTAAATTGGTTGAAAAAGTTATGTCATCGGCGTAGCGCGTATAGGAGCACCTATTTCGTGCTGCCAATCGGACGAGCCGAATGTCCAGAAAATGCGTCATCAACTCCGAAATGATGGGTGACGCGGGGCTACCTTGCGGCAGGACGCCATTGTTGCATGCAATCTGAGCAATGATTGTTGCGACCGGTTCAGCCAACCGAAAGCTTCGGTTGCGCATGAAGAAGCCGCGAACGCGCCCAAAATTCAAGCTTGGGAAAAAATCCGAAAGATCAAGGTTCAGTACGAAGCGGCGAGCGCGGTGAGCCTTCGCATTTGTGATGATCGAAAAATCTTCCCGAAATGCATGAGAGAGCTTGTTCTTTACCTTATCGGTGGACTCCAGCTCGCGAAGACATTCGTAGAGCGTGTCCGCGAGCCGTCTTTGTAGACCCTTGAGCTTTTCAATCGGTGCATCGATGCGCCGCTGGCCGCCGCCCTTTTTGTCGATTTCGAAGACTGTGTACTTATTTGCGGTCGGGATTTGGAATACGATGTAGGATAGCGCGCTCGGCTTGTAGCCGAGGATTGCCGCAACGTCATAACGATTTCGGGCTGATCGAAGCGCTTGGAGGGCCGACAAGACTGCTCACCAGATAATGAGGCTTACAGGCACTCCTACGCGAGCGCGCAGGCCATAGGCCGAAACATATCATACGGATCACAGGGAGCAGCGTCCCTGACATCGAATCATATATCGCGAAACACGACAACGAATCTGCCTGTAAGCTTACGTGCATGGTATCTAAATGTGAGATCAACGCAAGATTGCGAATCACTCGTTCCAGCAATTTCTCACCTCGGTGACAGTCGTGGCCGAAGATTATGACGAGCGAAGGTGGTTCTTCGACCGTAGAACCGACAAAACCATCATCAGCAAACGGATTGTTGATGGTCTATCCGGGACGAAAGTCCGGATCGCGAGCCATATTGTAGATGGGCAAGGCGGCATGAAGCTTGCGACGCTCAAGGACGAGATCGTCCTGCGGCGCACACCGGCTGGACGTTACGAGATTAAGGCCACATTCCTGGAGGATGACCGCTCAATTAAGACGCTAACAATTCAGAAATATTCAAGCAAGAGCGGTCCCCACGATCGGCAATACTTCTCGTTTGTCGGTGACGAGATCAATGCTTTGATGGAGTTTGTGGCCGGGCTCAAGACCGTGGCCCTTGATGGAGCTGCAAAAGTCCACGTGTCTGATGACCTTTTGCGCGACATCATTCTTGATCAGGGGCAGGCACGCCAAATCTTCTCGAAAAATCCCGATTTGTTCCTGGAGCTTGCGCAGCACGAAGACATCACCCGCGACCTTGTTGCGGTGGGCTATCGTCGAAAGCAGCTAAAGCATTTCGAAGCACTGCTGCAGGATCAGAATTTCTTTGACCAAGAGCGTGCGCGTCTCAACTGCAGGCCAGAGGACGTCTGGCAGCAATTCTTTGAGATCAACACTTGGATCTTCGGATACGGGCTATCTTATCAATTTTTGTCAAAGCTCGACGAAAGAAAATTAGAGCAGATCGTCAGGGGGCGCGATCTGACAGGGCCGGGCAAGCGCTCGGATGGCCTCATGAAGACAAGGGGAATTATCAGTTCGCTCTGCTTTATTGAGATAAAAAGGCACGATACTGCGCTGCTCGGCCCAACTCCCTATCGGCCAGGTGCGTGGTCTCCGTCAGCTGAGCTTGCCGGGGGCGTTGCGCAAATGCAAACGACCGTGCACCAAGCTGTCGAGGCTATCGGTCAAAAGTTATCGCCGCAGGATGAGATGGGCGATCCCACTGGCGAAGCATTGTTTAACATCGAGCCGCGATCTTGTCTCGTGGTCGGGTCTTTAGGGGAGTTTCAGACGACGAGCGGCGTTAACATACCAAAGTATCGATCGTTCGAGCTCTTTAGGCGTCACACGTGGCGCCCGGAAATCGTAACGTTCGACGAGCTCCTACAGCGGGCACGCTTTATCGTTGAGCATGCACCCGGCGGATCACCGTCGCCGGATGATCGAGATTAACCTTCGTACCGCTCGACGCTCGGCGTCGATGGCAAGTTTCGCGCGTTTCATCGTATCAACGTCCTGCGCGTCGTATGCTCGTCGCCACTCTTCGAACAGCCTCGCCAACCTGCGCGCCCGCTTGGCATCGCCCAGCTTCGTACCCATAGCCAGTCTCCCGTCATTCACGACGGGCAAACCAGCTATATCCTGCGCGAAACCGGGACAATCAACGCGATGCGCCCGAGTTAACGGGGTGTTTTGCGGATCGCTGGGCGAGCCACCGGAGGCCGCTTCCCGCCGGGTGGTGCCGGTGGCGGGCTGGCCCGCAGCAAGCGCCACAGGCCGCCTACCCGAAGCCGGGCCGCGGTTGGCGAGGCGGGGCCATTTTGGGCTTCGCCAGGAGGCGCTGCGCGACCGCTGGGAGTTGATTTCGGGGCATGGCGGTAGGTGGGCCACCCCCCAGCGCCAAAATTGCCCGTGCAGGCCGCCTTGCGAAGGGGCCGAGAACCCATTGGGGATTGTGCGGACTCAAGGCACGCAACCTTGGCGCTAACGGATTCGCAGTATTGATCAAATGTGCTGCTCGGCGTTCTCGATTGACCCGGGAGGGGCGGGCCTAAAGTTCACCCGATACACTTTAACGTCTCGCTTGCCCTTTTTGTCGTGGTGGAGTTCTGAGACCAGAATGTGCTGTCCAACCAGCCCATCTAGCGCGGCCTGAGCGTATTTCACGGACGCTACGCCGAAGCCTTCTACGAGAAGTGTGTCGGCTCGCTTGCCCTTACCCTTCCTCGCAGCCGTGTAGGGCTCGCCTGATTGGAAGGCGGCATCAACAGCGTCGAGAAACTCTGTGAACCACGGACGCTCCGAGATGCTCGGCTCTCTCAGCTTCTGCTGCAGATGGGTCTGCTCGACCAGAACTATGCCGAAGTCCTTGTCGCCATTCTCGAGCGGAGTTTCTAGCTCGTACGGCACCCGCTTGAAGATCTGTCGCGTGGTCTTGCGGCTGTACGTGGCCTTGGTATTGGCAAGCTCGACGTAGTCGAGATAGGCGTCCGGGTCGCCGGGAAACAAATCCTTTCCGGTCTCCTCGGTCATGCCCATCATGTTGATCTGCACGCGCCCGCCGTCGGGCAGAGCCGTGGAGCCTCTGGAGGCGTGCTGATTATTAATATCCGTCGCGCCGCCCTGACTGGTATGGTGGGCGGTAATCACCGCGCAGTTGCCGGCTATCGCGATCTCGCGAAGGGCTAAAACCAGCGCTTGCATTAGCGGTATGGTCTCGCCCTCCGTGAAGCCCGCGTGAAGCGAGATCAACGGGTCGAAATAGATGACGTCGTACTTTCCTTCGATGACGTCAGCCTTGACCCGATCGAAGAACTCGGTTCGTCTGATGGTGCCCCGGACCATCTCAAGAATCGGCTGACAGGGAATGGCGTCTCGAAGGGCGGTCTCGTCCGGTTCGTATGTGTGAAAGACTGGGTGCAACTGGCTCATCAGCTCCGCGACGTTCTTTGGCGTGAACTTCTTCCCAAGATGATGATGAGCGAGAGCCTCCAGCTTGCGCTTCATCTCGTCGGTATCCTCCTCGCCGGAGACCACGAGCGTCTTGAGCGCGCGCATGGGCTTATAGCCCGCGAACGTCAAGTTGAGTGCGAAGTTGAACAGGGCTTGAAATCCCCATGTGGTCTTGTTTGAACCGCCGGTACCGATAATGAACGTGAGCCGGCGGCGCATGGCGAAGTTCTTGACGAGCCAAGGTCTGGCAGGCGTACTCTTATCGCCTGTTCGAATGTGAACGGGGCCAATTTTCAAGCTCGGATAATTCGGTCTGCTCGAACCCTCAGCCTTGGCGTCGCGCTCGCTTTTCTCTTTCTGGAAGTTGGCCACGAGATTGTCGGTCTTCTGTGCATGCTCGGGGGTCACGCTCATTTCCTCCCGATGAGTGTGTAATATTGGTCACGCCACAGCCGCTCTGTGTCGAAGCGCTTCGCTATCGTGTCGATCTTGCCGAACCGCGCTGGCTTGCCAACGGCGCGGTACGTTACAATTTCTTGCCACTTCTCCCTGCAATAGATCAGGCCCCTTGGCTCGCCCTCGCAGAGCGCGGTGTCGTATCGACCATCAGTCTTGGTCCACTCGTGAAACAAGTCGAAAGCCGAGCTTCCATATCGCTCCTCTTCGCGCAGTTCGTTGTAGATGGCAGCTCCGATCGTAAACCAGTCCAAATAAGTCAGCTTCTCCGGCGGTATGACCTTGAGTGCCAAGTAAATCTTGAGGAACATGTCCTCATCGCTGTTGTCCTCCGGCGCAGCTGACAGTCCATGCCCCGCACTCTGCCGCATCATCGCGACTACCACAGGCTCAGCATCAGGCGCATCCCGCTGTCTCGGATGGGTTGCTGTCCGGCGTGCTCTTAACGCACCAGCCGTCTTGCTCCGCCGGAGATCAAAGCCGTCACGTACCTGGTCGAGGAGCCACTGTGGAGCCGGCACAATCGGGTGGTTCATGTCGAGCCAAACGCGGCCCTTGCTTGGAGCCGCCACGACCATGCCACCGTCGCCTCGTATGTCGAGGCCACTAGAAATGGGACCGATAGCGCCAATTCTGCCGACGCTGTTCTTGACGTAGTAGCCCGGCCACTCGAAGAAATAGTGGGTGCCCCCGCTGGGCGTACGTGCAGTCAGCGTCGACGGTAGCGGGCCATGGATACTCACCAGTCGCGCGAGCGACTCGGGGCCGTTGCGCCCCTCCTTGCCTGACTTAGGCATGTCAACATCGAGTACAAACACGCCAGACAGTTCGCCCGTGACGATGCACAGCTCGGCATCTCGATATCGCGCGAACATTCGAGCAAGCATTGCGGGGTCATTGGTAGCGCCCCACTTTCGTCCCGTTGTCTTGAACGAGAGATATGACGTGCGGGTGCCCGGCCGGAGGGGATAGCAATGGAAACCACGCGCAGTGGAGTAGTGTACGGCGGCTTCAACCGTCGTGAGCGGCACGATGTGCGTGGGGGCAGATTGCTCAAGCGGGCGGATAGCGGTATTCTTGGACACGGCTTGTTCTCCTTGCAGAACATGCTGATTAGCCCGCTCGGACAGGTGGCTCTGTCTGGGCGGGTTTTGTTTTGATCACGCGACCCTCGGGCGGCTGTCGATGTAGGCTGTGACCTCGTCCTCAAAGAACGCGATGCGGTTGGGGCTGATGCGAATGGCGATAGGGAAGCCCGGCAGCGTCTTCATCCAGCGGTACAACGTAACGGGATGGCAGCCGACGCGGCGCGCGGTCTCGCGCGGATCGATCAGCGCGCGGCCGTTGCTGACTGCTGGGATGGGATAGTCGGCGCGCCAGCGGTTGGGCGCTCGCTTTGCGCCGGGCGGTGGCGGTAGGCGCCGGGTGCCGCTTGGCGACGGCTCATTCGTCGCGGCTGACAGCATCAGCGCACGTTGGTGATCCTTGACGGACATTGATAACTCCTCCTTGTCGGAGGGTTCTCAGGCCGAAAGTGCGTCGGTGTTGAAGCTGCGCGCGCAACGGCAAGAGAACCCCAGAGATTGGGATTCAGCTTGCCTCGTGTTGTCTCTCAACAGAGCTTTGCGTATGGCACGGCGCACTGCACGTGCCACCGCAAGGAGTAATGAGAGCCCGAGCCGATACTCATACCGGGAGGCTAGTGCGGCGTACGCAAAGCCTGCCAGCAATGCGCGGGGGGTGCAATCGCCAAATTTCGGTTATACACACACGCTGCGGCTGTAGGTTTTGCGCGTGCCCATTTGGCCCTGGCTGCAAAACACAACCGCGCGAACGGCCAGCTCCGACCAGCGCACGTATCCGGGACCGCGAGGCCCGGTACTGCGCCGGGCTGGCCTTACGCCATTCGTGCAGCGCAGAATATTTTATTCCCCCTTTAGGGGGAATGTTTTCTGCGCATTATGCGCGGATCGCAGCGCAGAACGCGCACATCGAACTGCGGGTTACTGCGCATTGTGCGCAAGACCAACACGCAATAGGTGCATGGAGCCGCTGCGGTTGTGGCCGGCAAGTGTCCGCCGCCTCTAAAACCGTGGCGAAATCGAGCGACGCGAGTGCTCTCCCAGCAGATTTACCACTCACAGGTAAACTCAACAGACTCGATACAACCGCAAACGAGCGAAATAGCCGGTTCTCGCCCGGTAGCCCGCAGCGACAATTTCACACCCCTGCAGCTCTAACATTCGTGGCGATTGCTCGCACGACGGGCGGGGGCTTATTGCTGGGCCAGCGCGCGGCGCGGAATTGCATGCCCGTTTTGGATCAATTTGCGTCGTGCCCAACTGAGGACGACCAAGACATGACCAGTAAGGCGAACAACACCGGCAAGCCATGGCGCGTAGTGGGACAAAAGACCAAGTCCGCCGCTCCACAGGCAGAACTGCATCATCTGCCCGGCAATGCAAAGACACCGCGCAAGCCCGACGGATCGTTTGCCAAGGGCACGCGACCGGGGCCGGGACGTGCGAAAGGACAGCGCAATCGCACGACTGTGATGCTCAAGGACGCGATCTTGCAGGCGGCGACACTCTTGGGGCAAGACGGCAAGGGCAAGGACGGACTTACTGGCTATCTCATGATGCTCGCGAGCAAAGAGCGCCAGACATTTGCGAAGCTGCTTGAGCGCGTTCTGCCTCTGCAGCTTGACGTTAAGGAGGCTCCTCGCACGTACACCGTTGCGGAGGCCGCTGCCGAGCTAAATAGGCGAGGCCTTCCGGTTCCAATGTTACTCGCGCTCGCGCCGCCCTCGAACGACACGCCGATCGCTGCCAACGAAGACACCGCCGAAGATGAAGAGTTCGAGCAGCTCGCACCCGGAACGGCGCGCATAGAGTAATTGCGATTGCGTGGTCGACTCTACCGAAGGTAGCATTTATGCGTTTAAGCAATGGCGGGGCACAGCCCCAGCCGCACCTTCAAGGAAGAGACCATGAACCACTATCTACGAGTAAGCGACGGGACGCTCGCGGAGTCGGGCGAGGCGCTCGACGAGCGCGGCGTGCTTCGCGACGGCTTCGCGATCCGAAGAGCCGTCAGCATGATGGACGCGCAGCGCACGGCCGTCCTCTCCGACGAGCAAAGAGCGAGAAGGATCGCCGACATCGAGACGCGCAAGGAGCGACTGTCGAACGCGTGGCGCACGCCAGCGCCTCAGCCTCCGCAGCAGCCGTCTCTCGCTGCCGAGCTGGCGGCATTGGAGCGTCGGCCAGCCACTTCGCCGGCTCGCGACGCAGAAGCGGCACGGGTCGAGCGCGATCGTCGGCTCGCCGACGCATGGCGTCACTGAGGAGGCAACAAATGACAAACCGACTGACTGCAAAGGCAGCCGCCAAACTCTCGGCCCTCGCCGACGAGGTGGACCAAGCCGGGAGCCTCGTCGACCTGACTATGCGGCGCATCCGCGAGTCGCAGGCAGCGATGCGCAACATCAACCAAGAGGCCGATCCCGATCGGTGGGCCGCACTAGAGGGGGAGGTCCAGCGGCTCCACGGCCGACGCGAGATCGAGCAGACGCATCACGCCCGCCTCGCGCGTCAGGTCGCGGGCCTGCGCTCGTGGCTCGACACTCTTCCCGTTGGGGTCGAGCTGACTGACGTCCCTGTAGTTGAGTGGCATCGCGACGAGAGCGACGACTTGCAAGAGTGCGTGGAGATTGTGCGCATCGAGCTAGAGCAGCTGCTCAACACGAGAAAGAGCGTGGCCAACTCAGTTCCCCCGGTCGAGGACCTGTATCTTCAGGCCGACGCACACGTCGAGGCTCTTGCGAAGCAGGGTGCGCCCAGCATCAGGGTCGAGAACGGCCATCTGAGAGTCCAGCACGGCAGCGGTTGGACCAGCTCCGGGGCCGAGGCCATCGCGATGCTCGCGTGGCTCAACGCGGACCAACTCGCAGACGCCCTTCATGCACGAATCGACGAGCTTCGGGCCGAAGAGCTTCGGCGCGGCCTCGTGGTCATGCACCCCGATGACCGAAAGCGGAAGCTGGCCGACCTCGACCACCGCATTCGAGCGTTGGAGTTGGAGGAGGAGTTCTACGTCGTCCGAGCCAAGGAGAACGGCCTCACGATTCCGCGGCGTGACAAGGCTAGCCCGGCTGCCGTCCTGGGATTGGCGGTAGTGCCCAGGCGGAGCGAGATAGCCGCCTAGCGTCGAGGCGGCCGCGGACAAGTGGGCGAGTGTCCGCGTGCATGGAAACAACCCCCACACCGGGCGGCATGGCTTCCTTCGTGCGCGGCCCGGACCCACTCTTGCAGCAGCCAGCCCGGGGATAGCCCCCGGGTCGCAGATGACGTAAAAGCCCCAGCCAGGAAGGACTGGGCAACCGGGCTTGACCCGGCCATCCACGCGCTACAGCGTGCGAGGAAAGACGTGGATGCCCGGGACAAGCCCGGGCATGACGACCGAACATGCGGCCGCTGCTCGCCACTATCGCAAACAAGGCCCTACGCCAGCGTATGCACGATCACCGGCCCCGCAGCCGCGCTCGCATGGCCCGCAAGCAACGGCCCGAGATCCTTCTCGATCCAGGCGATCGCCCGCCGGTTCGCCTCCTCCGCCTGCTCGAACTTGTCGAAGATCGAGATCGCGGTCACGGTATCGTCGCCGGCATAGACGACGTAATAGGCACGGAAACCGTCGACGTCGCTGATGATCGGAACGGCGCCGTCCTTGATGCGGCGCGCCAGCTCTTCCGCGCTCCCGCTTTTCGCCTTGGCCTGACGGATGGCGGCATACATGGCATCCTCCCCTTCCGGCTGTCTGGACTTTTGGGCTCTGTGCCCGGAGCCGATGTTACGCCGAAGCCCGCCGCCAATCCACGCTTGGTTAACCCCGCACTAATCTGCCGCAGCGATCTGCAACCAACGGTTAAGCACGCCTCAACATCGCTGCCTTAGTCTTGCCCCACTCACCTTTCGCAAACAACGGTGGCCTATTCTGCCGGGCGAAGTGACATCAGGGGGTTCATCATGCGCATTGCGTTGCTGCTGACCGCAACCATTGTCGGCGCGCTCTTCGCCAATCCATCCCAAGCCGGATCGCTCGATGCCGATGCAGCGCAGTCGCTGCCGCCGGGCTTCCAGAGCTATCGCGGCTACATGTTCGACCTGTCGGAGAATTCCGACCGCAAGGATGTCGACAAGCTCACCGACAATCTGAAGAGCCAGATCGACGCGGTCGAGGCGGCCGGCCTGTCGCCGCGCGTGCTGCGCTTCTTCCGCACCGTGCCGATCATCGCCAGCGAGCTCGCCTGCCTCGACGAAGGTGCCGCCACCGCCTGCTACGGCCGCGTCGCTCCCAACGTCGAACGCCGCGTGCCGCGGACGCTGACGGTCTGGGACCACGACAAGCAGCGCTGGACCAATCCGAACGCCGTCGACCTCGCGGTCGATTCGGGCCTCGGCGTGATCATGCTGCGGCCGGACATGATGCGCTACGAAAAGGAAGCCGTGCTGCTGCACGAGCTGCTGCACGCCTATCACGCGCGGCTGTTGCCGGACGGCTACGCCAACAAGGGCGTGATCGCCTATTTCGCCCTTGCCAAGTCCAAGGACTTGCTGCCCAAGGAGTCCTATGCGTTGAAGAACCCCATGGAGTTCTTTGCCGTGACCGCCAGCATCTTCCTGGCCGGAAAGAGCGAATTCCACGATCCGAAGTCGCGCGAGACGCTCAAGGAGAAGATGCCGGACTATTACAAATACCTGGTCGGCGTGTTCGGCTTCGACCCGGAGCCGGCGGCGGCAAACGGCCCGGTCGCCTCGCTGAAGTGAGGCGAACGTAGAGCTGCCTCAGCCAGATCAACCAAAGAGCCGCGCGAAATGCGCGGCTTTTTTGTTTTGCAGGCGGGAAGCTGCGGATGACGCCCTGGTGGGAATTGCCAAGGCGGGGCCCGATCTGCATAGTTCCGCCCGCATCGAGACCCATTTTTCGAAGAGGATAGAACAACATGGCGGACGCCGACCTGGATGTCGTGATCCGGCAACTGGCCAGACAGCTGCATACGGGCCTGATGACCCGCGCCAAGGAGCGGCGGGATCGCTTCAACGGCCTGGCGGCCAAGGCCAAGGGCAAGGAGACCGGCGACCGCTTCAAGATGATGGCCAAGGCCACCATGGAGCAGGCCACCGCCGCCGCCAAGCGCCTGCAGATGTCCGCCGACAACGTCGCCGACAGCTACGCGCGGTCAATGCGGCTTGCCGCCAGTACCCCGGTGGCGGCGAAGGTCGAGAAGAAGGCGAAGGAAGAGAAGCCGGCGAAGAAGGCCGCGAAGGCGAAGAAGGCCAAAGCCAAGAAGGCGAAGTAGGCGGACGAGAAGTATCTCTCCGCACAATCAGCGCCGTAGGGTAGGCAAGCCCACGCGTCTGTTGCCGTATTGTAGAGATCGTGGGCACGGCGCAAGGGCGCCTTTGCCCACCCTGCGATTCCAGGATTCGGTGGATAGAGCCCCCTCACTGCCTCGGCACTGACACCTGCGCCGGCTCGGCGCTGGCGAGCTCAGCGAGCCTAGCGCGCGCGGCTTCGCGGGTGCGACCGTCCTTGCCGGCGGGCAGCGCCAGCGCCGCCTCGAAATCGGCGCGCGCATCGTCGGCCTGGCCGCGGGCGAGGAACGCCAGGCCACGGTCGAGGCGGGCCTGCGCATCCGAGGGGTCGAGGCGAACCGCCGTGTTGTAGCTCAGAATCGCGCGGTCGAGATCGCCGGTGGCGGCGAGCGCGAGACCGCGCTGGTGATAGGGCGCGGCGCGCTTGGGATCATGCGCGATCGCCTCGTCATAGTCGGCGATGGCGAGTTCGAGGTCGCCGTTCTGACGGCGCGCGAGCGCGCGGTCGCGATAGAGCGAGGCGCGGTTGGGATTGAGGTGAATCGCCTCGTCGAAATCGGCGACCGCCCGCCTGAAGTCGCCGTGGCGCAGCGCGATCCGTCCGCGCCCCTCATAGGCAAAGGCGATCAGCGATCCGCGCAGCGGCGAGAAGCCGATCACGGCGGAGCAGATGTCGGGATCGTCCTCGTCGCCGCAATTGACGACCATGTGCGTGGACAGGCCGACGAGCACGCACAGGACGATCAGCAATGGTACGGCAGCTCTGGTCATCTTCGACGGTGGCCGGCAGCGGGCCGGTCACGCATCCCCTTTCGAAGGAAGTGTCTCGCCGGGGTCTTAACACCGGCTCGGACCATCCTGTGTGCGCCAGGTCACAAAGCCGACCGCAAATTGCCGCAGGTTCCATATCAGCCCCAGGGACCACGCGAGGACGAGCGCCCCCATGGGCTGCGCGGCGGATAGTTCTCGTTGGCGCCGACCGACGGCGCCGGCCTCGTGCCGAGCTCGGCCGCGAGCTGCTGAAGCGCCGCAATGCGGTTCTGCGTCGAGGGATGGGTGGCGAACAGATTGTCCACGCCATGGCCCGACAGCGGATTGATGATGAACATGTGCGCGGTCGCGGGGTTTCGCTCGGCCTCATAGTTCGGCACCTGATGCGCGGCGCCCTCGATCTTCACCAGCGCGGAGGCCAGCCACATCGGCTGCCCCGCGATGCGCGCACCGAGATTGTCCGCGGCATATTCGCGGGTGCGGCTGATCGCCATCTGCACCAGCATGGCGCCGAGCGGGGCGAGGATCATCATCAGGATCGAGCCGACGACGCCGAGACCATTGTTGTTCTCGCGGTTGCCGCCGAAGAACATGCCGAACTGCGCCAGCATGGAGATCGCGCCGGCGATGGTCGCAGTGATCGTCATCAGCAGCGTGTCGTGATTCTTGATATGGGCGAGCTCGTGCGCGATCACGCCGGCGAGCTCCTCGCGGCTGAGCTGGCCCATCAGGCCGGTGGTGACGGCGACGGCGGCGTTTTGCGGATTTCGGCCAGTCGCGAACGCGTTGGGCTGCACCTCATCCATCAGGAACACGCGCGGCATCGGCAAGCCTGCCCGGCCCGCAAGTTCCGCGACCAGCCCGACCAGCTCCGGCGCGGTCGAACGATCGACCTCATGGGCGCCGTACATCGAGAGCACCATGCGGTCGGAGTTCCAGTAGGTGAAGAGATTGGTCGCGGCGGCAATAACGAGCGCGATCATGGCGCCGGAGGCACCGCCGATCAGATAGCCGACGCCCATGAACAGGGCGGTGAGGCCTGCAAGCAGCATTGCGGTACGAAAATAGTTCATGGCCGTCTCCCAAGGCGGCCGCGGGCGAACCTCTGGCCGGCACCCCGGAGGTATGAATGCTGCCTGCGACCGCAAGGTTCGTGCGTCGCCCGGCCGCACATTCCATCGCGGCGTCAGCCTTTCCCGCGCCGCTAAAGCTTGAGCGGGATTTGCGCAAAAACACCCGCGGACGTTTAGCAACCTGGAAAGCGCAATCGCGGCTTAATTCGCGGTAACCGGGCACGCCGCGCGGTCGCAGCGCATTGACCGGTTCCGTTGGCACCCCGTCAGCAAGGTGACCCGTCATGATGGACCGCTCGAGCGCCGCTTCCGTCGATCCCGCATCTGCTCCCTCCCCTCACGACGCCAAGATCGACGCCAAGATCGACGCGAGGACTGACGCGAAGGGATTGCAGGAGGCGCTGTACGAGCAGATGTTCGCCAATGACGAACCCGGCCCCGCGCCCGATGCGAAGACAGAGCCGGAATCGCAGCGGCGCTGGCCACGTCTGAGGCGCGGCGCGAAGATTGCGATCGGACTTGCCCTCATCGCCATTTTCGGCTGGCTGCCGCTGCGCGCGGTCTGGGAGTATTCCAGCGTCGAGGCCGTATTGAATTCCCGCCTCGTCACCCTGCGCACGCCGATCGGCGGCCGTGTGGCAGCCGCGCAGCGCTTGACCGATCAGGCCAGGCTCGACGCCGGGACCGTGGTCCTGCGCGTGGTCAACCCGCGCGGCGATCGCACCCGGCTCGACGATCTCCGGCGGCAGAAATCGCGCCTGGAGAACGAGCGGCCGAGCCTTGCCGCCAAGCTTGCCTCGGCCCAGGCCGCGCAAAAGGACCTGGCGCGACAGGCGACGCAATTCCGCGACGGGCGCGTGCTCCAGCTCGAGGCCCGGATCGCCGAGATCCAGACCTCGATCGAGGCCGCGGCAGCGCGGCGGGAGGAAGCCAGTGCCGCGGTCGACCGGGCTTCCTCGCTGGCGAAATCCGGCAACGTCTCGACCGTCGAGCTGGCACGGCTGACGCGCGAGCTCTCCGTGTCGCAGCAGATCGAGCTCGGTGCGCGCAAGCGGCTGGACGCGGCCATGGTCGAGCTTGCCGCGGCACGGAACGGCTCCTTCCTCGGCGACAGCTACAACGACCGGCCAAGCTCGGTGCAGCGCGAGGAAGAGATGCGCCAGCGTGCCGGCGACCTCGACGCCGACCTCGCACGCATCGACACCGAGATCGCCTGGCTCGCCAGCGAGATCATCACCGAAGAGGTTCGCTTCGCCGATCTGTCCGAAGCCAACATCACGACGCCGGTCGCAGGGCGCGTCTGGGAGATGATGACCTCGCCGGGCGAGGACGTGCAAGCCGGCCAACCGCTGCTCAAGGTGCTCGATTGCAGCAGCGCCGTCATCACCGCGAACGTCACCGAGAACGTCTACAACCGTTTGCAGCTCGGCGACCACGCGACCTTCGAGCCGAACGACGGTGGTGCGCCGATCTCCGGCACCGTGGTCAACCTGACTGGCGCCGCCGGCGCGCCCGCCAATCTCGCCATCAATCCCGACGCGCTGAGCAAGGAGCCCTATCGCGTGACCGTTGCGCTCGGTGATGGCGCTGCCCACGCCTGCACGGTGGGACGCACCGGCCGCGTGGTGTTTGCAAGGCAAGAGACCGCGCCGTGACGACGGCGCTGACGCCCGGCCTGATTGCGCTCGGCGCCTTCATGGCGATCGTGCCGCTGCTCAGGCGCGACAGCACGATGGCACGCTCGTTCCTGGCCATCGTGTCACTCGTTTTCCTGCTCCGCTATCTCCATTGGCGCGTCACAGCGACTCTCCCGCCGCCGCATCTGACCGCGGATGCCGCGGTCGGCTATCCCTTCATGCTGCTGGAAGCGGCCTCGCTCGTGGCGGTCAGTTTGTCTCTGCTGTTCCTGAGCCGAACAATCGATCGTTCCAGATCAGCCAGGATCGACAGCCGCGCCTTCGATCCCGGCGCGCCGCTGATCGACGTCTTCATCTGCACCTACAACGAGGAACGATCGATCCTCGAGCGCACGATCATCGGTGCGACCGGCATGGCGTATGGCAATTACCGCGTCTGGGTGCTCGACGACGGCCGACGCCCCTGGCTGCGGCGCCTTTCGGGTGAACTCGGCTGCCATTATCTCACGCGGCCCGACAACCATCACGCCAAGGCCGGCAATATCAATCATGCGCTCCGGCATGTCGGTGCGATGCCGAAGCCGCCGCACTTCGTGGCCATCCTCGATGCGGACTTCGTGCCGCGGCCCGACTTCCTGGCGCGGACCATCTCGCTCATGGACGATGCTTCGGTCGGGGTGGTCCAGACGCCGCAGCACTTCATCAATCCCGACCCGATCCAGAGCAACCTTGCTGCAACCGACGTTTGGCCGGACGAGCAACGCTTCTTCTTCGACATCCTGCTGCCGGCGAAGGACGCCTGGGGCGTTGCATTCTGCTGCGGCACCTCATCGCTCATTCGCTACGACGGACTGGTGCGGATCGGCGGGTTTCCGACCGATTCCGTCACGGAAGACTATCTCGTCACGCTTCGCCTGAAGGAACGCGGCCTCAACACGATCTATCTCAACGAGCGGCTGACGATCGGGCTCGCGCCGGAAGGGTTGAAGGAATACATCACCCAGCGCGCCCGCTGGTGCCTCGGCTTGATGCAAATCGTGCGCGGCCGCAGCGGACCGCTCTCGCGCGAGTCGAAGCTTTCCTTCATCGACCGGCTCTCGCTGGTCGATGCTTTCATGAGCTGGTCCGCGGTCTACACGTCGAAGGTGGCGGGCCTCGTGGTGCCCTGGCTGTTCCTGCTGTTCGGCATCAAGGCGGTCCGGGCCGACCTGAGCGAGCTGCTCCGGTTCTTTCTGCCGTTCTATGTCTGGCACAGCCTCAGCATGGCCTGGCTGTCGCACGGCCGTTCGCTGGCCATGATGACGGACGTGTCGCAACTCATCGCCGCGCCCGCAGTGCTGAAGGCGGTGGCAACCGGTCTGCTGAAGCCGAAAGGACACAAGTTCAAGGTCACGGCGAAAGGCGGGGACCGGGACAGGAGATTTGTCGAATGGCCGCTGCTGCGGCTCTATGGCACCGCGCTTCTCGTCACGCTCGCGGCCATCGCCTATGCCTTCATCCTGCACCTGCGCGGCGAGAACATCGCCTACGGCGGGCTGGCCCTGGCCTGGAGCCTCTACAACGCGTTCATCCTCACCGTGGTCTGCTTCGTCTGCATCGAGCAACCGCGCAAGCGCAAGGCGGAGCGTTTTGATCGCAACGAGACGGTGCTGCTGCGCCAGCACGGCAAGTCGCATCTCGCGCGGCTCGCCGACATCTCGATCACCGGCGCCCGCCTGATCGATCCCGATCCGCCGCATCCCGGCAGCGCGATCGAATGCCGGATCTATGGCCGCCCGATCGCCGCGGTCGTGGTGCGGCAGACCGCGGATGGATTCGCGGTGCGTTTTGAGGAAGGCATGGATACACGCGTGCATGCGATCAGGGCGTTCTATGCCGGCGAGTATGTTCGCGCCTATCAGGGCGTCAGGGCGCTCCCGGTCGGGAAAGCGCTGCTGATGCGGCTGTTCGGCTAGACCGGCATCCACTCGCATCCCATATGCTGGCATGGCACGGAAGGGATGGCCTGAGGCCATCACTTCACCTAAACTTCGGGCGAATCCACGCCTGCCCCTTCCCCGCCGGAACCCCTATGGTCCAGACCCGATTTCTGATCGCGGCCGTCGCGCTCCTCGCATGCTCCGCCACCGCCTCCGCCCAGTTCGCGCCGCCGCCCGCCAAGCCCGTGGCACCCAGGACCACCGCAGCCTCGCCGCGTGCGGCGTCCTGCCATAACGGTGCGAGCTTCGATCGCTTCCTCGCTGACGTGAAGCAACAGGCTGTGGCCGCCGGCGTATCGCAGCGGACGATCGCGGAGGCTTCGCCCTACCTCGTCTACGACCAGGGCATCGTCAACCGCGACCGCGGTCAGCGCGTGTTCGGCCAGCTCTTCATCGAATTCGCCGGCCGCATGGCGGCGCCCTATCGCATGCAGAACGGGCAGCAGCACATCAAGCAATACGCTGCCGCATTCGCGCGTGCGGAAAAGGAATATGGCGTGCCGCCGGCGGTGATCGCCGCGTTCTGGGGGCTGGAGAGCGACTTCGGCGCCAACATGGGAAATCTGCCGACGCTGAAATCGCTGGTGTCGCTCGCCTATGACTGCCGTCGCTCGGAGATGTTCGTGGGCGAGACCATCGCCGCGCTGAAGATCATCGACCGTGGCGATCTGCATCCCGACGAGATGATCGGCTCCTGGGCCGGCGAGCTCGGGCAGACCCAGTTCCTGCCTGTGCATTACGTCAACTACGCCGTCGACTATGACGGCGACGGACGGCGCGACCTGTTGCGGTCGCCAGCCGACGTGATCGGCTCGACCGCGAACTACATTGCCAACGGCCTGAAGTGGCGGCGCGGCGAGCCGTGGCTGGAAGAGATCAAGGTGCCGCAAAACCTGCCATGGGATAAGACCGATCTCACGGTGCGAGAGCCGCGCTCGATATGGGCGCAGCTTGGCGTCACCTATCCCGACGGCCGGCCGCTGCCGAATGACAATCTCGCAGCCTCGGTGCTGCTGCCGATGGGACGCAATGGTCCGGCCTTCATGGCGTACCCGAATTTCGCGGCCTACACCGAGTGGAACAACTCGTTGATCTATTCGACCACCGCGGGCTATCTCGCCTCGCGCATTGCAGGTGCTGCACCGATGCGCAAGCCGTCGGCGCCGGTGGCGCAGCTGCCGTTCAACGAGCTCAAGGAACTGCAGCAACTGCTCGTGCGTGCGGGCTTCAATGTCGGCAAGGTCGACGGCGTGCTGGGCCAGCAGAGCCGCGCGGCCGTCAAGGCGATGCAGATCAAGCACGGCCTGCCGGCCGATTCCTGGCCGACCGCTGAGCTGCTGGCGCGCATGCGCGGCGCCACGGCGCAGGCCCAGCCGGCGGGGACGTTGCGTTAACTGATCTATCCGTAGTCATTCCCCGCGAAGGCGGGGAATCCAGTACGCCGCAGCTTCTCGGTTCAATCACCGCCGTCTCGGAGTACTGGATCGCCCGGTCAAGCCGGGCGATGACAGCCGAGGATTGGCTATGAGAGCGGAGGGTGTAGCAACGATCGCGGGGGAGTGGCGCGGTAGAATTTTCGCACTGCACAAGCAGCTTCTCGCGATTGTATTTTTCCGTGAGCCTCCCATGTGAGTAGCTCAGGTTTTCTCCTGAGATTTCCCATTCACAAGCGAGCATCACATGTCCTTCTACGACGCCGTCGTCCCCGCCTATTTGCAAATGCTGAACAGCGTGACCGGCCTGCTCACCAAAGCCGAGGCGCATTGCGCGGCGAAGAAGATCGACCCGAGCGTGCTGCTCGGCTCGCGCCTCTTCCCGGACATGCTGCCGCTGTCGAAGCAGGTCCAGCTCGTCAGCGATTTCGCCGCCAAGGGCTGTGCTCGGCTGACTCATAGCGAGGTGCCCTCCACGCCTGACACCGAGACGACCTTCGCAGAGCTGAAGCAGCGGCTGGCCAAGACCATCGACTATGTGAAGTCGTTCAAGCCCGAGCAGTTCGAAGGTGCCGAGACCAAGGACGTCACCTTCCCCGCGGGCCCCGACAAATCCATCACCATGAAGGGCCAGCAATTCTTGAGCGCGTTCTCGCTGCCGAACTTCTATTTCCACGCCACGACCGCCCACGGCATTTTGCGCCACAATGGCGTCGAGATCGGCAAGCGGGATTTTATGGGCGCGAACTGATTTGCGAAATCGCACGGCCGTGGCAGTCGTAATCCACTGTCACGGCCAAAATCGCACATGAATTATGCTACGCGGGCCCCGCCGCGTAGCTCGCCTGCACTTTCCGTATGGCTTCTCCCTTGCGCCCGATGTCGCGATGCACAAGTGTTCGGGACCTCACACCCCTGGAAGCATTCCCCATGAGCCGTTCGACCAAACTGTTTGAGACCTACAAGCTCGGCCCGATCACGCTGGCCAACCGCCTGGTCATGGCGCCGTTGACGCGCAACCGGGCCGTGCCCGGCACATTTGTGCCCGGCGCGCTCGCCGCCGATTATTATGGCCAGCGCGCCTCCGCAGGGCTCCTGATCACCGAAGCGAGCCAGATCTCGCAGCAGGGCCAAGGCTACCAGGACACGCCCGGCATCTACAGCAAGGACCAGGTCGCCGGCTGGCGCAAGGTTACCGACAAGGTGCACGAGCGCGGCGGCAAGATCTTCATCCAGCTCTGGCATGTCGGCCGCATCTCGCATGTCGACCTGCAGGCGGGTCGCGCAGCCCCGGTGGCGCCGAGCGCGATCCGCGCCAAGGGCAAGACCTTCGTGAACGGCGGCTTCGCCGACGTCTCCGAGCCGCGCGCGCTCGAGCTCTCCGAAATCCCCGGGATTATCGACGATTTCAAGCGCGCCACGAAGAACGCGCTGGAGGCCGGATTCGACGGCGTCGAGATTCACGGCGCCAACGGCTATTTGCTTGAGCAGTTCGCCAAGGACGGCGCCAACACGCGCACCGATACCTATGGTGGCTCGATCGAGAACCGCGCGCGGCTGATGCTGGAGGTGTCCAGGGCCGTCGTGGCCGAGGCCGGCGCCGACCGTACCGGCATCCGCATCTCGCCGGTGACGCCGGCCAACGATATCTCGGATTCCAACCCGCAAGCCCTGTACGACCATATCGTCGACGGCCTCAGCGCGCTGAAGCTGGTCTATCTCCACGTCGTTGAAGGCGCCACCGGCGGCCCGCGCGACATCGCGCCGTTTGATTATGCATCCTTGCGCAAGCGCTTTGCCGGCGCCTATGTCGCCAATAACGGCTACGATTTCGATCTCGCCACCAAGGTGCTGGACACCAATGCGGCCGACCTCATCGCCTTCGGCAAACCGTTCATCTCCAACCCCGACCTCGTCGAGCGGCTGAAGCAGGGCGCAACGCTGAACGACTGGGACAAGACCACGTTCTACGGCGGCGGTGCGAAGGGATATACGGACTATCCGACGCTCGCGGCCGAGCCGGCGGAGTAACGACCAACCACACGAAAGCTGTCATGCCCCGCGAAAGCGGGGCATCCAGTACGCCGCGGCCTCTCGGTTCAATCGCGACCGTCTCGGAATACTGGATTGCCCGCCTTCGCGGGCAATGACACCCAGTGTGTAAGACGCGCTGGTGCCAAAAGCACAAAACAAAAAGGCCGGGATTGCTCCCGGCCTTTCGTCCTTGTGAGACCTTGCCTTACTTCGCTTCCGCGCGCTTGGGCGGGGTTGCCGGCCACGACTTGATCAGGGTGTCGTAGTCGACGGTCTCGCCCTTCGGCTTCTCGTTGGCGAGCTTGCGCTGCGGAGCAATCGTGCCGTCCTTCTGGGCCTTGGCGAACCAGTATTCGGCCGTCTCCTTCTTGTGCAGCTTGGGACCGCAGGCGCCCTGCACGCCGGACTTCTCCAGGCGCTCCATGACGGAGTCCTGAGCGGCGGCCAGCGCGTCCATCGCCTGCTGCGGGGTCTTCGCACCGGACGACGCATCGCCGATGTTCTGCCACCACAGCTGCGCGAGCTTCGGATAGTCGGGCACGTTGTTTCCGGTCGGGGTCCACTGCACGCGCGCGGGCGAACGGTAGAACTCGATCAGGCCGCCGAGCTTCGGCGCCCGCTCGGTGAACGACTTGTCCCAGATGTCGGATTCACGGATGAAGGTGAGACCGACATGGCTCTTCTTCAAGCTCACCGACTTCGAGATGATGAACTGGAGATAGAGCCAGGCCGCCTTGCGGCGATCCGCCGGGGTCGACTTCAGCAGCGTCACGGAGCCCGCGTCCTGGTAGCCGAGCTTCATGCCTTCCTTCCAGTACGAACCGTGCGGCGAGGGAGCCATACGCCATTTCGGCGTACCGTCCGCGTTCATCACGGCGATGCCCGGCTTCACCATGTCGGCGGTGAAAGCGGTGTACCAGAACATCTGCTGGGCGATGTTACCCTGCGCCGGCACCGGGCCTGCTTCGGAGAACGTCATGCCCTGCGCCTGCGGCGGCGCGTACTTCTTCAGCCACTCGAGATACTTGGTGATCGAGTAGACCGCGGCCGGACCGTTGGTGTCGCCACCACGCTCCACCGAGGAGCCGACCGGACGGCAGCCTTCCATCCGGATGCCCCATTCGTCGACCGGCAGGCCGTTCGGAATGCCCTTGTCACCGTTGCCGGCCATCGACAGCCAGGCGTCGGTGAAACGCCATCCGAGCGAGGGGTCCTTCTTGCCATAGTCCATATGGCCGTAGACTTTGACGCCGTTGATCTCCTTGATGTCGTTGGTGAAGAACTCGGCGATGTCCTCATAGGCGGACCAGTTCACGGGCACGCCGAGCTCGTAGCCATACTTGGCCTTGAACTTGGCCTTGTAGTCGGCGTTGGTGAACCAGTCGTAGCGGAACCAATAGAGGTTGGCGAACTGCTGGTCGGGCAGCTGATAGAGCTTGCCGTCCGGCCCCGTGGTGAACGACTTGCCGATGAAGTCGTTGACGTCGAGCATGGGATCGGTGACGTCCTTGCCCTCGCCGGTCATGTAGTCCGACAGCACGACGGTCTGGCCGTAGCGGAAATGCGTGCCGATCAGGTCGGAATCGTTGATCCAGCCGTCATAGACGTTCTTGCCGGACTGCATCTGGGTCTGCAGCTTCTCGACGACGTCACCTTCCTGGATGAGGTCGTGCTTCAGCTTGATGCCGGTGAGCTCGGAGAACGCCTTGGCCAGCGTCTGCGACTCATACTCGTGGGTCGTGATGGTCTCGGAGACGACGTTGATCTCCATGCCCTTGAAGGGCTCGGCGGCCTTGGCGAACCACTCCAGCTCCTTCTTCTGGTCTTCCTTCGACAGCGTCGAGGGCGTGAATTCCGCGATCCACTTCTGGATCACGGCGTCGTCGGCGGCGCGGACCGGCGCCGAGACGGCGAACGACACCGCAATGATGGCGGCGGCGCTGGACATGGTCAGAAAACTATTCTTGGCCAATGGACCTTTCCTTCTCCTAAACTGTCGCATGTTGTTCCTCCGTTGCAGCGACAAACTTTTATACAGACCCGGATTGCCCCCGGATCTGGCCGTCCCTTCGCGAGCTTCAGACCGTGCGAAAAATGAGCACGGCCGTGACCAGCGAAATTCCACTTGCGAGCCACAGGCGCGAGATTTCAACGCCCTCCTCGCCGATCGGCAGCGTTGCGATCGCATCGGTGCCGAAGAAGCCGATCCAGAGAAGGTGGATGACCGCCGCCGATATCAGCGAGATGAACAGGCGGTCGCCGCGCGTGGTCGGAATTCGGAGCACACCGACCCGCTCGGCTTCGGGATAGACCGCCGCAAGCCACGTCATCACGGCGAGCGTGCAGGCGAGCGCTGCGAAGAAGATCGCCGTCGGCAGCGTCCAGGCCATCCATGCGATGGATTCCATGCTCTTACTCCTTGCGCATGATCTGGTCCGAAAACCGGTTTCCACTTTTCGGGATCATGCGCGCTCTCCTTACACGCGACCGAGCGCGAAACCGCTCGCGATGTAGTTGCGGACGAACCAGATCACGAGCGCGCCCGGGATGATGGTGAGCACGCCGGCGGCTGCCAAGAGGCCCCAATCCATGCCCGACGCCGACACCGTGCGCGTCATGATCGCAGCGATCGGCTTGGCCGACACCGAGGTCAGCGTGCGCGCGAGCAGGAGCTCGACCCAGGAGAACATGAAACAGAAGAAGGCGGCGACGCCGATGCCGCTCGCGATCAACGGCACCAGGATCTTGATGAAGAAGCGCGGGAAGGAATAGCCGTCGAGGAAGGCAGTCTCGTCGATCTCGCGCGGCACGCCGGAAACGAAGCCTTCGAGGATCCACACCGCCAGCGGCACGTTGAAAATGCAGTGCGCGAGCGCGACAGCCCAGGGCGTATCGAACAGGCCGATCGCCGAATAGAGATTGAAGAAGGGCAGTGCGTAGACCGCGGCCGGCGCCATGCGGTTCGACAACAGCCAGAAGAACAGATGCTTGTCGCCGAGGAAACGGTAGCGCGAGAACGCATAGGCCGCCGGCAGCGCCACAGAGATCGAGATGATGGTGTTGAGGACGACATATTCCAGCGAGTTGATGTAACCGGAATACCAGCTCTCGTCGGTGAAGATGCGCTTGTAGTGCTGCAGCGTCGGGGTATGCGGCCATAGCGTCATCGTCGAGACGATCTCGCTGTTGGTCTTGAAGCTCATGTTGACGAGCCAGTAGATCGGCAGCAGCAGGAAGATCAGAAACAGCCCCATGATGAGGCGGCGGCCAGGAATCGAATGCATCACGCCACTCCTTCCTTTGGCTTGAGCACCGGCACGGGCTTGAGCACCGCCGAAGGCTTCGGTTCGGCCGCCGGCTCGCTCTCCGCCTGGACTTTGCGCTCGACACCGGCGTTGGTCATGACGGTGTAGAAGATCCAGCAGACGATCAGGATGATGAGGTTGTAGAGCAGCGACAGCGCCGCGGCCTTGCCGAGGTCGAACTGACCCAGCGCGATCTTGACGAGCTCGATCGACACGAAGGTGGTGGAGTTGCCGGGTCCGCCGCCGGTGACGACGAACGGCTCGGTGTAGATCATGAAGCTGTCCATGAAGCGCAGCAGCACCGCGATCAGCAAGACGCGGTTCATTTTCGGCAGCTGGATTGCCTTGAACACGGCCCAGCGCGAGGCGCCGTCGATCTGGGCGGCCTGGTAATAGGCTTCGGGAATCGACTTCAGGCCGGCATAGCAGAGCAGCGCGACGAGGCTGGTCCAGTGCCAGACGTCCATCACGATGACGGTGACCCAGGCGTCGATGTCGTTGGAGACGTAATTGTAGTCGATGCCCGCGGCGTTGAGGACGTAGCCGAGCAGCCCGATGTCGGGACGCCCGAAGATCTGCCAGATCGTGCCGACCACGTTCCACGGAATCAGCAGCGGCAGCGCGAGGATCACGAGGCAGGCCGCCACCGTCCAGCCCTCGCGCGGCATCGACAACGCGACGACGATGCCGAGCGGCACCTCGATCGCGAGGATCACCAGCGAGAAGAACAGGTTGCGGCCGAGCGAAGCGAGAAAGCGGCCGCCGAGATCGGTCGAGGGATCGAGCAATTCCTTGAACCAGCCGACGCCGTTCCAGAAGAACTGGTTGTTGCCGAAGGTGTCCTGCATCGAATAGTTCACCACCGTCATCAGCGGCAGCACCGCCGAGAAGGCGACGACCAGGAACACCGGCAGCACCAGGAACCAGGCTTTTTGGTTGACGGTCTTGTCCATCAGGCGGCTCCCTCCACCAGAAGGCTATCGGCATAGACGTGGACGTGGGACGGATCGAATTTCAGTCCGGCCATTCCGTCCGCGCTCGTGAAGCCCGCCGGCGCGCGCGCCGCGAGCTTGGCGTCACCAAGGCGTGCCCGCGCAAAACGGATGCGGCCGAGATCGTCGAGGCGCTCGATCTTCGCGGTGAGCAGGCCGGGCGCGGGGGCCACGACCTCGACGAATTCTGGACGGACGCCGATCTCGATCTTCGCGCCGACAGGCAGATTGTCGTAAGCACGGTTCAGCGCGATGACGTGACCGCCAATGCGCGCCTCGCGCCCCCTCACCTCGGCCGGCAGGATGTTCATGCCGGGCGAGCCGATGAAATAGCCGACGAAGGTGTGTGCCGGCTTATCAAACAGCTCGGCAGGCGTACCGCTCTGTACCACGCGGCCGTCATGCATGACGACCACGGTGTCGGCGAAGGTCAGCGCCTCGGTCTGGTCGTGGGTCACGTAGATCATCGTGAGGTCGAGCTCGCGATGCAGCGCCTTCAGCTTGGAGCGGAGCTGCCATTTCAGCTCGGGATCGATCACCGTCAGCGGTTCGTCGAACAGCACGGCGGCGACGTCGGAACGGACGAGACCGCGGCCGAGCGAGATCTTCTGCTTGGCATCGGCCGTGAGCCGCGTCGCCTTGCGGTTCAGATAGGGTTCGAGATCGAGCAGGCGGCCGATCTCGGCGACGCGCTTGTCGATTTCGGCCTTCGGCACGCCGCGGTTTTTCAGCGGAAACGCCAAATTCTGTCCGACCGTCATGGTGTCGTAGATCACCGGAAACTGGAACACCTGCGCGATATTGCGCTTCTGGGTTGACAGAGGTGTGATGTCCTTGCCGTCGAACAGGATTTGCCCCCGCGACGGCGTGATGATGCCGGAGATGACGTTGAGCAGCGTGGTCTTGCCGCAGCCGGACGGACCAAGCAGCGCATACGCGCCGCCCTGCCGCCAGGTCATGGTCACCGGCTTCAGCGCAAAGCTGTCCTGCGGCGCATCATTGCCGCCGTAGGAATGGGCGAGATCGACGAGGTCAATGCGGGCCATGGCGCATCCCCCTCAGGATTGACCGGGAGCCGCGACCAAACGGTCGGCAGCATCGAACACGAACACATCATTCGGATCGAGCACGGCATCGAGCGTCTGGCCGGGCTCGAACTCGTGCACGCCGTGCAGCACCGCCACCCAGTTCGATCCTTCGCGGGTCAGATGCACGAAACTCTCCGAACCGGTGATCTCGGTCACCGTGACAGTGGCATGGAAGGCATGGCGATCAGCCTCGCCATTGGCGAGCGCGAGCTGATGCGCGCGAAAACCGACGCGATAGGCGCCGTCGGCCAGCGACGAATAGAGCCCTGAGGCCGGCGAGGCGGTGCCGCCGGCATATTGAACGGAGCCGTTCTTCTTCTCGATACCGACGAGGTTGAGCGGCGGATCGGAGAAGACCTGCGCGACACGCAGGGTCTGCGGCCGGCGGTAGACATTGGCGGTCTCGCCGATCTGGAGCGCCTGGCCTTCCCACATGCATACCGTATTGCCGCCGAGCAGCAACGCCTCGGTCGGCTCGGTCGTGGCGTAGACGAAGATCGCGCCCGAGGCCTCGAAGATGCGCGGCAGCTCGGCGCGCAGCTCCTCGCGCAGCTTGTAATCGAGATTGGCGAGCGGCTCGTCGAGCAGCACGAGATCGGCGCCCTTGACCAGCGCGCGCGCGATCGCGGTGCGCTGCTGCTGGCCGCCAGAGAGCTGGAGCGGCGTGCGCTTCAGAAACGGCTCGAGCCGCAGCAGTTTTGCGGCCTCCGCCACCCGCGTCTCGATCTCGTCGCGCGGCTTGCCCTGCACGCGCAGGGGCGAGGCGATGTTCTCGTAGACCGTCAGCGAGGGGTAGTTGATGAACTGCTGATAGACCATCGCAACCGAACGCTGGCGCACGTCGGCGCCGGTGACGTCCTTGCCGTTGACCAGCACCTTGCCCGAGGTCGGCTTGTCGAGGCCGGCGAGGAGCCGCATGATCGAGGTCTTGCCCGACAGCGTCGGCCCGAGCAGCACGTTCAGCGTGCCGCTCTCGAGCGTCAGCGAGACGTCGCGGATATGCTGGACCCCCTCGACGGTTCGGGTCACGTGATCGAGCGTCACGGTCATGAGCGTCCTCCCGCTTCCAGCAGAGGACTTTGCGGCACGGCGTGGGTCCTGATCCAGTCGTCAAGCGCAGCAATCTCATCGGCAGATAGTCGCAGGCCGAGCTTGGAACGGCGCCAGACGACGTCCTCGGCGGTCACGGCCCATTCATTGGCCATGAGGTAGCGGACCTCGCGCTCGGTCAGCGTCGCGCCAAAGGCCTGGCCGAGATCGGCCGATGATTTGGCGTCGCCGAGCAGCTTGATGGCCTTGGTGCCATAGGCGCGCGCGAGCCGCCTGGCGTGTTCGTGGCTGAGGAAGGGATAGCCGCGCTGCAGCTCGGCGATCAGGCCGTCGATGTCGGACACATTCATGTCGCCGCCGGGCAGCGGCCATTTGCCGGTCCACCCCTCCCGCGCTTTTGCGCTGCGAAGATAGGGCGCGAGCCGCTCCAGCGCCTCCTCGGCGAGGCGGCGATAGGTGGTGATCTTGCCGCCATAGATCGACAGCAGCGGCACGCCGCCGGGCGTGTCGAGCTCGAACACGTAGTCGCGCGTCGCGGCCTTGGCTTCGCTGGCGCCATCGTCATAGAGCGGGCGCACGCCGGAATAGGTCCAGACCACGTCGCCCGGGGTCACGGGCTTCGCCAGATACTCGCTCGCCGCGGTGCAGAGATACTGGATCTCCTCCGCCGTCGCCTTCACCTTGGCGGGATCGCCGTCATAATCGCGATCCGTGGTGCCGATCAGCGTGAAATCGTCCTGGTACGGGATCACGAAGATGATGCGGCCGTCCGCGTTCTGGAACATGTAGGCGCGGTCGTGGTCGTAGAGTTTCCTGACCACGATGTGCGAGCCCTGCACCAGGCGCACCTTGGCTTTCGCGTTGACGCCGGCGCCGCGGCCGAGCACGTCCTCGACCCAGGGGCCGCCGGCATTGATGAGCGCGCGCGCCTGGACCTGCGAGCGCTCGCCGGTCAGCGTGTTGACCATGCTCACGGTCCAGAGGCCGTCGGACTGCTTGATATCCGTTGCGCGGGTGCGGGTGCGGATCTCGGCGCCCTTGTCGGCGGCATCGCGCGCATTGAGCACGACGAGGCGGGCGTCATCGACGAAACAGTCGGAATATTCAAAGGCGCGACTGTAACGATTCGGGATCAGTGGCTTGCCGACCTCGTCACGGCGCAGATCGACCGAGCGCGTCGCCGGCAACAGATGACGGCCGCCGATGTGATCATAAAGGAAGAGGCCGAGTCGCAGCAGCCAGGCGGGGCGCAGACCTGCGTGATGCGGCAATACGAAACGCAACGGGCGGATGATGTGGGGCCCAATGCCCCAGAGGATCTCGCGCTCGATCAGCGCCTCGCGAACGAGGCGAAACTCGTAATATTCGAGATAGCGCAGGCCGCCATGCACCAGCTTGGTCGACCAGGACGACGTCCCGCTCGCCAAATCGTTCATTTCGCACAGGAAAACCGTGTTGCCGCGGCCCACCGCGTCGCGCGCGATGCCGCAGCCATTAACACCGCCTCCAATGATGGCGAGGTCGAAAATACGCTCCAACAGACGCATCCCCCGGGCGACCGCTCGTTCCGTCGAGCGGCTACTTTCGTTTTTGATTAGATCACACCGAAAAACGAAAGCAAGACGAAAGAGAGGAGGAAGGAAGTGAAAGCGAAACTTTTTCAACGCCAATACGGCGGAGAAATCAGCAGGAGAACGGACAAGTTTTGAGGCAGACGGCTCGACTGATCGGCTCAGGGGGCGCACCGCACCGCTTCAGCTGACTTGAATGTAGCAACATGCCTACATACAATTTGCCCCAACGCAGGCGAGGAGGCGCGAACCGATGGTCACCACCCTGACCAGCCGAGAGTTCAATCAGGATACGAGCGGCGCCAAGAAGGCAGCAGCAAAGGGGCCCGTCTTCATCACCGATCGCGGCCGTCCGGCCCATGTCCTGCTGAGCATCGAAGATTATCTGCGCCTGAGCGGTGGACACATGAGCCTTGCCGAAGCTTTGGCACAGGCGAACGCGGACTTCGATTTCGATCCGCCTCGCATCACCGGCCGAATCTCCAGGCCAGCCGATCTCGACTGATGTTTCTGCTGGACACCAACGTCATTTCCGAACTGAGGCGGCCGGATAAGGCTGATCGCAACGTGCTTGCTTGGGCCAATATAGCGCCCGCGGCGAATTTCTTCATGTCTGTCATCTCGATTCTCGAAATTGAACTTGGCGCGCGCCTGATCGAGCGCAAAAACGCGGTGCAAGGTGCTGTCCTGCGCGCCTGGATCGACGATCACATTCTGGCCCGCTTCGAAGGGCGGATTCTGGCTATCGATACGGCCGTGGCGCAGCGTTGTGCCCAACTTCACGTTCCCAATCCGCGGGCCGAACGCGACGCCCTTATTGCAGCCACCGCGCTTGTCCACGGCCTGACCGTCGTTACGCGCAATGTGGGGGATTTTGAACCTACGGGCGTGCCACTGCTCAATCCGTGGAGCAGTACATAAGCCTCTATCTCAGCCGCACCACCGGCGCGGCTTCCGGTGCCGCATCCTGGCTATCTGCCGGCGCATCGTCGATGTCCGCGCCCTTCGGCAGCGCTTCCACCACTTCGATGCCCTTGCTGTGGCAGATGGTGGCGAGGCGCTCCGGAAGCTCCTGGTCGGTGACGAAGGTCTGGATCTGGGTCATGTGGGCGATGCGCACCGGCGCGCTGCGGCGGAGCTTTGTGGAATCGGCAACCAGCATCACGCTGCGGGCATTGGCGATGATGGCCTGCGCCACCTGCACCTCGCGATAGTCGAAGTCGAGCAGCGCGCCCTCCTCGTCGATCGCGGACGCACCAATGATGGCGTAGTCGACCTTGAACTGACCGATCAGCTGCGTCGCGGTGGAGCCGACCACGGCGCCGTCGGCACGCCGGACCGTGCCGCCGGCGACCACCACCTCGATGCGGGGATGACGGTAGAGCAGCATCGCGACGTTGAGATTGTTGGTGATAACGAGGAGATCCTCGTGCGAAGTCAGCGCGCTCGCGACCTCCTCGGTCGTGGTGCCGATATTGATGAAGAGCGAGCAGCCGTTCGGGATCAGCGAGGCGGCCGCAGCTCCGATCGCCTTCTTTTCGTCGGCGGCGACGAAGCGCCTTGCCTCGTAAGCGAGGTTTTCGACGCCGGAAGCGATGATGGCGCCGCCATGGATGCGGGTCAGCGATCTCCGCTCGCAGAGGTCGTTGAGATCCTTGCGGATGGTCTGCGCCGAGACTTCGAATCGGCGCGCGAGCTCCTCGACCATGACGCGGCCCGAGGCCCGCGCGATGTTGAGGATTTCGGCTTGGCGATGGGTCAGTCCGGTCACGGCAAAGGCCTCAAATCAGGAGAATGCATGGTGCGGCGGTTCGCGCCTTCGGTCAATGCGCGCGCCGATCACGGTTAACTTATGCGGCCCATCACCACGCCATGGTGCTCGCGAGACGCGCGAGCAGCTGCGGATCGTCGAAGGCACTGGCGGACGCGACTGCGCCGGCTGCAACCAGGTCAGCATGGCTGAGGCTGGTCCGGACGCCGATGGTCGGAATGCCGGCCGCCGTGGCCGATTGCACGCCGGTACGGGAGTCCTCGAATGCGATCGAAGCCTCTGCGCTCGCACCGACGAAACGCAGCCCTTCCTGATAGGGCAGCGGATGCGGCTTGCCGTGCGGCAGCTCGGCGCCGATCACGAGCGCCTTGAAACGATGCGAGATGCCGAGGCCGGAGAGCAGCAGCTCGGCATTGAGACGCGGCGCATTGGTCACGGCCACCATGGGAACGCCGGCTGCGTCCGCCCGGTCGAGCAGCGCCATCAGGCCCGGCAGCGGCTCGATCTGCCCGGCCACGAGCGCGCGGAAGACCTCCTCCTTCTCATCGAGGATCAAGGCGCGCCGCTCCGGCGCCTCGTCGGGCAGAAAGCGCTCGCCGATCGCGACATTGGCGAAACCTTGCAGCTCTCTAGAGAACCGCGCGTGATCGAAGACGTGGCCGCGAGGGCCGAGCACCTGGTTGAACGCCTTCAAGTGCAGCGGGTCGGTGTCGGCCAGCGTGCCGTCGATGTCGAACAGCAAAGCCCTGCCCATCGCTTCCGTTTTGGCCTCGATCATTTCCGTACTTTCCCAATTCCACGGCGTATTGATGCGCGAGACGTATCAATATGGCTTCGACCGCGCAATGACGCATGCTGATGACGACGACGTGACACTCGACAAAGTCGCGCGCGGCTGCAACACTCGCCGCAAGATCAAAAAGGAGGAAACGATGACGATCAACCGACGCGATCTGGCTCTCTCGACTCTTGCCGTCTCCGCGCTTGCGCTCACGACACCGGCGCTCGCCGCTTCGGCGGACGAGGACGCCGTGGCGAAGAAGGTCGAGGCCTTCCGCCTCGCCCAGATCGCGGCCGATCCGAAGGCGCTCGGCGCACTGTGCTGGGACGACCTCAGCTACAGCCATTCCAGCGGCAAGGTCGAGGACAAGGCGACGTTCATCGCCAACGCCACCGACGGCAAGTCGAAATTCCTGTCGATCGACTACAAGGACCCCACCATCAAGGTCGTCGGTCCTGCAGCGATCGTGCGCTTCCACTGGCTGGGCGAACAGGAGATGGCAGCCGACGGGAAGAAAGTATCGACCAACCTTCACATCCTGATGAACTGGCAGAAGCAGGGCGACGAGTGGAAGCTCCTGTCGCGGGCAGCAACGAAGTTGTGACGACTCTTACCCTCTCCCCCTGTGGGCCTGTTGCGTTATCGGTCTTGGAGGCTGAGGACATGAGGAGAGAGGGGCGCGGTCACGGCAATTGCCAGCCAAGTCTGTAGTGTTCGCC
>NZ_JACIHF010000026.1:0-72941 GCF_014198295.1 Bradyrhizobium sp. CIR18 | reverse complement strand
AACGGCAACTCGACGGTCTACCTGCAGGCCGGCACGGTCAACGACGTCTTGAAGGCGATCGACCTTGCCACCGGCGTGCAGACCGCGACGATCAACGCCAACGGCACCGCGACGCTTGGGACCGCCACCGGTCAGTCGAATTCGACGATCAATACGTCCGGTCAGCTCAAGATCTCGACCGGCGTCAACGCCGACCTCTCGATCACCGGCACCGGCAATGCGCTGAACGTGTTCGGCCTCGCCGGCAATACCGGCAACGCGACCGCTTTCACCGCGGCCCGCACCTCCGGCATCGGCGGCATCGCCGGCAAGACCTTGACCTTCTCCTCCTTCAACGGCGGCACGGCGGTCAACGTCACCTTCGGCGACGGCACCAACGGCACGGTCAAGACGCTCGATCAGCTCAACACCAAGCTGCAGGCCAACAACCTGTCTGCGACGATCGACGCCAACGGCCTGCTGACCATCACCGCGTCCAACGACTACGCGTCCTCGACGCTGGGCTCGACGGCTGCCGGCGGCGCGATCGGCGGAACGCTCACCTCGGCGCTGACCTTCTCGACGGCCTCCAACCCCGTCCAGGATGGCGTTGCCCAGACGGCGCGTGCCAATCTGGTGTCCCAGTACAACAACATCCTGAACCAGATCGACACGACCTCGCAGGACTCCTCGTTCAACGGCGTCAACCTCTTGAACGGCGACCAGCTCAAGCTGGTGTTCGACGAGACCGGCAAGTCGAGCCTGAACATCACCGGCGTGACCTACAACTCCAAGGGTCTTGGTCTTGCTGCCCTGACCGTCGGCGTCGACTTCATCGACAACGCCGCCGCCAACCGGGTGCTGACCAACCTGAACGCCGCGTCGAGCACGCTGCGCTCGGAAGCCTCGAGCCTCGGTTCGAACCTCTCGGTCGTGCAGATCCGTCAGGACTTCAACAAGAACCTGATCAACGTGCTGCAGACCGGCTCGTCCAACCTGACCCTAGCCGACACCAACGTCGAGGCGGCCAACAGCCAGGCGCTGTCGACCCGCCAGTCGATCGCGGTCTCCGCGCTGTCGCTGGCCAACACCTCGCAGCAGAGCGTGCTCCAGCTGCTCCGCTAATAAGAAGCTGAAATTACTAAATAAAATCGGGCGGCGGGGTCATTTGCCCCGCCGCTCTTTTTTGCGTCCGGCGGCGGGCAGGGGCGTTCACCGGCGGTTAACCCTATCGATTAAACCGGCGTTAACCATACTTTAAAGGACACCTCCTAAAACTGGACAAAAGCCCGCTTTCGAGACCGCGCGGCCGATTCGTATCCGGTTCAAGAGGAAGACTCGCCAATGTCCAACATCGTTCTCTCGGCGTCCGTTCGCCAGAACCTGTTGTCGCTGCAGTCGACGGCCGACTTGCTGGCCACGACGCAGGAGCGGCTGTCGACCGGCAAGAAGGTCAATACCGCGCTCGACAATCCCACCAACTTCTTCACGGCGCAGGGGTTGGACAACCGGGCAAGCGACATCAGCAACCTGCTCGATGGCATCAATAATGGTGTCCAGGTGCTGCAAGCCGCCAACACCGGCATCACCTCGCTGCAGAAGCTGATCGACAGCGCCAAGTCGATCGCCAACCAGGCGCTGCAGACTACGGTCGGTTATTCCACCAAGTCGAACGTCTCCACCACCATTCCCGGTGCGACGCCGGCCGACTTGCGCGGGACGACCTCCTATGCAAGCGCGACCGCCAAGAGCAACGTGCTCTATACCGGTGCTGCCGGTGGCACGACCCCGGTCACCGGAACCGCCGCACTTGGCGCCTCGCTAGGCTCGAGCGCCGGCACATTGGTCGGATTTGCGGCGACCGCGGCCGACGGCACCACCGTGCTCAGTGGCACCGCCACGCTGGTCGGCACCACCGCTTCCACCACCTTCGGCGCCGCGCCCGCGGATGGCGACACCATCACGGTGAACGGCAAGTCCATCACCTTCCGCACCGGCGTCGCTCCGGCCACGCAGCCGACGGGCTGGGGCCTCGACGCCAGCGGGCACATCGCCACCGACGGCAACGGCAATTCGATCGTCTATGAGGGAACGGCGGCGGCGCCCGCGGCGACCATCAACGACGTCCTCACCGCGATCGACCTCGCCAGCGGCGTCAAGACAGCTACAATCAGTGCGGGTGCGGCGACCATCGCGGTCAGCGGTTCGGCGGGTCCCGTCGGCACGCTTCAAGTCGCATCGTCCATCACCGGCGGCCAGGTCACGCTGAAGAGCTCGACCGGCGCCGATCTGAGCGTGACGGGCAAGGCCGACTTCCTCAACAAGCTCGGTCTGACCGCGGCGACCGGCGCAGGCAATGCAAGCGTGACCGCGAACCGGTCGACAACCGCCGGCTCGCTCGGCTCTCTCGTTCAGGACGGCTCGACGCTGAACATCGATGGTCACACCATCACGTTCAAGAACGCGCAGACGCCGCAATCGGCGGCGAGCGTCACGTCGGGTGGCGTCAGCGGCAACATCGTCACCGACGGCAACGGCAACTCGACGGTCTATCTCCAGAGCGCGACGTTGACCGACCTGCTCAACGCGGTCGACCTTGCCACCGGCGTCAAGACCGCGAGCCTCTTTAACGGCGCGGCGACCCTGTCGACCACTGCGGGCCAGATCCCGTCGTCCGTCAACAGCAGCGGTCAGCTTGCGCTCTCCACCGGCATCAACTCCGATCTTTCGATCACCGGCACCGGCAACGCCCTTAGCGCGTTCGGCCTCAGCGGCAACACGGGAACGGCGACCGCCTTTACCGCGGCGCGAACCTCCGGTGTTGGCGGTGTCAGCGGCAAGACCCTCACCTTCTCCTCCTTCAACGGCGGTACGCCGGTGAACGTCACCTTCGGCGACGGCACCAACGGCACCGTCAAGACGCTCGATCAGCTCAATGTGCAGCTTCAGGCCAACCACCTGACGGCGACGATCGACGCCAACGGCGTGCTGACGGTCACCACCGTCAACGAATACGCCTCCTCGACCCTTGGTTCGACGGCGGCGGGCGGCGCGGTCGGTGGTACGCTCACCGGCGTGCTCGCCTTTACCACTGCACAGCCGCCGGTTCAGGATCCCGTCGCGCAGACGGCGCGTTCGAGCCTGGTCAGCCAGTTCAACAACATCCTGGCGCAGATCGATACGACGTCGCAGGACTCGTCCTTCAACGGCATCAACCTGCTCAACGGCGACACGCTGAAGCTGGTCTTCAACGAAACCGGCAGCTCCACGCTCGGCATCAACGGCGTCGTGTTCAACGCGGCCGGCCTCGGCCTCAGCAATCTCGTTCCCGGCACGGACTTCATCGACAACGGCGCCACCAACAAGGTGCTGGCCAGCCTGAATGCCGCCTCAAGCAGACTGCGCTCGGAAGGCTCCTCGCTCGGTTCGAACCTCTCGATCGTGCAGGTGCGCCAGGACTTCTCCAAGAACCTGATCAACGTGCTGCAGACCGGCTCGTCCAACCTGACGCTCGCCGATACCAACGAGGAAGCGGCCAACAGCCAGGCGCTGTCGACCCGCCAGTCGATCGCGGTGTCCGCACTGTCGCTGGCCAACCAGTCGCAGCAGAGCGTGTTGCAGCTGCTCCGCTAATTTCGAGGCGCAAGATCGCCACACGATATATCGCGGCGGGGCTAACGCTCCGCCGTTCTTTTGAGGGAGATCGCTAAGACAAGATTAGCTGAGATCGACACGCATCACGCGAAGCGAATTTACATCGTGCGTGCGTGGATCTAGCGTTGCGCCGACGAAGAGCTCCGTGACCCGTAATTATCCGGAGGGCTTCCAAGCACAACACGTAAGCAAATCTTAAGCGGTGCTGCCTAGGGTTGGGAAAGAAATCCTTAAGCGCGTCCAACGCGCTAGGTAACCTCCAGGGTGTGATTGATGTCGAATTCCGCTGCCTCGGCTTATGCGCGTGTTGCAACAACCACCGCATCTCCTCGCGACATCGAGGCGCAGACCCTGCTCAAGGCCGCGAACAAGCTCCAGGATGCGGTGAACAACGCCGATCCGCTCAGCGAGCAGACCATGCAGGCCCTGATGTTCAACCGCAAGCTCTGGACCATCTTCCTGAGCGAGGCGATGCGCGACAACAATCCGCAGCCGATCGACGTCCGGCAGAAGATCGCCAACATCAGCGTGTTCGTGCTGAGCCAGACCGCCGCGCTGCAGATGAGCCCGCAGTTCGATCACTTCCGTCCGCTGATCGAGATCAACCGCAATATCGCTGCGGGCCTGTCCGGACGGCCGTGACGAGGACACGTGATGGTCGGCATCGCGAGCATTTGCCAGCGATTGCCTCGGCCAGCTCAATACGCGATCGTCAGGCGCTGACGTCGGTGCTGAGTGGACGCGAGGGCTCGGACTTCATATCCATTGCATGGAAATAGGCCCGCCGGCGCAGCATCGCTTCGTCGGGGAACTGGTTGACCACCGCGTCGGTCCTCTCGTTGACGACCTGGAAGACGAAGGATGCGGCCGCCTGGTCGAACACGACCTGGCGCGAGACGTTCTCGTGGTTCGGCAGATCGTTGCGCACGGGCGCGCCCGTATCCGCCGCGGCGACCGTCTGGCGCACCGGAAGATCAGTCTGCACAGCCTCGTTCGCCGCCGCATTGGACGTCGTGACGATCTGCACGGGGGCCGGGATCCCCACCGGCCTGATGCTGAAATCTGTACTCATGGCAGCCTCCTGGTTGCCTAATGTGAGTCAAATCCCAACCCCTCTAATAACGCAACCATGGAACACCAGGACTGAAGACCCGGTAAGGAAACGTGACTAACCGCGCGACGATTTCGCCGCGCGGTTTTTCGTAAAATTGTCGCTTGTTCTTGTGGCGCTCAGCTCAGAGCGAGCGGCTGACCGCCAACGGCGTGATGTGGCGCGGACCTGGAGCTGCGCGGCGACCAGCGGCCGTATAGGTGTTCGGCACGTTGCGCTTCTGGAGCTCGGCATTGACGCCGCGCACGACGCTTTCGGAGACCGCGTGCGCGGTCGCGAGCACGGTGAGATTGACCTGGAGCATCGCGCGGAACGCATCGTGGTGGCGGTGCAGCGTCGAGAGCAGCTCCGGCGCGGATTTCGCAAGCTGCGCCTGGTTTGCCTTCAACTGGCTGACGGCGCCGACATAGTTTCGCGACAGCTCCTGCTTCTTGCTCTCGAGCGTCATCGCCTCGCGGACCTTGCCGGCGCGAACCAGCTCGGTCTCGCGCTCGATCAGTCCGAGCAGCGCACTCATCGCGTCCATCAGGTCTTCGGCGAGCTTGCGCGCCTCGGCGCTGCCGGGCGCGGTGTTCGGGCGCTGTTGCATCGGCTGACGTGAGGCGTTGAAATGGTTCATCTCGTTTGACCTTATGCCGTGCGGATCGTTTTCGCCTGCTGCATGATGAGGGTGCGGTAGACTTCGGTGGCGATGCCGACGCCGCCGGCCTTGGCGAAGTTCTTGGAATATTGCTCGGTCAGCATCGAGCGCCACACGCCGGTGCCGGGCGTGTCGCCGAACGGGCCTTCGCCTTTCAGGCCCGATGTCATCTGCGAGAACATGTTGTTGAGGAACATCGCCTCGAAGTCGGTGGCGGTCTTCTGCGCCCTGGCCTGCTGCTTCGGCGAGACCTTTTGTAGGGCGGCGGCGAGCTCGAAATCGGGCCGGCCGTTGCGGCTCTCGACCGAGAAAGCCGAGGAGGTGGCGAGGCGCGGTGTGCTGATCGTGCTCGCCTGCATCACATCACCTCGATGTCGGCTTCGATCGCACCGGCGGCCTTGATTGCCTGGAGGATGCTGATCATGTCGCGCGGACCGATGCCGAGACCGTTGAGGCCGTCGACGAGCTGCTGCAGCGAGACGCCGTCCTTGACGACGGCCAGCTTCTTGCCGTCCTCGGTGACGGTGACGCTGCTGCGCGGCGCGACCACCGTGCGGCCGCGCGACAGTGGGTTGGGCTGACTCACCTGTGGGCTCTCGGAGATGGTGACGGTGAGGTTGCCCTGCGCCACCGCGACGGTGGCGACGCGGACGTCGCGCCCCATCACGATGATGCCGCTGCGTTCGTCGATGATGATCTTGGCGGCAAGATCCGGGTCGACCTGGAGTTGCTCGATCTCGGTGAGAAAGGCGACGACGTTGCCCTTGAACTCGGGCGGGACCGAAAGCTGGACCGTGGAGGGATCGATCGGTTCGGCGGTCTTGACGCCGAGATAGTCGTTGACCGCGGCCGCGATCCGTTTGGCCGTGGTGAAGTCGGCATTGCGCAGCGCCAGGCGCACGTTCGGCAGCCGATTGAGCGCGAACTCGATCTCGCGCTCGATGATGGCGCCGTTGGCGATGCGTCCCACGGTCGGAACGCCGCGCACGATCTTGGCCGCCTCGCCCTCGGCCTGGAATCCGGAGATCGCGAGCGAGCCCTGCGCCACCGCGTAGACATTGCCATCGGCACCTAACAGGGGGGTGACGAGCAGGGTGCCGCCCTGGAGGTTCTTGGCATCGCCGAGCGCGGAGACGGTGACGTCCATGCGCGTGCCCTGGGTGGCGAAGGCCGGCAGGTTGCCTGTGACCATCACGGCTGCGACGTTGCCGGTACGGATGGTGGCGCCGCGGATGTTGACGCCCATGCGCTCGAGCATCGCCTGCAGCGATTGCTTGGTGAAGGGGATGTTGTTGAGCGTGTCGCCGGTGCCGTTAAGGCCGACGACAAGACCGTAACCGATGAGCTGGTTCTGCCGCACGCCTTCGATATTGGCGAGGTCCTTGATGCGCGAAGTCGCAGCCGCCGGCGCGAGCGACAGCACCAGCGCCGACAGCGCGGCGCAGGCCACCCCAACAATCCTCACCCAACGAACGCTTGGCATCCTCTGCTCCCCAAGGATCCTCAAAGGGCTCCTCAAATCGGAAGGACCTGCACGACACTCCCATGACGAGCTGGTCCGGCGCTGTCCTTGCGAGGGCTGTGCCAACCCGGGGCGGAAGGGATAGGCCGCTGAATAGGTTGAATAAATCTGTTTCGACCGGTGTCAGCGAGCGTTGTCCCTGAGGAGCGAAACTGCCGCCCGTCGGCAGATTTTGCCGGGCCGTTTACGCGCCGTTAACCATAAGACGGCGAAGGTGACCGCATCGATCACCCGGATTCCCTCCGATGCGCATCTACGGACCGAACGGCACGACGCTTGGAACGCCGGCCAACCAGGCCAGGCGGACCGGCTCCGGCACCTTCGTGTTGCCCGACACCTCGTCGGCGCAGGAGACCCGGAGCGCTGCCGCACCGAAGGCCGCCACCAACATCGACGGGCTGCTCGCGCTGCAAGGCGTCGAGGAGGATCCGGTCGAGCGCCGCAAGCGCTCGGTCACCCGCGGCAGGACCGCGCTCGACGTGCTCGACGATCTCAAGATGGGCCTCCTGGCCGGCAATCTCGACGCCTCGACCGTGATGCGCTTGCGCGATGCTGCGGCGAACCTGAAATCGTCCTCGGGCGATCCCGGTCTCGATGCAGTGCTCTCCGAGATCGAGCTGCGCGTCGAGGTTGAGCTCGCCAAGGCCGGACGGGCTTAATCGTCATCCGTCACCCTGAGGTGCGCGCCCTGCAATGCAATTGCAGGGCAAGCCTCGAAGGGCGACGGCCCCGCTGAAGCATCTCGGCCGTGCATCCTTCGAGGCTCCCCATGGGACGCGTTGCGTCCCATGCCTCGCGCCTCAGGATGACGGGACTGCTATTGGATCTTCGCCGCACCCCTTACGCCGCTTCCTCCTTCTGCTGCGCGTCGTAGCGGCGCTGGGCGGCGAGAACGTCTTTCAGATTCTGCTCGGCCCAATCGCGCAGCGGATCGACTGCGCCGGCGAGCGTCAGCCCGAGCTGGGTGATCGAATATTCCACCGTGACTGGCACGGTCGCGATGGCATGGCGCTTGATCAGCCCGTCGCGTTCGAGCGATTTGAGAACCTGGCTCAGCATCTTCTGCGAAATGCCTTCGATCGTGCGGCGCAAATGATTGAAGCGCATCGGCTCCTCGCGCAGCAGCAGCAGGATCAGCACCGCCCATTTGTCGCCGATGCGATCAAGGATCTGGCGCGTGGGGCAGTTCGCTGCATAGACGTCGGGTTTCATCGTCGGTCCTCGGAATCCATGTTCGTCGCTTGCGCCACGCGTGGCGGTTACCCTTGCGTAATCAGGTAAGCACAAAGTGCTCTCTTAACACTAGCATTCTTTGCGATATCTAGTCACTGCTAGTTACCATAGAAGCAAAGGAGCCTTCCATGAAAATCGCAGTTGCCGGCGCCTCGGGTCGGGCCGGGTCGGAAATCACCAAGGAACTGTCGCGACGCGGCCATGCGGTTACGGCCATCGCCCGGAACCCCGAGAAGATCGCGGCCCTGCCGAACGTCACGCCGACCAAGGGGGACGTGCTCGACCAGGCGGGTCTTGCCAAGCTGTGGGCTGGGCACGACGTCGCCGTGAGTTCCGTGCACTTCCTGGCCAGCGACGCGCGGAAGTTGATCGGTGCGGCGAAGGACGCCGGGGTTGGTCGTTACCTCGTCGTCGGCGGCGCTGGCAGCCTCGAGGTCGCGCCGGGCGTGAAACTGGTCACGACTCCCAATTTCCCGGCCCAATATAAGGCGGAAGCGGAGGCAGGCTCGGCCTTCCTCGACCTCTTGCGGCAGGAAAAGGATTTGAACTGGACCTTCATTTCGCCGTCGGCCCTGTTCGTCGAAGGGGAACGCACGGCCAAGTTCCGCCTCGGCACCGATCAGCTTCTCGCAGATGCGAACGGAAAAAGCTGGATCACCTTCGCCGACTACGCCATTGCGCTCGCCGATGAGATCGAGCGGCCAGCCCATCTGCGGCAGCGTTTCACGGTCGGTTACTAGGCTTTCGGCGGTCCCCGGGCCCTCCAGGATAAACCTTCCTGTGCAAGGGCTTGGGGGCGCCAGCCGGGGCTTCAGGGAAATATTGTCTGTCACAGGAGGCCACTATATAAGGCCCGGCTCAACGGACCCTGTTTCCGTTGCGAGTCGTTGATTAGACAGATAGGCCGCCCTTGGAAAAGTTGAAAAACTACCGACCGACCGAAAAAGAGCCTTTCATGAACGACCGGCAGAAGGAGTACTTCCGTTTGAAGCTCCTCGCCTGGAAGGATGAGATCCTCAAAGAGTCCAAGCTCACCCTGCAAGCCTTGCAGGAGGAGAACGTGAACCACCCCGATCTCGCCGATCGGGCATCGTCCGAAACCGACCGTGCCATCGAGCTCCGTGCCCGCGACCGCCAGCGCAAGCTGATCGCCAAGATCGACGCCGCGCTCCAGCGTATCGAGGACAACACCTACGGCTATTGCGAGGACACCGGCGAGCCGATCTCGTTGAAGCGGCTCGAGGCCCGGCCCATCGCGACGCTCTCGGTGGAGGCGCAGGAGCGCCACGAGAAGCGCGAGAAGGTCTATCGCGACGAATAGAGCCCGAGCCGCCGCGTGCGGCTCTTTTGTTTTTGGCTCACGGCGTCGCTTGAACGCCGCTGGTACGGCGCGTAGATTCGCGCCGCCATGATGATTTGCACTCTCAACATCGCATCGGTCTTCTTCCTGGGCTGAGCGCAGGCGCCTCCGCCGCGGCGCAAGTTCGACTTGCGGCTTCCCAACCGATTGAGCCAGCCGGTTCCGCAGCGAGCGGACGATGAGGGCTGGCGAGCCTTTGAGAGATCATCATGACTGCCAATCCACGCGCGTTGGACTGAGCTCGCCGAGGCCGCCCGCGCCATCATCTGGCGCGATCTGCCATGCAGCGAGCACGACCCAGCGAGCTGGACCCGGCCCGTGGTGCGGCTGCCCTATTATGGCGGCCCGCCGTTCCGGGATGCCATCGACACCGCCGTGCTCCATGCCGCCTTCGACCAGATCGTCGGGCAGGGGCGGTGGCGGCCGCGACGCGACGTCGGCACCTTTCCGGTGCGTTTTCCGCACCCGGACGATCCGGGCGACGACGGCTGGCATGTCGATCTCAGCTTTCCCGGCGAGGCCAGCAACCCGAACGAGACGCAGGATTTCTCGGCCTGGCGCGTCAACATCACCTCGCGGGGGCGGGCGCTGCTGCTGCTGTTCCTGTTCTCCGATGTCGGTGACGACGATGCGCCGACGCGGATCCGGGTCGGCTCGCATTTGCCGATGGCGCGCTACCTGGCGCCAGCCGGCGATGCGGGGCGGGCGCACATGATGCTGGAGCAGATGGGGTCCGATTGTCCGGTGGCGCTCGCGACCGGTGCGGCCGGCACGGTCTATCTCTGTCATCCCTTCCTGGTTCATGCCGCGCAGAAGCATCGGGGAACGCGACCGCGCTTCCTGGCGCAACCACCGCTGCATCTCGCCGAACCGTACCGGCTGGAGCGCAGCGAGGGCGATTACTCGCCGGTCGAGGTCGCCATCCGCCTCGCGCTTGGACGCATTTGACGGAAGCGATGTCATTGCACGCGGCGTTTTGGCGGGTTCCTGCGCCACAACGCCGCTGTCGTCCGACGCCAATTGCCGGGATCGCGAAAAATGAATCGCGATCAATGGGCTAGAGTCGAATCCTGCATGCTCACGTGAGTTCGCATGAGAAAAAGCCTTCACTTCAGGTGCGGGAAGTTTTGCGAGTCGCATCAAGGAGATCGACCGGCATCTTGAGACGGCGGCGCAGCGGTTTCGCGCATCGCTGCAATCAGGGTCTCGTTCCGCGCGGGGCGGGCGGGCCTGGGCGCGTGGCTCCATAAAGACCGGACCAACTCAATATTTCCTTAAGCGGCGGGAGCCCCCCGTATTCGGCCCGGCTGAGCGCCGACCAGCGCTTGTCAGGCGCGGACGGGGATGCTGAACTGAGCGGCAATGTTGCGTAGCGTGGGAGGCGGCGCCGATGGATAAGATTCTCGAAGCCGCAAAGGCGATCGCGCTGGCGCGTCGCAATCATGCGCCGCTCGCGGCGCTGGAGCGTCCCCCCATGGATGAAGCCGAGGGCTACCAGGTCCAGCGTGCGGTGCACGATCTGCTGCTGCCGCATCTCGGGCCGCTGGTCGGCTACAAGATCGGCTGCACCAGCCAGGTGATGCAGGACTATATCGGCATCCCGCATCCCTGCGGCGGCGGCGTGTTCCAGAAGGGCGTGCACGACACCGGCGCCAAGCTCGCCGCCTCCAACTATGTCCGGGTCGGGGTCGAATGCGAGATTGCGGTGCGGCTGAAGCGCGACCTTGCCGCCGGCGAGGCGCCGTTCACGGCCGAATGGGTCGGCGAGGCGGTCGAGGCCTATCATCCCGCCATCGAGATCGTCGATGACCGCTACGTGAAGTGGGAGGCGATGGGCGCCCCGACGCTGATCGCCGACGACTTCTTCGCCGCCGGCTGCGTGCTCGCCCCGGCGGTTCCGCGCTCGTCGGTGCCGGACCTGAAGGCGGTCAAGGGCCGCGCCATCCTCAACGGCGAGGAGGTCAGCCACGGCACCGGCGCCGACGTGCTCGGTCATCCGCACAACGCGCTCGCCTGGCTCGCCAATCATCTCGCCGCCGAAGGCAAGGGTCTTCACGCGGGACAGCTCGTGCTGACGGGCAGCCTGGTCAAGACGCTGTGGCTGAAGGCCGGCGACAAGGTGCGGATGGAACTGGACGGGCTGGGAGCGGTGGACGTGAAGTTTACCTGAGGGGCACCGGTAGTCCCCGCAGTCATTCCCCGCGAAGGCGGGCAATCCAGTACGCAGCGCTGCACCAGTACAATCACGAATATCTCGGAGTACTGGATCGTCCACCTTCGCGGACGATGACAGAGGGGTGGCTTGAATGCTGTACCCTCATCCACGTCATTGCGAGCGAAGCGAAGCAATCCAGAACCCCTTGGCGGAGCAATTCTGGATTGCTTCGCTTCCGCCTTCGCTCTTTGAGCTCCGGCGGACGAGCCGCTGGCAAAGACCGCGTGCGGCGACAGCGTTGCCAAAATGTCGCGAGCCTCTCTGGTGATGTGCAGTTTCTGTCTCCATCCGACAGAGATATCTTGCGCCCGCCGGCGATCGGGTCTATGAGCCCCGTCCCATTCAACCTGCGCGTTCAACAATGAGGAGACCAACCGTGAACAGTCTGTGGCGATCGACACGCTCCGTGCCGACGCTCTCACTGCGTCCGGCTGACAGTCATCCAATCATGTTGAACGACAATGGCACATTCATTGATTCAGCGCCGGCGGGAGGCCGAGCGCGCGCGGGTTGAAGCCTACGAGCTGTCGCTGCGGCATGTGTCGCAGCGGACGCGTCCTCCACCGGATTTCGAGACCGCGATCTACGAGGCCAGGCGTGGCTTCGAGGCCGACATCGTGCGCGATGCCGAGGCCTGGAAGCCGCGGATGAAGACTCGCGATGCCGCGCGTCTTCGTCTTGCCGCGGCTCGCTATCTCTTCGCGCGCTATCCTGTCGCAGAACATCTGGAGCAGATCTGGATCGACGGCGCGGGACTGGGCGCCGGCGAGATCCATTTGCGCAAGCGCTGGTATATCGCGGCGGCCGGCGGCGGTTCGCTCTACACTGCCGGTGCGGCCGAATGGCTGTCTCGCAAGGAGGTCCATGCGTTCCTCAATCCGTTGGGGAGCGTTGGCTTCGAGGCTGCGATCTGGCAGGCGATCGCGCGATCCTATGCGAACGATCCCGCCATTGCGATGCGGATCGCACGCACCAGGATCACGCAGACGCCGCGCGCTCAGAATCGCTTTTGGCGCGAGGTGGTGCGCTTCTTCTGCGCGCATCCCACCACGGTCGAGGACATGGATGACTTCCACGATTACCTCGCCGATTGCCACCGGCGTGATCCGGAGTACACCCTCAAGGGGCGTTCACTGATCTCGCTTGGTCGGCAGATGCGCGAATGGCATCGCGATCTCGATGCGATCGCTCGTATCGAGGCCGCACGCCGTCGCGCCGAGGCTGCGCGAAACCGTGCGCGTGGGCTGGCAGCAAGCCCCGAGCAGATCGAGGACCGTTGGCTCGGTGCAGCGATCGCGGACTGGTCATGGACCAAGTCGTCCAAGGACCGGGCCAAGCGTGAAGAGTATGTTGTGGTCCAGTTGCGGACCGCAGCCGATCTCGTGGCCGAGACGCGGGGTATGCGCCACTGCGTTGCCTCTTACGCGACAAAGTGCATTGCCGGGCAGGCGTCGATCTGGTCGCTCCGTCGCCGTGCCTCGGGCGACGTCCAGCGGCTGCTGACCATCGAGCTGGATTCCCGTTCCCGGGCGGTTCAGGTTCGCGGGTTTGCAAACCGTCCGCCGCTCGCGGAGGAGAGCAAGATCCTGGAGCGGTGGGCGCAAGCACGCGGGATCATGATGCTGTGAGAGTTGCCTGCGCCGCTTTCCGCGGCGCAGGCAAAATACATGCGGCCCTCGCCAGGGGAGCTAGCGAGGGCCGCGTCGTACATCGTCGTTCGCGCCTTAAGTTCGCGAACACGATGTGGGAGCTCTTGAAGAGACTTAGAAGGGCAGCAGCACGTCCATGACTTGCTGGCCGTAGCGCGGCTGCTGCACGTCCGTGATCTGGCCGCGGCCGCCATAGGCGATGCGGGCCTGCGCGATCTTGCTGGAATCGATGGTGTTGTCGCTCTGGATGTCTTCGGGGCGGACGATGCCGGCGACCACGAGTTCGCGGATCTCGTAATTGACACGGATCTCCTGCTTGCCCTCGACCACGAGGTTGCCGTTCGGCAGCACCTGGGTGACGACCGCGGCGACGTTGGTCTGCAAGGCTTCCGTGCGGTTGACCGAGCCCTTGCCGTCGCTGGAGGCGGTGGAGCCGGCGGTCAGGAGGCTGCCGGGTAGGATCTTGTTGGCCTGCGTGATCGTCTTCGCGCCGAGGAAGTCGGTGACCTGAGAGTTTTCCGAGTTGGTGCGGCTGCGCTGGGTCTCGTTGGCGATGTTGGCCTTGTCGGTGAAGTTGACGGTCACCGTGAGGAGGTCGCCGACCTGGCGGGCGCGCTGGTCCTTGAAGAAGGCGCGGCTGCCGTTGCGCCACAGCGAGTTCGGATTGTAGGAGGCGACTTCCGGCTTCGGCATCGGCATCTGCACCGGCTTGTAGCCCGGCTGCGCCGTCGGATTGTCGATCGCGGACAATTTCGGCTGCTCGCCGATCTGCGACAGACGGTCGATCGAGGAGCAACCGCCCAGCGCGCAACTGGCCAGCAGCAGCGCAGAGATCGCTATGCGACGAAGACGGTAAGCCGAACTGAAAGCGGACATGACGAACTCTTACTTGGCTTGAGCTTGCGAGACGCGAGCTTGCGGGATCTGGGCTTGTGCGATCTGGGCCGGCGAGGCGGGGGCCTGCACTAGGTTCCGGACGAGGGCTGCGGTGTCGACAGGGGCGGGCGCCTCATCGCGCTTGAGCGAGGAAGTCTGCTCGACCGCGGGCGCCATCGGTGCCGACTGGCTCGCGCCCTGGATCGTCACCTGGCCGCGGCCGGTGACGACGCCGGTCAGCGTCCGCTTGGATTGCACATTGAGCACGCTGACGGTGTCGCCCTCGGCGCCGCTCTCGATCGCCTTGCCGCGCGAGGTGAGATAGAGGCCGGGCACCTGGTAGATGATGGTGACGTTCTGATCGCGCACCACGAAGTCGGGCTTGACGATGTCGGCGGCACGGAGCGGGGTGCCCGCCCGCATCGGCCGGCGCAGTTGCATGCCGACGCTGCGGTCGCGCGAGGCGGGCTCGCCGGTGACCTCGGCCTTCGGCCGGCGTTCCAGCGTGACGTCGGAGGACTTCAAGAGATCGAGACGCTCGATGTCGCGCGTCAGCACGGCCACTTCCACCGTCTCGATCGCGGTCCCGGTGAAGCGCAGCTTGGTCGGGGTCGGATTGCTGTCGTTGGCAATCTCGAAGGCGATGTCGAACCGGCCGCTGCGGGCGTCGTAGCGGGTTGCGACCGGCTGGAGCGTGCCGGAGTTGGAGGCATCCAGCCGCATCTCGGCGACGCCGCGGTCAAAGGTGACGGTGATGTTGGCGGCGTCTCCGAGGCCGAAGCGGCGCTCGAGCGCCGAGGCGACGGCGGTTTCGAGATCCTTGTTCGCGAGCGTGCGGGCGAGGCGGGTGACCTGGACCTCCTTGAGGTCGCCGGTCATCACGCCGATCACCTGTTTTGCGCGGAGCACCGACAGCACCTGCGCGACCGTCAACGTGCCGGTGGTGCCGAGATCGGGCGAGCGGTAGACCGGGATCAGCGCGGTCGAACCGGCATTGTCGATGAGATCGCCGACCCGCACCACGTCCGAGGTCACGGTGACGCTCGCGCGCAGCGTCGGCGAGGCGATGAAGTCGTCCGCGGCCGCTGCCGGCAGGGCCAGCGCGAGCAGGGCGGAGATGGTGGCGAGGGTGGTGCGGATCATCATCATTGCTTCAGTCTTGGCCTCAGCGGAACAGCGCCGTGGTCGATTGCATCATCTGGTCGGCGGCGCTGATCACCTTGGCGTTCATCTCGTAGGCGCGCTGGGCGGCGATCAGGTCGCTCATCTCCGAGACGACGTCGACATTGGCCTGCTCGAGGCTGCCCTGGGTGATCTTGCCGTAGCCCTCGGAGTTCGCGGTGCCGTCCTGCGGCGGGCCGGACGACGGGGTCTCGGTGAACTGGTTGCTGCCGACCGGCTGCAGGCCCGCCTTGTTGATGAAGCGGGTCACGCCGATCTGGCCGACGATCGTAGAAGTCGACGAGCCCGGCAGCGTCACCGAGACCTGGCCCTGCTCGCTCACGCTGATGCCGGAGGCGTTGTTCGGGATCGTGATGCTCGGCTGCACCGGGTTGCCTTGGGCGGTGACGACGCGGCCCTGATTGTCCATCTGGAAGGTGCCGTCGCGGGTGTACTGGTAGGTGCCGTCGGGCATCAGGATCTTGAAGAAGCCCTCGCCGGACATCGCGAGGTCGAGATCGTTGCCGGTCTGCGACAGCGTGCCCTGCGTCATGCTGCGCGGCGTGCCGACGGTCTTGACGCCGCCGCCGATGTCGACGCCGACGGGCAGGATGGTGCCCTGGTCCGAGGCCTGCGCGCCGACGCGGCGGACGTGCTCGTAGATCAGGTCCTGGAACGCCGCGGTCTGCTTCTTGAAGCCGGTGGTGCGCAGGTTGGCGATGTTGTTGGAGATCACCTGAACGTTGAGTTCCTGTGCTGCCATTCCGGTCGCTGCGGTGTGAAGCGCCTGCATGTCAGTTCTCCCTCAATCAGGCCGGAACGTCGGCGAGCTTCTCGATCGCCGATTTGTGGAGGTCGCTCTGCTGCTGGAGCAGATTGGCGATGGCGGTGTAGCTGCGCATGACTTCGACCATGCGGGTCATCTCGCCGACCGAATTCACGTTCGACTTCTCGACATAGCCCTGGCGAACGCTGCTGGATTTGGCATCGGGCTGCAGGGTGGCGGAGCCGGCGGCATAGAGATTGGCGCCGAGCTTGGTCAGCTTGGTCGGATCGTCGAACGAGGCCATGCGGATCTTGCCGCGGATCGAGTCGGTCTTGGCGGTGCCCTCGAGCACCGTGATGGTGCCGTCGGGCGCGACGTTGATGTCGTGATCGGTCGGCTGGAAGGTGATCGGCCCGCCGGTGCCGAGCACCAGATTGCCGTCGGGGGTGACGAGCTGGCCGGTCGAGTTGAGCGAGAACTTGCCGTCGCGGGTGAACATCTCGCCGCCATTGGCCTGCACCGCGAAATAGGCGTTGCCGTCGATCGCCATGTCGAGCGGGTTGTTGGTCGGCTCCATCGGCCCCTGGCCGATGTCGCGATAGGTGCCGCGGTCCTGCACATAGGAGACACGGCGGTCCGCGCCGATGAAATTGTCCTCACGCGCGTTCGAGTTGAGGTACTCCTCGAACAGCGAATGGTCGGCCTTGAAGCCGTTGGTGTTGGCATTGGCGACGTTGTTGGCGATGACATCCATCTGCCGTTCCAACGTCATCTGCCGTGACAAGCCGATCAGAAGCGCATTCTGCATCGGAAATCTCCCCTGAGCGGATCTGCCATTTCGCTCTCCCAAGCGCCTTGGCGGACCCCGTGAACGAGACCGTCGGGTTCTCCCAAACCGTCGGGTCTCGGCCCTTTCTCAGCGAAAGCCGTGCCAACCTGGAAAACTTCGTAATTTCAGTGGCTTGCTGATTTCGAAGGGGCGCAGGAGGGCGGCAGAAAGGTTCTGTTAGCCATGTCTGCCCGGCAGATTTTTCCTAGTGGAGGCCCAATTGAAAGATTCCGTTAACCATTATTACCGTAGCGTTTGCCATGAAGAGGAGCGCATTGCGCCGGGGCATTTGTATCGCGTCCTTGTCTTAAGGCTTCGCTCTTTCGACCCCTTTGAGAGATCCGGGCGCGGCGACCATGGCAGAGAATGAAGCGGAAGGCGGCGCGGCTGCCGAAGGCGCGGAAGCCGCTCCGCCGAAGAACAAGCTCAAGCTCATCATCATGGCCGTGGGCCTGCTCGCCGTTCTCGGCGGCGGCGCTGCGACCTGGTTCTTCTTCTTCCGGCACGGCGACGACGAGCATCATGCCGAGGCCGCGCCTCCGCCGAAGCCGCCGTCCTTCGTCGACGTCCCCGACATCATGGTCAACCTGGCCGGCGCGCCCGGCGAGCGCGTGCAATATCTGCGGCTGAAGATCGTGCTGGAGCTGAAGGAAGAGAAGCAGATCGAGGCGATCAAGCCGACGATGCCGCGCGTCACCGACATCTTCCAGACCTATGTGCGCGAGCTGCGGCCCTCCGACCTCAACGGTTCCGCCGGCATCTTCCGCCTCAAGGAGGAGCTGACCAAGCGCGTCAACGCGGCGGTCGCTCCGGTCCAGGTCAGCGCGGTGCTGTTCAAGGAAGTCGTGATCCAGTGAGGACGCTGCGGAAGGTGATGGGCTAGCGTCATGGCCGGCAACGAGCAAATGGACCAGGATGCGATTGCCGCCCAATGGGAGGCGTCGCTCGATTCCGAGGATCCCGCCGAGGCCGCGAAGGCTGCGGCCGAGAACGAGCTGTCGGAGACCATGGCCCTGCAATGGGCGGCCATGGTCGAGGACGGCAGCCGCGATCTCGGCAGCGGCAAGAATTCCGGTGAGCGGGTGCTGTCGCAGGAGGAGATCGACAATCTCCTCGGCTTCACCGTCGGCGACGTCACCCTGGACGACCATTCCGGCATCCGCGCGATTATCGATTCGGCGATGGTCTCCTACGAGCGTCTGCCGATGCTCGAAATCGTCTTCGACCGCCTGGTGCGGCTGATGACGACATCCTTGCGCAATTTCACCTCCGACAACGTCGAAGTCTCGCTCGACCGCATCACCTCGGTGCGCTTCGGCGACTACATGAACTCGATCCCGCTGCCCGCCGTCCTCACCGTCTTCAAGGCCGAGGAGTGGGAAAACTTCGGCATGGCGACGGTCGATTCCAACCTGATCTATTCGATGATCGACGTGCTGCTCGGCGGCCGCCGCGGCACCAGCCAGCTCCGCATCGAGGGCCGGCCCTACACCACGATCGAGACCGAGCTGGTCAAGCGGCTGGTCGAGGTGGTGCTGGCCGACGCCGAGCAGGCGTTCCGGCCGCTGTCGCCGGTGACCTTCACGATCGACCGGCTCGAGACCAACCCGCGTTTTGCCGCGATCAGCCGTCCCGCCAATGCCGCGATCCTGGTGCGCCTGCGCATCGACATGGAGGACCGCGGCGGCAACATCGAGCTGCTGCTGCCTTATGCGACCATCGAGCCGATCCGGGGCGTCCTGCTCCAGATGTTCATGGGCGAAAAGTTCGGCCGCGACCCGGTCTGGGAAGGCCATTTCGCCACCGAGATCGTGCAGGCCGAGATCGCCGTCGATGCCGTGCTCTACGAGGCCGACATTCCGCTCAAGCAGCTGATGCGGCTCAAGGTGGGCGACACCCTGCCGCTGGACATGCGCGCCGACGCCAACGTCACCGTGCGCTGCGGCGACGTCACGCTGACCGAGGGGCGAATGGGCCGGGTCGGCGACCGCGTCGCCATCCGCGTGACGAAACCCTTGCGCAAGCCAAGTACGACACTTGCGATGTTCGAGAAGGTGGACGAGCAGAACAAGATGATGGAGGCCCCATGAACCACTCCCTGGGAATGGCGATCGAGACGCTGGTGGCTATCCTGCTGATGCTGACGATCGTTTATTGCGTCATGCTCAACAAGCGGCTGACGCGGCTGAAGGCGGACGAGCACTCGCTGAAGGCGGTGATCGGCGAGCTGATCACCGCGACCGAGATCGCCGAGCGCGCGATCGGCGGGCTGAAGCTGGCGGTGCGCGACGTCAACGAGAACCTCGGCAGCCAGCTCGCCGCGGCGACGCAGATGTCGGACCAGCTCTACAAGCAGCTCGGCGAGGCCGACAACGTGGTGCGGCGGCTGTCCAAGATCGCGATCGCGGCGCGCCCTCCGGAAACGGTCGTTGCGCCCGCAGCCAAGCCGTCGACGGCGAAGGCGGTGGCGGCTGCGGCCGAAGCCTTCTCCGAGCGCCGACGATCCAATGGCCTTGCCGCATGAAGTCAGGGGTATGAAGTCCTTTCGTAACATCCGCGTCATCCCGGTCGTCCTGGTTGCCGTCGCAGGCCTCGCCACGCTGAAGGTGGCGGGCCTCGTGATCAATGGCGGCTATGTGTTCGACTACAAGCCGAACCAGGCCAAAAAATCCTGGGCGCAGGAGAATCTGAATTTCCCGACCGGCCGCGAGGAGCCGGAGATCATCACCGGCTCGACTCATGGCGCGCCGAAGGAAGCGCCCAAGCCCGCCGCGCCCGAGACCAAGCCGGAAGGCACCGTGGTCAAGGTCGACGAAGCCCAGCCGCAGGTCTCGGCCTCCGAGCGCGCGATCCTCGAGCGGTTGCAGGCGCGCCGCCAGGAGATCGAGGCCCGCCAGCGCGAGATCGACATCCGCGAGAGCCTGTTGAAGTCGGCCGAGAAGCGCATCGAAGGCAAGGTCGAGGAGATGAAGGCGGTGGAAACCCGCATCTCCGCGACGCAGGCCGAGCAGAAGGCCGCCGAAGCCCAGCGCATGAAGGGCCTCGTGACCATGTATGAGGGCATGAAGCCCAAGGACGCCGCACGGGTGTTCGACCGGCTCGAGATGGGCGTGCTGATCGAGATCGCCTCGGCGATCGCGCCGCGAAAGATGTCGGACATCATGGGACTGATGTCGCCGGAGGCTGCCGAGAAGCTGACGGTCGAGATGGCCCGCCGTGCCAATGGCGGCGGCGATCAGTCGGCCTCGGCGGCGGAGCTGCCCAAGATCGACGGCAAGCCGACGCAAAAGCCGAATTGAGGGCGCGAGGCGAACGGCGCTTTCGCGAGCCGGCGCGTTGTCGTTCGGCTGGCGCCCCGCGAGAGGCCTTGCGGCGCCTAGCTCGCGAAGACCTGTTGCACCCTGCGAACAGGCGGGCGCAACTGCTTCTCCACCTGAGGAAGAGTATCGGCCTGCTGCTTGATCAGCGCTGCCTTCGTGACGCGAGTCACGAGCTGCAGGGTGCTATGGCAACAGGAGCACTCGTATATTTTCAGGGCATATCCTCTGGCGATCGGAACGATCGCTACGACCGCTCTTGCCCTGCTACACACAATGCAACCGGCTTCTCCGCTCATTGATTACCCCCAAAGCTAACCAATGCGATTCGCATCGCCGAGGTCACATCTGAGTCAGAGTCGCGCGCGAACTGCAACGCCCCGAAGGTTGTGAGTGGGCGCGCTCAGCAACTCCTCAATGCGGCAGATCAAGCTCCCGTGGCGGATGCAGTCGAAGCTGGCGGCATCTTCTGAGACTGCGATGAGTTGACGCGCGCAGGTGTGAAGTGGCGTACAGTGGCGCTCAAGGCCCGGTCCTACGCTTTGGCTAGTCGCAATCGGCAGCGCAGGAGGAGGCCATGAACTACTCGTCCGCAGCAGAACGCGTCATCGAGGCCCTCAACCGGCTGCTCATCGCGGCGATGACATCGGCGTGGACATCCGCCCTCAGCCATCAGCATGCAGAGCCGCCAGAAGGCGACGACGGCAACGATGATGAATCTTCTCTCGACGGAGAGAGCTCCTCGGCGCCGGAAGGCGCCGGCAAGCAACATTGAAGCCGCAATCGGCTTGAGGCCGTCACACGATCAGATCGTGCGACACATGGCCGTGAACGGTACCTGCCGAGAAAGGTGGATCAACATCGGACGGCGATGCTTCAGGCATGAATGCCGGCTCGGATCCATGGAATTCCCCAGCGTGCTCGTGATGACCGACGAAGTCTGAGAGATGATCCAACACTGCGCCGTGCAGTGAGCCTTGCGACGCGACATCCCTGAACTGGAACGAGTCGCCGAGCTGAAGCGGATTGGCAGGCTTTGATCCAGACGCTTCCAGGGAGGGGTTGTGCTGGTCCGCCCCGCTTGAGAACGAATGGTTGGCACCGCCGGTCGATGACTTCAGGAGGCTTGGGTTCAGCAGGATTGGGTTGAACGTCGTGTCTGCCGTTTCACCGCTGGTATAACCATGGGCATGATCCGCCTGGGCGGCGCCTCTTGATGACGCGACGCCGTCATTCCCTGCATCGTGTCCGAGCGCAAGCCCGCTACCGGCGTGCTGTCCGGCGGCGTCGTGGGCAAAATTCAGTATGGCGACGTCAGGCATCTGGCCGCTTGCGGCAACCGCGCCATTTTTGAACCCGGTCGGGTTGTTGAAGACAAAGCTGGCCTCGGTGAGTGGGATCACGTGCTGCACGATCAAAGGCAGTCCGCTGGCTGAGGGAGCTGCCGTGTCGCTGCGGAGCGTTTCGGTCGCGAGCGTTTGCGTTTCGTCTGAACTGGACAAGCTGGAATATTCGGCCTGTCCGATCTGGTCCCAGTTCGAATCGAGGCTGTAGGTCGCCTCGGTCGATTGGATGGTCGAACTCTCTGCAGCGAGAAGCGTGCCGTCGGCGCTGCCGGAGTCGGACAAGCCTTCGGAAGTGATCGTCATCACGGCGGTCGCGTCACCCTGCGAGGTTGCGATGAGGTCGAGCAGATCGCCGGCAACCGCCGTCGCAGGTGCCGCTGCCGGCGCCGTGATGAAGTCCGACGCGTCGATGGTGGCGATGCCCTGCAAATGGATTTCGAGCAGACTGGAATCGCCGACGTGCAGGGTCTGGTCCGTTGAATTGACGTACACGATCGTTTCATTCGCCGCACTGTCATAGAGCCAGGCGATCGTATGTGCCGGCACGGCCGTGCTGGTTGAGCTCAATGCCAATATGGCGAACCCAAGCGCGCCCATGCCGGTCAAGTCGATCTTGTCCGCTCCCGATGCAAAGTCGGTGATGGTGTCGAACTGGCTTGCGTTGGAATCGGCTACGAACAAGTAAGCGAAACGGTCGTTCCCATTACTGCCGGTGAGCTGGTCCGCACCAAATCCACCGGTTATGGTGTCGGCGCCGTTGTTGCCGTTGATGGTATCGCTGCCCGAGCCGCCGTAGATGGTGTCATCCCCATCATTGCCTTTGATCGTGTCATTGCCTGATCCGCTGTAGAGAACGTCGGCTTTACCAGTGCCGTTGACGGTATCGCTGCCGGCTCCCGCGTAGATGATCTGACCTGTGTCGCCGCCGCCGGCAATGGTTTCGCTGCCCGGCGTTCCATACACGTTGGGGGGATCGGAGATCACGGCAGATCCGGTGGCCAGGTTATCAAAATCGTTCGGGTCTGCGTCGCTGGCGCCATGAATGGCGACGGTCACCGTCTGTGACGTACCGTCGATGGCAGTTATCGAGAAGGTGTCCGTCAAGGTGTCGCCGACATCGAGCGCCTGAACCACGGTGTTGTTGTTATCGAGGGTGTAAGTCCATACGCCGGCTGCGGTCATCGTGAAGGTGCCGTATCCGCCGTCACTCGCAGCCGGCGAAGAGACAGCGGTGAACGTGTTCGGAGCGTTGTCGACGTCCGTATCGGTGAGCGTGCCGGTCGCGATGGGAACGCCGGGTGAGAAAGTTCCCGCCTCCGTCACTGAGCCGGTCGTGGTGCCGGAAATGAGGGCGGCATCGTTGCTGCCCTGAATGGTGATCGTCACCACCTGCGGCGTACCGTCGAGGGTTGTGACAGTGAAGCTGTCGGTGAGCGTGCCGCCGACATTGAGCGCCTGCACCGCGCCGCTGGCGTTGTCGAGCGTGTAGGTCCACACGCCGGCGGCGGTTATCGTAAAGGTGCCGAAACCGCTGATGCTTGCCTTCGGCGAGGTCACTGCCGTGAAGGTATTGGATGGATTGTCGACGTCAGCCGCAAGCAGCGTGCCGGTTGCGCTCGGAGTGCCGGGCGTCGCGTTGGCAAGGCCTCCAGCCTCGGTCACCGAGCCGGTCGTCATGCCGGAAATGACGGCAGCATCGTTGGTGCCATGGATGGTGACCGTTACCACCTGAGCGGTTCCGTCCAGCGTGGTCACCGCAAAACTGTCGGTCAGCGTCTCGCCTGAATTGAGCGCCTGCACTGCCCCGTTGGCGTTGTCGAGCGTATAGGTCCACACGCCCGCTGCCGTCATGGTGAAGGTGCCGTAGCCCGCCTCGCTTGCCTTGGGCAAGCTGACGGGCGTAAAGGCGTTTGCGGTGGTGTCGACGTCGACGTCGGTGAGCGTGCCGGTCGCGATGGGTGTGCCGGGGTTTGCATTGGCGGTGCCGCCGGCTTCGATAACTGCACCGGTCGTCTCACCGGAGATGATCGCCGCGTCACTGGTCCCGTGGATGGTGATCGTCACCACCTGTGGGGTGCCTCCGATCGAGGTCACCGTGAAGCTGTCGGTCAACGTCTCGCCGGCATTGAGTGCCTGCACTGCGAGGTTGGCATTGTCCAAGGTGTAGGTCCACACGCCGGCAGCCGTCATCGTGAAGGTGCCATAGCCACCGGCGCTCGCGGTTGGCGAACTCACGGCGGTGAACGTATTGGGCGGATCGTCGACGTCGGTATCGGAAAGGGTGCCGGTTGCAATCGGCGTGCCGGGCGTTCCATTGGCGATGCCGCCAGCCTCGATAATCGAACCGGTCGTGGTGCCGGAGATGATTGCAGCGTCGTTGACACCGTTGATGGTGATCGTGAAGGTCTGGGTGACGGAGGTGAGTCCGTCGGAGACGGTGATAACGAAACCGTCGGTCGTAGGCGCCTTCAGCGCGTTGATTGCGGCATTGTCGGGCACGAACGTATAAGCGCCGCTCGTGCTGTTGACGTAGAGAATCCCGTAGGAACTTGTCTTCGACAGATCGTACGTCACTCCATCCAGAACCGTACTGCCGGCGCTGGCCCCGACGATGCCGAAGGTCAGATTGCCACCGCCGCTGGTGCTACTGGCACTGAAGGTTCCCGTCGTCGCCGTGAATGTGTCAAACACGACCGTATCGAGCTCGATTGGCCCAGCCCCGGTGCTGAGAGTCGGCGGTACAGGGTCCACCAGCGCGAAAGTGATGGGTGGCAACGTGGTCGGCAAGATCTGCAGCGTGGGCGCATCCGGCTGAATGAAATTGATCGGCTGCAGTGGCTGGGGTTTGACGAAGAAAGGCGTGCTCGAGCCACGGGGCCCTTGTTCTCCTAGATTGGCGAGCACATCCTGTTGGGCGGCGCGCAATTCCTCCATGCGAGCCGCCGTATTCGCAACCTGATTGACGCTGATGGTGGATCCCACCTTCTTGATGACGATCGTCTCGCCGGGATCTTCGACGATGATGTGTCGCGGGACCCGCTCCTTGGTCACGAGCTCAAATGCGCCGTGCGCAAGGTCCTTGTAGGTAATGGAGTCGTCATCCAGGAATGTGACATCCGGATCCGCGGCCTCGGCATTCTGCGCGGCCGAGAAAGTCAATGCTGCAAGTGTCAGCATCCCGAAACCGCCCGCGTGGCCCCGGGCGCGAATGCCTGCAATGGGCGTATTCAGCCGGAGCGCTCCGGTTTCCGCCAGCCGGCCCGGTACGAAACCGAAGCTCCCTCGGGTCACGTCGAACAAGGCTGCAGATGGCATGCCTTCGACGTCGAAGACGAACTCGCTCAGCACAACATGAGTGCCGCAGGCGATGTTGAAAAAAGTACCGTCGATGAAGCCAATTGTGATCCGCCCGTCGGCATCGGTTTCCAGCACGTCGCCCCGGTAGATAGGCGCACCAGCTACCGCCTGTGTAGCGACACCGCTCGCTCGCGTAAGCGCACAGCAACCGACCGCAGTATGAATGTGGCCGATGAGCTCGACGGGCAGGGCCATGGTGGCCCCGTTATCAGCGTGGATGCCGGATGCAACTAACATGGCTCGACCTCGCCTGGGTGATCGATTCAGGCTCGGCGTGCTGCCATAATCCTGCTCGGGCCCTCGCCAAGGGACAAAATTTCCTGGGCGCTGGCAGCCCGAAGGCTTGCCCGCCGAAATAATCAAGTCTGATCGAGAGAGACGCATTGCGCGGGGGGACGGCGACGCGTACCGCCATTCCCGCCGTGCCCCCTCCCGCCAATGTGATTAAATTGACAAACGGAACGCATTTAATTTGTGGCGCTTGCGTAGCGCCGGAGATAAATTAGGCTGGTTAATAGAATTAAACAACAATTATATTTGCTGTGGCTGCGCTACGCGGTTCAAGAAATGGGCCACCGATAGCGACAAGATCTTCTCAGAAAGGGGGGATCATGTGCAGACCTACGATAGCTGCTTTGGCGATTGGTCTTGTTTTGGCGCTTGCCAATTTCTCGCCGAGCGCGGCTCAAGCGCAGAGCGATTCCGCCAAGCCCGCCGTCGCGGCCTCATCGCCGAAACCGATTGGGAAGGTGGTGGTGGTCTCAGGCTCGGTCACGATCGAACATGCGGGCGCAGTGATTGTTCAGGCGAATGTGTCGAGTGACCCTGGCCGCACCAACACGGGTGATCCGGTATATCTTGGTGACGTGGTGTACACCGGCGCCGACGGCCGCGTCGGCATCAACTTTACCGACGGCAGCTCGTTCAATCTATCGAGCAACGCCCGTATGGTGCTGGATCATTATGTGTATGAGCCGGCCGGCAAGTCCAATGCGACTCTGTTCAATCTCGCCAAGGGAACGTTCACTTTTGTTGCGGGCGGGGTCGCAAAGACCGGCGACATGAAGGTCGATACTCCCGTCGCCACGCTGGGGATTCGAGGCACGACGCCGCATGTCGAGATTTCGGACGATGGGTCAGTCAAAATTTCGACCCTGATCGAAGAGGGCAAGAGCAAGCTCTTGAAGAAGCCGTCGACATCCGCGGCGCCGGAGCCCGATCGAAGCCTCAATCGGAGGCTCAACATCTGTCGGGGGTGCTGAGAAACTTGCTTGGCCCGAAGCCGCCGTGACGCCGCAGTGCCGGCCGGCACTGAGATCAGGATTGGCGCTTCGTTCGCCGTCGGTGTCGGACACTTGGTGTGGAAATGACCGCAAGAGCCAGTTTCATCAAGGCCGTGATGCTCATTCTTGTCCTTGGGCTGTCCAGTTCGTCGGGCTGGGCACAGAAGAAGGGCAGCTCCCTCAAGAATGTTGAACTGTGCAACGGCTCAGACCGCGTATCACCCGAAGCTCGGATCGATGGCTGCACGGCGTTTATCGATGCGGGCGAGGGAGCCGTGAACGGCTTCGTTATCGCCTACAACAACAGGGGAAATGCCTATAGCGCCAAAGCCGACTACGAACGCGCGATCAAGGATTTCGTCGAAGCGACCAGGCTTGACCCGACTTATGCGAAAGCGTTCAACAACCTCGGCGTGGCCTATCTGAGAACGGGGGCGCGCGATCTGGCGATCGGCGCCTTTGAGGAGGCGCTCAAGCTCAACCCGAACTATGGCGCGGCTTTTGCCAACCGTGCGACGGCCTTCCTGCAGGGGAACGCGTACGACCGCGCAGCGCGGGACTATGACGAGGCAATTCGCCTTGATCCGAAGCTGGAGGCGGCGCGGAGCGGACGCTGTTGGACCCGAGCCGTCCTTGGCGCTCTGCAGGCTGCGCTGGAAGATTGCGATATTGCGCTTCGATCGGGAGCAAACAGCGCGGCAACATACGACTCGCGCGCTCTCATTAATCTGAAAATGGGGCAATTCTCCGCGGCGGTGGACGACTACAACTCAGCGCTGCGGTTGGCGCCCAAGCTTGCGAGCGCGCTCTACGGCCGAGGGATTGCCAGATTCAAGCTCGGCGACGCAGTTGGTGGCCAAAGCGATATCTCGGCGGCCAGAAAAATCGACGCTGGAATCGACGAAGCCTTTGTCCGCTATGGGGTGCCGGCCGACCGCGACAGCACCGTCTTGCAGGTGTTAACGAAACCTTAACCATCGGCGTCTCAAATTCAGACCCGGCGGATCCGCCCACGCTCGATGCGGCACGGCGTGCTGCCTCCAAAGCAAATCAAGATATAGCATTAACAAGTCCTTAATTGGCGGGACCTACAGTCGACGGCATGGGCCGGCCTTGATGCCGGCATGGACCGCCGAACCGGAAGAAATGCCGCCAATGGCGCGAAAGGCTGCCGCTGGATTTGTGTCGCGAGCCCGCGCCTTGGCGCCGGGGCTGTCGCGTCATGTCCGAACGGCGGGCGCGCTGGCGGCCTGCCTGCTGATCGGTCTCGGTGCGCCTGCCCGGGCGGCCGATCCGATCAGGGGCGAGGCGAGCTTTTCGGCCGGCGGCGGCTTTGCCCGTCTCGTCATCAAGCTCGGCGAGGACGTCCCCTCCGAGGTGACGACCGCAGGCTCCATCCTCATCATCCGCTTCGACCGCGCGGTTGACGTTCCCGTCGACCGCGTTCCCGAAGGCGCGCCCGATTACGTCAACTCCGCGCGCCGCGATCCTGATGGCGGCGCCATCCGCCTGTCGCTGGCGCGGCGCGTCACCGTCAACACCATGAATGCCGGCGAGCGCACCTTCGTCGACCTGTTGCCGGAGGGCTGGAAGGGACCGCCGCCGAGCCTGCCGATGGACGTGGTCAAGGAACTCGCCGAGCGCGCCCGCGTCGCCGAGCGCGCGCTGCGCGCCCAGCGCGCCGCGGCCGAGACCAAGAAGCGTCCGCAGATCCGCGTGCGGGCCTCGGTGCAGCCGACCTTCGTGCGCTTCGTGTTCGAGATGCCCGACGGCGTCGGCGTCTCCTCTGTGCTCAACGAGCAGAAGCTCACGCTCGCCTTCAACGCCAACCTCAATTTCGATCTGGCGGACGCGGTCGTCGCGGCGCCGCCGAACGTCGCCTCGATCAAGCAGAAGGCCGACATCGATCAGACCAATGTCGAGATCGCGCTGATCGGCGATTCCGACGTGCATTCGTTCCGCGACGAAAAGAACTACGTCGTCGACGTCTCTTTCCAGCCCGACAAGGGCAAGACCGCCGCGACGCCCGAGGCGGCGATCGCGCAGATGAAGCCTGCCGGTCACGGACCGTCGCCCGCGCCCGACAAGCCCGCGGCCGAGAAGCCGAAGGAGGCCCATCGCGAGATCGCGCCGCCGACCTCCGAGACGATCGCGCGCGACGCCAAAATCGACGTCAAGCCCGAGGTGAGGCCGGAAGCGCCCGCCGCGATGCCGCCCGCTGAAGCGCCGAAACCGGCGCCGGCTGCGGCCACTGAGGCTGTGCACGCTCCGGAAGCGCCCAAGGAAATGGCGAAGGAAGCTGCGAAGCCCGCCCCGCCGGTTTCCGAGGCTGCGGCCGCGCCGGCCAAGCCGGTGCCTCCCGAAGCGCCGAAAGAGGCCGTGAAGGAAGCCGCCAAGGCTGCGCCCGCCGAGGCGCCGGCCGCGCCGCAGCCCACTGTCGCCAGCGTCGATGCGCGCCGCGACAGCGACGGCTTGCGCGTGACGTTCCCGATTCAGGTCGCAACACCGGCGGCGGCGTTCCGCCGCGGCGACACGGTGTGGCTGGTGTTCGATACGCCGAAGCCGATCGACGTCGAGGCGATCCGCGCCAGGGGCGGGGCGATGATCGGCGAGGTCGGCCGCATCCCGCTCGACAAGGGGCAGGCGGTGCGCATCCGTCTCACCCGTCCGCTGGTCTACTCGCTGGCGAGAGAGGAGGTCGGCAAGGAGACCAACTGGCTCCTGACGCTCGCCGACAAGATCCAGTCGACGCCGCTTCCGCTGATGATGTCGCGCAACATCACCGACCCCGCGCTCGCCAACATCGCAATCCCCTTCGCCAATCCGGGCCTGCTGCACAGATTCACCGACCCCGACGCCGGCGACGCGCTCTACGTCGTCACCGCGCAGCGGCCGGTGCGCGGCTTCATCAAGCGGCAGGACCTCGTCGATCTCTCGCTGCTGGAATCCGCGCACGGCATCGCGATCCGGCCGAACTCCGACGAGGTCGGCATCGAGGTCGGCGCCGACAAGGTGATCCTCGGCAAGAAGGGCGGGCTGACGCTGTCGCCGGTCGACATCTCCGCCGAGCGGGCGCCGACCGCAGTGCGCCCGATCTTCAGCCCCGAAGGCTGGCGCAAGGGTCAGTCGGACAACTTCATGACGCGTCAGAGCGACCTGATCACGGCGATCTCCAACGTCGAACCGGCACTGCGCTCGCTGCCGCGGCTCAATCTCGCGCAGTTCTACATGTCGCGCGCGATGTATCACGAAGCCAAGGCCGTGACCGAATTGATGCTGAGCGATCCGCTCAACAAGGAGGAGAGCGGCGCGCTGATCATGCATGCGATCGCCAGCATCCTGATCGGCCGGCCGGCGCAGGGCCTGAAGGACCTCGCCAATCCCGTGATCGGCAACAGCCACGATTCCCAGCTCTGGAAGGCGCTCGCCTATGCACGCCAGGGCAAATGGGCCGATGCGCGTGAAAAATTCAAGAACGTCGAATTCGCCATCGCCTCGCTGCCGCTCGACATCCAGCGCATCGTGACGATGGACGCGATGCGCGCCTCGCTCGAGGTCAAGGACTATGCCGGCGCCTCCAAGCGCCGCAGCGAGCTCGAGGTGGTCGGCGTCTCGCCCGAGGCCGCACCCGGCTTCGCCGTGCTGCGCGGCCGGCTCGCCGAGGCGCTCGGCCACGACAAGGACGCGCTCGACGACTACAAGTTCGCGGCCGCCTCGGCCGATCGGCCGGCTGCGGCCGAGGCCAAGCAGCTCGAGGTCGCGCTGCGGCAGAAGCGCGACGAGATCAGCAAGGAAGACGCGCTGCGCGAGCTCGAGACCCTGTCCATGACCTGGCGCGGCGACGCGATCGAGGTCAAGACGCTCCAGATGCTGTCGCAGATGTTTGCCGAGAACGGGCGCTACCGCGACGCGCTCACCGCGGCGCGCACCGCGACCAGGCTGCAGCCGAACGCCGAAGCCTCGCGCCAGGCGCAGGATCTCGCCTCGGACCTGTTCACCAAGATCTTCCTGGGACCGAAGGGCGACGAGCTGCCGCCGGTCGAGGCGCTCGGGATGTTCTACGAATTTCGCGAGCTGACGCCGATCGGCCGGCGCGGCGACGAGCTGATCCGCCGTCTCGCCGACCGTCTCGCCTCGATTGACTTGCTCGACCAGGCCGCCGAGCTGCTGCAATATCAGGTCGATCACCGCCTCGAAGGCGCTGCGCGCGCCCAGGTCGCCGCGCGCCTGTCCATGATCTATCTCGCCAACCGCAAGCCCGACATGGCGATCACCGCGCTACGCGCGAGCCGCATCAGCGATCTCTCCGGCGAGCTCAGGCAGCAGCGCCTGCTGCTGGAAGCGCGCGCGCAGAGCGACGTCGGCCGCCACGATCTCGCGCTCGACATCGTCTCCAACGTCTCCGGGCGCGAGGTGCTGCGCCTGCGTTCCGACATCTTCTGGGCGGGGCGGCGCTGGCGCGAGTCCGCCGAGCAGATCGAGCTCTATTACGGCGAGCGCTTCCGCGACTTCAAGCCGCTCAACGCGGTGGAGAAGAGCGACATCATCCGCGCCGCCGTCGGTTATGCGCTCGCCGACGATTCGATCGGCCTGTCGCGCTTCCGCGAGAAATACGCGCCGCTGATGAGCGAGAGCGCCGACCGTCTCGCCTTCGACATCGCCAGCAAGCCGGCCGCGGCCTCCAGCGCCGAATTCGCCGAGATCGCCAAGTTGGCTGCCAGCGTCGACACGCTCGACGGCTTCCTGCGCGAGATGAAGCAGCGCTTCCCCGACGCCACCGCCCGCGCGCCCGTTTCGCCGCAGGCCAAGGAACAAGCCGACCACACCGGCTCGCTGCCGACGATCCCCGTCGTGCGACAGATCAAGATGACGCGGTAGGACTGCTGCCCGCGCGAAGCGCGGCCCGCGACTCCGCCTCACCCTCCGTAACTCTGCACCAGGCTTCCGGCCACCAGCGACCAGCCGTCGACCAGCACGAAGAAGATCAGCTTGAACGGCAGTGAGATCGTTGCCGGGGGCAGCATCATCATGCCCATCGACATCAGCACCGAGGCGACGACGAGGTCGATGATCAGGAAGGGCAGGAACAGCAGGAAGCCGATCTCGAAGGCGCGCTTCAGCTCGGAGATCATGAAGGCGGGGACCAGGATGCGCAGTGCGAGGTCATCGGGGGTGGCCGGCGGTGCCTCGCTCGAGAGATCCAGGAACAGCTTGAGGTCCTTTTCGCGCACGTTCTTCTGCATGAAGCCGCGCAAGGGAACGGAGGCGCGCTGCAGTGCGTCCTCGACGCCGATCTGGTTGGCGACGAGCGGGCGGATGCCGTCGTCGTAGGATTTTTGCAGGACCGGCCCCATCACGAAGAAGGTGAGGAACATCGCCAGCGCGATGATCACCGAGTTCGGCGGAGCGGTCGCCGTGCCCAACGCCGTGCGCAGCAGCGACAGCACGACCACGATGCGCGTGAACGACGTCATCATGATCAGGATCGACGGCGCGATCGACAGCACGGTGAGCAGCGCGATCAGCTGGATCGCGCGCTCGGTGACGCCGCCGCCGCCAGCGCCGCCGCCGAGATTGATGCTGATGTCCTGCGCATGCGCCGGCATCGCTGCCGATGCCGCGCCGATCAGGACAGAAAGAAAAAATACTCTACGCGGGAGGGACGGCAGCCTCACGAAGACGGCTTCGGACGGCCAAGCAGGGAGGCCATCTCGTCTTCGAGATTTTCAAAGCTGGTCTTTTCCGTGGCCGGCTTTGCGGGCGGGGCCGGTGGTGCCGGCGGCTCGCTGCGTGCGGCGCGGGGCGGCGGCGCAGGAGGTTCGGGCGCAACCGGAGGCGCGACCGTCTCGCCGGCCGGGCGACGCAAGGCTGCCTCCAGCCGCTGCGCCATCTCGGCGAGATTTTGCTCGGCGCTGGAGGGGGACGCGGCGGGAGCCGGCGGCGGAACAGGCGGAGCCTGCGGCACCGGCGGAGGCGGCGGCGGGGCAGGTGCGCGCTCGGCGCGCACCGGCGGCATCTTCGGCGGCTCACTCTGGCGCGGCGGCCGCGGCATCAGTGGCGGTTCGCTGCGCGGAACGCGCGGCGGCAGCGGCTCGGGCCGCGGTTCGCGCTCGGGGCGCGGCGCGATCGGCTCGGCCGTGAAGCCGGCGAGGGGATCGCTGCGGCGTTCGGCCAGCGCGGGAGCGGGCCGGCGCACCTCGTCGGCGAAGGACGGGCGCGCGGGCCGCGGCGGCGGCTCGGGCATTTGCGGCTCGGGATGGTCGAGCAGTTCGGGCCGCGGTGCTTCGTCGGCCCAGCTGCTGGTATCCGGCATGGGCGCAAGCCGCGGCGGTTCCGCGGCGTTCGGACGCTGCGGAAGCTGGTCGCGGCCGGGCGCGGCGCGAACGATATTGGGTTCGACGACGATATCGGTGGGCCCACCGATCATCAGGAGATGCTCGACATTGTCACGCCGGACCAGCACCAGGCGGCGCCGACCGTCGACCGCGGCAGCGTCGATCACCGCGAGCCTGGGCATCCTGCCGCGCTGGGTGTTGGCGCCGACCCGGCTGCCGGCGAATCGGCGAACCAGCCAGGCAGCGACGCCGATCAACGCCAGAACGACGATGAACGCGACGATGAAGGTGATAGGGCTGCCTTGCATACTTGTCCCCGACAAATGGCGCTGTTCTCGTGCCCATGGTCAGACGCGCCAACCACCGGCTTAACGATGCCCCAAACTGCGATCTCTTAACGTCCCACGGCAAGTTTTGCCGTCCCCAACTCTTAATAACCTATGAATCGTCCGATCCAAAACGACTTCTTGGTCCGTGCATGCGCCGCCAAATGGTTGGGTTAATGCCATTTTTGGACGCGTAGAATCACGGGGCGCGAGATAGTGTCCCGCCCGGGGACACGCCGCGAGGGCGTCCTTAACCAGCTGTTAACCATACACGCGGCAAATTCTGCCTAGTTGCGGACCTCAAGGTTCGCAAGAGGCGGAAGGAGCCGCGACGATGTCCATCAACGACCTCCCGGTACTGTCGGCGCTTCGCACCAAGATGCAGTGGCACCAGGAGCGCCAGCGCGTCCTGTCCGAGAACGTCTCCAATTCCGACACGCCCAAATTCCGGCCGCGCGACCTGGTCGAGCCGAAGCTCGACAAGTCCGGGGCGGTCACCGGCTCGATGGGCCCCCTCGCGCTCGCCCGCACCAGCGGTTCTCACATGACGCCGTCAGGGGCTGCTTCCGGATTCGACCAGAACAGGAACGCGGGGTTCGAGACCCGCCCCGCGGGCAACGCCGTCAATCTCGAAGAGGAGATGATGAAGGCGGCCAGCAACCAGATGGACTACGCGGCGGCGACCTCGCTCTATTCGAAGAGCCTGCATCTGCTCAAGACCGCGATCGGCAAGGGCTAGCCGCATGATCCGGGAACAGAACAGCTAGAGGAGGCGCATCATGGCCAATGACAGCAGCGACTTTGCCCGCTCGATGGCGATCGCGACCTCCGGTCTGCGGGCGCAAGCCGGCCGCATGCGGGTGATCTCGGAAAACATCGCGAACGCGGATTCGACCTCGCAGACCGCCGGCGGCGATCCCTACCGGCGCAAGGTTCCGACCTTCTCCTCCGCGCTCGACCGCACGCTCGACGCGCAAGTCGTCACCCTCGGCAGGATCAAGCCCGACCAGTCGAACTTCCGCGTCAAATACGAGCCGAACAATCCGGTCGCGGACGCCAGCGGCAACGTCAAATATCCCAACGTGAACTCGGTGGTCGAGATGACCGACATGCGCGACGCGCAGCGGTCCTACGAGGCCAATCTCAACATCATCAGTGCGACGCGCCGGATGATCCAGCGCACGCTCGACATCCTCAAGAGCTGAACAGGACAATTGAGCCATGGCATCACCGACAATCGCGGCCAACGCTTATGCCAACCTCGCCCGGGTGCTGGAGAACAGCGGTGCCGGCAAAGCCACCGAGGCCGGCGGGCAATCCTTTGCCTCGATGCTGAAGGACGCCGTCGGCAGCGTCATGGAGTCCGGCCGCAAGTCGGATGCGCAGACCGTGGCGATGGCCTCCGGCAAGGCCAACGTGATGGACGTGGTGACGGCGGTGGCGGACACCGACGTCGCGGTGTCCACCCTGGTCTCGGTCCGCGACCGCGTGATCGCGGCCTATGAAGACATCATGAAGATGCCGATCTGATTTTGGCGAATGGTGAGTAGCGAATGGCGAATGGGGACGTCTCCGATTCGCCATTCGCATTTCCCGGCACGTCAGACAACCAATAGCGAGTAACAAGCAATGACCGGACCCGAAACCCTCGACGTTGCGCGCGATGCGATCTGGACGATCGTGATCGTGTCCTCTCCCCTGATGGTGGTCGGTCTGGTGGTCGGCGTCATCGTGTCGCTGTTCCAGGCGCTGACGCAGATCCAGGAGCAGACGCTGATCTACGTGCCGAAGATCCTCGCCATCTTTGCCACGATGCTGCTGGCGCTGCCGTTCATGGCCGACGCGCTCCACGCCCACATGCTGCGGATCTCGTCGCGAATCATCGGCGGCTGAGGCAAGATGCGTCGATTATGCGCATCGACGTCTCGCTGCTGCCGGCGCTCGCCGCTTCCTTCATGCTCGCCTTCGCCCGGGTCGGTGCGATGGTGATGCTGTTGCCGGGGCTGGGCGAGACCAATATTCCGACGCGGATCAAGCTGTCGATCGCACTGCTGCTGACGCTGATCATCCTGCCGCTGCATCGGAACGCCTACCATGTCGACATGGGCTCGCTCGCGCCGCTCCTGGTCCTGATGCTGCATGAGATCGCGATCGGAATCGTGCTGGGCGCGACCGCGCGCGTGACGCTCTCGGCGCTCCAGGTTGCGGGATCGGTGATCGCGCAGCAGATGGGGCTCGGTTTCGTCACCTCGGTCGACCCGACGCAGGGCCAGCAGGGCGTGCTGGTCGGCAACTTCCTGACCATCCTCGGGGTAACGCTGCTGTTCGCCACCGACAGCCATCATCTGGTGATCGCGGCGCTGAACGACAGCTACACGATCTTCTCGCCGGGTGAGACCATATCAAGCGGCGATGTGGCCTCGCTCGCGACGCGCGCCTTCGCCGCCGCGTTCCGCCTGGGCCTGCAGCTCTCGGGGCCGTTTCTGGTGTTCGGCCTGGTCTTCAACATCGGCCTTGGCGTGCTGGCGCGGCTGATGCCGCAGATGCAGGTCTATTTCGTCGGTGTGCCGCTCTCGATCTTCGCGGGCTTCCTGGTGCTCGCCGTGGTGCTCACGGCGATGATGGGGACGTATCTGGATTACTTCATCGGTGTCATGCACCAGTTGATGCCGCTGAGGTCACGGTAGATCGATGGCAGAAGACAAGGACCCGGAGAGTCAAACAGAAGACCCGACGCAAAAGCGTCTGGACGACGCGCTCGAACGCGGCGACGTCGCCAAGAGCCAGGAGATCAACACCTGGTTCATGATGGCGGGCGGCACGCTCGTGGTCTCGACCTTTTCGGGCTCGGTGGGCAGCGGGCTGCTGACGCCGATGCGCAACCTGCTCGCCAATTCCTGGATGATCAAGACCGACGGCAAGGCCCTGCTCGCGCTGATGCAGCAGATCGAGTTCGCCCTGCTCGCGGCGATCGGCGTGCCTCTCTTCTTGCTGATGCTGGCGGCGATTGCCGGCAACATGCTGCAGCACCGCTTGGTCTGGTCGACCGAATCCCTGACGCCGAAGTTCAGCAAGATCTCGCCCGGCGCCGGCTTCCAGCGCATCTTCGGCAAGCAGGCGGCGGCCAATTTTCTCAAGGGCATCGGCAAGCTGGTGCTGCTCGGCGTGGTCATGACCATGATCCTGTGGCCGGAGCGGCATCGCATGGAGGCGATGGTCAGGCTCGATCCGGCCGCCATGCTCGGCGCCAGCACCAGCATGACGATCCATCTGCTCGGTGCGGTGGTCGCCGCGCTCGCGATCGTCGCCATCGCCGACTATTTTTTCCAGTACAGAAGCTGGTTCCAGCGGCAGAAGATGTCGCTCCAGGAGATCAAGGAAGAGTTCAAGCAGTCCGAAGGCGATCCGCACATCAAGGGTAAGATCAGGCAGTTGCGGCAGCAGCGCGCCAAGAAGCGCATGATGGCGGCGGTTCCCAAGGCTGCGGTGATCATCACCAACCCGACCCACTATTCGGTGGCGCTGTCCTACGAGCGCGGCATGACGGCTCCGATCTGCGTCGCCAAGGGCGTCGACAATCTCGCCTTCAAGATCCGGGAGATCGCGCGCGAGCACGACATCCCGATCGTGGAGAACGTGCCGCTGGCACGCGCGCTCTACGCCACCGTCGAGATCGACCAGGAAATCCCGACCGAGCACTACCATGCGGTCGCCGAAGTCATCGGCTACGTCATGCGGCTGAAGCGCGGATTTAGCGCCGGGCGAGGATAAAACACCCGAAAAGTACCGGAAATGGCCGTAATCTGGGAATCAGCGTACCTTTCACCCCTGCTGCCCTTGCGCCTGCGGGTCCGATTCAGGCAGGGAGGACCCCACGCGCCCCGTAGCGCGTTGATTCTCTGCCGACAGGCTGCGCCAGCTCGAGAATGACCGCCGAGACCGACCACGACCTCACCCGCGAGCCCGTTGCGACGCACGAGCCGTCGCCGCGCTCGGGCAGCATTGCGCTGGTGCTGCTGGTGGCTGCCGGCCTCGTCGCCGTCGCCGTCGGGCTGATGACGCTCGGGCGCGCGCAGGCGCAGCCCTATATCCTCGGCATCCTCGCCGTGCTGGCGATGGTCGGCCTGTTCAACCTGTTCGCCTTCGCCGCCGGGATCATCCGTTTCGCCGACCGCAGTCTTGATGACCCGGTCGTGGGCCGCATCGCCGATCACGGGTTCGACGGCCTCGCCGTGACCGATGCGCGCGGCCACGTGGTCTATTCCAACGCCGCCTATCTGACGCTAACCGGCGCGACCGGTCCGCAAGACGTGCGCCCGGTCGAGCGTGTCTTCATCGGCAACCCCGACGTCTCCGAAGCCGTGTTCCGCCTGCTCAAGGCCGCGCGCGAAGGCAAACGGCAGCAGGAAGAGGTCCGCATCTCCGGCCAGGACGGCAGCCAGGGCCGCTGGCTGCGCATGCGGGTACGCCCGCTCGGCACCGGCAAGCGCGAGGCGAAATACGCGGTGTGGTCGATTGCCGACATCACCCGCGACCGCGAGCGCCAGGAGGACGTGTTCCAGGAGCTCCAGCACGCCATCGAATATCTCGATCACGCGCCGTGCGGCTTCTTCTCGGTCAATCCGGCCGGCGAGCTCGCTTACGTCAACGCGACGCTGGCGAACTGGCTCGACTACGACCTCGCCGAGATCGGCTCGGGCGGCCTGAAGCTGACCGACATCGTCTCCGGCGATGGCGCCTCGCTGCTCACCGCGATCGTGGCGGTGCCGGGCGAGGTGAAGACCGAGGTCTTCGACATCGACCTGCGGATGCGCACCGGCAAGACCATGCCGGTGCGGCTCTATCACAAGCTCGCCTTCGGCGCCGACGGCGCGCCGGGGCCGTCGCGCACGCTCGTCATCAGCCGCGCCCGCGACGAGCGCAGCGATCCTGATCGCGCTGCCGAAGTGCGCTTCATGCGCTTCTTCGACCACACGCCGATGGCGATCGCGACCGTTGACCGCGGCGGCAACGTGGTGCGGGCCAATGCGCGCTACGCCAAGCTCGGCCAAGCGCTCGGGCTCGACAGCGCCTCCAAGTCGATCTTCCGCGCGGTCAATTCGCGCGACCGGCACCTCCTGATCGCGGCCATCAACCAGGCCGCCGACGGCCAGGCCGACATCGCCCCGGTCGAGGTGGCGCTGGAAGGGACCAAGGAGCGCTGGGGCCAGTTCTTCGTCACGCCGGTCGATGCGGCCGAGAACGAGGCGGAAGCCGCCATCGTGCACATGCTCGAGACCACCGAGCGGCGCGCGCTGGAGAACCAGATCAACCAGTCGCAGAAGATGGAGACGGTCGGCCAACTCGCCGGCGGCATCGCCCACGACTTCAACAACGTGCTCTCCGCCATCATGATGGCGAACGATTTCCTGCTGAACGCGCACAAGCCGACCGACCCGTCGTTCCAGGACATCATGCAGATCAAGCAGAACGCCACGCGGGCCGCGACCCTGGTGCGGCAGTTGCTGGCGTTCTCGCGGCGGCAGACGCTGCGGCCGCAGGTGCTCGATCTCGGCGATGCGCTGTCCGATCTCGCGATGCTGCTGCGCCGCCTGATCGGCGAGAAGGTCAAGCATGAGACCATCCACGGCCGCGATCTCTGGCCGGTCAAGGTCGACGTCTCCCAATTCGAGCAGGTAATCGTCAATCTCGCGGTGAACGCGCGCGATGCCATGCCCGACGGCGGCAAGCTGATCATCCGCACCGCCAACGTCACCGCGGAACAAGCGGCCAAGCTCGCCTACAAGGGGATGCCGGCCGCCGATTATGTCCGGATCGAGGTCGCCGACACCGGCACCGGCATTCCCGCCGACATCCGCGACAAGATTTTCGAGCCGTTCTTCTCGAGCAAGGAAGTCGGCAAAGGCACCGGTCTCGGCCTTTCCACGGTCTACGGCATCGTCAAGCAGACCGGCGGCTTCATCTACGTCGATTCGGAGCCGGGCCAGGGCACCTCGTTCCATATCTTTCTGCCGCGTCACCATGCCGAGCCTGAAGCGCAGGTCGAGCAGCCGGCGGCTGTGGTCAGCGCGACCAGCGGCGCCGGCAAGGACGCCGCGGCGGCCGAGGCCAAGCCGCGCACCGATCTCACGGGGCAGGGCACCATCCTGCTGGTCGAGGACGAAGAGGGCCTGCGCGCGCTGAACGCACGCGGATTGCGCTCGCGCGGCTACACCGTGGTCGAGGCCGAGAACGGCGTCGAGGCCATGGAAGTGCTGGAGGAGCAGAGCGGCGCGATCGATCTCGTCGTCTCCGACGTCGTTATGCCCGAAATGGACGGCCCGACCTTGCTCAAGGCGATGCGGGAGAAGAACCCCGACATCAAGTTCATCTTCGTCTCCGGCTATGCCGAGGATGCGTTCGAGAAGAGCCTGCCCGAAGGCCAGCAGTTCGACTTCCTGCCGAAGCCGTTCACGCTCAGCCAGCTCGTGGCGGCGGTCAAGGAGACGATGGCGAAGCAGGGGTGAGGGTCGGCGGCGCACGCCGTTCGCCCCTCCGTCATTGCGAGGTGCCCGCGACAAAATTGCGTAGCAATTTTGCGCTGGTGCGACGAAGCAATCCAGACTCTTTGCGCTGAGGCAGTCTGGATTGCTTCGCTACGCTCGCAATGACGGGGAAAGCGCGGAAATCTCGGCCCAAAACCGCCGGTATCCCGCGACCACGGTTCCCCGGCGCACCCGGCCAAGCCCCCGCCAAATATGGGCTTTTGCCACATCCCCGCGACTGAGGGCCGCAGCCATAGGTTCCGAAACCGGCTTCACTTTTCGGGAAGTCTGCCCATCTTAGGCGCACGTCCCCATGCCGGGGATTTGGGAAACGCACATGAATTTCTCGCTACGCTCCCGCAGTCTCTTCAAGACGATCGCTGTCGTGCTGGCGCTTGCGCTGCCGACTGCGCTGGCGATCTCGTCTGCCGACGCGCGTGTCGGTGGCGGCGGCTCGTCCGGTTCGCGCGGCTCGCGCACCTATTCGGCCCCGCCCCCGACCACGACGGCGCCCGGCTCGGCCTCGCAGTTCAACCGCACCTACACCCAGCCGGGTGCAGGCATGAACTCGGCTGCTTCCGCGCCCGCGCGCGGCGGCCTGTTCGGCCGCGCCGGCGGCTTTATGGGCGGCCTCGCGGCCGGCTTCCTCGGCGCCGGCCTGCTCGGCATGCTGTTCGGCGGCGGCCTGTTCGGCGGCCTCGGCGGCCTGTCCTCGATCCTGGGCCTGATCATCCAGATCGCCCTCGTGGTGCTGGTGGTGCGGCTGGCGATGTCCTGGTGGCAGCGCCGTCACACGCCGCAGGCGGCCTATGCCAATGCCGACGCGGGCGCAGGTTCCGGACCGCAGCCGAACCAGCGCGGCGGGCTTGGCGGTGGTCTTGGCGGCTTCGGCTTCGGCGCGAACGCCAATAACGCGCCGCTCGAGATCAAGCCGGACGATTACGAGGCGTTCGAGCGCCTGCTCGGCGATGTCCAGACCGCATGGTCGAACGAGGACGTGGCCAAGTTGCACACGCTCGCGACGCCGGAGATGGTCTCCTATTTCGAGCAGGACCTCGCCCAGAACCGCGCGCGCAACGTCGTCAACAAGGTGACTGGCGTCAAGCTGCTGCAGGGCGACCTCGCGGAAGCCTGGCGCGAAGGCGAGACCGACTACGCCACGGTGGCGCTGCGCTTCGCGCTCACCGACAAGACGCTCGACCGTAACAGCGGCACGGTCGTCGCCGGCAGCGAGCAGCCGGGCGAAGTCACCGAAGTCTGGACCTTTGCCCGACGGCCCGGCAGCGGCTGGGAATTGTCGGCGATCCAGCAGACCAACTGATTGCAAAGCGATTGAAGACAAGGGCGTCGTGCTTCCCGCACGGCGCCCTTTTCTTTTGTACCCCTTTCATCGCGGCATCGGAATAAGTGGGGGCGCATCGGGTTAAAATCAGGCGGCCAACGACAAACACAACGGGAGGACAAGATGATCCGTATCAAGAGATCCGTGACGATTTCAGCGCTCGCTGCGGCCTCGCTTGCATGCCTTGCGGCGCCAGCCGTGCAGGCACAGTCGGCCGACATGACGTTCTTCGTGACCTCCAATGGCCCGGGCAAGGGTGCCGATCTCGGCGGCCTGGAGGGAGCCGATGCACAGTGCGCGAGGCTCGCTCAGACCGCCGGCGCCGGTGCGAAGACCTGGCGCGCCTATCTCTCGACGCAGGCCGCCGACGGCAAGCCGGCCGTCAACGCGCGCGATCGCATCGGCAAGGGACCGTGGCAGAACGCCAAGGGCGCGGTCATTGCCAAGGATGTTGCCGAACTGCACGGCCCCGCCAACAACCTCACCAAGCAGACCGCGCTCAGCGAGAAGGGCGAGGGGATCAACGGTATGGGTGACCAGCCGAACCGGCACGACGTCCTCACGGGATCGCAACCAGACGGCACCGCGTTTGCCGGTCCGGACGATCGCACCTGCAAGAACTGGACGTCGAGCACGCAAGGCACCGCGATGGTCGGCCATTTCGATCGCCGCGGCCTGCGCGACGACGAACCGTCAAAGTCCTGGAACAGCTCGCACCCCTCGCGCGGTCCCGATGGTGGCTGCTCGCAGGCCGATCTGAAGAGCACCGGCGGCGACGGCCTGCTGTATTGCTTCGCTGCGAATTGAGTTTGGACGCAACTCTCTCCACCCGTCATTGCGAGCGCAGCGAAGCAATCCAGAATCTTTCCGCGAAGGCGGTCTGGATTGCTTCGTCGCTTCGCTCCTCGCAATGACGGAGTGTTTGGTGGCGCCGTTCCGTCTCACCCTGCCGGAACTCCGAGCCACATGCTACATTGGTCCGTACGTGTTCACGCTCACGGACCTCTCTCATGAAATACGAGCTCTACTACTGGCCCGAGATCCAGGGCCGCGGCGAATATGTGCGGCTGGCGCTGGAGGAGGCGGGGGCCGCCTACGTCGATGTCGCGCGCGGGCCGCGCGGCACGGCTGCGATGATGAAGATGATGGACGCACACAAGGACACGCCACCCTTTGCGCCGCCGTTCCTGAAAGCCGGCAAGCTCGTCATCGGCCAGACCGCCAATATCCTGCTCTATCTCGGCGCCCGCCATGCGCTCGCGCCGAAGACGGAAGCCGGCAGGCTCTGGGTGCACCAGCTTCAGCTCACCATCACCGACCTCGTGGTCGAGATCCACGACACCCATCATCCGCTCGGACCCTCGCTCTATTACGACGACCAGAAGCCGCCGGCGAAGAAACGCACGGCCGATTTCTGGGAGGAGCGGGTGCCGAAATATCTCGGCTATTTCGAGCAGCTTCTCACCGAGAATGGCGGCGCCTATGTCACCGGCCGGCGGCTGACCTATGTCGATCTCTCGCTATTCCAGATCGTCGCGGGGCTGCGCTATGCCTTTCCCAAGCGCATGAAGACGTTCGAGACAGACATTTCGGGCCTCGTTGCCCTGCACGACCGCATCGCGGCGCGGCCGAACATCAAGGCCTATCTGGCAAGCGAGCGCCGCATTCCCTTCAACGAGCAGGGCATCTTCCGCCGCTATCGCGAACTGGATGGCTAAAGCGTTTTCGAGCGAAGTGGACACCGGTTCGTGTCAAGAAAACGCGTCAAAAAAAGAAACTTTAGCCGGTCCGGAGGGAGGCTGGCGGCAGCCCCCGTTCCGGACCGGCCGCTTCGGGCGCGATCAATCGCCCGAACGCGTCGTGGCCGGTGGGCGTCTGTAGACGCTGCGGCCCAGAGCGGTCGTCTGAATCATCGGGCAGAGGCGAGAGGTCATGCTCGTCGGGGCAGGGCGGCTTGCAGAACATCGTCGCGTCTTTCGTTGCGTTGCGTGCCGCCGCTGTCTAGCGAAGTCTGCATTCCCAGGCGTCAGCCGTTCGGAGGAGGCAGCGCGATGCGCGCTCACCAAACGCCCGGCATCAGGCGATAGCGCACCCGCGCCGCATAATCGGCATAGCCCGGCAGGCCCTCGCGCAAGGTGCGTTCCTCTATGCCGATGCGGATCGCGAACAGGAGGACCAGAATCGGGACCATCACCAGTCCCCACCACGATCCCAGCAGCAACGGCACGCCGGCGAAGAACAGGACCATGCCGCTATACATGGGATGACGCACATGGGCGTAGGGGCCGGTCGAGATCACGCGCTGCGCGCGCTCGGCTTGCAGCTTCACCACGGGAGCAGCGAACGAGTTTTCGCGGAACACCCACATCGTGAACAATGTCGAGGCCAGGAACAGCGCGAGGCCGAAGGCCTGAAGCGCGACCGGCATGTCGGACGATTGAAGGCGCCGGTCGACGCCGATCAGCACCAGCCAGGCCAGCATCGCGACGACGAAGACGCTCATGAACAATTTGTCGGCGGCGGGCTGATCCTTCTGCAGCACCGGTCGCAGCCGCTCGGCGAGCAGCGCCGGATCGATCCGGTAGAGCCACCAGCCGCAGAGCGGGCCGAGCAGGGTGCAGGTCGCGAGGAATACCCAGGCCGAGGCCCAGCGCAGCGTCCCTGCGGAGGCGAACAGCAGCGCGCCCATCGCGGCGGTGGTGATCGTGTTCTGCAGCAGCAGTCTGGCGATCATGCGCGGCTCCCCCGGCAATCTCGCACGATGTTGGCTTTGCTATCCGGCAAAGATAGGGCCAGACGTACGAAAGGCCCGATCGACCGGATCGGGCGCTTCAGCCTAGGCAAACCTGATCAGGCGAGCTGATCGATGCGCGTGCCCTGACCCGGCGGCAGCGGCGCGGGCGGCTGCGGCTTGTAGGTGGGGTCGGCGTCCTTGGTCTTGGTCTGATCGTCCTGCTGCTTGGTCGTGTCGTAGCTCGGAACCACGATCGCGATCGGCGGCGGCGCAACGGTGGAAACCTTCATCCGCAAATCCTCACACACATGGAAGCAACTGACCCTGCGCTGCGAGGAGCGAAAATTCCTTCAAGGCAATCGTTAAAATGCGAGGGATTGGTGTGGCGGGAGGGCCGTGTTTGCGTCTCATCCGCGCGCTGCCAAATGAGGCGACGAACCTCTCCCCGTCATTGCGAGGAGCCCTTGCGACGAAGCAATCCAGAGCCCTTCCGCGGAGACAGTCTGGATTGCCTCGCTGCGCTCGCAACGACGGAGCTTGTAGCGGCAGCGTTGCGACGCGTTGCGTCACCACTTCGCGGAAAGAGCGAAGCCCTTCTATTCGTCCTTGCCGCGCGTGATCGCGATGGACGCGTCCTTCTTGGTGCGGGTGCATTCCATGTTGAGTCGCCGATAGCGCATGCTGATCTTGTCGCCGCGCAGCAGACCCATCCGCTTCAGGCAGCGTGTCGCCCCCGTCGTGGTGTCGTCCTTGGTCACGGTGAAGACGATCGCCGCCATCGATCCCACCAGCGCATAGAATTCCGGCGTCGGCTTGCGATCGCCCTTGGCATAGAGCTCGATCGAATATTTGTCGCCGCGGCAACCCACGGACAGCTCCTTGGCCGCCGGGTGCGTCAGGTAAACAACGTTGGCTGCCCGGAAATTCACCTTGAGGCGATCGACCTGGTTCGCCAGCTCCTTGGCACTGTCGTCGCAGCGGTCGGCGCGTGCGGGCGAAATGAGGGTCACAAGGCCGGTGATGGCGGCGGCGACCAGGATCGCGCCGCGGACGTTCAAGTTCAATGTCATGATGAAAAGCCCCTTAGGGCGCGCATTCAAGCGTCGTCGGGCGCGAAGTGCAAGGGTGGGAACGGGCATTTCCACGTGCTGCGCCAATGCCTTCCCGAGCCCTGGCCGCGCGCTCTCATGCGTATCGGTCCCTTCCTTTTCCGTCCAAAATGGGCTTAGAACGCTTCTACGCGAGGGCCCGCGCGTGGCCCCAAACCCCGAGATTCGCCCATGAACGCTCCGACCGCCTTTCCCGACCCGTCAAAGCCCGTTCCGCCCTACAAGCACACCCCGCTGTTCCCGCTGGGCAAGGACGAGACGCCCTATAAGAAGATCACGGCCGAGGGCGTCAGGGTCGAGAAGGTCCTGGGCAAGGACATGCTGGTGGTGTCGCGCGAGGCGCTGCGGGCGCTGTCGGAGGCGGCTTTCGGCGACATCAATCATTACCTGCGCCCCGGCCATCTGAAGCAGCTCCGCGCGATCCTGGAGGACGGCGAGGCCAGCCCGAACGACAAGTTCGTCGCGCTGGACTTTTTGAAGAACGCCAACATCGCCGCGGGCGGCGTGCTGCCGATGTGCCAGGACACCGGCACCGCGATCATCATGGGCAAGAAGGGTTGCAACGTCATCACTGACGGCGACGACGAGGCGGCGCTGTCGGAAGGCGCGCGCGACGCATATCTGCGCCGCAATCTGCGCTACTCGCAGGTCGCGCCACTCTCGATGTACGAGGAGAAGAACACCGCCAACAACATGCCGGCGCAGTGCGAGATCTACGCCGAGGGCGATGACGCCTACAAGTTCATGTTCATGGCGAAGGGCGGCGGCAGCGCCAACAAGAGCTTCCTGTTCCAGGCGACGCCCTCGGTGCTGACCAAGGACCGGCTGCTGGCTTTCCTGAAGGAGAAGATCCTCACCCTCGGCACCGCGGCGTGCCCGCCCTATCATCTTGCGATCGTGATCGGCGGCACCTCGGCCGAGCTCTGCATGAAGACGGTGAAGCTCGCCTCCGCGCGCTATCTCGATGCGCTGCCGACCCACGGCTCGCCCGACGGCAACGCCTTCCGCGACGTCGAGATGGAGAAGGAAATCCACAAGATGACGCAGAGCCTCGGCGTCGGCGCGCAGTTCGGCGGCAAGTACTTCTGCCACGACGTCCGTGTGATCCGCATGCCGCGTCACGGCGCATCGCTCCCGATCGGGCTCGGCGTGTCCTGCTCGGCCGATCGACAGGTGCTCGGCAAGATCACCAGGGACGGCGTCTATCTCGAGGAGCTCGAGCACAACCCGGCGCAATATTTGCCGCAGGTCGAGCAGGCGCTCGGCGGCGAGGTCGTCAAGATCGACCTCAACCAGCCGATGAAGGACATTCTGGCGACGTTCTCGAAGTATCCGATCAAGACCCGGGTCTCGATGACCGGCACCATGATCGTGGCGCGCGATAGCGCCCACGCCAAGCTGCGCGAGCGGCTGGAGAAGGGCGAGCCGCTGCCGGATTACTTCAAGAACCATCCGGTCTACTACGCGGGCCCGGCCAAGACGCCCGAGGGCTACGCCTCCGGCGCGTTCGGTCCGACCACCGCGGGCCGCATGGATTCCTTCGTCGACCAGTTCCAGGCCGCCGGCGGCTCGATGGTGATGGTGGCCAAGGGCAACCGCGCGCCGGCCGTGCGTGAGGCCTGCAAGAAGTACGGCGGGTTCTATCTCGGCTCGATCGGCGGCGCCGCGGCGAACCTTGCCGAGCACTGCATCAAGAAGGTCGAGGTGCTCGAATATCCCGAGCTCGGCATGGAAGCGATCTGGCGCATCGAAGTCGTCGACTTCCCGGCGTTCATCATCATCGACGACAAGGGCAACGACTTCTTCAAGGAGTTGAATTTGGGCTGAGGCCGCGTTCCCCGGACGCTGCGCAGCACCATAAGCGCGTTAACGCGCGTGTTCGACGCGCTATGGGTGATGTCCGGCGTCCATCGGCGAAAGATGGGTCCCGGCTCTGCGGAGCAGCGCTATGCGCTGCACCGCGTCCGGGACACGAGAGCGGTGCTTGGTCGCTCTATTTCACTAACTGCAGTTCGTTACCTGATTGGAGCACAGCGCGCGCCACCAGCCGCGGACGCCGTCGTGGCTCTCGACCAGACCCCAGAAGCCGCTGCAGGCGAACAGGCGCTTCGGGCCGCCGTCACCATCGATCGGGCCGCCGAGCTCGCGCTGGGCCGGCATCCATTTCGCATCGACAAAGGGAGCCTGGAACAGCCCGCCCGCGCGCGTGTAGCCGTTGGCGTAGCTCGCGCCGACCTTGTTGGAGGCGACCCAGCCGCGCCCGGCATAGGGTTTGGGCGCGTTCCGCGGATATCTCTTCTCGTCCTCGTAATCCTTGCCCGGCGGCTTGGCGCCTTCGATCAGAAACCAGCCGTTCTTGGAGCCGATGATGCGGAATTCGGTGAGCCAGCCGCCGTCGGGCGTGTTCTCGGCGCCGCCTAACTTCAAGCGGTAGGGCGGCGGCAGCGTGCCGAGCACGCGCGCCGTCGCTGACGGCTCGGCGCGCACGTTGAGGCCAGCAGGGTCCTTGTCGACGGACCAGGCGCCGAGACTGCAGGGCTCGGTGCCCTCGGGCAGCTTTGCACGTCCGGCGGCGAGATCGGCGTGCAGCTTTGCGAAATCGGTCTCGTCATTGTCGGGATCGGGCTCCGCGCGCGGCTTCAACTCGGCTGACACGGCGCGTGTTGCATCCGGCGTCAGCGTGACCACGAGGGCCTGGCGCGCAGCGAACACACTTGCCGGTGTTTTCGGATCGTTCGACGTCGCCGGATAGACCGCGAGATATCCCATCGAGCCATCGGTTCGATAAGCGGCGCCGGCGACATAGCCTGCCGGGAGCAGGGCGAGCGCGCTTGCGCGCCACGCCGGTTCGGTGTCATCCGCGCGCGCCGCTTGTGTCGCGACGCACAGCATCGTCGCCGCGATGAGACGAAGCACGCGCATGATGTTGCGCGGCCTTAGGCGCGGGCGCCGGTGAACGGGAAGCTGCCCATCGGGCCGATGCCCATCTCGCCGTTGATGCTGTCGCCGGAGACGGTCCCGGTGAATTCGAGCGTGAGCGGCATCGGTTTGTCGATCGAGACCTTCCAGGAGACGTTGTCGCCGGAGACGGTGCCGTCGAAAATTTCGGTGGTATTACCTTCCGCCTGCTGCGTGCCGGTGAGCGTGCCACCGGCGGCCTTCAGGCTCAGCGTGGTCTGGCGCTCGCCCATCGGCGTCGTCATGGTCAGATTCCAGTTGCCGTCTACGGCCATTCCCGTCTCCCGAACAAATCCCGGCGGACCGCGACGATCCGCGGCCAGTCCTTAAGCGAGCCTATAACCCAACTCGCAGCTCCTGCCTAACCCTGCGATAGGGCATTTAAGCGCGGGCTGCAGCGCGCCGGCGGCTGGTGACGATGAGCCTCAGAACGACATACTGCACGGCAAAGGCGAGGATCTTGGCACCGCCGGCCACCACCGTGAGATAGAAGGCCCACAGCTTCAGATCGCCCGTGGAAGCGACCACGATCATGCCGACGCCGATGACGAACATCAGCAGCGCCCAGGCATAGCCCGCAGCCGTCACATATTCCGGAACGGTCTCGACGACGATCGGCGGCATGTAGCGCAGCATCCAGCCGCGCTTGAGCATGATCGCGCCGATGGCGAAATGCGCAATCGAAGGCTTTGCCATCATGAAGCGGGGATCATTGGTCAGCAGTGTGATCCCGCCCAGTCCGACGACGAGCGCGAGGCTCGCATACGTCATGTAGTTGAGTTGCTGGCCCTTGATGCGGGCGTGGATCACCTGCGCGATCGCGCCGGCGATCGCCACCGACGTCGCCAGGATGACGTTGTCGGTGATGAGATAAATGACGAGGAAGAGGATGGCGGAGAAGAGATCGGAGCCGAGGCGGGCGAATACGTCCTTCATCGTCAATCCTGTTCAGTGGGCGTTGGGCAATGCGCGGGCAGGCGTACCGTACTTGATCTGGCGATACCCGGGATACCATTTTGTGAAGTAGATGGCGCTGTTGCGGGCGGCGAAGGCGACTGCAAGGCTCGACCAGAGCGGCAGGCCGGGGACGTAGAGCAGCACGAGATTGCCAGCCGCCATCAACAGCGCGGCCACGGTCCAGGCGCCGGTGATGACGTAATTGGCATAGAGAAAGCCGGGCATCGCCGCGGTCTCGGCCGGCACTGCTTCAAGCGCATATTGCAACGTGAAGGGACGGCGGACCAGCAGCGAGCCGAGCGAGATGACGAAGATGCCGATATCGACCGACAGCTTGACGCCGAGCGTTCCGAGCTGCGGGTCGAGCAGCACGAGGTAGAGGCCGATTGCGGCGAACACGATCGCCGAGCCTGCGGCCAGGGTCTTCACCGAGCGCCCGCGCGCCACATCGATTGCGACGGTGCCGAGGCAGATCGCGGAGGCCACGAACACGCTCATCGCGGCCGACGTCACCAGCATCAGGAGGCTGTAAGCGCCGTAGGGCGCAAGGATCAGGAAAATCGCCATTGCCTATCTCGGTCAGGCCGATCTTTACGGTGTAAAGATCAATAGTTCAGAGGCGAGGTCGGGTCAAGGGGAATCTTTACAGTGTCAAAATGACATAGGCAACCTCCAAAAGATGAAGGGCTGCAACGGCCTGGTCGGACGCCTCGTCGGCCAATTCCGCCCAGGGCAGGCGCGACAGAATGGGGAGGGCGCAGGCGATCGCGAGGCCGAGGGCGAGCAGGATGCCGCCGTTGAAGATGACGCCGTTGAAGATGACTTGGCCGCTCCGCCGCAGATGGATCACTTCGAATGTGAGCGCGACGCAGACCAGGGCGAGGATGGCGAGGAAGTCTGCGGTGATTGAGGGCATCTGGATACGGGCCTCTTTGGTGACACGTCCGGCTGTGGCTCCGGGCGCGCGCCAAGTGGCGCGCCCCAGAAGGGCGGGAGTTACTGCGCTCCCACCCAATTGCCGTGAAAGCCGTCGGGCACGCGGTGGCCGAGCTGCACCAGCGCGACGGGACCCGCTTCGACATCGGTGGCATTGAACACGGCGAGGTCGCTGCGGTTTTCCCGCGCCCGCCAGACCACCGCCAGCAGCCAGCCATCGCCCTCAGCCGCATCCTTCGATCGCTCGACGAACACAGGTTCGGAGATGGTGTCGCCGGCGGGCAGCAGATAATGGCCGAGACGCCTTCCGTTGCCGTCGACATGGACGACGCCGGAGAGCGCGCCGAACATCGGCTGGCGCGGATTGGCGCAGGCGTACCAGCCGTGGCGATTTTTCAACCCGGCGTGGCGGTCGTCGATGCGCGGGAATTCGCCGGTGAGATCGTCGAGATAGGTCTGCTGGAAGCGATCGGTATTCCCCGAGAGATCGAAGGTCCAGCGGCAGTGCCGGGCGCGCGACTTCTCCGGATCGGTCGGCCGGCCGTCGGGATGCGGAAACAACGGCGCTTCCTCGAACTGCATGACGTCGGCGACGATGCGGTTATCATCCTCCCACGCGTTCATGATGTGGAAGACGTAGCAGGCTTCACCGCGAAACCAGACGATGTCCTTTGCCGCGCCGCTCCGCTTCATCACGCCGACATAGGCGCCCTTGTCCGGCTCCCAGGCATAGGGCGGCTGCCCGCGCATCGCGCGCTCCATGCTGCCTGTGATCGGCAGGATCGGAAACAGCACATGGTTCGCGGTGACGATGAAGTCGTGCACCATGCTGGCATAGGGCGCCTCGAACCGCTCGAAGCGCGTCGCCTTGCCGGCGGCATCGATCGAGCCGTAGGAGAGGGCAGGCGTCAGCGGCCCCGCCGCGTTGTAGCCGAAGAACACGAGCTCGCCGGTCACAGGATCGATCTTCGGGTGCGCCGTGAAGCTGCCGGCGACGCGGCCCTGGTAGTTGTGATAGCCGCGCGTCGCCAGCGTGCCCGGCTCGATCTCGGTCGGCAGATGCGCTTCTTCCAGCGCCAGCAGCTTGCCGGCATGGAAGATGATGTTGGTGTTGGCGACGCCGCCATCGGTGAGATCAGCCGGCGCGTCCGGCAGCTTGCGGCCGAAGCCGCCGAACAAAGCGCGGCCGGCATCGTGCTCGGCGAGCCATTTCGGCGTGCGGACCCAGCGGTTGCGATAGCTGGCGCGGCCGTTCTCGAGATGGAAGGCGTGCAGCATGCCGTCGCCGACGAACCAATGCGCGCCGGGGGAATCGAACTGCGGATTGGGACCGTTGCGGTAGAGCACGCCGTTCAGCTCGCGCGGCAATTCGCCGATGATCTTCAGGAATGGCGCCTCCGCTTCAAACGGGATCGGCGCGATATTGTTGCGGCGCTCGGCGACGGCGTCGTGCTGCACGGCGTATCCCTCCCTATCTTTACATCGTAAAGATCAGATAGCGCCGATTGCCGCATCGGTCAAGCGAAATCTTTACACTGTCAATATTGCGTCATATAGCTTGCAAATGGCCAAGACCGATACCAAGAGCGAAACGGCGCGAAGCGCGCGTGCCCCCAGCAAGACAACGTCGACTGCGGCATCGCGCCCAAGGCGCGGCGCGGCGAGCGCGAAGACCGAGTCGCCGTACCATCACGGCGCCCTGCGCGAGGCGCTGCTCAAGGCCGCCGAACGGGTGCTGGAACGCGACGGGCTCGCCGGTCTCACATTGCGCGCGGTGGCGCGCGAGGCGGGCGTCTCGCATGCCGCGCCGACCCATCATTTCGGCGATCTCACCGGCCTGCTCAGCGAACTCGCGGCCGTGGGCTTCCGCCAGTTCAACGCCGCGATGGCCTCGTCGTCCGACGCCGCCACCACGCCGCTCGCGCGCGCGCTGGCGCGGCCGAAGGCCTATGTCGCCTATGCGCAGGCGCATCCCGGCATGTACGGCATCATGTTCCGCACCGAGCGGCTGGATTATTCGAGACCCTCGCTGCACGAGGCCGCCGAAGCCTCCTTCGCGGGCCTTGCCAACGCCATCGGCATGATGCGGCAGGAGCAGATCAGCGAAGACGCGCTGACGCTGAACCAAGGCGCCGCGATCGCCCGCGCCTGGTCGATGGTGCACGGTTTCACCATGCTGCTGCTCGATGGACGGCTCAAGGACATCCTCGGGCGGCTGCCCGAGGGGACGACGGCCGAACGCCTGCTGGAGGCGATGCTGACGGCGCCCATCAGCACGAAACTTCCCGTGTAAAGACTGTTGAGCCCGAAAACGCTCTAGCGCATCGTCGCCAGTTCGACGGCGCGGCCGCGCGTGCCGATGATCTTCACCTCGTCCTTGCCGCAGGCAAAGCCGCGGGCGAAATCGTCCGCAGCCTTGCGCGCAAGCTCGTTGGCGGTGGGATTGGCGATCGCATCGACATAGGCGACGTGACAGACCGGGCCCGGCGGCAGCCGGGTCACGACCAGCATGGCCTTGGTGTTGGGCCGGCCCTGCTTGTCGGGATCGGCGTTATCGGCGATGTGCCAGCGCTGGATGATCGCAAACGGCTTTGCGCCCACGGTACGCCATTCGATCGTGGTCTCCGACGAACTGAACGGGGCGAACCAGACCTTGGCTGCCGGTTCCTCGGCCGCAGCCCAGCGATTGCGGCCGACCGAGACGATTTCGCGAAGATCGTCCTCGGCAATCAGCACCAGAAGGCCGTCCTTGCCCGGATGCGCATGGTGCTGCCGTCGAGCTCGCTGGACTTGCCGATCTTGCGGCAATCCTTGGGCGCGGTCGAGGTGTATGTGCTGCCCACGGATTGGGCGGCGGCGCTGTTCAGGCCGATGCAGATCATCACGACAGCCAGGCCGATGCAGGTGATGCGGTTCATCATGAGGGCCTCGAGCGCAGGGAACTCCGTAGCATCAGACGTCTTCATTGTGGGCAAGGTTCAAACAGGTGTGCGATAGACCTGACAGCGGCGCGGAATCGTTCTAGAAGAGCGGCTTCGCTTGGGCTCTTCCAGCCTCGTTCGCGTCCTCCTTTACTTGATCATGCCAGCCATCTCCTCGCAAAAACCCTATCGCGTCGGCCGCTCCAAGACCGGGCTCGGCCTCTTCGCCACCAAGCCGATCAAGAAGGGCACCCGGATCATCCGCTATTTCGGACCGATCCTAGATTCGCGGATCCCCGAGCAGGACGACATCGAGAACAAGTACCTGTTCGAGCTCAATGGCCGCTGGACCATTGACGGTTCGGTGCGCAAGAACCTCGCCCGCTACATCAACCACTCCTGCCGGCCCAACGCCGAGTCCGACGTCCGGCCGCGCGAGCGCAAGGTCTTCATCCGCGCCATCAAGAACATCGAGCCGGGCGACGAGATCAATTACGATTACGGCACCGACTATTTCAAAGCCTATCTGAAGCCGATCGGTTGCAAGTGCGAGTCTTGCGAGAAGAAACGCAAGAAGCTGCGCGCCGAGGCGCGGGCCGAGCGCGCCAAGGTGAAGGCGCGCACGGAGCGCAAGGCGCAGAAGGCGGGCGCGAAAACCGCGTCCGTGAAAAAGAAGAAGCTGAACGGCAAGCACTTTGCCGGCAAGGTCGGCCGCGCCAAGGCGTAGCCGAGGCGCGATGGCCGCGACTGATGCGCGGCCAAGCCCGGGCCTCAAGCCGCCACAACGCTCGCACTTCTCCGCAATCCCACATACTGCAGCTCGGCGAACACGCCGGTGGCGATCGCCTGCGCCACGACCATGAGCGCGCCGGCAAGGTTCGGCGACACCGCGCTGGAGAGCAGCAGCGCAATGCTGCCGACGGTCCAGGCCGCATTGCCGATCACGACCAGCAGCACGAGCGCCTTCGCCACCGAGGCCCGTGATGCCAGCCAGCCGACCAGCGCGGCGTAGGCGATCAGGAACAGGCCGGTCTCGCGCAGCAGCACTTCGGGCAGGTTGAACAGAGCAGCGAACGCGCTCGCGCCGAAAGCGAAGCCGAGGGCGGCAACGCCGCTGAAGATGGCGTCGGCCAACAGGGCGCGGCGCAGGAAGGTGGAAGCGTCGATCATCAGAGGTCTCCATGGTTGGGGTGGGCTCGGGGTGAAACTCAGTGCCATGCGCGCCACCAGGCGCGGAGCAGGCGGGCGATGCGGAACGGACAAAGGCTCCTGCCGACGCCGTGCTCGAAGGCTGTAACCTGCGCGAGCACGTAGTCGCCGGTCGAATGCACCAGCGGCTCCGGCATGTTGAGGCTGCGCGCCAGCATCCGCGTTGCGAAGGCCGTGGCCCAGGGAACAAGGTGGTCTGCGACGGTCCGGTAGAGCAGCAGCGCGATCATGGTCATCTCCTGTCGCCACTGAAGATGCGCCGGCCCGGGGGCCAATTCGATTACCTCGTGGGTAAGAAAGGCGCCTATTCAAGACCGTTCTAAATTGTTCGACGCTATTCGCGAGGTGCACAAAATCCCTTGAAAAACAAATGCTTCTACGTACATCGGTGTTCGTCACTGTTTGTTCTCATACGCTCCTAGCCATCCGATTTGTTGGCACTTTTGTTGGTATCTGTTGGTACCGGAAGAACAAACGTTCTTGGCAACTTTCGATATTCCGAATAACAGGAAATCCAAAGCAGATGGCACGCAACAAGGAGGAGCACGCCGCTCCCGAACAGATCAGGACCGATGTCGACTGCCGCGTCGCCCGACCGAAGTTCGAGAACGGCGCGTGGAGAGCCACCAAGATTTCGGACGTGACTGGCGGCGGTCTCTATCTCTTGATCACGCCAGACCCGAACAGGCCGGGCAAGGCCGGCTCCAAGCTCTGGCGGATGGCCTATCGCTTTCACGGCAGGCAGAAGACCTACTCCATCGGGTCTTACGGAAACGGCAACGATGGCACCGTCTCGCTCGCCACAGCCCGCCAGAAACGTGACACCGCAAAGGCCCTGCTTGCACAAGACAGGCCGGTCGATCCCTCAATCGAAAAGCAATTCGAACGGCATCGCCAGGCAGCTGAACGCCCATTCGGCGCGTGGATCGACGAATGGCTTGCCGAGAAGAAAACCGAGAAGATCAAACGTGGCAGGCTTGTCACCGTGCGCAGTCCCGAAACCATCGCGCTACTCGAAAGATGGGCCGGCTACCTGAAGGATCGTTTCGGCAAGCTCTACCGGCCGGACATCAAGCGTCCTGACGTGCTTGCCTTCTTCCGGGCGATGCAGGCTGAGGGTAGGTTAGAGACCCGTGACCGGGTCCACAGTATCGGTGAGCAAGTCTGCGACTACGCCGACCTCGAAGGCGACGGCTACAATCCGTTCCGTGCCTGCAAGAAGCAACTCAGTGTCCACGTCTCGACACCACGCCCTGGCGTCACTGAGCCGCAGGATGTGGTTCGTCTCTTCAGGCTAATCATGCCGCCTTGGGAGAAGACCAGATTTGGCGATGTGGTCGGTGATGCCCTCCGGGTCGATGCGTTGACGGTCCCTCGACCCGGCATGATCAACGACATGGAATGGACCGAAATCGATTGGGATGCCAAACGCTGGACCATACCGGCGGCAAAGATGAAAACCGGATGGGACCATGTCGTGCCGCTGTCGCGGCAAGCCTTCACGGTCCTACGGCGCGTGCAGCAGATCACCGGCAGTCGGCGCTACGTTTTCGCTTGTGCCAAAGACAGACCGCTGTCCAGCAGAACGCTCTGTCATCGGCTGCGAACGCTCGGCATCGACACCAAGACCGAACATTGCGCCCATGGCTTCCGCACCACGTTCTCGACCCTTTGCCATCATGAGGAGGTCAATGAAGCCAAGGCGTGGGACAGCGATGTCATCGAATTACAGTTGGCGCATCTCGATAGCGACTCTGTAAAGGCGACTTACAAACGGCATGGACCGCTGGCATTGATCGGTTCACGCACCAAGCTGATGCAGCATTGGGCGGACCGGATCGACAGCTTTGCTGATCCAAAAAAGATTGTACCGATCGAGGTAACCTTTGAAAGATTGGCGAACTAGCTAGGTTAGAACGCATCTCTCATCCGCTCGGCTCGATGCGAGGGAGGCTCATATGATAGGCGTCGATCGAAGCGGCATCAACCATGGTCTGGCCCTCCATTTTGTAGGCGATGATTTTTCCCTTCTTGATGAGCCCGTAGGCCTTGGTTCGACCGAAACCGCCGCGCTCCAACGCCTTCTTCAACGGAATCAGAGTCCTTTTCTGATGGGGCCCGTCTGTCGTTGCCATTGAGACCTTCCTCGTGTTCGACTGGTCATCCTTGTCCGCCGCCCAGGTCGGGACCGACATCGCGGTTTGCGCACAAGCAAGGCCGTCATCGTGCTTTCGAGCAGCGCGCCTGTCATCCGCCTCTGTGAACTTGGTTTCGACAGCCAGATTCGCGATCGCAAGAGATGACGAATCTAACGGAAGAAGGCTCTGCGTCAATTCATGCAATCACAGCGTTGGCTCGTCATTCTAGTGAAAGCAAAGAAAGCTTCGAGCATTATGAGGTAACTGAAGGAGCCGAGCCTCATTGTGAGCCAGTGAAAAATAGGAGAAGAAGAGAGGAATCATTTTCCGGTGACTGGCTTTTTGCGTCATCTGTTGGTGTGACCAATTTAGTTGAACGTGCATCAAATCGCCCCTTTGTTGCTTTAAGTTGCTCAAGCTTCGCCAATGATGGATCGAGATAGCGGACAACGATTACGTTGTGCGATGTGTAACTAAGTACGCATATTTGGCTCAGCACGCCGGTCGCTTGTCCGTATTCTCAAGCGAACGTTGCCGCAGTATCGCGAAACTCGGATCTAGAACGGGTTTGGTAGCGAAGAGCATGATCGAGATTTCGTCGATGTCCGTGCAAGGCCTTGAAACATCGAGAGCCAGACCGCCAGCCGCCGCGCGATGCAGGCTGTCGCGCGAATGCTTTTTGCATCACCTCGGGCAGGATTGACGCAACGAATCTTCATGCGCAGCTTTGAGAAATCGCCCCTGAATGGGCTTTTCAACCGATAGCCGTGCGCACATCTTGGAGACCGTTACATGCGACGGGCTTTGAGTTAGTCGACGCCGTGTCATTTTCCGCAGAGAGCGCCACGCTGCAGGCGATGCTGCGCGCCGAGCGAGCGGCCCGTTTGGCCGCGGAAGCCGAGGCCCAGGCGGGGACTTTGCTGACCTTCCACTGGTGCTGAAGGAGCTCCAGCGTCTCGGTCACGTCTTCGCCGAGCTTCCGCAATCGGCTGTCGCCACAGCATGGGCAGGTCGCAGGTGTCGGATAGACAATGCGCTGCCGCGGCAAATGCTCCGGCAGCGGCCGGCGGGCTGGCGACCAGAGAATCACAAGACCCGGTCTCTGTCCGAACCGCTGATCGTGCCACCGATTCAAATCCCAGCGATCAGCCGGCCGCCTGCGGTCGCCAGGTATGTTGCGGCATCCGCCAGTCGCCAGCAGGTAGCCGAGCTGGGCTGGGGTGATTGTCACCACGCCATCAGCCGACGACGGCCACAGGAAGCGGCCGCGCTCCAGCCGCTTGGCATAAAGTGACATGCCAGGTCCATCGTGCCAAAGGATCTTGATCAGCTTGCCGCTTTTGCCACGGAACACATAGAGGTCGCCGCCGTGCGGGTCTCGCGTGAACGCTTCCTGCACCAGCAAGGCCAGCGAGTTCATGCCGCGACGCATATCGGTGTGGCCGGTCGCAATCCACACCCGCACGCCCGACGCAATGGGGATTACCGTAGGCGTCCATCTGCCGGCGCCGCCACGGCGGCCTTCAGCGTCGCCGCGTCGACCGTACCCGTGACCCGCATCCGAGCCCCGGCAGCAAGCTCGATCTCGATCGACCCGCCGCTGCTGGCCGGTGCGACTGGACAAGGCGTCGGCCCTGATTCCGCGACCACCATCGCCGGTACGAAGCCAGGTTTGATGGGCGGCATCCTTCGGCTCAGGCCGAAACGACCGTCGCCATCGCAGCAGCAATGAGCGCGAAACGCCATATCGCCGCGCCGTTGCCGCGACTTGGCGCGGCGCCTGAGCTCTCCAGGACGGTCTTGAGCTTCTTATCCTCGGACCAGCGCCGCCGCCGGCCCGTGTCCACCACCTCAAGCCGTTCGACTTGGGCACTGCGCCTATCACTGTCCATAAGGACAGTTCTCAACAACACGCCTCATTCGGCAAGGCGGCCTTCACCGGACGGATACTACGAATCCCTGACCGGCTCTGCCTCGATCGCGTCGGTGCGTTTCCGACACCTGGATGTTTGATCATTGCGACGGTGAGAGCAGGTGCCCGCTTATGATGGGAGGCTTGTCTGAACTGGAGATGCCTTTCGGCTTGGATGGCGCCGCGATGTCCAAGATCAATTGGAAGTCGGCCCTCGAGAGTCAGACACGATCTCCGGTCTGATTAGTCTGTTTGATCCACGCGGGCCACATCCCTGCCCCAAGTGCGGTCACCAGATTCCACTGAAAGAATCGATCGCGGCGCCTCTGCTTGAAGCCGAGCGACGCGTTGAGTGTGCCCTCGCGATGAACTAGATCCAGTCTTATCGAATTCCCCATTGACACGTAACTGGTCCCGGCTGCTCGGATTTGCTCTCAACTGTAGTCGACAAATTTGAACCGGCGGCAAGTTCAAGTGCAGCACCACCATGAAGCCTTTGCAGGAGAACAAATACCCGACGAGGCCGGCGCGGTGGTGCTCCCTAGCGGAGCCGCCGCGGCGTCTCAGTTAATTGAAATACAGCGGTAATATGGGCCATCTCGTAATTGAATCTCGACAAATCTGCCGTCCATGTCCTTCCGAATTTGAGAGGAGGAGTGTCTAGGCAGGCTGAAGTTGCCGGCGCTGTGAACGATCAGACTGTCGACAATCTGCTTGAGCAAGACAGTTATATTCACTCTTCTGGTGTAACGTCGATCGCCGTCTGACGAGAGACTGTTGATCTCTTCCGCAAGACCGAGCAGCGACGTCCTTTGCTCCTCCCCCATTTTGTCGAGCAAGGCCGGGTGAGCTAAAAAGGCGAGAACGGTGGTCTCGAAATCCTTGTACGTCCAGGCGGAGCGGCTGCATGCGCTGTCGTTCAAAACCTGCTCGCACACCAGAACCTGCACGTTTGAGATCCGATGGAAGATGACCTCGCCACCGCAGTAGGCGCACGAGCACAAACCACCGAAGATGTTAGCGAGGTCATTTCCTTTGCGCCCACGATGCGCCAGATTCTGTTGGCGTGCCGCCTGCGCAGTAGCGAAAGTGGCCTTGTCTATTACTGCAGGGTAATAGCCGGCAATGGGAGGGCCGCTCGGGATACCCTTCTTATGACCTGCAGCGAAGGACTTCGGCTGGTATTCGCCATAGGTCGCCCGGTTCCGGAGCATGGAGTCTATGGTGGTGTTGTCCCAGTTGAGCGATCCGGTGAAAGTCGGCACCTTTTGTTCGTCGAGATAATTCGCGATGGCGTAGCTGCCCATCCCGCCGATCGCGAGTTGGAAAATTTTTCGCACGGTTTCGGCCCGATCCGGGAGGAACACGAAAGACAACCGGTTTTTAGTGAGGCCAAGCCAACTTGGCGCCGCTGAGATCTTTTTGCTGCTCTCTTTAGACATAGTGATCCTAGATCCGAATGGCTGGCTGCGCCGTCTAAACGGACACTCGATTCGTCCCCAAGACCAAATCGATTCCCCTCCTTCAGGTGCACTAGACGTGCATGTTCCCGACCTGAGGACCCATCGTCGGCGAAGCACTCACGCAGCTGTGAGTGCTAGAATTGTCATACCTAACAATAGCTTAAACGAGAATTCCTCTCAAGAAGTTGCGTGATTTTTGTGCAACACCTGTCCGAAAACAAGCTTCATAGGCCCGTTTCGGAGCGTTCTCTTGTTGTGTGTGCATGGGGCATCGATCATGGTGACTGGGCGACGGAGGGGGGCATCCCGAGGTCGTCCCGTTTAGGTCATTTCGCTTAAGTCCCTCGCGTTCATGCGGGTGTGTCCGAAGACGCGAAGGAGCCCGGAGCGGTGATTTAGAGGGGGTTGGGGAATTGGCCGTCCGGTCAGTGACCTTCCCTGAAGAGCAACTTGGAGGTTTAACATGAAGTTGGTTAAGAGCCTTTTGCTCGGCTCAGCGGCGGGTCTGATCGCCGTGGGCGGAGCTCAAGCAGCCGATCTGCCCGTGAAGGCCAAGGCGGTCGAATACGTGAAGATCTGCTCGCTGTACGGCGCGGGCTTCTACTACATCCCGGGCACCGACACCTGCATCAAGCTGGGTGGTTATCTGCGCGCTGAAGTCGCGCTGAACACCAACTCGAGCTTCAGCGGTCAGCTCACCGGCAACAACGGCGCGCGCAACCGTCTGACGAACTACTACACCATGCGCGCTCGTGAAGATCTCAACATCGACACGCGCACCGCGACCGAGTACGGCGTTGTCCGTACCTTCTTCGACGGCGTGTTCTCCTGGACCACCGGCAACTATCAGGGCACCGGCTCCGCGACCGGCACGACCGCCTACAGCAGCACGCTGGCGCTCAACACCTCCGGCGCCACCCCGGCGCTCGTTGGTTCGTCGATCAACGGCACCGACGGCGCAACCTCGGGCGGTTCGCTCGGCGTGTACTACGCCTTCATCCAGTTCGCTGGCTTCACCATGGGTAAGGCCGTGTCGCAGTTCGACGCGCCCTGGACCAACTATCCCGGCAACAACTTCGACAGCCTCGTCGGCGGTTCCGGCACGGTCACTGGTGTCAACCAGTTCACCTACACCGCTGACTTCGGTCAGGGCGTGACGGCGTCGTTCTCGGCGGAAGACGCGACGGCTTACTACCAGGCCGGCAACCTCAACATGACCGGCGCTTCGGCGGCTGGCATGATCGGCGGTTCGTATGGCTCGAACGCCATCGGCGGTTCGCGCTCGCCGAACCTCGTCGGTATGGTTCGTGTCGACCAGGCTTGGGGTCTGTTCCAGGCGTCGGTCGCTGCGCACGACAACCACGTTGCCTACTACGGCGCCACCGAGCCGACTGGCCACCCCGACGACAAGTGGGGTTGGGCGGTTCAGCTCGCTCTGTCGATCAAGAACATCCCGACTGGTGCGGGTGACGTGATCAACATTTCGGGCGTCTACACCGACGGCGCGTCCCGCTACAACTTCCAGAACCTCGCGGGCGGCAGCTACTCGATGTTCGGCAGCTCGGGCGTTGCTTACCAGAGCGTCGGCTTCGCCATCGCTCCGGACACCGTGTTCGTGACCGGCAGCTCGCAGGAAACCGTCAAGACCTGGGGCTTCCGCGGCGCTTACACCCATAACTGGGATCCCTACTGGAACACCGCGCTGTACGGTGCCTACGCTCAGGCGCAGTTCGGCTCGCTCGCCAAGACCACGCTTTGCGGCGCTGGCGGTGCAGGCGGCGTGTTCGGTGGCCTGGTCGGTGTGACGGGTTGTAACCCTGACTTCGCCGTTGCGCAGGTCGGTGTCATCACCCGCTGGACCCCCGTCAAGAACCTCACGTTCTCGGCTGACCTGAACTGGACCCATCTCGACCAGAAGTACTCCGGTACGGTTGGTTACGCTGGTGCCGGCGCAACGGCCAAGCCGGCCGCTGTGTACGAGCTCAAGGATCAGGACACCATCACCCTGCTCCTCCGCGCTCAGCGCAACTGGTAAGGTTCGCTCTAGCGACTACATTGGAGCTCTTGGTAGGAAACTGCCGAGAGCTCCTCAGAGCCCTCGGCGGGAAACCACCGAGGGCTTTGGTGTCTTGGTAAGATTACAAGACTTCGATCGCCAATAGTCGGACAGCCAGTCGAACATTCTTGGCAATTGCCAAAAGTGCAGTGTTCAACTCAGCCAACCTACCTTCATCAAGGTCGGCGAAAATCGTTGAGTTCAGGCTTGCCTTCTTTTCGGCTAGCTTAGCTATTGCAGCCATCCTGCTCGTTGCTGACATCTGCACGAAGCGGGCATCATCCGACCGAGTCCGGCGATCAAGAAGGCCAACCTTTGCGAGACTCTTGGTCTGACTTGCTACAAACGCAGGGTGGACCCGTAACTTCTTGGCGAGGTCAATTCCCTCAATGCCATGTCCTCGTCCAAGTCCATTATCGCCATTAACATGAGCCACTGCGGCTCGGTAATGCCGAGCAGCCGCGCCCACACGGAGTGAATGTCCTCCAATTGGGACTGGATCTCTAATATATTCCAGACAAATTCCTTCATGGCTCTGTCGAATTTCGTCTCAACCATATGAAGCCCCATAAAGCGGCCGCTCAAGAGGTGTACGGCGACGAGGAGCGAGCTGTTCCTCGCTCAAAGGTCGGCGCCAGCTTTGACCAGGCAGTCTCGAACTGCCGCGAGGTTCATCAAAGGACGACGCCCTGCCGGTGAATCCGCCAAGTTGATCGAGAAGACGCGAGCGTGAGTGCGGGTTCGGGCTGATCTCTAGATTAAGGACTTGGATCGAGCAGGGCACATCGCTCCCAGCCGCAAGGAGACGTCCTCTCAGCAAAAGTTGCTCTCTGAAATGACTCGCGACGAACTGGCTGAATTCATCGCGAACGACCAAGCCGGGACGACAAGATGAAAGCCGAGCTGGCCTCGCGCGCAAAGGACGTATCGTATCTCGGCTAGGTGAATCGCCTTATGGCGACATCGATATCCTAGTCGGCATGGCGGCAGACTTCGCCGTGCAGTCGTGGGCGGCGTTACTCTGCCGCCCTTTTTAAATCTGTTGTGAATGACAAAATAAAGTTGGCTATATATTATTCATTTAATATGATTTAATATCAGAGTGTTTATTGTGCGGTGCCCGTGCCTGAGCGTGAAGCCTGGAACCGCTGTGCATCTCCCTCAGCCACGCATCTTAGGGTATGCAGGGACCCGGGTGGCATGCATCGAGATCACCTTGAAGCGATGTCCGTTGATGAGCTGTGGGCACTGCACACCGACGTTCGTCAGATTCTAGCCGTCAAGCTGATCGCAGCAAAGCGCGACCTTGAGGAGCGGCTTAAACAGCTCAGCCAGAGAGTAGACTTGAAGGAACCGGGGATAAAACTACTAAAGGTACGAACAGAGCCGGTGAGCGTGTTATAATTTTTGATTAGATTGTTTAACGTCTTTATTTTTTTTGTTTTGTGATGTGATTTAATTATTGCCTCGCTATACAAAGCGCGGCGCGGCCTTCCTACTCCATTTCCCTTGCGCCCGCTCGGAAAGTCCGGCCATGACTGGTCTCCGTCATTTCCAGAATTCCCCAGCGTCAATGCGATCGGCCGCTCCGTTCGAATGGGCCAACTTGTCCGAGGCGGGCAATCGCGGCGGTCGAGCGGATGCCGCTGCCGCTGTTCTTCGGCATCGCTTCGACGCGCTCGCTGCTCAGCTGGCCGAGTTGGAAGCACTACGCGGACGCGTCCTTGAGGCTGAGCAGAAGATCACCTCTTGAGCTGAACAACGCAGCTGCCTCCGCGCATGACCCTCTTCCACTCGCGGTGTGGTTCGAGGACATTTCCGATCTTTCGGCCGGGCTAGGCTACGCGAGCGAGGATGCCTACGAAAATCCCATAGCCAAGCTCGCATTTCACGGCGCGCATCGACCGTGCGACCCGTGACGAGTGGGAGGATTGGCGTAAAAGGTCTTCCGAACAGTATGTTCAGCAAGGCGTCTTGCCCGGCCCGTGGGGGTATGACTTCCCCAACTCCGATCCGCCGGGTCTTGGCCAATACGTACGAGTTTGCGACGGCTATCGACGATTGAAATTGCCTGATGATTTTCGTGCCAAATTGCACGAGCTTTGGCCGGAAGGCCATCTTCGCTATTGGACCATGCCTAGCGAGATTGAACGACCAAGCATAGGCAATGTGCTTGGGGCCTGGAGCAATCGATTTCAGCCGAGCAGCGGCTCGCATGGGCTGCCGATAAGGAGCGGTCAAATCATCGGTCGGGCAGTCCGCTCGGGCCTCCACGTCTCAAGTCGTTGGCCAACTGAAATTTATCCATTCTTGTGGCCACCCCTCGCTTCTAGCCTGCCGATGACCAAATCGCCTGAAAGCGGATACGTGCAAAGACTGGATTATCGCGAAGGAGCGATGATTGGCTTTGTCGCGTGTCAGAGCTATTGGGCGGCTATCTTGTTTGATGGCGGCGGCGATCAACGTACCAGGCGTCAAACGTTCGGAGTTGACGGAACTGTCGCCAAAGCATTTACCGGTCAGCCCCGGCTTGCAGCGACCGCAATTTGTCGTTGAGCGCGATGAAGCAATCTTCATTTATTATTCCAACATCTTCTAAAGCGCCAACCGACGTCCCTTCAGGTCGGCTTTGGGTCAAAAGCTGCCCTCGCGCCCCATGCTGCGATTGGTCCGCTGAGGGCCAAAAGCTAACATCGCCACTGCTTCCGCGCTCCGCCGCTCATTGAAGCCGCCACTCGTCGCTGATGATCCACCGAGAACATCTGAAGGCGTGTCGCTGAAGGCCCTGAAGCGGGATGCTATCGCTCGCAGGAGCTGCTAACTATCCGACAGCCGGACGACGCCGGGGCTTTAAGCTGCTGATTTGATCGGGTTGGGCAGATCAGTACTTCGCGACCACCGGGCCGCCGAAGCGATAGCTGACACCTGCACGCACGGTGTAGAACACCGGATCGTGCTCGTAGGAGAGGCCGGGGAACGAGACGGTGGAGTTGTTCCGGAAGTTGCCGAAATCGGTGTAGCGGTACTCAACACGGCCCGACCAGTTGGGCGTGAAGCAGCAGCCTGCGCCGACGGCTAGCCGGTGCGGGTGGTGGAGACGGTCTCGAACAGCGCGTCGCGAGCACGTAATGTGGTCCATATCCGCCCAGGCCGCACCACCGTCACGTAAAGCAGCGAATTGTTGCAAGCTACACCGAGGCGACCACGGATATGCCCTCCGGCCTGCGCGCGAACAGCCGCTGGAGATTCATCTTTCGCAGATACAGCGGCATATCTCGCAAGTCGTCGCCGCCCATGGCTTGGCCATTGTAGGCCTCCCTGATCTGAGCCGCGCCTGCCGGACGGGTACAACCCGAGGGCGAGGACGTCGAAGGCATGGAGCTTCATGATTGTAGGATAGCCGCCGAGTTGATGCTGAACGCCGCAATCGAAGATGATCATTTGAGGTTCGCCGTGTTTTCATTCGGCCGAGATGCTGACGCGCCTTGAAAAAGCACCGTGATACGTATTGGCTTGAGAACTCGTCGGCTCCCAAGATCGGCGGGTTTTTCAATGGATTAGCCGTCCTGAGAAGTAATGCCGAGGCTGTCGCAGGTAATTGCGAATAGCTCCTTTGCTTTGGAATCTTCAAAGCAGAACTTGGTGCCGATCTCCGCGCGGTCGGTCCACCAGCGAACGTTAGCTCTTTTCGCGATGCGGGCAGCTTCCCCTCGTAACAGGTCCAATCGTTTCCCGGCCGCACGAACAATCAGGCAATTCTCCTTAGGCATAAAACGTCCTCCCATTGGAAAAGACGCCGCAAAATTGTTGGTGCCCACAAACCTTGCTGGTGATTGAACGCAGCGGTTCTACTGGCCGCAGCGATGTTCTCGCTGCGGCCCGCGCATGACCAAAATGAAACCGGGTGAAAAGGTGTAAGGAAATATGCAGCCGGCCCGGTGGATGATCCTATCGCTGCATTTCTGACACGCAGTATGATCTAGTTCACAATCGGCAGCAGGCTTAACGTGCATCAAGATGAGGGAGGACCCGCCGGAGCTGGCTGAGCTGGCGGGCCCTCAACCACAAGCACAAGGCCGCGTATGTGCCCCACGGCCCCGTCACAGGACACCCTGGGCCTGATTGGTTACTAAGATGCTGTTTGATGGGTGCTTGCGGAATAGCTTGAATGGGCGACGATGCGACCTATTTTAAAATCTTGCATTTGGTCACCACAAGCATTGGATTGATCGTTTCGGCCTATGTGCGTTTGAACAACCGGGGCAAGCCCTAGAAAATATGCGAGACCTTCGGCGCAAGGTGCTCGAACAGCTACAGTCCACATCAGGCGTGAACCCGCCCGACTCTCGAGATGCTTTACTTGAGGATCTCCGAGTGATCGAGGATGGACTGGAGCAGCTCCTGCTGCCCCGAAACGGCTGAGGCAGTGACAAGCGGCCCACCGGTTCGCGCTGGCGGGCCACTGTGCTAGCAAGGGTCCGTGCCGCTCCGATCGTGCGGAACGTCGTGCATAGGCCGCAGGATCTGTCTCAAGCCAGCACCTGCGGCTTACCTTCGGGCGGATGGCCATACAAGAGAATAAGACTAAGCCTCTGCCGACCTGTTCCGCATGCAACAAACCCATGCTCTTCGTTGACGTAGTCGATTCACCGGACGGGGCTATTGCCAACTTTCGGTGCCCAACTGCAAGAAGCTGTTTTGGGACGAGCCGAGTCGAGATGGACCGAACTAAGCGCCCACGTGCTGCGGCTACCTTATCCAGCAAGGAACGACTCTCGAGCCGCGAGGATTTAAGATTTCGGTCTGTGGCGTGATACCTGGATCACTCCAGCTTCGCGACATCCACCCGGGACGGCCCATCGTTCGAACGCGCGTTTGGCGATGGGTCGGTTCTCGCAAGCCCTGCCTCTTCCCTAGGAACTAGGAGCAAGCCACCGGTTTAGTGCTGTGCTCCGGTTCAAAGCCCCCCTTGGTGCCGGAGCATTCCAACGGCCCCAGCCGCCGCCAGACGCTGGGGCCGTTTTTTCGATCGACCACCGCCGCCAAGTTTGCCGTTGCCGTAGGAACTATGCGCCCGCGAGAGACTCGTATGGGCAGCTTTCCGCGCCTGGGAAATGCCATGCGGTAAGTTGTGTACGCGGTGAATTTAGCCGGTGTTGGGCCACAATCCGCACGACATAGATGACCTCGCGCGCATGGAGCGCATCTGCCGGGATCTAGCTGGGGAGAGCAGGGTGCCGGGCGAGGCCGCCGCGCTCCTGGAGGTGCTGAAAACTACAGTCGGGAAGCCGCTCGGGGCACCGTGGCTAGTACCGTGGATTGCTCGCGGGGAAAGCGGAAATCACGAGCAAATACAAGAAGGTTGACAGGACCCCTCGCCCCGAACACGTACCACGGCTTTCATCGAATGCCGAGATCCCTCGGGAGGTTGCTGCCACGGCCTGTGAGCCTGCGGCAGCTTATCAAAGTGGGAACAAGCCTCGAGAGGACATGGCGTCATGAGAAATCTCCTGAGAGGGACATCGAGGTCTATGACGCCAAAGCCTGTCCATTCGCGACTGTGTCGCAAAGCTTATCAGTCGCACGAAAACCTTATCAATCAGCGGCAGGGCCCTGAGGTCCGTGCAACGTTGAGGTCCGCTTCTCGCTGCGAAGCAGACGAGGGGAGGGGAAATGCCGATGGTCCCCTTTTGACCCGAAGCTGACCTTGGCAGAGCGGCGAGTACGGAGGTCTGCGCACGAAAATTTCGGCTGCCGATTCTTGTACGCGCACATGTGCGGCAAAGCGGCCTCCACAGATCGGGGAGATCTCAAAGAAGCGAGATCGGGCGCCAATCTAAAGGGCCGGCCCTGTTTGGCACTCTAGCCCGGAGCTATGGAATCGTCCGGATCGGGATTGGCCTTGATCGCGGTGTCCAACTTTCGGGCCATCTGCCGAAACCGTTTGGCAAGCCGAGCGAAGCGTTCGCGCTTGGCGGGATCAGCGGCAAGTTTGCTGAGCAGCGTGCAATCCTCGGCGTCGGTCAAAAGCCTTTCCAGCTTGTCGGCGACGTCCACGGGATGCTCAGCCTGGACGGTTGGCCCGAAGACAGCGATGAGCCGATCCAGCAGCCACAGTTCGGCGCCGTTCTCATGCGGCAAGCACAGCGCGCGCTCTTTAGCTGCCTCATCGTCGGCGCATTCCAGATCGATCCGGCTGGCTACATGGCCGGTGTCGTCCAAAAGGTATGCGCGATAGGTTGCCATGAAGGCGTCCCGAGCCCGAGGAACTTACCACTTTTTCCCGGCTCAAGGGGAACTTAAATTTGCGACGATGCACGCAAGGACAGCATCCGCTCGAAGCATCACAACAACTTTTTTGCGGCACTTTCTCAAATTGCAGCTGATCGTAAACCCTGCCGCAGCTAATAGTTGTAGGATGGACGATGATCTTGCCGAACCCTCTTTCAGCGCGTGGCGTCGTAGCCTGCAGCGCCTTGCTGCTTGGATGGTGCGTGGAAACAGAATCGAGGAGCCGTCGCGTCCTGCTGGTGTAGCGAGGACGCCGGCGCCAGCCAGAAACGCAGTGCCTCCACGGCAAACGCTTCCGCCCCGCCCCTAAAGGAACCTGGAATATCAAGGGGTGTTGAATCTCTATGCCTAGAGAGATGGCCATAGCGCTCTGGTCACTTGCCGCGGCCTGCGTGGTGGCGTTCAGCGTGGCCGCAATGGTTTCGCCTCATTAATCGAACAAGAGGCGTCCGCGTCGGCGGCCTCTTTCACATCATCCCCAATGTCGTCTCCTGCTTAGCCAACAAGGCTGAGCCAATTGTGATATCGGCTATCGGCGGGATAGGGGCCGTTCAAGGCTACCCCTAATAGCTTAGTGCCCGAGACACGATTGTGGCCCTTAGCCGGAGAACGAGATGCCTATCGTCACGTCAGGACGCAGGTTCAGGCTGATTTTGCCCGTTATAGGTCAACGAGGGTGTTAGCTGTCCCTGAGGGAACGAACAATGCGTACACTTTAGCACACTTTAATGCGGCGGCGGTTCGGCCGGGTAATCTCTCTCCATGAAACGAGAACTCCGACGCCTTGAACGCGCCGCCCGCGAGCAAGCGGCTCTGTCAGCGGAGGAGCGTGCTAAGATGGCCTTGCTGGAAATTTTCGAAGAGTACCGTTCACGGGCTGAATATCTCGAAGCTCAAAGCGCCGACCGTATTGAGAAGGATTGAAAGGCCCCTAATCGTTTCTTGCGGTGCGGCGCTCACGCCAACAGTACTGCCGCAAGTCATGCCGGCGCATCGACCTCCATAACGTCACGGGTCACCGAGCGGTCGAGGGATCCCTGCGGGGGCCAAGTTCGAGTGCGTCAAGGAAAGAGGGGTGTGCCACAGGCAGGACAGCGGGGTACGTCCAGCGTCGGGCTTCCCTCGGCAGTATCTGCGGTGCTCCTGCGCATCATTGAGCGCTCACGTGCCCACAACTCGTCACCACCATGAGCGTCTGGCTGCACTGCCAACCACCGCCGAGATCAGATTTGACCGGGTGCGGCACAAGCGCAAGAGCGGCGATGAGCAGGGCAGCAAAAGAAGTTCCAAGGTTCATATAGCGGGGCATAGGTGCTCTCCGTCCCTTGAGATGACGTGATCATGCACCTGTCATTCTTCCGGTTGATGTCGTCGACCCAAAATCAAATTTCCAGACGACTTCGTCGTACATGTAGGCCATCACGGCTTCGTGAAAAGCTTGCCCGACGCTCAATTAAGTACATGATCGTGCACGAATAATGAGCCGTGCGCGAAACATGCGCGTAGGTCAGAACGGTGGGATGAGGTTAGTAATGGTCGGCTTCTACGATCCTGCCGCCGGACGCTTGGCGCCAACGAAGATGGGGTCGTCGACGCTATCGCGGGATCGATTAAGGGGGCGAAGTACAGTTAGGGTCACAACAACTGCTCGTCCTGAGTTCTTCCCATCTTAACTGTCACACCCCGAAGCCGCCGCAGTGCCGGCCCCAAACGACATGGCCGTCGTTTTGCTGTCAGTTCGCTAAAATTGTCTTAGCCACATTGGGGCGCCTTTAAATCGGCCTGCATCAACCTCTTTTCAGGAAAAAGTGGCAACCGCTGGGAGGATAACATGAACCTCTGGAAGATTTGGAGCCGCTCCTCGAAAGTTTCAGGTCACCTGACGAAGTGTGGACCGCGCCGACCTAGTTTGTTTGAGCGGTTTATTCGAGATCAGTCGGGTACCTACGTAATCATATCTGCGCTGTTGATGCCTGTCTTGGTTGGCACGGCCGGCCTCGGCACCGAGGTTGGATGGTGGTACTACAAGCACAAGAATATGCAGAGCGCGGCGGATTCAGGCGCGGTAAGTGCGGCAACAGCGATAACGGCCGGCGGCGACATGGGCTCCGAAGCCAATGCCGTTACTGCGAACTATGGCTACGCGAATGCGGTGAACAACGTCACTGTGGTAGTCAACCAACCGCCGAAGACGGGCAACTATACCTCGAACCCGCAAGCGATCGAGGTTACTGTGAGCCAGGCGCAGCGGCGGTTGCTATCGTCGTTGTTCGGCTCGGAACCTGTGCTCATCACCGCGCGTGCGGTTGCGCTGCCCAATTCCGGCACAGGCTGTGTACTCGCGCTGAATTCAAGCGCCAGTCCGGCTGTGAACGTGAGCGGAGGCAATCAGCTCAATCTGATCAAATGCAACCTCTACAGCAACTCCGGTGCAAGCCCATCACTCAACGTTGCGGGCAGCGCTTCCGTCGCTGCCAACCAGGTCGGAGTGGTTGGCGACGTCTCCGGCGCGAGCAACATTACCGCCACCAATGGCGTCCGGACTCACATGTCCGCGGTCGCCGATCCCTATGCAAACGTCACTCCCCCGGCGGAGCCAAGCTGCACCAGCGCAAAGATTACCGTCAATGCCAATGGTAAGACCAACTCTCTCAGCCCTGGCTGCTACAGCGGCAGTATTACAGTCAATGCTGGTGCGACTTTAAGCTTTGAGCCGGGGATCTATTACCTCGACGGCGCCAATCTAAGCGTCGCCGGTAACGCAACGATCACAGGCGCCGGTGTGACGCTGGTCTTTACCGGGTCGGGCGGCAACTGGGGCACAGCTTCCATCGGCAGTAACGCTACAGTCGACTTGACCGCGCCGACCGCCGGCGCGACCAAGGGAATCGTCCTTTATGGCGACCGCAACATGCCCGCCGGTACTGCTTTCAATTTGACGGGCGGCGGCACCCAGAATTTTGGCGGCGCCATCTACCTGCCAAAGGCCAATCTCAGCTTCAGTGGCGGTAACGGCACGAGCACGTCCTGTACTAAGATTGTCGCTGATACCCTGACGTTCAGCGGTACATCGAATCTTCAGGTCAATTGTTCAGCGCTCGGCACCGCGGCGATTGGCGCGCAGACTGCACAGTTGATCGAGTGAGGTTGCCTCAATGCAAATCCGAAACTCATCTCCTCACGACCGAAGCCAACTCCTTCGCGCCTTAACCTGGTCCGTGCGCGCTGCTGTACGCGACACTCGTGGCGCAGCCGCCATCGAATTTGCAATTATGATTCCGTTATTGTCGCTGATGGTCGTCTCGGTAAGTGATATAGGGCTCGCTGTCTATCGCAAGATGCAGGTTGAGGGGGCGGCGCAAGCGGGGGCGCAATACGCCATTGCGCGCGGCTTTGATGTGGGCAGCATTTCCAATGCGGTAACGAACGCAACGAATTCCACAGCTATCATTGCATCACCTGGACCTGTTCAATTCTGCGGCTGCCCGACAAGTAGGGGAGTGAGCGCCGTTAGCTGTGGCACAGTGTGCTCTGGCGGAGCGCAGGCCGGAACATATACGACTGTGTCGGCGCAGGCGACGTATTATACTCTGATTAACTATCAAGTCGTTGCGGCCACCTATACATACAATGCGCAATCCACAGCGAGGCTGCAGTGAAGCTCGCGAACATATGGCGAGACAATCGAGCGGCTTCGGCGCTGGAATTTGCTCTGACGGCTCCAGTCTTTTTTCTGTTCATATTTGGAATCATCGAGTTCGGGCTACTCTTTTGGACTCAACTGGGCATGCAACATGGTGCGGAAATGGCGGCGCGCTGCGCGACCGTCAATCCGACGCTTTGCCCGAGTAGCAATGCCATCACAAGCTACGCCGCCCAGCAGGCGTTCGGCCTCACTCTTCCTGCCCAGACATTCGCCTTCTCTACGCCGACATGCGGCAATCAGGTGAGCGCTAGTTATGCTTTCCAATTTCCGCAAATACTCAATCTCTCTCCACTGATGCTGACAGCTCAGGCGTGCTTTCCTAGTTAAGTTCGTCGCGTGCAGCCGCCATCAGCTTCGAAAGATGCGGCACGGAAAGACCGGCCGAGTTTGTTGATATTCTTCTGTCGTGTCCCGCGGCCCGCGCATGGCCGATGGCTCTGTCCAGACCTTTGGCCCGCCGGGGCCACGCTACTGCCGAGACTCTGTTCTGCGGCCAAGCTGGAGCTAAAGAGATGAACATTCCGCTGCTGGCAGGGCTCGTTGTTGTTCTTATCACCATCTTCCTCTGCCTTGCGTGGAGACGGCCCAAGTCCGTGCAGGACGAGATCAAGCGAAGGTCGGTTGCTTGCAAGAGATGCGGCGCCCAGATCGGAATCAAGAATGTAAAAGTTGATCAAGAATTCAGTTTGAGATGCGAGACGTGTGAAGCACGCGCTGTCTATAAGACGGCTGATCTCATTGTTCGCTAAACGGGGCGGGGGATAACGGCCTCGGAGAAGGACAATGCGCAGCTGAATGTCGCCCAGGGAATTGCCACCGGACTTGGTGCGTCAGGCGCAAGGCATTCTTGAGCTTCGTCGCGTTGGCCCATTATCACGAGGAACACTATCAAGAGGCGGCGCATTACGGTCGGCTCGCCATGCGTGCAAGACGTCCCTATATCGCCCTTAGAGTCCTTCTCGCCAGCCTTGGCCAGCTTGGACTAACGGAGGAAGCACAGCCGTTGCTGCAGGAGTGCAATTCGCGTCAACCGAAGGGAGCCGCAGCGGCAATTCGTGATCACAACGCCCTATCTAACCGGGAAATATTGAAGGTACCTTTTGGAAGGGCTGCAGCGTGCGGGCGCCCTTCAAAACCTTCACCTACACGTCATGGACCATGACCTAACGCCGCTCACAGAGTGCACCCTCGGCTTCATAAAGCACGATGCGTTGCGTGAACTGAACAAAACGCGGCCGAACGTCGCTGCCGCGCTTTGGCGCGAGACATTGGTCGATTCTGCAATCTTCAGGGAATGGATCGTCAGCGTGGGCCGCAGGCCAGCGCGTGTTCGACTGGCACACATGCTTGCGGAGCTTCACGAGCGCCTCGCAGCAATCGGGCGCACGCTAAACGGGTCGTTTGAGCTGCCAATCACGCAAATCGAGCTGGCAGACTGCCTGGGTCTATCGGTCGTGCACGTCAATCGAACTCTCCAACAGCTTCGCCGGGAAGGTCTTGTCGCGACCGATCACAGAACTTTCCACTTGCTAGACCAAGCCAAAATTGAGGAAGTTGGCCAGTTCGAAAGGATCTACCTGCACCAAAGTGCATCAACCTGATGACGATGCCGTTCAGTGCACTTCCGCTTATGATGCTGTGGACGGCTCCTCCACGGGCACGAGAGTGCCAAGGATGGGGCGCCGTTTGAGGCTCCCACGATTCGGAGGAGCAGCCTATGCAATCA
>NZ_JACIHF010000025.1:2974-78883 GCF_014198295.1 Bradyrhizobium sp. CIR18 | reverse complement strand
CCCGCCAATGTAAAGCTCGCCCACCGCGCCGAACGGCACCAGCCCGCCATGGCCATCCAACAGGTACACCCGCGTGTTGGCGATTGGACGCCCGACGTGAGGCATCTGGGGCCAACATGACGGATCAGCTGCAAGGTGGTGCTCGGAAATGACGCTGATTTCCGTGGAGCCATATTGATTGATCAATCTCGCGTTCGGGTGTGCTTCGAAGAACGCTCTAAGCAATGGAGTGGCCTGCAATCGCTCGCCGGCTGTATAAAGCTCTCTTAAAGAGGGCAGCTGCACACGCTGGGTGCTCCAGACTTCCGCAAAATGATTCAATGCTACGAACGGGAGGAAAAGCCGCTCGATCGCCTCGCACTCTACAAACTCCAGCAGGTCGGAGAAGCGCCTCCGGGTCTCTTCCAGCAGGAGCACAAGCACTCCGCCGTCCTTCCAACAGATGAACAATTCCTGACAGGACACATCGAAGTTCAAGGTCGCGAATTGAAGTGTGCGCAGTTTTGACGTGCCAATCCCCGCAAGCGAATTCACAAGCGCGCCATGGGACATTTCAACGCCCTTGGGGATTCCGGTTGAGCCGGAGGTATAGATGACATAGGCGAGATGGCGCGATGTGAGGCTAAGCGTGCCCGGGTCCGGGTTCGAAGGCGGCCGCTCGCCCCACGTCGGGGTCGCCGTCTCCAGATTGACGACCGTCACATCGGCCACGGCTTCGGCGCCCAATGCGGTTCGACCGGCGACATCGCAAAGCAGCAGTTTCGGTTTTGCATCGTCGACAATCTGCCGCAGGCGCGCTGACGGATAAGCCGGATCTAGCGGCAGATAGGCGCCGCCAGCCTTCAGGATCGCCAAGAGGCCAACCACCATCGCTAGGCTGCGTTCCAGGCAGATCGCCACCGGCTGGTCCGGCTTGACCCCGAGCTCGATCAGATAATGCGCCAGCCGGTTGGCCCGCGCATTGAGTGCGCCATAGCTCAGTCTCTCCTTCTCATGGACCACCGCCACCGCTTCCGGTGCCTTTTGCACCTGCGCCTCGAACAGCTCATGGATACATCGCTCAATAGAATAAGGCGCCGCCTTCCCATTCAAATCCTCAAGTAGATACCTGCGCTCGTCAGTCGGCAGAATGTCGATCCGGCCGACAGACTGCCCCGCATCGTCCATCACGCCGCATAACAAAGCTTGCAAATGCTGCGTCATGCGGTCGATCTGCTTGGGCGCTAATCGGGCGTCATCAAAATGCCAGCGGAAGCTTCCATCCAGAGCGCGAACCTCAAAGGTCAGCAAATCGCCGCATAAGGCTTGGCCAGCCTTGTGGCGCGTCGTCAGATCGTCAGCGATGGAACAGCTCTCTGCGGTGATTGCAATGCCGATCGGCCAAGGCTGGCGCGACCGTAGCGCCTCCACACTTCGCAATGTCGGGCAGCGCGCGATAAGATCCCGGGCATAGCTAGCGTGCGTCCTCAGCTGAGCGACTTCGGCTGCTACGGTTTTGCGCACTTCTTCAAAATCATGAGCAAGATCGATGCAAACATCCATCGGCACGACGGAGGCGATCAACACCTCGACGAGTTTGCAGCCAGTTTCCAATCCATCCCTTGCAGGCTTCCATCCCAGTTGAAATTCTTTTTCCCCCGTGATCCGAGCGAGATAGATCAGCCAAGCCGTTACCAGATATTGCGACCGATCTTGTGGGGACACTTGAGCCAAAGCGCTTGGGCAAAACCACGAACTCGACTGCCATCGGGAAGGCGCCGCAGCCACGGAGGATGACACGAAAGGAGGATGCAATCTTCTAAACTGCTCGAGCCGCCGTCGCCAAAACTCCTCCCCACGCGCCAGGAGTTCATGTGCGTCAGATATGCTCTGCACCTGTTCATCGCTCAAGATCGGAAGGCGACTTCCTTGATTCACGCAAATCGCTCACACTGGTTCTAATCTGTTTTGGGGCTTAGGCTGGTCTGCATTGATGTGGCGAGCCCCTTCGCCGAAGCAGATCACTCAATCTTCCTGTCAACCTTCCGCATCATCAAATATGGTGTCGGCAGTATCGCAGCTGCCACTCAACCGCGTCAGAGTTTCTGGTAAGCGTTCTCATCGAACGACTTCTCCTTTATGGCGCCCTTTAGAGGATTACGCATGTATCGTGCCAAAGGTGAAATCGAGTGCAATCAATGCGGTAGCCACGGCAGTGCTATGTCAGCTCTCGAACAGCGCCGCCAGACATCGTACAACTGAGCGCGCTATCAATCGGCACAAGCCTCCGCTCGCCTGGTCTTCCGGACAGAGGAAAATGGACTTGGAATGCCAAAGTAATTTGTCAGCTCAGCCGAAGCGCGTCGCGTGCGCCTTTCGTAAAGCCGGGACAAAGACTTTTTCTGAGGTCCGCGCGTGCGATAAGAGGCAGTGCTGGATCGCTCGAGTGACTGCTTCTCGCAATTAGCGGCAGTTCATGTTGGATTGGCGTTTCTTCGCATCGCTCAATATGTGGAGCCTGCCGGGTCGTCGAGCTTGTGGCGCTCGGTTCCGGTCAGGGGCGGGTTGAAGATGCTCACGAGGATCATGTCCTTGTCCCGTCCCCCGCGCAGGAAATGCTTGTCATGCTTGTCAAGCACATACATGTCACCCTTGCGAATGGGAAAGACATTGCCGTCCATGTCCTCGACCTCGCCCTCTCCACCGATGCAGTAGCAGGCTTCGAGATGATTCCGGTATTGCAGAAGCGAAACGGTGTTAGCGCGCACCACGGTGTGGCAGATGCTAAAACCCATGCCGTCCTTATCCGTCAAAAGGCGGTGGCTAGTGCCATTGCCCCAATCGACGAAGCGATCGGTTGCTTCGACGTCGTGCAGGTTACGCACAATCATAATGTTGGATTGCCGGGTGCAGGTTGAAGTGATTGATCCAAAAGCTGGAGGCCGTTGTTCTGCCCGGGAATTGCGACTTCCCTGTCGCGCGGCCGACCTGCGGTCTCCGTCGAAACAACCAACCGTCGGTCGCGGAGAGCCCGTGCAGTAGTCCTATGGGATAGGCTACACGCAAAAGGCCTGCCATTTGCCCGACCGCGACTAGTGATGAGAATATCGGCGCGAGGGTATTTCGCAGCCGAGCCCGATCGGCGCGTACCAAATTGATGTTCCACCCTTCGCGGGGTGCCGCCGCTCACCTTTGTATTCCCCAGAATGCTGCTGGAGATATTGCCGGCGACATAAACTGTCTCCAGTCGCAGATTTGGCAAGTCGTTTCCTTCCTTGCTCTACCTCTCGCCGCGAACACGGTCCGCAGCGTCTCAGCTAGTAGAGCAAATCTCATGCCGTGGTCACAGACCGATGAAGGATGAATATGTGGCTGTCTCAGCTGGCTAGCGAGTGAGAACGATTTGGCTGGGCGTGTAGCCAATCTAACAAACTGCCGAGATATGGCCGAATACAAACAGGCCCGCGAGCGAGAACCGGTCGAACAGTGCGGCTTTTTATTCCGCTATGGCAAATGCCGATATAGATTGAGCACCTGATACCCGAGCCGAATGAACTCACGTGCAGGTCCGCAGATCAGGTCCTCGGGGCTAGGCCAACAGCGGGCGGATATCGTCGATTATTTGCCGTTTCGCGAGCTCATGATGATGCCGTCGGCGAGAAATTGCGTGGTCCCGAATGCGCGCGTCGTTCGCGGCTCGGCGCCTAGCTTGCCGGCATGTCCGTCCCCTTCGGAAGGCTAAACGCGAGCGGAAAGGTGTCGGCCGAAAGAGACTCGAGCGCGGTCTGCTCTTCGGTGAGGCGTCTTTCAATGAACTGACGTTCGACATCCGACAGGTTCGACTTCAGCAGGCGACGATAGCGGTGGACGTTGTTGCGGTGAGCACGAATGCGCGCCAAATATTCATCAAGCATCCTGGACGCTCCTGAGGTCGTCGCAATCTCAACGAAGAGATATTCAGGCGAGCATGTCGTCGATCAGCGCGGCGCCTGTCATCGCACCTCGGAACCCGTTCGGCAGGCGGACAAGGACCATGGCAGTCCCGTGCTATCATTCGTTCGCCTAGCCTAGCTTAGGCTAGCCTTTCCATCGCGACGATCCGCAGCGTTTTTGGCACGCCATACGCCGTCTTTCTGCTCGGTTAGTCCCTCAAACAGAGCTGGACGCTTGTAAGGCGCAAGGAATAGTCGGTCACGCCCCCGGCGGCGGACGCTTATCCCTAACAAGCTCGCCCGTCAGTATTCTCTGCCGACGAGCTGAACATCATTTGGCGATGTGCTATACGCATCTTCGTTGAGAACAGCTTTGTTTGAGAGTTTCGATGTCTCTTTCGATTGGATTGATTGTGGACGGCTATGTGAAACTAAACAACCGCAGCGCGCTGGAGAACCTTCTGGCGCATCGGCGGGAGCTACTGCAGCAGTTGAACTGCGTTACTGGAGTTGATCCAAAGCCAGCGATCGCTCAGGTCAGTCAAGACATCACAGTGATCGAAAGGGCACTTGCGGCGCTCGCACAGGACTAAACAGCAACGGCGCACCGGCTCGCGTGAGTTGACGGCGCTCCGGCGCCGAACACTGAGTTCGCCCTCGTTTCCGGACGAAGGTAATTAGCGCGACGCCTCACCGGCATCGTGGCGCGCGTGCGCCAAGGCTTGGATGCGCTGCTGTTGTACGAGCTGCTCTCTCGTTTCAACGAACGGCCTCGCAGCGAGCAACGCGCCAACCGATTCACATCAGATAACGCCGCGTCTTGGCTAGGCCGCCATCGATTTGCGACCACGATACACCTCTGCGAGTTGGTCGGATCGCTATGCCGCAGGCTGCGCGACGGCGCGCGCGAACCTGGATAGCAGGCCAGGATCTTCAGCACTTTAACTTGGAAATTCACCTCAATGACAAGCCATGCCCTAGATCTTTCGCCACATCGATGGTGCTCTGGAAAGAGCTTCCTGACCGATCTGTTTAAGCAGATCGGGGCGCGTCTCACCTCTGGTGGCGGCCTCCAGGATTTTGGAGGCAACGTAGGCGCGGACGCCGACGTCATACGGTGGGACGGTCTCGCAAACCTCATCCAGGATCGTGCGCAGAAGCGCGGTCGTGGCACCGTCCAGCATTGGGAGATCTCCCTCATACCATCGAGGAAGATAATGGGCATTTGCTGGACCGCAACTCAAGTACATCAGATCCTCCGCGACTGTCATAATACTGAACCGAACTCGCACTTGGCTGCTCTCGGCAGCGTGGGAGCGGCCCCGCCTCGCTCCACCCCGTCAGCGGCAGAGCCAATCTCCAACCGACATCATGAACTCGAGCGTGGGGCAGTTGTTCAGCACGCAAAGGGCAGTTCCCGATCGTCTTCGAGAGTTCTTCCAGGATGTTGAGGATCTCAGGGCCAACCCATCCGGTTCAACTGGCTTCTGAGCGCTATCACTTGCGGATCTGCCTACGACGGCGACCAGAACAGGTCTACATTGTCGATCAACCGAGTCGAGCCGACGTACGCTGCGACACAGAGCACCGCCGGATAACGCAGAGGGCTCTCCGCAATCCTTAGGGTCCCAGTGTCGACAAGCTCAAGGTACTGCAGTCGATCGACCCTTTCCAAATGCTTTCTTGCAAGCGCAATCAGCGTTGCCACGTCGCGCTCCCCTGAGGCAAACTCTTGCGCTGCGGCGGACAAGCCACGGCTGATCGCAAGGCTCCGACCACGTTCTTCCGGGCTGAGATAACGGTTGCGACTGCTCATTGCCAGCCCATCTGGCTCCCGCACGGTTGGCACAGTGACAATCTCGATCGGAAGATTCAGATCAACCGTCATGCGGCGTATCACAGCGCATTGCTGAAAATCCTTCTGTCCAAAGTACGCGACGTCCGGCTGCACCATGTTGAATAGCTTGCAAACGACAGTCGCTACACCACGAAAATGTCCAGGCCTGAAAGCTCCGCAGAGCGGTTTTGCGAGTTCGCCCGGCTCGACAAAGCTCTCGAATTGGGCCGGGTAGATCTCCTCTGCACTTGGCGCGAAGATGATGGAGACCCCGGCCCTGCGGCACAACGCTTCATCGCGCGCGAAGTCGCGAGGGTACCTGCTGAGATCCTCATTTGGGCCGAACTGAGTGGGGTTGACGAAGATGCTAACGACAGTGACGTCGCAATGTCCCCGGCTAGCCGAGATCAGGGCCAGGTGGCCCTCGTGCAAGTATCCCATCGTCGGAACGAATCCGATGCGCTTATCGGCCTTGCGAACGTCTGCAAGGGCGCGACGCAGCTCAGCGACCTTCGTAATGACTTGCATTTCTTACCCTGAGGTTGAGTTGGAGGGCACCCAGTTGGCGACGGCAGGCCGAAGCTGATCAGGAAGCCGATAGCACTCCTCTGAGCCCGGGAATGCACCTTTGCGGATATCGGCAGCCCAGCGCGACAGCGCCTCCTGGAACAACTGGAATCCATTTGTATAGGCACGAACGAATTTGGGGCGATGGCCTTCGGTTAGCCCCAAGACATCATGAAACACGAGCACTTGGCCCGAGCAATCGGGTCCTGCTCCGATCCCGATGGTTGGTATCGTGAGAAATTCGGTCGCTCGCGCCGCGAGCTCGGCAGGAATGCCCTCCAGGACCAGCGCGAAGCAGCCGGCTTCCTGCAGACGGTGCGCGTCATCGAGCAGCCGCAAGGCGGTATCCGTTGTCCTTCCCTGCACTTTGAATCCACCCATGACGTTGACGCTCTGCGGGGTCAGACCTAGATGTCCCATCACAGGAATTTCGCAATCGACCAAGGCGCGTACCATCTCGATGCGTTTGGCACCACCCTCGAGTTTCACAGCATCGGCGCCGCGCTGCAGAAAACCTCCTGCATTGCGAATCGTATCCTCAGAACCGAGATGAAAGCTCAGAAAGGGCATATCGGCAACAAGCAGAGCATGAGGCCTCGTGCGCGCAACAGCCTCCAGGTGATGATTCATCATGGCCACGCTGACGGGCAGCGTGTTGTCGAATCCCAGGCAGACGTTTCCAACGCTATCGCCGACCAGGATGATATCGACAATGGGATCTGCGATGCGCGCCGCAACCGCATCGTAGGCGGTGGTCATCACGACACGCCGTCCTTTATCCTTCCACTGCTGCAGTGCCGGAATCGTGACACGTTCTAGAGGCTGCTCTGAATGGTGGCTCATATTGGATCCTCTCCCACACACCGTCGGCGCTTCCTAGAGAAAGCGGGAGAAACCTGTCAATGGCATGGAGGATGGAGATCCCAGTTCTCTAAAACTGGAGAACAACGCAAAAACAGTCCAATGGTCGCGCAACCATGAGGCAAGACCTTCCTCATCGCGATTCCCCCCCGATGGCTCATCTTCCCGTACAGCTTCAGCGACTATGCCCGCCGCCGCCTCGATCGAGGAGTGGCACTCGCGACGAGCCACCATATGCACGCGCTTTCTGCGCTGATTGCAGACTCTCCAAACGGTGAAGGCTCGACCCGACCGGGCTGCAGATGCACGCAGTGGGGGCTTCCTCTCCAGGGCACATCTCCGTGTCTGCCCCCTAGGGGTACTCGTGAGACTCCTGCTTCGGCGCTGACGCAGCGAGCAAAGTAAACGGATGGCAGGCCATGAACGTCCAAACGTGACAGGCCCCTGTAAGCGCAGCGAGAATCGCGGTCGCGTAGACGTCGTCGCGAAGGCGCTCAGATCGAGCCAGCCTGCTGGCCCTGTAAGTCCTGAAGTCGATTATTTTTGCCGATGTTTCTGTCACTTGATTTCCACGCGCTCTAGAGGGAACACTCGAAGCCGCAACAAGTCTGAGCAGGGCGGTAGCGGCACAACTCGGTCTAGTCCTAAGCCGCTCGCAACCATCGAAGCCATTTCTGATCGGCCTCCCGCCGCGCCTTGAAGCGGTTGACGCATTTCGTGGAGCAAAGGGCCGTTCGCCAGCAGTAATGGCGGATCAGCCCAAACTTTCCTCCGCATATGGCGCAGCATGTGGCTGAATGGTGGAGGGAATTACGGAAGCCAATGTGCATTCGCGCCTCCTGTCAGACTTTTACTTGGGAGGCCCCGCTGCCCTCCGACCACATCACCACGCGCGCACCAAATGTGCGGTCGCCCGGCGGCCCGTCTCCCCGGTTCTACAGCCATCAAGTGACTGATGTGCGGCTGCCTCGTGAAGCAGTACTTTCCGCAGAAAGCCTCGCCGAGAATTTGCTCAAGATAATGGATTTCTCTATCGTGATTAACGCAATTCGCTCGACATTTCGGCCAAATGCTGCGCCTTTCATGTCTAGCCCGCAGGATTGCTGCGGCAGTTGGATCTGGAGCCCTTAAAGCAAGTGCTCAAAGCACGATCGGCCTGCGACGTGGGTGCTGCATCCTCGTTGCACTATCAAACGGCAGCAATACGGACACTTTCTCCTTGCAAGATCCTATCACTGCAGACGATTGCACAGTCTCATGCACCTCACATCAGGAAGTCAGCAGCGTCACGGATGGCAGCATAGATTTCATCAAGGTCGGCCGCCGTAACGCAGTAAGGCGGCATCACGTAGATCGTGTTACCGAGTGAGCGTAACAGCAGATTCCGCGCTTGGAAGAAAGCCAAAAGCTTCAGCCCGATGTCCGCCAGATAGCCGGCATCGCTCGTGTTGAGTTCAAGCGCTGTGACTGTTCCTGTGCGTCGGACGTTTGCGAACCGTGAATCGGCGCGGAATGGCACGAGTGCCTGTTCTTGCATCCTGGCCAAGGATGCCGGCCGCCGGCGATATTCCTGATCCTGCCATAGGTCCAGATTGGCCTTGGCGGCAGCACAGGCCACCGGATTGGCCGTATATGAGCTCGAATGAAAAAACGTACGGGTGCGATCTTCAGAATAATGCGCATCGAAAATATCGGCACGACAGAGTGTGACGGCGAGCGGCAGCGCCCCAGCCGTGAGGCCTTTCGAATAGCAGGCGATATCGGGCGTGACATCGGCCTGCTCACACGCAAACAAGGTACCCGTCCGGCCCCAGCCCGTCATGACCTCGTCGGCAATAAACAGGACGTCGAAGGCTTCGCAGATCCGCTTCATCTCTCTTAGCACCGAGGGAGAATACATCAGCATTCCACCGGCACCCAATATTAGGGGCTCCACGATAAAGGCTGCGGGATGTTGGTTTCGACACGCGTTCTCAAGCGCATCGAGCGCTATTTGCTCACGATCTCTTGCCGGGAACGGAATCGAGGTCACCTCGAACATCAGCGCCCCGTAGGCCGCATTGAAGACGCCTCGGCTACCTACCGACATCGCCCCGATCGTGTCGCCATGGTACGAGTTCTGCATCACCACAATTTGGGTTCGCTGTCTTCCGGTATTGTGCCAGTAGCCGAGCGCCATTTTCAGCGCGACTTCGACGCTGGTCGACCCGCTATCGGAGAAGAACACATGCTCGAGCGCCGGGGAGGTGACCTTCAATAGTTCCGTCGCAACTTGCTCAGCCGGATCGTGAGTGTATCCGGCGAAGATGACCTGGTTGAGCTTGCCTGCCTGTTCTCGGATCGCGTTCACGATGTATGGATGGCAATGGCCGTGGGTCACGACCCACCAGGAGGAGATTGCATCGATAAGGCGCCGGCCGTCTTCGGTGTAGAGATAAGCCCCCTCTCCCCGCAGCACCTTCGTCATGTCCCGCTGTAGAGCATGCTGCGTGAACGGGTGCCAGATCGGCGACCTCTTTGCTATCTTCATAGGTTCAGGAAATCACTGCTAACAAAGGAGTCTTTGAAAGCGGCCTGCAGCCTTTCGTCCGTGAGGGGAACAAGCCATGGGAGCCGTCCCAACCAACGCACTCTCCCGCTCTCGCAAATCGCGCTTTCAGTCTCGGTGTTTCTTTCCCCAATGAACGCAATTCCAAGGATTCGAATCTGACGCTTCCGCAGAGCCTCTATGGAGAGCAGGGAGTGATTGATTGTGCCCAGTCCCGTCCTTGCGCAAAGCACGACGGGAAGCTGCCAGCGCTCGAAGATGTCGATGTAAAGAGTGCGGGCTGTCAGCGGCACCATGAGTCCGCCGGCCCCCTCGATCACGAGTTGCCGCTCGCCGCTGTCCGGCAGTCGAAGCGCCTCTGTATCTATGCGAACGCCGTCGATCTCCGCGGAGTAATGGGGCGACGCAGGCCTCCGAAGTCGATAGAGCTCCGGGACAATCCGATCGGACGAGAGGCCGCCGAGGCGGCGGACGCACTCGGAGTCGGTCTCTTGTTCGAGTCCAGCCTGGACCGGCTTCCAGTAATTCGCGCCGAGAAGGCCGGCTAGACCTGCGGAAAATACCGTTTTGCCGACCCCGGTGTCCGTACCAGTCACGACGATCCGCTTATTCATCAAAACGAGCCCCTCGTCACCTCAACCAGCGCATCGAGCATTGCGCGCACGTCGGCCTCCCCAACATTGAGTGTCAATGAAATTCGCAAGCGGGCGGTGCCTGCAGGGACGGTTGGCGGCCGAATTCCGCGGATATCGAAGCCGCGCGCCTGCAGAGCAGAGGCAACTCGCATTGCATGAGCATTGTCACCTACGATGTACGGCACGATCTGAGAGGTCGATGGTGTGCGCAAACCAAGCGAGGTGATCTGCCGATGCGCGAACGCAACGAGTTTGGCCAGCCGTTGCTGCCGCTCCGGCTCTTTCTGCAGGATGAGGAGTGCCTCTCGAACGGCAACGGCCATTACTGGTGGTGGGGCGGTAGCAAAAATAAACGGACGGCAGCGGTTGACCATGAAATCGCGCAAGATGCCGGAGGCCGTAACAAGTGCACCCGCCGCACCGAGCGCTTTGCCGCAGGTATGAACGACGATGAGATTTTCGCGCCTGTCATAAGGGGCCGTGAGCCCTCGTCCCTGATGCCCGTAAGCGCCTGTGGCATGAGCCTCATCCACGATCAGAAACGCGTCATGGCGATCGGCGATTGCCACCAGCTCTTCGAGTGGAGCGAAGTCGCCATCCATACTGTAGAGACTTTCGGCCACAATCCAGACGCGGCCCGCTCCACCTTTGGTTCGCCAGTCGCGAATTGCGTCTTCGACTGACTGGGAATCATTGTGCGCGTGAATTCGGCACTCTGCGCGGCCGGCTCGTGCCCCCTCGTGAATACTGGCGTGCACGAGCGAATCGAGAACGAGCAGATCGCCGCGCTGCGGCAGCGTTGTCAGGAGGGCAAAATTTGCGATGTAGCCGCCTCCAAAGAAAAGCGCTGCCTCCGCGCCAAAGAACTTGGCCGCTTCCGTTTCGAGCCGTTCATGCTCCTCGCAATTGCCGCGCAGAAGCCGCGACCCGCCGGCTCCAACCGGAGTGCCCGCCTCGAGCGCGGCGACCATCGCCATTTTGATGCGCGGGGCGCTCCCGAGCGCCAGATAGTCGTTGGATGCAAAATCGATCCCCACGCGCGGCTTGAGGCAGCGCAGGCGTTTATCTTCGTTCAAGGCATTCAATGCTGCGACGTAGGGACTAAGTCTAGCTGCTTGGATTGACCGCATTCATCGCTCCCAGGATCGCATCAATCACGCAAAAAAATGCGTTGGCCGTTTAAGAAGGAAGGATGGCCCTTGAGGTTCAACTTGCCAGGATGCGATTGTCTCGGTCCACACGCACAATGCGTGGCTTGAATATCTTTGCTTCGGCCTCGTCAAATGAGGCATATGCAACGATAATGATCTTGTCTCCGGGCATCGCCAGTCGGGCGGCCGCACCGTTCAGGCTTATCGTGCCAGACCTCGGCGGCGCCTCGATCACGTAGGTGGCAAAGCGCGTTCCAGTTTCGACATTGTAGATTTCGACGCGCTCGTTGATCACCATTCCTGCTGCCTCAAGGAGCGTACGATCTATCGAGATCGAGCCTTCATAGTGCAGATCAGCTTCGGTCACTGAGGCGCGATGGATTTTGCCCTTCATCAAAGTTATCTGCATTTCTCACCTAGGCTGGATGCAGCGGCAACATATTCCGCGCACTGCTTTCCTCCGGCGAGCCCGGACGTGACGCCGAGCCGGGCCAGCAGATCCGCATCGCGATCAACTTTCGGGTTATTGGTGGTCAAGAGCACGTCCCCGATGAAGATTGAATTTGCGCCGGCCAAGAAGCAAAGCGCCTGCAATTCATCGGTCATGTATTGCCGCCCGGCGGACAAGCGAACCACACTCCTCGGCATCATGATCCGAGCGGTCGCCAGCAGCCGGACCAGCGCGATCGGATCGGGAGGCTCCGCCGTGTCTTCCACCGGCACGCCCGAGATCTTGTTCCACAGGTTGATCGGCACGCTTTCGGGATGTTTGGGAAGATTGGCGAGCAGCACGAGCATAGCTAGGCGGTCCTCGACGCGCTCGCCCATGCCGATAATCCCGCCGCAGCAGATCTTGATGCCGGCATCGCGCACATGCGCCAGCGTATCGATGCGGTCCTGCAGGCTGCGGGTGGTGATGATCTTACTGTAAAACTCGGGCGATGTGTCGACGTTGTGATTGTAGAAGTCAAGGCCGGCCTCGGCGAGGCGCGCGGCCTGCTTCGGTGTCAGCATGCCGAGCGTGACGCACGTTTCCATGCCGAGTCCTTTGACCGCGTTGACCATGTCGCAGACGGAATCAAGATCGCGATCTTTTGGCGTGCGCCATGCCGCGGCCATGCAGAAGCGGGTGGCCCCGGCATCCTTCGCGCGCTGCGCGGTCGCAACCACATCGGCGCAACGCATCAGACGGGTCGCTTTCAGGCCGGTCTCGTAATGCGCGCTTTGCGAGCAGTAGCCGCAGTCTTCCGGACAGCCGCCGGTCTTGATGCTGAGTAGGCTCGCAGTTTCGACGTGGTTTGGATCGAAGTTCTTGCGATGAGCGCGCTGCGCCTGAAGCATCAGGTCGGCAAAAGGAAGATCGTAGAGCGCCTTAGCCTCTCCGACGTTCCAATGATCACGAACCTGCGCCCCGTTGCTTGCTTCGTTCCGTTGGACTTGCGCAGCAGCATCCATAACCCAATCCCGCTCAATTGTAGATAATCGCGTGAATTATCTATAGTCATTGCTCTCGAAGAGATGCTAATCGAGCTGCCTCGCAAATGCACCGGTTATTGCGGTAGATAATCTATGATCACTGCTGACAACATGACGACGGTCGCGCGCATCGCGGACTCAATCGCTGAGCGCATTATCAGCGGCGCCTTAGAGCCAGGCGCGCCACTCCGTCAGGATCACCTTGCAAGAGAATTCAATTCCAGCCACGTCCCGGTGCGCGAGGCCTTTCGGCAGCTGCAGGCACAACATCTTGTTGTCGCTGTGCCGCGCCGCGGTGTTCGGGTTGCCCCGCTCGATACCCGTTCAGTGAAGGAGATCGCCGAAATGCGCGCCGCGCTCGAAGTGGTGGCATTGCGCCATTCGGGGCCAAGGCTCACGTCAGCTCATTTGGCTCGGATCGAGCTCACCGTGATCGAAGGAGACAATGCAAAGACGATCGAGGAGTTTGAGATGGCCAACCGCGCCTTTCACCAAGCCTTGGTCGCGCCGTGCGGAATGCCGCGTCTGCTCGCGAGCCTCGATGGACTGCAGCTTGCCAATTCTCGATTGGTGTTCGCGATGGCGCGATCGGTGGGCTGGCGACCGCGCTCCAATCAAGATCACCGCCTGATTCTGCAAGCCTTGCGAACGCGCAACCTCGATCAAGCCTGTAACCTGCTCACGCGCCACATTCAAACCATTGAGCGCCTTGCCCTTCCGGCGTCCTGAGGAAATCCGGCAAGCTTCATTGCGGATCGCGGGCGATCGCAAGCGACGATCATGCAGCAAGCGACCAGCCTCATTGCAACGGGCTCTATTCCCAGATAATTATGCCACCCGCTAGCGACATCTGCACGGACGGCCATGATTCGCCACATCGTCTTCTTCAGCGCCAAGGACGAGGCGCATATCGACCAGATCATCGAAGGTCTTTCGCTTCTCACCACGATACCACATGCGCGCCGGCTTGAGGTTGCCCGCAACCGCAAGACCGATCAGCTCGGCAACGATATCGACATCGTGGTCTATGGTGAGTTCGACAGCGAGGCGGAGCTCGCAGCGTACAAAGCGCACGATCTCTACCAGGAGTCGATTAAACGGGTCCGACCGCTCCGCGAGCTTCGGCTCGCTGCCGACTACAATGTATCAATAGATACCGCTTTCGTCTTCACGGCAGGATGATCCAGGTGCTGCCGCAGCAAAACGTCCACCGCCGGCTTAACTTGGCAATGAGCCTCAAGTTCCGGTCCATCGCAGACCAGCGTCGTTCTCATTGGGTGGGGCAACAGATGGAACGGCACTTTCGCGGCGTCAGCCTCCGGTGACCGATGACCCGATGTACGTTCGCGAGTTGCAGTGGGTTGAACCTGTCACAGCGATGCGACGTCTTGGGCATCGATCGCATCTCACGTTTCTCGATAGCGCAGCAAGGCACGAGCTGCTTGGGCGCTACTCATATCTAACGTGCGACCCGTTCAGCACCTATAGGGTTGCAAACGGCCAAGCCAGTTGGAACGGACTGACTCTCGAGGCCGATCCATGGAAGGTCCTTCGCACGCTACTCGCAAAGTACCCGCAAGAGCATCGTCCGGATCTCCCGCCGTTCCAGGGAGGAGCGGCAGGCTACCTTGCCTACGGCATGAACAGGACATTGGAGCGATTGTCTGCGCCGGCAATTGCCGGTCTGGGTTTGCCCCAATCCATCCTGCATTTCTATGACGTGGTCATCAGCTTCGACCACCGGGATAACAAATGCTGGATCGTTTCGACCGGGTGGCCGGAGCAGGATCGCGTGCGACGGAGCGAACGAGCGCGTCGTAAAGCCGACGAGTTTGCAGCATTGCTTGACGGTCCAAATGCGCCACAGAAGGGTTGTCCCAGCAAGGCGGGCGAATGGCGCTCGAACTTCAGCCGCGAGGGCTACATTGCGGCGGTACAACGCGTGATCGACTTGATCCTGGCGGGTGACGTGTTCCAGACGAATATTGCGCAGCGTTTCAGCACCCGCCTGTCGACCTCATTTGATCCGCTCGCCTTCTATTGCCAGCTACGATCATTGAATCCAGCGCCTTTTGCGGCCCTGCTGCGATGGGGAAAGCTGACCATCGCATCAAGTTCGCCGGAACGATTCCTGAAGCTTGAGGGGCGCCAAGTCGAGACACGACCCATCAAGGGCACGATCGCGCGTTCGCCTGATTCCAAGGAAGACCACCGCCGTGCGGCTGTTCTCCTCGCTTCCGAAAAGGATCATGCCGAGAACACGATGATTGTCGACCTTTTGCGTAACGATCTGTCACGCGTTTGCACTGCGCATTCGGTCGAGGTTCCGGCCCTGTGCAATCTCGAGTCCTATGCCTCGGTGCACCATCTCGTGTCGATCGTTACGGGGAAACTTGCCGAAGACGAAGACGCCGTTAGCCTGCTCCGTGCTTGCTTTCCCGGCGGCTCCATTACGGGAGCGCCAAAGCCGCGGTCGATGGAAATTATTACAGAAATCGAGCGCATAGCGCGAGAGGTCTATTGTGGGGCGATCGGCTTCATCGGCTTCAACGGGCACATGGACACAAGTATTGCGATCCGCACTGTCACGATCGACGGCGACTTGGCTGTGTTTCATGCGGGCAGCGGTATAACGGCCCTGTCGGAGCCCGAGGCCGAATACGAGGAAACGCTCGCCAAGGCAGAGCGAATCTTTGATGCATTTGGTTCTGAACCAGCTGGTGCATTTTGATTGTCATCATCGATAATTATGATTCCTTCGTGTTCAACATTGCGCGCTATTTCCACAAGCTCGGTGAAGCAACGGAAGTGATCCGAAACGACGCTATCAGCATCAGCGAGCTCGTTGGTCTCAAGCCGCGCGCGGTGGTGATATCGCCCGGCCCCTGCACCCCAACTGAGGCAGGAATATCGACAGCAGTGGTCCGCGAACTTTCAGGGCGCGTGCCAATTCTCGGCATCTGCCTTGGACATCAGTGTATTGCGAGCGTTTTCGGAGGACGGGTGGCGCGTGCGTATCGGCCCATGCACGGTCGGCGCTCATACGTTGAGCATGACGGCCGAGGGTTATTCAAGGGGCTGCCAACCCCGCTTGGCGTCGGGCGCTACCATTCTCTTATCGCAGAGCTTGATCAGTCCTGTGCGCATAACCTCATAGTGACAGCGCGTTCGGAGGAAGGCGAGATCATGGCCCTCACGCACGGCTATTACGCCACCTATGGGGTCCAGTTCCATCCCGAGTCGATCCTTACCTCACAGGGGCACGTCCTGCTTATGAACTTCTTGCGACTGACAGAGGATGTCCGAAACCAGGCGCAGCAATGAGAGGCTCGGCCTGTCCATCAAGATGGTGGACGGTTGATTTCGGACGTGGTTGGAAGGAGCAGCGTCATATGCCGGTCATCTTGTGGTAATCAGCGCTGTTGCGTGCTCGGCTCCGCAGTCAGCGGCGCGCCTCCGATAGAAACCGGACCTTGCGGTTTCGAGCGCCGGACGTCTCTCTTGGCCGGCTTGGATATGGTGCGCACGGGTGGCGAAGAAGCAGCAGGAGCAGGAGAAGCAACAGGCGCCGGATTCTGCAGCTCCTCGATTCTCTGGGTCAGAGCTGCGACCTGATCCGAGATCCGCTTTAGCTCGGCTTGCTGGGCATCGACATTGCGACTGAGCTCGGCAATTTCATCGGCTGTCTTCTGCTGCCCTGATTGGATCCCCAAAAGGACGGCCCTATCTTCAGATGACAGGCCAAGCGTGGGAGGCTCGACTTCATGCGCCGGCGGCGCCTCCGCAAACGTTTCGATATTCGTCCAGAAATAGGCTCCTCCGGCGCAAAAAGCGAGCAATACGGCTAGAAGAGCAAAGATCCACCGAAAGCCTTTCGACGGTCTCCGCAAGGCCAACGGCAACTCCGATTCTTGGGATTGATCCGTCACAGCCCCCGCTCTCATCATCTCGATCTGCCTTGGTTGTTCTCGTTGCCGCGATAGCAGAAGATGGTCAAGAGCTGGCGCGAGCCGCAACCCCGGCTGCATCGTTTTCAGCAATGTTGTCCCCAAAACCGGGGCTTCATCGCATCAGGGTTTGTACGAGCTGCGCATTGCGCCCCAGGTGGTGAGGTAAATAATGAGGGCCGGTAGAGGGGTTTACCCGTGAAGCACACTCATACCTGCTTGCTCTTGAGGGGGCCGCCTCACTCAAACGCTGTGCGCGTTGGGGATTTGCTGGGTGACGCCCTGCTGGGTGACGCCCCCAGCGCTCCTGTGCCTGATTGTTCGAGGGTCGATAGTTGTCGCGCCGAAGTTGACCTGGCGCAGAAATGCTGCGCAAGCCACGCAAAATGCGCGTGATGCGAGCGCAATCATAAGACTAACTATATCGTTCGATGGAGAGGGACCTACGTTGTTAGTGGGCACTGCACGAAGCCCAGCCAGGAGATCAGATCCGCCGTTCAAAAAAGGCGGGCACGACATGCAAAAGCGAAGCGTTTCGAGGAAGCGGATCCCTACGGCTGCTTAAGCAGGTCATCTACAACCGCCGGGCCGCCATACGTGGAAACCATACCAGCGCACTCTGTCCGGCTGCGTACCGTCTTGCGTGACGTCTTGCAGGGATCCTAGCGCGCCAAAGGTCGACCGCGGGATCTAAATGAAAGCAAATGCGAGCAGGCTAGAGCAAAGCAGCGCAAGCCCAGCGGCTGTCAGCGCCAATAGGCTGCCGGACACAATGTCATGATTGCGCATGAACCGTCCTTCATGGGGAAGCAGCACGAGGGGGCGGCTGCCTTCACGGTGAATAGCCGATCACCCGATTACTACTCAAATTCGCTGCACTATTCCTGCGCTCTGCGAGGGAAAATGCATTTTTTGAGCGCAAATGTCCCGCTGTTCGGTGGCTAACGGCGAGAACGAGCGAGTATCAAATTTTGTGAAGTGTTGGTGGCCAATAGGCTGTGTGGGTGGGATGCCCCGTAAGAGCCGCCCCTCTCCAGGGCACGGGATGTGAGCCGTTTCATAATTGCGATATATCGTTTCGAGTAATCCTGGTTGCATGCGCGTTCTCCTAGGGCTCGGACTCAATTGATCCGATAGGCAACGATGGCCGCGAGATGGACGGCAGCCAAGAAGTTCCTGGCTAGTTTGTCGTAGCGAGTTGCGACACGCCTGAAATCCTTGAGGCGGCAGAAACAGCGCTCGATGACGTTGCGCCCCTTGTAGGCGCGTTTGCTGAAGCCGTGGAGAGTGACCCTGTTGGATTTGTTTGGAATGACGGGCTTGGCACCACGATCGACGATTTCGGCTCGAAAGCCGTCGCCGTCGTACCCTTTGTCGCCAATGAGGGCAGACATGGGTGGCGCGAGTTCCAAAAGGGCTGGCGCTGCGGCAATATCAGCGTCCTGGCCTGGAGTGAGATGAAATGCGCAAGGTCTGCAGTCAGGGTCGCTCAGCGCGTGGATTTTCGTGGTCCGCTCGCCGCGCGAGCGGCCGATCGCTTGTTCATGCTCCCCCCTTTTCCGCCGCTCGCCGAGCGATGCGCTTTGATCGTGGTGGAGTCGATGGACAAAGTCACGCCGTCTTTGCCGCAGCGGACGAGCGCTTCAAAGATCGCCCGCCAATGTCCGCGCTTGGCCCAGCGATTGAAACGATTGTAGATCGTCGTGTACGGACCATAGTCGGGCGGGCAATGCGCCAGCGTGCGCCCCACTGAAGCATGTGAATGATACCGCTGATGCCGCGTCGATCGTCGTCGCGCACCGGTCCGGTCTGGTTCGTTGGCAGATGCGGCTCTATCAGAGCCCATTGCTTGTCGTTGAGCCAGAACAGTCCTTTGCGCATCGAAGTCCCCCGCGTGGAATCAACTCGCTGCGAGGGAATCAGAGTTCGCTAATGAGGTACAGACCCTAACTGGTAAAGCACCAACCCGCATATTCCGAAAAAGGCTGCTAAGAATTCTACGACGTGCAATGTCGCCGGCTCGAGGGTCCCTAGGGGGTCGTCGCATCGACAATTGTCCACTTTCATTGGAGGTATTAGTGCCGTCCTCGCTTTGTGGCGTTCGAGCGCTCCAGGCAGAGGCTCTGCGACGTCGCGGGCTAGCAGAATTGGGGTCGCTGCCGCGGATGTCTCAGAGGCGGCGGATGGCAGCGCAAAAGTCGCAGCGGATGCAGGTGCCGCTGCAGAGAGCGAAACGATGGTCGAGGCCAGGAGCAAGATGAGTTTGCTCTTGCAAGCGACATATTTTGATTCATAGCCGTAGAACATTGCTCGTGCCAGACCCGATGTACTCTCAGCGCGCCGGTTCTTCTTGCATGCTTGAGCCAGCCGCGAGATGGTAGCAAAGATCGTTCCAGCTTTGGCACGGGCACTCATCAACATGCACCCACAGCCTGATTGATGCGATGCAAGTTGGATGAGGGCCGGGTAGTTGGCGGTGAGTTTGTCTTCGCGTGCCACGCGCCGGTATGCTCGACGTTGTTGAGGAAGCGCTCGACGGAATTCCGGTTCAAATAGAGATGCGGGCGAAGATTGATTGGATCTCAGCGATTGCAGCGCGGCGGAATGTTGGCCGATGCGCCTTCTTCCGGTCCGCATCATAACCTCGGCCGTCCAGGAGCATTGCTCCTGACTTTAGGTGAGATACAAGTCTTTCGGCGAGTCATTCGCCTCACGCGAACTTGCTTGTGATCAAATCGTCGGCGTTACTTCATCATCGCTTCGACCTCTGCACGAAAAGCTTGGCGCGAGGTATCTCGTGAATAGAACATATGGCCGCCCGGATAGACTACAAGCTTGAGGCGCGGCGCCGAGGCAAACGGCGGCAACTGATCCAGCACGATCTGCGATGCGAAATAGGGGGTGACGAGGTCAAACAGGCCGTGTGCGACGAGCAATTTCATCTTCCGGTCCGTTGCCAGAATCTGGCGCAGCTGTGAAAGGGACTCTGGAGAGCCGCGACCGAAATCCCAAGCCCGCCCAACCGCGCCGTTGCGCAGCTCGTAAGACCCGTCCGGCCGCCAATTAAGCTTGCGCGTAAGCAGATCGACAGTGGCGCTGGTCAGAGGCGCCAATAGCGTATCGCTGGAGGGATCAGCGGAAAGTGGGAAATTGGAGTCCGGATACGGATTGAGGCCACGCACCGAGGCGTCATAATTGCCAATTAACTTACCGTTTTTACGCTCGAGTTCACGGCGGAACTCCGGGAGGCCGAAGCGGCCCGCCAGCCTACGACTGACCTTCTGGTCGATGCCGGTCAGCGCTGCGGCCTTGTCGGCCAGGCGCGTGGTCGCTTCATTGTCCGCCTGGCCTTTCATGAGATCGACCAGAAACTCGCCGCGTGCATAGGCTTCCACGTCGGCAAGATCAGATCGCTTTACCGGACCCTCGGCTTCGCGCAGGGTCGCGACATAGCTTGGCAGGGTTGCGACGTATCGCAGCAGGCTCGTGCTGGTAAACTGACTGTAGTCGAACAGTGGCGAGACCATAATCAGTCCCTTGATGCCTATGCCCTGCTGCATCTGCAACTGCTGGACAACCTTTGGCCCGCGAATCCCGCCATAGCTTTCACCCACGATGTATTTCGGCGACAACAGCCGGTCATGCATTTCGAGCCAGCGGCGGACCACCAGCGCGAGCGCGTTGACGTCGCCGTCAACGGAATAGAGCTGCTTGCGCGCATCATCGCCGGTTCCGACGAAGCGGCTATAGCCGGTGCCTACGGGGTCAAGAAACACGAGATCGGTGAAATCGAGCCAAGTTTCCGCGTTTGGCCGCGCCTCCGGAAAGGTCGATGGCGTGACCTCGTCCGCATTGATCGGCAACCGCCACGGTCCGGCATTACCGAGGTGAAGCCAGGCCGATGATGAGCCCGGTCCGCCATTGAAGAAGAATGTTACGGGGCGCGAGCCGCGGTCGGCTCCGTCAAGCTGATAGGCAGTATAGGCGATGTCGGCCTGGGGCTCGCCCTTGTCGTCGAATAGGCGGATGGAGCCGGCGGTCGCGACGAAAGAAAGCCTCCGCCCGGGGAGCTCAAGCGTTTGCGCGGTGCTGGAGTCCGGCGGCAGGCGATGCTGCTCGGCTGGCGATCGCATACTCGGCGTTTGCCCAGCGCCAGCCTTCTGGCCGGGCGGCGTAGTGACCTGAACAGGCGCCGAATCGGCGGCTAGAGCGCTCTCCATTCCCCCGCAGGCAAACAGGATCAGCGCAAGAGAGGTGTGGCGCAGCGCGGTCAAATGCATCGAGTTTCTCCTGTCCCGGCGCGCACCCTGTGCGCGGAACCTATCTGTCAAAGCAATTCTGATCGCTAACCCATTTGGGGGTACAACAAACCTACTAGAGCCAGTAGTCGTCATCATCACCGCGTGCGCGCACAAAGGGGGAATTCCCTCCGTGCATACAAATCTAACCGGGTGGACCCCCAACTCGCCGACGAGCATGCGGTGTTATCGATGCGTGCTTCTGCCGGCTCAAGGAAGTTTCAGCGCGTTACAACCGGCTACGACAAGCTTACGAGAAATCTCCTGGCCGTCGTTTACCTTGCCGCCATCGTCAGAGTGAGTATTGGCTGAGCCATTGGCGCAAGCGGCTCGGCGATAAGCTGGAGCTGCTGCTGGCCGAGAGCCTGCGGGTGGCGCACGAGGCCGGCACGTTACGCAGCCAGGACCTCAAGCGCGTCACGGTCGATACCACGGTGCAGCCGAAGGCCATCACCTTTCCGACCGATGCCGAGCTGCTGCATGCGGCCATCAAGGGCCTCAATCGCCTGGCGAGAAGGCACGGGTCAGGCTCCGGCAATCCTACGCTCGCGTGGCCAAGGCCGCCGCGATGATGGCTTCCCGCTACGCTCACGCCAAACAGTTAGGCGGCATTAGCGACAGTTGCGCATCCTGCGTAGCAGGCTCGGCCGGATCATTCGCGACATTCGCCGCGACATCGAGGGCCAGCCGGCACTGGAGGAGGCCTTCGCCCTTTCGCTCGGCCAGGCCGCGCAGATTCGTTCGCAGCAGCAGCGCCAACGCGGGTGGAAGCTTTATTCCTTCCATGCTCCGGTGGTGGAGTGCATCGGCAAAGCCAAGGCCGCCGCGCCTTACGAGTTCGGCGTGAAGGCCTCCGTCGTCACCAACAATCGCCGCGCTCCCGGCGGCCTGTTCGTGCTGCACGCGAGCGCAATGCCCGACAATCCGTACGATGGGCACCCCCTGCGGGACGTGCGCGCGCGCGTATCGAGCGCACCGAGACGCTCACCGGCTGTCCGATCGAGCGGGCCTATGTCGACAAGGGGTACCGCGGCCACATGCGCAAAATCCCCGTCGCGTCTTCATCTCCGGCCAGAAGCGGGGCGTCTTCGGTGTCATCAAGCGCGAGCTGCGCCGTCGCTCTGCCATCAAGCCCATCATCGGGCACATGAAGGCCGAAGGCGACCTCGGCCGCTGCTACCTCAAGGGCCGCGCCGGCGACGCCGCCAACGTCGTCCTCTCAGCCGTCGGCCACAACTTCCGCCGCATCCTCGCCTGGCTCAGAGAACTCTTGGGCCTCTTCCTGGAGTTGCTAACGGCGAACGCTCGCCTCTCCAACACAGCTCAATCCGGCTTCTTAACTCAGGAGTTGGAGCCTGTGGATCCTTGGCCGAATGAACCGCACCTTGGGCTCCGGATGCGAAGACGACCGATGCCGTACCACAAGCGGCATTCTATCGAGTCGCTTAACTAGTCTCGAGTCACCTGCGTGCCCCGCGCTCCGTTCCGGCAAAAGGATACCCTGGATAGCCGCTAAAAGCGGAACCTAACAAGGACTTGCAGAACGCAGGCGTAAGCTTGCCGCGATGGATCACGACGTCTTCGTGACCCGTTGCAGCTCGAGCGTTCTGCCAGAGGCGATTATAGCCGCGCTGTTCGTTGGATTTCACGTGGCAAGCGGCGAACTCGGCGTCATCCAATGTCGTTAACTGCCACGCATAGACCGGCCGCTTCGTATGGATGTGCACCCACATCGGATTCACCGTACCATTGCGCAGTGGCGTAGGCTGCAGCTTGATCTCGAACAGCGTTCCTGGCTCACCCTTCAACGCGCGCGGTGACTCCAAGGGAGCCAACTCCTCGGCCGCCTGCAACCGTTCGAGGTACTTCTGCGAGGGAAACGCATAGGTCTTCATGCAATCGATCTCGATCGAAGCCTTTCGCGCATTCAAAGCATGTGCCTGCCCCTGAACCTCCGACAACATTGCCTTGAGGCGGACTATTTTGTCGTGCACTTCGGGCACTTGCATAGGCGTGAGTAGGCCGCGTCGGCGAGGTTCGTCCAGCGCGGCTACACAGGCCTCAATCTCCGCAGATTGGCTCTGCAGCCGCTCGACCACGGTGTCCACGACGTGGTTAGCATCTTCGGGCTTCATGTGGCGCGCTTGCGAAATGGCTCTTTGCTCACTGCGCAGATCGAATTGCAAGAGTTCGTCCAATCGCGCGAGCAGGCGCGTCAGTGTCTCCTTCGATGGCGGAGCCTGCCATATCGCCAAGTGTTCCCTCGCGGAGGATGACATCCTCGTATGCGCCTCCTCCGGGCTCGCGAGTTTCTTCGTGCCCAGATCCGAGAGCACAATAACCTTGGTGGTTCGCGTCGTAACGGCGTCGGGCCTAGCGAGCTGCGGCTCGGGCTGCCCGGCTGCCGAACTCCCCGCACCTCCGGCCTGCCTGCGCTTGCCCTTCCCTTTCCTTCGCGCTGGACTGCCTTCGGCCGCCGGGTCGTTGCCGGCAGCGTCGGCCGGTAACGCAAGGCCAGCCTCCGTTGGCGGTGCAATGATGGCTGGTGTCTTCGGCTGCACTGCTAGCAGGCGCATGACCTCATGGGCCGTGACCCACGATCCTTCCACGATCTGATCCAACAGATCCAACGGAAGCTCGGGACTTGCTCCCTTATTCCTTAGCTCGGCAACCATGTTGGGCAGCGCCGACGCAAATTCCGATAGCCGCTCCATGACCCCTTCCAGAACGGCGCAGTGCTCTGCGTCGAGGGCTTGTCCTTTGCTGTTCAGAACAGCGTCGCCCGTTGAGAGGAATGCCGGAACAACATCGCCCATGAAGGTTCCGAGTAGACGTGCCCGACCGTTCTCACCCAAGAGGATTTGCCTGACGGCCGGGTCGAGCGTGCTCGCGTGCGACTCAATCATGACCCGCGCGAGAAGGACTTGCGATTGCAGATGCACGCACCTCGTATTCAGCGCCCAGCCGGTATGCAGCCGTAGTGTCGCCTGTTCGGCCTGTCGCATTTCGGCCGTTGCACTTGGCAAGCTGGCAGTGGCTGCGCAGACGGACTGCATCCGTTCAGAGCGCAATGCCTTCTTTTCCCACCACTCCGTGCAGGCCAGATAGTGTTTCGCCACACCGGAAGCCGCTCGAATCAGCTGGTCGGGCGGAGCATTGGATTGGCGCATCCGCTCGAGTATCTTTCCCGCATTCTCCCTACTCTTCTCCAAGGCGTAGATGGTCGGTGCGGCCAGCGCGTTGCATTCGTTCCCCGCATCCAGAGTCCGGTCACGAATTCGGCAAGCCTGCTCTTCGGACAGAATGCTGCGCGCCACATCTGGAGACAGGCTCGCGTAATAGTCCAGAACTGCTGCGCCAGCTTTGACAACCTGATCGATCAGCTCTTGCGCCTCAGACGAGCTCTGAGCGCCCATGGCAGCACTGTGGCAAGCATCAAGTTCCTCAAGCAGGCCGTCCATATTTTGTTTCGCTGCGTTGATCCCCTCACCGCTTGAAGAAATGGGGACTGCCACACCCGAACCTGAGGGCAGGCTCGCGAGCGTCGCCATGCTATCTTCAGAGCGCATCCGCTGCACGACGGAGTTGAAAACTCGGTCGCCTTCCGCAGGGACACACTTTGGTTCCGAATGCGCACTGCTCGATACCGACGCGGTGTCGGCTCCCGCAGCCCAAACGTGCGGTTCGCCAGGTCGGCCAATGCCCGTCATGTTCCATCTCCCATACGGTCAACAATGCGCAGCGTCCCTGGATAGGCCACCTGGCTGACGGTTGGCTGACGAAGGATGCTCTCCGAATGCACCACCCCGCCGTCCGAGTTCCAATTTCATGGAAGCTGTTGTGGTGCTAAGGCAGCAATAGGGGATGACCCATAAGGTGCGGGATAGTCGATTGTAGCGCCTGTCCGCATTCCGTTGCCTCGCCGCACGTCGATGCCAGCGGCGACCCTACTCATCTGGAACATGAAAATATGCGCCTTTGGGGCTTGCACAGTTCGATCCCACCGCCGTCAACGCATTGTCCAAAATTTGGAAGCCGCGGCGTCGCGGCACGCGGCTCAAATAGATGTTAAGCGTCAATCATCAAAAGGGCCGCCAGGCTGACGGACCGCGGCGCTTGTCTTGCCGCTTTGGGACCAACCCAGGCAAGCGCGCGCACCACGGCACCTGCTCGACCGCTTGCGAGGGATAACTGCCAACGGGGCGCATGCTTGAGCTCCACCATCTGCTTGCCGATGTAAAGCTCACGAGAAGGACCGGACGTTAGATATAACCTAGCACCCCAACGGAGCAATCGCGGTTGCTGCCCCAGAGCAGATAACAGCAGATCTCAGCGATCCCGAGGTCCTCGCTTAACGAGTGACGCACATTTGCCCTTTATGAAGTCCAACATCAGCGGAACAGGCAGCCGCAATGCGGCCGGCACCCGCCAGAGGGATGAAGTTCAGAACTGTCGAAGAGCTCAAGCTAAATGATCTCGAAGTATCTCCGACGTTCAAAGTCGGTGACCCGATGTTGAACGGCTTCCCACTCCCAACGGCGCGAGCAAGAAAACGCTTCAACAAACCTTTCTCCGAAGACATCACTTGCCGCTGCAGACTCTGCAAACCGAGAAGTTGCCTCTGACAGGCTTTGAGGCAGCCTGGCGGACGGACGACACATTTCCGCGCTTGCATCACCGACGATCGAAGCCGGTAGTGCCGGACCTGTCTCAACACCCAATATTCCCGAACCAATAGCACATGCGAGCGCGAGATATGGGTTCAGGTCTGCGCCAGGCAGCCTATACTCCAGGCGATGGGCAGATGGCTCTCCCGGAATGGCGCGAACCGCGCAGGAGCGGTTGTCAACTCCCCAGCTTGGACAGATTGGTGCCCAGCAGCCAGGTACCAATCTCTTGTAGCTGTTGAAGTTCGGCGCAGCGAGCACACAGAACTCATTCATGTATTCTAGTTGTCCGGCGATGAATTGCCTCATAAGCTTCGAGACGTTGCCGAACGCATCACTGTCGTAAAACGCATTCTGACTATCCGAGGACATCGAGATGTGAATATGCCCGGACTGGCCGGGCCATTCCTCGGAAACCTTGGCCATAAATGTAGCCATCATGCCTCGCCTTTGCGCCCAGGCCTTTATCATCGACTTGAATATGGTTGCTCGATCGGCAGCTTCCAGCGCATCACAATGACGAAGTGAAGCTTCGACCACGCCAGGTCCGGTTTCAAAGTGCAGTCCGCTGAGAGGTATTCTAGCCTTCTCACAAAGCGCCAGGATCTCATCGAACAGTTCATGTTGCGCGACAGAGCGCGCAATCGAGTAGCCGAACGGGCCGCGAGTTAGAGGAGCCCATTCGCCGAACGGCTTTTCTTCAATCGTGTCTGCGTTCTCCTTAAACAGCATGAATTCAAACTCGAATCCGGCAGTGCAGTCGTGTCCGTGTTCAGCAGCCCTTCGCAGGACCTTACGCAGAATACCGCGCGGGCAGATGTTCTCATGTGCGCCCGTGAACTCCGCGAGGTAGAGATATTGATCGCCAAGATGAGACACCGAACGGCCGGTGCCTGACAGAATACGCAGGTCAGCATCTCCGAACGCTGATAGCGGCTTTTGCGTGAAACTGGCCGGAATGACCCGGTCCGTACAATCCCACGCCAGCACCGCTTCAGAGAACTTGATAACTTTATCTCCATCCGAGAGATCTTCACCCAAGACGTGTTTGCCTCGCAGAACGCCATCGAAGTCGCTTACGCCGACCATCGCCGCGCGGGCTGGATTCGCTCCGGTCAACCTGGGATCAGTTGGCATTAGTCGCGATCCTGCATCACTAAATCGAACACCTGGTCCATCCGCATTGCTCGCAACTTGCGATAGTCATTCTCAAGCTGAGTCAAGTCGCTATTCACGAGATAAACGATGCCTGGTGTTGACGCCAAGTCGATCGTGGGAACTAGCTCTTCACCAATCGGAACGAATGCAATGGCATCCGCAAAGCTCGGGAGCTTGCGGATTGCTTCGAGTCCCGGGTAACCGGCAACGACACCGCCCATATCTGAGATCAGCGAGACACAAAGTGCGTGAGCCTGCCGCTTGTAGGGCCCGCGCAGCCTCATATATTCACCAAAACCCTTGGGATCTGCGTAGCGCCAGGCCGTCAGGGACATATGGTTGTGCCCCAACGCCATCGTTCGTGCTTTTGCCGACATGGTCCCTTGAAGCCTCGCTCCGAGGTCCACCAGGACCGGTCCCCGATCATCGACGATGATCTCAGCATGAGCCGGTCCGTCGACGATCTGTAGTGCCTGCAACGCACGCACCAAGTAGTCGGACAGTTCCTGAACGATTGGTTCGCTGCCCTCCAACAATCTCTCAAGTGAGCAGACCGATGACGCCCTCTCAATAGGAACCGTGTCATAGGTCCAGGCCTCCGTAACGAAGGCTTCCCCGTCGATCGAGACGGCATTTACGGTGTATTGCTGGCCGTTTATTTTTTCTTGCCCAAGGGCAAAACGATTCAACGCTCCGACACGGTTTGTCTTCCCGACAATTGCGCTTAGAGCCCGCTGAATATCAGCATCTGTCGAGCAAAAGAACACATCCTCGGTACCCGTACTGTTCAGAGGCTTGATCACGATCTGATCGAACTTCGCTTCGCGCTTCCAGCTCGCGATCTCTACAGGACTGTCGGACACGACTTGTCTGATCGATCGCACGCCTGCAAAGGTCAGCGCACAAGACAATCGCGCTTTGTCACGCCGAGCAGCGGATAGCGCGGTCCCATTTGATGGTAAACCCAGCCGCTCCGACAAAGAATCGGCGAGTTCAACTCCGGTCTCGCAGCCCGCGATAACGAACTGCAATTCCCGGCCATGGAGAGCCTTGAGATGATATTCAACGATGTCGTCATACCCCATGCGCTCGCTGGGGCGAATGACTTCACCATACAGGTCGGCATTGAAATGCGATTGGAATATGGGCGGAATCTGTGCAGCCGACATCACATGCACCGTTCCAATTCCATAGCGCTTGAACTCTTCCGGTAGGAATCTGCCGGTAGAGTATGCGTCTACGATTACACAATTCCGTTCTTTCATGCGGATCTCCGATACTGCAAGTAGATGTTGCCGAGAGCAACAGCGGTAATGAGAACATTTCCAATGAACGTATGTGACGAAGGCACGATGCGAGAATCGAAGTACTGGAACAGGAAGGTGATGATAGGGGCGGTGGACAGGACCATGTTGACTGTGAAGGGCTCTACGCGGCGAATGCCCTGCTGGATCAAGAGCAAAGGAACAAGGATCGTCGACAGCCCAATTGTCGCGATCGCAAACCAATGCTGCGAGATCTCAGGCACGAAAGATGAATGGTCGACCAGTCCTAGCAGCAAGAGAATCGTTCCATAAAAGCGATGCGCCAGGACTTGTCGGCCAGAAAACCCACGGTCGAACAGCAGTTTGACAAGTATATTTGTAAGGGCCAGCGATAGGCCGGCCACGATGGCCAAGACGATGCCAAAGGACGATCGAGCCCCCCACTCCACGCCTGCGTGGCCGCTGGCCGAGATCCAAATCATGTAACTCCCGATCGTGGCGATCGTAACGCTCACGACAATATCGGATGTTGGAGGGGCACTCTGGCGCCTGATCAGTGCGTTTAACCACACTGTTGCGGTGGGCCCCAGCGCCACCATGAAGGCGACGACGATCGCAGGTTCAGCATATTTCAGTCCGATAAATAGGCCGATCCAGCTGATTGCTGTCACGACATTGAGCGCGACGAAGACCAGGAGCGACCATTTCGCCACCGTTGCCTCGCCTCGCTCGTGGCCAGCCAGGAGATTGAACATCAGACAAACAACAGCGAAGGACAGCAGGAGCGCGACGAACACATCCGCTTGCTGAAAATACGATGCCGCATAAACCTCGCCTGCCGCGCTCACGACGACGTAAAGCGCCACAAAGAAAACTCCCAGAGTGAAGCGATTCGTCGATCGCCCAGTCTTCCTGTGCCCTCGAGGGGGCACACGGCCCTCGCAGGACCGGACGCGTGCATCGGCTCCGAGTGACTGTCCTTTCGCCGTGCACGGACCACGTTTGGTTTGAAATGTCACAACCCACCTCTAGTTCTTCTTAGTTCGGTAGTACCCAACACACGCCTCTCCAAATGCCTTGAACAGTTGCTTGCTGAGGAGATCGGTTGAGACGTGCCATTCGGGGTGCCATTGCACACCGATTTGCAGGGTCGGGGCGCCAATGACCGAAGCCGCCTCGACCAAGCCGTCAGGCGCCCACGCCTCCCGCCTCAGCGCCGGGGCAAGCGCCTCGATGCCTTGATTGTGCAGCGAGTTGACTTGCGCTTCGATCGTCCTTGCGATTGGAAAGAGCGCGCCATCGGAACATATCCTGACGTTGTGCGCGGCGTCGTACTGACGGTCTCTTGGACGATCTGGCTTCTCGGCATGCATCGCGCCACTTTGCGGCCTCCACTCCGCAAGCGATGAGTGGAGCGAGCCGCCGAAATAGACGTTGAGTTCCTGAAGCCCACGGCAGACGCCCAGAATAGGCATTCCGAGCGCGATGGCGCTCTCTATGGTTAGGGCAGAGAGCCTGTCCCGCGGACGGTCAAGGATCCCGACCTGAACGTCCTGCCGATCAGCCTCCGTCAAGGACGCAGGCGCTCTCAGGACGGCGGGGTCGATGTTCGATTCATCACCTGTCAACACCAAGCCGTCGAGCCGGCGCATGATCGCGGGGGCTACCTCCTCCCTCGCATCTTCGGCGTCGACCGTCGACAATATGACGCAAGCCACTCCCGCATAACGATGGAGTGCCTGTAAGTACTTGCGCCGCAACCAGTCGCGATGCACACCATCGACAAGAAGACGGTTCGAAGTGACGCCGACCACGGCTCGGGTGCTCTCTGGCCGTAGCAACGTCACGTAACCTGCCCTCGGGTGCGAACCTCGGCAACGGACTGCTCATACAAGCGTCGATTTCGCTCTTTTAACTGAGCTATGACGCTACGTTGACCTTGAGGTCCCTTGACAAAGAGCCCGCCCCAGGTCGCCGCGACCTTCGCGTAATTCGGATCCTGCATTCGGATTTTCTGAGCTCTGCGCAACAGCCAAAACGGGATACCCGGCGAAAGGTGATGCTCAAGGTGGTACTCATCCAGATTCTGTCCGAGGATGGCCCGCTCGAGGAAATTTCCTTTCCGATTCCTGGTGAGATAGACGTTCTGCGTCTCGGTTTCGCACATAGGTGAGTGCTCGGCTAGCTCGATAAACCAGCCGAGGACCTGGAACGTGGTGAGATAGGGCACGATCCAAAACAGGACGACGATATGGAGCAGCCCAACAGTATATGACCCGGCCAGGATGCTGATCCAGAAGAGATAGAAGCCATACTTGTCGACAAGTATGCCTGAGCGACTCTGATCCTCGGCCTCTGTGATCGAAAATCGATTGGTCCAAAGATACTTTAGATACGCTACTGTCGCGCCGCCGAAGATCGGCTTCCAGATCATGTTGAAAGCGTACCGCTCCGGAGGCAGCACGTCGTAGACGCCGCTAGCCAGGAAGAACTTCAGGTCGGGATCCTTGTCCGGGTCTCCGAGATAGGGATGATGCAAATAGACGTGCGAGATCCGGTATGCCCAGTGGCGCTGGAACAGGGGATAGGAAGCGAACAGAATGCCCAAGACATAGTTCCAGGTCGTGTTCTTCGCGAGCGTGCGGTGAGCCGCATCATGAGCGATGGTTGTCAATCCGCGCTGATAGGCACCAATTAGAAGGACGGCCAGCGGGTAGAGCCACCATGAGACGGACACAGTCGCGAGCGTGCACGCTGTGATGACAGCGTAATCTTTTGCAATATAGGCGGCTCCCGTTATGTTGTCGGGTCTCAGCTCGGAGAGCTGCCTATTGATTTCTCGGCTGAATTGAACGGCCTCATAGCGTGATGACCTCAATTTCCAAGCGTCTGCCTGATTCATGAGAACCTCCTCCTGATCGCCTTGCAGGTTGTCAGATTGCGGAAAGCGCCTTGTCCAGATCGCGCAGGATGTCGTTGACATCTTCGATGCCGACGCAAAGCCGGATCGAGCCGCCAAATATACCGGCGGCTTCGCGCTTTTCCCGCGGGACCGTGGTGTGGGTCGTCGAGACAGGATGGGTCACGAGCGTGCGGGCATCGCCTACATTCGAAACGTGATACATCAAGTCGACGTTCTGGATGAACTTGCGCCCGGCATGTTCGTCCTCCACTTCGAACATGACCATCGCGCCGTGTCCGTATGCAGAATTGAGTGTCTGTTCGACGGTTTCGCGATCGGCGCCTTCAAAGAGCCCCGGGTAGAAGACACGGCGCACTTTAGGATGCTCCTTGAGAACGTCGGCCACGATCCTGGCATTCGCGCAGTGCTGCTTCATGCGAAGTGGCAGCGTTTCAAGCCCTTGGATCAGCTGAAAGCTCGCAAACGGGGCGATAGCCGCGCCGGTATCGCGCAACCAGGTCATGCGAGCCTTGAGAAGAAATTCGCTCTTTCCAAGATCGTCGACATCGCGCACCGCGTTATGCCAAACAATTCCGCCATGCGCATCGTCGGGACGGTTGAACAAGGGAAAGCGAGAGGCTCCCCGATAGCTAAACTCGCCGTTGTCAACGATCAGTCCACCGAGCGTCGTGCCGTGGCCGCATATATATTTCGTTGCGGAGTACGTCGTAACAGCAGCGCCGAGATCTGACGGCCGGCATACCAGTGGCGTCGTCGTATTGTCCACGACCAAAGGCACGCCGTACTTTCGGCCGATGTCGGCCAGCTGTTTGACGGGGAGCGGAATCAGGCAAGGATTCGAAATCACCTCTCCGAACAGGCATATCGTGCGATCATCAATGGCACGTTCGAACGTCTCAGGCCTTCGAGGATCGGCCGTCCTCACGCTGATCCCAAGACGCTTTAATGTGTTGTGGAGCAGGTTCCAGGTATTGCCATATAGATACGGAGAGGCGACGACATTGTCCCCCACTTCGCCACTTGACAGGTTGACGATAGCAAGGAACGTCGCTGCTTGACCTGACGCAACGGCGAGCGAGTCGCGTCCCATATCCACGGCGGCGTAGCGCCTTTCCAGCGCGCGCGTCGTTGGATTGATGATCCTTGTGTAGGTGAACCCATCGGCCTTAACGTTGTAGACGTCGGCAATGTGGTTTAGATCGCCATCGAGTTCATAAGCTGTATTCTGGTAAATCGGCACTGCGACGGCTTTTGTCGCTACGTCACGTCGATAGCCCGCATGCAGAACAGCAGTCTCGGCCGAAAACGGCCGCTGCGGGTCCCCAGCCGCTCGCGCTGCCGGCATCGTTACGCGAGCCCCGCATGTCTCTTGGACCGACATCGGCACCGCTGACCGAGCCTGACCGGACCGGAAATATGTACGAAAAGCGCAGCCCAACTGCTCGATCCAGCTGGTTTGGATTTCCCCAATGCAACCGACGCGGAAACTCCGCGTCGGAAGATGCAGCTTCGAGTAGACGTAAAGGTTATGGGCCGCCAAGTGGCGATACAGCCCATCGAATCCTGCCTGGTCCACCATTCCGGATGGCGCACTGAACGCGACGCAGACCGGCGATTGCAACTCCGTGGACAGCAGCGGAGACACCAGTCCTTCGAGTTCTTTGACGAGATCGTCCCTGACCTTCTCATACCTGCAGCGCCTGACATCAATGCCCTCCTCGTGCAGAATCTCCAGGGCCTTTGTCGTTGCCTGAACGATGTGGGTGGGAGGGGTCGATCGCCACTCACCGGTGCGCTCGAGTGAGAGCCATTGATCTCTCACGTCGAGCACAAACGACCTCGGTTCTTGAACCGCATTCTCCAGCAGCTCGCGAGACGCGATGACAAACGCTACTCCCGGCGGCCCTTCTATGCACTTGTTGCTCGAGGTGACCAGGACGTCAGCTCCACGCTGGCTCAGATCGATATTAAGGGCGCCAAAAGAACTCATCCCATCGACGATGGTCTTTACGCCACGTCGCCTCGCCTCCTCCACGATCGCGTCCAGCGGATTGACGATTCCGGTTGTCGTCTCACAATGCACGAAACATAGGTGCGTAACGCCAGGATTTCGGCTCAGATGCTCGCCAATTTCTTGAGGATCCAAAGGATCGGTCGCTCGCTTGACAAGCTTCAGTGCTTCGACGCCCCACAGCCGCAAAATTCGTAGAATGCGCTCGCCATAGATGCCGTTTATGCAAACGAGCGGCCTGTCGGCTCGGGACACAAATGAAGAGAGAGCGGCTTCCATTGCAAAAGAGCCGCCTCCCTGAATAGGCACCACCGAATAGTCTTCAGCATTTCCCAGCAAGCTGAGCATCAGCCGCCTCATGCAGGCGGTCACTTCCTTGAACTCGCAATCGCGCGATGCGAGATCAAGCTGCATCTGGCTCCTGACTGCCAGCGATAACGACAATGGACCAGGCGTCAGCAAAGAGCGCTGTCTTGTCAAATCATTCCTCCTCGAGTTGTAGTTGTGAATGGATCTGGAGAACGCCGAGCCACCAGGGAGCCCCTGTGGCGAGCGTCGACTTCCTCGGGTCAACAGCTTCGGGGCAAGCGCCATAAATCGCGGGCGCGTTTCAGGTCGGCGCCCGAAACACCTGCCGGATGGCACCCTCCATATCTCATCGCAGATACGGAGCGATCCCTCATAAAGCTCATCACCGATGCCATTCACACCTCCTAGAAATTGGCTTTGGGAGCGCGCCTTCGAACGCAAGTCGCGCCGACGCGCGCTCTTATCCCAACTATCACACAGGCGCAGACTTGAGCGCCGTCGGCTTCTTGCGTCGCGAAGCAGCAGGTCAGGCGACCGACTTACGCGGTGAACCTTCTATTCAGGCAAACTTCACGTTAGGAAAACGATGCAGTCGGACGTCATCGCGCCCGGATGCAAATCAAGCCAAGGCACACTTGATGATCGTCGCCGGGGCTTGAGACTTGATGCATTCGCATTCCGTCGCTCGTTGGATGGTTTGGGACGCCGATGACTGTCGTTGTCCATTTCGAGATCGTACAACTTGACGTTAGGGGCGTTTCAACCCTCTCGCGGGATTTTCTCGCGTGAATTTTTCCTGACGCACTCCCATCTGGCGGCGACAAGCCGACGGGTGCAGCAAAGTGCGGAGATTCACAGCGAGGCAGAATAGTTTGAGAGTTCGACATCAGGATCGTCGGCATTCCGCCTGCAAGCGCGATACCTGCAGGTAAGTGATGGCCCAATCTGCCCGTTCACGTACGATCCTCGCCATACCCCCAGCTGGTGTACGTGCTCTCCGCCGTGTCGGCGAGATCCCCCTGGATGGTGGTGCCTGGAAAGTGTACGCCCTCGTCGCAGATGACTGCCGGTATCACGTCGTTGCACTTGAATGGAGCGGCCCTGGCAGGCTGTGGCCGAGCCCGGCTTGAAGACAATTGGGCGACCTTGGATCGCTGGCCCTTTAGCGACGATCAGTTCGACACCTTTCGGGGAGTCGCCGTGAAGCAGAACATGTCATCCTGCTCTGGTAGGACTACATCGAGCCGACTCCAGATGAGTGGCATGTGTTCTCTCTGCGAGCAATCGCTAGGCTAGTAGCATCTCTCGGTTCTTCGCGGCGAGAACGTCTTACGGATCAATCATCGGCTTTGTGAGCGTGCTGTAGTCGACGGTTGGTCCAACGCGTGAGGCCCAGGGTGAGCCGGAGTTCCATTGCGCCGCGGCACTCAATGAGCGCCAGTACCTCGGCCGTGAGGCGCTGTGGTTGGACGGATCGCACCTCCGACCCTTCTGCTCGCGTGCCTCTGCAGCGCCTGCTCGTTGATGGCGAGCTCGCATTAGACGCGGTCTCCCGCGCGGTCGAATAGCTTGACGGTTGACCAGAGCGGATCATCAAGGCACGCCCTTGTCGCTTGCCATGGATGAACTCGCTTGCCTTTTCGGCCGCGCCCATCGCCGGCTTCATGGCGATCAGCGGGGGGCAGGCGGAACGGAGCAGAACCCGAAGCATGGCGGAAGCCCGTAGCGCAGCGCAGGATTGGCTAGTGTTCGCGGCTGCTTTGTCTCGCGATCCGAACGCGCGGGACGTACGCGGGCCGGATCGGTCGACGAGCGGCGGGCCAAAAGGAATCAAGCTTCCCGAATGCTGGCACAGTCGCGACGGGAGGGAGTCGGGGCCGACTGCTAAGTTCGGATTGGTCAATATACTGAAGCAAGCGCCCGCTCGCTGGATGCGGCCAGGCTCGGAAAACCGAGGCTCCACCCTCATACTGCTGCGCGAAAGATTGAAGCCGGCCGAGACGCTGCCTGGCATGGCTTTATGGGAGCTCGGCGTGTCGCTGGCCGCACGCGTAGCAAGAAGCGCTAAGCGAAACTCAACCTACTGGGAGTCGGACTTCCTCTCTGGCCTTTGTCATCGCGTCGTAGATTCTGATCTGGAGCATGGAACCGCGCCTTCTTGAGCTCCTCCGCTCCCGCCCATCTCCGTCTCTGCTCGCGTACTCGTTCTTGAATTGACCATCCACTTCGGGCACGTAACCGGAAGCGGGCAGTCGAGGAGTGGATACGACAATTTTGTTCCGTTAGAGCGAAAAGTCCGATCGCAGGCCCGCCTGAGCCGAATCGCCTTGGCCGGGCCGGCAGGATATTGCTGCGAATCGATGGTGCGATGCGAGGGACATCTAACCATCAATGATTGAGCGCGCCCTCAAGACATCGACAACCGCTTCCGCTGAATGCTCTAGGGTCTGCTCCATGGTCCTGAGATGAAGCTCCGGTGTTGTTGGTGCTTCGTAGCACGAGTCGATCCCGGTAAAGTTCTTGATCTTGCCGGATTTCACTTTTGAATACAGGCCTTTTGGGTCTCGCCGAGCGCATTCCTCGATCGGCGTATCGACAAAGACTTCTATGAACTCTTCCTTGCCAACCAGGCCGCGCACCCTGTCCCGCTCGACCCTAGATGGCGAGATCAACGAGCAGATGACGATCAAGCCGCTGTCCGCCATCAGCTTGGCAACTTCACCGACGCGCCGAATGTTCTCCACGCGGTCCGTCTCCGAGAAGCCGAGGTCCGCGTTTAGTCCGTGCCGGAGGTTGTCGCCATCCAGCAGCATGGTATGCCGCGACATGCCACACAGCTTTTGATCAACCAGGTTGGCAATCGTCGTCTTTCCCGCGCCAGACAGGCCAGTGAACCAGATGACGCAAGGCTTCTGATTCTTGAGCGCGGCGCGCTCCCTCCTGTCCACGGATAGCGCTTGCCTAGCAATAGTGGTGTCCCGCCGTAACGGAAAGGCGATCATGCCGGCCCCGACCGTACGATTCGTGTAACGATCGATGAAGATAAATGATCCGGTCTTTCGATTGAGCTCGTAAGGATCGAATACTGCGGGCATTGCGGTCGCAACATCGCAGAAGGCGATCTCGTTGAGGGAAAGCATCCCGGCGGCCAGATGCTCACAGGTGTTGACGTCGATCCGATGCCTAATTGCGGTAATGCTGCCGGTAATTGTCTGTGATCCAATCCGCAGGACGTAATTGCGTCCGGGAGCGAGCGGCTCCTGGTCCATCCAGACCACATAAGCGGCGAACCGGTCGGCGACCTTCGGTCGGTCGTCCGGTCGCGACAGAATGTCGCCACGGCCGATATCGATTTCATCTTCCAGTGTAATGGTAACCGCATCCCCGGCTTCGGCGCCGACAAGGTCGCCATCGTGGGTCACGATCCGCTTGATGCGCGTGGTCCGTCCCGACGCGGCGACAATGATCTCGTCTCCTGCCGAGATCCTCCCGGAAGCCACCGTCCCGGCATAGCCCCGAAAATCCGGGTTTGGGCGGTTCACCCATTGGACGGGAAAGCGGAAAGCCTGGCCTGCGGTGCCGGACGGGATGTCAATGCTCTCCAAATGCTCGAGCAGACAGGGACCATGATACCAGTTGGCATGAGCGGAGCGGTCCACGACGTTGTCGCCGTAGCGGGCCGAGATCGGGATCGTAACGACCGAGGTGAAGCCGAGACCGGCGGCAAAGGCCAGATAGTCACGGGCGATCCGATCGAAGCACTCTTTGTTGTATGAGACAAGATCGATCTTGTTCACTGCCAGCACGACATGACGAATGCCGAGCAGCGAACAGATAAAGGAGTGGCGGCGGGTCTGAACCATCACGCCTTTGCGGGCATCGATCAGGATGATGGCGAGCTGGGCATGCGAGGCGCCGGTAGCCATATTGCGGGTATACTGCTCGTGGCCGGGAGTGTCGGCCACCATGAAGGAGCGCCGCGGCGTCGTGAAGAAGCGGTAGGCGACGTCGATCGTGATGCCCTGCTCCCGTTCGGCTTCGAGGCCGTCCACGAGCAACGCGAAATCGATGTCATTTCCGGTGCTACCGTGCTTGATGCTGTCGCGTTCCAGCACCGTGAGCTGATCGTGGTAGATCATCTTGGTGTCGTGCAGTAATCGGCCGATCAGCGTCGATTTGCCGTCGTCCACCGAGCCACACGTGATGAATCGCAGCTGATCCTTTGTCCTGGGAGGGACCGCTTCCGTTGTCGGCTTTACAAACATCAAAAATAGCCTTCCCGCTTCTTCTTCTCCATTGAAGCGGCTTCATCGGTATCAATTAGGCGTCCCTGGCGCTCCGACAGAGTCGCAGTCCGCATTTCCGCGACGATGTCTTCGATCGCCATCGCATCGGATTCAATAGCCCCGCTCAAAGGATAACATCCAAGCGTGCGAAAGCGGATCATCCGCGTTTCCGGCGTCTCGTCGCAGTTAAGCGGCAATCGCTTGTCGTCGATCATGATCGTCGCACCATTTCGACGCACTGTCGGTCTCTGTTTTGCGAAGTAGAGCGGAACGACCGGAATCTTCTCGAGCATGATGTATTCCCACACATCGAGCTCGGTCCAGTTTGACATCGCAAACACGCGCATGGTTTCGCCTTGGCGGATCCGTGTGTTGAACAGGCTCCAAAGCTCCGGCCGCTGGTTACGGGGGTCCCATACGTGTCCGGCCGAACGGAAGGAGAGTATCCGCTCTTTTGCGCGACTCTTTTCCTCATCGCGCCGGGCTCCACCAAAGGCGGCATCAAATCCGTGGAGGTCGAGCGCCTGCTTCAGCGCGTCTGTCTTCATCACCTGGGTATGGAGCGTGGAGCCGGAATCGATCGGATTGATCCCGCGCGCGATGCCCTCCTTGTTGATATGGACGATCAGGTCGAGCCCGAGCCGCTTGGCTGTCGCGTCTCGAAAGCTGATCATCTCGCGGAACTTCCAGGTCGTGTCGACGTGGAGCAGGGGGAAAGGCAATTTTGCCGGATGGAACGCCTTGATCGCAATGTGCAGCATCACGCTTGAGTCTTTTCCGATCGAGTATAGCATGACCGGCCTTTTGAACTCGGCGACCACATCACGCATGATTTCAATCGATTCAGCTTCGAGACGGCGCAGATGTTTCGGCAGCATATATTTCTTTTCGATGCAGGATCTCTGTTCTTCGCCGTTCTACGGCTCCAGCTCAGAGTTGGGAATATCCGCGGCGGAAACGGCCGGCCAAGCGGCAGGCTCGTCCATGAGGTCAAGCCCCATTGGACAGCAGACTTGCAGTCGCGGCAACATATCGCATTCCGCCGCTGTTGCGACCGGCGCCGGCGTCACACCCGATCGGGAGATCAACTCGTGCGGGTTAAGGATCTAAATCAACCAGCGTGTTTTGATCGCAAGCATTCAGATCGCCCTATGAGATATTGAGGATCTGCTCAAGCCGCGCGACCTCGCCTCGCAACATCTCGATAGCCGCGTCGCGGTTCTCCGAAACGTTCCAAGCAGTGTGGAGCGGCTCTCCAGCGTGAGAGGGGCCGGATAATGCTCCGGCCTTGGCACTTCGCAAATCCCACCAGGTTCGGAATATTCGACGATAGAGTTCGGTTACCTCACCTCCCCTATCCAGCACTCCGGCTTTCTGTGCATGCAGCAGTTCCTGCTCATATCCGAGTTCCAGCAAAAGCTCAGCGCCAACCAAATCAGTCACGGTCTGCATCTCTTCGACGCTCAATTGAGATTGCCATGACGTGACAGAGCTTTCGTCGACGGCGTTTCGTTCCAGGATTTTTCGATCCCCAAAGCTGCTGGATCGAAGATAATCTGCTTGTCTCATCCCAGTCGATGCGACGACCGCTGGGTCACAGCCGAGCCCCGTCAACAGACGCCGGGTTTCCTCGTCCGGATGCGCCACGAGCAGTTCGTATTGCACGAACTGTGTCTGCGGGCGAGTGCGGTGCGCGGCGAGCTTGGGAAGGCCCAGAACCAAATCGGCGAGTGAAGTTATGATGCCGTCGGGCAGACGGAGCATGAGATCGGCGAGGCTGGATACGCTAACCGAATGCGAGCTTTCTGTCCGCAGTGGGATGCCCCACGTCGATTTCAGTGAAGCGGCGATGGCATACGGATTGCGCATCAGAAGGATATGTGGCGCTTCTGGATAGACAGATTCAAGAAACTCAAGCACCGTCCAATAGCGTGGCGTCTTGTCTATGATGATGCGCTTGCCCGCTTCTGCCAGATACTGATCGTATGCTGCATCGGCAAAAGCGCGGCTGACGATCGTGCGATCTATCCGCCCCAGGAATTCGGAGGTCGCGGCCTTGATCAGTGAGCTGCCCGCCGGGTGACGCTGATCCACCCTGCCAAATGCTTCAAGCGCCAACATCAACCAGGGCTCAGGCGGAGCCACGATGTCTGGATGGTGTTGGAGCAAGTGCGCCAGGAGTGTCGTCCCGGATCGCGGAAGACCGAGGAGAAAGCACACCGCAGGCGAACGGCCAAAACGTCCGCTCATCGTTCAGACCCTCGTGCTTGAAAAGTAAACCCTGTCGGCGCTCGCTCGATTGAGCGAAAAACGCCAGCCGCGCGATCACATGGGCAACCGCATGCGTACAAGGCGTCAAAACGACAAGAATTTTGTCTGCCACTCATGACTTGAGAACCGTTCAGTTTTGATCAATCGGGCGGGATCACGGAAGCATAACTGCAATTGCCTCCTCGATCTCCCGACAGTTGAAACGAAGTAAAGCGCCACCTCAATTGCACGAAGGTTGATCGCGATATGGGAAGGTTGGGAAGAACTATACGGACGTTTGCCGAAGACCGCCCGCGGTAAATGGAAGGTTATTACGTGTAGTCATGAGCTGCCCGACGCTGGGGCATTGACGCCGTAAATGCGACATGCACCTCGCTGATGTTCGGCATACAAGAGCGGACAGCTCGGCAAGCGCGGCAAAGAAGCAGACTACATCGCGGACATCTCACTTGGCGGGGCGCAGCTATCTTGTCAGCGCGTATCGATCCTGACGCAACTTTGCCCTGAATGCTGCCGTTGGTCAGTCAAGTCACTGAGCCATAGCTCCGGCCCGCCTGTTGTGCGCAAGCCCATCCGTCCGAACCATACCAACTATTTGATTTATCTGCTCTTGCAACCCTGGCGCTCCCCTAATCGGCGCTAAGGACGGTTGTCAAGGACGGAACCTGGCTTAATATGCCGCCGGATTTTACCTGATCCAGCAAGCGCTCTTGGCCGCATCTATACTGACGGAGACGACATTGTCCGGCCGTTCATGTGGGAGAGCAGATCAATCCATGCGCGTCTCGCAGAACTTGCCAGCTTTCCTACCATTGTGCTGGGCATCACTGGGCCACGGTGGACGATCCTGATGGCGGTGACCTATTTGGGCAAAGGAAAGGGTGTACCGGTCAATCTAGCGTCACGATTGATGCACGTCGACCCTTCCTTCGTGACGACCCATTCAAGGCTGCTAGAAAACAACGGTTTGCTGCGGCATAAGTCCTCCGCAAAGGATGCCCGGATCCTACAGATGGCGCTGACGGCCAAAACGCGCTAGCATCTCGCGACTTTGGCGCCACGACAGGCACCGCAGGATGAGCTCGCTTTTGATGAAAGCGGCGTTGACCGATCAAGCGAGCGCACTGCTAAGCCTGCTACAGCGAGGCATCGCCTGGAAAGGGCCCGCCCTGGCATTATGAAGACCAAACGCACCCTAGAAATGGAGCTCGCTGACCATGAGTCTCCCATCCTTCGAATATGTCTTGGAGCAGCGCGGTCGAAGGTGGTTGTCGTCCGTGCACAACGCCGAGGGCGCGCAGGTGATGACGGGTTCAGGACGTAACCGCTCGGCCGCGATCTATCAAGCTAACAGAGCGCTTTTTCAATTGCTGTTGAGGGCGCCAAATCGTCTCGGAGCTCAAGCTAGCCAACAGGCTCGGCGCGGTCCGCTTACGCCCAAACTTTAGTCTGGCATGAGCTTCGAGGATGCCCCATTCGCGAGGTTCTTTCCATTCGGTTAAGGCGATCAGCCGATGTGTTCTGCCCAGCGCAGCCAAGACTGCCTCGCCGAAGCTGAAGAAGCTGCCGCCCGAACGGATGCTAGATTCCACCCTTACGGGAGTTCGGCCGAGACTGGTCAGCTTCTCGAAAGCTAACGCGTCCAGGACTCGGCGTTGGGGTCCATCGCATCCGTTCCGGGACCGAGTGTTTCCGAATTTCATCTTCGAGACAGGGCTATGACCAAGGCTATGTCTTCACTCGCGATCATACATCGCAAGCGGCCGTCGCCCCCCCTTCCAAGTCTCTTGATCAAAGATGAGGAGGCGCAGGAGCGCATTCCGCGACATTGAAGGCATCCAGCACATGCGTGAAAAACTCTCTCAGCGCGGATCGGCAAGCCAAATGTGCGACAAATTTCTATAACAAAAGAGGGCGGCCCGCGAGCCGCCCTACCGCACCATTAGGCAGCGTCGCTCAAAATTAACGCTGATGTCCGAGTCCGATTCCGAGATTTAAGGCCTTCTGGCGTAGCGCGCCGGCGCTGCGTTTAGTCATTTTTGCTATCTTTATGACCGGGGTCCGAGCCTTCGAATGGACTTTGAGTTCTTTGATATCTGCCTTCGTCCACTCGCGCCGCTTAACGCGTTTCTTGGTTGCTTTTTTCACGATGAATGCTCCTTCTGAGAAGGGCGCTTGTAACATAGTTTTTTCGCAGCGCGACAGTAAAAAAAGGACAGCATCGGAACTCGCGCCGGGTATTAGCTCGGTCATGCTTTCGGAAGACAGCGCGTCTGGACTAGTGCAACTGTGGAATTGTAAACTTCGTACAGACGCTGTGTGTGAGAGGCTTCGTTATAATTGAACGCAACCCCAATCGACCCCTCTCTATTCGAAGCTAAGAACGTAGACTAACATGTTCTGGAATGAGAAAGCCAATCGCGATGAACCTGAACGGCTGCATCTCGGGGAGCTTCGTGATTTGGATTAAGTCTGGAGCGATCAAACATCGAGGCCCTCTGAGACATCGTGGCGATCTCTTGCTATGGTCACCTTTTGACGATTAGCGTGCTCGTTATCTAAACGCCAGAGACCCCATGGGGCTTGCGCGTATACTAGATTGCTCACGTCTTCGTGTCGGTCGTCCGGGCTCGGCTCAACGCGTCGGAGTGCACGAAGACATCAGCTCCTCCATTCCTTGAGTTGAATGAAGACATATCGTCCCTTGGTCGCGTTGGAGCGCTTCACAGTACCAATAGCCACTGCATTATGTCCAAACTGAACTTGGGCGATCTAATCGGGGTACGTGGCCATCAGCAAGGGCTTGAGCGACAAGCCGTCACGCCGATAGCCCTTGCGCGGGCTCGTGCCGGGGAGCGCTTTCTGCGCGCGCTCGTTTGTAGCTGCGAAGAAACCCAGGGGCGGCTACTCATCTTCGGGTTGGTGCGCGATCTCCCGTCCAACCTGCCCCTGCATAGCGCCCAGATCTAGCAGTTCGAGCCCTTCAAGAGTCTTCCTTCCCTCGTCGGTGATAATCCAGGACCCGGCCTCTCGCTCGATCAGCCTTTGGCCAAAAATATCGAGTTGGGGCGCGCGGCTCGCGATGCGCTTCATACGCGCCGGCCACTCTGGGCCGCTGCTGTAATAGATAGCCAAATGCTGTTTAACGACTTCGATGCTCGCCCGTCCGTGCGGCTGGCCGGAAAGTATCTTCAGTATGGACAGCTGAAAACTCACGCGAGCACGCCATCGAGTCGAGGAAAAGCTCCAAAATACTTATCCTGAGGGAAGCCGCAGCGCCGTGCGCCGCTTTTCAAAAGAAACCTTGCGCCATAAGCCTGATGAAGCAGGATACCCACCTGCCGCCGACGCGGTAAGCAAGGCTCTCGACGGCATCGGCGACATCCTGCCCAGAGTGTTTTGAAGTGGGTCAGCGGAGACAGCCGCGTTGGCTACGCGTGTGACGAGGTCTCAACTGCCGTCTTCGACCGATTTGAGATCAAACTACGTCGGTGGTAACCGCGCTGTTCCACATCTTGGCGAATGACATTGCTCACTGCACGCACCGCACGCTTCTTTCGCTTCCAACTGCCGGCTAACCCCGCAGGGATCGCAAACCCTCGCGGAACGACCAAAAGATCGCGTCTTCCGTTCAAATAAATATCGAACATGTCGTCCCTCGTTTGATACAAGCGTAGATCGCGGGTTCATACATTTGGTGACATCGAAGCAACAGTTGCGCTTTAAGACTCCACGCGAGTTTTCTCCGGATTTCGCCTGCACTTGAGCGCGCATGGCGCAATCCCGCTTCTCCTTCGCGCGCTCCGCATTGCCGAGAATACAGGAGCCTTCGCACGCCTTTTTTTTCGCTAACAGATCCCCTCATGGGGGCGTTGTTCTCGATAAGGTAATAAGCCTTGCAGGCAACCGTTGGACCGATAACGAGCCAGTGAACTGAATTGTCCTTCAGTAGACAGAGGCCCGATCTGTGATGCGACGGACTTTTGCCGCGCGGACGGATTTGATTGAGCATTGTCTTGCGTGGCCATCTTCTTTTGTTCTGAGTTTATCCCTGACCGCGCGATCATATCGTACTCGGGTGCTGCTGTTTCAATGTGCGTGATGACCGTCGCGGGCGCGATGGTGCCGCCGGACGTGAACGTGTTCACATCCCAACTTACCGCGCACTGGTCACGGAATACAGACATGGCGTTCATAGCGCGAACGCGAGATTCGCCAGCCGCAAAGTGCTACGCTCCTCGGTCCAACTTGTGCCCTTGACATCTGACCATTGGCCGACATGAGGTCGATATGGCTCAGCCTTCGTCAGATCGACACGATAATGACCATCCGCGTTTTAGGAATATTTCCGTCCTTGTCAGGAATATGCGCCCCGAGCAAGTGGAGCGCACTTACCATTTGTGTTGAGCGTCTTCATGCAATACGCCGCGCCCTTTGAGACTGCGTTTACTTTATCCAGCGGCCACATCGCCATTACCGAGGCGAATTTGATCAGACCGAGTTGTAGTTCGGCAGACCTATCATCTCCGCCTGCGGTAGTCGCGCCGGCCGTTGCGGCGGCGCCAGGCTGGCGGCGAAAGCGAGCAATACGCAGAAGGTAAACGCGGGATCGTGTTCCCGTCGCTGCGGCAAAGCAGAAAACGTAGGCAGAAACAGCGATACAGACATAAGGACTGCTTCGCCCATGTCGTGGATTTCGAGGCGGCAATGAGGCTTGTCCTGTGTCGGCCCTCTTTGAATGCCGGCATGCTCAGGAAGCAAGATCTTCGGCGAGGAACTGTTGAGCGCAATCAATCGCGAAAGCGTAGCGGGAGGATATCCCACGGCCGAGCGCGCAGGGTCTGTTCATTCGGGCAGTCTTTGAGCGGACTTGCATGGTCTGACATAGGCCACTCACCCGCTGCAGATCGCGCAACACGTCTCCATAACGGCAGCAAGCGCATTCTCGGAAAAAACCGGCAAGTGCCAGGCGCCTGCTTAAATGTTCAGGAGAGCGCGCTGGTCTTCCCCAGCCAAAGTCAAGCTAACCAGCCCATGCCGGCGGCAATGCAGGCGGGGTTCGAAGCTCTATCACATCGGCGAAGACTGTCCAATCGCGAACACTCTTTTGCTTGCAGAAATTGCTCTCCGCCTGCTGTGCAGCAGCACTCAGCGAGGCGGCATCGACCTTGAACGCTGCCTGACAGGCACGATGTTCGTGTCCGGTATCGTCACAAACGGTCTTAATGAACCGAACATTAAATGAAGGCATGGCATCCTCTTCTTGTGGGTTTGCTTATCCACCATTCTGCCATTCGCGCCACAAGAGTATTTGATCTGCCTCAAGCAGCATCCCCAAGAGGTTGTCCGCTCGCTTGGCGGGTCGCACTCTTTTGGGCCGAGGGATAACGCCTTCTGCTCTGCTCATGCCCTGGACTGACAAAATTGAGTCGCCGACGAATCGAGAATGTCTGAAGAGACGATTGAGAGCCGCATGCGCCGGTACGCCCGAGATGCCGGCTATTGATCTCTATCGATCCCATACTCAACCGCTGGCAATATGGAGACTTGAGAGGCCGCGAACTTTACACCGCGATACTTGATGGTCTCACGAGGCATTGCCGCAAACGCAAGTCATTGCGCCAATCCACCGGGCAGAGCCATTTCTGACGCGCGCCGGCGGCCGGGACCTGCGAGACCTACGCGCACGTGATCGGGGGCCAATGAGGCGAACCGCCCGTGCGGCCGCGACAGCAAAGCCGATGATCACGCCTGTCGCATCCAACGTTTCGATGAGCCCAGGGTTCAGGACTTCAGCGCCGAAGCCTATGGCTGGGATCTGCCCGGCAAGGCCACCGATAATACGAGGTGAGCGATCAATTGACCATCTGCTTGCCGGCTATCGCAGCATTGAGGACAAATGCTGTCGTGGCTCATTCGCGAGCGGTGTGCCTCAAATCAACCCCGCTACACGCTGGCGTGTTGCGGACCAACGCGAGGTCCTGGCGGATCGCCCGACTTGGGACATGTCGCCTGCCAACGCGGGCCTGTGCGGCTCGCAGCAGCCGCTCGAGCTTGGCCATTCTGGATACGCATCAGCTCTTTTTGACCTGTATCAATACTGCGGCGACTGCCTACTGATAGAAGTGAGCTTCCCGTCCAAGGTCACACACATGGCAGACAGAAAGACTTGGCGCCCCATCATCCTTTCACGTCCAGATACCGGCGACCGAGTTCAAGGACTGCGGCCGGACGTACCCGAGCCGCGTGCCGATGACCTGCACACAATAACCTGCGCCGCGTGCGAATGCGTCCACTTCATCGACCCGCGGACGGGCGCGATGATCGACGCCGAGCGCAGCTAGGCCCCCTCCGAATGGAGTCAAGCGAGTTCCGGCATCTCGGGGATGCCGCCCCGGTCACAAGGGCGCGGCTGACGTCATCACAACCCAATGCCCGACGCTGACGCCGTGGGACAAGGAAATTTCCCAACGAAGGATGTTCGAGATGACAGACCACGGGGACATTCGTCCCGCCGCGCGCCAGATTGCGGGAGCGGCAGTTCAGTTCAGCTTCTGCAGAACGGCGGTTAATACCAACCGCCGAGGTCTTGAGCTGATCCAGATCGATTCGACCGAAGCCCGGGAGTTGTTTCGCAGCGTCAATCCTAATATTTCGGTTGGCGAGCCGATCATGTCCCGGCACGATAGGTTCAACGGCGCCACGGCCGATAAAACCCCGGCCGCCACGCCGCCTGGGCAATATTGGGCTGAGCCTGCTCGCGCGGCGGTCCAAGCCATCTGGTCCGTAGTTCAGAAGGTTGCCTGAATTTGTCAGCCAGCAGCAATGAACACCGTCCAAGATCTACTGGCGACCTGACCTGGGAGCGGCTCGAAACGGCGCCGCCCTTTGATCGGGATCTGGAGATTGCCGTGATCGAGGGTAATACCATTCACCGGGTGGTCTTTCCTTGCCGCCGGACCTTCGGCGGCTGGATCAAGGCCAAGACCAGAGAACACGTGGCCGTGCAGCCGACGCACTGGCGCATATGGCCAGATAGCGGCGGCCATCCTGCACAATAGATTGGTCTGAGTTGAGGCGCGTTCTGCTCCGGTGGCCTCTCGTGGGAAACAATGTAGAGTCAATCGAATGAGAGGGTCTACCAGGAAACATGTCCGACCACGTCCGGTAAGGCTATGGCACTGCAGCGGCAGCCGCCGTGCTGGCTCTCGTGCTGTGCCCGGCGCTAAATCCGTATCTTCAGGACCTCACGTTCACGGACATCTACCTTCCAGTCCTCGTTTTGCTGCTTTCGTCGCGGCCGCGGCCGGGCGAACGCCGCTCCTCTGCTCTGCCTCATTACAGCATGGCCCTTCTTGTGAAAGGTCTCATTACCGATCCCGCAAACATGATCGATATCGCGGAATTCGCGGGCGCCATGATCGTGATTAACGAGAAGGGCATCACTCGCTCGTTCAGCGCCCCGGCAGTGCGTTTATTTGGTTGGTCTCCGGACGACGTGGTCGGAATGAATGTGTCGAGGTTGATGCCGCAGCTCTACCGCGCCGAGCATGAGCGCTACATTGAACGTTATGTGGCCAACGGCGAGCGGCCCATCATCGGCATGGGCCGCATCGTGGTCGGCGAATGGAGCGACGGCTCGACCTCCGTCGGTGAGGCCATAGCGCGCGCCGAACGGCTCTCACCGATTTCATCCGAAACGTCACTAAGAGCGGGCGCAGGAATGACGGTTGCAAGATCTGCCATCCGAACTCGTGCACGTGTCGCGGCCGACCGCCATTGGTGTGAGATGGCATCGTCTATTGCCCATGAGGATGAACCGCCCGCTCTCCGCAATTACAAGCAATATGCGCGAACAAAGGCTCTGCTGGCACCCGACAAATCGGACGCAACTGCATTGGTGATGCACTCGAACTTGCCGCCCAAGAGGCTCTACGCGCCAAAGATATCATCAAGCGCAGGCAGGAATTCGTTGTCAGGGGCTTGCACACTGTGGAGAGGCGCCCACGCTCCTTGAACAAGCTGTGGCTCTGGCCTAGTCGGCCCCAAGGAACAAGGCGTACGCGTGATGACCCGCAGCGACCGCGACATGATCGTCGACAAGATCCAGATCCAGATCCAGATCCAGATCCAGAAGGTTGCGCTGGACCTGATGTGCAATGCAATCGAGTCCATGGCCTCCTGCCGGCGCCGCGAAGCTGCCAACCTCGAGAGGTTTACCGTTGCCGATAAAGGCCCCGGCATCAGCGCTGATATCGCCGACCGACTGTTCCAGCCCTTTGTCACGATTAAAAGGCATGGCATGGGTGCGGGACTATGCCGGACGATTATCGAGTCGCATGGCGGATATATCGTCGCGGAAGCGAATCCGGGTGGCAGCACGATCCTTCAGTTCAGCGCGCCATTTGCGGAGCTTAATGAAGAGACATGATTGGGCGGCGCATTCTTGTGATCGACGACGACGCCGCAATGCGGGACTCGCTCGCGTTTCTTCTTGATGTAAACGGTTTCTACGTAGCAACCTATGAGACGGCGACCGCGTTTCTTAATGACGTGGCGAGCGGTCCAGTTGATTGCATTGTGTCAGACATCCATATGCCGGGTATGAGCGGTCTCGAACTAGTCAGTAAAGTGAAGGCCAATCGCGTCAACTGCCCCGTCGTTTTGATAACTGGTCATGGCGACGTATCGCTCGCAGTCGAAGCGATGAAAGCGGGTGCGGTCGACTTCATCGAGAAGCCGTTCGTGGAGGACGTGCTATTGCGTGCGATCAATAGCGCTTTGGAAGCGCGGCCAACGAAACTAACCGATAACGCAGCGAAACTGCAGGCGGAAGCCCGCCTCGCGGGCCTCTCCTCGCGCGAGCGTGACGTCCTGCAGGGACTATTAGCCGGCAAGATTAACAAGGTGATCGCCCATGATCTCGGCATCAGTCCCCGGACAGTCGAGGTTTACCGTGCAAACCTCATGGCCAAGACCAATGCCCGCAGCATGTCTGAGTTGATGCGGATCGCCATTACTGCGGGACTCTAGCACCAGCGCAAATGGCGCGAATGGCTTATTCATGCATCCAAGCTGCGCAGTCGAACGGAGGGTTTTCAGGCGTACCCGCGCCGAGCGGATCATGTTTTCGGTGACGGCTACCGATGCAACACACGCTGCTGGTTACTTGAATCACGACGGCACATGACGAAGATTAGTTAAGTCGGCCCAAATTTGTGCTCCGATGGATAGCAGGTCTGTCACCCCGGAGAACGGCATAGTTCGGCAAATTACTGGTCCATCCGCCAACGGAGCTCCCGGTGCGGGCTGCCGTGAACGGTTCGACTTCCATCGCATTGAGCACAAGTGCGCATCTTGACGCTGTGGCAATCGGCTACGAGAGGACCATCATTCGCTCATTGCGCCCGGCTGGGCGACAGTCACTTCGGTCTTCGAAATCGAACGGTCGCGTACTTTGGAGCGAGCCGAAGCGGCACTGCGGGCACGGAACGCCGGCATACCAGCGCGCGCTGAGTGCGGTTCCGGCCGAGGCGCGCCGCCCTAACCATCGTCACACACCATTAAGGGGGTACGACAGCGGATCGCATCATCATGAGCGCGTCGACCACGTCGGCCAGCGTACATCGATCGGGATGCCGTCAATATCCACCTCGTCACCTCCGCGGCCGACCGATGCTGACGGCCCGAACAAGACCTCCTGCGGCGAGCTGAAAGTGGCGGTGGACGACAACTTTTGGGCTGCCTGGAGCTCTTCACGGGTGCGGCCGTGCGCTTCCGACTGTTTCCATGGACGCGGCCGCCGAAGCCAGCATGCAGCTTTGTAATCCGATTTGAACATGTTTGAGCAAACAAGGGACCGCGCCGCCCCCATTCAAGACGCCCTGCTCATGGCACTTACGTGTAAATACTTAGGGACTTCTACCTAGGGAAAACATCCAAATTTTCCAGTTCGTCAGGATCAGCCAATCTGCGTCCCATCGACGTTCGCAAGATAGGATCCTCCATGCACGCCCAGGCCGCCAGTTTTACCGAGACCACCTGCTATCCAACAAGCGTCTTGCGTGGGCAACCTCAACACTTCGGCTAAGTTGATTTACGCCAGCTCAAATTCAAGCGCGCTACTCTTTTGCGTCGAACAGCGCGGAAAATTGCAGCGCAAACGACACCGAACTCGGCTTGGGCGATCTTGCAAGTGGCAGAAACGCTTCCGGCCTAAATTGTGCCTCCAGGAGCACCGCAATGATCATCGATCTTTTGCTTCGAGAGCATCGCAACATTGATCTGCTTCTGGCCGCTCTCCAACGCGAATTGGAGATTTTTGAGAAAGGGATCCGTCCCGATTATGAGGTCATTCGCGCGATTATCAGCTATTTCGAGGTTTACCCCGAGGTGTATCATCATCCACAGGAAGACTTGATTTTTTCCAAGCTCAAGGCTTGCGATCCGGATGCAGCTGCAATCGTCGGCGATCTGGCGCTTGAACACCAGGAAGTCGTCGACCGCTTGCACCGCTTCGCGCGAGCTATTGACGCCATCCTCACGGATCGTGAGCTCGCTCGGCAAGACGTCGGCAATATCATACGCGACTTTATAGTATGCGAGCGGCGCCACATGATGTGGGAAGAACGAGATTTCTTTCCGGCCGCACTGAAGGCTCTTTCGGCACAGGAATGGACCGAAATCGCTTCCGCCGTCACCGATCATGGAGATCCGCTGTTCGGCGAGACAGCGGCAGCCACTTCCGATGCGCTAAGAGCGCATATTCTGAAATTGGAGCAAGAAGCTGAGGCCGAACGCAGCTCGGTCGCGTTATCGTCCACCAAGGCCGGCAATCCCTGACACGGCGCCGAGACGGGCCGTATTGGTCGCTGCCGTTTTACAGCAGGGATTAGACCTTATGCTCATCCTGCCGAAATGAAAATGGGGGTGTGTTCGCGGGCACGTAGGCTGCCGTACCGCCAAAATGGCTTCTGCACACTAAGATCGCTTCCTCGACCACCCGTGCAAACGCCATGGCCGAGCCTTTCTGAGCTCTGGTTCCGGGACGTTCCACAGTATGACCGTCGCAGGTTGGGCAGTTGCGCAGTGACATCGCGCGAAGCGGATGTCTCGCATATCCGCCGACCCGTAGGACGGACCTTGCGGCCGCGCGGGTGCGGCGAAGCACTCCCACTCCTTCCCTGCCCGGCACGCTCTGAATGATCCGCGAGGCACTGCTCGCCCGTGTACGTTTAGCACGAACGGCAAGGCGCTGGACGTCCGGTCTAACTCTGCGCCGAGCCGAGTCGTGTCGGATCCGAGATCGCCATCATTCAACTGGCCTATGTTGAGGGCAGGACCACGCTCACGGCTGAGGAGCAACCTATCGGCACCGTGCCATCTTCAAGCTCATGACATCCTCCGCGTGGTCCGCTCATAGACTCTCAAACAGAGGCCCAAGCCGAAACCCGACTATCGGGTGGAACCGGTCGACCAACTGCCTTAAGCAGGGTTCAAATCAACAGCAACCGCTCATGCATTGTCCACGCTTGCCAGGTTTTTCGTATCGTCGCTGATCGAGCATAAGGTTTCCAGGCAGGAAAGCGCACCGAGTTTGCGGCTCGTGCCTGCGGTGACCGCCCCGCATCACCACCTCCCCTCGTCGCTGTCGTAATCGTTGCCGACGTGCTCTTGAGCGACAAACCTTGGTGTATATTTATACACTTCAGGCTATACGGTCGCATACCACTGCATAATTGAGCTATGCTGAGCTTGTGCTTCAACTGGGCTCAGATTTTCGGCGAATGTCCTTGCCGTAATCGAACCGGCGGTTGTCCTCTCTTCCGCCGAAGCCCGCGCGACGCATCAGCGTCGCTCCTCCCAGACTTTCGCCCGGCCCGCTAAGCGGGGGCCGGGCCTTTTTTTTGTGTTCCCAAGGCTCCATCGATTATGGAGAGCGCAAATGACCGCAAGAGGATCAACTTTGTCGAGAAGAGATCCAAGCCCGGATCAACGGCCTCGCGAATCGAATGCAGCGCGCAGTTGGCGGGCGGCAGCGACCATGTTCGCTAGCGCCGGCCGAACCTCCTCCCATTTGCGCGTCTTCAGGCCGCAGTCCGGATTGACCCAGAGCTGCGAATCCTGCAGCCGGGTCCGAGCCAACGCCATCAGCTCCTTCATTTCGCCCGCCTCGGGAACGCGTGGAGAGTGGATGTCGTACACGCCCGGCCCGATCTGATTTGGATATTCGTAGTTCCTGAACGCGTCGAGTAGTTCCATTTTCGACCGCGATGTCTCGATCGAGATGACATCTGCGTCCATTGCAGCGATCGCGCCGATGATGTCGTTGAACTCCGAGTAGCACATATGTGTATGAATTTGGGTTTGATCAGCGACGCCGGATGAGCAGATGCGGAAGCAATCCACGGCCCAATCGAGATAGGCGGTCCACTCCGACCGACGCAACGGCAATCCTTCGCGAAGTGCAGCTTCGTCGATCTGAATCATGGTCGCACCAGCATTCTCGAGATCGCGGACTTCGTCTCGGATCGCGAGCGCAATCTGGCGGCAGACCTCGCTTCTGGGAATATCATCGCGAACAAAGGACCAGTTCAAGATCGTCACCGGTCCGGTCAACATCGCCTTCATCGGCTTCCTCGTTAGTGATTGCGCGTAGCGCCACCAGCCTACGGTGATAGGCTTCGACCGCACTACATCGCCAAACAGGATCGGTGGCCGGACGTAGCGCGATCCGTAGGACTGCACCCATCCATTCCTGGTAAATGCGAAGCCGGCGAGTTGCTCACCGAAGTACTGCACCATGTCATTGCGCTCGAACTCGCCGTGCACGAGGACATCGAGACCGATGTCCTCCTGCCAGCGTACGACGCGCGCCGTCTCCTCCTTGAGGAACCTGTCGTATTGCTCGTCGCTCATAGCGCCTCGGGCATGCGCCGCACGGGCATTCCGGACCTCTTTGGTCTGCGGAAACGATCCGATCGTCGTGGTTGGAAAAGCCGGTAGTCCGAAACGATTGCTTTGGATCTCGGCACGACGGGCAGATGGGCTCGCGCGCCGACGCATGGTCTGATCGATCGCTTTCATCCGGACAGCGACATTGGCATCATGGATTTTTGGCGAAGTCCGGCGGACAGTCGCGGCACATTCCGACTCGGCAAGAGCTAGCGCAACATTCTGGTCGCCTGCGAGTGCCCGCGCCAGGTTCGCGAGCTCTCGCATCTTCTGGACCGCGAAAGCAAGCCAGCTCTTGACGTCGGAAGCGAGCCCGGTTTCGAGTTCAACATCAATCGGCACATGAAGCAGCGAGCAGGATGGGGCAATCTGTACACGATCCTTGCCGAGCTTCGCAATCGCGGGTTCGAGCCGCTGGCGCAGCGACGACAAATTCGACCGCCATACATTCCGGCCGTCGACGACACCGAGTGACATGACTAGATCACTTCGGCCGCCAGCGATGATCTGGTCCAACAACTGTGGCGCTCGAACCAGATCGAGGTGCAGTCCGGCGACTGGCAGGCTCAAGGCGGTGTCCAGATTGTCCCCGAGATCGCCGAAATAGCTGGCGACTAAGATCTTGATGGCCGGCCCCTCCTTGGCGAGCCGGTCATAGGCATGTCGCAAAGATTGTCGCGCCCTCTCATCCAGATCAAGAACCAGGCAGGGCTCGTCGAACTGAACCCAATTTGCCCCACGTTTGGCCAATTCCTGCAGAACCTCGATATAGGCCGGTATCAATTCATCCAGTAGTGAGAGTGGCTGGAACGCAGGATCGGGACTCTTGCCGAGCTTTAGGAATGTGACCGGCCCGATCAGGACAGGGCGGGTCTGAAAGCCAAGGGCCTTGGCTTCCTCATACTCCTCGATCGGCTTGCGAGAGCATAGCCTGAAAGTCTGTCCCCTGTGAAACTCGGGGACCATGTAGTGGTAGTTGGTGTCGAACCACTTGGTCATCTCCTGCGCGGGTGCGCCAAATCCGCGCGGTCCGTGACCGCAACTCGCATCCTGATCGTCGCATTGTGACCCGCGGGCCATGGCGAAGTACGTCTTGAGCGAAACGGATTCGGCTTTCGAGGCGTAGATCTCCGGGATGGCGCCAACCATGACACTTGTGTCGAGCACCTGATCATACAGCGAGAAATCGTTCGATGGAATAACCGTGACGCCGATAGATTTCTGACGAGCCCAGTTCGCGGCACGCAGGCCAGCTGCGTCCTCGAGCAACTGCTGTTCGCTGCTTTTTCCGGCCCAGTAGCTTTCGAGAGCGAGTTTGAGCTCGCGCCTTGGACCGATGCGTGGCGTTCCGAGGGTGGCAACCGGAAGGGAGAGAAGAGTCATAGCGTGAACCCCATGTTGGGGGCAAAGGCCATGGCGGACGCAGGCAGGGGAAGTCGCGCGGTGCGACGGCTGCTTGGCGCACCACCGGGACACCCCGCCCCGTGGACAAATATATTGTCGGGGCAGGTCTCCTGGCTCGCGGGTCATCGCTTCTGTCCGGCCTTCCCGAAGCCGCGCAGGCTTCAGTGACGTCGTTGGACAGCGGCTTGCCGCTCACAGTTGCGGGGGCAGCGCCGGCATTGTCACCGGCTTCCCTCTTAGCTCCGGATCAAATGGGAACCGGAGAACCTCGACGACTTGGATTATCGGCAAGAGAAGTCTTCCGTCAACCTCTCAGATTATGTCTCAAGCTGGTGCTGCGATATCCGCTACGCGAATGACCGTGCATCTTATCGTTGAGTCGACGTAGAAGCGCTCTCCAGTCAGCGATATTGGAATGACCATCGCAGCTGCTCCCTTTGCCGCATGCCCGATCGGTGGAAGGGACAAATGCGACTTGCGCGGTCGGGACTGCTGCCTCGAGCAGAACGCATTTGATGCGCGTCCCGGCTTCCCAGCGGTTCTTTGAGCACGTCCACCATCCAGCCACCTTCTCGGCCAACAGGATCCGTGTTGAATAGGCCCAAGCTGGGAAGCCAGCTACATACCCTGCCAGCACGTTGATTTGCGGTTCAGCAAGACTCCAAATGCTCGGCGGTGAAGATCGGCTTCGCGTCGTTGGCCGTCGAGTGCAAAGCGCTCCGGACTGAGGCTGTTCTCGAAGCGCCGCGTGGCGCGAAGGGAGCGCCAAACGCACCATGGCCCATTGGCCGCAAATGCCCAAACGCATGGCAGAGATCGAAACGCACATTCTGGCAACGATACCGAACCAAACCGTCGCGAGACGAGGATGCATAAGCCGCGCTGGATAGCGCTGAAAGGAACATCGAGACCTGGGCCAGTCGGAAAGTCGACAAAGAGGACACAAAAGCGGTGTGAATTGCCGCCGATTACCTGGCACGAAGAATGCAAGACTTCGGCATGCCCAGTCTCCTCCTGCTGGGCAAGTCCAGCACAGCAAATTGAGGCTGTCGCCGGCAGCGAAGTTAGCGGCGCGTGACATAGAGGGGAGCGCCTGCTCGCACGGGACACCATCGGACTCCCCGCCGCGTCGCCGCTAACTTCTTGCGCTCGCGTATAACAGGTTAAAGGTTGCCCCGCTTTATGACGTATGGATGAAAGCAGATAGGCCGACAGTTATGAGGAAAATGTCTGGAAGACGCGCGTTATGGTTTTGTCTCGGTCAATCCCTGATCTGCCTGGCCGGGCTGGCTGCGACGAGCAACAGTGTTCGCGCCAACGAGAGCCCCCTTATCGAAAGATTCAAGTCAACGTGGCGAGCGCAAGACGGCGAGACAATAGAACAAATTATCTCCAATGTCTCGAAGGTGGCGCAGTTCGTCCCTCGAATGTGGGGCGTCGCTGAACTTGACGACAATGACTATGTTTTCGTTTCGTGGACCAGGCACCGCGTCGATACATCAGACGAACAGTACGTTATCACTTGGAAGGTCGCGCTCGACGGCACGATTCAACTTGCGTCGACCTATGCCAAACCGATGGAATTGGGCTGGCGCGCCCTGGCGCTCTCGTTGATCGCCAGTGAAGTCAAGGACGGCGAAAGGGACGCAAATCTTGGCTTTCTGCATGATCCGAGCAACTTCAACTTTGTGACGACCATGCAAGGCCGGCTCGGCGATCTTCTGCGGCAGGGCCGCTGCACTATCGTCGAACCTGTTGGGGTGGACTACTTGCCGAAGCAGAATGACAAGCCGACCGAGAAAGGTGATCTGTGGCGCGTTTTGCTTTTAGTGAACTGTAATATCCCAGGCCCCCGTTTTTTTACACACAACGGGGTCATCACTTTCGAGAAGAGCGAAGGGCAAGATTGGGAGCCGCAATCCTCCTTTGCCAAGCGTATCGCGGCCTTTCCTCCTGGCTCCTGGTTCGCTCGCATGGAGCCAAAGGAACAGGAAGAGTTAGAGGGGAGCGAAGGCCCTCGGTAAAATGGTCGCGCAGAGCAAGATCGCGCCGTAGCTCCTTTACGGCCGAACGTCTGAGCAACTGCAGACATATTAGCTCTAGAATGTCGGTGTTTACGCCTTCAGCAGTCGCGAGCCTTTCCTGCAGCTTTCAGCCCGTCAGGAAAAAGTCGGGCAGCACGATTACTTCCGATTCCTTCTGCGAGTAGTCGAGCTCAGCGGCGCGTTCCAGCTGGCGAGATTTGGCCCCCAGCGCGCCCGACGCGGTGGGAGGACACCAATCCGCGAGGGAACCAGCTCCTCCATGCCACTCTTCAAGGGACCGGGCCTGAAGATGCCTCGGGCCCAAGCCCGATCCGGCGTGCGCGCCGCCCATCGCGCGACTGACTGGCACCCGCAAGAGCGTATGCATGCCGACGCCGAGGCGGCACGCGGGATCGAGTGCTGCGACGAAACGCGTTAAGACGGTAATCGGGCAGTGTTAGTGGGCCGGCAGTGCCCTCTGAGCACCGACCCCTTTTCCGAGTGCCCCCGGCGAGAGCCGCGGAGCCGTGCGCGCGGCTTCGAGGACCGAACTGAGTCGGCGCTAGATTTCCTCGCGCGCATTCGTCTGCGCGTCAAAGATCCGGATTTGAAGCGTGGGAAAACGCCTCTTTAGTTCTGCTCCGCCTGTGCCCTGGCGCCGTCTCTGGTTGCGAATTCGGCTCTGAGTCGACCATCCACTTCAAGCGCCTTGGAAGAGACCGGAAAATCCCGGGGGGCTGCAACCATTTCATTCCCATTGTGTAGTGAGATCGTTGCGAATGATTTGTAGCTTGAGTCGGCTAAACTGCACCAGAGCTACCCCGCCCGAGTGCCGCGATGGGGCAACCATGTTGTGGATCGAGGCCTCGCACCGAATGGCATCAGGATGGCACTCGCGATCCTCCGAACACGCGGGCGGCTTACCCCTCGCTCGGTGCGTATACAACGAAGCCACGGAGGTTGCCGTTCCAAATTTCCCTGACGCAAACGCACGCCCTCACGCCGGGCTTGGTGGGTAACTCTCCACATGTGATGGCGGTGAAGCGTACCACGAGAGAGCGGCCGCCAGTCGCCGCCTGGGTCACGACAATCCGGTCCTTGTACGAACGCGGCGGCGGCACCACGAACGAGATATGGTGCAGCGCAGACGTGCGAAAAGCCACAATGGAATTGGCATCAACGACCACCCCGGTTGACTCTCCGAAAGAGGCCTCCGGGTCTTGCGCGGTTTGCGTAAACGATACCGGTTCATTTTGCGCAACGGGCATTGAGCAGAACTCCGTGGCGGCTTTGTCCAGATTTCAGAAGAAGCAAGACCAGGTTTCTTTCGAACATCAGTCTTTGCTGACGAGAAGTTACGGCGAAATGCATCGCTCTTGCTGAAACCCTCGGCAGCCTTGCCGATGGTGGCCGCCACAAAGCATAGCCAGATTGCTCCTCCCACTTGACTTCCACTCGACCCTCAAGATTCACAGGCGACTTTTGTTCTTCGACCGCGTGAGAAACAGCGTTCCGAGGTTCGGCTTTCTCCCGCACCGAGTTCGCGGCCGAGCGATGGGGATCTCCTCCTCTCAGGTCGAGAGGGTGCAGTGCGCGCCCAGAGAGAGAGAGAGCCCAGCGAGGTTCGAAGGGTACCGCGACACGCACACCGGAAGAAATCGCTTGAACCTCACGCAGCGTCAGGTCGTAGCTTGGAAATGACGGCCACGCTTTCATAGAGCAAACGTCGAAAGATGTCGGCCGAATAACGGACATAGCGTTTAAGCAGTCGAATGTGGCAGCGCCGGATCGTGCGTGAACATGGATCAAGAGCGAGAGGTTATTGTTGAGATGAAACACCGCGTAATGATGGTCGCATTGTTCGCTGTCATCACATCTCCGGTCTGCGCAGCGAAGCTCAGCGGCCCTCCTCGCATCCTCGACGGCAATACGATCCAGATCGAGCAAACTAAGCTTCGGCTCTCAGGCATCGAAGCTCCTGAGACTGACCAGATTTGCCTCGACGCCCACGGTCGGAAATGGACTTGCGGCGTAGCTGCTCGCGACGAGCTGATCAAGCATTCGAACGGACGAACGTGGGATTGTCATACCACAGGAGTTGATGAATACGGCAGATCACGTGGCAGTTGCTTCATAGAAGGCGAGGACGTGAACGCCTGGATGGTACGCTCCGGCTGGGCATTATCGTCGGGTCCTTCTACCCAAACCTACGTTGTCTATGAGGTTGTGGCGAGCAAAGCGTATGCGGGGCTGTGGTCGGGGGCGTTCATCGCGCCCTGGGACTGGCGTCGCCGCAACAAGGGGACGATCATCATCGGCGCGAGCTCCGTTCCGATCGACGCTCAGGAACTCCTGCTCGGATCCGCGCTGCTATCGGACCCGCCCTCGTCCGAGTGTCTGATAAAGGGCACCGTAGACCGCAACGGCGAGCGCATTTTTCACCTGCCCGGGCAACTCAGTTACGAACAAATCGACATGACGAAGAAGCCCGGTGAACGCTGGCTTTGCAGCGAAGCGGAAGCCGAAGCCACCGGGTGGCGTAAAGCCGCGCGATGAGGTGAGATGCATGCATGCAGGCCATTCTCCGACCTATCTGACCAAGATCGCGCCTTCGCGCCGCTCGCTGTTGCAATTCGCTATTTCGTCAGTTTGCCTGCGGCTCGGCAACAACATTGTCGCTGCGAAGGAAGCAAAAACGCCGCCCAAGCCAGATAACCTGATCTCGCCGGAGACTGCCCTGAACCGGCTGATGGAAGGGAACGATCGCTATGTCCAGGGCGTATCACGAAGCGACGATTTCAAGCGCGAGCGCCAGGTTTTGGCGGATGGGCAAAATCCATATGCCGCGGTTCTGAGCTGCGCCGATTCTCGCGTAGCGCCTGAACTTGTCTTCGGCAGCGGACTTGGCGATCTGTTTGTCTGCCGCGTCGCCGGCAACTTCGCCAACGATGACACGCTCGCCAGTATGGAATATGCGGTGGCCGTGCTGAACACGCCGCTGATCCTGGTACTTGGCCACGACCATTGCGGTGCGATAGACGCCACGATCAAGTCGCTCCACGACGATAAGCCGCCGCCGGGGCACATTTCATCCCTCGTCGCTGCGCTTGCGCCTGCGGTAAAAGTACCTCGCCAGCAAACCGGTGACACGTTCGTCCTAGCAACCCGACAAAATGTAATCGATAACGTCAACAAACTAAAATCGACGGGGCCGATTCTGAACACGGCAGTTGAGCAGAACAGACTGAAGGTCGTCGGGGGCCTGTATCGGCTCGACACCGGCAGGGTCGATTTGCTGAGCTGACGCCGGCACCTTCGCCGGCCGGCTGGTCGTTTGCCGCCTGATGTAGGGCTTCGGTCGAGTTCCGTGCGATTCGCTCACGTTTCGGCTGCATCAAATGCACCGAATACAATCCGATCCACAATTATCTTAGCTTCGAGACGATCTTTGGTATGCGCGGCCTCTTAATTCTTATCGTATTCTACGTGCTCATGTTGGCAACGCGAGGCCAGCACCAAGAAACACTCATACCGCGGGCGACACTATTCATGCCTGCCCGTTGATGCGCTAGGCCAGCAGAGGTGGTGCAAGCGGCAGATCACGGTGCGAGGCATGCAGGGGCTGAGCTCTCGGCCTAACGGAACACGCGACAATTCCGGCTGCTCTCACCCGCGATCCGGCAGCCCCCCTCTGGTCCTGCTATGATCACCAGGCTCAGCTAGGGCCGAAGAAAGATCACATAGAGCAGGATTACGACCACCAAGACTACCCATCCGGCGGATGTAAAGAAAAATGCTACTCGCGTCGGGACCGGACGGTCTCCCCCGCATCTGCCATCAATGGTGAACGACTGTGATGGCTATAAAAAGAAGATAAAGATCTGCCGTCCATTCTTTCAAAGCGGCCGGAGGCAACTGTCTCGCGTCAACCAGCCACGAGCCGAGGCCTGCGCGTTTTTCCTTCCCCGAAGGACGCACAACTGCAGCCAGTCCGGCGCTTATTGAGTCGTCACCATGATTGGCGACTGGAGTGCTTCGATTACGTAGATGACCGCGCTTCGGTTTCGATTTTGGCAGGTCGCGGCGTATCTGTTGATCAACTATCCCGGCCCCGCGGCAGCGCGCGATCGAGCCTTCGTCGCACAAACTTTCTCGTATGACTGGCGCGCCACGCATTTGCAGGAAGATCGAACGCGCGCTTGTCAAAAGACGCCGAGCGCCGTCGGCGTCATCCGTCGTGTACTGGCGTCCGGCGGACAAGTCCCCGGCTGGGGTACATATCGCGAGCAAGCGCACTCCGATCTCTCAACGCCGGAAACCGGCTCGCGCTTGACGTCATTCCATAGGATATACGCCAGGCAGAACAAGCATACCAAGGCCTGCGCGTCCATATCAGTGATGCCGCTGCATACCTTGACGTCAGCGCCACGCGGAGACACCTGCGCCGCCAGTTCTTCGCACCTAATGGCCTTTCCGAAGGAATGCGAAAGAAGTTACCGTTGCGGCGCAGACGGTTCCGCCCTGGGTGGTTATTTGGCAGATTTGGCTCCGCCATGAGCGCAAGCTTCGTACTGAGCCAGACAATGCACACTCTCAGCGAGAGTGATCTGATCGCATCATAAGCGTACGGTGCGTACCGGAGCGACCGTGAGAAGACTTCCAGTTTCGGCGCCCGAATCACGCCCCCCCGGACGCGCCCCTCCTATCTCAGAGTCCTGTACAGCACTGATCTCAGCAGCAAGGACGAGCAGCCAATCGTGTCGCTGTTGCTGGCGATTTGGACAAGCTCAGTCATGATCTGAGGCATCTGGCGCTGAAGAGAGAGGCGCCGAAAAGGGTAAGTCACGTCAGGAATGTGTGCGATCTGTTGCGTTTGGTACGACAAAACAGGAACAGGCGGACCGTTGCTGGCGCACCTTGAAAACTCAAAGCATCCAGGAAGCTTTGCCTTTCGCTTGCATGAGCGGCGGCACTCTTCAGTACATAGGACAGCGACTTGATTGCAATGGCAGCCCTGACGCTGCCGTCACGTTTGTTGAAACACCTGCCGTCTGATGTCCGCTTCTAACCAACAGCTCATCCACAGTCGCGAACGCGGTAAATTGCGCTTTTGGTAATGTCGGGAGATCGGAGCGGGCCTGAAACTCCAACAGGCAAGCCGAGCCCGGCTGGTTCGCGGTCGAGGTCCACTTCAGTCGCTCTCCTTCCGTCGCGTTCGGTTGATGACATCTTGTGCCTGGAATCAGACGCGGGAGGCGCGAGCATCCTGCCGGCGAGGCACGAGCCACGTGATCTCGCTGGATTCAGACACGGCCTCCAGACCATGATTGATGGCACGTCGATTGCTGGGGCATGGAAAAGAGCAGCAGGCTTTGGCCACCTTGCGGTCGCCAAGTCAGGAATTCACAGTTGGTTCGAGCCGCCGAGCCCAAGTATGACAAATCGTCCGTTGGAGAAGAGATGACAAAACAAGCGCTGCCGTCAGCCGTCGGAGACATAGTGCAGCAGAGGCGGATCGATCTCGCTGCCGCATATCGGTCGCTTTGCCGGTTCAGCCTCAATGACAACATCGACAGACATATCTCCGTCAGTTTTCCAGGCCCTCAACACCTTCTCTTTGAGTCAATCCGTTCTGGGTGTGGTTTGGACTGGCAACCGCATGTAACCCCATCACAGTCGATATCAACTGCGACAGTTCCGACGATCCCTTCCGACTGGGTATAAGTCCGGCCCGGCTTCGCCATGCGCGCGCAATCCAAATCAGTGAAGCGCCGCATCGATCGGCTCAAGGCACCGAGGACAGGTCATGAACGCTCCACCAGAGAATATCACTTCAGAAACCGACGCTACGGCTGCAACGTGGGATAATCTGTCGCCGCTACTGGTCGATATCCGCGCGCGCCGAAATGAGTTCGCCCGCGCGCAGAAGATTCCAGACGAGATCATCGAGGGCTTCAAGCGCGTTGGCGTCTATCGGGCTTTGGTCGCCAAGCGATTTGGCGGCGAGGAGCGAACGCCGGCCGATTTTTGTCGCCTAATCGAGCGCATTTCCGAAGCCGACGGCTCCGCCGGTTGGGTCGCCAGCTTCGGCGATGGGGCTCGCTACCTCGCTGCTCTTCCGGACGACACGCTTCGCAAGGTATACGCGAATGGACCTGACGTGGTGTTGGCAGGTGCGCTTTTCCCGCTTCAGCCCGCCAGGCGAACCAGCGACGGGTTCGTCGTAAACGGCGTGTGGCCATTCGCCAGCGGCTCACCGGGCGCGGATCTGATAGGCGTTGGCATCACCGTGGAAGACGATCCGACCGGGGGCCTTGCCCGTGTAGCCGTGATGCCGGCCGAGAAGTTGACAATCCGCCCCAATTGGGACGTCATCGGCCTGCAAGGCACCGGCAGCCACGACGTCATTGTCAACGATGTCATTGTACCGGAGGAATGGACCTTGATCCGCGGCGGTCCGCCGACACTCGACGCGCCGGTCTATCGTTATCCGTCCGTCACTTTCGCAGCGCAGGCGCATGCGATTGTCGGCATCGGTATTGCGCGCTCCGCGTTAAACGAGGTGATCGCCATGTCCGGAAGCCGCGTCTCAATCACTGGAGCGCCCGTGATGGCAGAGCGCGGCTATGTCCAACTGGAGATGGCGAGAGCCGAAGCTATGCTGCGTTCCGCCCGTTCCTTCTTCTATGAGGCCACCGAGCAGCTGTGGAAGGAAGCGCTCAAGGATGCGGTAAACCCGAACACAGCGACGCTGATGCGACTCGCCGCGACGAACGCCGCGCGGCAGAGCGCTGAGGTCTGCAACATTGCGAGCGGTCTCGCTGGAAGTGCGTCGCTCTCTACCACCAGCAATCTGGCGCGGGCCATGTGCGACAGCTTCGTGGTTGCTCAGCACGCGGCTTTAAACGAGGGAACGCTCCAAAGCGCCGGCCGACTCCTGCTCGGAAGTGCAGCACAGCCGGGATTTCCATGAAGTGGTTCATAAACGTTCCACACGCCGCGGCGCAACGGATGGCCGGACCTGCGATATGATGCTGTCTGCAGCTACAGTTCCTCGCGGCGTGCCGGCCTTGTTTAAAGGACAAGAGAGAGAGAGAGAGAGAGAGAGACCCTTGCAGTCAGGCGCTCCTCAAAAACACCACTTCTTATCCGTGGAGCAACCCTCGAGCGCTCTCATAGGTCTCTACGCCCCCGCCTCGCTCATGGTCGTGTCGAGCACGATCCACTTGCATTTCAGCGCAACGGCTCGCGGTTCAACTCACAAAGCTCCCAAGTCCGACCTTTTTTAATATCGCGCTCCCTGCTTGGCCGTTCGTTCTCCTGGCGTAGGCGGACGATCTCCGAAGCCTGGTGCGCCGACATCGGCGTCGCCTGCGTGGCGGGCCCAACGCCGCCGATGCCGGCTCCTGCCGGGGCTTCCAGAGTCGCAGTACCGAGTCGCGCAGACCGAGTTCGTTGACGACCGTTCCGATCGTGGCAGTGTTGGAAACCCACTCCCCGCCCGACGCGGATGTCGTGCGCGGGGTCTGCAATGGCAGCCGGAAACCGGAGCGCCCCTCCGGCCATCGTTATCCGCTCGAATGATCACCCGTTGTGCAGCTTTGGGCAGCTAAGCGCGCCGGTCAGGTTTACCAGCAATGAATGAGGCGCCCGATATGGGTCGCCACTAGAAGCGCTTATTTTCGAGCAATACGTCACCCTCCACCGCGCGGGGATAGTGGGCCGCCACTTCGAATGATGGCAACAGGTCAAGAATAGCTTGGAGGGACAACTGCCCTTCGTAGAGCTCGCGGTCGCTATATTCTGTGTAGACGAAGCGCGTGTTGCTCAAGGTCTGCATGCCGCCGGCGATAACGTCCGCTTCGGCCCCCTGGACATCCATCCAGATGAAATCGATCGTATTCAGCTTGGCTTCGCTGCACCAGTCGTCCAGCCGCCGCGTTTCAACCGAGACAGGGCGATCGAACCGAACCCACTCATACTCAGTAAGATGATTCTTCGGGCGGCGTATTGAGCCGGAGAGGTCCCATTCCTTCGCATCACCATCTGCATTGCTTGGATGGAAGTCGATCATCCCGTTTCGATCACTAATCGCGATCTCAAGCAGCTTCACCCTATAGAGGGAAGGGCCCAGCTTCTTCTTGAAGCGCGCGATCGCTCGCGGGTCCGGCTCAAAGCAGTAGAGCTGAGCTTGCGGGCAGAGGTTGAGAAACTGTTCCGTATCGGTCCCGTCATTGCAGCCGATATCGAGGATGACGGGATTCGGCTTCTGAAGACGTGAAACAATGTGCTGGTGAACTTCGGCAGACGACACAGGTGCTTTTTCCATGGGCGCGGAGATCGGATGAATTTCGTCTTTGACGCCAAATCACACGCCAGACGCGCCGGCACAACGTATATCAACGTATATGATTCACATGCCCGTCGGTCCCTAATGCCATCAACACCAAAAGGGAGGCCTGTCGACCCGGGAGCTGCAGCGACTGCCCTGCAATACAAACTGCCGCTTGTTTTGGGAGCCGCGCCAACTGTGAGTTAGATCGTCGTGTCCGGTCCGCCTTTCGGAGCGGCGGAACGGCTTCGCGCCGAATGTCAGCCGTCGGTTCTCTATGAAACGTGCCCGGCAGGCTGATCTTTCGTGCGCAGCAGCTAGCCAATCACCTCGATCACAGTTGCGCAAAATGTGCTCTGCCGACTGACGGTCATCATCTCAGATTCGCTGACGCATTTGCGAGCAGCTCCGGGCGATCCCTTCTTCGGAATCATCTGTCCTTCGGAGAAGAGCGTATGAGGTCAAAGCTCCGACCCACGCGTTGCCGCGCGCACGCCTCCGCAGCGATCATCTTCGATCACTCGATCGGGGTAAATGCAACAGGTTTGAGCGACCGTGAGACGTCTGGAGACGGACAATTCGAAGATGGCCTTTCTTGGAGCACGCCGCCTCCAACAGGAACATCGTCTGAGTTTTCGCGATAGTTGGCATATTATTGCGACTACGTCAGACTGATCGAGCGCTGCTCATCGATTGGGTCTCGTGCAGGTCGCCGGCGTCAACTGCTAGATGCTGCCGTCAGACGACGCAATCATTTGCCAGCCAAGCCGGCGTCGTTGAAACACGCGGCGCTTCGATCGGTGTAACGGCCGCCCGTGCAGTGTTGAGGACCCCTGGGCCCAATCCGGGTGTTTCGACGAAACGCAATGTCATTTTCGCAACAGCTTGACGGGCTGTATAGCTGTGGGCGTTTGCTTCCGGACAAGGACAAACGCTGGCCAGGCTACGATTCAGTAGAACTGCAGGCATTGATCATTCAGCTCATTTTTGGCCTGATCCTTGCTATAATGGGGCTTGTCACAATGTGACTATCTCTAACTTGTTCAACGCTCAGGAGACTTGCATGAATTTCCGCCCGCTTCACGACCGCGTCGTTGTCAAGCGCATCGACGCCGATGAGAAGACCGCTGGTGGCATTATCATTCCCGACACAGCCAAGGAAAAGCCCTCGCAGGGCGAAGTCATTGCAATCGGCCCGGGCGGCCGCGATGAGACTGGCAAGCTGATTCCGATCGACATCGAGGTCGGGGACCGCGTGCTGTTCGGCAAATGGTCGGGCACCGAAGTCAAGATCAACAGCGAGGAGCTGCTGATCATGAAGGAAAGCGACATCATGGGCGTTCTCACCGATGTGTTTCCCAAGAAGAAGGCCGCCTAACCAAGCGCTCGCACAGCTCACTCCCTGACGAGCGCCCACTTAGGCGCGCTGAAGGATGAGAAAACAAGAACTGAGGGAATCTTTATGTCAGCCAAAGAAGTCAAATTCGGAGTAGACGCGCGGGACCGCATGCTGCGCGGCGTGGACATCCTCGCCAATGCCGTGCAGGTCACGCTCGGCCCGAAGGGCCGCAACGTAGTGCTCGACAAGTCGTTCGGCGCGCCTCGCATCACCAAGGACGGCGTTGCCGTCGCCAAGGACATCGAACTCGACGACAAGTTCGAGAACATGGGCGCGCAAATGGTGCGCGAAGTAGCTTCGAAGGCGGCGGATGCTGCCGGCGACGGCACCACCACTGCGACCGTCCTGGCCGCCGCGATTGTCCGCGAAGGCGCCAAGTCGGTTGCCGCCGGTATGAACCCGATGGACCTGAAGCGCGGTATCGACCTCGCGGTCGAAGCCGTGGTTGCGGATCTCCAGAAGAACTCCAAGAAGGTCACCTCGAATGAGGAGATCGCCCAGGTCGGCACCATTTCGGCCAACGGCGATGTCGAGATCGGCAAGTTCCTCGCTGACGCCGTGAAGAAGGTCGGCAACGAAGGCGTGATCACGGTCGAAGAGGCCAAGTCGCTCGAGACCGAGCTCGACGTCGTCGAGGGCATGCAGTTCGACCGCGGCTACATCTCGCCCTACTTCGTCACCAACGCCGACAAAATGCGCGTCGAGATGGACGACGCCTACATTCTCATCAACGAGAAGAAGCTCTCCTCGCTGAACGAGCTGCTGCCGCTGCTCGAGGCCGTGGTGCAAAGTGGTAAGCCGCTGGTCATCGTCGCCGAGGACGTCGAAGGTGAAGCGCTCGCGACCCTGGTCGTGAACCGCCTGCGCGGCGGCCTGAAGGTCGCGGCCGTCAAGGCTCCGGGCTTCGGCGATCGCCGCAAGGCCATGCTGCAGGACATCGCGATCCTGACCGGCGGCCAGGCGATCTCGGAAGATCTCGGCATCAAGCTCGAGAACGTCACGCTCGACATGCTCGGTCGCGCCAAGAAGGTGATGATCGACAAGGAGAACACCACGATCGTCAACGGCGCCGGCAAGAAGGCCGACATCGAGGCGCGCGTGGCCCAGATCAAGGCGCAGATCGAGGAGACCACCTCGGACTACGACCGTGAGAAGCTCCAGGAGCGTCTTGCCAAGCTCGCTGGCGGCGTCGCGGTGATCCGCGTCGGCGGCGCGACCGAGGTCGAGGTGAAGGAGCGCAAGGATCGCGTTGATGACGCGATGCATGCGACCCGCGCGGCTGTGGAAGAAGGCATCGTCCCGGGCGGCGGCGTCGCCCTGCTCCGGGCCTCCGAGCAGCTCAAGGGTCTGCGTACCAAGAACGACGACCAGAAGACCGGCGTCGAGATCGTGCGCAAGGCGCTCTCCTGGCCGGCCCGCCAGATCGCGATGAACGCCGGTGAAGACGGCTCGATCGTGGTCGGCAAAGTCCTGGACAACGAGCAGTACTCTTATGGCTTTGATGCGCAGACAGGCGAGTATAGCAATCTTGTCTCCAAGGGCATCATCGACCCGACCAAGGTGGTCCGTATTGCGGTCCAGAACGCTGCCTCGGTGGCCGCGCTCCTGATCACAACGGAAGCCATGGTCGCCGAGCTGCCTAAGAAGGGCGGCGCCGGTCCCGCGATGCCCCCGGGCGCCGGCATGGGCGGTATGGACTTCTGATCCACTCTCTCAAAGTGTCGATGACCGTGCAAAACCCTGGCACGAATGCCAGGGTTTTGCTTCGGCGAGCTTGCAACGTAGCCCTAGCAAGCCGCGCCAAAGGCCGAACCCATCGGCTAATCCGTATGAACGGCGGTAGAGTCCAGACCGAACTTGCTTGTGACTTTTCCTTCGGCGGCGACAGAGCCTTGGCCAAGGTAAAACGGGTCCAGCACTGCGATGGAAATGGGCCTGTCGCTATTTGAGTCTCACGAAGCTGCCTCTGCCGAGTGTTCGAACCCTTCGTCTGGGTTTATCCGGTGCCGCCTACCGCTTTCGACCCTCTTGCCTACTTTCCTGTCCTGACGCGTGGACCCAAGCGCCCACATGCCCTTTCCTGGCTCGCACTTACATCTGATGGCGAGAGGCTTATTTGCAACCCCTCAGCGAGAATGCGCATCATCAAAAACCACGAGATATCCTGCCGAAGTGTCATGATTTACTGTACGCTCTATTTTTTTCCGCGGATGGCCTCCGCTTCGCCTAGGGGCCGCCAACTTCGCCGCAGCGTCCTACCATGATATCTGTCTTACAGAGAGTGTGTGTCAGCAGGTTGCGCAATCGACGCTGTTGAGCATACGGCCAAGCAGATCACGGGGAATGACTTTTTGTGAGGATGCAGCGGGACCGAACTTTGGACTACTCAAAACTAGAGTTTTACGCCTCTTGTAGCGAGACCGAAGTTTGGACCACCCAAAACTAGAGTTCTTCGCCTTATCACGTTGGCGGGCTGGTTGCGCCGAGGTGGTTGTGCAGCAAAATCGGCGGTCGATTGCCGATCGCCCCATGGGGCCGTTCGTCGTTATAATAATTTGCGCCAAGTCTCCACTTTTTCCTGGGCGTCCGCAGGGGACAGGAACCAGTGGGCGTTGAGACATTAGGCCCGGAAGCGACCGTTGAAGGGCCTGGACGCACTGTCGTTTGGCTTGCCGGGCCGCCAAACACAGTGTGACGCCTTGCTGTAGCCCTCAGAAGATTGCGCGAGACTAGCTCGCTGCCCTGCTCGATGCGGATCGTCGACATCCCAATTCCTTATGGGTCCTTTCCGGTATCTCCCGACGTCGCTGCCGAAGGCCCGCACTCAGCAACTCCCACAATAGATGCGGATCGGCTTCATGGAGTTCTCTCCGGTGTCGGCACGAATTTTGATTCGTTCCTTTCGCACACCATCAGCCACGTCGTAACTATCATCAGCCGAAGGCCAGCCGAGAAGAATATGATGAAAGCCAAGGTTCTGATCGATCGCGACTTCACCATTGGTCACACGGACCCTCGTCTGTTTGGTGCTTTCGTCGAACATCTGGGCCGATGCATCTATAGTGGCATCTACGAGCCCGGCCATCGGAGCGCAGACAAAAGAGGTTTTCGGAAGGACGTGCTGTCGCTGGTGAAGGAGCTCGGTCCGACCCTCGTTCGATATCCTGGCGGCAATTTCGTCTCCGGTTACAATTGGGAGGACGGCGTTGGACCACTAGAGACGAGGCCGGCGCGCCTCCACTTGGCCTGGTTCAGCACCGAGCCGAACAGCTTCGGCACCAATGAATTTCACGGACTGGTGCACGGCGGCCGATGTCGCGCCAATGATTGCCGTCAATCTGGGGACCCGCGGCGGCGATGCCGCTCGCAATCTGGTCGAATACTGCAACCATCCCGGAGGAACTGCGTGATCGGAGCTCCGCCGCAAGCTCGGCTGGCGGACGACCTCATGGGATCGAGCTGTGGTGGCCTCTCTTGCAACTACCCCGTAAGCGGCGGCACTGTTTTGCGCTATCTGCCACAGCCCGCCATCTCATTGCCGAGGCCGCACACCGCAAGTTCGATGGTAGGATCCACCCGTCGCATCATCTTGGCCGCGCCGCCTTCGCGGGCCCTTCATCTTCTCAACGTGGCGCAAGGTAGATCACACATTCCATGACGCCGGCTTGAGCGTCGCAACCTCCCGCGGGCAAAGGCCGCGCTTTGCGAGGGCGCCGGCTTGACCTTGTCCGGCGCATTCTCGGTATTTGCCACCATCAGATCATCGTGCCGGAGCTCGAGCCGCTCGTGAACTGTCAGGGGAACGAAGCTTCTGGCCTCGACGCTCACCTCCATCTCCTGCTTCAGATCACGATTGAGCAGAAAGAGCGACAAGCCGCCACCTTGTTCGGCGACTGCCGCTATCTTGAGATACGGCACATCAGGCGCTGGAAAAGTCCGACCAGTCTACCGTCAGTATTGTTGTACGACGCATAGCAGGCTTCCGTCTCGACTTGCGCGTGCAAAATGCTTCCGCGACCAACGCGGCTCATATGCGAAAAAGGAAAGAAGATAGTGTGGCGCCACGCACCTCCGCCTGTCTTAGTCCTGATCGGCGCGATGACGTTCACGAGTTGCGCCAGGCAGGCAACTCTCACCCAATCGGCGTGATTCAACAGGGAATGCAGGTGCCGCCGGAGGGCGAGGGCGTCCTCCATTGTATAAATTTCCTCAAGGATCGGGGGCGCCATTGGCCAGCGGTCTACCGCCGGGGCAACCTCGTTGCGCGTTCGATACCAGACGTTCAGCATAAGACGCTTTTTGGAGCGCCGCTTGGCCGCAACCGCATCAGCTAGGACGATGACCTCATCGATGAAGCCGTCCATCACGTCGGTGCTCGCGAGAAATGAGGCGCTGTGACTGTAATTCCCGAGATAAGTATGGATTGAAATGTGGTCGACGTAGTCGAAGGAGTGTTCGAGGACCGTTTCCTCCCATTGGCCGAAACTAGGCATGTCGCGCAACGATGAACCGGCCAAAGGATCAATCGTGATCGCGGTTTAGGCTCTTGCTTGAGCATGATTTTCGCGAACGCTATTATGCCGAGAGCGTGAGCACATCGCAAAGATGTGAGCGCTGCCGATCGTACCAGGGCCAATGATCGTGGCCATGGCAGTGATGGGTGATAGTCCCCTGCCGCGATCAGCGCGTCCGCCGCCGCGCCCGGCCCAGATTACCTGCACGGCGTACGACAAACTTTCAGGCCGCCGCATTCTGCGCCTGCACGACATCATACCATCATCGTCTGTCGCCCGACAAGCAATCGGCCCGTTCGAGAGCGGCGCGCCCTACCAGCGCGTGGCTCCGATAGGTTATATCGACAAGCGCAGCGGCCGCAATTCGAATACCGGAGAACGTGCTGATGCTGCGCTTGCATCCACACTATACCAATGTGTAACCGAGATAGCCACGGGGATGAATTGGCAAGAAGCGCGACCGGGTTCATTGTGGGCCTTATGACTATCTATACTCAAGTTTACGCCCAATTTAGCGAGGCGCAGGAACGCAGAGCCGAGGGCCGTGCGGCTGCACTATACTCCAGTTTGATCGCTGACCTCAGTAAGCTGAATTTCGCTGACGCGGATGACCGCCGAGCATTCCCTCCGACCCTACACAGCATATTGGCAAGGCATGGACTGTTCGGGCTCACCACACCAGGGGAGCATGGCGGATTAGCTCTTCCCTTGCAGGAGGCCATCAATCTCATCTCCGCCACTGCATCTTTCGATGTCTCCGCTGCCTCTACCCTCGTCATCCATAATTTCCTGGCCTTGCCCTGCATCCAAGCGGCACCGCACATCCCCGAACAACAGCATATCATTTGGGGTGCAACACGCGGCGATCTCTGCGCTTTCGCTTTGACTGAGCCCGGAGCTGGCTCGGCCCCGAGGCACATAGAGGCTTCGGCTCTCATGCGCGAAGATAAAGTTCGTATCTCTGGCCGCAAGATCTGGATCGGCCTCGCTGACTGGGCTCGCTGGATCGTTTGCTTTGCGCGCGCGTCTGGACCCGATGCGAAAGGTCGGCTCGTTGGTGTACTCGTTGACAGGCAAACTCCAGGCCTAAAGGTCACGCACGAGCATCGCACACTCGGTCTACGTGGCATCATTCAAAATACCCTGGAGTTCCACGATGTCGAGGTGCCGCGTTCTTACGTGCTCTCTCGCGATCAAGACGGCTGGGGCGCGGCGGCATCTAGTATGAACCGCGGCCGTATCGGTGTGGCTGCTATGGGTCTTGGAGCCCTTGAGCGCGCTATCCAGGTAGCAGCCTCTTATGCAAGCCATCGCCGGTTCGGTAAACTGCGTATGATCGAGAACAGCTACATCGAGCAATTATTTGGACAGATGGTGCTGCGGCGGGAAGTCGTGAAGGCGATGCTGGCCGCATCCTGCCGACTTGTTTCAGCGCAGGGCGCGCCGAACGTCCACCTTGCGTCGGCAACGAAGGTTTTGTCCTCGGAGTGGTGCGGCCTTGTTGCTGATCAATGCGTCCAGCTGTTAGGTGGCCGTGGTTACGATGAGGGAGCGCCTTTAGCGAAAATCTATCGAGACGCTCGCATCCTTCGCATCTTCGAAGGTCCGACTGAAGCGCTCCTATCACATCTTGGCCGCTGCCTCCTCTCTAAAGCCACGCGTGACGAAATAGCCGATCTCTTTCGGTCAGTTGGAGCGGCATCAGTCCATGCTGCTGCAATTGAGGAGCTCTCTGGGCTCAATGAGACAGACGGGGCCGTGCTGATCTATGCGGGTTGGCTCACCACGTTGGCACTGGCAAAAGCTATCATGTCTGCTGGTTGCTTCTCTGCCTCAGATTGCGCCGAAGCAGCGGCTGACCTGGTCAGTTCCGAACTTGCAACCCTCCGTACTCGCGCGCCGATCCGGCAATCTGTCGAAGTCCGCAATCGGGCTAGTCGGACTCTGACCAACTTCCTTGAAGACGCGGCTTGTTCTATTCGCTCACCTGTCCTCGCAGACGATTACCTTAGACTGGTGCAGTATGTCTGACATCTGGCGGATGTCGGAGGTCTTTCCCACCTGGTGGGCCCGCGCGCGATGATGCAGCTGCGGAGAGGCGAAGCATCCCTGAGCACTGCCACGTCTAATTCCGGCAGACTGCTATGAGGGCCTAAGCCAATCTCGCTCCCGGCGCACCGCAGCAGCAAAGGCTTTCGCGTTCAGGAGGACCCGATCCGCTCCTCGACCCGGCGCCGCTTCAGAAGAATGGGCCGCGTCGAACAACTTCAGCACGCTCCCTACCCTATCGATGATGGCCAGCCACCGCTTCGCGGTCCCCCATGGTCGATACTGACGCCACCGTGCTTTCGCGGCTGACGACTGCGCGATCGTGATGCGTGTTCCTACATTTCTCGTATTGCGCCTGAGAAGCGCTATGTACCCGTGAAGTGCCGCCCTCCACTCAAAAGCCCGACGCCCTTCATTCCTGGTACCGTTTCGCTCCATTAGAACGAGGCGTCGAAGCGCATGCCGCAGCGAGATGATCGCCATGACTTAGCCATGCCATGAAGCTTCATGTTGTTTCGGGCATGAGCGGCGAAGCAGTATACTGAGCCCATCAGCCATGTGTAAGCCGTCTGACGGTCTGGCTTAGGATCAATATCATCGAGCCATTCGATAACCGCCCTTAAACTTGCGACACTCGTCCAAGGCGATCATCAGCTCATCGCCGTGTTCCGAGTGATAGTGTAGCTCGGTAGAGCAAAGCCGCCCATGAACCTGCGCACGCTCGTGGAGAAGACCTCTGATGCCGATCTGTTGCGCGAGATGATCGGCTTTGCCGCCCAGCCCGTGATTGAGCCGCAAATGGATTGCCAGACCGGCGCCGCCTATGGCGAGAAGACCCCCGAGCGTCTGGCCGAACGCAACGGTTGCCGCGACCTGACCTCGAGAGACCCGGGCCGGCACGATCGAGCTTCGGGTCCTCAAGCAGCGCAAACGCTCCTATTTTCCGGATTTCCTGGAGCCGCCGCGCATGGCCCAGAAGGCGCTCACCGCCGTCATCTCGACCCGCTCGGTTGACGCCTTGGTGCAGGGCAAACCGGGCTCTCCGATCGCGCTGGAGGCGGTCAGACGCCTCGATGCGTTGTTCGAGATCGAGCGCACCATCAACGGCCGGGACGCCGACGAGCGGCGCGCCGTGCGCCACCAAAAGAGCAAGCCGCTTCTTGAGCACATGCACGCCTGGTTGTTGCGCGGGCGCGAAACCCTCTCGCGCTCCTCCGAGGTCCTGAAGCCTATGAATTACATGCTCAGGCGCTGGGACGACTTCGCCCGCTTCCTCGACGATGGCAGGATCTGCTTGACAACAATTGCGCTGAGCGCGCATTGAGAGGCATCGCCTTGGGAGCGCAACTGGACCTTCGCTGGTAGCCAGCGAGGCGCCGACCGTGCCGCCATCGTACTGCCGATGATCACGACCTGCCGCCTCAACGACGTCGAGCCCAAGGCCTGTCTCGCCGAGGTCCTGGCCCGGATCGCCGATCTTCCCGCGACACGCCTGCACGAACTGCTGCCCTGGGAATGGAAGCTCCTCCGTCAGGCCGATAAGCCCGCCGGTCAGCAAGCCGCGTGACCTTCACACAACCGATCATAGAGCTCGTTGTGCCGCGCGCATGCTCAATCAGGCGGTCTTCGTCGTGTGCTTACTCAGCTCCTCACGTGAGACACTATGATGCCCTGCAAATACACCGATTGCGGATCTTCGATCGGCGAGAACAGCGTTTCACTCGGTCGCGCACCCTGTTCAGTTGAGGCCGACACCAGCGCCTAGTCGGTCCCGCAGTGCCTGGCGACTGATGACAAGATTGTTGAGGTTCAGGTCCGGCCTTCTTGCTGCCAAGCGCCTAACCAGTTCCCGGGTGCCGTCCACGACAAAGACGCCGCAGTCATAACCGTTTTGCTGCTGTCTTATCGGGGCCTGTTGCAGGCTAGCGTCGAGCCGTCCTGCGAGTTCCGCTGCGGGCCTGTCATTGTATCCCCGGGTGGAGTCATAGTGATAGGCGACCGGCCGGCCCTGATCGCGGCGATCGACCAGCAGCAGCGACCAGTGACTGCCGCGCTGATGTCTATCCGCATCGCTGGCATCGCTTACCGGCAGGAACAGGAAGTCGGCTGTATCATGGCGAACCCACCCTAATGCTCGTTCGGCGACCTCCTTGGAGGGGGATCGCAACATTTGGGCTATCAAGGGATCCACGAACCGCGTCCGGGCGGCGAGATGCGGATTGCTCTGCTGCAACTCCTGCGCCAGGAGCTCATAGTCCCGCTGAATATGCTCGTCACCCAGCCACTGCGTGGGGGCCAGCATGGGTCCGCTGCGGTGGCCGGAAGAGGCAACGGTAGCCGAGGGGCCGATCTGAGCACCCGGGACAGGGGACGGGCGAGGATGATGGATGAATTGCGTACCGCGGCGTCCTCGCCGCCCCGATGTGATCGAGCGGGTCTCATCGTTGATGGAGACCTGGGTTGGACCGCTGAACTGGGTCGGCAGGACCCCGATGTTATCCAGGACATCGAGTAAGAAATCCGGCACCGGCTGGGAGCCATCCTGCCAATCCTTGTCGACTCGATCTCCGATGTCCTCAAGCTCCTGCAGTTCGCCCGACAGCCCGACGAAGAACGCGGGTTTACCGGGAGGGCTGAGCACCGGCGCTGACTGAGCATCGTCACGCATCTGCTGCGGTGTGTAGGGCAGATCAACGAAAGAGTTGAGACCGCGGTAGATGTCCGACGACTGAGCTGGCGCGTCTGATGGTTCGGTGAAGAGCGCCGGTCTGGCGGCAGCCCTACCCGCCGCCGCTGACTGAGCATCGTCTCGCATCTGCTGCGGTGTGTACGGCAGATCAACGAAAGAGTTGAGACCGCGGTAGATGTCCGACGACTGAGCTGGCGCGTCTGATAGTTCAGTGAAGACCGGCGGTCTGGCGGCAGCCCCACCCGCCGCCGCTGACTGAGCATCGTCTCGCATCTGCTGCGGTGTGTAGGGCAGATCAACGAAAGAGTTGAGACCGCGGTAGATGTCTGACGACTGAGCTGGCGCGTCTGATAGTTCAGTGAAGACCGGCGGTCTGGCGGCAGCCCCACCCGCCGCCGCTGACTGAGCATCGTCTCGCATCTG
>NZ_JACIHF010000025.1:0-2877 GCF_014198295.1 Bradyrhizobium sp. CIR18 | reverse complement strand
CTGCTGCGGTGTGTAGGGCAGATCAACGAAAGAGTTGAGACCGCGGTAGATGTCTGACGACTGAGCTGGCGCGTCTGATAGTTCAGTAAAGACCGGCGGTCTGGCGGCAGCCCCACCCGCCGCCGCTGACTGAGCATCGTCTCGCATCTGCTGCGGTGTGTACGGCAGATCAACGAAAGAGTTGAGACCGCGGTAGATGTCTGACGACTGGGCTGGCGCGTCCGACGGTCCGGTGAAGAGCGGCGGTTTGGCGGCGGCCCAACTCATCGGCGCCGACTGAGCATCGTCTCGCATCTGCTGCGGCGTGTACGGCAGATCCACGAAAGAGTTGAGACCTCGGTAGATCGCCGACGACCCATCTGGTACCGCTTCCGGCGTCGGCCGCGGCTCCCCACCCGCCTGGTCAGGGGAGACGCCCAGCGCAGCGTTCGCCTCGACGAGCCATAGGTAGTTCCGAAGACGATCGAAGCCCATGTCCGCGGTTCGATGGGCTTTTTTAAAGTCCGTGTAATCGTCGTTGAACGACTTTTGCTGCTCGCTGGTGCCGGTGAGTCGGCTCACCATGCTCCCCCGCCCCTTGCTTTGAAGCCAAGCACCGAATCTTCGTTGGTTGCCGGCCAGATCTTGAACAACTTTTCTCCGGCTAGTCTCCTCGGGTTTGAGCATGCTCAGCTCTGCCTTTTCCAGGCCATCAATGATGCGGGCGTCATCGGGGTAAGGATGCAATGTGGGCGACGGGACAGCATGACCGCTGGGCTCCCGAGACGCACCCGCTCCGGAAACGTGCTCGGCATCGCAAACCTTGTTTAACGCGAACAACAGAAGCTCGTCCTTCGGGAACAACTTCTGAGCGAATTCAATGCGCGCAGCGTGGTCTAGCCCGGATATCGAGTAGCCCTCAAGAGTAAGCGCGTTAGAAAATCTGCGAAGACTACGATCATGACGAGCAGCGCTGCCTGTCGTCATGCCACTGGCATTAAGCCGCTCTGAGAGGGGCGCGTCTTCCGCTGAGGGGATCGTGCGCGGCCGCCCGCCAGAAGCTACATAGCTCGGATCACGATACGCACGAAGGACACTCAACCCTTTCTTCATGTCTTCGTCCTTCGAGAAGTAAGTCTTGACGTGACGGACCAGGGACTCGTGGTCCCCCAGAACAATCGTTTGGCGATGAGCGCCAAGATGATTTCCAAGTCGGCGAAGCGCCTGAGTATAGCGCTTAACCGTCTTCAGGTTTGGCTTTTTCTGAGCCGCATATTTGGCAATCGCCTTATCGATAATGTCCCGATCTTCTGCAGAGAGATGGGGATGGTGGTTGCGGCCGCCACCGGAGACAGGACGCGGATCGGGTGGGCGCGCCTCGGCCAAGTGCTGCTCAAAGCCCTCTTGCCCGGCATGGCCACCCTGGTGCTCTTCCGAGACGGCGTGCGGCACCTGGGACCAAGCTGTTACATTGGATGGATCGAAATTGTCCGGGTCCACGCTAGCCTCACGTCCAAGAAATCAATTGAGCTGATCCTATTATGGATAGGCTTTCCAGAAGCTGACGAGGCCGTCGCTCGTGAAGCAATGCATCGCCGCAGCTGCAAAACGAAACTGCCCCGCGGCTCTCAATTGTCGCGGGGCTTCATGGGTTTCAGGACCCGCCTTCCTCGCCGCCGATGAAGCCTTGCGGCATGGGAGCCGACGACCCGTCATTGCTCTGGTTGCGAAACGGCATACCGGCGGCTCCGCACTTGTCCGCCGTCGATCTTCTCTCCCGGTCCGATCACTTTCGAGCTTGATCGGATGGGCCCAGCTGTCGTCGAAGTCGCAGAGATAATGGATTGCCTTTCGTGGATGATGCCGCAGAGCCGCGCCTTTGCAATATCGATGGGCTTCTGCTGACACCTTCTCGCGGCACATGGCATATGCAAGTTTCACGATCTCTTTGAAGAGATCAGCTTATGTCTATGCTTGAACATACCCTTAAGTCGGATGTCCGCTGGACAGATGGGTGGGTTCCAGGCAGAAGGGCATCGACCCACGCCGGCCGCTTTCGCACTTTGTGAATCTCGTCGGGTTCGTCAGCTTTCGGAAAGCTAGTCCCTGTACGGTGACGTCGAAGTTAGCGGCGCGTGGTAGGGACAGCGCTTGCCCCGTGTATGCGTGGGGCTTTGGGGCGCCGAGTCACGTTTCTGCTAACTTCAACCAGTGCGGGCGTGGCAGCGACAGCGTCTGATCCACCAGCTGACCAGCGCCGAGTCGCGCCTGCGCTGCTCCCGGTGTGAGACTGGGATCATATAAACACCATCGGACAACATCTTCCAGATCAACTAATAGCCAGCTTGCGCCCGCTCCGCGGAGAGGGGCTCCAGGCCGTAAATTTCAGAAATTGCTTGTAGTCGGCTCAACGCTGAGTTTGACCGTTAGGCTTCGAACGAACACAGTGCATAGGGTTATCACTGTCGGCTCCCGGTTTTGAGATCTTCAACCAGAGCCGCGCGTGTTCAGGGCGCGACATCCATGTTTCCTACCATGGTTGCACTATCGGAGGCGATGTGGATGTCCGGCATCGATCGCGAAAGATCCACTCGCAGGCTTCGGGTCTGTTGCAACCTCCGAAACACTCACGTCATCCTTTGTGTGACCACAGAGGGTCATTCCATTCGATGTCGACGTTGCGATTGTGTGGGCGCTACCTGCGGCGCAACGTAAGCATCCGGTGAGGACCGCGGAGCGGTGACTTAGGCTGCTTGGTTGACTTGGCTATTTCTGTTGCACCAATTCCAGGGAAGAAGTTCGCCGAGCCGTTGCACGGGATGTGCAGCGATGCGTGCCAGGACATCGGCGAACCAAGCTTGTGGATCCACGTCGTTCATTTTAGCTGAGACGATCAGG
>NZ_JACIHF010000024.1:0-82771 GCF_014198295.1 Bradyrhizobium sp. CIR18 | reverse complement strand
TGAACCGCGCAAACAGGCCGAACACATGGCCGCTCCGACCAACGCCGCAAAGTGAAGATTCTCCTTGCCAACCAGGAGCCGTCCACACATGGCCCTTAGCCGAACCGGACTGAGGCATTCGCGATGGCAGTTTGGGGAGGCAGAGCGGACGCGGGCTTGGATCGCATCCATCTGCATCTCTTTGTCAGGTCCATGTAAGGAATGCACTTCCTAGGGGCATTGCAGATGATCGTGCACGTGACCCACTAGTTCTGATTGCAAACCTTCGTATGTAGACGTCGGGTCATTTTCCTCGTGCGATGCGGCATGCGATCAGCAATATATTGCCGTAGGAATGCAGGGGCATAGGGATGATCACGGCAGCGCGGGAAGCGGTCGACTTACTAATTCAAGCCGCAGGCAGTTGGGAGTTCGAAGATACCCTCCACGGATTGAGAGATCGAGAGTGGATGGCGCTGCGCTTTCTGGCACGTGCAAACAGATTCTCGCGGACCCCTTCCGGGTTAGCCCAGTTCGTCGGCACAACTCGTGCCACCGCTTCTCAGACAGTCAAGCGTCTCGAAGACAAAGGTTATCTTCAACGCCGCAGTTCGGATGAAGACAAGCGCTCGGTGATCCTTGATGTAACTCAGCGAGGAGAGACAATCCTGTTGCGCGATCCTATCGCACAGCTCGTCCATGCAGTTGCTACACTTGAACTTGGCGCAAACAACTTTCGCGATCTGCTTCGCCAAATATTGGAGCAACTCGACGCGCGCCGGGATCGTCACCATGCGGATAATTGCAGAAAGTGCATCTTCCTGACTGAGGCCTCTGGAGATACTCGTAGAAAGCAGCCTGAATATACGTGCAGGTTCTTTCGCGCCGACATCGGTGAATCCGAAATCGATCTTCTGTGCTTCAATTTCGAACGTCGGGAGCGCGGCGCCTTCTCCGCCTAGTTCTCCTAGAATAGCTGCAGTACAGCAATGCCGAGGCATTTCCGCTTGTGGCCCTTCAGCGACCTCGGGAGGTGTCCGCTTTTTCGCCGCTGTTAGAGGTAGAGCGGACATCGGGCGGCCAACTGCTTAATGAGACACGGCCTAGTTCAATTGGTGCGTAACAGTCCTTATGGACAGCGTTTGCCTTGCAAGATGTTTAACAATTGTTATCTTTTGTCCAACGTTGGAGGTTGCGATGGTTATGCGGACCCGCACGTCGATAGAGGCCGAGGAGCACATTGCGCTAAAGCGCAACCGACTCGTGCTCGAGCAGGCGCGCGCCGTCGGGCTGCTCGGTGAGGCCAAGAACACGCGCTTGTCCGGCCGCGTGTCGGCAGGCCTGGTAGAAGCGGCAAAGAAGCGGGCTCACGTATCTTCAGATACCGAACTTCTAGAGCTCGCGTTGTCGCGTTTGGCGCTCGAAGACGATTTCGGCGCACGTCTTGTCAGGCGCAAGGGAAGCGTCCCGGCAGATATCGATCTTGCCATTTGATCTCCAGGGAACGTTGCGGCGTCTGAAACCGCACAAGCATTTGGAGCGGTTGACGCGACGAGCAGATTCCGAGCTTGCTTGGGCATCCGACGGGCCCCTCATCGGCGGCGCACTAATTCTCGATATCAGCGATTACCTCGACGTCTTGCAGGCCCGCACGCCGGCCGCCGTCGATGAATTGCTGACATATCGCGTCTGCCACCACTCGGCCGTCTGGCTAGGCGAACTAATGCATGTGTTCGGTCGGCTCGATCCGGCCCACCCCTCAAGGAATGGGGTTCTGCAAACCGCAAGGGATGTGATTGAAGACATTCCGCAGCATCGCTTGCAAGCTCCAGATACGACGATGTGGGGCGAAGCGGGAATACTTGCGGGCGAGCTATTTCGTCTCAGCGGCGCGCCAAAGGGTGCAGGTCACGAGCGGAAATACCTCAACGATGCGCTGATCTATCTCCAAGCGCGGAGTACCGGTGCCAGCATATTGACAGGCAATGTCGGCGACTTCGACTTCCTGAACCAACTTGCTCCGGGCGTTCCGATCATTCTGTATCGGCATGCGTGAGCGAATCATCAGCCCAGGTCGACGCAAAGCGCGCCTGATCGAGGCGCCAAGCGATGAGCTTGCCGCCTCCCCAATGGCTCTACAGAAGGCGTCATGCATAGACGCCGTATGCGAGGCGCGTGAGGTACTGTTGAACGAGCTCGATGCCCGCCGGAGTGGCAAGCAGGTCGATCGGGCGACGCTGGTCAAGACCGATGGCCGGATGCTCGAGCCACTACTCTGCTTCTTCCTGCGAACCGAACACGTCCGTGGCCTTGGCCAGGATTTCGGCAAACTTCCAGGTCCGCCCACTTTGCTCCTGGCTCAGCGGCTTGTCCGGAGCGCCCTTGCGTCGCTGAAAGGTGCGAAGGCTCATTCCGAAGGCTTTTTCCAGCGAGTCCGTTTGAATGAAGATGAGGTGACTGACGAAGTAGGTCAACGCAGAGCCTGGCAGTCCGTCCAGCAGCAGTTCGTGGGCGTCGAGGTGCTTGTAATCCGGCGCAACAGGATGCGCGGCCCGCCGAGCAAATCGGCCACCTTCTGCAGATCATTGCCTGGCCCCTTTGGAGCCGGTTTCTCGGCTGCGGCAGTCATGGCAGCCCTCGCGCCACGTGTCGCCTAGCATGTGCCACATGTCGCAATTAATCAAGTGTAGCCCTCTATGGACCTCGGGCGAACCTTGGTTGCAAAGGGCGGCAGGGCAGTTGGAATCTCGTTCGCTAGATTGACCCCGTTAGACTCTGATCGAGCGCAAACGACTCAGATCGGACGAAAAACGACAGAAGAGACTCGCCAGGCAGACACTTCTTTGGAGATGCCTGCTTATGCGAATATCCCAGGGGTGTCGATTTGGATTGTGTCGACTTGGATTGGATCTGAGTCATTCTGGCTGGGTTCGAGTCTGCTCCCGTCAGTCGAGTGACGGCTCGATGGCAAATCCGATAGTGTGATCCGCGAATTGGCCGATTGGCTTGCCCGCGGAGCCAACGAGCATCATCTCGAACAAGGAGGTGCTTGATCCTCTGCATCGGATCCGCTTCGACCCGAAGATTAGCGCGCCTGAGCTCAAGTCGCGCTTCCCGAAATACCCGGCGTAGGGTCTCATGGTGGCAATCCCCTGCTCGCTGCGGCTCTCCGGGCGCGGCAAATTGACAGCCGCCGATTTCTCCTTGGGCTGTCCATTGATAGTGCAATGCGGCGCGGGGCGATGCTTCATCTACATTCCTGAAGGCGCCGCTTACCCTAGGCGCGGCCGGCGACACTCGGTCGGCAGTTCTGTAGCGAACCCTGCTTCTTGGGAGTTGAACGAAGGCATGACCCTGGCTTTTTCTCGCTCATCGACCGCAAGCTAGCGCACACCAGGACCGCAACCAAATGCGAGTACCCCTGCTCTTTTCGAAAGACCAGATCTAGTTTCAGATCGAAGGAACGAGCAGCCTCAAGACGTCGCCGGCAGCGTATCACGGGGCGACTGCATCACACCTGGCGATCTGCCGGCATGTTGCGTAACGTGCGCTTGGCGCCTTTGGTCCGCCAATCTGAGGCTGGGCGCGCTGGCCAGAAAACGCGCGGCGATGAGGCGACATTTCCCCTCAGATCGAGAAGGCGACGCATTCGCGGCACACAGACCTGCTCCGCGTCATAGTGATCGACGACGTGGCGGCGGGCGTTCTCGCGGAGCGCTGAAAATCTTGCCGGCTGCTCTAGCGCTTCGACGACCTGCTCGGCAAGCTCATCCGCCGCAAAGAAAGGGACCAGCAACCCGTTTTCGCCTGAATCTATAACTTCGCGCACCGGTGCCGTGTCAGAACCAATGACGAGGCAGCCGGCGCTCATCGCCTCCAGCATCGACCAGGACAGCACGAAGGGATACGTAAAATAGACATGCGCCGATGATACTTGAAGGGCCGCAAGGAAGGTCTGATACGAGACGCCGCCCAGGAAATGAACACGCGACACGTCCAAGCAATCGCGCACTTCGGTGAGGAAGATCGATTTCCAGGTTTCACCCGCAGGGGGCGGAAGTCCGTAGGATACGCCATCCCTGCCAATGATGACGATCTGTGCGCTCGGCCTCCGTCTCAAGATCTCCGGCAGTGCGCGCATGAAGATATGGTAGCCCCTGAGCGGCTCGAGATTGCGCGCGACAAACGTCACGACCTCATCGGACGGTCGGACGTGCTGTCCATTCGGAAGCATCAGGCGCGCCTGCGGATTCGGCCGCATGCGCGCCGTGTCGACGCCCTCGTGAATCACATCGATCTTGCCCTGATAATGTGCGGGAAACGTCGATTGCTGCCACTTCGTTGGCGAGATGCCCACTTCGCAGTCCTCAAGCGCGAGCAGGGTCGTCGCATTCTTCAACTGGAGCCCGATGTGACCATCGAGGCCAGGCATTGGAAATTCCGGATCAAATCCGATATCACGCCCCTCGGCCCCGTAAAAAAATTCGCAATAGACGAGCAAACGTGCCTTGGGAAACATCGTACGCAACGGCAAAGTCTCGCCCCACCCGGGATGGGCGAGAATCAGATCCGGCGTGAACCCCGACGTCGCCAGACTCGAAAGACTGTACAGCACTTGTTCGGCACGTCGGCACTCGACGTCGAAACGCCGTGCAAACGGATGCGTTCCCGAAACGTCCGCGTCAGGAAGAGCGTATTTTATCAATCGCACGGAAGGCATCGATCTTGCATTTGATGCACCGACGGCCACGACCTCGAAGCCAGGCTCCTTGGCCAAGGCAGCCGCAATGTTGCGATACTGTGCTGGGAAATTGTTGTGAACGATTAGGATCTTCATCGACGCCGCTCTGGGCTGGTTTCCTCGTGCCATGCAATCAACCGAGAATGAGTGCAAGCACGGAGATATCTATAGCAAGAATTGCCAGCAGCGAAGCACGCAGCTTCCATCACAAACCTAAGTTCAAGATTTATCTGTTCTCGCCTTGCTCGCTTCGTGAGCAAGGGCGCCGTCCGATTGGCACCCAATCGATCCCGCATGACACCACTGTGTCAGTCGCCCGCAGGTTCCCGATCGATAATTTGCTGAAGTACTTCTTCGCGTCGAAGCTTTCCATGCGCATGACATTTTCTTGCCCCAAATTAGAGCGATTAAGTCCAAACGTATGCTACTTTTGGTTTTGTCCTCGCCACGCGAGCTTTGATATTTACTTTACTTCTAGAGACCCAAGCCTAAGCGCGCGTGAGCATCCAATGAAGACCAAACAGCCTCTCCTCAACTTTGAGTTGCAAAGCTGGCATCCCGACTCGATCGGCGTAGATGACATAGTGGGCGTGATCGCGCTCTTGAGAGACGAGAATGAAAGGCTTCGTCAGATGGCGGAGCTGCTCAGCGCAGAAACCGAATACATGCGACGGTCTCTGTTGCCGCCATATTGGCGTCCCGCCGCTCGCTTGAGAAGTGTTCCCTGAAATGCGGGGAGCGACGATCCGCCTCTTAAGCTGGCACGCATGATCGTCAGGCGGCACAAAGAAAATCCTAGTTTATCGGATCTGATTCGGGGGGCAATGATGGGCGACGTTGAGCAACACAAAGTCGTAAGTCTCGATCGGGGACTGTTCTTAGTGAACTACAAGAGCGCGGACGATCTCGCCTCGCCACCTCACGTCACGGTTGTACCGGCGCAGGGGCATGAAGGCCGCATGGAGCTCATCATGCACCCTGATGCGAGCGAGCCGACACTATGGCAGCCCAATTCCGGTCTAATGGTGCGGGTCAACACGCCCGGCACGTTGCAGATTCAGGTTCAGCCGATGCGACCGGGAGGATCGCGCGCGGCCATGGTTCGTATCGAACCGATACAATCCGGCCGCGCACCACTCGTCGCGCAAAGTGAGCACACGGCCTTACACTCAAATGTTGTAATCGAGGGCCTCAAGGTCCTCGGCCACGTTGCTGGTCGCGGCGATGTTATTGCCGCGCCCAACACGTGGATTGCAGGGCCAACGGCCCCTTCGCGCATCGAAGGAATTGCTCTTGACTGGCCGGAGAAGCCTGTGGGCCTCGATATTCGCTATGCGGTCCAATTCGCCAATGGCCAGGCGGGCAGCGGCAAAATGGTCTCACTCGGGACTTTTGCCGGCACCCGCGGACGAGCCTTGCCGATTACGGGCGTCGTGCTGGAAATCAGCGGCACCGACCGATTCGAGTTCGTGGCGGAAGCGACGTTCCTGAACGCGCCGACTTTGCGTGCCATCGGCAAACGGGTCGTGCTGTCGGGCCCGACCAGCCGCGAGCCTCTGGTCGGCATTCGCATGGGCATCAACCGAATCGCGGCCACGGACAACGTCGTCGTGCCCGCAAAGCCAGCACGTAAGTCGGTCGGCTCCGGCCGGGTACGTGTTTTCCGCAGTCGGGCGCGCCAAGAGAGTTCCGTCGGCTAACGAGATCGACTAGGCCGGACCGCCGCATGGTTCTTAACGGGGTCATTGACGTCCCCTCGCCCGCCGGGCCTCGCGCGCATATCGCGCTCGAACGCCTCGCAGCCGAGGCGCTGACCGCGCAGGACTTCGCGACCGCACTCAAATACGCCGATCGACGCATTCGCGTTGCGCCTCCACCAGCAGCTCACTGCTTCGTTCTCCGCGCCGAAGCCGCTTGGGGGCTTGGACTTAGCGAAGCTGCACTGTTCGATCTTGCGCGGGCGCTTCTTGTCGATCCTTCCGATGTCGGCGCCAACCGCCGGATGCTGGCATGGGCTGCCGACGATCGGCGACTAGCCGCAGCCACGCAACTGATATGCCGCGAAGGCAATCCAGCCATCCTTCGAGCTGCCATCGCGGAGCTGCGGCGCGTTGGGGGCCGGCATTGGGCGGCCTGCTCTGTGTTCGACAATCACGTGACGGGCTGGGTCGCCTGGACCAACGCCCTTCCCGTCGAAGTGAGCCTCGCAACCGAAGACGGCACGCTGACGAGCATTCTCGAACCCAATCCGTTTCACCCCCTGGCGAGCGCAGATGTGCAGGCAACAACCTTCCTGGTTCGGCGGCCACCGTCCAAGACAGCTCAGATTGTGACGCTGAGATGCGGCGAACACGTCATCCAGGTTCGACGCATGGCGCCCAATCTCGCCTCGACGATGAACCTCCGAGCCACTCGCGATTCTGCCACCAGAATCGGATCGAACGTCGGCCTGCCGACCGTTATCGTCCCTGTCTATGGGGATGCGCGGGCAACGATCGAATGCTTCAAGAGTCTCGACAAGGCAAGGCGTCCGCGAGGATCTGGTAAGGACGCCTTTCAGGTTCTCGCCATCGACGATGCCAGTCCGGAAGTGGAGCTGCAGCGCCATTTGAGCGAGCTTGCGACGACAGGCAAGATTCGCCTCCTCGTAAACACGGTCAATCTCGGCTTTGTCGGCGCGATCAATCGCGCGCTGAAGGAGGTACGGACGGGCGACGTCGTATTGCTCAACTCTGACACGCTCGTCCCGACGGGCTTCGTGGATCGGTTAGCCGACGTAGCACATTCGGCGCCGAACATCGGAACCGTCACACCGCTCTCCAACAACGGCGACATCTTCTCCTTTCCGACGCCGAACGACGTTAATCCCATGCCGCGATATGACGAGATCGTCGCAATCGATCGCGTCGCCAGCGCCGCCAATGCGGGGCACGCGATCGATGTCGCAAGCGGCATCGGATTCTGCCTCTATGTGACCCGCGCCTGCCTCGATATTGTGGGCGAGCTCTCCGACAATTTCGAGCGCGGTTATCTCGAGGACGTCGATCTCTGCCTCCGCGCGCGGGCCAACGGCTTTCGCAATGTTTGCGCGCCGTCGGTCTATGTCGGACATCACGGCTCTAAATCTTTCCAACAGGAGAAGCGAGGCCTCGTGCTTCGCAATCTCGGCATTTTGGACCAGCGATTCCCGAACTACCGGGAGGAATGCCGCGCCTTTGAAATCGCCGATCCGTTACGGCCGGCCCGCGCCGCGCTCGAGCGTGCGCTGCCATGGCCGGCTGAGCCGTCGGTGCTGGTTCTCGTGGGCGAGCGGACCTGCCCTGCCGTAACCGACGCGCGGATACGGCATCTCCGGCTAGATGGCGAGCGCATAATCCTGCTCTCCTGGGAGCAGGATCTGCTTCATCTCAGGGCTACCGACGGAGGTTTGCCGCAGGCCACACGCTTGCGCCTCGATGCAGAGGCCGGTCGCGCCGAGGCCGGCGACCTCCTGACGCGTTTATGCCCAACGCGTATCGAGATCCTCGACCCGAATCCGTCGCCACGGCTCATCGAATGGATCGGGGGCCTCAATCTTCCGGTCGATCGCTGGCTGATATCGGAGAGCATCGGCGAGATCGCTTCCCTGCCCCCCCATACAACCCCTCTTCTCGTCCCCAGCAAATCGGCCAAAGCTTTTGCGCAAGAACGGTGGCCCAATCGCGAAATCGTCCTGCATAATTGGCCCACAGGTTCGCTGACACTTCCTCCGATCTCCGCCTCGCACAAATCTCTCGTCATCGTTCCCGCGACGCCTTCGCCGGCATCCCTGCGCATGATACGAACATTGGCAGATCGCCTGTGGCGGCGCGAACCATCCTTACCGATCGTCATCGCCGGGACCACCTGCGGCGATGATCGCCTTATGTCGCGGCCCAATCTCTTCGTCACGGGCGCGGTCGCTGCGGACGAGTTGAGCGAGGTGCTGACGCCGCATAATCCGGGCTGGATCCTCACCGATTTCGAGCAGCCCATCTTCGGCCATCCTCTCGTCGAGGCCGCCAAAGAGGCGACAAGACCTGTCGCCTATTGCGACTGGTCCGGCGGCGCGCTTAAGCCCCGCAAAGGCGACCTTGCGATTCCTGCCATTGTGAACGCAGCAGGACTTGCCGATCTCGTGGTCGACTGGATCGCGGGGTCATGAGCATGTCGCGCCTCTCCCGCCCGCAGCCCGAACCGTCGATCAGACCAAAGCTCGTCAGCCGGCTCGAGCTCGCGCACGACGGGACGTTGTCCGGCTTCGCCTACGACGCCCACGCGCCGGAGCGCCGCTATACCGTTGAGATCTTGCTCGACGGTCTGGTGTTCAGCACGGCCTATGCCGACGCCTTCGTTCCCGAGCTCTCTGAACCATGGCTTCAGGCGAGTTGCGGCTTTGCGGTCACGATAGAGCCCGATCTGCTTCGCGCCGCGCGCATCCTCGAGGCACGCCTCGCCAATCTTGGCACTGTCGTTGGTCAACCCATCGATCTGGAGAGTGGCCGCGCAAGCCTCGTCGATCTGTGCAAAACATGCGAGTTGCGCTGGCTTGGCGGGTTGCACTTCCAGGGCTGGATCGATAGCGAACCCGCTCTGTTCCTGGAGGCAATCATTGACGGAGAGGCCGTCGCACAGGTTCATGCTGCCGCCTGGACGCATGTCGGCGAAGCTGCCGCACACCGGAATGCGCGCGCCTTCGATTTCCATGTTCCGCAACGTTTTGCCGACGGACGCGTTCACCGCGCCTCGCTGCGCAGGGAGGACGGCGAGCCAATTCCAACAACGGCCGTCTTCGTTGCCTTTCCCGACGGTCTTGCCGGAATGATCGACGCGCTCGGCGGCTACGATGCGGAGCGTCTGCGCGGCAAGCTCTATGACCAACTGATTCCGGCCTCGCTTCCCCTCGCCGACTACGTGAATTGGCGCGATCGCTTTCCGCTGCTGGTGCCGCTGGCAAGCGGCCTTTCGCTCGCCGTCATGATCGCCGGCGCCGCCGGCGCAGAGCAAACGCTCGCTGCGCTGGAGACCCAGACCCACGAAAGCTGGACTGCCGGCTTTATCGACGGCGAGCCGCTCTCCGTCGACACCGACGCTCTCCTGGAATTCTTGGACGACGCCGCTTCCGATGCACATCATGTCGTCATCACGATGGCGGGCATGGTGCTCGAGCCGAATGCCCTGGCCCGCATCGCCGCCGCATTCGACGCCTATCCGGATGCGATCGCTCTGTACGGCGACCTTGATTTTCTTGCTGAGGATGGTCGCCTCTGGCCTCTGGCATTTCCCGCCTTCGACTACGAGAGAATGCTCGAGCAAGGCTATTGTGCGCATCTGTTCGCAGTGCGACGCGACGCTTTGCTCACCGGCCTCGAGACCCGCCCCGACAATCTTTACCGTCTCTTCAACTGCCTGCTCGATCACCTCGGTCCGCGTCAGGACAACATCCTTCATTTGCCGGGAGCGCTGGCGACGCTGCCCAACCTCGATCGAACCAACGCCAGCCGTCGGCTTGCCGCGGCGAGCCAGATGCACCTCGATGCACGCGCCGTTAGCGCGGACGTGACCCCACAACAGGGTAACCTCTTCCCTGCGGTCCGGATTGGTCGAGCGATTTCGCGCCAGCGCGTGACCGTGGTCATTCCGATCCGCGATCGTCTCCCCCTCCTGCGGACCTGTCTCGACAGCATCGCGCCCGCAGTGGAGCGCTGCCGCGCAGATATCCTTGTCGTCGACAACGACAGTGTCGATCCGGACACCATCGCCTACCTTGCAAATCTGTCGAAACGGGGCGTGCGAACCTTGCGGGTCGAAGGGCCCTTCAACTTCGCCAGGCTCAACAATCAAGCCTGTGCAGTCCTGGACAGCGACGTGCTCTGTCTCCTCAATAATGACATCGAAGCGGGCTCCGATGACTGGCTTGAGGAGATGCTGACTCGGCTCGCCGAGCCTGATGTCGGCGCGGTCGGCGCACTCCTGACCTGGCCTGGCGGCGTCGTGCAGCATGGCGGTGTCGTCTTGGGAATGAACTTTGCGGCGACCCACGCCTTCACCGACAGATTCGCCGATGATCCCGGCTTTCTCGATCAACTGCTTGTGACGCACGGATGCAGCGCGGTGACTGCCGCCTGCCTCGCGACGAGACGCAACGACTATCTTGCCGTCGGCGGCATGGACGAAGCGCGCTTTGCGATCGCCTTCAACGACGTGGACTATTGCTTACGGCTGCGTCAGGCGGGCAAGCGCATCGTTTTCACGCCGCATGCGAAGCTGGTTCACGCCGAATCTGCCAGCCGCGGCGCGGATGATCGCGCCGACCGGCGCGGCCGGTTCGAGCGCGAGCTCAATCTGCTTCGGGCGCGCTGGGGCGAATGGCTCAACGAGGACCCGAGCTACAATCCGCAGCTTTCGCGCGATGGCATCCCCTACAGCGGCCTCGCCTGGCCACCGGGGCCACGCGCCCCTCGCTACAATCATCTCGAACCAGCGCGCGACGTTCCGCTGGGGTTTTGAAGCGACGCCTCATCGCCCTTCAGGCCCGCGCGTCTCTCTCGATCGATCCGCCGGTGAATCACGAATAGGCTCGTCGCTGCAGCTGACCCGCCGCCTCGGCGCGCGCTGCGCAACGAAATCGTCGAGCTCGACCGACAACGCCTCCCGCCAGTCCGGCGTGACCACTCCGAATTGTCTATTCAGGCGCGACAGGTTGAGTCGGGAATTGCCGGGCCGCGACGCCTTGGTCGGGAAATCGGCCGTAGCGATCGGAACGATCTCCTCCACCTCCAACGCAAGGCCGCGCGACTTCAGGCCGGCGACGATCGCGCTCGCAAAGCCATGCCAACTGGTCTCACCCGTGCAGACGAGATTGACGACTCCCCCTTTGCGCGCAAAGAGCTCATTCAGGTTCGACAAATTTGGCAGCACGATATCGGCGATAGCGTTGGCGATTGACCTCGCCGTGGTCGGCGCGCCGATCTGATCGGCAACGATGCGTAGCTCTTTGCGCTCCGCCGCAAGCCGCGCGATGGTGCGCAGGAAGTTGGCGCCCTTGGCGGCGTAGACCCAGGAGGTGCGCGCGATCAGGTGTGGACCGCCGGCTGCGCGAATGGAAGTGTCGCCGGCAAGCTTGCTCGCGCCGTAGACCGAAAGCGGGCCCGTCGGACTGTCCTCGCGCCACGGTGCCTCCCCGGAGCCGTCAAAGACATAGTCCGTGGAAAAATGCACCAGCGGGACCCGATGTTTCGCCGCCCATTGGGCGATCTCCTCAGGTCCCCCGGCATTGATGCGGAACGCAAGCTCGCGCTCGTCTTCGGCGCGGTCTACAGCGGTATAGGCCGCGGGGTTGATGATGAGATCGGGCTTGAAGGCGTCGAGCGCTCCGGCAAGCCGTTCGGGCTTCGACAGATCAAACGCGGCGATGTCAGGCGCAATGATCGTACCGAGCCCTGCCAAAAGCGGTTGCAATGCGCCTCCGACCTGGCCGTCGGTTCCCGTCAACAATATCCGCATCAGATCTGCCCGTAGACTGGAAGGTTTTTCGAGTCGGCAAGCAGCGGCGCATCCGCATCTTTGGCCGACAGCGATGGTCGTTCGATGCCCCAGTTGATGCCGATCGTCGGGTCGTCCCAGCGGATCGAGACCTCGTTCTTGGGGCTATAGAAATCGTCGCATTTGTAGAAAAAGTCCGCGGTCTCCGAGAGCACCAGGAAACCATGCGCAAAGCCGCGCGGAACCCATAACTGCCGCCGGTTTTCCTCGCTCAACTCGACGGCCACGTGGCGCCCGAAATTCGGACTCCCGACGCGGATATCCACCGCGACGTCGAGCACCTTGCCCCGCAGCACCGCCACCAATTTGCCCTGGGCGACGGGATTTTGCAGATGCAGACCACGCAGCACCCCGTAGCGTGAGCGGGACATGTTGTCCTGCACGAAGGGCCGCGTGATGCCGTACTCGACGTAGCGGGGAAACTGATAACTCTCGACGAAGAAGCCACGGTCGTCGCCGAAGAACTTGGGCTCGATGATGAGGACTTCAGGAAGTTCGGTCCGGATCACATTCATTTTCGGAGCACTGCGAATTTTTTGCCAACTGACACCGTGTTTCGGCGTCGTCACTAACTTGTACTCTTAACATTATATGTTATGGTTGTGATAAGTAAACTGTGAGGGGCAATGAAAGGCATCATTCTCGCAGGCGGCACCGGCTCTCGCCTCTATCCAGTGACGACCGTCGTCTCGAAGCAACTTTTGCCGGTCTTCGACAAGCCCATGATCTACTATCCGCTCTCGACGCTAATGCTAGGCGGAATCAGGGAAATTTTGGTCATTTCCACGCCCCAGGACCAGGCGCTCTTTGAGCGGTTGCTCGGTGATGGCAGCCAAATCGGCCTACATTTTTCCTACGCCACGCAGGAGACGCCACGGGGGTTGGCCGATGCATTCATCGTCGGGCGTGACTTTATCGGCGACGATCCGGTCGCCCTAGTGTTAGGCGATAACATTTTCTACGGGCACAGCCTGCCAGGAATGTTAACAAAGGCATCCCTGCGAAATAAGGGCGCCACCATCTTTGGTTATGTCGTCAACACACCTGATCAATATGGCGTAGTTGAGCTCGACCAGGCCGGTCGCGCGCTTTCGATCGAGGAGAAGCCGAAGCAGCCGAAGTCCAACGTCGCGGTCACCGGTCTCTATTTCTACGACAACGACGTCGTCGACATCGCCGCGCGGATCAGGCCGTCGGCACGCGGCGAGATCGAGATTACGGACGTCAACAAGGCCTATATGGACCGGGGCGATCTCTATGTTGAAGTGCTCGGTCGCGGCTTTGCCTGGCTCGACACCGGTACACATTCCTCGCTTGTCGAGGCCAGCCATTTCGTCCAGATCCTCGAGCAACGCCAGGGCCTGCGCATCGCCTGCCCCGAGGAAATCGCGTTGCGACAGGGCTACATCACGATTGATGCGTTCGACCGGGTGGCCGCGAAGACCGCAAAGAGCAGCTACGGCGAATATCTACAATCCGTCGCACGCGCGCACAGAGCGGCCTAATTCGCCGCACGGAGTTGATCGATCATGCGTTTGAAGGGGGTGACCATCTTCGTGACGGGCGGGGCCGGCTTCATCGGCTCCGCGGTCGTGCGCCACCTCCTGCGCAACAGCCACGCGCGCGTCGTCAATATCGATAAGCTCACCTACGCCGCGAACCTCGACTCCCTCCCCGCCGCGACCGAAAACCTCCACTACGCCTTCGAGAAGCAATGCATCTGCGACGCCCCGGGACTGCGCCGGCTGTTCGAGCACTATCAGCCCGACGCGGTGTTGAATCTTGCGGCGGAGAGCCATGTCGACCGCTCGATCGATGGCCCCGGCGAATTCATCCAGACCAACATCGTCGGCACCTTCACGGTGCTCCAGGAGGCCCTACGCTACTGGAGGACGCTATCTGCGGACAAGCGGGCGCGGTTCCGTTTCCAGCATATCTCCACGGATGAAGTGTTCGGCTCTCTTGGCAAGGACGGCTTCTTCACGGAGACCACGCCCTATTCGCCCAATTCACCCTATTCAGCGAGCAAGGCCTCATCAGATCATCTCGTGCGCGCGTGGCATGAGACCTACGAGCTCCCGACGCTCGTGACTAACTGCTCGAACAATTACGGCCCCTATCACTTCCCCGAGAAACTGATCCCGCACATGATCATCAAGGGCCTGGCCGATGAACAGCTTCCCGTCTACGGCGACGGGCAGAATGTCCGCGACTGGCTCTATGTCGAGGATCACGCCAGGGCCCTCACGCTGGTGCTCGAGCACGGCGTCGTCGGCGAGACCTACAACATCGGCGGCCGGAACGAGCGCACCAATCTCCACGTGGTCGAAAGCATCTGCGATCTCCTCGACGAGATCAGTCCAGGTCACGGCGGCGCCCGCCGCAATCTCATCACCTTCGTCGCCGACCGCCCCGGTCACGATCGACGCTACGCGATCGACGCCTCGAAGCTCGAACGCGATCTGGGGTGGCGCGCCGAGGAGAGTTTCGAGACCGGCATTCGGAAGACCGTCCATTGGTACGTCGAGCAGCAGCCATGGTGGCGGGCGATCCTGGAGCGCGGATATCAGGCCAAGCGGGTCGGACTCACCAAGTAAGCCGGAGCGAGGCGGCCATCTGCCTCAAACAACGACGTTCGCTCAATCGAGGAAGAGATGCACAACACCGAGATCAACAAGATATACGAGACCTATGCACCTCTTACCGAGCAGGAATGGCGGTCAGACCTGGTCAGGAGCGTCAAAGAGCCTTCGATACGGGGCATCGCCTTTCCCTCATTTCCGTCAGCGGACCTGCAGCGCCATCTGCAAGGAAACTCCAACGAGATGGCGATCAGAGGCGCGCTCAGTTTTCGCGAGCACTGCGTCGGCGTCTTGAACGCCATTGGCGCCTCCTTCTCCGAGGATAGCATCCTGATCGACTTTGGAACCGGCTGGGGCCGCATCGCGCGCGCTTTTATGAAGGATGTGCCTGCGGCGAATATCTATGCAGTTGAACCGTTCGACTTCATCGTCGAAGCGCGCAAGGCGAACAGCTATATCAGCTTCGTCAAGACCGACCCGTTGCCGCCGCTCCCGTTCCGCGACGGATTCGCGACCCACTTGGTCACATGGTCGACCTTTTCGCACTTCAACCAGCACTATTTCGATCGGTGGATTTCCGAGATTGCACGCATTCTCAGACCGGATGGCGTCTGCTTCATAACAACTCTTGGCGTTCGGTTCTTGGAGAACCTGAAGGACGCACACCGAAAGAAGATCGACGGTGAAGAGATACACTTCTGGATTGATCTCATTCTGAAGCGGCTTCCCTATAACGCGATTGACACCGCAATAACAGAAGTGAGGTCCGGAAAGTTCTTTTGGCTGCCCTCGGACTCAGTGGCGCGTAGCGAATTTGCAGAATGCTTCGTAACGGACAAATATCTTTCCGATAAGTTCTCGGATCTATTCGCTGTCATCGACTATGCTGATCGCGCACAGCTTGCCCAAGATTGCATAGCACTGAGACGAAAGTGAACCGTTGTGCCGCAGCTCTCAACAGACGTTTTCGAGGGAGACGACGGCCATCTCTTCCTGGTTGGCGGCCGCAACGACGTCGCGCGTCTTTTCTCCGAATCCGAGCAAAATCTCCAATTGATCTGTTCTGCATGGAAGGCTCTGCTGGTCAGCAGGAAGAGAACTGCCGCAGATAAAGGGATAAAATACCTTCACTGCTTCGTTCCGGACAAGCTCTCGATACTCAGGGCAAAGGCGCTCGCGATCACCTCGCAAATGAGATTCCCGGCCGAAATCCTGGAAGAGAGCCACGATGCCGAGCTGCGCGGGACCTTGGTGCCGTTAACCAACTATCTCAGAAAGCAGGCACGCAACTATGACGTATTCCATCGAACCGATACTCATTGGACGGTGGAAGGATGCTTCAGCGCCTATCAGATGCTGTGCTCATACATGGGGATACCGCAAAAGGCAGATCTGATCCTGCGAAACGCACCAGCCCACGAAGGTAGCTGGGATCTCGGCTCCAAGTTGACGCCCAAGCGGTTCGAGACGATTCGGTTCGGACGTTTTGGCATCGGCGCATCCCGGGTCGAGGCCAACGAGATCGTGACCGCGCGCGAAACCGGCCGAGTGCCGAACGATCTGTTGCTGCACGTCGGATCGATCGTCGAATATCGCAACGAGAGGCACCCTCTGGCGAAAATGCGACTTCTCGTGTTCGGCGATTCCTTTTTTGAGTATCGGCCTCATATGCTCACCGGAATGTTTGCCGAGACCGTCGATGCCGTGATGTTTGTCTGGTCGGCCACCATCGACTGGAAGCTGGTCGACGACTTCAAGCCGGATATTCTACTGACAGAAATTGCGGAGCGATTTGTTCGCGTCGTGCCAACGGATGACATCGATATCAGGCGTCATGCGGCCAGCAAACTTCAGTCCGTGTTGTGCTCGCACACCGAACGGAGAGCTTCATAGCCTGACACGCGAACCGCGCACGCCCCCGAGTGTGGAACAATCTTCGCGCGCCGCGAGTTGCTACCTCTCATGTCCTGCGAGGCGCGTGCAGCTGATTATGGAATGATCAGCCGCGGAGGACGCCTCAAAAGGTGAATGCATGGCCCTGCCGATCTGGTCGCAACTGGTCGCAACTGCAAATGTCAGCCATTTCGTACCTATCAACGCGTCGGACTCTTCTGCGAGGGTTTCTCGCCACCCTCCTGCTTCCCAGACGGAGTTATCCAAGAACGCGATGCGCGACCTTCGGAGCCATAAGGTGGGACGCGCAATACTGCGACACAAAGGGGGAACCTTGTTATGAAGAAGAAAAAGCTCTGAGCCCCCAACGTTGGCAGTTTCGTGCGCCGCTCCATAGCCGTCTGACCGAATCCAAAACGTTGCAATTCAAGGCGACCAGAGACTCGTTCGACCATGAGATACGGGTCGCTCACGAGGCCGGTCTCGGCTACTGGGCATATCTGGCGTACGGCAGCGATGGCAAACTGGACCTCACGCACTCGATGATGCAGGGGCTGACGTACCATCGTCAAAGCGGCATTGCCGATCAAATGAACTATTGTCTGATAGCGACCTTTGACACGCTAGGTCGCGCTAGCAGATTCGACGAAGCGACACGGCGCATTCGCGATCTCTTTTCGGACCACAACTACCAGAGAACGCCGGACGGCAGGCCGCTTCTGTTCCTCTATTACCTGGATGCCTTATTGCCCTCATACTGGAACGGTTCGCTCGCCGAGCTCGGGAAATCGCTGTCTCACCTGCGAAACCTGACGACATCCTCGGGCGGCCGGGATCCGTACATCGTACTCTTGCACGCACCGCCTGCTGAAGCTGAAACGGCCCGAAGCCAGATAGGCGCCGATGCCATTTCGACGTATGGAATAAATTTCGGACCAAACCGATCTGGCACTTATCCCGAGCTCCAACGGCACGCAGAACAATATTGGGAAGATGAGTTGGCTCACACTTCGGTCAATGTGGTGCCGACCGTCATGGTCGGCTGGGATTCGCGGCCGCGGAAGGAAACCCCTCCCGCTTATGACAAACGGGACTACACGCGCATTGACAGAGGCGCGTATGTCGCGATCGCAACCCCTGATGAATTCGCTTTCGCCTGCCGACAGGCGTCGCGCTTCATGTCGAAGCACCCGGATCGATGCCCCTACCAGATCGCCCTGATCTATTCCTGGAATGAATACAGCGAAGGTGGAGCACTGGCCCCGACTTTGGGTGATCCGTCCGCCTCGATGTTGAGAACTGCGGGCGAGGTTATGAAGAGCTGTCACGCGGGAGAGAACTGAACATCGCACACGGCTTAAGGTAAACCGCCGACGCATTCATGCGCGATCAACTGCGGCTTTACAACCAGATTGTTCGATGGCAAGAATTCGTAATATGCCGGGAACGCGTAGATGCCCCTGGCAAAGAAGCGGTCACTCGTCATCTGAAATAGCATGTACGCGCTTTCCGCTCATGAGCGGTCGGTCGATCTGGAACGAAGGGTCGACCGCAACGCTGTCGCACGGCATCATCGATGTCGACACACCATTCTGGAGCCCACTCCCGAAATATCGCGCAGCCGCGAAGTAAGAGAGAAAGGGCTTTCTTACATGAACGATTTGTACTCGATGTCGGAATGAGTGATCAGTTCATCGGCCCATCCGGGTGTGCTTACATGCTTGTTCCTTGTCGTCCCGGGATCCGGCTTGAGATGGTCAGCTTTTAGCGACGAGTTTGTTTGCTGTGAGAAATCGCATATATGCAGGATAGAGTCCTTGATAGCGCCGCGCGAGGCTGCCTAGCCCGACACGACCATATAGTTGCGCGACATCGATCTCATCGAGGTCAACGATGGAGACGAACGGCATGCCGAGGAACCGGCACATATCCTCAGTTCTAGTATCGTGACAGATGACGAGAGCGGGAACGCCACGCTGTAGAGCGATCATGCAACCGTGAAATCGACTGCCGAAGACGAAGTCGTAGGTCTCAACGGTATCAAGCCAGTCATCCACGTCAAAAAAGACTCGCACGTGATCGGCCGCCCACTTTCGTATGTCGGCCTCGGGAGCGACCCCTGTCAAGAACGTCGAAAGCTCCTTCAGCGAGTCCTCAGCATTCCGAGCTTGCTTGTCTCCCAACCTGATTTCGGCCTGTTCGCTTTGGGCAACGAAATCCGCTTTCCAGGTTATTCCCGTCTTGTAGATCTCGCGCACGAGCCGAAGCATCCTTTCCTTGTCAAAGGAATGAACGATGACGTCGCGAGACGCGTTGATCGAAAGGCGCTTGACCTCTTCAAACGGCTTTCGGGGGATGTTCATGCCGTGAGGCCCCCCCATGTAGTAGGAAGGGCAACCGGTCACGGTCACATTGTGCACACCACGAAGCGCGAGAACTTCTTGCGTGTAGGGGCCCCGAACGCCGATGCTGACAGCACGTTCGGCAATCACCTTCACGAACCGCTCGGTGCCAGGCATCAAGCTTATATTTGGGTCGTAGTTGCTTGATTGAGCTCCAAGACCCACTATCGCCACCGGCAGGTCGGCCCGCTCGATATATTGCGCCATGCCGCCCAAATCGAATTTTGGAAACAGGAAGTTGGCCGCCGCAACGACGATCATGTCGAAGCGCTCATGGACCGCCCTGGGATCGATACTGTGATCCCACGAGAGGTCGTCATATACGATACGATCAAGCAGCCCGCGCGCAATCAACTGGTTCCCGGTATTGCCTCCGGTCTTCACCAGCTTTGAAATTGGATCTTCGCCAACTTCCGCGGAAAAGCTCGGCGTTGCTCCAAGCAGAAAAATCTTCACTGTACTCCTCCGGCGGCGATGTCGATCCCAAACCAATATGTAGCGCGCTTATTCCCACCCATATTTCTCTTCACCACCATCGTCCGAATAACTTTGCGGCCACAACAAGGATCTTCACCGCATCTTTATCCTACCTTCCCTCTGATCGCTGATTTCCATTGCACCGCCTCGGCTTCGTAGTCAGCCGCAGGCGATCGCCCTTCTCCGCCGCCAATCGATAGAAAGTGTGCTTCTGCCGACTTCACCCGACCATCTCTAACGGCTGCCGCGACGTCGGGATATTTGCCGAGATACCATTCGGCATCTACGGCCGGCCCTCCTCCGCGGCGGCCCTCAAAGTAGCCAAAGCCTATGTAGTGCATGTGTGCACTTTCGAGCTCCCCACGAGAAACGGCCTTTGCGACGTCGGGATTCTCCCGCAAATAGCTGTCCTCGTCGAAATCGGCAGCGGCTATGGCGATCTGTAGCAACAGCTTGAGCAAGCCTGCCGGCACCTTGACATGGCCGGAACCATCCAAAGCGGACTTGTCGAGGTTTAAGGCACTCATCAACGATTCAGCAGAAGGCACAAACATCAAATCACCCAAAAACGCCCTTAGTTGCAGTCACCACGATCACTTCCCGGCCGCACCGCGCGCCGCAACCTTTGCCGTCCGCTTCGGCTTCTCGGCGTCGCTGACTGTTCCCAGCAATTGTACCGACACCTCGTCGAGGTAGGCAGCCTGCGCTTCGAGTTCCCGCTCTCCGAGGCCGAACCGCTCGCGCGCGAGGCGGTGCATCGTATCGATCTCTTCGATGTGCTTTTGCGCCTTCAACGAATGGGTGACGCTTGCCGCATGGCGACGGTGAACGTTGAGGGGATCGGCGACATAGGCAATTTTCGCGCCCGGTGCCGCAAGCGCCTCAAGATAGAGCAGCCAATCACCAGCCATTCGGAAGTCCGTTAGACGGTCGCGGCACGCACTCAGCGCGAGCAACAGCGCCTCCCGACGCCACAGAACCGAGCTGACATTTAGAATCGTATTCCGGACACCGAGGTAACGGGCTGCGAAGTCGCGACCGCCGAAGATCTCGTTGCGCGATAGCGCACCAGGCTCGATCGTGGCGTAATACGGTTTATAGCTCGCATAGAGATACGCGCCGTCGGCATCGATGGACTTCGAGTCGGTAAAGCCGATGGCGATGTCCGGATCGTCCTGCATGAGCGCGAGCAGGCTGGAGATGAAGGTCGGCTCCGAGAGATCGTCGGCCTCGGCGATCCAAAGGAACTCCCCCTTCGCCATCTCGGCAGCCTTCGCCCATTGCGCGAACACCGAGCCGGAATTCTGTTCATTGATGACGAGGGTGAGATCACGCTGGCGCTGGTCCGCAAGCTTCATAATGACGGAAATGCTGTCATCGGACGAGCAGTCGTCCAGCACGATGATTTCCTCGACCGGATGGTTCTGGTCGAAGATGGTGTAAAGTCGCTCCGGCAGGCAGTGCGCATAATTGTAGTTGGGCACTGCGACGGAGACGGTGGGCACGGATGGAACGGCAAGCCGCAGGAGATCGCGGACATAGTCTGCGAAGGCGAACTTTGTCTGGATGATCTCAGCCATGCGGGCACGCTCGGCGTCAGATGGCATCCAGCGCAGACAATTCTCCACGGCCTGTGCCATCGCCGGCGTATCGCAATAGGGCACGACGCGGCCGACGTTCTCCTTGAGAAGGAAGCCCGGAATGCCACCGGAGTCCTGAAATGCAACGACGGGCACGCCGACGCTGAGCGCCTCCAGCGCCACCGTCGGGAATGGGTCCTCGCGTGAGGTCAGCGCGTAGACGTCTGAGGCGGAATAGAGCGCCTGCATGTCCGAACGATAGCCGACGAGATGGAAATGGCCGGTGGCCTCGGCTCGCTTGATCTCCGGTCCCAGCCATTCCTGCAGGCTTGGATCGATGCCGCCGGCCCAGCAGAAATGAACGTTTGCATTGCGTCGTCGCGCCAGGTTCCAGACTTGCAGAAAAAGGTCAAAGCCCTTGCGCAGGTCGGCATAGCCAACGCCCAGCACCATCTTGTCGGCGGGCGCAATGCCAAATTCCTTGCGAACGAGCGCGGCCTCCGTCGGCGCCGGCTCGATCTGCTTGTAGCTGCCCTGCGCGCGAATGAGGAAACGCTCGTCGGTCGCGTCAAGCCCGAGCGCTTCGACGAGCTTGTCGCGTACGAAGTCCGAGGCGAACACGACATGATGCGCACTACCGATCGCCGCCCGTGCGATCTCCTCCAGGCGCTTCTCATGCAGGATCCGCGGCAGTTCGTGCACCAGGGAAACGGTCCGAAAGCCCATATCAACGAGAAACTTCGCGGCGCGCCCGCTCGCCGCCGTGTTGGCGATGGCTGCCGTAAAGCCCTTTTCCCGGAAGTGTCGCAGCGTCGCAGGAATCTGCGAGGCCTGGTTGAGCACGGTGAGTGGAGCGACTGAGGCGTATTCGGCCTCCATCGCTCCGCCCTGAAGCAGGAGATATTCGACCTCGATATTGAAGGCGCTGCGCAGCGTCTTGCCGATGTTGAGCAAAAGATGCTGCGCGCCGCTGGGGAACGCATCATGTCCGACCAATAGAACCTTGGGCAATGACAGGTCCCGTGTCAGACCAGTAGCCGCACGTGCAGTGGCATTCAGGTAGGCCGAGCCGAAATGCAGATCAGGCTCGAGATAAGCCCCTTCACACCATTCGTTCCAGGCGTTGATACAGACGAACGACTCGCCGAAGAAGGTGTGGATCTGCGCCTGGTCGACCAGCGCCGACAACCACGCTTCATATTTCTGCGGGGTCGAACCCTGGATCACCAGGCCCGAGCCCTGCCGGCGGGCATCATTGTCCCAGCTCGGCACCACCGTCTTGATCAGCGGAAACTTCGGACGCGGCTCCTCAAGCGAATATTTGGCGACATCATCATAGCTATAGATCTGGCCCGCATAAGTGTCGTCCAGGATCTTGGCTTCGGAGTTCACCAACGGCACGTATTTGGTCAGCTTGTGCGGCGGAAACTCGATCGCGCCGTCCATGCCGTTCGCAGCCGGATCATAATCATCAAAACTCTGGCTCATGATGATGATCGGATCTTCGTTGAATTTCTTCGCGAAGATCGATCGCCAGCGCGCGATCACACTCGCCGTATTCGGAATGAGGCGCGGCCGGTAGATCATCAGGAGCGGCCGGCCCTGGATGCGAATGTAGCGCTTGTCCTTGAAGTGCCGGTTGAAGTCGGACAACAGGCGCTCGTCATCATCGGAGAGGTAGTCCTGCGAGATCAGGATTTCGCCCTCCATGCCGTCCCAGCGCCGTGTCCAGTTCTCGTTGGCCCACATCAGGCAGAACGGCATGTTGATATCGCGCGTCTTGAGGAACTGCTCCAGCGGCTTTTCCAAGAGGCGCTTGCCGTTGAACCAGTAGTAATAGTACACAAATCCGTGGACACCCGCCGCCTTGGCGAGCTTCGCCTGCTTGCGCATGGTCTCGATGTCGGCGAGCGAATAGAAGCCGAGGTCGCGCGGGATCCGCGGCTGGTAGTGATCCTTGAAGCGCGGAATGCCGCGCGCGATGTTCGTCCACTCGGTGAAGCCGGTGCCCCACCATTTGTCGTTCTCAGGAAAGGCGTGAAACTGAGTCAGATAGTAGGCCAGCACCTTGGCGCGCGGCTTGGCGCCGGCCGGCAATGGGCGCAGCTCCTCGAACAGTGGGCTCGGCCGGGTGAACCGCTTAATCTCCGCCGGGATCGTGGCTTCGTTCTCCGGAGGTGACGGATAGATGCCATCCTCATGGCGATGCTCGAGATAATGCAGAAGCGGATTCTGGTCCGTCTTACCCTTGAAGTAGCGCTGAATGTAGAACTTGGTGTCGAAATCCGCTGACGGGTTGCGCCCTTCCTTGTAGCCATGAAAGATGAAGTGCTCGAACGGATCGACGCCGGCCGCGGCGACGTCCTGGTAGGCTTGAAGATAGTATTGCGCGTCAAATTCCGGGATCGGGCTGAACGGGCCCAAGCGGTTCTTGAGATAGTGCGCAAGCGGGCTCTCGCCTTCTGGAATGCCGTACTTCTCCCGATACCAGGCCGGTTGAAAATAGGGGCTTGGCCGCCGTCCATCGCGCTCCCCGACCGTCCCATAATGCAAGAACGGATGCGCATCCGCCTCCTGCACATCAGGATAGGTCGTGACGTACCAGATCGGGTCGAAGATCGGATTTGGCTTACGACCTTCCCTGTAGCCATAGAGGAAGAAATGCTCGAATGGATCAGCGCCGACCGCGATCACGTCCGGATAACTCGCGGCATAGAAGTCCTCGTCGAACAGACCGAGGCCCTTGAGGGTGCGCGCGGCATCTGCAAGGTCCGCGGCCGGCGCTAGCTGCTCAACTTCGCGCGACGGCTCCGGCTGTCTGCTCGCCGGTTCCTCGGCGGTCAACACCTTCGCAGAACTGTTTGGCTTTGTGGCACCCGGTTCTGCCTTGGATTGCAGCCTTGTGGCAGCGCTGCGCCTTGCCCGAGGTTCTCTCTGACCGGCGTCGCGCGCAAGCTTCGAAAGGAAATCAGCCATTGTTACTCATTCATGCATTGGACGCTTCGTTTCGCACTGGCAGACTAGCGCAAAGTTTCTGTCTCCGCTGTGAAGGCCTGATCGCGTGTCGCGCCGATCGACTGGAGGCGCCGCACGGCCCCTTCATTGCGTTGCCGCGCCGCGTATTGATACCAATTGACCGCCGCGTCGCGATCTTGCGCGATGCCTCGGCCCGACATCAACGCGTCGCCCACCGCAACCTGCGCTTCCGCCATGCCTCGCTCGGCGGCCCTCTGGAACCATTCCATCGCCTTCGTCACGTCAGCCTCGCGCCCCTGTCCCTTCCCGAGCATCACGGCGAGGTTGTACTGCGCAACCGTGTGTCCCTGCTCCGCAGCGGCCTCGTACCAGTTCACACCCTCTGCAAGATCCAGACCCACACCGGCGCCCGTGCAGTACATGACGGCGAGCTGGAATTGCGCCGCCGCATGCCCCGCGCGCGCCGCCTTGGCTATCCACGATGACGCTGCCTGCGCATTCCCCACGCCGCTCTTCGGATCCAGATGAAGAAGTCCCAGCATGTACTGCGCCTCGACATAGCCGGCATCGGCCGCGCGCGTGAGCCAGGGCGCGGCGCCTGGCATATCGGCGGTCCCGCCGAACTTGCCCATCTTCAGGGCGCCGAGTTGAAACGCCGCCGGCGGATGACCGGCTTCCGCGGCCTCGGCTAGCAAAGAGTGCGCGCGTGCAACGCTTTCGTCGGACGCATCCTGATGAAGCAGAAAAAGCGCATAGGCGGTCTTGGCGTCAGGATCTCCGCTGTCCGCGGCCCTGCTCAGCCATTCCGACGCCATTTCTTGATCTTTCGGAACGCCCACTCCCGTCGAATAGAGCTTTCCGAGCTGCACCTGTGCGGCGTTGATGCCGCCATCGGCTGCGCGCTCGAACCATTTGATCGCGACCTCCACGTTGCGTTGAACGCCGGAGCCGTTGAGATAGAAGATCGCAACGTTGAACGCCGCGGTGGCATGGCCGTTCTCGGCCGCACGTTCGAACCACTTCGCGGCTTGCCGAATATTGGGCGAGACGCCGACACCAGTTGCATGGAAGCGGCCGACGAAGAATTGCGCCTGCACATCGCCGCGCTCGGCCGCCTTCTCGTACCAGACCGCCGCTTCCCGAAGATCGGGCTCGGCGTCGGCTCCATGCGAATAGAATTCCGCGAGCGCCTGGATTGCGGGAAAGTAATCCTTCCGCGCCGCCTTGCGCAGCGCGGTCTCGGCGCGATCGAGGTCTTTGGCGACGCCCCGTCCGCCGAGCCGTAACAGACCGATGTTGTAGAGCGCGATCGGATCATCATGCGCGGCCGCACTCTGGAACAGGCGCGCCGCTTCGGTGGGGTCCTCGGGCATACCAGCGCCGCCCTTCAACATCATGAATGCGAGCGCAATCTGCGCCCTCACGTGATCCTGCGCGGCGGCCTTGCCATACCAGATCGCAGCCTGCGCGAAATCGACGGGTACGCCGCGTCCCTGATAATGAACATCGCCGAGCGCGAACTCGGCCGGGGCAAATTTCTGATCGGCCGCCGCCTGATACCAACGAAGTGCAGCAGCGAAGTCCTTCGTGCACCCCTGCCCCTCGCTGTAGAGATTGCCCAGGATGGTCTGGGCTTCCGCTTTGCCGGCTTCGGCCGCGGCCGATATCCAGCGAAACGCGGCACTAATGTCTTTGGCGACACTGGTCCCGTATGGGAATACAAGGTGATGCACATTCGATGCGGTATCGCCCAATCGCGCGGCGGAGGATTGACGCCAAGTCTCCGGCCTATTCGGTCCGAGGCTGGCATTAGCTCCGTACAGATAGATGAGGCCGAGCTGATATTGCGCCTCGACGTGACCTCGCCGCGCCGCACGTTCGTACCATACCGCCGCATCCGGGATACTGCCTACGACTCCCTGGTTCTTGGCGTAGAGCATGCCGATCCGATAGTCCGCTTCCGCGTCACCGTTTTGCGAATCACGCTTCCAGAGCTTGAGCGCCTCCAGATAGTGACCGCGCTCGAACGCGGCCTCCGCTGGACCAAGCCGCCTTTCGACGGATCCGGAAGACACAGGCCGAAGCCACTGAAGAAGCGATCGGGTCAACGGCATCATGGCTCACGCATGGCTTCCCGGATGCCCTTCAGCATTCCGCCAAGCAGATACATTCCGACCGCCCGCGTGCCGACATGGACGTCTCCCGCAAGTGTCATGCCGGGAATCAGGCGGAAGTTGTTCGGGACATCCTTGAAGTTGGTCGAGTCCACCGAGCACCGCGCCTTGTAGTAGGCATCGATAGGCTTTCCATCTTCGTCGGTGGTGAAGGCGCCCTCGCTGATCCAGCGTACTTTGCCGTCGGCTGTACCATGCTCCGCGGCATTGAACGCGTCGATCTTCATCGTGCAGGAGTCTCCGGGCCGGATGAAGCCGACATCCCGCGAGGCGATACGAATCTCGGCCTCGAGCTTGGTGTCGGTCGGCATCAGCGTAATGAAGGGATCGCCGGGCTTCAGGACCGATCCGACCGAGAGCCTTGCCATCGTCAACACGACAGAGTCCTCGGCGGCAGTCAATCGGACCAGATCCTGATGCTTGAGTGCCTTCTCGTAAGAGGTTCTCGCCTCGTCGAGCTTGTTGCGGGTCGTCACCAGATCCTGGCTCAGCTGCGCAAACCATTGCTGCCTGAAGGCGTCACGGTCCGCGATCGCCGCGGCGAGCGTATTCTGGGCTTCGATCAGGCTGTTGTGGGTGTTCTCCAGGGTCCGCAGCAACTCAAGCCGCGCGTCCTGGGAGATGAACATGTTGAGCTGCGAGCCCGTGCCGTGCTCGGCCAGCGTCGTGCGCATGGTCTCGATCTTCTGCAAGATCTCGTCGCGCTGCCGATATCGCGCATCGTCGCCGCGAAGCTTCTCGATCGTCGCCTGGGTCTGCTTGATCTTCGAATCGAAGCTGTTGATCTGCGCGGTATATTGCGCCGTCCGCTGATCATAGAGCGCCTTCTGCAAAGTCGCGTATTTCTGGTAGTCGGAGTCCGGCCTGCTCGCAAAGACCAGCGGATGCTGGTTCAGCTCGGCTTCATCGCGCGCTACCTGCGTCTCGAGGCTTGCGATCTGCAACTTCGCCTGCGTCAGGTCCGCCGACGTAAAGGTCGCGTCCAGGGTCGCAATAAGCTGTCCCGGCTGCACCTGCTCGCCTTCCCGCACATCAATCGTCTTGATGATCGATGGATCAAGCGCCTGGAGGACGCTGATCTGTCCCACCGGCACGATCCGGCCCCCAACACTGGTGATGACGCGATCCATCCGCGTCAGCGCCAGAATGGCAACGATCGTGACCATGAAGGCCGACAGCACAAACAGCGTTGCTCTCGCGATCAGAGGCTCGGCCTCCTCTCGGATCGCATCCGTTTCCGATTGAAATTGGCGAACAGTCGCAAGCGCGCCATCAGGAGACAAGTGTCGGACTCCGGAATCTCGGCCGATCGTTGCGGGCTGCCGGCACCAGATGCGTGTTCTGCTGATACCACAGCGAGCTGTAGATATCGTTGCGCTCCAGGAGTTCCTCATGCCGCCCGATATCGTCGACCACACCACGATTGAGCACGAGAATCGCATCTGCCTTCGTCAGAGACGACAACCGATGCGAGATGATGATCAGCGTTCGGCCATGTGCGATACGCGTTATGTTAGCGTTCACGATCGCCTCGCTGTCGGCGTCGAGCGCGCTGGTCGCCTCATCGAGAATCAGGATCGGCGGATTAACGATCAGCGCACGCGCGATCGCAAGCCGCTGCCGTTGCCCTCCCGAGAGGTTCGGCGAACCTTCATAAATATGCGTCTCGTAGCCACGCGGCAGCTTGTCGATGAATTCTTCCGCGCCCGCCAGCCTCGCCGCCCTGACCACATCATCAAAGGACGCGTCCGGCTTGGCCGCGGTGATGTTTTCGCGGATGGTCCCGCTGAACAGGAAATTCTCCTGGAGCACGACGCCGACGTTACGACGGAGATGGTCGATGTCGTACTCGCGAACGTCGATCCCATCGATCTTGATCAATCCCTCATAGTCGGAATGTAGCCGCTGCAATAGCCGTGTAATCGTGGTCTTGCCGGATCCGCTCTTGCCCATCACACCCAAAGTTGTTCCCAGCGGGATTTCGAAAGAGATATTGTTCAGCGTCGGCGATAGCGCTCCCTTGTATTTGAAGGTGACGCCGGAGAACTCCACTCTGCCCTTGAGCGGCGAACGCACGCCATGGCCGGAACGCCCCTCTTCTGCCGGCCGGTTGACCAGACTGCCGACAATTGCAACCGCACTTCGCGCCTCGTCGTACTGATTGATGAGCTGCGCCATCTGCATCAGCGGACCCGAGACACGCTGCGACAGCAACAGGAAGGAAAATAGCGCCCCGATATAGACCGGATCATTGCTTTCAAGTGCGAGATAGACGCCGAGCGCATAGGAGCCGCTGACAGCGAGCCGCTCCAGCGGACGCACCACCGACTGGATGGCGTTTCCGGTCATGCCTTCCGCAAGTCGGGCCTTGGCAACGCGTGCGACCAGGACATCCCACATGTGGCGCTGCCGCGCATCGAGTGCGAGCGACTTGATCGTCCGGATGCCATTCAAGGTTTGCACCAGAAAAGCGCCCTGCGCGCCCTCCGCGGCCAACACGGCGGTCGACGCCTTGCGGTAATTCGGCAGCATCAGGACGAGCCACGCGACGATCAAGCCCGCCAAGGCGAGAACCACGAACGTCATGACGGGGCTGAAGAAGAACATGACCGGTAGGAAGAAGATCAACGTCGTGGAGTCGAGGATGGTGCCGAATAATTGCCCCATCAGGAACGTGCGGATGCGAAAGACTTCGCGAATGTCGCGCGCGACGAGGCCGACGGCCGTCTGCTCGAAATAGTCGATGGGGAGGTTAAGGACCTTTTCGAAGACGTAGGTCGACAATTTGACGTCGAGCCTGGTCGTCAAGCGATGGACGAGGAACTGCCTCAAGAATGAGAACGCCGCCTCGAAAGCTATGACCGCCAGCATCGCAACGCAGAGCACATAGAACGTGTTGTACGCTTTGTAGAAGATCACCTTGTCCGACAACAGGCGCCAGAACATGATCGGCGCTAGGCCGAGAAGCCCGAGGATCACGGCGGCAATCGCGACGTCGCGGACCATGCGGCGTTCGCGGAACAACAACGCGGCCACGAGGCCGAAACTGAACGGCTGCGCTTCGTCCGATATCTCGTAGTTGCGCTTGACCAGGACAACATCGCCGGACCAGATGTCTTCAAATCGTGGCTGGTCGATCACGAGCAGCGCGTCTTCCGCGGCGTTCGGATCCCTCAGCACCATGCGCGTATTGTGGGCGTCTCCCTCGACACGCAGGAGCACCATGTGGCTCCCATTGCGAAGCCGAACGATGACCGGGAGCGCCTTCTTCAGATGCGCTAGTCCGCCCCAATCGAGCTCGACGCACTTCGCGCGCATGCCCGCTTTCTCCGCGCAGCGGACAATCTGATCGAGCGTGATGTTCTCGTCTGCCAGAAGGTTGTCTTGAATGAGCTGCGAGGACGTGAGGTGCAGCCCGTGCTGTCGTGCGACGATGATCAGGCACCCCAGTGCCGATGCGGGTGCTGCGTCGGCAAGGTTCTGTTCACCGACACCGTGGACGGTCATGGACGTCAAGCCATCTGCCATTTATGTTAAGACTTTCACGCTCAGCTATAAGTATAACATTGCGTAACAAAAAGGCCAGCAACACTTATCGTTGAAATTGTAGGGAATGGCCGCACTCTCAGTAGGTCAGGCCGGGACTTCCCGAAAATTGAAGCCGGATTCTAACAAAGACGTCTGGATGCCTTCACCGTCGGCCCCGGGCATCAGCGCAAGCGCGCAGACCTCGAAATTTTGCGTGCGGACTGAAACGGTCGGAAAGCCGGCCATCAGCAGCAGATTGCCGAGTCGCTCCGCCGTAAATCCGGTGCGATGAGCCATGTAGACGCGCCCCTCCTCGATCGCGTGCGAATGGCCGTAGAGCATGTCGAGCGGCCTGATGGGCCCCGCCGGCGAATGATAGGCTATTGCGGCAATGCCGTGCTCGACGATGAACTGAGCGACCGATTCCACATCCGGGCTCATGATCAACGCGAATCCATCGGGCTTCAGGACCTGGTGGAACTGACGCAGCGTCGGATAGACCTCGTGGGCATAGAGGTGTTCGAGCACGTGCGATGACCAAACCGCGTCGAAGGACTGAGGCGCGAACGCACCGCTCAACTCAAGGATCGAGCCGAGCACATCTGGCTTGACGTCCGGGTCGATGTCGAACCGGGTCTCCTCCCAGCCATCGTCGACGATCATTCGGGCAATGCGCTGGGCCGTACCGGGTCCCGAGCCCGCATTGAGCAAGCGTTTCATCTTGGCAGACAAGATCCGTTCCTGGCATGGGCGCCCAGAGGGCGCCGGGTGACAACATTAGCCCTCAGCATCGAAGCAAGACATGGCAATGATAAGACGACAATAGGTCGAAGACGTCTTTACTCTTGAGAGACAAAGCAAAAGCCCCGCCGTGAGCGGGGCTTTCACAAAATAGCTTGCATGAGCCGGATCAGAGCTTCGGCAGATGGACGTCCTGATCGGTGAAGTGGAGATCCTCGACGCCACTGACCGCGACCGTCTGGTTGTCGCTGAAATGTAGCGTGTAGGTGCTCGTTTTCGCGTCGACGTCGATCTTCGTGACATCGAAGAAGGAGCGATTGGCAAAGTCCACGGTGTCCGTGCCGGTGCCGCCAACGATCGTGTCGTTTCCAGTATGGGTCTGGACATGGAACGTATCGTCGCCGCTTCCACCCTGCAGCGTCGAGTTCGCAGCAGCCCCGCCGCCGTAGACCCAGAACACGTCCTTGCCGTCACCGCCTTGGAAGACATCGCCCTGCACGCCGACCAGCGTATCGTTGCCGTCGCCACCGGACAGGGTGCTGTGCCCCGACGACAGATCTTTCAGAAAGTCGTTGCCACCGTCGCCTTCGAGCAACTGAGCGCCGGAGCCCGCCTCGAGACGGTCGTTGCCGGTGCCGCCGGTCAACGTATCGTTGCCAGTGCCGCCATAGATGCTGTCATTGCCGGCGCCGCCGAACAGCGAGCTATTGCCGTGCCCCCCATGGATCGCATCGTTGCCGCTGCCGCCATAGACCGTGTCGTTGCCGCTATCGTACAGGTTCACGCTGTCGGAACCCTTGCCCATGGCGACGAACACGTCGTTATCGCCGCCGATCACGTCGAGCGTCTTGCCGCCGGCGTCATCGAGGATGATCGCCTTCAGGTTCGGCGTGGTCTCGACCGTGGTGGACTGCGAAATGTCGAGGACATTAACGACCGGTGGAACGCTCCCTCCGGAGAACGGTCCGGACTCGAACCAGGCCCGCGAAGCATCCCCGGGATCGTCACTGAATACACCGCTTTGCTCGAGCGAGTCGATCAACGCCGATCTGACGCTCGCCTCGATGTGGTTTCCGTTCTGGTGAAGAAATTGGCCCAGCTCAGTCTTCGTCAGGTACGAGACGGCCATGGTACCCCCTTTCAAGTTTTACTGATGATGATCCGACGCGCGCCAATCAGCGGCAAAGGTGCTTGAGACTGAATGTGCTGCGACTTGAACGGGAGCAAACAGGCTGCATCCGCCTGGCTCAGCTGCACCTTGTGTTATAATGTTAAGGAGCGGGCTGCTTTTGTTATGATGAATGTTAGTCGCAACGCACAATCACTGTCAAGGATCAAATTCACGCGCTGTTAACTCCAATTTGAGGCAATGTCATATAACTGTCGCGCGGCGTTGTAGGGGAATCCGTGATCGAATGACGCTTTTCTCGCCATGTGCCGGCGGTTTGATCCGTAGCGATACGAAATTCCTCGACGAGGCATGTGTGGAGAACATATGTACGAGGTTCGCACGCCTCACTGAAACGAGGAGCAAGCGGTCGGTAGCCCGCGAGAAGAAGAGCACCGACCGAATCTGCCGAGAATACGATCATTTGTTATTGTAGCGCCGCATGAACTCTCCCCGACCGATGCGGACAACAATCACCGTCACCCAACGCAAGGGCGGGGTCGGCAAAACGACGATCGCGATCTGTATCGCCGCCGAGTTGACCCGCAGGGGTCACGATGTCGCGCTCGTCGACAGCGATCCTCAACGCTCCGCCGCCCATTGGGCGGAATTGGGCAATCTGGAATTCCCTGTCTACGAAATGGCATTGGAGGACGTTTCGGTATCCAGCTGGGCACAGGAGGTCCGAAGCATCCAAGCTGGCATGGTCGTCATCGATACGGCCCCTAACGCGCGTGGAATGGGGGCATCGATCGCCGTGGCGGATCTGATTCTTGTCCCCTGCACCGCCTCAGGACTGGATCTGGACGCAACGGCCCAGACACTTGCGATCATCGAGGCGGCGCGCGAGCGCCGACGAGATCGCGTTCAGGTGATTCTGGTCCCAAACCGGCTCGACGGCCGCACGCTCGAGGGCCGTCAACTTGTCGAGGAGCTCAGCGAGTTCGGTGAGATTGTTGCCCCTCCGATCGCAAGCCGCCTCGCATTCGTCCGATCCTTTACCTACGGGCAGTCGATCGCGCGCTTCGTGCCTGGCGATGCTGCCGATCGAGACATTCAAGCCCTGGCAGACGAAGTCGAGAAAGTCGTCGGACTCGCGCAATAGCGGCAGCCGACAATCACGGGACGCGCGTTCAGCACATCCGCTAGAAGATCCGCAGAGATGCAGGCCTTCTTTCGACCAGTGAGATGAATGGAAACTTGGATCAGGCTTTGCGCACCTGGCCAACGCGGAAGGCCGGTGGTGAAGCATCTTCGAGTCTCATCTTCTCGAGCATAAGATCCGTGACAAGCTTGCGCAGGCGCTGGTTCTCGAACGTGAGCTCTTCCAACACACGACGCATTTCATCCATGCTCGGGAGATCGGTCGGCGCGTTCGTGGCCGCCCCACCACGATTCGAAGATTTCGCTTCGTCGTTGCCGAGTGGCAATTTCCGCCAACGATGCAGCGTCATGATACTCACCCCAAGCGCCTTGGAAATCTCCACCTGTGAATTGCCTGCTCGGGCTAGCTCATTTGCCTGAGTCAGCTTCAGTGCGATCTCTTTGTGAGAATGCTTCTTCATACTTGCGTCCAAAATTCGTAATAGCCAAAATTCGTTGCAGCCAATGCGTGCGCGGCGAAATTCTGGCTTAGCCAAGAGTCGACCTGGCCGAAATTAAATAACATAAGTGGCAAGATTCGGAAAATAACGCATGGTGACGCCACCACACTTGCGACAGGTTTATAGGTGATGTTCGTTTGTTATGCAAGTTGGTCCTTAGTGTTAGCTGCGATGACATTAACATTCCTATCAACGTTTCCTCAGGGCCGCGTCGCTTTTGGTCACCGCTTAGCAGGCTGTTGAAAAAGGCGCTCGTCACCCACCGTCGACCGTGATTCATTGGCTCCGACGGGATTCGGAGACAGTGCGTGGCGGCGAGCTACGGCACGCTCGGCGACTTCGTCGAATTTACCGATGGTTGCCGCCACGCGGTATGTGCGTCATCATCGATCTCGTCGTCAACACACGTCCGATCAGCATTCATGGTTTTCACGAGGCGCGGCACCGCAAGGATTCGCCTATCGCTCGAGTGGTACATCTGGTCCGACAAGAAGCCCCCCAAATGCGGGCAAGGGCATGGTGTTTCCCGACGCACAGAAAAGGACGCGCGATAAGGAAGCCGGCGATGCGCTTCAAGGGCCTCGATCTCAATCTCCTCGTCGCGCTGGACGCACTGATGACCGAGCGAAGCCTCACGGCCGCGGCGCACAGCATCAATCTGAGTCAGCCGGCCATGAGCGCCGCGGTCGCAAGGCTACGGGCCCATTTCCGCGACTGGGCCTTTGAATCGCAGTTGGTGAGCCGATCGCCCCTGAGGCGTCCCAACGATTGACCGTCGAGTAACGTAAGCACGGCTTCGAAAAAGCGTCTTGGCTATCTTTTGAACGGCGCGGGCTTCTGCCACCAGACCCATTGGGCAGTTGATGACTGTCATGTGCTGCTTAAGATTCGTGCGCAGGAACCAGCTACCACCGGCGCGTCGGCGCTCACCGCGCCGCTTGAGCATCCGCCATGAAGAAGCCCCGCTTCGTAGCGGAAGGGTATCTGTCAACCCTCTTGAAATTGCTCGTATTTTCCGCCCTCATCGCTTGCAATCTACGGTCCCAACTACGGTAGCAGTGCCAGACCGTAGCTTCGACAAGCCCGCAAATGCGTGATTCTTATTCCGCCGCCTGGTTTCAAAATGGCGGGGGAATATCGATGTCGCGGGTGATGGAGATGCTGGCCGGTGCGCTGTTGGCGGTCGCGTTGATCTGGTTCTCGATGTGGCTGGCCGGGCCACCGCGCTGCGCCTTTACTCCGCAGGTCCGGGTTGGCGGGATGCTGGTCGGCGGCTGCAGTCGGTGTTAGAGCTTACTGATTTCGACAACCCTCCGTAGTTTGCCTGTTCTCACCGCATCGGCGAATCGTTCAACATGGGGTTGCCCATCACGGCCAGAGAGCAGCGTCATGAGCCATAGCGAAATCGTCGACAAGATCATCGAGCAGCTGCGTATCCAAGACAGAAGCGGCGGATATTTCCATCAGGAGCCGTACAAGAGCGACTTCTTCAGGCTCTTCGTCGAAGCGGCCGAAGAGGGTGATGGGCTAAGAGCTGATCACCTATGGAGCCTGGTAGGTCAACGGGCACCCAAAGTATTCAATGGACATGCTTGGCCATTGCTGTTCGCTGCGTGGCCGGAATGGGACTACGCTTGGTCCTACGCTAAGCGGAGGAGAGCTAGCTTGCTTTGATCCCAGGGCCGCCTATCGCTGTGGCCACAACTTGAAGCTTTCCGCCGTGGTGGTTGACGAGTGGCCGGACGATATCCAGCTATCTCAGCTCGATCCGCGGTTCGTCTGCCAGGCTTGCGGTCAGCGCGGCGCCATTCTCAGGGGCGGCAGCCCAGAGAAAATGATGGCTATTCGCTAGGAGCCAAAAAACTCCCGGCGGATTGAAGACTGGTGCGACGCAAGCCCAAAGAGATCAGCGCCGGTACATTCGTTCTTTCGTCCTGGCGGTTCCGCGCCGGGCTTCAGATTCGTAATATGCGCGGCGAGTGCCTATCTCTCGCCCATGCGTATGGCGTACGAGCTCTGCCTGGCAACCGCCGGCAAGCAGATCCCCGACGGATCACGTCCTCCGTGCTGACAACCATCGATCTCCCCGCGCCGAACTGACGTCTCATTGGGTCTTGGGTCCAAGCCAGCTGCGGATGTTCACAAACCCAGCAGATGCGCAGATTGACAATCTTGCTCATCTAGAGGTTATCGGGGGTGCGCACCGGAGAAGATGTGTTCTGATTCCGCAACTCTTGTTGGGCCAATTCCCAAAATTCCTTGTCGCGGCCTTCAGGCCGCCCGGCCTTTTCCCAAAGCTGATGGGCGTAGGTTCGGATCTCGTCCTCATTCGGTTCAGCCATATGTTATTGCCTTCTGGCCTACCTGTTGGTGCAGGCCAAATGCTGGATGCACTTCATTGGTTCCAAGAGCTGCGGTCGACTCCCAGATGCGTGATGGCTGGTACTAAGTAGGGAGTAGGACGGAAAGATACATCGGTCGGGCGGTGGGGGTTTTGCCGCCCCAAACCGCCGCTCCCCTTCCCAAGGCAGACCTCAACACAGGGTCACGTTATCAACTGCGCGGAGCTCTGCACCAAACCTCGGCCATTTAGGACCCATCATGTCATGGGTCGCGCCGCTTCCTTGACAAGCTGGCCCGTGGTCGCCATTCCGGCGGCGTAGGCAGCTCCCGCGCCAAGAAGAAGGGCGCAGAAGCTTGCAAACATCGCATATGCGAAGTGCTTCCGGGCTGCATCAATTTGAGCGGGTGTTGCAATTCGCGTCGTCGCGCCGACGGTTTCCCGTCCCGTGTTGTTCGACCAGTACGCGATGCGCGTGCTGGCGGAATATGACGGACCGACGAGGTTGCTGGCGATGCTGGTCGCCGACGCCGGCAACATCGCCGCCGCACCGATCACCACGACGGTTGCGACCGCCCAGGCGGCCATCGCATGCCCGACCCGACCGAGGCCAGTCTGATCCGGCGAATTGGCTGCCGCAACGGCGCCACCCAGAAATGCGGCGATGATGCCTGAGACCGCCCACCACACGAATGCGGCCCAACCTGCGCCAGCAGGCGCCGATGCAGCAGTGGGAATATCGATCGCGAGCAGACTGATGCCGAACCCCAGCATGGTCAGCAGGATCTGGACCACTAACGAGGTGAACACGCCGGCCAGTACGGCTGACCATGTCCAGCCAAAAAACACATTGGGAACGGTGCGTGTAGCCATGGCGAACTCCTCCAATTAGCTTATGCGTTGGTTCCAAACGCGCGGTTGAATCGTCCGTTCCTGTTGCAGGAACTTCGGATGGCTTTCCGGACTTGGTTTTCGGGGAAACAACAGGAGGATAGCGCCATGACACTTGGCAGAGGCGCATTATTGTGGCTGCTGGGCATTCCGCTTCCGGTGATCCTGCTGCTGGCACTCTTCTGGCGTTAGCCAGCAATCGATCGGAGACGATGCCCCGACTCGGCGCTCAAAAGCTGCCGGGCAGAGGTTGCGGGTTTCAAAGCGGGATTCGCGGTCCGTGACCGGCAAACCGGAGAAGTAAACAAGCAGGACGAGAGCCGCAGGTGCGCGCTAAGTGCTACGCCACACCGAGCTTCCGTGTCGTCGGTCTCGCGATCAGATGAAAGGTTCCCGCCTGTTACAGCGAGCGTAGCACCGGACGTATAGCTCGAGAGCGGATCGGCGAGCATGACATAGGCAGTTGCGAGCTCAGCCGGCTGCCCGGCTCGTTTCATCGGCACCTGCTTGCCGAAGCTCTTTACTGTTTCCGACGGCATGGTTGACGGGATCAGCGGCGTTCAGATCGGGCCCGGCACGACGGCATTCACGGAAGCGGTGTTGATGATGGCGGACCCCGACTTCATATGCGCAACGGCATATGCGCAACGGCCGCCTTGGCAAGATAGAACATCGCATGGATATTGACCTCGAACGTGCTCTGCCATTCGTCATCACTGATATCCGCAATATCCTTGAACGTGGCTTGGTGGGCCGCATTGTTGACGAGGATATCGATCCCGCCCAGCTCATCGACGGCCCGTTGACGGCGCGGCAATAATCTGGCTTTCGCAGGTCTCTGGGAAACAAGATAGCTCTGCGGCCTACCTTCTCGACGAGAGCCTTCACCTCCTCGGCATCTCGATGTTCGTCGAGATAAGAAATGAGCACGTCGGCCCCCTCACGGGCATATCAATTGCCACCGCTCGCCCGATCCCGCTGTCTCCTCCGGTAATGACGGCTTCTTACCTGCGAGACGGCCGGATCCCTGGTAGCTTTCCTCGCCATGGTCCGGACGTGGCTTCGCCGATGTCGAGCCGGGCATCGGTGGCTTTTGGCTCGGGTAAGGCGGCCGCGGATTAATCGAGCATAGCATTCTCCTACGACCATCAAACGGCGTCCGCAGCTCGTTCGCCGGGGCGCGGCGTTCTTGCTAGTCTCGAGCGCAATCTTCTGCGCGAGCATCACCTCGCTGGCAGACAGGACACCAACCCATCCTCGCCGTTCCCGCGCCCGTCGAGCTCGTGGACGTTCGCGGCCGTGTTCTGCGTAGGCATAGATGCACCTCCCATGCTCCGCGATGATTGAGCAAACAGCTAGTGGGACGCGACGTTCCTCCGCTACCCGATGTTCTTGCTGCGTCGGCCTGCATCGAAGGGGTTAGCCTCAACGTCCGCCCTTGCCGTTGCGATTGGTGAAGCGGGCGTTACCGAGGCCGGTGCCGATCGTCAGCACGCCCCAACGTTTCACGTCCTTCATGAATGGCACCTCGGACAGGCCCTGCACTACGCCGTCGTTATGCATGACGATGGTCGTGTCGTGTTCTCCGATCTGAGGGATGGCTTCGACCAGAGCTGCCGGCAGATTGAACTTGCTGCTCTCCCAGTTGCCGGGCAGGTTCTGCGCGCCCTTCACGATCGAGCCGTCGCTCTCGATGACGCCAGGACACGCGATGCCGATGAACGGCGCAAGCTTGAATCCCTCGTTCTCCGCCTTCGTGGTCAGGTCCTTGAGCATTTTGACGAGACGCTTAACCGCTTCCTCTCGGCTCGGTTCGTCGTCGGCATGACGCCACAGCTCGGATTTCCACACGCACGCCTTGGAGAGATCAGGTGCCTTCTTGCGGCGTGTTTCCACGACGCCACAGCGGATATTCGTGCCTCCGATGTCGACGGCAAGAATGGAATCATGAGCTTCGAAGATCCAGGACGGAGCGAGGTGGAGCGCGCCGATCAAACCTGCGTCGTCGGGGTGCTGGTGGATCGGCAGCATTTCGATCTTGAAGTTCTCGGCCTTCAGGATGATTTCGGCGCGCGCGATGGCGAGTTCGCCGAGCCGGCTATTGCTCAAGCCGCCACCCACCACAATGCGCTCGGTCTGCTCCCAGGCTTTGGTCTTGACGAAGCGACGCGTCACGTGGGCAAGCTCCCGTGCGAAGTCCTCGATAGCGCTTTGCACGACCGCCCAAGCCTCGGTGTCGTCGCCGACCAGGATGGCGTCAAGTTCCTTCTTGCTGATGTCTTCGGAAAGCTCCTTGCCGAACGGGTCTTCGCCGGCCTTACGCAGCGGCTTCCGCCACTTTTCGAGAGTGTCCCGGAAGGCGGTCTTGCTAGCGCGATCCCCAAGAAATCCTTCCTCATCCTTCAACTCAATACTGAAGCTGTCGACCTCCACTGACGGGAGGCGGGAGGCGCCGTGAGCGGCAATGCCGGTGGTCGTGATCGTTTCGCCAGTCATCTGAGCCTTGAACAAGCCGCAAGCAAACCTGCGGCTTGTATCAACCACGCTTGGGGTTATCTCGTTCCTGCCTGGTTACGGATGCACGCTTGGAAGACAATCGAGATGCAGGTGCGCAAACCTCCTGACACCCCTGCCCCTTTGATCGCGGTCTCCAACAACGCAACCCGGATGCCCGCGGTATATCGCCCCTCCACCGCCCATGCCGCAGGCTGACGAAACGTTCTTGCCGTCCATCTCGATCCTCCGAATGCGTTGCAGAGACAGAAACGGCAGCTGGTCAGCCGCGTTCCATTGCCATCTTTGGGAGAGGAGATTCAAATATGGGAACGTTCACGAAGGACATAAAATCGATGGAAGACCTGCTGGTGCACGGTCTACAGGACATGTACTACGCCGAGCAGCAGATCATCAAATCACTACCCAAGATGATCGAAAAGGCGACCAACCGAGACCTCGTCGCGGGGCTGAAAGGCCATCTCGAAGAGACCAACAAGCAGGTCGAGCGGCTTCAGAACGTGTTCGAGAAGCTCGGCAAGGAGCCCAGCGGCACGCATTGTCCAGCGATCGATGGAATCATCAAGGAGGCCGACGAAATCGCCGGCGAGATCGAGGACAAGGCCGTACTCGATGCGGCCCTCGTCGCGGCCGCGCAGGCCGTCGAGCACTATGAAATCGGTATGGCACGCTGATCGCGTGGGCCGAGGAGCTCGGGCATGACGACATCGTGCGCTTTCTCACCACGAACCTCAACGAAGAGATGGCAGCGAATACCAAACTCAATACGGTTGCGCTGCGCAAAGGGTGTGAACAGGAAGGCGTCGAGCGCGGCTTGATGGCAGCGTGAATTGACTTCAGCGGCTTCGCTGAATTGCGGGACCACTGCCTTTTTGTTCCGTCCGCGCTCTCCGCACTGATCGTGTCTTGCGCCGCACGTACCAGGCCGCCATCGAGATGACCAGCCAGGCAAGCGATGCACCCATGAACGCAACTGCGATGCTGGCTTCCGCCGTCAACGAAAAGACGATCGCAAAGGCCAGCATGCCGAGCGCGGCGCCGGCGGAGTCGACCGCGGCCGCCATTTGCCCGCGGCGCTCGCCGGCGAGGCCCGCCTCACGCTTGCGGCGAATTTCATGCTTCTCGATTAGCATGGCGCTGGCGCAGAAGTTCGCCGGAGCGGCTGCTGACGAGGCCGGTAAAGACGGTCGCAGTGCCGCCGAGCGCGATGACCACTATTTCGCCGGCGGCCGCAGCGGGCCTTCCACCCAATTCCGGCCGGCGGGATCGTGCAGCGGAGGTCGTCGTCGCAATAGGGTCAGACATAGCGCTCCCAGCCTCTGGCGGCCGCCGCCCACACTGCGGGCACGGCTTCCGGATAGGATGAAGCAGCGACATTTGACTTCCTCGAGATCAGCCTAGTGCCCTTTTGCTGAACCTCGACCATTCGGTAACGCAGACTATCAGGATCGGGCATGAACCACCTTAGGAGGACCGTTGAAAGCTGGCCTTCTGCGGCGCACAAGCTCGTAAGATCCCAGCGGCAGAAGTGCCGACCCATCAATTCCGCCAACAGAGACATTAACCAGCGAAACTTCCGATCGTTGCTAAGGCCGCGTCGCCCTCCATGCTCGTCGAAGTGCCGGTGAAAGCAATCTGTCATGGAATTGATATTCTCATCAACAATGCCGAAGGGCCGCCGCCAGGCGATCTCAGGAATTTCGGCCGCGGCGATTGGATCAAGGCCCTTGACGGCAACATGCTGGCACTGACGCGCTGATTAAGGCGACGATCGACGGCATGATTGAACGCAAGTTCGGTCGTCTCGTCAACATCACCCCCAGGCGGTAAAGGCGCCCGTTGCAATACTTGCGCTGTCGAATGGCGCACGCACGGGGCTGACCCGCTTCGTCGCAGGCCTATCGCGGTCCGTCGCTGAGCACAAAGTGACTATCAACAACCTCTTGCCTGGAACATTCGACGCTGATGGCCTGAAGGCCAACCTCACCGCGCTCGCCAGGAATTCATCGCGCAATATGAGCGAGGTAACGGAGGAAGTCGGGACGAGCAATCCTAGCAAGCGCTTCGGGCGCCCGGACGAGTCCGGTGCGTCATCGGATTGCCTGCGCGCCAGTGCCGATGGAGTAGTGTTGCTCCATGCCTTGGGACTTGCGCCGAACCATTGATTCATTCGAGCGCTGGATGTTCGTCCGGAGCAGCGAGCACTTCCTCGTGAAATGCTTGCGACCGATGAGCTAGACCGGAGGACGTAGAAATGCGAATGCACCCGGACAGAAATTCTTGGAGTGTGCCAGCGCGTGCGATGATCCCGCAAACCGAGAAAGAGTGCGCTATGGGACGAAGGGAGCCGCGAAAATCAGTCACATTCCGATGTGGGCCACCGCCTCAACTCGCGGCCTCTCGTTTACAGCTGGCGAGCCTTCATGCTGCAACGGCTCATGGTCTGTCCGGTCTGGTCTACCGTCCAAACTCCCCCGGCTCCCAGGCCGGCGGGTTTTTTAATGGATTAGCCGTCCTGACAGATGATGCCGAGGCTGTCGCAGGTGAGTGCGAATAGCTCTTTTGACTTAGAATCTTCAAAGCAGAACCTGGTGCCGATCTCCGCTCGGTCGGTCCACCAGCCGGCGTTAGCTCCCTTGGCGATGCGAGCAGCTTCGCCTCGTAACAGGTCCAGTCGTTTCCCGGCGGCACGAACAATCAGGCAATTCTCCTTGGGCATGAACGTCCTCCAACGGCAATTTGGATTCCGCAATTGTCGGTACAGAAAACGTAGACCTTGCGCCGAGGGAAACAAAGCTTGTTGGTGATCAAAAGCAGCCCGCCTGCACGAAGGCCGCAGCGATGTTCTCGCTGCGATCCGCGCATGGTCAAAAGGCACCGGGTGAAAAGATCTAAGTGAAATACCCCCGGTGGAATGATCCTATCGCGACATTTCTGGCTCGCAATATGATCCATTTCACAATCGGCCGCACCATGCATAACGGCCGCCGCCGACTATTTGCTGGAAGACTACGGTTTGAAGCCAGCTTCCCAGACTATTTCGCCTCACTTTGCACATTTCCGTGGTGGGCGTTCGCGCCATTTTGCGCAACCAACGCGGCCGAGCTGAAACCTGCCCGGCACGCAACTGCCAAAGAGCAGAGAGCTATCACGACCTGTTTCGGCATGGTGGCCTCCTGACCCACAGCCGCCTCTAGTTTCACTGGCGTAGGAGCTTGGATCGCATGCCAATCAGCATTGTGTAGGTAAGTCGTCGCCAAATCAGGTTCATCAGCACTAGCATGGTGGCATCCTCGGGTCTGATGTCGTCAACCTACAACCTTGCCTGTTTCTGGACGACTTCGCCGACGGCGTTAAATGGTTTTGTGCATCGGCACTGTCCTATAAGCTTTTAGGCGCTCCTGCGGCCCTTCGTCGTTGCTCGGCGCTCTTACCCCGCAATTGGATCGGCAGCCGGAGCATTAGGGGCTGGAGCCACGCTGCGGCTTTTCCCGTTCCGCTGAGACGGCGCCGGAGCAGAGTGCTGAGCCCTCCGATCCCTCTCGTTCTATTTGAGACCGTGAGACGATCGCCAGTCGTGAACCGGCTAGCGTCCACCGTTAGATTCTTCAGGCACGACGGGGCCGCTCACACGTGCCTGTGCAGTCCCCAAAACGCAATAAGCAGAAGGGCCACGGCTCCAATTCCCAGTAGCATGAGAATAGCTTCCAGCATGACGAATCAAGCTCCGCCCGAGCACAGGCTACACCCCGGCAGTAAATTGTCATCAAAGGCTGAGCCGAGCGCCCAGATTGAAGGTTCTGCTCAGTTGGCACGCGCGCTCAAATCGACCTATATGGACTTGCCCATGATTGTCCGAAAGCCATTTAGGGTCGCCCGTCTATCGCTTGTACGAGGCCCATGGAATTCCAGCAAATCGCCGTTGCTGCGAGACAACCCGATTGCTGAGAGACAATCCGTGCCGTCGTCGTCTGCCCTTCCATTCTGAAGTCAGAGGTAATGATTCAGCCGAAGCCACGCCTCCGAGCGACTAAGCGTCGTTCGCAGCGCTCCGATTCTCGCACGAGCTCTTGGGGATCGGACCGGTGTCCTTGGCGCAGGGAGGTCTGGTATCAAGGGTAGAGCGGACCGCCGTATGCGAGCGCCGGACCGCCGCTTGTGACCCGCTGCGGACATTGATGCGGAGCGCTGCGGACCGAAATCCATTGATTTGGATCAACGGGCCAACGTGTTCCCAGGTTGAGTAACGGAGACAGCGAGTAGCGGATTGTCGCCGTGTCGCGGGATCGACCATGGATCGAGCATGCGCTGGTTTGGGCAATCGCTGCTGCCGGGTTGCTCGCCCTCCTCTCCATTGCGCTCTGAGCAGACTGTGAGAGGAGCGAGTGGAAGTGACGTTCGCCTTAGCTCAGTACGACTGCTGACCGCCATTGCCCAGCGAAGAGCGCCGCGGACTGACCTTTGGCTTAAGAGACGCGAGGTTCGCTTGCCGTGGGTGAAACTCGAACAGGGCGATGCGAGCGGGCCGAGGGCGGCCTTTGATCCACTCGGGCGCCCGGCACATTCCATGTCGATGCTGCGGCTGGCCGGCGACTGTATGTGTGTGTGCACACACCTGCACCTCAATTTTAGTCACCCCGACTATAACCAAGCCGCCAACGTCTGATACGTTCCGCCCAAGAATATCTTGGACGGAATCGGCGGGATGGACGATCAGAATAGTCTGTAACCGAAGTGGCGAAATCTGAATCACCCGGCGGTGAAGGTGGCCGCAATTGCGGCCGGGATGAAATCCTTTGTCGGGCCGTTCCGGGCTCTAGATAATAGACCGAAGGGGCGCCCTGCGACAGCCCGCCACACCATTTGGTCAGCGGGGTGCAAATAAGATCGGCCTCGCAGTCAGAAGGAGGCGACAATGGCTCACTACCTTGCAAGTTACGATCTACACCGGGTGCGCCTCCGGAACCGTCATGCCATGGTGTACAAACTTCAAAGCTGGGGAGCCACTAGGGTGCTTGAGTCAGTATGGGTCTTCAACAGCGACCTGTCAGTCTCCCAACTTCGAGAGGAATTGCTGGCAGCCTCCGAAACTGGCGATGCCTTTGTCCTCTTCGAGCTTCAGCCCGAGAGCTTATGGGCCTGCGAAAAATGGCTGACGCGATTGGAGGCCAGCTTCGGCAAGAGCGTGGTCGCTTAACCGATGTTTACAAACTAGCTTCGGACTTTGGTCTTGGCTAGTTCTCTCGACCATTCTTTGCCGTTTTGCTTGGGCTTCCAGAACAGCTAGAGAAGGGGCTTTCGTTGGTGGACAAAATGCGCCGCGTGGCTGCCATTGGCGCCGTGCTGACAATGGTTTTTCCCGCAACCGCTACTGCAAGTGAAGGGGCCCATCTCATCGGCTCTCGGCTAAGCTTGCTGTGGGGATTGCCGTTCGCCGGAACTCTCCTATCGATCGCGCTCTTTCCTTTGGTAGCGCCGCATTTCTGGGAGCACCACTTCGGCAAGATCACCGCGTTTTGGGCCGCAACGCTCTTGGTGGCCTGCGCCACGTCGTTCGGCATTTTGGTCACCGCAACTGAAGTGCTTCACGCCGCAGCTTTAGAATACTTCCCGTTCATCATCCTTCTGTTCTCGCTGTTTGTCGTGGCAGGCGGCATTCAGCTCGCGGGAAATCTCATAGGCAACCCAACAACGAACACGGCCCTGCTCGGCATTGGGGCGGTGGCGGCAAGTCTCGTCGGGACCACTGGCGCAGCCATGTTGTTGATCCGTCCCCTCATCCGTGCAAACCAAGATCGTCACCAGAACAGTCACGTGTTCATATTTTTCATTTTTCTTGTCGCGAACATCGGCGGCTCGCTGACGCCACTTGGCGATCCGCCACTGTTTCTCGGATTCTTAAAGGGCGTGGACTTTCTCTGGACGGTGACCGCTTTGTTTCCGCCAATGGCGGTCGCAAGTATTGTGCTTCTGCTGCTTTTTTACTGCATTGACCACTATCATTGGCGAAAAGAAGGAGCAAAGTGGCCGATCAGTCACGTACCCCGTCAACTGAGGATCGAAGGTTTGCACAATGTCGCGTATCTGGCGGGCATTATGGTTGTAGTGCTGCTGAGCGGGGTGTGGAAGCCGGAGGTGGATATTCCACTCGGCCTTGGCGTGGCGTTGCCCTTGGAAGGGCTGGTTCGGGACGTCGTTCTTCTTGCTCTGGGCTACCTCTCGTGGCGTACAACGCGTCGGTCAATTCGGGTCGAAAACGCGTTCGCATGGACCCCGATTCAAGAGGTGGCCTTCCTCTTCGCCGGTATCTTCATCACCATCATTCCCGTGCTGGCGATCCTTCGCGCAGGGAAAGACGGTGCATTGGCCCACCTCTTAACGCTCGTCACGACGGCTGACGGACGCCCAAACGAGGCCGCCTATTTCTGGCTGGTGGGGGCATTATCCAGTTTTCTCGACAACGCGCCTACTTATCTTGTCTTTTTCAATCTCGCAGGCGGCGATGCGCAACAGCTCATGGGGCCTTTGTTCAAAACGCTGCTCGCCATTTCGGCTGGCGCTGTGTTCATGGGCGCCAATACGTATATTGGGAATGCACCCAACTTCATGGTTAAAGCCATCTGTGAAGAGAGGGGCATTCGTATGCCGAGCTTCTTCGGCTACATGCTCTGGTCCGGCGGAATATTGCTTCCGCTGTTTGCAGTAATCACCTTCATTTTTTTCAGGTAGGGGAGCTTGGAAGAGAGTCAGCGCTGGCGCATTTGCTTCTAGGATTTGCCCGATGACAATATCCGTTGCTGGCCATCGCGTCGGTTGGCGCAATGCAGCGGCAGGTCTGGAGCCGGGAGTAGAGCCGAAGTCATCCCTCCGGTGCAGATCGGCCGTTGAGGTCCGCTGTTAGTGCACGGGGAAGCGAGCGCGAACAAGCTCTGCTGGTCATAGCTCCCGCTCCATCGCTGGATGCTTGCGGTTCTTCACTTTGATCTAATAGCGACAGCGGCCGCCCTCATAAGGACGGTCCGCCGCTTGGACACCAATCCCTCAAGCCCCATGTTCTGGAAACAGATCAAGCCCAAGCTCGTCCCGCTCAAACGGATTGACGAACGCGCCTTCAGGACGCCGCGCCAGCAAGCGCTCCAAGTTCGCCTTGCGCACTCTGAAGTCACCATCCGCGTCGGCGACGATGCGGCCTAGAGCCACGCCTTCGAGGGCGCCAAGCGGATCGTTCGGAGCGATGGCGCGAATTGGGAGACGCAAGACTTCAAGGAAGAAATCGCGCTCCGACTGAGCCTAGCAGCGGACGGGGAGTGTCCACGCTGTGCTCAACATTGACGGCCAGGGCGCACTGAAAAAGTCGACCTTCCTATCCTTCGCCTCAGCCATAGTTCCAGAATTAACTTGCAACACGAACATCAAGCTTAATTCCAGACCGTGATTGCGGTCGCGCGCGCTAGAGGGCTAGGTTTGCTCACACCGGACATTGCCCTTGTCCGGTCTACCCCAGCGAAGTCGCCGCACCATTATACTCGGTGCAGCGACTTCGAACTGGATAGTCGCGAGCGCCATTTGAGTGAACAGCCGGACCACGAAAAGCTTGATCTCGTCGAGATGCGTTGCCAACTTACGGCACTGCGCTCGAAACACTCCGACAATCTTTTGATCGCCTCGCTGCTAAACCGCTTTTTCGTGAAAGTCGCATTTCTGTCGGGGCCAACAGACGCCGCGCATGAGCAATTTCTTCGATCGGACTTCGAGCGAACGTTAACAAAGGTCAACGAGATTGCTGCACGGAGCAAACCGGATTGAAGCTACCTCAACACGTGGCTCTAGACCCCGGTGATGCGCCAAAGACCAGCTTTGACTGTTGGTCGATCTGATGGCATCCTAAATCTGCGGAACCGTTGGCTTGGCTGAATCCACCGGAGCGGGAGCAGAGCTGGGCAGTCAGTCCCGAAAGCCGCCCCGTGCCGCCCCCATTTTCTCCCAAGCCGGTTTCATCCTTGGAACTGAAAGTAGATAGATGATGCCGTTAAGGAGTTTTCGCTGTCTAAGGAGGGCGCCAATGCCAGAGCGGCGCCGAATAAAGCAGACCCGCCCGCTTGAGGAGCGCCTTGCTGAAGCAACTAGAAGGCTCCGCGAAGAAGCCGGACTACTGCCGCATGGACCTGTGCGCGATGCAGCATTACGCAGGGCTCGCCAAGCCGAGACCGGGGCGCACATGACCGAGTGGCTGACCTCGCCCGGTTTGCGGTAACTGAGGTAAGTCGCCGTCGGAACCCAATCCTGACGTAGCGCATTACCGCGCATGCCAAAATATTTCTTTCACGTCACGCATGAGCGCATCGAGATCGACAGCGAGGGCGAGGAGCTTCCTGACAAACATGCAGCCTGGAAGGAGGCCACAGTCATGGCTGGACAGACGTTGCAAGGCATCGACGGGAAGCTAGTGCCGGGTCGAGACTGGAAGATGGAAGTGACGGACGAGTTTCAGAACACGATTTACGTTCTGCACATTCGCGCCGAGAGGCCAAGGTGAGGAGAAGCCCGGCAGATCATCCAACCGTACATCGATGATCCCGATGAGACGCCTTTGCCGAAGCGAGGTCGGAGGGAAAGTCAAGGCATCGAATCTGATGTCTACCTGGCGCTCAGCATGACGCCGCCGCGCTTTCAAGTTCGTATGACGTAGCAAGTCACGAGAGAGGGCCTACGGCGGCTTGCCGCAATGTGAGCGGGGTCTCCAAAGCACTTTCATTCGAATTCGGGTCCTTCGAAACAGTTCGTTAGCTTTCGTGTGGCTAGCTGAAAGCGTGCCGATTACCGCCGATGCGGCACACTGGAATGGGAATACCGGCCCCGGCTGTTTACCCCGATCCTGCGGCTGGGGCCGTTTTGAACTTTCGCACCCATGCGTTCAATACGGCTACAACCATGTTTAGAGGCATTGCCATCGCGCTATTTGCAATGGGCATCTTCTCACAGCTTGATCAAGCGTTCTTCTATGGCCGCCATACCGACGCCGCGCTCAAGCTTGCGCGGGAGATTGGCCGAGGCTTTGGGCTGTAGGTCGGCCGCGCTGGCCTTTAGCTTCTGAAAAGCGATTTGAAGCCGCAACGAAAGCCGAATCGGGCCTTAGAAATTAAAATTGGTTCTACGTCATAATCATAATGACTCCGACGCAAAAATAGAAAATAGGGTGGAAAAAACAAAAGCATTGGGAGGAGTAGTTGGATACTGCGAGTCGCCTGCGCGCGATGGCATTACTGTGCCGTCAGACTGCCGCGCATCATCCCGATAGAAGTTGGAAACTGCTCGCCGAAGCTGAGTATTGGGAGCATTTAGCCAACGATGCGGTGCGCGATCACCCGTGCACATCTAGTTTCTCGTTCCCAACAATGCGAGATGATGCGCTCACGCCATCGGCGCAGGATATGGCGGCGTGAGCGCTTTTGGTTGCTCAAAGTCCCCTCGACGAGGGAAGCACCTGGCTGAGCTTGAGCTGTCGTCCCGCTTCCGGGAATGCAACATCGCTAGCTCAACCAGCTCACTTGATCCGGCTGGGTGAGGAAACTCCTGCAACACGGTGCTGAAAACCGACCCACGGCCGACTGTACAAACATCGGGGGCGTGCAGTGAGTAAACGTAATCGGGCATACAACCGCGTTGTCCTGTGCCTGCGCGCTCACGCGCTTCTTTCTCAGCTTGCCGAACTTGAGACCCTTCGGGGCCGAGTGCGAGAGGCCGAGGAGAATACAGCTCTCGATCAATCGGCAGACCCGGTGAAGTCAACCATCCACTGATTGATCGCAGGTCGCCGAGCGCGCGCTGCTGGAAGGGTGCGCTGCCACCGGGCGCACGGCCGATCAGCCCTCAATGTGCTTCACCGTCGAAATCGGCCAGCGACCTTCATGTCCCGCGACCGAGATGCGAAGTCCGTGCTCATCATCGAGGAAGACGCGATCAACTGTGCCAGCCTTGCCGTCAGTCAAGACGACGGTCTTGCCGACCAGCTCCGTCTCGAATGCACCCTGTTCGGTGCGAATTCTTGTATTCTACCACTCTGGTATTTTGACGCGAGCACGCAATCGGGGGAGTTCCAGGGCGCGTGAATTGAATTCTGAGACGGTCCCTTGGGTCTCACTTGTTATCTTCACCACAGAACGTGGCCGTTCGGAACTCTTGCAGTCCGCAATGAGTTACAGAGCCGCCGACTGGATGGAGCATGAGCGGTCGCGTGCGCGATAGCACGTGATGGTTTTCGATCGCGCCGGTCGGCAGCACTTGAACAGAGAGAGGCGACAATGAAGGCACCACTTCTTCTTGCTGGCGCATTCATCATCGGATGCGTCGCCCCGGCACTGGCCGATGAGTACTATGTCGTGCAGGGTCCGAACCGCCAATGCACCGTTACCACGACACGTCCGGCGGACAAGGAGGTCATAACACAGATCGGTCCGCTGGCTTTCAAGAGCCGCGTGGAAGCCGAAGATCGCATCAAGCAGACCAAAGTCTGCGAGGAGGGGACAGTTGGTAGCAGCAGCAGCACGACTGTCATCAAGGAGAAATAGTCGAGGGCATCATTCCTGATCGTCTTTGGCTATTTGAGAAAAGTCGCGCCCATCCCTGTCGGCGCGACTTTTTGTGTTCTTCAGACACCAACTGACCAGCGGTGCGGTTCTTGGGTTCATTCCGACGGCCTTTGCCGAATTCCGCCACAACTACGTGAGCCAATGCGCGGATGCTCGAAATCCCAGGCCGCTGCGATCACTGCGAAGATGAGTTCGCGCCAGAAGAACTGACCGTTCTTGCGCCATCGGCCGGGGACGGCGAGCTGATCTGCGCGCGGTGTATCGAAATCAAGCTGCGTCGGGCGGTTGCGAAGCTACCGCCCGGTGATAACTGATGCTGGAGGCCCGTTGGGGATGAGCGACTTGGCGTTGCTCCCGTTATCTCCCGATGCCATCGCAAATTCCAAGTTGGCTGAGCGTTAAAATATGGTCGTTGCGCATCCCGTTCCGTGTAGCTCGGTGGGCGGCCCATCGGGCTGGATTGAAAGAACGAGAGCAGCGCAGGACGAGTGGATCGCGACCGTCCCGCAGACCGACTACAACGCGATGGTCGACAGGTTGCGCCCTTCGGCGTTCGAAAGAGGCCCTCAATGCGCAGCTCGGAAAACATTCGCGGTCGGAATTCGAGTTGCAAACTCGCGCAGGGCGGCCAGCGCGCCGCAGCGATGTGCGGGCTGTCGGTCGCCGTTGACGAGCGATCGAAAGCGATCTAGCTGGATGGTGCGCGCAACCAAGGTTGCCCTCGCCCCTCGCCAACCCACAAGCGAGCTAGCGGGATCGCCACAACAGTGGAACTTCCTTTAAGAAGGAACCCATTGTTATGGCTTCAATCAAAATCCGTGAAGATCGCGTTCGTCGTCAGCTCGCCAAGCGGGATATGCGCCTTTGCAAGACGCCCGCGCGGTCCTGGCTGCGAGCATTCTATAGCCCCGGCTATATGGTGGTCGATCACAGGAACGTCGTGATCAGCGCCTGTGGCACCCGGCAGTATGACGCCAGCCTTGAAGACGTTGAGAGGTTTGCGTTCGGGCCTCGATAGCTGGAGTGGCAAGACCCCGGCTTGTCTGACGCTGTCCTCGCTTGGTGGCGACGCCGAAGCACCGCACACATCGTCGAGCTATGGGTCGGACGCCGATCCATGGCTCGACGCGATGCTGGCCTGATGAGCAGCTAAACCTGAGGGGCCGTGAGCAAGCCAAAAATCACAAAGGCGCAGAAGTCTGTTGCTGGTGGCTAAGCAGAAATCCTCCGCGCAGCTAGAGCATTGCCGTTTCTGACCCGTAGCGGGCATTGTCGAAACTTGTCCCTCCGCAGGAATCCGGTAGTTCGTTTCTAATAGACTCCGGTCGCCGTAAGAGTTCTAATAGTCCCTTGCTCTACTTCACAATGGGAGGAACTCACATGAGAGAACTCTTGGTGATAGCGGGCTTGATTGCATTCTCATTGCCGGCGACGGCGCAAGATACGCCGACGCGGGTCACGCCAGAGGCGCTTAAGTGGGCGGAGAACCCGGCCTTCCCGAAGGGCGTCCTGATTGCAACTCTCGTGGGCGACCCGACGAAGGCAGGAGATGTGGTCGTCTTACGGATCAAGTTTCCCCCCAACTTTCAAATGCCGCCGCACACTCATCCCTATTCCGAAGTTGTGACGATCATCAGCGGCAACGTCGGGACCAGCCATGGCGAAAAGTTCGAGAAGAAAGGCGAGCCGTTAAAGCCCGGCTCGTTGTGGGTCTATCCGGCAAAACACGCTCACTACGCCTGGACCGGAAATGAGGAGGGGATTCTCCAAGTTCAGTTCGTCGGTCCTGGAGGCATCGATTACATCAACCCAGCAGACGATCCGCGCAAGAAGTAGTCGCAGACCCAGCGTCTGATGCGACCCGGCGCTTCCGAATCGAGGATGCGCACACAGCGGAATCATGTCGGGTTATGGCCCTAGCCGAACAAGGCCGCGGCCATTGCGGTGTCGGCTATCGGTGGTAGACCGGACGCGGGGCCGTTCTCACTTCCACCGCCGCTTGTGACCCATTGCAGACACGGCATCACTTCGTGTCATGCATCTCGAACGCGTCCATAAGCGCGATGATCCGCTTCTGCATGCCCCTCCAATCGGCTGTGTCCACTGGCCGATCGCGCAAGTCAGATCGTCGAGCACGCAACGTGGGGGTCGCCGGCGCATCTCGTTGATTTCAATTCGCTTTCGTTCAACTCCGTGACAGCCAATGAAGCCCGGTTTTCACGCTTTTTCGCGGTTTCGTGGAAGTCTCGTGGAAACGCCTTCAGCGCGACGGAGGCCTTGTCATGAGCGTCGGAACACCGCGCAAGGCCGGTAAGCCTCTCATCGATCGCCTCCCGCAGGACAGGCGAAACGAGCTGATCACGATCGGCCGGGAAGCGCTTTGCCGCTTCGGCTACGCCTATCAACAGGTTTTCGACGACCACCTGGCGCTGTTCGATTACCTCGCCGCGCGGGGCGCCACCGCTGTGATGATCGGCCGGATGCTGGCCGAGGTCGGCATCGCCCGGGAGGATGGCAGCCCGCTGCCGCCAGGGACGGTCTCAAGCGCCCTTTCCCGCGCGCGAGAGCGCGCGGCCCCCCGCCTCGATGCCCCCCTGCACGCACCTGCGGCGTTCGGCAGGGACATGCAGGTCCCTACAAGGCCCGGGAATGCACTGCAATATCCCGCAGACCGGCGCAGCGAGGCAGGATTTCCCTCAAGCTTTCAGGGACGTTCGGCTTCCCCCCAGCCCGCATCCCCGCACTTTCCAGAAATTCGGCCTTCGCCGAATTCGCCGGCAACCACGCAGGTCCCGGCATCACTCGCCGCTCAGCGGCACTTCTCGAACAATTAAGGAGTGAGCAGGATGACGATTAAGAAGAAAACAGTGCATTTTTAGCCCACCGATTTGGTGGAAGTGGTTGCCGACGGCACGAGCGTCGGCAAGAGCACCGTCGCTAACCGGCTCTGCCATCTCTTCCGCGAAGCCGGGCGTTCGGTGACCCTGGTCCGTATTGAAACGGGGCGTCGCCAGACCGCGGAGACCGGCGCGGCGAACCGCGAGGTCTATATCAAGACCGAGGACTTCGCGACGGCCGCTGGCCGCACCGGCGGCCTGAGCGGTGTACTCACCGCTCTCTGGGACGAAATCCTCGAAATCCCCAGGTCGCAGGGCGCGGTGGTGGTGGATTGGGCCGGAGTATCTTCCCTCCACAGGCTCGACGCCCCGGTCTTCAGCGTGCGCTCGTTCTGAGCGGCCGTGCCGGCAATTTCGATTTTCCTCCCCTGAGCGAGCAAGCCGAGAGTCTGACCCGTCTTCGCAACAAGGCGGGTGAGATTCCGACCGTCACCATTCCGCGCGTTGCCGGCAGGGCGCTCGAGACCTGTGCCGACGCCGGTCTCGACGTCGCTAGCGCCATGATGATGGATGGTGATGCGCTAGCGCGCCGTCTCGGCATTGACCTCTTCCGCTCGCGCGCTTGTGCCTCCGAGCTGGCCTTGTGGTGGCGGCTCACCGGCAACACGCTGGCCAAGATCGCGGAGCGCTCGGATGGCAATCGCGCCGCATAGGCTAGCCCGCCGCGTGGCCTTCCTGCTCCGCCAGCGCGAAGTTCAGCGCCCGCAGGCAGCCGCCTTTGTACTCCGGTACTATCGAGAGCACAGGCGGCTGCCGGCCGCCTATGTCACGACGCTTCTTTCAAGCTCGACGGTGCGACGCATCCGCCTTCGCGGCGAGATCGAGCACATGCTAGGCATTTCGCGCACTTTGATTAAACTGGAGGACATTCTTTCATGAAGATCATGTCTCATATCTGTTATACATAAACTTGACAATCGCTATCAGGGCTCATATTGAAGCGCAAAGCAATATATCAGCGATGTTAGACATGTGGAGTTGAGTATCATGCGTATCAATCTCGACGAACTCTCGTCCTACCAACTGCTGTCGACCGCTGAGGTCGCGGCGACCTTGGGCATCAGCGCCGGTTTGGTGCGCAAGGCGGAGAAGGACGGCCGGCTCAAGGCGATCAAGGGATTTCGTGTCTTCTATTTCTCGGTGAAGGCCGTGCGCGACTTCGTGGCGGACGGAAGCTCCTCGCCGGCGGCGCAGGACGCCGGGGCCCATGCCAGCCCGATGGAGATGATGCGCTAATGGCATACGTCGAGCCCCATCAAACCGAAGCGTACCGCGTGTTGCGATACCGCGACGCGTTCTACGTCTCCGACGCGGAGAAGCATCAGGCGATGCGCTGGTCGCCGCGTTTCAGCGGTTTGGCGACCGCGATCTCCGCCGTGCAATGCCTGGCCGGACGCCGTCCCAACGCGAGCGTGGGCATGGTGCGTTGATGGCCTACACCCTTCGACACACGATGGATCCCTACATCATCTGCACGTACGACGGGACCAACAATCTCTACGTCGGCGGGTACGACAAGGACAAGAAAACCTCTTTCTATCGTTCTCTGGGCACGACCGATCTCGAAGCGGCGATGGCCGCTGTGCGCTCCCTGATCGAGCGCGGGATCACGGGCGACCCCAAGGAAGCGCTCGTCCAGAAACCGCTCCGCACGGTGACCGAAGTGCTCGAATTCAATCGTTCGAAGGCCGAGGCGCAGGCATCCGCTGAATTCAACATTATCGCGATCGCGCGCATGGAGCGTCTGATGGGCGGTTCGATGCTGCAGCATATGGTGCCGAGCACGTTCGAGCGCTTCAAAAACGCAGCCATGGAAGAGGGCCTTGCGCTGTCAACCGTTGACCGGACGCTGACCGTTTTACGAAAGGCGTGCGCGGTGGCGGTCGGAGAGCGCCGCCTGTCCCGGCATCATGCGCCGGACGTGCCGTATTTCTGCACCAAGAATGATTTGCGCGCGGCGCGCCCCAAGGGTCGCGTGATGGATGTCGAGGAAATTGCAGCCGCGATCGACCAGGCCGAGTTCATCCATTTCTTGATCTGCCTGGTCTGGCTCGCGAATCTCGGCTGCCGGATCGGCGCCTTGCTCGATGCGATCGCAGCGCAGATTGATCATCGCTCAGACATCATCGATCTCAATCCGCCTGGCCGGGTTCAGACCAGCAAATGGCGGCCCACGCTCCCCATTCCGGGCACGCTCCTGCCCTGGACCACTGATCTCCCGCCGGGCCATCTCGTTCAATGGCGAGGGCAGCCGGTCGGCGAGATCGACACCGCCTTCGACGCCGCGTGCCGCCGCGCCAAGCTTGCGCCCGGCGCGAACACCTACTCAGTCCGCCACGCGCTCGGCCGCCATATGCGCGCGAAGTCAGTCCCCGACGAACAGATCGCCTTGTGGCTCGGTCACATCCAGCCTCCGCAATCGAGGGAGACGACGATCATCTACAGCCCCTACAGCCCCCTCTACCTCCGCGAAGCGAAGGCGGCCGCGGAGTCGTTCGTGCATGAGATCGCCCGTCACTGCCGCCGTCACGACCCGCTGCAGCCGCCCTGGACGAAAGCCTAGGAGACTTGACATGACCCGTAATGCAAAGACCGTGAAAAATTACCGCGACCGCGCCAGGCGGATCGCCCAGACAGAAGAGAAGACTGCGGGCCGCAAGCTCGCTCCCCTCGAGCTCGTCACCGTCGTGATGATGAAGGACTTGCGGCCCGCCAGCATCCGACAGTACCGGGCTGCGCTCACCTTCACCATGAACGAAGGGGTCAGGCTTCGGCCGGAGCACGCAGCCGATCTGAACGCCGCCATCACGCTGCTGAGCGGTTGGCGCAGCCGGGGCAGCACCGCCGACTTGCGCACGTCGCAGTGGAAGAAGAAGGCCGACGTCGCGGATGATCTTGTTCGCATCCGCCATCACGCGCTCGCCACCACCAGCGAGAACGCCGACAAGCTGGTCGCCGCTCTGGATTGCGGCGAACTGACCGGCGCGCGTTTCGTCGAATGGCCGACCGCCATCTTCGGACCGAGCACGACGGAGGGCTACGCGTGGGAGCTCGTGCTCACGAACGGCAAGAATAGCAACGGCCGTACTCACGGAGAGACGCGGACGCTGCGCTGGACGGAACTGCCTGATCATCTCGTCTCGCAGTTGCAGTTTTGGATCACCGTGGCCAAGACCGCCGCCTCGGAAGAACGCTTCGACACCCTGCAGGACACCCTTGAATCCCTGATGCGCAGGACCACGAAGGCGCTGTTTCCCCGCCGCACCGAGACCGAGCACCCGACCTTGTCGTCGGTGCGCCATGCGGCGGCGGCCCGCTTCAAGGCCGCGTACGTCGCAACCGCGAATACCCAGGAGGAAAAGTTGCGCGGGCTCGCGATGGTGGCGGCGCTGCTCGGCCACGCCAGCGATGCGTCGGCGACGGCGCACTACGCGCGCGCGGATGGCCGCGACAAGCGCTACCCGGTACCCGTGCCCGACGCCCTGGAAATCGCCCGGGTCCGCCAGCGCTACTCCCAGCCCGATCTCGGCAAGGATCCGAAGCCGGACACGTCCGGCCCGGAACAGCACGTTTAGCAGGATCGAGCAGTCGATGCCGAACCAGATCGATCGAAGCAAGATGTATGGCGTCGCCCGGCCGGATGCCGTGTCTCTCGTGGGACCGTCCAGGGTCATGCCAGCAGAAAAGTCAGGAGATTTTCACGTGACGGAACAGCGCATCAACTTGCACATGCCCTACTACCAGCCCTATCGGCTGTACAGGTGCCGCAAAGAGCTTGGCGTGCATCTCGCGGAGAACGTCATCATCATTGTCCGCGAGATCGATCCGAGCGAGGCGCCGAACGCCTATCGCATCCACGCTGGCGCTGAATGTTTCGACGACTATCCCGAACAACTGCACGTAGTACGATCGTTCGAAGGCAGTTGCTGGTGGCCGCTGATGACCGATGACGGTCCCGTCAGTGTTCTCCAGTTCATCGAATTTGCTGCCGAGGGCGAGCTCGGCTCTTTCGTCGCGTTCGACGATCAGACGAGGCTGGCTCAGCGCTCTGGACCGCTGGACCCGCCAAGGACGAACAGCGCGATTGTTGCGAATTTTCCCGCGCCTTTGGGTTGGGCGAGATCAACGCCGAAATCGAGCGGCTGGCGGACTCCCACAAGGAAGTCCATTTGCGGCCGCGCATCGAAACCGTTCTGGATCTCGACGTCCCCGAACGCGCGGCGCGCCTCTGTGCACGGGCTCTCTTCGCGCAAATCCAGCGTCTTGTGAGATACGGGACGGTGCGCGCGGCCGTGCCGCGCCTCACCGATGCAGATCGACTCTGGCTCAATCCGGGCGGCAGGCGACATCGTAAGATGCCTGGAGAAGCTCGACTGCACGCCTCTCAATGAGGAAGCCGAAGATATTCTCTCGACGCTCGGATCCTGAAGCGCAACGCCCATGATGAATCATATCAAAGGAAATCTCATGCCGACCCCGCAGTTCTTTTTCGCCCAGCCTCAGTTTCGCGCGTCCGTCTCCGACCGCTCGCTTGCGCTCGCCAGTCATTACTATTGCTTCGAGGTCTTCGCGACCGCTGAGGATCGCGATGCTTGCTGCGGGCCCACGGCACACCCCAACGTCAAGTACGTGCGGGCGACGACGGAAGACATCGTACAGAACGACATGACGATCGATGATGTTGGGTGCGGGGTCCCCCACGATCACCCGCATTTCGAGCTGATTATGGCGCCCTTGTTCGACGCTGCGATCGCCAGGCTCTTCCGCTCGATGCCGAGAGCGCCGAAGAGATCGGGCCCGCTCGGTTCTGTCGAATTGTTCATCGCCCGGACACGCTATACGGTTTTCGCGGAAGCCAAGAAGGACTGGGTCACATTCCCGATCGAGGCCATGACGGTCTTCGAAGAGGCCGATCAAAGCGTGACGGACCGGACCCTGGAGTGGCTGCAGGGCCGTCTCGCCATCTCGACGTCCTCCTCGCTGCTCAACGCGCGTCCCAGTTAGGCTCATTAGGAATCCTCGCGCCTGGTGTGCGCTACTTGGCGCGTACTGGAGCAAACGATCAGCAACGCTGCGCCAAAGGCGCGATACACCCGAAAGTAGCCTTTTTCCAACCAGGAGACAAAAGACGATGCCCCGCAAACTGCTGCCCTTCTTGCGCGACGTAACGTACCACGGCATGAATCTGCAGACCCCCCTGTCCCGACATGAGACGCCGCGCGAGCGTGAGGATTAAAGGGTCTATTATGTGGCGGTTGGCGCAGATGCAGAGGACATGAAGCAGCACCTCGAATCGCAACGTGCCTCCGCTCTGGCAGCGTCGCTGGATTTGCGATCCGGAAGACCCCTTTGCGATGAAGCTCATCGTGTTTCCTACCGGAGCGTTGCCGAGAACGCGATCGCGATGTTCGCCGCCATGGGCGTGCCGTCCGTTGAAGTCTCGGTCGACGACCTTCCGCTCCTGCTCGAAGATTGCAATCAGATGATCATCGCGGAGGCCGACGAGCTGGTGCTCTGGGTGCTCGATATGCGGCTGGGGCTCATCCACAAATCGCTGCGCCGGGAACGCGACGACGAGATAACCAAATCCCTGCAGGACCCTCAGTCCGCGCGCGAGGCATGCTGGTTGCCGAATGCGCGCGACAAACTCTACGGCGGCAACGTGGTCAACAAGGTCAGCGAACTGCCTTGGTCGGTCCGAGTGACCGAATGGGACATCCTGCCCGCCAGGGCAGTGCACAAGGATGGCAACGCCATCTATTCGAAGGCGAGTGGCGTTTCATGCCGCTGACCGACGTCTGGCGCCGCTACGGCAATTCGCGGCTGACCCCGTATTCTAACCTTGCCGGCAATTGGCGCCTCGATCTGTTGCGCGCCAACCGTCCCAAGCCCCAAAGGACCGCATTTCAGATGGATAACGACGACTGCGCCTCAATTCTCGAACACTACGACGACGAGCGCCCCGCGAATTCGTTCTAACACCAACCGTTCGTTAACTAACGAACTTGAAGAATTTTCGCCGCGCCTTTGACACGCGTCGAATCGGACAATACCTCAGTGAGACCGCGAAATTCGCGCGGCCGCCGCCCAGTACTCGTAATACCGAGCGACGGCCTAACCACGTTGATCCGTAGGAGATCCCCATGGCTAAGCCCATCTATAACGCCGATTCGGCGTCCTTTCTTCCTTTCTTCTTGTCAGTGCCCCGCCCCGACGCGATGCAGCCGTCTCGCTCGCACGCTTGGGAGTTCCGCTTTCTGGCGGACTTCATAGCTGCGTTCAGCACCTCGAACATCGGCTAGGCCTCCCGATCGCGAGGTTCGATTCATTGCGTCGCCGTTGCGGCGCAGTGACGATCGCGACGACGCTTTGCTCCCCGATCTGGTCCGCCGTGGCGGATCCGACGGGTCCGGATTGCTCGCTTTCCGACTGACGGAACTGGCAGTTCAGCGCCGATGTGATCTCGACCTCGCGATCCCTGACAGAAAAGGGATTTCGAACAATGTCTTCCAATTCCAATCACCTCCCCTGCGCGTCCAAGATCATCCGTGTCGGCGATGAAATCGCCGGACCGCGGTGTATTTACAACAATGCGAGCCGCATCGCCGTCACCGCATTCCCCATGCGCGAGCTCGCCAACGTCGTGTTTCCGGCCGGGCCCGCGGTCTACGTGCTCCAGAATCACGATTCGGTCTATCTGGGCGAGACTCTCAGCGCTGAGACGCGTCTCATTAAGCACCTGCTGGATCCTGCCAAGTCATTCGCACGCGAGGCGCTGGTCGTGACCGCCTGGCCCGATCCCTGGCCGAACAAGCTTCCCGTGCTCTTTCTGCAGCACCGCCTTTTTGAAGTCGCCCAAGCGGCGGGCCTGATGAACGTCGTCAACAAGCAGACCCCCACTCTTCCGGTCGTGCCCGAGGACGAGCGGGGCACGCTGGAACGCTACTTCCGGGATGCCCGCCAGGCGATATTCGACGCAGGCTGCCGGACCTTTGATTCGGCCTTCGAGAGCCAGTACCGCACCATTTTGTCGGCGACGGACAACGAGGAAGATCTGATGGGCGCCGAGGGTGCGATGCAGATCGATGTCCCTTTGCATCCACCGGCCGGCGGCGAGTACGAGTTGCGCTATTGCGGCCTCTGGGCGCGCGGGTGGCCGGAAGCTGACGGCAGCTTCGTTGTCATGCCAGGCGCGGAATTCCGGAGCGCAATCAACGCGAGCGCCCACAAAATTGTGACCACGCGGCGCAAAGAGCTCAAGCGTGTTGGAGCCCTTGAGGAGATTCCGGGGTCCGGTCGAGAGCGCCTTCTCGTCGGGGTCCGCTTCGCGTCTTCCTCAATTGCCGGCAAGGTCGTCACCGGTGCCCACGTTCCCAGTAGCGTCTGGGTGCCGCGGCCGCACGCGCAGCCGATTTTGGTCATGATGTAAGGGAGAGCCGAACATGACCTCCTCGAACATGCCGCCGAAGACGCCTCGGACGCGCCGCAAGTCGACCCACAATCCGCCTGCGGTGCCTCATCGCCCGCCAGATGGGCACCCGATTTCGTGGTGGCGCATCATTCCGCCTCGCTTCCTCGGCGAGCCCGAGCGCTTGTATCTCAACAACTCGCTGACCGCGCTCGCGGTCTTTGGTGCCGACCAGAACCTTACCGCGGCGCTCGCGGGTGACGCCGCGGCCGCCATCGCGGCGGCACTTTCCCTGGCTCCGGTCCGCGAGCTCAGTTTGAAGGTCGATATTGCGATGACGGCCTTGATGTCCATCGCGCTTCACGGCGATCCCGCTGCGGTCCTCGTGCTGGCGCATATCCTGGGACGTGGAGGATGGGGCAATGCTAGCGCCGAAGACCTCGGCCTTGCCTGGCTCGACCGCCACACGTCATGTCCGATGAGCCGCGAGCAGTTCGCGGCTTACCAAGTTGCCCTTTCCGAACCTTTCTGCCGTGATGAGGGGTAAGCATGCGACTCCAGATTTTCTCTGATCTGCATGCTGATGTGCTCCCGATCAAACCCATCACGATCGCGGACGATATCGATGCCGTCGTGGTCGCCGGCGACACGAGCGAAGGCGCATCGCGCGCCTTCGCCCGGTTGCGCCAGATCGTTCCTATCACCATTCCCATCGTGATGGTGATGGGAAATCATGAGTATTATCGTCGCTTCCTTCCGGTCGAGTTGAAGGAAGCGCGCATGCTCGCGCCGGATTTCAATATTCATCTCTTGGAGGACAGCGAGATTACCCTTGGTGGCGTCCGCTTCTTGGGCGCAACGCTTTGGACTGATTATCGCATGTTCGGCAATGCCCTGCAGATCCCAGTGATGCAGACTTGCGGCAGCGACATGAACGATCACCGCCGCATTGGCTATCAAAAGTCGCCGTGGCGACGTTTTCGCCCGCAGGAGGCCGAGCTGCTGCATCATCGCTCGCGCTCGTTCATTGAGGAGGCCTTGAATTCGCCGTCTAACGGCGCGACGACCGTCGTCGTAACGCATCACGCGGTACACTTGAAGTCCGCGGATCCGGCCTATCGCGACGACTGGCTAACTGCCGCCTACGTTTCCGATCTGTCCCAGCTTATCGAGACGGCTCAGCCGAGCCTGTGGGTGCATGGCCACGTGCACAAATCGTTCAATTATCACGTTGGACAGACCCGTATTGTCTGCAACGCCCACGGTTACGGAGACGAAAACCCCGCCTTCAACGGCGCCTTGGTTGTCGAGGTAGGCTCGTGACAGGAGACAGCGATCGAGGCCACACGCCTGAAATGCTTGCCGACGCACGCGAGACCATCGCGACGGGCGCCGCGGCGAATTCGGCTGACGATCAGCGATACAGTCACCTTCCAAGAATTCTGCGCTATGCGATGCTAGTCAGCGATGACGCCGATCATCTTGAAAAACGCCTCGCCGCGGAGGTCGCCGACGCCTGCCCTGAACTCGCCGAGAATATCGAGTGGGCGGCGAACTTCGATCCATCCATCGGCCTTCAACTAGCCGCCGAGCTCGACCGACGCGCGGTCAACCAGGACGAGCCGCACCTGCGCAGTCTCGCCGACTGTGCCCGAATGATCTGTATGCCTCTGCCGCTAGATGGCGCGCACTACGACAACTACCGCCGGGTCGGGCGATCGTTGCTGCAGGCTTTCCGCCTTGCGAATCTTGAGCCCGACGACGAGGTAGCCCTCACCCTTGAGGCGTTCGTCGCCGGCTGGGCCGCCCTGCCCGTCTATAACGATCTGATCTGGCGGCAGAACCGCGCGGTAGTAAACGCACCGGCCGTCGGCGCTCGTCTGGCCGAGCGCCGGATCGGAGCAGCCGAGCATAAGGCGTGGCAGCAATCGCGGGAGATCGAACGAGCGAGGGACGACGCAGCAAAGGAGGAGCCGGCCGATCTGACGAACAACACCACTGCTCTGGCCACGTCCATGAGCAGCGGGCCGAGTGCTGTGATCGCGCGTATGAACAACGCAGAGCTCACTCGGGAAGAAACCGAGGAAACGATCGGATTCGTCAGGCACGCCATCAATGCTGCGCTCCCTCTGATCGAAGTGCCGCGACTGGGGGATGTCCGTAGCACCCTGCTGTTTGAATTCCCTTATGCTGGCAATGCCATTGATCTGGCGCTGGCCGATTTGGTCGGGCGGCAGACTGTCAAGCTGCCCCCGCTGCTGCTCGTCGGAGCCCCAGGCAGCGGCAAGTCGCGCTTTGCGCGGCGGCTCGGCGAAACCCTCGTCGGCACGCGGGCGATCTGGCGCACCGATGCCAGCCGGGCGGATGGCGCGACATTCGGGGGTACCGATCGCCGCTGGCATTCGACCGAGCCTTGCCATCCCTTCCTTTCCATCGCGCGCAGCTCTGCTGCCAACCCGATCGTGATTGTCGACGAAATCGAGAAGGCTGGCACGCGTCGTGACTACGGACGACTCTGGGACGTCTTGCTCGGGTTTCTGGAGCCTGAAACGTCAGCGCGCTATCCCGACCCGGCGCTGCAAACCGACCTCGATCTGTCGCATGTCTCTTATATATCGACGGCCAACACGATTGATCCGCTTCCTCCTCCAATTCTTGATCGCTTCCGCATTGTGCGTTTTCCTACGCCGACGTGCGCCGATCTGGATGGCCTCTTGCCCGCAATTATTGCCGATATCGCCAGGGAGCGCGGGGTTGATGCGAGGTGGGTGGCGCTGCCTGACGGAAGTGAACGAGAGGCTTTACGCAATCACTGGCCTGGCGGCTCAGTCAGAACGCTTCGGAGAATGGTGGAGACCCTGCTGCGCGAGAGAGATGCCACCGCCCCCCTGAATTAGTTTGATGTTGTGACAACCTGTAGCTCTCGCATCGAGACAACAAATGCAACGCGAACATCGCATCGTTCAGGGCGCGCTACGCTAAATGCATTGGAAGAGCGATCGATACCTGCGGCGCCGCACATCTGACGGCGGAGCACGCAAGAGCGCGGGCTACCCGCGTTTACATCTATCCACACACCGGCCTCTTACCCTTTCCAGACCATGGCGCCCTCAGATTCGTAGTCTGATTAGAACCGTTGAAATTGCTGGGATTTGTTACCGTAAGACATGAACCCAACCCGCAAAGTCGAGCAATTCCAGCCTAATCAAATGCAGCAAAGTTACCGCGAATCGGACGCCATCAAAGGGTCAAGTGGCAGAGAGGGAGGGATTTTAGTATGGCGGAGAGGGAGGGATTCCCGCTAAGGTTGCACAATTTTCTTTTTAAATCAGAGACCTGCGATAATCTCACCCCCGAGTGCCTTGTGGCGCGGCCGCGAATGCAGTTTTCTTGAGGGCACGTTTGCTAAGAACGAGATAGTGTGTCAATCGGCTTGCAAATTTGGCTCTGACTCACTTTTGATGCAGTTTGGGGGATGTCTGGTGTCAATCGGCTTGCAAATTTGACCCCTCATCGGCGTCCAATTTTGACCCCTTAGCGCAGCGATGTTTGGTGGTAGCGCTCGTCTCGTCGGAGCTGGTCGGGATAGCGGAGGCGAGACGAGCGCGGGTGGCGTGATCGTCGTCGCGGCTCTTGAACCGCCAGCTGTCGTTGCCGGTTTCGACAATGTCGCAGTGATGGGTCAACCGATCGAGCAGCGCGGTGGTCATCTTGGCGTCGCCGAACACGCTTGCCCATTCGCCGAAGGCAAGATTGGTGGTCATGATGACGGAGGCGCGCTCGTAGAGCCGGCTGACGAGGTGGAAGAGAAGCTGGCCGCCCCCGAATTTGGTTGCGGTCCAAGTTGTGATCTGACTTGCCCTGCGTCCCGAACGCAGTGAGCATTTTCTAAGTTGTCCTGAGGGATCGGGAGTTCGCCAACGATGTGCTTGTGTTCAAATTGAACGCGGTGCGCCTTTCGATTGTTCTCTGTCATCTGCAATCCACGATTTTAAATCAGTTGGTTCAAATAAACAGGTTGCCTCTCTGCGCGTCTCTGCAATCAGCAGATCGATCCGCGCCGACTGAGACAGTAGAGTCGTTCTGGTTGTCTCCTTCAGTCGGGTCTGTCCGACGATCAACTGGATGCAGCCATTCGCTAGTTCAAGAATGAAGATGGCCTGACGAGCGTCATCTATTGTCTGAATTTCGAAAGCTTGAACCTGCGCCAACCAAGCCACGACGTTCCTCAAAACATCGGGCAGTCCATAGCACGAGGGGCTTGCTGCAGTTTTTTTGTATGGCCGTCGAAATTCCAGCACTGACGACATCTGTCGCAAATCTCTCTGTAATGCGGTTCGCGTTGCCGTGCCGAAAGAACCAAAAAGCGATGATAGAAAAGCGAGTACAACGGGACACTCGGGCAAGCATTGCCGTTGCAAAGATGGCCGCGTCGACCTGCTGGTAAACTGTCCGTGTACAAAATTTAAGTCAAAGCAGTTGAAAAAGAGTTAGCAGGTTGCAAGCAACCGGTATTGTAGTACGCAAGTTGCGTCGGGAGCTTATCGAAATTCGGCGAACAATGGGTTTGCCAAATACCGGACTCGCGAGCTGATGCGCGGAGGCGACGCGGACGGTAGTGGCTGCAGATGTTCTAGACATTCCAGTAGGCGCATCAGGGCCGCCGACGGCGCTCCCTTAATCGTGCCCTCCTTCGCGACACGGAAGCTACGAACATAATATCCTTGTCGCTGAACGGCTGACCTAATTTCGTCGCTTACTTTGCGAATTCTTTTCCTGCTCTTACGCCAGCTATTTGCTGAGTAAGCGCCGGGTATCGCGGCTCCTGTGCCTAGAACGAGCAAGTCCCGCTTGCCATTGCGATAGACATCAAACACTTTGCGCCCCCGCTGTTCGTATGAAGTAAAATATGTTTCGGCCGTATCAATGGACGAGTTTAGTATCTGGAATGTCTGTGCGGGTTGTAAATCTGCACCGCCCGAGACTTTTGCGCCACCGCATTCCGGAGCTGGAACGAACTGATGCAAGTCCGGACCTCGTCAAACTGGGCGCACCTTGGCCTTGTCTATGATTTTAACCCTCTGGCACACCAGCCATGCGCATGCCTTGAACAGTGCGCTTGCCTGCGACGCGAAACATGGGATCATCGCTAAATGCATACTTCTTTATGCGACGGACAGTGAACGATGGGTCTAACGCAAGCCCTTCCTTCGCGGCAGCTCGTGCCTCATCCAGCCTTCCGATAAGTGCCAGTGCAGCGGCGAGCTGAAAATGCCCTATAGGATAGTTTGGGTTTGCTTTTAGACTTCGACGTAACCAGACGATAGCGTCGTCATCAGCTCCGAGTATAAATTTGCTGAACCCAATCCAAAACATCCATCGATGCGCGCCTTCATCGCGAGGCGACAAACGAAATGCCTCATTTATATCAGCTTCCGTTTCTGCGGCACGACCGAGATAGGTTTTTCCGACGCCAATAAAAGCATGGGCGTCGGCCAAGTTCGGATTTAACGCCAATGCGTGCTCACACTCAGCAATGCCTTGTGCGGCCCGGTTGGTCAATGATTGGAGGCAGCCCAAAAATGCGTGAGCGGGAGGGTAGTGCGGGGCCAAGGAGATCGCCTTAACCAACGCCTTTTCAGCCGCAACAAAATGCTCATCAATGTTGTCACTAAGCAAGAAGCCAGCGATTGATATATCAATAGAAGCGATACCCACCAGCGCTTCAACATGATCGGGATCGAGTTTTAGGGCACGCTCGAAAAAGCCTCGCGCTTGCACCAAATTGTCCAAAGTCCAGCGTTTGTTCCAACGAGCCATTCCTTGGAAATACAGGTCCAATGCGTTGGGATGCAACGAGCGCTCCGCGCGCTTCGCCTCGGCCGCAATAAGTTGGGCATTCAATGTATTGGCTAGCCGCGATACGATTTCATCCTGCATATCGAGGAGGTCGGCAAGAGGCTTGTCGAAGCGTTCGGCCCAAAGGTGGTTGCCGGTTTGTGCATCTACGAGCTGAACGTTCACCCGGAAGCGGTTGCCGCCACGCTGCACGGATCCTTCAAGCACGTATCGGACGTTCAGCTCGCGGCCGACCTGCCGGATGTCGATAGATTTGCCCTTGTATGAAAAGGCATTATTGCGGGCGACGACGAGTGAACCACGGATGCGTGACAAATCCGTGGTCAGGCTCTCGGTCACGCCATCTACGAAATAATCCTGACCGGGGTCGCTGCTGAGGTTCGCAAGCGGCAAAACAACAATCGAGAGATGAGGCGCTAAAATCGAGTTCGGTCCAGAACGCGCGCCAACGGTCGCCGTCGCTAATTCATGCGAGACGACAGCATAAGCGCGCACCGGGCGGTCGATATTCTTGAGGCTCAGCTCGCCCATATCAATAAAGCGCGCGCCGATTTTACCTTGAATATGTTCGTAAGCAGATGAGGAGATGCAGATGCCGCCTGGTTCTGCGATACTCTCAAGCCGCGCCGCGATGTTTACGCCGTCGCCAAAAATATCGTGCGGTTCAACGATGACATCGCCGACGTTGATGCCGACGCGGAGGGCAATCCGTTCGTCTTCGGTATCGGTCGATGTAAGCTCTCTGATGCGGTTCTGGAATTGCAAGGCGGATCGAACAGCTTCGACCGCACTTGGAAAGTCTGCCAAGAACCCGTCGCCGGTATTTTTAACGACGCGGCCTCCGTGTGCGGAGATCGCCGGCGTGACAGCGTTCGCAAGGACGGCGGACAATTTGGCGTGCGTAGTTTCCTCGTCATGGTGCATTAGTCGCGAATACCCAGCTACATCAGCGGCTAGTATAGCCGCCAACCTGCGCTCAAGCCTCGCGGGTAGTTCTTGTGCCATGACATCTAAATCCGACCGGCTAGGCACTGTACGACGGGTTTAGACATGATGCTATACCCGCACGCCGACAGGTGGCGGCGATCTAACCCCCGATCCCGGCGCCGTCCGGCGCTGATCAGGGCATGCCCCGTCTTCTGCGCAACGCACTGCTGGGGGCAATTGGATGATTTCGACAACAGACCCACCGGGTAGACCACGTTGCTTAGGTTTATCACGCCGATGAAAGTGATACCCGATGAGGGTGAGGTACCCCATGTTGAAGACTTGCTCCCCTTGAAGAGTGATCACGATGGCACGCGCCCATCCTGCGGCGCTGATGGTGCGGTGATCTTGTCCTGAACTTGGGACCCGGTTTCCGAGGGCAGCGTGAGCGCGCCGCACTCAATCCGGCAGCACAGGGGACGGGTTGGGTAGAGGCGCTGGCATGCCCCCAACTTGGTGTTGGATGGCCTCCTCTGGAAGCGGTATAGCCTTCAGCATCTGAACCATTGCGGTATGGATGCCGTTCATAAGCGCGATGGCATCGTCAGAATTCTGGAGGCTTTGATCTGGGTGCATCAGAGGGTTTCTGTGGAATTTGACTAGGTGCTCTAGAGCCGCCCTGACGTTTTCATTTCCGAAGTTGTTTTGCTTCATCTGATTGAGATAGTCCCCCATATTTCCGCGCACTGGCCGAGGTGCTCCGTCGGAGACAACATCCCAGTATTTTCTCAATACTGCTTCATTGGCTCTGTGCAGATGGAAGCCCGCCGCAGTATTCAGCTTAAAAGCGAGACACCTCGTACCCTCGCGCAAGTCATTTATCGCCTCCGGGACTTTGAACATGACCTCGGCGGGAAAGCAGTGGCTACCGGCTTCGATGAGCGTAGTGACATCGTAGCCGGCCTTTGGCATCACAACGTACAGCGGCATAAGAGCAAGCTCAGCTTGAAGCACCGACTCGAAAGTCGAGAGGCTGGTACTAAGGTGATAGCTATCTAGCCAATCGAGCGCTTCCCCATCGTTCTCGCCGGCTTTTGATTTGTCCTTGATTGTTCTGATTGCATGGAGCAGTTGCTGGCCAGCTGCGAGTGACGTTCGAATCCGGAAGATGCTTCGATACAGCAGTGGCTCAAGCGCCCCCTCTGCAATGAGCAATGGAAAAAAAGCTTCTCCATAGGTACTTGTTGCATCCGGACCGCCGGACCTAATCTGGCTAAGCGGACGGAGTTGGCCGCCAACCGAATAGAGATAGAAAGCATCGACGCGTTGCATTGAGATGATCCCCTCAAAGTCCACTACCGGAAGCTGCATCAATCTGACACTTCGGTTCGTGCTTTGATCAGAGATGCGGGACTTTTCCTCAGGAAAATTCGACTTAACCCGGTGAATCTAAGGGCCCCTGCGTGTCACCCCCTCGGAAATTTCGGCCGCACCTCCGTGCCGCGCCGGCCGCGCAGATTTGAACTGCATTGCTGCTATCAAGCTTAATCTCGATATAGAACTCCATCGGATTGCGTCGGTGTCCGTAAAGCAGGATCATTCCGAACGGGGGTACATGACGCGCTGTTGGAGGGAGAAGCCTGCCATGACACTGCAGGATGCGTTGGCGGTCTACTTATATTCTTGGATGAGGGACAAATCTCTCGACGATGATCACGAGCGGGCCGTTGATGCTGCGGTAAAAATTATCGAGCAAGAGGCGCAGAAGGTAGTGGCCGCGCATTCGCAAAGCGGCGGAGGGCAATAGCGCCGCGCCTATATAATTGATTGGGATGGGTCAAGCGGAGGATGAGCAATCCGCTCAGTCCGATCACCGCTCGAACCGTCCCGGCCTGTTGGCCACATTCATCCGCTCGAACGCTTTTGCGATCTGCTCCGGTCCATGCTCGCTTTTGAGCGCTTCCCACGCCGTCTCAAACTTCGACTTGGCTTGCTCGATATTCTCGGCATTGCCAAACGGTGCGCCTGGCATGGCAACGACGACGGTCCACAGCCAGAGTGCTGGCGACCGCTCGCGAGCAAGCCGGATGCGGCCGATCATCTGGCCGTCTTCAAACACAATGTAATCGTCAGGGTCGAGCGCGCGAAGGCGGAGCATGTCGTTTTCCAAGGGCTTAACAAAATTGACGGATCAAAGCCGATGGCGCCGTCCCCTTCCTATTGGGAAATTTCCCAGTGCGGCTCGCGACCGGGCGGCGATTGGGTAACGCTTGCTTAAGAGATCTCGACTAAAGACGTATAACGTCCGGCCTCGCACGCCCGGACATCCTTTCTGGGAAGCCTAGACCTCGGCGCCTGCTCCTCAACCCTGGCGCCGGGGTCTTTGCATTTGGATTGCCGCCACGCAGCTTGCCGTCCAGAACTGATCCTGCGCCCGCCGCATCCACGTCGCGCAGCAAAAAAACCGGCAGCCGCTCAAAGGACTGCGGGGTGAATGCGACGATGCTTGCGTGATCGAATCCACCGTTGCTTTGCCGGATTGTTCGCAGCGCGGCTATTCCGGTGGAGCGCGGTACGGGTTGATACGTAAGAGTTTGGGCGCAGGCCGTCTCAGCGATGGTGTGGCTTGTCCGGCGCGACTTCGCGCGCCTCTTTCTTCAGCCAGCAGCCTCCGGATCGTGCTTCGCTTCTCCTCGTCGGTCTCCTCTTCAAGGAGCTTGCGATAGCGGCGAATGTTTTCGTTTTGGATGTACCGCTCCATGCGGGCACCCTCCCACATGTGAGTGACGGGAGCCGGTATCATAGTCTGACGACACCGCCGGATCATGGCCGTACAACTACCGGTGTTCCCGTGGCGGAACTCTCATGCCTCGGAAAATGTCACTCGAACGCGACGCCAATCCGCTTTTCTTTGCGCCATACGACGTAGCAACGGCGCTTGAACTCGTCGCTGAGGATAAACAGCGTGAAGCGGTCGGGGATGTAGAACGGCGAGACGACTTCCAATTGCGCGCCCGTCTCTGACAGATTCCGCACAGTGCAGTCGATCCCACCACCGCCGGATTCTATCGTCCCGGCCTTAAATATGCGACGACGCTGGGCGGTCCTGTGTTCGTTCATGACGGGAGCTCGATCAGATTCCGGACCCTTGATCCACCTCAACCTTTCCCCTCCGCCTGTTGCGACCATCCGATCATGACCCCGTCGGATTACAGATCGCCACCCCCAGTCAACCCAACCCGGCCATAGCAGGATGTGAATTGAAAGAGGCCGCCAACCGAGTATGCTCCGGTATATTGGCTAGCTTGCAACTTTCCGGAGCTTGTCACAGCGGCTCTGTTCAGAAACACTCCCCGTTATTTTCAAAGCAATTTTTATACGGGAGGGCTTCATGCCCGAGATACTGGAAGTGATCCTGTGGTGCGCCGCGCTCGCGACATGGCTGATGATTTTCTTCGCGTTCATCACGGCAGGTCTGAAGCCGTTTACAAAGAGCATTCGGCGATTGGCTGCAGCGGTCTTCCGGGTCAAGCTAAGGTAAGCTTTCGCTGAGCTGCCGCGGCGCGCGGTCGAACTGATAGCCGAACGACGCCCTGTCGCGGTCGGCGAGGAAGCGTGGTCCGTTGATCCACCTCAATGGGTCCCCCGCCGGTCCGTTGCGACTTGTCACCCCATGGTCCGCCGCCCGGACCAACCTCCACGCCCACCGAAACCTGTGCCCGAGCCCAAGCCGTGGCAAATGAAGCAGGCGATGAAGAACCTTGAGGAGTACGCGGCCGATCTGCGAGAGCTGATCAGGAAGCTTAAGCGACGGCTGCTGCATTGATGGTAGGGCGGCGCCGGGCCGAGGCTGGTGCGTGGATGCCTATGGATGGAAAAATTTTTTGACGCATCGGATCGCGACACAACGGTGGATAGAGAAATGTTATCCCATTGACGTGCGATTCCCGACGCGCAGCCGCGCCTTTACCGACGCGAAAACGGCCAAGCTGTAGGCCGCGGGGCCGCCGGTGCGCCTTGAATCAGGGCGTGTACCCATAAATGTCGGCTCACCACCGTAAAGCGGAAGTCACCACCTTGAGCGTGATCGACTGCTTTTGACCCGTTCCGGACCTCGCATTCCGTTGGGTTAGCAAGCATGACATTCTTTGCTCGCGCGCTGTTTTCGCGATCGGTCCGGCTCTTGTCCCGCCGGCAGTATCGGAGCAAACTTCTTCCGATCACTGATCTGCTCTCTCCGAGATATGCGTGAAAATGGAGGAGGACGTCGTGACGAGTCCAACCAAATTGTACATATACGATAAGAGCAGCGATATAGACCGGAGCCAAGCCGCAGGTCGCTTCTCGGGCGACGGTAACGTCTTCACCATAGGAGTAGATAAGGGCATTCAGCAGTTGCTGGATGCCTTCAAACAGCTTGCAAAATCCCGAGCGAAATTCGACCGTGTGCTGTTCCAGACGCACGGGAGCCCCGGCACGATTTGGTTCGGTTCAGAAGCTCTCAACAAGAGCATTCTGAGGGATAAGTTTGTTGGCTTCGGGAGCCTCTTTCCCCATCCCACCAGGATATACTTTGATGGATGCAACGTTGCTTCAGGTGGTCCGGGCACCGACTTTTTGCTTTCCGCTGGTTACGTGTTCTTGACTTCACGCGGTGGAGATACGTTTGGCTGGACAACAATCGGACACGGACTGTGGGGACACATACCCCTCATCGGAGGTCACACCCTGCATTTTGGCGGAAGCAATACGTTCAAGCGCCTAAGATTCTGGGCAGGAGGGGAGGTAGATTTTCCAGATTCTTGGATCCCAGGAGGCTGACGATCTGCGGACAAAGGAATTCGCGGACTTCTCGTCAACTCGTCAACTTCCTGCGCTGCCGTTGGCGCCCTTTGAGGGAAAGCGAACGCCTCGGGGGACTGCGGAGTTTCAATAACCTCCGCAAAGCCCAAGAATGACAGCATTGGGCTTCCTTACCAATCGGTGTTGGCTGCCGCACCCTATCTATCGCCTGTCGCGCAAAATGGAACGTCAGCTCGCTGACCTTCCCGCTTAGGCTCGCCCGGTCCGCTTCCAAGGGCTGAGCGGAACGCCTCCCGGCGCCGCCGAGGGCAGCCTTTGACCCAAAGCGGAAGTTTAGGGCCGATTAGGTTTGCGCCCAGCTCTAACTTGACGAAAAAGCAGGCTCTGCGGTCAAGTGCGGACTTTCGAGAGACGTAGGCTTCGCGATGAAGGTTTCCATGACACGGCTCGCAACAATCGTTGCGTTCGCTCTTTTGCAGATTTATGCGACCGTTTCGGCTGGCGCTCCCTATTCTTTTTCTGACTACCCATCGCAGGACGGCCGTTGCGTCGGCGACCAGAGCGTAGGCGAAATTGACCGGTCCGAAAAGGCCTGTCTGGCGCAGGTTGGCGACTTGGCCCAACGCGTCGGCCATGGCTTGCAGTTGAAATTTAGGAATGGGAAGACAAGAATATATCTCGACGAGGAAGCGAAGTGTCAGTCCAACGACGCTGACGGCTGCATCGAGTACCAACTGACCGGATATTTTCCCGAACACGACCTCATGTTGATCGAGGTCGATTATTGGGAAGGTGCGAGTTGGCTTCTCGTAAGGGCCGACACGGGCGACGACACGGCAATCGTTGCACCCCCGCACTATTCGCCAGACAGACACTGGCTTGTATCGGTTGCTTCGTCTGTGGGCCCCGCTGGACCTCCCAACGGTATGGACGTCGTACCCAGCATACGCACTCCTTCTCTCAAGGAATGGCACTATCGCACCCCAGACGATGCGCAATGGCTCTATGAATTTGCTGGCTGGGAAGGAAACAGTCGCGTCAAACTTCTCGCGTCGTCATTGAGTGCGCCCGAACGCAAGGTCTCCAGCTCTATCGAGCGCCGTAACGGTGAATGGCGCCTGATCGAGCCACGATGAGGGGCGGCGCCGCTTCCGCTTCTGACCTGAAACGGACTTGGAGCCTTCCCTGTCCCCGGCGAAAAGTTGGACGTCATCGGTCCGGCTTGCAGATCACTTTTGCATTTGTTCAGTTTGCTCCCTGACCATCGAGAGGCAGAGCGGAGTGTCGCTGATGGCACGGACGCAATACTTTGCAGTTTGCACAACGCTCCTATCGAGCCGCGAAAGAGTGCTCAAGAAGGTCATAAAGGCGAACGGGAAATAGCAGCGGCAAACGATGAACAAAAAAACCCCGCCGAAGCGGGGTTGTTGATGCAGTGCAGCTGGTAAATGTTAGGCTTTAGCCATGCACTCTTTGACAAACGCCTTCTTCTTCGACAGATGAAGCCCCTGCGCAGAAGCCTCCTTCTTGCAAGCCTTCTGCCTCGTAAGCCAATCGGGGTTCTGTGCCGCACGCCCTGCAAGTGCAGGTGTGGCGACGGCTGCTGCCAGCACGGCGGCTGTGATAACGCCAATGTATTTCATAAAATCTCCAAAAGCGTGATGCATCAAGAACCATGTTAGTTTCCCTCCTCACGAAGGCAATGTCGAGGGCGCTCAAAATAGCATCAAAGCGGCTCGATTTCTGAGTAAGGACGGGGCAGTGTGGCGAAGAACCATGCAACGGCTCGCTGCCTTGCCGCCCTGGTTGCGGCAACCGCCGCGAAGGTACCAAAAGAGCAAGGTAGCAACGTCAGAAGCGGAGGTGCAGTCAGCCATATCCCGTGGTACGCGACCGTTCTTCGACATATTGATGCTCAAGAACACAGCGGCAACTGCAATAAGCTGGATAAAGTAGAGCTGAACCTATGTCTGCTTGTGTGTTGCAAAAGTCGGCTGTAACCGATGGGTGTCGTTCGGCCATTCGCTAGGGGCCGAGCGCTTTGACCCGCCGCCCCTGACGCTCTCAACGCAACTCCTACGCTACGCAATACACAGGGTCTGAGCAGGTGGTGGTCGCGCAGCCAGCGAAGCGAGGCGCCTCAGATTTTGAGCGATGGCAGCCAGAACAAACTCATCCTGGGCGCCTTGTGGACCACGAAGGCGAAGCCGACCAAACCTCAGGATGCGCTTCAAGTGCGCGAACCGCATCTCGACCTTCTTGCGCTCGCGGCGGGACCGCTCAAAGCCCTCGGTGCCAGCGAACGATCGGGCGACGTCTCGGGCATGCTCATGGATATCGCGCGGGATCTTGCGTGACGGCTCCTTTGGGCAGCACTGCGGCTTGAGGGGGCATACATCGCAGTCGAGCTTGCTTGCACGATATAGAAGCGTCTTTCCCTCGTGCACGGTGCCACTTGTTCCGAGCTGCTTTGCGCCCGGACAGTGGTAGACGTCGGCGGTCGGATCGTATCGAAAGTCGCTGCGCGAGAAGGTGCCATCATCTCGTTTCGATTTGTCGAGAACAGGAATATGCGGCGCGATGCCCTTCTCGACCAGCCAGTTCAGCATCGGAGCTGCCCCGTAAGCGGTATCCCCGACAAGCCTTTCCGGTTGGGTGCCGAAGCGCTCCTCTGTTCGCTCGATCATGGTCCTTGCTGCGCCGACCTCGGCCTGGCGAATGGCACGGGAGGCTTCGATATCGAGGATGACGCCGAACTTCACGTCGATGAGATAATTGTCGGAGTAAGCGAAGAATGCCGGCCCCTTGTGAGCGCCGGTCCACTGGGCCGCGGGGTCGGAGAGCGAAACGAACTTCGGAATAACATCGCTGGCAGCGCCCCACGCCGTATCGTCGAGGGTCTCTAGATACTCCTTCACCGCGCGGCTTGACCTCGCCGGATCACGATCCCTGCGCCAATCCTGACCCGCAATCGAGCGCTGCTTGTTAGCGTCGGCCGCAATCAGGCTCGCATCAACGGCAAAGCCTTCGCCACCAACCAGACCGGCCGCAATGCACGCCTCGACGACACGTTCAAATACGCGACGAAAAACATCCCCCGCGCGAAAACGCTCATTGCGGGCACGCGAGAACGCCGAATGATCCGGCACAGCATCCTCGATACCCAGTTTGCAGAACCAGCGATAGGCGAGGTTCACCTGCACTTCGCGACAGATCAGCCGCTCCGAGCGGATCGCGAAGACATACCCCACGATCAGCATCCGGATCATCAGCTCCGGATCGATCGACGGGCGCCCCGTGGACGAATAATGAGGAGCAAGTTCGCTGCGAAGCCAAGTCAGATCAAGAGCAGTGTCGATCCTCCGCACCAGATGATCTTCGGGGACCGCGTCGCTGAGATGAAACTCGTAGAACAGTTGACCTTGGTCACTCTTCAGACGGCCCATCATGGATCGACCTCGCCGAGAATCGCGTCAACCCAACGGAATCACCGTTCGAGGTCTTACTCAACCGACTTTTGCAACAAAATCGGCCCTCAGCGGACCATAGCAACATGGTGCGGCACGGCAGCTTTTGACCCAAAGCCGACTCGATTTCTGCGAAGGCACCAGCCTTGCCAACCTTAGTCTTTGCCGAGTTGACGGTTAGTCCAGCTGCCCTCGAAAAACATTTGGCTGGATATCTGTCTAAAGCGGCCTGCTATGAACCCGATGCGTCCGAGGGCACGCTGATCAAGCCCACCGCCACATGAATCCGGTTCAGCGTAGATTTCGACCATCTGTCCGTCCGAGGTGCCGCGGATTGATTGCAGCACCCGACCCCGAGCCACATGAAAGGGATGCATTCCCGGAATTTCCTGAATGTTCACCTCAATGATCTCGACTTTGGCGATGACCTCGCTCTTCTCGGCTGCCGATGGGATCGCGTCGAGCAGGATGCGATGTTCAAATTGAGGGCCGCGGCAAGCCACGGCCGGAAAGGTAGTAATCAACACCGCAAAAAGCGTGCTCGCGAGACCTGCCCGCAGGATTATAGCGGTCACCTCCACCTCTCCTTTGTTTGGCCGTGGGTTAGCTCACCCCGGGGGGCGTCGCTAATATTGCATCCTTTTTAGCGATCAATCTTCTTGATGCAGGTGGGCTCGCCGCTGGGGTGAGGTGTGCAATCCCAGTCCGGTCCAAAGCCCGCATTGGAGTTCCGCTGTGGCAGGAATGGGGAATAAATGACAACCGTCGCAATGATGGCGACTGCAATAACAGCTGACACGAGCATCCACACAATGCCCGCACGATCCGCACTCCAGTGGAACCGTCGAATGGATCGATGTCTCCTTGGGTTGGGATGCTTCACCGCCGTACCATCGCTGCATGCGAACTGCCAAAGAGCTTTCAACTATGGTGGTACAACTTAAGCGCTAATCGATCAAATCTCACGTCAAGCAGGCGCTCACGATTAACAGATCATTGCTGCCGACCTATACCGGCGGACGTCCGGAATTGGCCCTAAGGCGAAGATCGCGAATGCGCTCGGCATGTCAGTAATGGAGGCCAGACCGGGCGGACCGAGAAGGCGGGAAAAATCGACGCGATTGCCCTCAACGGACGTTTACTTGGGGTCTCTTCCCGCCAATCTGCTTAAGGATATAATCTGGCCAGCCTCCAGTCGGACTGCTGCTAGGTTCAGGCCCATGAAGCGGTGGCGCCCAGTCAGCATTATCTGCATGGTTGTCACTGCGGGCCTACTGGGTGCCGGGGCCCTTGTCGTTGGCCAGTCACGCGTACCGGCAGAAGCCATAGCGTCATCGGTAACACGTACACCGGAGGTTATGGAACGCGCGTGGCACCTCCCAGTGGCAGCCACGTTCCACAGGAACGTTAACTGGCAATCAAATAGCTCGCGTTGCGGACCTGCAGCTGTTGCGAATGCGTATAGGTCGCTCGGCGAGGCGGCAAGCACGGAGGGCAAGGTGCTGGCCGGCACCGGGCGGTGCTGGACAGGCTTATGCATCCTAGGTCTCACGCTTGACGAGCTGGCCGAGGTCGCGGGGACCAACACGAGCCGCAAAGTCACTGTCTTGCGTGATCTCAGCGAGGACCAGTTTCTGGAGCATCTGCGTCGCTCCAACGATCCAGGCCGACGCTACATCGTGAACTTCAATCGCGCGCAAATTTTTGGTGCTGGTGTTGGACATCATTCGCCCATTGGCGGCTATCTGGAAGCCGACGATCTAGTTTTCGTGCTCGATGTCAATTCCAGCTACCAGCCATGGCTAGTCGAGCGAAAACGGCTGTTCGCAGCTATAAATACGTACGATGGCGATAAGAAGCGCGGGCTGCTGCTGATCGAGTAATTGCAAATCTCTGCGGCCTGTCAGGTATAGACCTGAGCTGAAGAAGGCGAGCGAGGCGGTGGAGGCGATCGGATAAAACAGGGCTGCGAGCTGCTGCCTTGCGACGGGCCTGCTCGTGGCCCGATGCTGCCAAATGCTGCTCCGATGGTCGGCTGCCGAGTGCAAATCGGAATCGGTTTGCAGGCCCTTAGACCGCCGGTTTTGACCCCAAACGGACATGCGCTGCTCACATTCAAACAAGTCAGGAATTGAGTGCGCTGTAAACCATGCCCAGCGTTACGCTGTAGGTTAGGAGCATTGCCAGCGAGAACAGTGCGGGTGAAATGCCAAGTCCAACCTGGAGTGCGAATAACCCAAGGCCGATCATAGGAAAGAACACCAGTCCCATAATCGCCCATCCGAGCACACCGCATATTATTCCTTTGATCGCATCGACGTTGCCTGGCAGCCACCGATAAAGATGTCCAAAGATGAAACTGACGAAGGTTGAGCCATTCAGGAATGAAAATAACCAAGGCACCACCGGATGGATTGCAGTGCCCGTTACATGGCTCAGTGTCGTCTGGAGACTTTCGTAGGGCTGGAATGACGGAAGCAGTTCAGCCCAAGATTTGAAACACATCAGCAGCGAATGCGTGATGCTTCCGCACAACCCTGCAACAACTGCCTTCCACATCCTATCGCCTGAAGGAATGATATCGGTCACCCGTTCTCAGGAGTGGCTTTCCAAATAACCGCGCGGTCGCTGCTCCTCGTCGATCATGGACGCAATTCGACTGAAGGCGTCAGGTTGGCCTCCTGGCTACTGGGCCTGCATGCCGGTCCCTGACGACGATGATCGGAACAGCAATGAGACCACTAACCAAAAGCAGCCAATCCTGTCGAACGTCGAGGAGGATAGCAGCGCTACCGCCGATGAGTGACCAGATGAAGGGGATCACTAGAAGCCAGTAAGAGAAGCGGCGGGTCGTCGTGAGTAACAGGCCGAAGGTGAAAATCGTGACGGGGCACGGCGCTACGCCGAACATCGGTAAGGCTGGCCAAGAATGCCCCGTCGCGATTCCGACCAGCGGTTAGACGAGAGACGCGTAGAGAATAAACCCCGCGCCGATCACCGCTCGAAAGCCGTAATTGATCGCGAAGCGAAGACCGTCGCGGACGAAGCCTGTGTAGAGTAGTGCCACGCCCTCTACCACGAACAAGGCGCCAAAGGCGAAGGCAGCCGTATTTACCGACGAGAAGAAGACGCCGTGATAGAGAACGCCGGTGGATAGCCACATCAATCCTAGGACGGCTGAGACTACGCGATCAGAGGCACGGCCCGGCCGAAGAACGGCGGCCACGGTTATGGCTCCAAGCACGTAAGCCACAATCTGCGCGGGCCAGATCGCCCTATTGTAGGTCACGAAGACGTTGAGGAACTGCTCAAGCGTGAAGGGAAGCATGGCGCGATCCTCGCCGATAGCCTCGGTAAGCGTAGAGAATTGCGCTGCGGCGGTGTTTGATGGGGATCAACGTCGCCCCTCAAGGTCCGCTCCTGGCCCAGAGGCGAAGCTCGGTTTGGCTCAGATAAGCTCTGCTGATCAGGGCACACTGGAAGTGCCGCGGCGCCATTCAAACCGGCGCTTTTGACCCAAAGCAGACCAAATCAGCAACGCTGCGCTTCTCGATGTATCTCCGTTGACCCGTCGGCGACCGTTAGGCTGCTCAAACCTGCTCCATGCCCGACGTGCAGCCTGCGGACCTAGGGCCGGCGCGAATACATCGGGCGCGGCCATCGCGCCGGCCACTAAGAACCAGACGATAAGAACTAGACGATGAAGTCCGTCGCATGCAGGTCCGCCGTTCGGACGCCCTGCAGCGTTATCGTATCGCTGGCCGTGAGGTGGATCACGGCATTACCCGAGCCATCGTCGCCGATCAGGCTCTTCAGCGCAGTCCAATTCGCAAAGCCGTAGTCCTGCACGTCGATCAGATCGTGCTCGGCCGCCGTGCTGCCGGCAATCTTGTTGCCTTGGTCGAAATCGTGGATCAGATCCTCGGCCGAACCCTTATCGAACACGAAGATGTCGCTGTTCGGTCCGCCCCACATCTCGTCATTACCGCCTTTGCCGTTCAGGATGTCCCGGCCGCCCGTTATCGAGCCAGGCGCGGCGGGACTGTAGTGCAGGGCGTCGCCCGCCACGTAGTCGCCGTACGACCCGCCCGTGAGGACGTCGTTACCGCCACGCGCGCTGCCGGACATGGAATAAGCATCGCCGATCATGGTGAAAGATTCGTAGTTGAAATGACCGCTGAGATCGACAACGGTGAGGGTGTCATTGCCGCCGCTTGCATCACCCGCGAGCTCACGCGCATCGCCGTACAGACCACCGCCTCCGTTCTGGGCGTTGCTTCCGATCATGAAAATGAGGTTGTCATTGCCGCCCTGCGCTTGATCGCTCATGCCGAGAGCATCGCCGTATAAAGCCGCTGAACCATCCTGGTTGGCCTGGAACGCGACCAGCGTGTCGTTGCCGCCGTGGACGTCGCCGGACATGGTGCCGCCGTCGCCAACCAGCGTGTTGGATGACCTGCCGCCGAACACGCCGATGACGGTGTCATTGCCGCCCTTTGCATGGTCAGACATGGCGCCCTCGGTGTCGCCATAAAGCGAAAAACCGTTCCGCAGCGAGTTCGTGCTGTCACCGGTCACCGTGTCGTTGCCGCCCTTGGCATGGCCGGACATTGATTGTGCGTCGCCGTCGACGATGACGGTGTTGAGCGAGCCTTCGATGTTGACCGTGAGTGTGTCGTTGCCGCCCCGCGAATTCTCTAGCAGGGTTGCGGTATCGCCCACGAGATTGACGAATGTCATACTCTCGACGTTGATCGTAATGGTGTCGTCGCCGCCATGCCCATAGGTCGGGAAATCAGGATCGCCGAACAGGGTTTCGAAACTGATTTCCGGGATGGTCAGCGTGATCGTGTCATTGGGCAAACGGCGCATAACAACTCCGATTCATGTTTGGCAGCGGACGGTAGAGAAACACGGCGATCGCGCTTCGGTATCCACACTACGTCGGGTTGATGACGGACATTTGCCCATAACAGGACTTGATTGCGGCGGGCACGCGTTCTCGGAAACCGTCGTCACTTTGACAATACTGATAATGTGTTTGCTGGCGGCGCCTGAGATTGCATCCCCAGACTGGTACGTTTAAGTTTGAAGCAATGTTGCATCTTATGGCGCGCGCATTTTTTTGCTGCCCGAGAAGCTGCCTGTCTGCATCCGTGGCTTTGACGTCGGCTTGCGGGTTGCGAACGGACGGAGCATGAATATAGCCGCGACGCCCGAATGTGACCCAAAGCGGACTTGAACGGCTCTTCCACAGCGGAAACCTGACCGGTACGATGCCTCTTGCTGGCTAGGGACCCACGTCAAGCGGAGGCAATTACTGGACCTGGCCACCAGCAGCGCGTGCGCAACAATCAGGAGGTGCCATGACGGCAGTCATCGTGATTGGCGGTGGTTTCACCGGAGCTGCGCTGGCGATTGCCCTATGCCGGCGTGCCCCCGTGCCCCTTGACATCGCCGTTATCGAACCGCGCGTCGAGTTTGGGCGCGGGGTGGCCTTTTCGGCCACCGATCACGACCACCGCATCAATGCGCCGGCCACGAGCCATTTCGTCGTGGGCGACGATGCGGAAGGGTTTGACCGCTGGTTGCGACAGACAGGCCGCGTCGAGCGCGACCCAGAGATGACTGTCGCCGACGGCAGTCTGTTCCCCCGACGAACCGAACTAGGCACGTACGTTCACCTCACGTTTGAACAACACGCCGCAAGAAGTCCCTCCGGTTCGCTTCTTCGGCACATCCACTCACGTGCCACGACCCTCGCGTGGAAGGGAGAGCAATTTCACGTAAGTCTGGAGAACGGCGAAACGTTGATCGGCGATCTAGCCATCATCACGACCAGTAACGAAAAGCCGCGCCCGCAAGCGCCATTCGCGATGCCCCTGACCACTACAATTCCAATATTAGTTAGCAGCGGTGATCCAGTCGCCGGTGGTCTTGTGACGAAACCTGGCCAGACCCGATGGAAATGTCACTGGAGTGAGTGTTGATGCAGGATTGGGAGTATACGACAAGCGTCTGCAATTCCTTAGCGAGACGGCGCGAAACCTACGCAAAGTGCGGCTGCTCCTTCCTGCATCTACGATGCTGTTTTGGGAAACGGGTCTCGCACCGCTCCGAGAAGCCACTGGCCGGGTTGGTATTCGGATTGCCGCTGCATTGCTCAGCGAGAGGCTCGACCGAGCAGCGTATGAGCGGGTGTTCGATGAAATGGAAGCAGACCGCCTTGACGGTCTTATGGTTTCGCATCACGGCGAGCACCTTACAAGCCGCCAACTAATCGCTGATCTCGCAGCCAAACACCGTCTGCCTGCGATCTATCCTCATCGCGAATTCGTCGATGTCGGCGGTCTGCTGAGCTACGGCAGTGACCTTGGGGACGCCATGCGTCGTCTTGCCGATATGACAGATCAAGTCATGAAAGGCGCAAAACCGGCTGACATCCCATTTTACCTGCAAACCAAGTTCGAGCTGGTGCTCAATCGAACAACGGCAAAATCGCTTAGCCCTCGAAGCGTCGCTGCCATACAAGCCGGATCCTGCGGCCGCTTCTCCGGCGGCATCGGCGGTAGGTCGGGATCGGCCGCATTCGGGGGCGGAGCACCCCAAGAAGGCGGACTTCGATCGAGAAGGCGCCTAAGCCCGTCGACGGCCTCGCCGCGCCGTTCGAGCTCCTCTAACCAAATAGAACGCAGCCTATGTTTCGGGTTGAATTAACGTTGCGGATGTTGGTCGTGCCGCCATCGGGCTCCATCCGCAGCAATTGCTTGAAATCGACCTCCTTGCCCTTGGCTTGCAGCTTTTCGGCACGCTTCTTCGTCGCGTCCATGAGCGCTTTCGATGACGACGGATGCTGCCGCGCAATTGAGGACCGCCAGACGCTTGGGCTCGACCTGTCTAAGCAACTCCAGCAACTTACCGACCGGTGATCGAATAGATCGGACAAGAGCCCTTCCCCAAAGAAGAGACGTGGTAAGGCCGCCTCAGCTGCCCCCCCTTGATCTATCTCAAGCGGCGCATAGCGCCACGCCAGATCGTCGGGCCATGGCCGCGCCCGATAAACAGACTGAGGGCAAGGAAGCCAAGCCGTCACGGCTGGACGACGCACGTCGCCTTATTGAGGAGTACGTAGAAGACCTCCGTGAGATCATTCGGAAACTCCGTCGCAAGATGAATTAAGTCCGCCTCAGTTGGCGGCCTCTTTCATTTCAGCTTACCTTGACTTCCGCTGTTGGCCCGTGGCTGACTTCCCCATCGTTGCCTCGCACGGTCCGCTTCCAGGGGCTGAGCGGAACGCCCTCGCGGAGCTGCCGAAGGCAGCCTTTGACCCGAAGCGGACATCTACGTTGGAATCGTCGGTGCTAGGGAAGAATAGTTGCTAGCCGTTCACCTTGTAGTCGGCGATGGCCCCTTGGCCCTCTGACGAAATCAGCCAGTCAATGAAGATTTGTCGTGGATCCTTTTTGATGCGGTCGTGCACGCAACAATTCATGATCGCAATCATCGATATCATCGCCATAATTTCAGCGAGCAAGCACTGCCACGAGGTGCCCGTCACTTGGCCGGTCAATGGCCCTTCGTCATATTTTTCCGCGAAAGACGAGCCATGAGACTCGTCGGCTTCGGAGGAAGACATGAACACCACATGGGCCGTCCTTGCGGGGACC
>NZ_JACIHF010000023.1:0-85555 GCF_014198295.1 Bradyrhizobium sp. CIR18 | reverse complement strand
CCGGATCGCGCTTCCCTCCGGCGTAAAATCAAGCGCGCTGGCTGGGACAACGCATTCCTCTTGGCCACCCTCAGCCATATGCGATAGCCCTGCCCCTTTGGGGGAGGGGCAGGGAGGGGGGTGCCACACGGGGACTCTTACCGTCGCGCACAGGCCCGATGCATCGTCAACAACCGGCCCCTTTTCCTGGGCTACCCCCCTCCCTAGCCCTCCCCCACAAGGGGGGAGGGAACGCACCGCCGTCGCGGCGCTACGCGAGTCTCGTTCAACAAGCTTCGGGCAACTACCGCCCCTCGCGGACCCAGGTCGCAGCAAACGCGCCGAGTAGCAGCAGCAGGCCAATCAACCCGGCAAAGATCGGCAGCACGCCGACACCCTTGACGACGCTGGCATCGCGCATCCGCACCCCCATCCAGCCGTCGCCGGCGAAGACGCTGGCCGAGCGCACCGGCAGGATGCGCGGCAGCTCGACGTCGGCGCCGCTGGCCACGCGCACGGCGTTGCCGCCGGTCGCCTGCGTCAGCGGCTTCAACGTGTCGACGGTGGAGGTGACCTCCGAAAACTCCTTCGGATTGGTCGGGCCGACATTGATCAGCGCCTTCAGCGTGCCGTCGGTGGCCTGCCACAGGCCGAGCTCGCTTGCGGGAAGGCTGGCGCGCCATTCGCCGGGATCGCCGGGGCTCAGCGTCAGATCCTGCGACGCGCCTGATGGCGAGGTCACGCTCACCGGCTGGACGCTGTCGGCCATGGTCTGACGCACCACGACGAGGTTCTTGCCCTGCACCTGCAGACGCAACGCCTCCTCGTCGAGGTCCGGCTGCTTCATCAGCCAGTGCGACATCCGCCTGAGCAGGTCCAGATGCGGGCCGCCGCCCTCATAGCCGCGCGCCCACAGCCAGATGTGGTCGGAGAGCAGAAGCGCGACGCGGCCCTCGCCGAAGCGCGACAGGAACAGAAGCGGCTTGCCGTCGGCTCCCGTCATCACCGGCGGGTTGACGGAATTGCGGGTGTCGACGGTCCTGAAGAAACGGCTCCAGCGCGGCGGCTCGCTGGCGGAGCCCTCCAGGGCGCGCGTGACGGGGTGGCGCTTGCCGATGTCGGACAGGTGCGCATAGAACGGCTTTTCCGTCACGCCCACGGGCTCTGCCGGCAGCACCGAATCCAGTGGCGTGCGCCAGATGCTGGTGTTGGAGGCGTAGTCGGGGCCGGCCGAGACCAGCACCGCGCCGCCGCCGCGGACATAGCGCGCGATGTTGTCGAAATAGGCGATCGGCAGCACGCCCTGGCGGGCGTAGCGATCGAAGATGATCAGCTGGAATTCGTTGATCTTCTGCTGGAACAGCTCGCGGGTCGGAAACGCGATCAGCGACAATTCGTTGATCGGCGTGCCGTCCTGCTTCTCCGGCGGACGCAGAATGGTGAAGTGGACGAGATCGACGCTGGCGTCGGACTTGAGCAGATTGCGCCAGGTTCGCTCGCCCGAATGCGGCTCGCCCGAGACCAGCAGCACGCGCAGCTTGTCGCGCACGCCGTCAATGGCAACGACGGCGCGGTTGTTCACCGGCGTCAGCTCTCTCTCGAGCGGCGAGGCCTCGATCTCGACGATGTTGGGGCCGGCATGCTTGATGTCGACGTCGACGCTCGCGGCCTGGCCGCTCGAGAGCGTGCGCTCGTTGATGACCTCGCCGTCCCTGCGGATCGTGACCTTGGCGCGCTCGCCGGAGACGCCCTGGTCGTCGAGGCGATAGCTGATGGTCTGGGTCTGGCCGACGATGCCGAAGCGCGGCGCCGCCGTGATCGCGATGCGGCGGTCGCGCTCGTCCTTCTGGCCGGTGATCAGCGCATGCACGGGCGCCTGGAAGCCGAGCGCCGTGGCGCTGGCCGGAATGTCGTGGACGCGGCCGTCGGTGATCAGGAACGCGCCGGCGACACGGTCGACCGGCACGTCCGACAAGGCCGAGGCGAGGGCGCCGAACAGCTTGGTGCCGTCGGTCTCGCCGTCGGCCTGTCCGGCCTCGACGACACGGACCTCCAGCCCCTTGACCTTCTTCAGGCCGTCGACCAGCGCCTCCTGCGCTTGCGCAGCCTCGCGATTGCGGTTGCCGAAATTCTGGCTCGGGCTCTTGTCGACGACGACGGCGGCAACCGAGGTGAGGGGATCGCGGTCCTCGCGGGTGAAGGAGGGATTGGCGAGCGCGAGCAGGAACAGCGCCAGCGCGGCCACGCGCACGGCGGCGCCGCGCGCGCGCGCAACCAGCAGCAGAAGCGCGATGACGACGATCGCGGCGAGCGCGAGCCACAGCACGATCGCGGGAACAAGCGGCGTGAATGCGATGCCGTAATTCATATCGGTCCTATTGCCCCAGCCGTTCGATCAGGGCCGGTGCGTGCACCTGGTCGGCCTTGTAATTGCCGGTCAGCGTGTACATCACGATGTTGGCGCCGGCGCGGTAGGCGAATTCGCGCTGGCGGGTGTCGCCGCCGGTCACCGGCAGCATGGCCTGGCCGTCGGGCCGCACCGCCCAGGCGCCGGCAAGATCGTTCGAGGTGATGATGATCGGCGATACGCCGTCACCGCCGCGCGCCGGCCGCTGCGCGCTGTCCTCGTCCTCGTCCTCGTCGCGCGGCAGGGTCTCGACCCAGGTCTGGCCGGTGACGAATCGACCGGGGAAGTCGCGCAGCAGGTAGAAGGTCTTGGTCAGCACGTGCTCGCGCGGCACCGGCTCGAGCTCGGGCACGTCGAGCGAGGACAGGATCTCGCGCAGCGTCCGCATGCCCGGGGTCTGCGCCGCGCCGTTGGCGCCGGGCGGGGCTTCGATCGCGTCGCGGGTGTCGAACAGCACGGTGCCGCCCTGCTTCATGTAGGCGTCGATCTTGTTGATGGCGTCCTGCGGCGGCTTCGGCGCGCCCGGCACGATCGGCCAGTAGATCAGCGGGAAGAAGGCGAGCTCGTCGCGCGCGGGGTCGATGCCGACGGGATCGCCGGCCTCGAGCGCGGTGCGCTGCGCCAGGAACAGCGTCAGTCCGTTCATCCCCGCTTTTACGATGGAATCGACGTCGGCATTGCCCGTCACGACATAGGCGAGGCGGGTCTGCGACGTCGCCTTCATCGCGAAGTCGTCCGTCGCGCTGTCGGCGCGTGACGGCGTTGGCGAGAGCGAGGCGAACAGCAGGCCAAGCACGATCATCGCGGGCGCGGCGCGTCGGCGCAGCAGCGCGGCGATCCCGCCGCCGAGCACCGCCACGATGATGGCATCGACCAGGAACAGCGCGAGCGCGGTCGACAGCAGCCAGCCGCGCAGGTCCCGCGGCTCGGCATTGGTGTAGGTGGCATGCCGGGCGCGCAGGCTCGCGGTGTTCAGCGCGGCGATGCGGTCGGCGCTGGCAAGCGTGTTCACGGCGAGCGGTCCTTCGGCCGGACCATAGAAGCCCGGCGGATGATCTGACGTGGCCCGGTCGCGGTAATCCGCGGGCAACGGCTTTGCCGTGGCCGGCGGCGGCCCGAAGGCGCCGAAGCCGTCGAGGATGTGCAGCGGGGCCACCGTCTCGGTGGTGGCTTCGCCGGCAACGCCTGCGCCGGGCTTGGACGTGTAGCCGGACATGTCGACCACCCGCCGCAGCATTTCGACGAAGGTGCCCGACATCGGTAGATCCGACCAGCGCATGTCGGCGCTGACGTGGAACAGGCTGACGAGGCCCTTGCCGCGATGCTCGCCGGTGACCAGCGGCGTGCCGTCTTCCAGCGAGGCCCAGCTCTTGGTGGCGAGCACCGCATCGGGCTCGGCCAGCACCTGGCGGCTCACGGTGACGTCCTTGGGGACGGCGACGCCGGCAAACGGGCCGTCGGCCGCGAAGGTCGCAAGATGCTGCGGCTTCTCCCAGGTCAGGCTGCCGCCGAGCGTGCGGCCGCCCTTGCGCAGCTTGACCGGCACGAGATCGTCCTCGGCCTGCGCCAGCCGGGGACCGGCGAAGCGCACCAGCACGCCGCCCTGGTCGACCCAGGCATTGAGGCGCTCGCGCAGCTCCGGCGCGATGGTGCCGACATCGGCGAGGATGATCATCGGCAGCTTCTGGTCCAGGAATTGTGTGATGCCCTGCTGCGGCGAACCCTTGTCGGCGAGCCTGACGTCGGCGAACGGCGCCAGCGCGCGGGCGAGATAGAAGGTCGGCGCCAGCAGCGGCTGCGCGGTCTCGCTGGTCGCACCCGAGACGATGCCGATGGCACGGCGGCGCCAGCGCTTGTCGAGCAGCTGCACCGCGCCGGCGGAGCGCTCGCCCGATATCTCGAGCCGCGTGATGTCGTTGCGCAACTCGACCGGCAGATCGAACGCGGCGTCGGTCTCCTTGTCCTGCGGGCCGAACGCATAGCGGGCCTCTCCGATCGGCGAGGCCTTCTGGTCCAGCGCGCGCACGGTGCCCATGGCGATGCCGCTGTCGGTGCGCAGCACCTTCACCGTCATTTTCGCCGCGGCGTTCTCGGCCGCGACCAGCGCCAGCGGCGAGGAGGTACCGCCTTCGAACACGGTCAGGCTGCGATCTCCGATGGTCTTGCCGAGGCCAGCCACGAAGTCCTCGCCGCGGCCGGTATCGACGCCGTCGGACAGCCAGGCGATCTCGCAGTCGCCGGTGGCCTTCAGGAAGCGGTCGACCGCAGTCAGCGTCTCGACGCGGTCGATCGAATAGGGCTTTGGCGCGAGCTGCCGCAGCGCGACGCGCGCGGCGCCCGCCGGCATCAGGGTGATGTCGCGGTTCGGCTCGGACAGCGGCACGAGCGCGATGGCGCGACGGTCGTTGTCGGCATTGGCGATCAGCTCGTCGGCGGCCCTGATCCTGATGTCCCAGTGCGACGCCGCGCTCCAGCCGTCGTCGAGCATGATCATCAGCGGCGCCTTGCTGTCGGCTGCGCCTGTTTGCGGATTCCAGATCGGGCCGGCGGCCGCGAAAATGACGAGAGCCGCAGCGAGGAGACGCAACGCGGTCAGCCACCAAGGCGTCCGCGAGGGCGTCTCCTCCCGCGGGGCGATGTCGAACAGCAGGCGCGTCGGCGGAAACTCGATGCGGCGCGGGCGCGGCGGCATCACGCGCAGGAGCCACCACAGCACGGGCAGGCTGACGAGGCCGATCAGAAGCAGCGGTTCGGTGAAGGCGAGCGGCAATCCCATCATGCGGCCGGCCCCGCCTTGATCGTCGTGGTGCGGGCGCCTGATTTGCTCACCTGCATGCCGGCATGCAGGAACAGCAACAGCTCAGCGGCGGAACGGTCGGTGGCATGCGTAGTGAACAGCCAGTCCAGCTTGTTGGTTTCGGCGCGGATCTGGTCGCGGTGCAGCGCGAGCCGCGCGGTGTAATCCTGCGCCCAGCTCTCGGCACGGCCGGCGGTGATCACGCCGAAGCCCTCGGGCTCGACGAACTCGACGCGGCCGGAATAGGGGAACGACTCCTCGGCGGGATCGACGACCTGCACCAGGGTGCCATGCGCGCCCGAGCCTGAGAGGCCTGCGAGTGTCGTCTTGATCTCCGTGATCGGCGACCAGAAATCGGACAGCACGATGATCTCGGCCAGCGCTGCCGGCACGAAGGACGGCGGCAGGCTGAGGCGGTCGGCATCGTCATGCAGCATCGCCTGCGCCATCTTGTCGATCACGCTGCGGCTCGCGGTCGGCGCCATCAGGCCGGGAATGCCGACGCGCTCGCCGCCGGACACCAGCAGCTCGGCCAGCGCGAAGGCGACGATCAGCGTGCGCTCGAGCTTGGACTCCCGCGCGGTCTTGGAGGCGAACGCCATCGACGGCGAGCGGTCGGGCCAGATCCACACCGTATGCGAGGCTTCCCATTCGAGCTCGCGGACATAGAGATGGTCGTCGCGCGCCGAGCGGCGCCAGTCGACGTTCTGCGCCGGCTCGCCGGAGACGAAGCGGCGGTATTGCCAGAAGTTCTCGCCGGAGCCGGCGCGGCGGCGGCCGTGAAGGCCGTGGATGACGTTGGCGGCGATGCGGCGGGCTTCGAGCACCAGGCGCGGCAAGGAAGCAGCGAGCGTGCGGCTTTCGCCATCGGCACGTCGGATCGCAATGATCTCCTTCGCTGCGTGCCCGTTCTCCGCTGCCATCAACCGATCCGTGTCTTCAATTGCCGGATCACGTCCGGAATCGTGCGGCCTTCGGCGCGCGCCTGGAACGTCAACGCCATGCGGTGCTTCAGCACGGGCTCGGCGAGGTCGAGCACGTCGTCCACCGAGGGCGCCAGCCGTCCGTCGATCAGCGCACGCGCGCGCACCGCCAGCATCAGCGATTGGCTGGCGCGGGGGCCGGGGCCCCAGGCGATGAACTTGCCGGCTTCGCCGGCGTCAGGACCCGGGCGGGCCGAGCGCACCAGCGACAGGATCGCCTCCACCACGGAATCTCCGACCGGCAGGCGCCGGATCAGCCGCTGCGCCGTGATCAGCGCGTCGGCGGTCATCGAACCCCTCGCCAGCGTTTCCTCGGCGCCGGTGGTTTCGAACAGGATACGGCGTTCGGCGTCGCGATCGGGATAGTCGACGTCGATCTCCATCAGGAAGCGGTCGAGCTGCGCTTCGGGCAGCGGATAGGTGCCTTCCTGCTCCAGCGGGTTCTGCGTCGCGAGCACGTGGAACGGCTTCGGCAGATCGTGGCGCGCGCCGGCCACGGTGATGTGCTGCTCCTGCATCGCCTGCAGCAGCGCCGATTGCGTGCGCGGGCTGGCGCGGTTGATCTCGTCGGCCATCAACAGTTGCGCGAACACCGGACCTGCGATGAAGCGGAAGGCGCGCCTCCCCGCGGTGCTCTCATCCAGCACCTCGGCGCCGAGAATGTCCGACGGCATCAGGTCCGGCGTGAACTGGATGCGCTTGGCATCGAGGCCGAGCGTCACGCCGAGCGTCTCGACCAGCTTGGTCTTGGCAAGGCCGGGCACGCCGATCAGCAGTGCGTGGCCGCCGGAGAGGATGGTGACCAGCGTGTTCTCGATCACGCGATCCTGGCCGAAGATGACGGACGCGATCGCATCCTTCGCCGCGCGAATCTGGCTCGACACCTGCTCGGCCGAACGAACGATCCCGTCCTCGAGTTTCTCGACACTCTCCGCCATTCGTTTAGCTCCTTCAGCGCGCCATGCGGCTTGCGTCGCGATGTCATCGCATCACGCCAGGCCATCACGCTAGATCATGGGCCTATGCTAGACTTGCAGGAAGGCCATGTATTCGTTGAATTAACCTATCCCCACCTTATCGGCTTCGGGTTATGTACGGCATCACGAAGTGGCGACCTCCCCCACCGGACTAATCCGGGGTGGAACCGTGCACCCGAGAACAACGTAGACCTGCACCAATCGTGCCAAGGACAAAGTCAGGGCAAACCATGGCGAACCAAGGGCAGAGCGCGGATCGCGGTCTCGAGGGACTGACTGCCGCCGCCAAAAGTGCTGCCAATGCCGAAGGCGCCAAGAAAGGCCTGCCTCCGGTGCATCTGTGGAATCCGCCGTTTTGCGGCGATCTCGACATCCGAATCGCCTCCGATGGTACTTGGTTCTACTTGGGGACGCCAATCGGGCGCCCCGCTCTGGTGCGGCTGTTCTCGACCATCCTCAAGCGCGAGGGCGACAAGCATTTCCTGGTCACGCCGGTGGAGAAGGTCGGCATCCGCGTCGACGACGCGCCCTTCATGGCGGTCGAGATGCAGAAGGACGGCGAGGGCAACCATCGCGTGCTGCGCTTCCGCACCAATGTCGATGACTGGGTCACCTGCGATGCCGCGCACCGGCTGCGTTTCGAGCAGGCCAAAGACGGCGGGCTGACGCCCTATCTGCATGTTCGCGCCGAGCTCTGGGCCAAGGTCACAAGGGCGCTCTATTACGATCTGGTTGACATGGGTGAGGAGCGGATGGTCGATGGCCAGCCGATGTTCGGCGTCGAATCATCAGGCGAATTCTTCCCCATGGCCGATGCGGAGCAGGTGAGGGCCGCGCTTTGAACAAGCCTATTCTAACGACCGATCCGGTCCCGCTCGGCGCGGCGGATTTCTTCGCCCGCTCCAGGGCGAAGCTCGGCTTCGGCGTTCCGCTCGGCCTCTACGATCCGAACATCATTCCCGCCTCGGGCGATCCCGGCACCGACAAGATGCTCGAGATCGTCGCGCGCGAGCAGCCGGTGCGCCCCGCGGCGGTCCTGATCGCGGTGGTCGATCATCCCGAGCCGACCATCTTGCTGACGCAGCGCTCGGCGCATCTCAACGACCATGCCGGCCAGATCGCTTTCCCCGGCGGCAAGATCGACGCCACCGACGCCTCGCCGCTGGATGCGGCACTGCGCGAGGCCGAGGAGGAGGTCGGGCTGTCCAGAGATTTCGTCGAGCCGATCGGCTATCTCGATCTCTACGGCACCGCCTTCGGCTTCCGCATCCTGCCGACGGTCGCCAGGGTCAGGCCCGGCTTCGAGCTCACCATCAACCATTCCGAGGTTGATGACGCGTTCGAGGTGCCGCTATCCTTCCTGATGAACCCGGTGAACCATCAGGTGCACAGCAAGGAATTCCGCGGCATGGAGCGGTTCTACTACGCGATGCCGTTCGCGGAACGCTACATCTGGGGTGCGACGGCGGGCATGCTGCGTGTGCTGTATGAGCGGATCTATTCATCATGATCCGGACGGTTCTGACCGAGATCGGAATCTTCCTCATTCCCTTTGCCGTCTACGCGTTGTTCCTGGCCGCGACGCGGTCCGGCCTGTTCGCGCGTTCCTCCTGGCCGGTCGCGGTCGTCGCGCGCCTTGCGCTGGCGGCGATCGTGCTGGTGATCGCGGGCCTGATCGGACTTGCGCATTTCTCCGGCGCCGCGCCGGATTCGACCTACGTTCCCGCCCATATCGAGAATGGCCGGCTGGTGCCGGGCGTGGAAAAATAGGGGCCGCACGATGAGCGCGGAGCCGATACTTGCGCCAATTCTTGCCGATGCGCCCTGGCTGACCGCAGGGGGGACCGCGTGCGTCCTGCAATTGCTCAACTCTGGCGGCGAGGAAGCGCGCGTGGTCGGCGGCGCCGTACGCAACGCTCTGCTCGGTCTTCAGCCCGGCGACATCGACATCGCGACCACCGCGCGGCCGGAGGAGGTGATCCGGCGCGCCAAGGCTGCCGGCATCAAGAGCGTACCGACCGGCATCGACCACGGCACCGTCACGCTGGTGATCGACAGCCACCCCTATGAAGTCACGACCCTGCGCGAGGACACCGAAACCTTCGGCCGCAAGGCCAAGGTCGCGTTCGGCCGCGACTGGGTCAAGGACGCCGAGCGGCGCGACTTCACCATGAACGGCCTGTCGGTCGATGCGGCAGGCGTGGTCTACGACCATGTCGGCGGCATCGCGGATGCCAAGGCGCGTCGCGTGCGCTTCATCGGCGATCCCGACCAGCGCATTGCCGAGGATTATTTGCGCATCCTGCGCTTCTTCCGCATCCACGCCGCCTTTGGTGCCGGCGATCCCGACCGCGACGGCTATCTCGCCTGCATCCGGGGGCGTGAGGGTCTTGCCAGCCTCTCGGCCGAGCGCGTGCGCATGGAGATGCTGAAGCTGCTGGTGGCAGCTCGCGCCTCCGCGGCCGTGCTGGCCATGGCCGATGGCGGATTGCTGCAGGCGCTGATCGGCGGCGTCGCCTATACCGGGCCGCTGTCGGCGATGATCGCGATCGAGCGCGAACTCGGCCTCGCTGCAAGCAGCACGCGGCGCCTAGCCGCGCTGACCGTTGCAGTGACCGAGGACGCCAAGCGCGTCGCCGCGCGCTTGCGGCTCTCCAATGCCGAGACCAAGGCACTGGATTCGATGGGCCACCGCTGGTGGCGCTTCACGACCAAGGACGAGGCCAACGCGCGGCGTCTGCTCTATCGGCTCGGCCCCGAGCGTTATCACGATCGTGTGTTGCTCGGCTGGGCGCGGGCCGGCGGCGACGTCACCTCGATGCGCTGGCGCGCTCTCGCCGAGCTGCCGCAGCGCTGGACTGCGCCGAAATTTCCGCTGAAGGCCGCCGACTTCATCGCCCGCGGTCTGGCCGAAGGACCCGCGCTCGGACATGTGTTGACGCTCGCCGAGGACGCTTGGCTTGCGGCGGATTTTCCCCTAGAGGAAGCCGCACTCGCTTCCATCGCCGATCAAGCTGCGGCACGAATCAGCCGCGACGAGAGAACGTGACCATCGTCTCAGGCTTCGCCGACATCTCGATCTTTCAGCTCCTGCTGGTCGCGTTGATGGCGTTGTTTGCTTCGATCATCGGTGGTCTCGCCGGCTACGGCACCGGCGCCCTGATGCCGCTGGTGCTGGTGCCGCTGGTCGGCGCCGAGCCCGTGGTGCCGATCATCGCGATCTCCGCACTCTTCACCAATTCCAGCCGAGCCGTTGCCTATCTGCGCTATGCCGACCGTCGCCGCGCGCTGATCGTGCTCGCCTGCGCAGCGCTGACGACCGCGCTCGGCGCCTACGGCTACACGCGTCTCACCAATGCGGGCGCGGCGTTCGTGATCGGCTCCATGCTGATCCTGAGCGTGCCGCTGCGCCGCGTGCTCCGCCGCCGAAAGGTCAAGATCGGCGACAGCGGCCTTGCCGCTGGCTCAGTCGGCTACGGCGTGCTGGTCGGAGGCACCTCGGGCTCCGGCGTGATCCTGCTATCGCTGCTGATGGCCGCCGGCCTCGAAGGCGCCGCCGTGATCGCAACAGACGCGATGATCTCGCTCGGCACCGGCCTCATCAAGATCTCGGTGTTCGGCCTCGCCGGCGCAGTCACCGCGCAGGTGCTCGCCTTCGCGCTGCTGATCGGCGCGATCGCGATCCCCGGCGCGTTTCTCGCAAAGGCCTTCGTCGAGCGGATGCCGGTGCACATCCACACCGCGATCCTTGATGTCGCGGTGATCACCGGCGGGCTGGTGATGATCTCGGCGGCGGCGAGGCAACTCGTCGGGTAGATCGGCGTGAGCAGCATCAGCAACGCAAACAGCAGCACCCAGAGGGGCAGCGCACAGATCGGGATTGCATAGATCGGCTGGCAATCGCGAAGGCCGAATTGATCGCGCGCCCGCTTCCGAGCTGAAGCGCAGACGGCCCTGACCCTGACGTTTAATCCATACCGGCAAACGAACGCGGGAAGGATTCCGATCCCCGCAGTTCGCGCGGCAATGCGTCATCGAATCGCAACCGGGTTGTGAAGCACTTCACAACACAGCTTCAGCGCGTGGCGTAAGCTCAGCGTCATTGAGGCGTGTTGCGGATGCGGCGGGCTCCTCGGCGTGGTCGGCGCTGGCCAGTTCACGACCATGCCCGAGCCATGAAAGCCGCCAGAAGCTGCGCCGCCTAACATTACATATTGCAGAGGCCTTGCATGAGCACGTCGGCGGATCGTCACCGGATGGCAGCCTCCATTCTCAGCTTCGAAGCCCGGCGCGATAAACAGGGACGCCTGACGATCTACAGGCTGCCGGCTGACGACGGTGGAGGAGCATATGAAGTCGCGGGCATCAACGAACGTTTCCATCCCGAAGAAGCACGGATGCTGGCCGATTTGATCGAGGGGGGCCACTTTCAAGAGGCGGAACGGGCGGCCTGCGAAATCATAGCCACTTACACTGATGGTGTGTCGAGTTGGTCGAGAAAGCCGGCGATCGAATGTTACTTGCGAGATTGCTGCTTCAACCGCGGTCCTCGCGGTGCTGCGCGAATACTCCAAAGAGCATTGCATGTTCCTGACAGTGGCGTGATCGATGACGCCGGACGAGCGCTCGTAGCCGCCCGCGAGGACGACACGTTGGAGCTTCTGCAAGACCTGCGCGCTGCGCGCGAACAGTACGAGCGGGATGTCGCGAAACGCAGTGAGACGAGCAAGTTTTGGAAGGGCCTGGTCAACCGGTGGAATAACGCATTGAACGTCGCAAAGAGTTTTATCACCAGCTCAGAGGAGGTTGCATTGACCGATACACAGATCGAAAGCCCCAGGATTCAGCCTCAATCTCGCGGCTTCAGCGCATCACGGGCCGCGACCAATGCAATGCTGTCGAGTGGCGTTGCGGACGCTTCTGCGGAGATCGCGCCAATCGCAGAGATATCCGCTCCATTGACGAGTGAGTCGACGAGGCCCGTTGCTTTGCGTGCGCTTCGGCTCGGCTCGCAGGGACCATTCGTGAAAGCTTGGCAGAGCTTCCTGCAGGGACAGCATTTCGATCCGGGTGGCCTCGACGGAGAGTTCGGCGACAAGACCCAGGCGGCCACGAGTGCGTTTCAGGCGGCAAACGGACTGACGAGCGACGGCGTGGCAGGTCGCGAAACGATGATGAAAGCCATGCAGCTCGGATTTGAGCTCATTGAAGAGCCGGCCGCTGACATGACGGGTTCAAACTTCCCGCCACGGCCGGATTTTCCGCCGCTCGAAAATACGGCCGCGAGACGGGCGGTTTTTGGCGCGTTCAACTTCGTCTCGGAGCCTCGTCCGGATAACCGCGAGAACATCCGGATCCTCGGGACTTGGACCAGGGACAACATCGTGAGCGTTCCCATTCCCCAACTGCGGAAGGCTTTGGGACCGCATGCTCCGGCCTCCATGCAATTCCACAAGCTCGCGGCGGCACAGCTCAAGGCGCTTTGGGAGGAGTGGGAGAGCGCGAGTCTGCTGGATAGGATCCTGTCATTTGACGGAGCTTTCGTGCCTCGCTTCATCAGGGGATCGACGACGCAATTGAGCAACCACGCTTTCGGAAGCGCGTTCGACGTCAATGCCGACGAGAATCCGTTGGGGGCTCGGCCCAAGCTCGTGGGCACGCGCGGAGCGGTTCGGGAGTTGGTCCCGATCGCCAACAAACATGGATTTTATTGGGGCGGGCACTTTGGAAGCCGGCCCGATGGCATGCATTTCGAAATCGCCTTTATCCAATAGGGCGAACGAAATCGCATCGTGCGCAAGTCGCCATCGAACGCGACCTGATAGATCGGGGCCGAGTCCTCGGCCCGATCCTTCATGTTTGTTCTGAGAGGGAGATCCGACGTGCTGGAGCTGAGGCACACCCGATCCAGTTAGGATGCGGTGTAGGCGGGCCTACTCTTCGTCCTCGTCGTCGTCCTCTTCCTCCTCTTCCACCTGCACGAGCACGGCCAGCGGCAGCGTTTCGCGGAACAGGTCGCCTTCCATGCCCATCCAGAGGCAGAGCACCTCGTCTTGCTTCACTTCCGCGACCGTCAGCGGTTGGCCGCCGGATTTCAGCATCACGACATCACCGGCTTTCAAGTCCATGGATTGTCCTTTCTCGCGATCGATCCGGACGGGAGCCTAGCAATTGGTCATGACAGGCCGATCACGCCGGCTGGCCGTGCCGGGAAATTCCAGCGGCGGGTGGGGATCCCGGTCGACACGCGGGGCAATCGCATATGGCAGCGGCTTCCTCCGTGGCCATCCTTTGAGACGCCCGCCGTTGGCGAGCCCTCAAGATGAGGATCGCGTGCGACGCCCGCAGTCGCCAATCGGCAATGATGAAGCTAGCGGTTCGTCAGCAGCAGGAGATGCGGCAGGGCCTCGGTGTCGACGGTCGCGCCCAGGCGCGCGTAGAATTGCATCGCTGACGCGTTGTGTTTCCAGACATCCCAGCCGAGCTTCGTGACGCCGTGATCGGCAGCCCATTCCTTGGCCTTCGTCATCAGCGCTCTGCCGACGCCCTTCCTGCGCGCCTCGGCATGCACCGTGATGTCACTGATGTACATGCCCGCCTGGGCGCTATAGAGCTCGTGGGTCAGGATCCAGGCGATCAGGCCCGCAACGCGATCTTCCAGCAGCGCGACGAAGAGGTGCACGGGCGCATGCTCGCGGACATAGAAGGCGAGATAGCGCTCGAGCGTCAGAGGCGGTGGCGGCTCTTCGATATGGGCCGCCAACGCTTCCGCAAGGCTCCGAACCGCAGCGTAATCGCCCGCCTCAGCTCTACGGATGCTCAATTCCCCACTCACGATGCCGCGCCCTCCCTCGGGGCAAAAGCGCCCGCAGGGGACATCTACGTGCTGGCTTGACGGGGCGTTACGTCAGCAGGCGAAGAAATTTCCCGCACCCGAGCTGCCGTAGGGCGGTGATCTTCTCGCGACGAACGCGGAAACGCGGGCGCGGAAACCAGTCCATCGCAAGTTTCGACGATGACATCATACCCCTGTTTTGGCCGACGGATCAAAGTCGCTTCGAAAAATCCGTAAGCCATTGATCTTGCAGGGGGCCGCTACTGTGCATGGGGTTGTTTTTCGATATTTTGTTATGTGCCCTGCTCAGGGCTAGCCCGGCACCAGCTCGGTCAGCGAGCGGATGATGCGGTCGGGCCTGACCGTCGAGCCTTCGGGCAGGCCGTCGCCGTGCACGTCGATCCAGATCGAATAGATGCCGAGGCGCTGTGGCGTCACCACTTCCCATTCCAGATTGTCGCCGATCATCCAGGTATCCTCCGCGGAAACGCCCAGCGCCTCCATCGCGTGCAGATAGGCGCGCTCCTCCGGCTTGCCGAAGCCGTGCTCGCCTTCGATCTGGATGTGGTCGAAGCGATGGGTCAGCTCGAACCGCTCGACCTTGGCGCGCTGCATGTCGGCGGCGCCGTTGGTGACCAGCGCGAGCTTGATGCCGCGTGCCCTGAACGCGTCGATGGCATCGTGCGCGCCGGGGAAGACGAAGATGGCTTCCTCGCGATAGGTGGTGAAGCGGTCGGCGATGCGATCGGCGAGATCGTCGGGCAGGGCGCGATGGCCGTTTGCGGCGAGCGCGGCGAAGCCGCCGCGCACCGTGAGCCGCCGCGCCTCGCCGAGCTTCATCCGCCAGATCGGCTCCGCAGTCGACCAGAACTGCCGCGCAAAGGCGAGCACTGCGGTTGCGACCTGCGGCGGCGGCAGCGGCGCCAGCTCCTCGGCAAACTCGTTCGCGATCGTGTTCCAGGCGATCTCGGGCCGGCCATAGGCCGACAGGATGGTGTCGTCCATATCGATCAGCATGGCGCGCGGCAGCGGCCTCGAGACAGTCATGGCCACTTCACCTCCGGCGGCATCGATGACAGGATGGAATCCACATTGCCGCCGGTCTTCAGCCCGAAGATGGTGCCGCGATCGTAGAGCAGGTTGAATTCGACATAGCGGCCGCGCCGGATCAATTGCTCCTCGCGGTCCGCGGCGGTCCAGCCCGCCGCGAAATTGCGCCTGACGATGTCAGGATAGATCTTCAGGAAAGCGCGGCCGACGTCTTTGGTGAAGGCGAGGTCGGCGTCCCAGTCGCCGCTGTCGTGCCAGTCGTAGAAGATGCCGCCGATGCCGCGCGCCTCTTTGCGGTGCGGCAGGTAGAAATATTCGTCGCACCATTTCTTGTATTTGTCGTAGTCGGCAACGCCGTTCGGCTGGTTGCAGGCTTGCTTCATCGCGGCGTGGAAAGCGATGCTGTCGGCATCGTCCTGGGTGCGCCGTCGGTCGAGCACCGGTGTGAGATCGGCGCCGCCGCCGAACCAGGCTTTCGTGGTGACCACGAAGCGGGTGTTCATGTGCACGGCGGGCACGTGCGGATTGCGCATATGCGCGATCAGCGAAATGCCGGAGGCCCAGAATTTTGGATCGTCCGCGGCGCCGGGAATCTGCGCGCGAAACTCGGGCGCGAACTCGCCGTGCACGGTCGAGCAGTGCACGCCGACCTTCTCGAACAGGCGGCCATGCATCATCGACATCACGCCACCGCCACCGGCCGCGCCGGTATGGTCGGTGCGTTGCCAGGGCGTGCGCTTGAAGCGGCCGGCTTCGCCCGGATAGAGGCTTTGCGGGGCGTCGTCCTCGAGCCGCTCGAAGCTCGCGCAGATGTCGTCGCGCAAGGCTTCGAACCAGGCGCGGGCGCGGCCCTTGCGGTCTTCGATCGTCGACATGTCCATCTTCATTCCCGGTCGCTTACCACGCGGAGTGTGCCGTAGGGTGGGCAAAAGGCGCCCTTGCGCCGTGCCCACGTCTTCTACCGTCATCTTGAATGGTGGGCACGCTCCGCTTTGCCCACCCTACAAATCTGTCCCTATCGGATGCCGAGCGACTTGTGCGTCTGCACGCTGAGCCGCCATTGCGGATGACGCAGGCAGTAGTCGATCGCGCGCGCGGTGTTCTCGATGACCTCGGGTCCGTCCATCGGCTGCAGCGAGAAGCGCTCGAAGGCGAGGTGCTCGAAGGTCTCGGGTGCGGCGAGGGCCTGCGGATAGACCAGCTTCAGCTCGTGGCCCTGGCGCAGCACCAATTCGCTGCCGCCCTTAGGGCTGACGCAGATCCAGTCGAGCCCGTCCGGCGCTGCGATGGTGCCGTTGGTCTCGACGCCGATCTCGAAGCCGCGGGCGTGGAGCGCCTCGATCAGCGCGGCGTCGACCTGGAGCAGCGGCTCGCCGCCGGTCAGCACCACGTAGCGGTTGGCTGCGGCCGCAGTCCATTGCGCGGCGATGGTGTCGGCGAGCTCCGCGGCCGAGCCGTAGCGGCCGCCGAGGGTGCCGTCGGTTCCGACGAAATCCGTGTCGCAGAACTTGCAGGTGGCCTCAAGACGGTCCGCCTCGCGGCCGCTCCAGAGGTTGCAGCCGGCAAAACGGCAGAACACGGACGCGCGCCCGGCATGGGCGCCTTCGCCTTGCAAGGTCAGGAAGATCTCCTTGACCGCGTAACTCAATCGTCTCTCCTCAATCTGTCAGGCTTGCGGGTTCCGGATCTGCCGCAGCGCCTCGCCGGCGGCCATGGCCGCGGTCATGGCGACATTGAGCGACCGCAGCCCCGCTTTGATCGGGATCACCAGCCGCGCATCCGCGGCCTCGACCACCGCGTCGGTGACACCGGCGCTCTCGCGCCCGAATAGCAGGATGTCCGACGTCTGGTAACGGAAATCGCGGTAGTCGGTGGCAGCTTTCGTGGTGAACAGCAGCAGGCGGTAGCCATGGGCGGCGCGCCAGTCCTCGAATTTGGCCCAGGAGTCGTGCCTGATAAGGCTGACATGATCGAGATAGTCCATTCCCGCCCGGCGGAACAGGCGGTCGGAGACGGGGAAGCCCGCCGGTTCGATGATATGGGCGGCGATGCCCAGGCAGGCGCAAAGCCTGAGAATCGTGCCGGTGTTCTGGGCGATGTCGGGTTGGAAAAGCGCTATCTGCATGGACTGTGCGAGAGCTGTCTCGGGGGCGATGCGGGGCGGAAATGTCTCAATAAAACATCGCCTGCCCGGGAATTCGTGCATTGCACGCTCCCGCGCCGATAGCGGGCTTGCGCTCGCCCGGCAAGGGTGCCAATAGAACGATTCTGGACTGCTGTTTTGCCCGTTTAGAGGTGAACATGCGAAGTTCTGCCGCCGCGGGGGGCCGCGGGCGCCGGCAGCCTTTCCGGGGACCTCATGGGCGCCCCCTGGAGCGGTTCCACCGGTTGCACAAGAAGAAAGGGTTGGAATCGTGACGACAGCGTCTTCGGCGGACCATCCGACACGCCGTGATTTCTTATTCGTTGCAACGGGGGCAGCTGCAGCAGTAGGGGGCGCAGCTGCGCTCTGGCCCTTCATTTCCCAAATGAATCCTGACGCCTCGACCATCGCCGCCGGTGCGCCGATCGAGGTCGATCTCAGTCCGGTCGCCGAAGGTCAGGACATCAAGGTGTTCTGGCGCGGCAAGCCGATCTACATCAGCCACCGCACCAAGAAGCAGATCGACGAGGCGCGCGCCGTCAACGTGGCGAGCCTGCCCGATCCGCAGTCCGACGAGGCCCGGGTCAAGTCCGGCCACGAGCAATGGCTGGTCGTGATCGGCATCTGCACCCATCTCGGCTGCATCCCGATCGCTCATGAAGGCAGCTACGACGGCTTCTTCTGCCCCTGCCATGGGTCGCAGTACGATTCGTCCGGCCGCATCCGCCAGGGGCCCGCGCCCGCGAACCTGCCGGTGCCGCCGTACCAGTTCGTTTCCGACACCAAAATCCAGATCGGCTGAGCCTCGGATCCTCGTCCGAAGCTTCGCGCCGTCTCGTCGTACTATTTCCTCAGGATCGCATCATGAGCGGACCATCCGACTACCAGCCGAGCAATCCGGCCCTGCAATGGATCGAGCGGCGCCTGCCGATCCTCGGCCTCATGCACTCCTCGTTCGTTGCCTATCCCACCCCGCGTAACCTGAACTATTGGTGGACCTTCGGCGCCATCCTCTCCTTCATGCTGGGGATGCAGATCCTGACCGGCGTGATCCTGGCGATGCATTATACGCCGCATGCCGATCTCGCCTTCAAATCGGTCGAACTGATCGTCCGTGACGTGAACTACGGCTGGCTGCTGCGCAACATGCATGCGGTCGGCGCATCGATGTTCTTTGTCGCCGTCTACGTTCACATGTTCCGCGGCCTCTATTACGGGTCCTACAAGGAGCCGCGCGAGGTGCTGTGGATCCTCGGCGTCATCATCTACCTCTTGATGATGGCGACCGGCTTCATGGGCTACGTGCTGCCCTGGGGCCAGATGAGTTTCTGGGGCGCCACGGTCATCACCAACCTGTTCTCCGCCATTCCCTATGTCGGCGAGAGCATCGTGACGCTGCTGTGGGGCGGTTATTCGGTCGGCAATCCGACGCTCAACCGCTTCTTCTCGCTGCATTACCTGCTGCCGTTCCTGATCGCGGGCGTCGTCGTGCTCCACGTCTGGGCGCTGCACGTCGCCGGCCAGAACAATCCTGACGGCGTCGAGCCGAAGACGGAAAAGGACACGGTGCCGTTCACGCCGCATGCGACCATCAAGGACATGTTCGGCGTCGCCTGCTTCATGCTGCTCTACGCCTGGTTCATCTTCTACATGCCGAACTATCTCGGCGACGCCGACAACTACATTCCGGCGAACCCGGGCGTGACGCCGCCGCACATCGTGCCGGAATGGTATTACCTGCCGTTCTACGCGATCCTGCGCTCGATCCCGAACAAGCTTGCCGGCGTCATCGGGATGTTCGGTGCGATCATCATCCTGTGCTTCCTGCCCTGGCTGGACGCAGCGAAGACGAGGTCGTCGAAGTATCGCCCGCTGGCCAAGCAGTTCTTCTGGATCTTCGTCGTGGTCTGCATCCTGCTCGGCTATCTCGGGGCGCAGCCGCCGGAAGGCATCTACGTCATTGCCGGCCGGGTCCTGACGGTCTGCTACTTCGCCTACTTCCTGATCGTGCTGCCACTGCTCTCGCGCATCGAGAAGCCGCGGCCCGTGCCGAACTCGATCTCGGATGCGGTGCTGGCCAAGACCGGCAGCCGATCGACGCCGATGGTTTCGACCGCGATCATGCTGGCGCTCGCCGGTTCGTTGTTCGCAGGCTCGGTCGACAGCGCGAAGGCGTCTGAAGGCAGCGATACGCCCCCGGGCAACAAATGGTCGTTCTCCGGCCCTTTCGGTAAGTTCGACCGCGGCGCGCTGCAGCGCGGCCTGAAGGTCTACAAGGAGGTCTGCGCCAGCTGCCACGGCCTGTCCTATGTCGCCTTCCGCAACCTCGCCGAGCCCGGTGGGCCCGGCTATTCGGTGGCGCAGGCGGCGGCCTTCGCGTCGGACTACAAGGTCAAGGACGGTCCGAACGATGCCGGCGACATGTTCGAGCGTGCGGGGCGTCCGGCGGACTATTTCCCCTCGCCATTCCCGAACGAGCAGGCCGCTCGCGCGGCGAACGGTGGCGCGGCGCCGCCCGACCTCTCCCTGATCACCAAGGCGCGCTCCTATAAGCGCGGCTTCCCCTGGTTCATCTTCGACTTCTTCACCCAGTTCCAGGAGCAGGGCCCGGACTACGTCTCGGCATTGCTGCAGGGCTTCGAGGACAAGGTGCCGGAAGGCGTGACCATTCCGGAGGGCTCGTACTACAACAAGTACTTCCCGGGCCACGCCATCAAGATGCCGAAGCCGCTCAGCGACGGCCAGGTGACCTATGACGACGGCTCGCCAACCACGGTCGCGCAGTACTCCAAGGACGTCACCACCTTCCTGATGTGGACCGCGGAGCCGCACATGGAAGCGCGCAAGCGCCTCGGATTCCAGGTCTTCGTGTTCCTGATCCTGTTCGCGGGCCTGATGTACTTCACCAAGAAGAAGGTCTGGGCCAGCTCGCACTGAGCGCTTTGATGCGACGAGAAATGAAGAAGCCCCCGCGAGGGGGCTTTTTTTGTTGGGTCCGTGTCCGGGACGCGCGAAGCGCGAGCCGGGACCCAGAATGCTCGTAGCTGGGCCCCGGATCGGCAGCGCATCACGCCGCAAGGGGCGGCGCGCTGCGCAGCGTCCGGGGCACGAGAGTTTGTTTGCGCGGTGATTGCGTCATTCGCATGCACCCGCCAAGATGCCGCCAACCGCTCCCCCAAGAACTCATCGGAGGACACCATGGGAACCGCCATCACCTTCAAGCGTCCGGACGGCAAGGAGGCCTCGGGCTATCTCGCCAATGCCGCGCGCGGCAACGCGCCGGGCGTGGTCGTGATCCAGGAATGGTGGGGCCTGTCGGACCAGATCAAGGGCCTGTGCGACCGCTTCGCGCTGGCCGGTTTCGACGCGCTGGCGCCCGATCTCTACAAGGGCAAGGTGGTGCCGTATCACGACACGGACAGCGCCAACAAGGAGATGAACTCGCTCGACTTCATGGACGCCACCACGCAGACGGTACGCGGCGCCGCGCAATATCTGTCGCGTAACGGTGCCAAGGTCGGGCTGACCGGCTTCTGTCTCGGCGGCGCCGTCACCATCATCGGCTCGGTGCATGTACCGGAGCTCGCGGCCGGCGTCGTGTTCTACGGCATCCCGCCGGAGCAGGCGGCCAAGCCCGCCGACGTCAAGATCCCGCTCCAGGCCCATTTCGCCAACAAGGACGATTGGTGCACGCCGGAGCTGGTGGGCGGCTTCGAGAAGGCGATGAAGGCCGCCGGCAAGTCGCTGGAGCTGTTCCGCTATGACGCCGAGCACGCCTTCGTCAACGAGCAGCGCCAGGCCGTGCATGACCGCGAGGCCGCCGAGCTCGCCTGGGGCAGGGCAATCAAGTTCTTCGCCAATCATCTCGGCGGTAACAGCGCAGCCTGACCCAGCCTGTAGCCCGGATGGAGCGCAGCGTAATCCGGGGACTTTCCCTTGTGGCACGAATCCCGGATTGCACTGCGCTCCATCCGGGCTACGGCACCGGGCCACCCTTGACGCCGCCCCCGCGCCATGGTGAGTATCCGCCCATGAGCACCTCCGTCCGCCCAGCCCGTCTTTGGTGGCGCACCTCCTAACGAGGTGGCCGGTGCGATTTTCCTTTCCCAAATCGTCTGAGGTCGCTAACGCAGTGCGGCGGCCTGATCGTTTGTCCTGTGTGGCGTTTCCTCGGCAAGTCTCGTAAGAGGACCCCAAGAGGATCACATGAACAGGACAGTCTTTGCCCTCCCGGCCAGAAGTGAGTACGCGACCCGCGCGGGTCTCGCGATCACGCGCGTGGCGGAGCAGTTCACCGGCGGCGCCAACAGGCTCGACGATCTCGTCAGCCTGCTCGACCGCCGCCGCGGCGTGGTGCTTTCCTCAGGCACGACCGTGCCCGGCCGCTACGAGAGCTTCGACCTCGGCTTCTCCGATCCGCCGCTCAAGCTCGAGACATCAGGCGTCAATTTCAAGCTGGAAGCGCTGAACGAGCGCGGGCAGGTGCTGATCGCCTTCCTGGTCGATGTGCTGCGCGAGCCCTGCGTCGTCATCTCCGAGAAGACGGCGACGCGGCTTGCCGGCCACATCATCCGCGGCGATGCGCCGGTCGAGGAAGACCAGCGTACGCGGCGCGCCAGCGTGATGTCGCTGGTGCGCGATCTCGTCGCCGCCTTCTCGGCCAATGACGACGGGCTGCTCGGCCTGTTCGGCGCCTTCGCCTACGACCTGGTGTTCCAGATCGAGGACCTCGTGCAGAAGCGCGCGCGCGAGCAGGACCAGCGCGACATCGTGCTCTACGTCCCCGATCGCCTGCTGGCCTATGACCGCGCCACCGGCCGCGGCGTGGTGCTCTCGTACGACTTTGCCTGGAAGGGCAAATCCACCGAGGGCCTGCCGCGCGAGACCGCCGAGAGTCCTTACCTGAAGACACCGCGCCAGGGTTTTGCCGATCACGCGCCCGGCGAGTATCAGGCAACCGTCGAGACCGCGCGTGCGGCCTTCGCCCGCGGTGATCTCTTTGAAGCGGTGCCTGGGCAGCTGTTCGCCGAGCCTTGCGATCGTTCGCCGGCCGAAGTCTTCCAGCGCCTCTGCGTCATCAACCCGTCGCCCTACGGCGCGCTGATGAATCTGGGTGAGGGCGAATTTCTCGTCTCCGCCTCGCCGGAAATGTTCGTGCGCTCGGACGGGCGCCGGGTCGAGACCTGCCCGATCTCGGGCACGATCGCGCGCGGCACCGATGCGATCGGCGATGCCGAGCAGATCCGCCAGCTCCTGAACTCGGAGAAGGACGAGTTCGAGCTCAACATGTGCACCGACGTTGACCGTAACGACAAGGCGCGCGTCTGCGTGCCCGGCACGATCAAGGTGCTGGCGCGGCGCCAGATCGAGACCTATTCAAAGCTCTTCCACACCGTCGATCATGTCGAGGGCATGCTGCGCCCCGGCTTCGACGCGCTCGATGCCTTCCTCACCCACGCCTGGGCGGTGACGGTGACCGGCGCACCCAAGCTCTGGGCGATGCAGTTCGTCGAGGATCACGAGCGCTCGCCGCGCCGCTGGTATGCCGGCGCGATCGGTGCGGTGAATTTCGACGGCAGCATCAATACCGGCCTGACCATCCGCACCATCCGCATGAAGGATGGTCTCGCCGAAGTGCGCGTCGGCGCCACATGCCTGTTCGATTCCGATCCGGCCGCCGAAGACCGCGAATGCCAGGTCAAGGCCGCCGCGCTGTTCCAGGCGCTGCGCGGCGATCCGCCGAAGCCATTGTCGACCTTTGCGCCGGATGCGACCGGCTCGGGCAAGCGGGTGCTGTTGATCGATCATGACGACAGCTTCGTGCACATGCTCGCCGATTATTTCCGCCAGGTCGGCGCCGACGTCACCGTGGTCCGCCATGTGCATGCGCTCGACATGCTCAAGCGGAAGACATGGGATTTGCTGGTGCTGTCACCGGGTCCCGGCAGGCCGGAAGATTTCGGGATCAAGACAACGATCGACGCGGCGCTGGAGAGGAAGCTGCCGGTGTTCGGCGTCTGCTTGGGCGTGCAGGCGATCGGCGAATATTTCGGCGGCGAGCTCGGCCAGCTCACCCATCCCGCCCATGGCCGGCCCTCGCGGGTGCAGGTGCGCGGCGGGCGCTTGATGCGCAATCTGCCGAACGAGATCGTCATCGGCCGCTATCACTCGCTTTATGTCGAGCGCGACAGCATGCCGGAGGTGTTGTCCGTCACAGCCAGCACCGAGGACGGTGTCGCCATGGCGCTGGAGCACAAGACGCTGCCGGTCGCCGGCGTGCAATTCCACCCGGAATCGCTGATGTCGCTCAGCAATGAGGTGGGCTTGCGTATTGTTGAAAACGCGTTCCGGTTGGATGCGCGTGTCGATTGAGAGGCACCAATGACCTTTGACCACGATATCAAGGCGAGCGTCCGGACCATCCCCGACTATCCCAAGCCGGGGATCATGTTCCGCGATATCACGACCCTGCTCGCGGACGCGCGCGCGTTCCGCCGCGCGGTGGACGAGCTCGTCAATCCCTGGGCCGGCAACAAGATCGACAAGGTCGCCGGCATGGAGGCACGCGGCTTCATCATCGGCGGTGCGGTGGCGCACCAGCTCTCTGCCGGCTTCGTGCCGATCCGCAAGAAAGGCAAGCTGCCGCACACCACCGTGCGCATCGCTTACTCGCTCGAATACGGCATCGACGAGATGGAGATGCATGTCGACGCCATCCAGCCCGGCGAGCGCGTCATCCTGGTCGACGACCTCATCGCCACCGGCGGCACCGCGGAAGGCGCGGTGAAGCTGCTGCGCCAGATCGGCGCCAACGTCGTCGCCGCCTGCTTCATCATCGACTTGCCCGAGCTCGGCGGCGCCGCCAAGCTGCGCGCCATGGACGTGCCAGTGCGCACGCTGATGACGTTCGAGGGACACTGAGAGGTCGCCGCGATCTTCAGATCGCCTCGGCCTTCAGTTCATCCCGCCAATGCAGCAGGCGCTCCTTCAGGAGTGCGTTCCTGACATAGGCGGTTTCCTCATCCTCCAGGCGCTCGCATTCGCCAAAGGTCAGGCCGGCCTCGCCATTCGCATTCCAGGCAGCCTGGAGGCTGCGGCAGGCGTGGCTGCCTTGGCGTAGCGAGAACCAGATGCGGTTCTGGATCGTCTCGAGGTTCGGCGCCTGGCCGACCCAGGCCTCGCCGGAGGCCGCACAGCGGACGACATAGACGCCCGCGATGGTCTTTCGCTCCTTGTAGGCGGCGATCGCTGCTTTCCGGTCGATGCTCACGGTGACAGGCCTTGCGGAGGGGATACCGATGTCCGCCTCAATAAGCCCGCTTCAACCCGCAGTCAATATTATCCGGGTGAAATTATCTAGGATCGCTGCAGGATCAAACTGAGCTCGAGCTCGCGGAAGGCAAAGTAATTCCGCCGGGTCCATTGGTGCAGCTCGGTCGACGCGTCCTTCTCCTGGCGCAGATAGCCGGTGAAGGAGAAGTTCAGCCGGTCGACATAGGTCTTGAGGAAGCCGGGCAAGGCCGGCAGGCGGAACAGGCGGCCGCCGGCCATCGCGGCCGGCAGCTCGCCGCGCACGACATATTCATTGTCGACGGTGATCAGGTTCATCCGCGGGATCTGCCCGCGCAGCATCTCGTGGGCGCGGGCCGAGGCGCGGTCGGTGTCGGCGACGAACAGGATTTGAGGCGCGACATGGCGGCGGGCGGCCTCCTTCAAGAGGCCGATCTCGTCGGTCATCTTGAAGAACTCGTCGAAGGCGTGGAAGCCGAGGTCGATCACCTTGGCCATGCCGTCATCGACGATGACGCGGTCCATCAGCTGCATCTTGCCGTAGGTATCGATCACGTCGGCGGTCTCCGTGATCTTTGGCAGGTAGTCGAGCAGCGACGGTTCCTTCAGATTGACGTCGAAGGCCGCGACATTGCCGTTCTTGAGCAGCAGAAATTCGGCAAGCAGCCGCGCCAGCAGTGTCTTGCCGACCTGCGGGCGGGGCGAGCAGATGATGTAGACGGGCGTTGCGGGCATCGGCAGCTATATCAGTCGAACCTGGCGACCAATCCAGCCGTATCAGCCCTGCTTGCGCAACTATTTTTCGCTGTTTCGGGTGACGGGCTTCGAACCCACGATGTCAGTCAGCCGGATCCGGTCGAACTCGCTCCAGACATTCGCCAGCCAGTGCCGGACATAGCCGCGCAGCACGAAGGAATAGTTCGCGGCCTCGTCGCTGATGCCCTTGTTGGCGACGAATTTCAGGAACGGGACGGAGGACACTTCGACCTGCTCATAGGCCATTTCGTTGAGCTTGGGGATGGTCAGCTCGGTCGCGTCCTTAATGCGGTGGAAGTAGGAATTGTAGGTCGCCTGGTCCCATTGGAAGAACTGGGTGTCGTTGATGAAGTTCTTCACCAGGAAATATTTTGCGCCGGTCATGAAGCCGGCGGTCTCGGCGATCTCCTCCAGCGAGGCGATCGAGGGTCCGAGGATGTGGAACACCGCGAAGGTGATCTGGCCGGCCTTGGCGGCGTCGAGGAAGCCGATGTCGCGCAGCGAAGCCAGCGCAGGCGAGAGCAGGCCCGCGCGAACGTCGATCACGGTCACCGACGGGCTCACCGCGTTAAGTGTGTCGAAGATCTTCATCTGGTCCGATGTCGTCGTCATGTCGACGATCTCGGTGATGTCGGGGTGGAAGCGCTTCAGGGTTCCGCGCGGCGATTCCGTGTCGAAGGCGCGCGTCGGCACGTTGTTGGCGGAAAAATAATCGAGCAAGGTCCGCGACACCGTGGTCTTGCCGACCCCGCCCTTGTCCGCGCCCACCACAACCACTGCCGGCTTTGCCATTGCTGTCCCCTAACGCGCCCCCGATCGCGAGGTCGCAATCGGCCGGGCCCCAAATCGATGTCCCAAGGATGTCCCAAGTCTGCTGTTGGGCGCGAACATGGCAGAAACAAGGGAGAATTCAAATCCTCGGCATGTCGATACGGCAATTCCCGAAGTTTTTCCCAATCGCGGCGAAACCCGCCGCGCATGGCAGGACATCGCGTGCTTAATGACGGCCCCAGGGACCCATGAGATTGCCTGTAGGCTTGCTGCTCGCGGTCTCTGAGGAGCCGGGTGCGGGCAGGGGCGGCGGAGGAGCGGCCGGGCCGCTGGCGTCGTCCCACGGGCCATGACGCAGCGGCGGTGGGGCGTCCTGCGGGTCAGCTTGCGCCTCGGGCTCCTCCGTTTCCTCGGCCAGCGGCCGCGGGCCAGGATCGTGGCCGCCGGCAAACTTGACCAGCGCGTCGACCCGGGACTGCACGGATGGGTGGGTCGCGAACAGATCGGCAAAGCCCTCACGGGGATTGTCGACGCAGAGCTCCATCACGGCCGAGGTCGCGCCGGGAAGCTCGCCGCGATTCTCGATCTTGCGCAGCGCCGAGATCATCGCATCGGGGTCTTTCGTCAGCTCGACGGAGCCCGCGTCGGCGAGATATTCGCGCGAACGTGACAGTGCGAGCTTGACCACCTGGGACAGCAGCCAGGCCACCACGATCAGCACGATCGCGATGATGATCACGATTACCGCGCCGCCGCCGGAACTCTTGTTGTCGCTCGACGAGGAGGACGACCGCGACGACGAGGAGGAGCCCGAGGACCATGAGCTGCCGGAGCCGGAGCTCCAGTTGAAATTGGTGAACAGGCGGAAGAACAATTCGCCGAAGAAGCCGACCACGCCGGCGATGATGACGGCGACCACCATCAGCTGCACATCGCCGTTCTTGATGTGGGTCAGCTCGTGGCCCAGCACCGCCTCGATCTCCTTGTCGTTCAGGGCATCGAGGAGACCCGTGGTGACGGTGATCGAATATTGCCGCGGATTGAGGCCGGTCGCGAACGCGTTCAGCGCCGGGCTCTCCATGATCTTCAGCCTCGGCATGGTGATGCCCCGCGAGATGCAGAGGTTTTCCAGTAGATTGTAAAGCCGCGGCTCCTCCTGCCTCGTGACGTCGTGGCCGCCGGTCACCGCGTCGATCATCGACTGGTGGAAGAAATAGGCGATCACGACCCAGACCGCCGCTACGATCGTCGCAACCGGTGCGGCCACGATCAGATCGTGGAGGGCGCGCCTCAGGTAATAGACGACGGTCTCATTGCCGTTGATGACGACTTCGGCGACCAGCGCGCCAGCATAGACCAGCACGTAGACCAGCATGAACAGGCCGGCGAGCAGCAGCATCGAACGAAACTTGTTCGAGGCGATGTGCGTGTAGAGACCATACGCGGCCATGACGCGGGTGCCCTGCCGGCCTATCGGCTCAAGATCAGAACTTCACCTGCGGCGCGGCCTCGACCTCGGTGCGGCTGGCGCCGAGATCGAAGAAGTCCTTCCTGGTGAAGCCGAACATGCCTGCGAACAAGGCGGCGGGCAGCTGCTGGATGCCGGTGTTGTATTCCTGGACCGCGTTGTTGAAGAAGCGGCGGCTCGCCGCGATCTTGTTCTCGAGGTCGGAAAGCTCGGATGCGAGTTGCTGGAAATTGGCGTTGGCCTTGAGGTCGGGATAGGCCTCCGATAGCGCGATCAGCCGGCCGAGCGCGCCGGACAGCTGGTTCTCGGCCACGGAAACCTGCGCCGGTCCTTGCGCCGACATCGCCGAATTGCGTGCCTTGATGACGTCGTCGAGCGTGCCGCGCTCATGCGAGGCATAGCCCTTCACCGTCTCGACCAGGTTCGGGATCAGGTCGTGGCGCTGCTTGAGCTGCACGTCGATATCGGCGAAGGCCTGGCCGACGCGCTGGCTCAGCGCCACCAGGCGGTTGTAGGCGCTGAAGGCGAACAGCGCGAGGACGACGATGACGCCGAGAACGATCCAGCCGGTCGACATGGAGAACTCCTGAAGGGGGAAGAAGGCAGGCGCTAGCCTAGACCAAATTGGCGCAGGATGAGAGCCCGGCGCAGAGGGGAGGTAAGACTTGGTCGAATGTGGAGCCGCCCGCGTTCAAGGCAAAAGTCCGGAACGAGGTTAACTTTCGGACAGAATAGCGTCACCCCAGCGCCAGCGGCGTGCCCCAGCATAGGCGGCCTTGTCCCGACGAGGCACCCTTGTGATGGCGACGCCATCCTCGGTGCAGAGCTTGGCCGTGATCTCGGCCTTGCCGACATCCGGGGGCGCCAGCACGCGCGCGGCACGGGTAGTCGGCGGCATTCGGGTCAGCGCGACGTAGATAAGACGCTCGTCCTCGAACGGCACCTCGGCGCCCTTGATCTGGCGGTGCGCCTGCGAGCGCGGCAGGCGCTGGCTGAAATGGCACCAGTCCGGCGCGGTGAGTGGGCAGGGCCTTTCGTGCGGGCAGGGGGCGGCGACGTAAGCGCCAGCCGCGATCAGCTGCTGCCGCAGGGCGAGGATGCGCGCGGTGCCGGCGGGCGTGCCGGGCTCGATCACGACCAGCGCGTGGCGCGCTTTCGCCCACATGGCCTCCGCGAGCTTGCGTTGGTCGCTTTCGACCAGTTCGCCGATGACGTAGCTGGCGACGACGAGATCGGCTGACGAGACTTCAGTGAGGTTGCCGCCGGCATCGCCGGGCAGATAGCGGCACTCCGCCAGGCGTGAGCTGTCGCGCGCCAGTTCGAGCGCAAGCCGGCTCAAGGTGGCGTTGGCGTCGAGCAGGGTAAAATCCTGCAGCGATGGAAAGGCTTCCGCAGCGGCCCAGCTCGCGGTGCCCGGACCTGCGCCGACATCGAGCAACGTTTCCGGGGCGAGATCGGGCACAATCTTGGTGAGCGCATTGAGGCTGGCGGCCACGGCCGCGTAGGTCGCCGGCATGCGCGCCAGCGCATAGGCGAGCGCATCGGCGTCCGACTTGATCGTGCCGGAGCCGCCGCCGGCGCGGTAGGCGGTCGAGATTTTCTGCGACCGTTGTGCAGCGTCGGTGCGGGAGAAGCCCTGCAGCTTGCCGTCGAGGGCGGCCTTGAGTTCGGCGGGGAGGGTGGGGGCTATCATCATCCGCAGTCATGCCCCGCGAAGGCGGGGCATCCAGTACTCCGAGACAGTGCCGTCGACCGAGGAGCCGCGGCGTACTGGATCATCCGCCTTCGCGGATGATGACGTCAATGGGTGTGGAACGACCGCAGCGTCACGCCACGTTCTGGTCGAGGATGTCCACCGCCTCTGACAGGCTGACCGACACCAGCTGCGAGACGCCGCGCTCGGCCATGGTGACGCCGAACAACCGGTTCATCCGCGCCATCGTGATCGGATTGTGCGTGATGATGATGAAGCGCGTGTCGGTCGAGCCGGTCATCTCGTGCAGCAGGTTGCAGTACCGTTCGACGTTGTGGTCGTCGAGCGGCGCGTCGACTTCGTCCAGCACGCAGATCGGCGAGGGGTTGGTCAAGAACACCGCGAAGATCAGCGCCATCGCGGTCAGGGCCTGCTCGCCGCCCGAGAGCAGCGACAGCGTCTGCGGCTTCTTGCCCGGCGGTTTCGCAATGATTTCGAGGCCGGCTTCCAGCGGGTCGTCGCTCTCGATCAGGTGCAGCGCCGCTTCGCCGCCGCCGAACAGCTCGACGAACAGGCGCTTGAAGTGGTTGTTGACCACCTCGAATGAGGTCAGCAGCCGCTCGCGCGCCTCCTTGTTGAGGCTCTGGATGCCCTGGCGCAGACGCTTGATCGCTTCGACCAGGTCGTCGCGCTCGGTGACGAGGCCGGTGTGCTGGGTCTCGACCTCGCGCAGCTCCTCCTCGGCGCGCAGATTGACGGCGCCGAGGCGCTCGCGGTCGCGGCGCATCTTCTCGAGGTCTTCCTCGATGTCGTGCAGCGGCGGCAGCTCCGCACCGGGCTCGAGTTCGGCGAGGCCGGCGACGGCTTGCGGCTCGACTTCGAGCATGTCGCGGATCTCGCGCTCGATGTCCTCGAGCCGGCGGCGGGCGCCTTCCATGCGCTCCTCGGCGCGGGCGGTGGCCTCGCGGGAACTGGAAAGCGCCTCCAGCGTCAGCTTGGCGACGCGGTCGGTCTCGGCCATCGCGCTTTCGGCGGTGGCGAGTGCGTCGGCGGCCATGCGGCGGTCGTTCTCGGCGTATTCGATCTCGGTGATCAGCGCGCTGCGCTTCTCGGCGAACACTTGCGGCGCGTTTTCGAGCTCGCTGCGCTCGATCGTGAGCTCGGCGATACGGGCCTGGATGGTGTCGATGTGGGAGGCCGCGCTCTCCTTGCGGTTCTGCCACTCGGTGCGTTCGGCGAGGATCGCCTGGACGCGGCGGTCGGCAAGCTCAGCCTCGCGTGCCAGCGCCTGCGCTTCGGCGCGGACCTGCGCGGCCATGCGGCGGTGGCCTTCGATGTCGCTGCGGACGGCGGCGAGACGGGTCTCGGTGTCCTCGCTCGACGGCAGCTCGCTGATGCCGGCCTCGGCATATTCGTAGGCGGCTTCGGCCTCGGCGCGGTCGGCGGCGAGACGGCTGTGCGCTTCCGACAGTGTTGCCTTGCGCGCGGCATGGCGGCTGATCTCGCGCTCGGCGGTGGCATGACGCTCGCGCGCGACGTTGAGCTCGCGCTGCGCGGCGCGCCAGGCTTCGCGGCTGGCACCTTCGGTGCTCGCTGCCATCTGCAATTCGGACTCGGCGTTCTCCAGCGCCTGGCGCTTGATCTGCGCGTCGATGCGGGCCTGCTCCAGCTCGTTCTCGATGTCGACGAGGCGGGCGCGCTCGGCCAGGCGCCTCGCTGCGCCGGTCGGGGCGTGAGCGGCCGCGACAAAACCGTCCCAGCGCCAGACGTCGCCCTCGGGCGAAACCAGCCGCTGGCCGGTCTTGAGCTGAGAGACCAGCTCGGCGCCGCGCTCGCGCGGCACCACGCCGATCTGGGCGAGGCGGCGAGCCAGCTCGGCCGGCGCCTGCACATGGTTGGCGAGCGGAACGGCGCCTTCGGGCAGCTCCGGATCGCCGTCGGTCTGTCCGACATTGGTCCAGCGCATCGGCGCCGACGGGTCGATCGGGGCATCGAGATCGTCGCCGAGAGCGGCGCCGATCGCCTTTTCAAAGCCCTTGTCGACGGTGATGCCGTCGATGATCGGCGGCCACAGATTCTTGGTCTCGCCGTTGAGGATCTTGGAGATCGTGCGCGCCTCGGTTTCGAGCCGCTGCGCGCGCTTGTCGGCCTCGACCAGCGGCGAGCGCGAGGATTCCAGCGTTTGGCGTGCCGCGACGTGCGCGGCTTCGCTCGCCTGCGCTGCGGCTTCCGAGGCGGCCAGTGTTTGCTCCGCGGTCTCAACCGACGCGGTCAGCTCGTCGAGATCGCCGAAGCCGCCGGTCTCGGCGGCAAGCTTCTGCTCTTCGGCGGCGACGTTCGCGATCTCCTGGTCGAGACGGGCCAGCTTGTCGCGGTGGGTGCGGACGTTGGCCTCGAGCTGGTTGCGCTTGGCGGTGAGGTCGGCCAGCGCAGTGGTGAGCTCGGCGAACTGCTGCTCGGTTTCGGTCAGCACCGCCTCGGCTTCGCCGACGCGCTCGTCGACGCCCGAGCGCTTCTCGACGCGCGACTTGATCTCTTCCTTCAGCTCGGAATCTTCGGTGTCGAGCCGCTGCAGCGCGACGTCGGCGTCCATGGTCTGCTGCTGAGCACGGGAGATGTCGCCTTCGAACTGGGCGAGACGACGCTCGAGCTCGGCGACGCGCTCCTTGGCGCGCTCCTCCTCGCGGTCGAGCAGCTCGCGCGCATTGGTCAGGCGCTGCAAGCCTGCAGCGGCGCGCGCCTCGGCATCGCGCAGCGCCGGCATTTCGGCGGCGCGGATCGCCTGGATGCGGGCGGCTTCGGCCTGGTGCTGGGTGCGCTCGGCCATCTCGCGCACCGCGAGATCATGAGTCTGGCCGGATTCGTTGACGTCGGCATGGGCGCCGATCCAGCGCAGATGGAACAGAGTAGCTTCGGCCTTGCGGACCTTGGCCGCGACCTCGCGGTAGCGCACGGCCTGGCGAGCCTGCTTCTTCAGGCCTTCCATCTGGCCTGCGAGCTGGCCGATCACGTCCTCGACGCGGGTCAGGTTGGTTTCGGCCGCCTTCAGCCGCAGCTCGGCCTCGTGGCGGCGGGCATGCAGACCGGCGACGCCGGCGGCGTCTTCCAGCACGCGGCGGCGCTGTTCGGGCTTGGCCTGGATGATCTCGCCGATCTTGCCCTGGTGGACGAGGGCCGGCGAACGCGCGCCGGTGGCGGCATCCGCAAACAGGATCTGCACGTCGCGGGCACGCACGTCGCGGCCGTTGATGCGATAAACCGAGCCGGCTTCGCGCTCGATGCGGCGGGAGATTTCGAGCAACTGGCTGTCGTTCATCGCCGCCGGCGCAGTGCGATCGGCATTGTCGATCGTCATCGTCACTTCGGCGTGGTTGCGCGCGGGACGGTTGCCGGAGCCGGCGAAGATCACCGCGTCCATGTCGGCGGCGCGCAGCGACTTGTACGAGGTCTCACCCATCGCCCAGCGCAGCGCTTCGACGAGGTTCGACTTGCCGCAACCGTTGGGTCCGACCACGCCGGTCAGGCCGGGCTCGATGACGAAGTCCGTGGGCTCAACGAAGGACTTGAAGCCGTGAAGGCGCAGGCGGGTGATTTTCATAAGCACGCATCTCTGTTGGCAGGCGCGAATCCCCTGCCGGGACAATACCATGGAAGGCAGTGTCGCTATCCGGGCGAGTCGCGCGAGGCGCCTCATGCGGCTGGACAATGGCCGCGGTGCGCCGCGAGGGCAACCGGCGAAAGCCGCTTTTCCCAAGGGATTTATGCCGGGAAAGATACGGCTTTCGAGATGCGAATCAGGATCTTGACGAGCGAATCAGCTCTTCAGCAGCGGATTGATCTTCTTGGCGAACTCCTCGAACGAGGTCTCGCCCTTGATCTTCTCGCCGTTGATGAAGAAGGTCGGCGTCGAATCCACCTTCAGAACGTCGCTGGCATATTTCTGGTCGGCGGCGATCTTGTCGAGCAGCGCCTGATCCTTCAGGCAGGCCTCGACCTGCTGCTGGGTAAGGCCAGCCTGCTTGCCGATCCGCGTCAGGGTCTCGGTGGTGTTCTTCACCACCCAGTCGTTCTGCTGGCGGAACAGCATGTCGGTGACCGCGAAGTATTTCGGCCCGTCGCCATTGGCGATGCAGCGGGACAGCATCGAGCCGGCGGCGGCTTTGATGTCGAGCGGGAACTCGCGGAAGATGTACTTCACCTTGCCGGTGTCGATGTATTCCTTCTTGATCTTCGGGAACACCTGCTCGTTGAAGGCGGCGCAATGCGGGCAGGTCATCGAGGCGTATTCGGTGATGGTGACGGCGGCGTCGTTCGGGCCGAGCGCCATGTCGGGCAGCGATACCGGCTTGGCGACGTCGGCGGCCGACTGCGCCATGGCCTCGGAGACGAACTGCAGCGGCGAGAGCCCGGCGAGCGCGGCAAGCCCGGTCAGCGACAGCATCGTAGTGAAGGCGCGGCGGGTGATGATCAAGGTCGGCTCCCGAATTGGCAAAAATCTCGCCCCAGGGGTCCATGAAGTTCCCGCCCGGGCGGCCTGTCGCTAGCTTGAAACGTAGCTTGAGGCAATGGCGAGCGGTAGAGACGGGTCCAGATTGACCGCGAAATAAGGCTCAATTTCGCTTGATGGCGGCCCCCAGCCGCGCCAGCGCCGTCTTCAGTTGTTCATCTTCGATGTCACCAAGGCTCTCCGCCACCTTGGCCACCGATTTGGGATCGGGCGGGCCGGGCCGCACCGGCCGCCGGGGGCGCGACAGCGGAGCCTGGCGGAAGGCGAGCTTGCCGACCGCGCTCCAGCCGAAGAAGCGGTTGACGCGCTCCAGGATCACGTCGGCGGAATGCTGGATCTCCAGCGCCATCGGCCCCTCCACCCGCAGCACCAGGGTCGCCGGCTCCTGCGGCTGGCCCTCCACCGGGCGCGGCCATTGCATCTTCAGCGGCTCGGCATGGGCCGCGATCTCCGGACCTGCAATCTGCGCCCACCGCGTCACCAACTCGCGCGCCGCAAACCCCTGCTTGGCATAGGCCTCGGCAAAGACGTCGTTGAGCAGGATGCCCAGCGGCTTGGCGCTGAGGGGACCGGGTTTGGGAGGGAATTTGGACATGGGTCCTTATAGCACCATGCGCGACGTGTCAGGAACTGACGCCGTCATGACCGGGCTTTGTCCCGGCCATCCACGTCTCGCCACGAAGAAAGACGTGGATGCCCGCGACAGGCGCGGGCATGACGTGGAGAGACTGATGCGTTGCAGCTAGAGTGAAGGCATGAGCCCTAGATCTGCCCTCAAGGCCAAGCCGGAACCAGTTCAGTCGAAAGTCTCATCGCGTCCGACGCTCCTGCTCCAATGGTACGACCGCCACCGGCGCCGGTTGCCGTGGCGGGCCGCGCCCGGCGAGACGTCGGACCCATACCGCGTCTGGCTGTCGGAGATCATGCTGCAGCAGACCACGGTGAAGGCGGTCGGGCCCTATTTCGAAAAATTCGTCGCGCGCTGGCCGGATGTCACTGCGCTCGGACGGGCCTCGCAGGATGATGTGCTGCGGATGTGGGCCGGGCTCGGCTATTACTCGCGCGCGCGCAACCTGTACGCCTGCGCGGTCGCGGTGACACGCGAGCATGGCGGCATCTTTCCCGACACCGAGGAGGGGCTGCGTGCGCTACCGGGCATCGGGCCGTACACGGCGGCGGCGATCGCGGCGATTGCCTTCGATCGCCACACGATGCCGGTCGACGGCAATATCGAGCGGGTGGTGTCGCGGCTCTTTGCAGTTGAAGATGAGCTCCCGCAGGCGAAACCTCTGATCCAGCAATTGGCGGCGACGCTGCTTGCAAACTCCCGCGCCGGCGACAGCGCGCAGGCGTTGATGGATTTGGGCGCCTCGATCTGCACGCCGAAAAAGCCGGCCTGCTCGTTGTGTCCGCTGAACGAGGATTGCATCGCGCGCGCGCAAGGCACGCAGGAGACCTTTCCGCGCAAGGCGCCGAAGAAGAGCGGAACGCTGCGGCGCGGAGCGGCCTTCGTCGTCACACGCGGCGAGGAACTGCTGGTCCGCAGCCGGCCCGAAAAGGGCCTGCTCGGTGGCATGACCGAAGTGCCCGGCTCGGATTGGCTCGCCGGCCAGGACGATGCGGCGGCGAAGCTGCAGGCGCCGGCGCTGAAGGGGCTGTCGCGCTGGCAGCGCAAAATGGGCGTCGTCACCCACGTCTTCACGCATTTTCCGCTGGAGCTGGTGGTCTACACGGCGAAAGCCGCAGCCCGCACCCGCGCGCCCGAGGGCATGCGCTGGGTGCCGCTCGCCACCCTTAGGGACGAGGCGCTGCCCAATGTCATGCGCAAGGTCATCGCGCACGCGCTCAACCTTTCAGCGGGCTCGTCCTCCTGACAGTACGCTGGCAGCAGCGCTAAGCTATCGGGTGCGAAACGGAGGCCGCCAATGGTCAAGACCGCGCTCGACAATTTTCCAAGGCCACCCTGTGCGGAGCTGTTGGGATGGCGCCTGCTCGATGCCCGTCCCGAGGAGGGCTGGATCAAGCTCGGCTTCGAGGGCAAGCCGGAGTTCTGCAATCCGGCAGGCTTCATCCAGGGCGGCATGCTCTCGGCCATGCTCGACGACACCATGGGCCCGGCGGTGCTGGTGATGAGCGAGGGCCGGCTCTATACCACCACCATCAGCATGACCGTGAATTTCCTCAGCCCCGCCAAGCCCGGTCCGATCATCGGGGAGGCGACGGTGACGCAGCTCGGCAAGACGATCGCGTTCGTCGAGGCCAAGCTGACGGCTGCGGACGGCACCTTGCTGGCAACGGCAAGCGCGACCGAGCGGTTGCTGGAAGCGGCGAGGGTGGTGCGGTAGTCGTTACCGTCGGGGCCGTGTCGCGGAGTGCTGCGCGCAAGGCTTATACAGCGCCTGAAGTGCTTTGCCGCGCAGCAAGATGAGTTGCGGCCTCAACCCGCCGCGTGCCGCGATCCAACGCTGCACCGGCCCGGGATACATGGAGTATAGGTAATTGGTGGCGTCATGGTCGGTAATCGTCCTTCCCTTCCGACCGAAATCCCAAGCAGCGTGGAAGCCGAGAGCGGCCTTCGAGGTCACACAGATTTTGTCAGCGGCAACTGCACCGAGAACGATGGTGCACGATGAGGCACAGAGTCCATCGATGATGACGGTCTCTCCGGAAGTGCGCAGGCGCTCATATCTGTCAACATAGGCGTCGATTAGCCCGCCACGATCGCCGGCGATCCGTATCGCCGCATGACTTGCGTGCATTTCGGTCAGCAAGATAGCCGCCGCAAGCAACCCCGCCCGGAACTTCATGATCGCAGCCTCGGTTATTCGCGTCTATCGAATGGACAAATTTCTCTCGCATCCAAGGATTGGCTTAGATCGAAGCGCACCAGCGGGCGGTTGCGGCCGCTCATGGTCTTCAGCCTCGGCCTGAAAGCGCTGGACCAATTCGGGTCTTTGAAACAGACGGGCGTTGATCTAGGTCAATTGGACATGCAGGGCGCGCCAAATGATGGGGCAAGTGCCTGTCCCGTTGACGGCATCACCCTGCGGATAGAACCGGCACTCCAATGACGGGAGGACGCCCATGTTTCGATATGCTCTGGTTGGCTTGGCCGCAGCCGCTCTTGTCGGCGCAAGCCTTGTTCCCGATGACGCACTCGCCCGCGGCGGCCGCGGAGGAGGTGGCGCCTATCGGGGAGGGGGATTTCACGGAGGAGGCGCGCACTACAGAGGCGGTGCCGTTCACGCTGGTCGCTACGGCCGCGCTCACGTCTCCCGGCCGATAGCAGGGTACCCCGTAGCACGTACTGCGGCGCGTAGAGGCGTCTACCGGGGAGCCGCATACGGAGCCGCGGCAGTCGGAGTCGGAGCGGCGGCGGCAGGTGCATACGGCTACTACAACAACCGTTGCTACGATGCCTATGGCAATTGGGTGTGTTCCGGACAGTATGGATATTGATGGGCCGTGACGGACGCGGGGCGGTTGGACAACTCTTACCGCCCCGCCTTCAGGCGCTCGCGCTTCGCATCTCCCCTGACGATCGGCGGCTTCGCGTTCAGCGCCTCGACCTGGAAGCCCGCAACGCGCTTGTAGTTGGCGGCGATGTCTTCCAGTTCCTGCTGCGACAGCACGTCGGTGACGACCTCAAAGCCGTCGGGCGCGCGCTCCTCGACCAGTTGCATGACCTGCTCGGGGCCGTTCTTGCGGTTGAGCAGAACGAGGTCGGTGGTCGCGGGCCGGCGCTCGGCCTCATAGGCGAGCAGCGCCGCGGTCGTCGGTCCATGCGCGAGAATCTCGCGGGTGATGGTGCGGGCATCGAGGATGGCCTGCGAGGCGCCGTTCGAGCCGATCGGGTACATCGGATGCGCGGCATCGCCCATCAGCGTGACCTTGCCGAAGGTCCATTGCGAGACCGGATCGCGGTCCACCAGCGGATATTCATAGGCGTGCGGGCAGTTCTTGATCAGGCCAGGCACGTCGAGCCAGTCGAACTGCCAGCTCTCGAACCAGGGCAGAAACTCCTCCAGCCGCGCGGCGCGATTATAGTCCTCGCGCCGCCACTGATAGGTCGGCGGCATGTGGCGCTCGGCGACCCAGTTGATCAGATGGTTGTCCGCCGCGTCCGGCGTCTTGCTGATCGGATAGCAGACGAATTTCAGGATCTCGTGGCCGGCCATGATCATGGTGCGGCCGGTCAGGAAGGCCTTGGAAGGCGTGACGCCGCGCCAGAGGATGCGGCCGTTCCAGATCGGCGGGCCTTCATTGGGATAGAGCTTTTCGCGCGCGGCGGAATGAATGCCGTCGGCGGCGATCAGGATCGCGCCGTCGTAACTCCCGGCGGCCTTGCCGGTCGCCCGATCGATGAAGTCGGCGCGCACGCCGTCGGCCGTCTCGGCCCAGCCGGTCAGATGGTGGCTGGTGAGGATGTTGTCACGGCCGAGCCGCTCGATCGCGGTGTCGAGCAGGAGCTGTTGCAGCGTGCCGCGATGGATCGAGAATTGCGGCCATTTGTAGCCGGCCTCCAGCCCGCGCGGCTCGCTCCAGATCGGCTTGCCGTGCTTGGAGAAATAGGCGAGCTCGCGCGTCCGCACTCCGCTGGCGTCCAATCTGTCCATCAGCCCGAGCTCGATCAGCTCGCGCATCGCATGCGGCAGCACGTTGATGCCGACGCCGAGCGGCTTCAGTTCCGCGACGCTTTCGAAGACTTTTGCGGGAACGCCGATCTGGTGCAGGCTGAGCGCAAGCGTCAGCCCGCCGATGCCGCCACCGGCGATGAGTACGGTCATGACAAAATCCCCTCCGATTGACGGCGTCTTCGCACGGCCGGGCGGCCGTGGGCAACTGCGAAGAGGTCCCTATGGACGGGGCCGCGGAGGGCCGTTAACCTCGGGTTTTCCCCCATGAGGTCCGACATGCTCAAGCTCTACTACGCGACCGGCACCTGCGCGCTCGCCACCTACATCACCCTGGAGGAGGCCGGCGCCGACTACGCGGCTGAACGGCTGAGCTTCAAGGACAACCAGCAGAACAGCCCGGATTATCTCAAGATCAACCCGAAGGGCCGCGTGCCGGCGCTGGTGACCGATCGCGGCGTCCTCACCGAGACGCCGGCGATGCTGGCCTATCTCGCGCAGACCTTCCCCAAGGCAAAGCTCGCGCCGCTCGATGATCCCTTCGACTTCGCCCAGGTGCAGTCGTTCAACTCCTACCTCTGCTCGACCGTGCACATCAATCATGCCCACAAGATGCGCGGTCCGCGCTGGGCGACGCAGGAGAGCTCGTTCGCCGACATGAAGGCGATGGTCCCGAAGACCATGGGCGCCTGCTTCGCCCTGATCGAGCAGAAGATGTTTCGGGGGCCCTGGGTGATGGGCGATCAGTTCACGATCTGCGATCCCTATCTCTACACGCTCTCGACCTGGCTCGAAGGCGACAGCGTCGACATCAACGCGACGCCGAAGATCGCCGATCATTTCAAGCGCATGTCTGACCGCCCCGCCGTAGCAAAGGTGATGGCCGCGCAGAAGGCGTAAGAGCCCGGCTCTTGTAGGGTGGGCAAAGGCGCAAAGCGCCGTGCCCACGATCTTTTTCCGGCGGCGACATGTGGTGGGCACGCTCCGCTTTGCCCACCCTACGGGAGCTACCCGGCCTTCCGCTTCTCCAATTCCCGCCCCGTCTCCAGCATCAGCCGCCGCAGCCAGATCGAGCCGGGGTCCATCTGCGCGCGGGTCGGGTAGAACATGAACTGCTCGTCGATCCCGGGGTCGAGCGGCGGGGTCACCGCGACGAGGCCGAGCTGCTTCGACAGTGCTGCGATCAGCCGGCGTGGCACGAAGGCGACGAGATCGGTGCGGGCGGCGACGTGCAGCGCTTCGAGATAGCCTGACACGACCAGCGAGATGTGCCGCTCGATGCCCTTGGCCCTGAGCCAGGTGTCGATCAGATCCTCGTTGCTGCCTCGGATGATCACGCCGACATGGCGCGCGGCCAGGAACGTCTCGCGCCGCTTCAGCTTCGCGGCCAAGGGGTGGCCGCGCCGCACCGCCAGCGCGTCGCTGTCGACGTAGAGCAGCTGGCGGTGAAAGCCCTTGAAGGCGTTGCCGATCGAGATCACGAGGTCGATGGTGCGGGCGAACTCGGCGTGGAAGATCGCCGATCCCCGCCATGGCACGATGTCGATGCGGACGTTGGGCGCGGCCCGCGTCACCTTCTCCATCAGCGGCGGCATCAGCAGCTCGACTGCGAGATCCGGCATCATCAGGCGGAATTGCCGTTCGCTGCGTGCGGCATCGAAGTCATCGGGCACGAACAGGCCGCGCACCTGATCGAGCGCCTGCGCCAGCGGCGCGCGCAGGGCCTGCGCCCGCGGCGTCAGCTCCATCCGTGCACCGGTGCGCACCAGCAGCGGATCGCCGAGAATGTCGCGCAGGCGCTGCAGTGCGTGGCTGGCCGCCGGCTGCGACAAGCCCATTCGAAGCGCGGCGCGGCTGACACTGGCCTCGCGCAGCAGGGCGTCGAGCGCGGTCAGCAGGTTGAGGTCAAGCGAATTCAAATTCATCAAGCGAATAGATATCATATTCTCTATCGATTTGAAGAATTCTGATGCTGCGGCGATGGTCTCCGCGTTCCCACCAAACGGAGATGCCGCCATGAACGCGAGCGCCAACAAGAAACTGATGCAGGATATTTTCGCCGCCGCCGCCAATCCCGATCCGGCCGCGCGCGATCGCGCCCTGTTCGCCGCAAGCCTTGCCGAGGATGCCAGATGGGTCGTGACCGGCCAGTATTCCTGGTCGCGCACCTTCTCGGGCAAGGAGTCGATCCTCAACGATCTGCACGGCTATGTGCGCACCCGCCTGCGCGACCGCACGCGCACCGTCGCGCACCGCTTCATCTCCGACGGCGATGTGGTCGTCGTGGAGGCCAAGGGCGACAACGTCACGCCCGAAGGCGTGCGCTACGACAATGACTATTGCCTGGTGTTTCGTCTCGAGGACGGCAAGATCAAGGAGATCCGCGAGTACTGCGACTCGATCCTGACCGAGCGGGCGCTCGGTTCTTTTCCCCAAGGGGGCGTCAGAGCCGCGGGCTGACCGACTTGAGCATGATCTGGTCCGCCCGCCGGCGACGTCCGTCACCGTGGGCGATGGTCGCGTCGGTCTGGCAAAGACTGGCGGAGATCGTCCGTATCAGGCGCGAGCAGTCTTCGGCGCGCCGTCAGCTCGTCATGATGAGCGAGCGGGAGCTTCTGGACTGCGGGATGTCTCGTTCGGAGATTGAGTACGAACTGAAGAAGCCCTTCCGGCGGAATTGAAAATAGAGAGAGAACGGAGGGATTCAGGGCGGCAATTGCAGCAGGCCACCGCGTAGGCAGGCATGCATCCGGGCGCCCCATGCAGGTATCTATCTGCATGGGTCGCACGCCTTGCGCCAAGGGCGTAGCGCAACTGGCTATAAAATCAGCAGATATTGTGCGCGCCGCTTTGGTGCGCGCGAAAAATGGGAAGGTTCAATTAACGAGTGTCCCCCATTGTGTCGCGGTGCAGCGTGGGTCGCAAAGACGCGCGGCTGCCAGGGTGGTCGTGACGATTTTGCCGGACTTGTTCGGCCACTCGAAGTGAAATGCATCTGGGTGGACAGTGGGAATGCCAAAGTTTCGTTTGCGGATCAGGGGACGCCTGTACGCAGGCTTCATGGCCTTGGTGGCGGTCGGTCTCGCGATGGCGGTGGTTGCCGTCTGGAATTTGCGGGCGGTGCAGGATCAGGTCGCGAGACAATCCGCACTTTCGGACAGCACGGCGCGGGTTTTGGAAATATCGACCCATCTTCAGGCGATCCAGCGGGCCAATCTGCGTTACGTCTACGACGCCAACGAGCCCGCGATGAAAGAGGCGCAAGAGCGGGAAACCGCTGCGATCGAGCTGTTGCGGGTCGGCGCCAAGGGGACGCTCTCGGAGGATCGGCGAGCGCTCTACAACGGCCTCATCGACGACATTGCCAAGATGCGACGCTTGCGTGACAACCTCGGCGACGCCGTCAACGAGGCGAGAACGGGCAAGGCCACGTTGCTGCCGAGCGGCGAAGAGCTGGCCGTCAAGATGGGCAAGCTGGTCGATGCGGCGCGCGCAGCCGTCGACGAAGACACCGCGGCCCTCGTCGCCGACCTCGAATCCAGGATCCTCCTTGTTCGGGTCGCAAACTGGCGTTTCCTGGCCTTGCGCGACGCGCAGGGACCCGCGAATTTCAGGGCGAGCGTAGACCGGGCGGCGCAACGGCTCGCGGCTCTCGAAAAGAGCCCGCAGGCAGCGGAATTGCGATCCACGCTCGCGCCGGTGAAGACCTCGCTCGGCATCTACAAATCGGCGTTCGAGACGACGTCCGCCGCGATGCTTCAGGCCGACGAGATCTACCACAAGGACCTCGCGCCTCTCATCGTCGACAGCGTCGGCAGGCTCAAGGCCGCGGAAACGACCCTGAAGAAGGACTATCAGGACTCGCGTGCGACCGCCGAAGCCGTGATCGCCGGCACGACGACCGTTCAGGAGATCGCCGGCGGCCTCGCCATCCTGTTCGGCGGCATCGTCGCCTTCCTGATCGCCCGCAGCATCGTCGGTCCGCTGGCCTCGATGACGAGCGCAATGGGGCGGCTTGCCGGCGGCAATCTCGAGGTCGAGATTCCCGGGCGCGGCAAGGCCGACGAGATCGGCGACATGGCCAAGGCGATCCAGGTGTTCAAGGGCAACATGGTCGAGACCGAGCGCCTGCGCGCCGAGCAGACCGAGGTCGAGGCGCGGCAGGCCGAAAGCCGCAAGAAAGACATGGTCAGGCTCGCTGATCAGTTCGAGCAGGCGGTCGGCGAGATCGTGAACACCGTGTCGTCGGCATCGAACGAGCTCGAAGCCTCCGCCGGCACCTTGACCACGACCGCTTCGCGGGCCCAGGATTTGTCGACGGAGGTCGCCAGCGCCTCGCAGGAGGCCTCGGCCAATGTGCAGGCGGTTGCCTCGGCGACCGAGGAGCTGTCCTCCTCGGTGTCCGAGATTGCCCGCCAGGTGCAGGAATCCGCCCGCATCGCGGTCGAGGCCGTCGGTCAGGCGAGCAGGACCAATGACCGGGTCGGCGCGCTCTCCAAGGCCGCCGCGCGGATCGGCGACGTGGTCGAACTGATCAGCACCATCGCCGGCCAGACCAATCTGTTGGCGCTGAACGCCACCATCGAGGCGGCGCGCGCAGGTGAAGCCGGCCGCGGCTTTGCCGTCGTCGCCTCCGAGGTCAAGGCGCTCGCCGAGCAGACTGCGAGGGCCACCGGCGAGATCGCCCAGCAGGTGTCCGGCATCCAGGCCGCGACGGAGGAATCGGTCGGCTCCATCAGGGAGATCAGCGGCACGATCGAGCGGCTGTCGGAGATTTCGTCGACGGTCGCGGCCGCCGTGGAGCAGCAGGGCGCGGCGACGCAGGAGATTTCCCGCAACGTCCAGCAGGCGGCTCATGGCACGCAGAGGGTGTCGTCCAACATCGGCGACGTGCAGCGCGGCGCCTCCGAAACCGGGTCGGCCTCATCGCAGGTGCTGTCGGCAGCGCGCTCGCTGTCGGCCGACAGCAACCGCCTCAAGCTCGAAGTGGCCAAGTTCCTGAACTCGGTCCACGCCGCCTGAATCCCAAACACAAAAGGCCACGCGCATGCGCGTGGCCTCGAAGAGCGGCGCGGTGCGCTCAGGCGACCTTGGTCGCCAGGTGCTTGAACATGTTGGCGCGCGCCTCGTCGTCCATCTCGGCCTTGAAGGTGAACTTGTCCTTCAGAGCGATCGCACGCGCAGCCGCCGGGCGCGCCGAGATCTCGTCGACCAGCCGCTTCACATTCGGGTAGCGCGCAAAGGCGTCGTCGCCGAGCTTGAACGGCAGCATCCGCGCCCAGCCCCACAGCGCCATGTCGACGATCGAATAGCTGTCGCCGACCATGTAGCTGCGCCCTTTGAGGTGAGCGTCGAGAATCTTGTAGTGGCGGTCGGTCTCGTACTGGTAGCGGTTATGGGCGTAGTCGTGGTTCTGGTCCTTCGGCGCAAAATGCTTGAAGTGCACGGCCTGCCCCGAATACGGCCCGACGCCGGTGGCGATGAACATCAACCATGACAGCGTCTCGCCGCGCACGCTCGCGGCGGGCAGGAACTTGCCGGTCTTCTCGGCGAGATAAAGCAGGATGGCGTTGCTGTCGAACACGATGGTGCCGCCATCGTCGATCGCCGGGACCTTGGCATTCGGATTGATCTTGAGGAATTCCGGCGTGAACTGCTCGCCCTTGCGGGTGTCGACCTTCACCGGCTCGAAGGGCAGGCCGGACTCTTCGAGATAGAGCGCAACTTTGGTCGGGTTCGGCGATCCGTTGAAATAGAATTTGAGCATCGATCTCCCCAATGGTTGTTGCAAGGCGCGAACGCAGCGTCATGGCCGCGCCGCCTGTCTTGCCTGAACCCGTTGCGGGAGGGCAACCGGCGAGTTTGCCGGGCGGTATCTGCGCGCCACGCAGATCAGCCGGCGTAACAAAGGCCGATTGCCGCCGTAATGACCATCGCGGCGCCGACCGCTTCCAGCCGCAGCCCGAGCCGCGTGGCCAGATGCATGTCGGAGGCCCGCGCCGCGCGCTCCGATCCGCGCGCATAGCCGTGAACGATGACGTCGTGATTGAAATTGTCGTGAGCCTCGTTGCTGCTGGCGAGCCCGACGCAGATCACGAGCACGCCGAACAGCGCGAGGCCGAAGAATCCCAGCAGGGCGATCAGGAACATCGGAAACATGCCGAGCAGGAAGATCGGCAGCAGCGGCACCAACAGCAATGTCTCGGACTGTCGTCGCATGGGGCCCACCGGTCAGGACGGGAGCTGACCGGGCAAATCTAGTCCCGACTGCCGCCCCATTCAAGGCGCCGCAGGGTGGGCAAAGGCGCGTTTGCGCCGTGCCCACGTCTTCGCGTCAATTGGGAAGGACGTGGGCACGCTTCCGCCGTCGCTCTTCGAGCTATGGCGGACAAGTCGCTTTGCCCACCCTACAAGATCGTGGGAAGCGGCTACTCCGCCGCCATGCCGGCGCGGATTTCGGCGCGCAGCTCGTCGATCAGCTTGAGACCCTTCTTGGTCTCGACGTGCCAGAAGGTCCAGCCGTTGCAGGCCTGCGCGCCCTGCGCCACCGCGCCGATGCGGTGGATCGAGCCGACCTTGTCGCCGAACATGATGGCGCCGTCGGCACGCACCAATGCGCCGAGCTTCTTCTTGGCGTCGAACAGCTTCGTGCCGGGCATGATCATGCCGCGCTCGATCAGCTCGGAGAATGCGACCCGCGGTGCTTCGCGCGCAGTCATGAACGGGGCGAGGCTCTCCTCCGGCAGCGGCTCGACCTTGGCGATGCGGGCTTCCGCAGCCTTTGCATAGGTCTTGTCGCGCTCGAAGCCGATATAGGAGCGGCCGAGGCGTTTTGCGACCGCGCCGGTGGTGCCGGTGCCGTTGAAGGGATCGATCACGAGATCGCCGGGCTTGGATGAGGACAGCAGCACGCGTGCGAGCAGGCCTTCCGGCTTCTGCGTCGGATGCACTTTCTTCCCGTCGGCGCCCTTGAGGCGCTCCTCGCCGGTGCAGAGCGGGATCAGCCAGTCGGAACGTGCCTGCACGTCCTCGTTCGCGGCCTTCAGCACCTCGTAATTGAACGTGTAGCCCTTGGCCTTTTCGTCGCGCGCGGCCCAGATCATGGTCTCGTGCGCATTGGTGAAGCGGCGACCGCGGAAATTCGGCATCGGGTTCGACTTGCGCCAGACGATGTCGTTCAGGAGCCAGAAGCCGAGGTCCTGCATGATCGCGCCGACGCGGAAGATGTTGTGATAGGAGCCGATCACCCAGATCGTCGCCGACGGCTTCATCGCGCGGCGCGCGGCAAGCAGCCAGGCGCGGGTGAAATCGTCATAGGCGGAGAACGAATCAAACTTGTCCCAGTCGTCGTCGACGGCGTCGACATGGGATTCGTCGGGGCGCTTGAGATCGCCCTTGAGCTGGAGATTGTAGGGCGGATCGGCGAACACGAGATCGACCGAACCAGCCTGAAGCTTCGACATCTCGGCGACGCAATCACCGAGAATGATGCGATGCGAGGCGGACTCAAAGTTTGTGCGGGGCGCCCTTGCAGACGCCCCGCGACGCGACTCTACCATGACTCAAGAACTCTGACTCAGGCGACGCTGTCGGCGACGCGGGACCAAACAACCGACTGACCGTTACATTGAAGCGGCAAAGTAAAAATCGACTTAACCCGCCGCTTTCGTGAGCAGTCCCCGCACCGCGTCCGGCGCGCTGGTCGTCGTGCGCATTCGTCGTGTTTTACAGTGTATTTCGCAATTCTTCGCGTTGCGGGAGCAGCCCCGGCGCCAAAAAAGCCCTAAATTTCTCTCGGAAAAAATTGCTCGACCCTCGGAAAAAATTGCTGGCATCGCCATGTTGCCGCACTAGGCAATTTTTGCCGGCCACGATATTGATAAAGGCAAGGGAAATTTTACGTGTGTGGCGCGTTGAGCTTTCGCGCTCCTGCGCGCCGACGAAACTGAATCAGGGGTCCCGGGAATCGGGGGCTCCAAAGGGAAGGCCGCCATGCGTTACGATGACTTCCGCCGCAGCGACGACATCGAGGATCGTCGCGACGAGGGTGGCGGCGGTGGAGGCGGTGGGTTCGGCCTGCCGATGGGCGGCGGCGGGCTCGGCATCGGCACCATCATCGTGCTCGGCCTGGTCGGCTATGCCTTCGGCATCGATCCGCGCATCCTGATCGGCGGTGCCGAGATTCTCACCGGCGGCGGCCAGGCGCCGAGCTATCAGACCGATCGCCAGGCCTCGTCAGGCAAGCGCGGGGCGCCGACGGACGAGATGGGAAGCATGATCTCCGGCATTCTCGGCGAGATCGACGATCGCTGGAGCGAAATCTTCCAGGCCTCCGGCCAGTCCTACACTGGTCCGAAGGTCGTGCTGTTCCGCAACGTCACCAATGGTGGCCGCTGCGGCCGGGCAGAGTCGGCGATGGGGCCGTTCTATTGTCCGCCGGATCGCACCATCTTCCTCGACACCTCGTTCTTCCGCGAGGTCGAGACGCGCTTCCGCGGCTGCTCCGGCAAGTCCGCCTGCAATTTCACCACCGCCTACATCATCGCCCATGAAGCCGGCCATCACATCCAGAACCTGCTCGGCATCATTCCGCGCGTGACGCGGCTGCAGCAGCAGGCGGGCTCGAAGGCGGAGGCCAACGCGCTCCAGGTGAAGGTCGAATTGCAGGCCGATTGCCTGTCCGGCGTCTGGGTCAATCGCGAGGCGAAGAAGCGTCCGAACTTCCTCGAGCCCGGCGACATCGACGCCGCGCTGACCACGGCGAGCGCGATCGGCGACGACACGCTGCAGCGCCAGGCCACGGGACGCGTCGTGCCCGATTCCTTCACCCACGGCTCGGCCGCGCAGCGCAAGCAGTGGTTCATGACCGGCTATCAGCAGGGCACGGTCCAGGCTTGCAACACGTTCGGCGGCGGGCAGTAGTTGCCACAACCGTCCGTGCCCCGGGCGCAGCGTGAATTATGATGCGCCATTGCGCATCATGGGATTCAGAAGTAGTGGCGTCATCCTGAGGTGCTGGTCTCTTCGGCGAGCCCTGAGGAGGACGAGGCCCCGGCCCATCCTTCGAGGCTCGCCGCTTGCACCGCAGGCTGAGCGCCGCAGGATGACGGCGGCGATTGGGGAAATAGGAGCGAGCAATGGCTTCCATCGACGAAGCAAAACAATTCATCCCGCTCGACATCGCGGTGCTCACCGTGTCCGACACCCGTGCGCTCGCGGATGACAAGTCCGGCCAGACGCTCGCCGACCGCCTTGCCGCAGCGGGCCATCGCCTCGCCGCCCGCGAGATCGTCACCGACGATGTCGAGGCGATCCGCGCCGTCGTTCGCCGCTGGATCGCGGATGCCGGCATCGACGTCGTCATCACCACCGGCGGCACCGGCTTCACCGGGCGCGACGTCACGCCGGAGGCGATCGAGCCGCTGTTCGAAAAGCGCATGGACGGTTTCTCGATCGCGTTCCACCTGCTGAGCCACGCCAAGATCGGGACGTCGACGATCCAGAGCCGCGCCACCGCCGGCGTCGCGGGTGCGACCTACATCTTCTGCCTGCCAGGCTCCCCCGGCGCCTGCCGCGACGGCTGGGACGGCATCCTTGCCGCTCAGCTCGACTACCGCACGCGGCCCTGCAATTTCGTCGAGATCATGCCGCGGCTGGACGAGCATCTGCGCCGGCCGAAGGCGCAAGGCGCCACGGTGTGATTGCTTTCTCCCTTCTCCCCTTGTGAGAGAAGGTGGCGCGAAGCGCCGGATGAGGGGTCTCTATCCGCACGGAATACGCTGAGACATACCCCTCACCCAAGTGAGCCTGTGTCTGCCGGCGTCGCTGCCCTCTCCCACAAGGGGCGAGGGCACATTCATGCGCATCGCGCTCGTCGCAAAATCAGAGATCCCGCTCCCAGGTCTCGCCGACCAGATCGGCACCGAAGCTATGGTGCTTCTCTTCCTTCACGAGCTTGAAGCCCGCACTTTGATAGATGCCGCGTGCGGCAACCAGGATGCTTTGCGTCCACAGCGTCATCCTGCTGTAGCCGCGCTCGCGTGCACCCTGGATGCATTGCTCGACCAGCGCGCGGCCGACACCGAGCCCGCGCGCTTTCTTCTCCACCTGCAACAGGCGCAGCTTGGCGATCTCGTCGGTGGCCTTGACCAGGAAGATCGAGCCGACCGGCTCGCCGCCCACTTCCGCGATCCAGCAGTGCTCGCGCGCGGCATCGTAGTTCTTGATGAACTGTGCGCAGATCTCGGCGACCAGCGCTTCGTAGCTGATGTCCCAGTTGTAGTCCGCGGCATAGGCGGCGGCCTGCTTGGAGATGACCCAGCCCATGTCACCGACGCGATGGCTGCGCAGCATGAAGGCCGCAGGCTGGGTTCGACGTTGCTCCAGCACGGCCTCGATGGTCGCCATGGCCTGCGTGAGCCGCGCTGCATCGCTGGCCGAAAGCTGGGCCAGCATTGCGGCGACCTCGTTTTGCGAGCTCAGGTTCAGCTTGGCGTAGGTCTGGCGGCCCTTGGCCGTGAGGCTGAGCTGGTATTGCCGGCGATCGGCGGGCAGGGGCCTTCGCGTGATCAGCCCCTTTTCGTCGAAGCTTTGCACGATGCGGCTGAGATAGCCGGGGTCGAGGCCAAGCTCGTTCCCGATCTCCTTTGCCGCCAGCTCGTCGCGATGCGCGAGTTCGTAGAGCACCCGGGCCTCGCTGAGCGAGAACGGGCTCTTCCCAAGATGCTGGTCGAGCACACCGAGCTTGCGGGTATAGAAGCGGTTGAAGGCGCGGACCGCCGCGATGCGATCGTCAGCGACCTGTTCGATCGCAAGGGCTGATGGGGAAGAGCTTGATGGCATGGGGCACCTCGATACTTGCCATTGTCAATTAATTATTTGACTTTGGCAAGTATGTGGTGACTTCAGCCGACCATGACGATTCGGCTGCGCAGCATGGTCCGGGACGAGCGGCCGAGCCGGCGCAGCAGCCGTGCCTCGGAACGGCGGGCCTGCGGCGGGTAGCCGCCGATCCGGTCGTAATGATCACGCGCAATCAAAAGGCCCTGATCGCCGAGCGGGCCGATCACCCTGCGCACCACGGCCCGGAGGACGTCGCGCAATCCGGTATCGACGTAAGGCGAGCGCGCATAGCGGAACACGGCAGCACGGTCCCGTCCGCTGGTCGCGACGGCCTGGATGAACTGGGTGGTTTCCTCGATCCAGCCGGTTTCGAGCACGGCGCCTGCGGGCAGGAACATCAGCCACGGCGAGCGGGCCTGGAGCGCGCCGGCCGCGAGCGCGGCGCCTTGCGAAGATCCCTCGAAGCCGACGAAACGGCAGCCTGCGACGTCGGCAACCCGCTCGATGACGCCGTTGCGGGTGCCGTCGACCAGAAGCACCTCGCGGATGACGCCGGCGGCGGCCCCGGGGACCAGCGCGGCCAGAGTCGCCACCGCGGTCTGCTCGACGCCTTCGGTCGGAATGATGACGCTCAGCATGATTGAGGCTTCAATGTCTGCACTTCGGGAGAAGCGTAGCTTGTTATGATGTTGTCATAAACACGTGGCGTTGCCGAGTGCAACTTTCCGGCCGCGCCTCGGCGTGCGATGGTAAACTGCAGCCAGTCCTCGCAGCCAAATGTGTCACGCGCGGGTTGGCGATGTTGCCGAATGTTTCGGCACAAGCGCGTCCCGGGGGTATTAACCCGGAGTTTTACGGCGACATTGCGCGGCGCGCGGGTAGCCGGCTCCTGCAGGGAGGGTGCGCCCTGCAAGAAAGGTTCGAACGGGAAATGTGTGACTTTGGTGCCGGTGGAGGCTTCCTGTGAACGCCGATCAACTCGCTGTTGGCACGGCGTCAACGTCGCCGAAGCCGGAGGCTGCGCCGACCTTGCGGATCCGCGCGCTGATGCTGGGCGACCGCATCAATGCCGCCGGTCTCGAGATCGGCACGCTGGTCTCGTCGACGCCCGCCGCCTTCCGTGTCCATGCCGGCCTTGCCGTGATCTTCCGTTACGGCGTCGTGGTGCTGATCGGGCTGCTCCCGTCCGAGGAGAAAGTGCTGATCGACAGCCTGAAGCCGCGGGTGATCGGCGAGCTCAGCCCATATGAGGAAGAGATCGCGCAGGCGCAGCTCTGCAAGGATGAAAGCACTGAAGCGATCCAGCCGGGCGGGCCGATCTGCCTCGCAAAGTTCTCCGACGACCGGCTGCTGCTGGTTGCGGACGCGCTCGCCAAAAGCACGTCGCTGGCGCGCGACGAGCGCCGCGTCGCCGCGGTCTTCGATGTGATCGAGCCGTTTGCGCGGGAGCTCGCCGAGCACGGCCGCACGCCGCGCCGTCGCAAGGGCATCCTGCAACTGATCGGCAATGCACTGCTGGTGCAGCAGCGCGTCGCCGGGCGCGTCGCGATCGCCGAGAAGCCCGACGTGCTCTGGGAGAAGCCCGAGCTCGACCGGCTCTATTCCCGCCTCGAGGACGAGTACGAGCTGAAAGAACGCCTCGACACGCTCGAGCGCAAGCTCACCGCGGTGTCGGAGACCGCCAATGCGCTGACCGACATCATCGACACCCAGCGCTCGCTCCGCCTGGAGATCGCGGTCGTGGTGCTGATCGTGATCGAGGTCGCGATCGGATGTTTTCAGATCCTGACCGGCACTCACTGAGTCGCGTCGGCGCGTCTGTCATGTCGGCCAGATTGCGCCTGCCACGCGGCGATCTCGGCAAGCTCGGCTTCGGGCCGTGTCCGGATCGTCTCGCAACGTCCGAGATGGAGCTCTCCGGCATCGCCTTCGATCGTAATCCAATCGCCTTCGGCAAATGCGACATCGCCGAGCTCGGCCCGCCCCGCGACAGGATCGATCTTCAGCGCACGGCAACCGACCACGCAGGGTTTGCCCATCTGCCGCGCCACCAGGGCCGCATGTGAGGTGCGCGCCCCGACCGAGGTGACGATGCCGGCGGCCAGGGCGAAGCCTGCGACGTCGGCGGTGCTGGTGTCGGGACGCAGCAGGATGACCGGCTCGCCGGCGGCCGACAGGCGCTGAGCGCTTTCGGACGAGAACGCCGCCCGTCCGATACCGATGCCGCCGGAGGCGCCGATGCCGGTCGTTGCGGGTCTGCCGGGGGAAACCAGTCTGGTTTCGGTGAGCGAGGCGAGGTCGATCTCCGCAATCCGCCCCAATGCCTCGTCTTTCGAGATCAGGCCTTCATGCACGAGGTCGATCGCGATCCTGGCGGCGGCCCGCGGCGTACGCTTGGCCGCCCGGGTCTGGAGGATCCAGAGCTTGCCGTTCTCGACGGTGAACTCGACATCCTGGACGTCGGCGAACGCGCCCTCCAGTCGCTTCAGCACATCGCCAAGCTCCGATTCGAGTTTCGGCAGCTCGCGGGCGATCGCCTCGGCCGTATCAGGTGCGCGTCTTCCGGAAACGACGTCTTCACCCTGCGCATCGAGGACGAGGTCGATCATCGGGCGCCGCGCGCCCGTCGACGGATCGCGCGAGAATGCCACGCCCGCGCCGGAGGCGAGACCGCCATTGCCGAAGACCATCGCCTGCACGGTCACGGCGGTGCCCTCGAGCGCTTCGAGGTGCTGGAGACCTCGATAGGTCTGCGCACGCTCGCTCATCCAGGAGCGATAGACCGCCTGGGCTGTCGCCTCCAGCTGCGCGAAAGCATCCTCCAGCGAGCCGTCGGCGCGATCCTCGATCAGCGCCTGCTCGCGGCCGGCGAGCCGTTCCAGCGCTTCGCTGTCGAGCTCACGGTCGCTGCCGGCGTGCTCGGTTGCGACGAGCTCCGAGATGCGCGCGGCAAAAGCGGCCTGGTTGAGTTCGAGCACGGTTTCGCCAAAGCTCTCCAGGAAACGGCGCCGGCAATCCCATCCGAGCCGCGGACGGCCGGTCGCGCGGATCAGGCCGTGCACGGCATCGGACGTGCAGCCGACATTGAGAACGGTGTCGAGCATGCCCGGCATTGATCGTGCCGCGCCCGAACGCACCGACACCAGCAGCGGTTGCCTGCGGTCGCCGAAGCGCTTTCCCGTGGCGCTCTCCAGGAACGCGATGCCCTCCTTCAAGCCGTCGCGCAGGTGTCGCGCGGCGTGCGCATGGCCTGCAATGATGTCGGCGCAGAGCTTCACCGGGAGCACGAAGGCAGGCGGCACCGGCAGGCCCAGTGCCGCCATGCGGGCGAGGTTGGCGGCCTTGGCGCCGATTGCTTCGGCGGGCAGCAATTCGGCGGCTTCAGCGCCGATACGCGCGATATGCATGGTGACTTCCTCAAGCTGCGAGATCGATCATGATGTGACGGCGGAGCAGATGCCCGAACGCGGCGAAGCGGTCGGTGGCGCGTTCGACGGCGCGAGCGAGCTCGATCACCGACAGCGAGGTCGCGACGTCGAAGCCGCCGCAGAAGACCAGCGCGGTCGTCGTGCGTTCGCAACTGTCGGCGGCGTGTTCGGCGTCGATCAGGCGGGTCACGGCGGAGAGCGCATCCTCGGAATCGGCGCGCCGTCCTTCCGGCACGTCGATGGCAGCGGCGACGCCGCTCGCGGCCGCTTCGGTGGCGGTCTGTGCCACCGCGCAAAGCTCGGCCAGCGATGCCAGAAGGGATGGATCGGTCATTTCCGGCATCAGCGAGGCGATGAATGCGGCCTGCTCCAGCTCGTCGACGGCTTCCTCTGCGCGATCGATCAGTTGCCCGATCAGCGGGCGCGCATTGAGGCGGTCGACCTCGTTGCGGCTTTCGAGCGCGATCCGGTCGGCCTTCTGCTCGATCGCGCCGCAGCGCTGCGTCAGGAGTTTGCCGTCGGCAGGCTGACCGGTCCGCAACGCGGCGATATGGCGCGAGATCGCGGCGACGAGATCGTGGGCGAGGCCGATCTGACGCAGCACGGCTGCCAGCAGAGCCCCGTCGACGCGATCCAGGTGCCGCATCAGATCGGCCTCGATCTGGTCGCGCACCGTCCTGACCGAGCGGCCCGCAAGCAGCGCCTCGGTGGAGGCACGCAGCGACGCCTTGAGGAAATCGATTGCGGCGGTGCGGCCGAGCGCCTGGTCGAGCCGCTCGCCGAAACCGATCCGCGCGGGGGCGGCGTTCCGGACCGCGGAGCTGAGCAGATCGTTGCCGCCGAGCTCGAGAAAGCCGCGATGGCCGATCCGCTGGCGCGCAGCCCATTCCAGGGTGCGAGCCGCGTCCTCCTTGGCGACCCAGGTCCTCAGCAGCTTGCGCGCCTTGTTCCAGTCGATCAGAAAGACCAGTGCGGCGCCGATCGCGGTGAGGAATTCGTTGCGATCGGAGGCGTGTCCGGTCTCATACTGGCCGGTGACGAGATAGAACGAATTGTCGTCGCCGAGACCTGCGGCGGTGTGACGATCGAGCCCGCTCCAATTCGCCTCGAAATCGGCGAACAGCGAAATGAAGAATTTCGCGCGGGCCAGATGCACATCGGTGTAGGTGACGGTGACCGTGTTCTTCTTCACCGCGATCACGACGACATGGGCGTCCGTGGTGCCGATGTCGTTCTGGATCAGCAGCCGTCCGCCGACGCGCGTGGCCATGGTGTCGAGGCCGGGATGATTGAACTTGAGACCGCGCGTCGCATTCAGGCCCTTCATGAAAGCGGCGACGGCTGCCCGGTCCTCGCAATGCAGGCCGAAGACATGCGCGCCGTCGAGCGCTTCCTCCGAGCAGCTCGCCGCAAGCCTGTTGAGCTGCTTGTGCAGATCCATGACGAGGCGATGCAGGCTGTCGCCGCCACTGTCGGCCACGCCGGTCAGACGCGCGACATGGGACATCTCGATCTCGCCGGCGGCCTCGAGGAGGCCGGCTGCGCGGATGGCGTCGAACCGCGCCTGCGCTCTCTCGCCGTCGCTCGCTGCGCCGGCGCCGACGGCGCGGATCATGGTCGCTGCGTCGTCCGCAATCTCCTGCATCAGTTTAGCAAGGTCGGGGGCCGCGAGCCGGCCCTGTCCGATCAGATGGGCGCCGCCGATCAGCGTCGCGATCCCGGCGGGGGCGATGCCCGCAGTCTGGCTTTCGACGCCAAGGTCGCTGGCGGGCCGGCCCGGCTCCTGCGCATGCTGGGCCGCCGCCTGCAATGCGCTCATCCGCACCTTGATGCGGTCGTTGGCGGCGAGCCCTTCCGCCACCAGCGCGGGCAACAGGATGCCGTCTTGTCCGAGCTCTTCGATGATGTGGGTTTTCATGATCCGTCCGCCCGAGGGTTGATGCAGTCTCTATGCCGCGAAACCGCGGCGGCATCATTGCGGCAGATCATTCATAAAAACGTCACGTGGCGTGGCGGTCGCGGATCAGAGCAGCGCAATGGCGCGCGATCGTCAACTCTTCATCGGTCGGGATGACGAGGACGTCGACGGCGCTATCGCTGCTGCTGATGCGTTCGTGCGCGTCGTCATTCGCCGTCGCATCGATCCGCACGCCGAGCCAGCCGAGCCGCTCGCCGATCGCGCTGCGGATCTCCTTGGCGTGCTCGCCGATGCCGCCGGTGAAGACCAGGCAATCGAGGCCGCCAAGCGTGGTCGCCATCATCGCGACCTGCTGCGCCGCGCGGAAGGTGAAGAGATCGACCGCCTCCCGTGCGGCAATCTCGCCGCTCGCCAGCAGCGTGCGCATGTCCGCGGAGATGCCCGAGACGCCTACCAGGCCCGACTGGTGATAGAGCAGGTGCTGGATATCCTCGATCGACATCTTTTCGTGCTGTTGCAGATAGAGCAGCACGCCGGGATCGATCGTGCCGCAGCGTGTGCCCATCACCAGGCCGTCGAGCGGCGTCAGTCCCATGGTGGTGTCGACGCTGCGTCCGTGGTGTAACGCGCACAGGCTGGCGCCGTTGCCGAGATGCGCGATGACGCTGCGCTTGGCGACGAGCTCCGGCGCAATCTCGGCGAGGCGGCGCGCGACATATTCGAAGGAGAGGCCGTGAAATCCGTAGCGTCGCACGCCTCGTTCCTCATAGCGCCTCGGAATGGCGAAGCGGCTCGCCGGCGGCGCCAGGCCATGATGGAACGCCGTGTCGAAGCACGCGATCTGCGTCAGCGCTGGCCGGATCGCCGCGAGCGCGCGAATTGGCGCGAGGCACCGCGGCTGGTGCAGCGGCGCAAGCGGCGTCAATGCCTCCAGCTTCGCGACGACGTCGTCGGTCAGCGCGACCGGACCTGAATAGTCCGGCCCGCCATGAACGATGCGATGGCCGACGGCGCGCAGATGACGTTCGCCGAACCGGTCCTCGATGAAGGCGAGCACATCGGCGAACAGATGGCCGCCATCGGCGTCCGGCGCCTCTGTCCGCGTCTCGAACAGGTCTTCGCCGGCGGGGCTCTTCACCACCAGCCGGGGCTTTGCCTCGTGCTCGTCGAGCAGCCCCTTGCAGAGCAGGCTGGGTTCAACAGCAGAGATGTCGAACAGGCCGAACTTGATGCTCGACGATCCCGAGTTGAGGACGAGGACCGTGTCCGGCATGGCTAATCGCCGGCCTCAGTCGGGGTGTTGCCGCCGGAGCTGTTGGGCCAGACCCATCCCTGAACATCAGGCATGTCCTCGCCGTGCTCGCGCACATAACGCGAATGCTCGATCAGCTTGTCGCGGAATTGCTGCTTGGCCTGCGCGGCCCTAGCCGCCAGCCCGGGCACGCGTTCGATCGCCTCGATCGCGAGGTGGTAGCGGTCGAGCTCGTTGAGCACGACCATGTCGAAGGGCGTCGTCGTGGTGCCTTCCTCGGCAAAGCCGCGCACATGCAGGCCGGCATGGTTGGTGCGGTTATAGGTCAGGCGGTGGATCAGATAGGGGTAGCCGTGATAGGCGAAGATGACGGGCTTGTCCGTCGTGAACAGGCTGTCGAAGTCGCGGTCCGAAAGCCCATGAGGATGCTGATCCCTGGGTTGCAGCGTCATGAGGTCGACGACGTTGACGACGCGGATCTTCAGGTCCGGCAGCGCCTTGCGCAAGAGGTCGACAGCGGCGAGCGTCTCCAGCGTCGGCACGTCCCCGGCGCAGGCCATCACCACGTCGGGCTCACGGCCTGCATCCTCCGTCCCGGCCCATGTCCAGATGCCGATGCCGGCATCGCAATGCGTGGCTGCTTCCTGCATCGAGAGCCATTGCGGCGCCGGCTGCTTGCCGGCAACGATCACGTTGATGCGGTTATAGGTCCGCAGGCAATGGTCGGCGATCCACAGCAGCGCGTTGGCATCCGGCGGGAAGTAGATGCGAACGATATCGGCCTTCTTGTTGGCGACGAGATCGACGAAGCCGGGATCCTGATGGCTGAAGCCGTTATGGTCCTGCCGCCAGACATGCGAGGTCAGGAGATAATTGAGCGAGGCGATCGGGCGCCGCCATGGCAGATCGCGCGTGACCTTCAGCCATTTGGCGTGCTGGTTGAACATGGAATCCACGATGTGGATGAAGGCCTCGTAGCAGGAGAAGAAGCCGTGGCGTCCGGTGAGCAGATAGCCCTCGAGCCAGCCTTGGCAGAGATGCTCGCTCAAGACTTCCATGACGCGGCCGTCCTGCGCGAGGTGCACGTCGTAAGGCTCGATCGGCTCCATCCAGACCCGCTCGGTCTCCTCGAACACGGCGTCCAGCCGGTTTGACGCGGTCTCGTCCGGGCCCATGATGCGGAAATTGCGCTCCTTCGCGTTGAGGCGGATGACATCGCGCAGGAATTTGCCGAGCTCGCGCGTCGCTTCGGCTGCGACGCCGCCGGGCTGCGGCACCTCGATGGCGAAGCTGCGGAAGTCTGGCAGCTTCAGCTCCTTCTTGAGCAGGCCGCCATTGGCATGCGGGTTGGCGCCCATGCGGCGAATGCCTTCGGGCGCGAGCGCCTGAAGTTCTGGAATGAGCGCGCCGCTCTGGTCGAACAGCTTTTCGGGTTCGTAGCTGCGCATCCAGTTTTCGAGCACTTTGAGGTGCGCCGGGTTCTCGCGACAGCCCGCCACCGGCACCTGATGCGCGCGCCAAAAACCCTCGACCTTCTTGCCGTCGACCTCTTTCGGGCCGGTCCAGCCTTTCGGGCTGCGCAGCACGATCATCGGCCAGCGCGGCCGCTCGACTGCCTTGCGGCCGTCGCGGGCGTGCTGCTGGATCGAGCGGATGCTGGCGAGCGCAACGTCGAGCGCATCCGCCATGGCCTGATGCATCAATTTGGGATCGTCGCCCGCGACGAACAGCGGCTCGTGGCCGAACCCGCGGAACAGATCGCGGATCTCGCTGTCCCGCATCCGCCCGAGCACGGTCGGGTTGGCGATCTTGTAGCCGTTCAGATGCAGGATCGGCAGCACCGCGCCGTCATGCGCGGGGTTCAGGAACTTGTTAGAGTGCCAGGAGGCCGCGAGCGGGCCGGTTTCCGCTTCGCCGTCACCGACCACGCAAGCCACGATCAAGTCGGGATTGTCCAGCGCCGCACCGTAGGCGTGCACCAGCGCGTAGCCGAGCTCGCCGCCCTCGTGGATCGAGCCCGGCGTTTCCGGCGCCGCGTGGCTCGGAATGCCGCCGGGAAAGGAGAACTGCCTGAACAGCTTGCGCAATCCGTCCGTGTCGCGCGCGATGTCGGGATAGATCTCGCTGTAGCTGCCTTCCAGATAGGTGTTGGCGACCATGCCCGGCCCGCCATGGCCGGGACCGCAGACATAGAGCACGCTGACATCCAGCGCGCGGATGACGCGGTTGAGATGGGCGTAGATGAAGTTCAGGCCGGGCGTCGTGCCCCAATGACCGAGCAGACGCGGCTTGATGTGCTCGGCCTGCAAGGGCTCGCGCAGCAGCGGATTGTCGAGCAGGTAGATTTGCCCGACGGAGAGGTAGTTCGCGGCGCGCCAGTAGCGATCGAGGAGGTCGAGGTTGCTGCTTGCCGCGGCCGATTGTTGTTGATTTGTCATGTTCCTGCTGACCTTCACCCGGCGATCGTCACCAACATTGTTCCGCGACGATTGATCCCTGGCCGGCATCAAACGAAATCGTTGCGACGGGTGTGTTGCGTGAGGTCAAAGGACCGCGCCCGAAATTTGGGCGGCTACTGTGCATGGGGTTGTTTTCCCATTTTTTGTTTGTGTTCTTGATTTGTTCCTTTTGCGTGCTATCTTGGCTTCATGAGTCCAGCAGCATCCTCTCATGCTCTCAAACACCCGCCGGTCAAGGCGCCCTCCGAGCCGGCGGGTGTGGACTCTGACTTTCCAGAGCTTGGCGTCGCCATCGACCGCGCACGCAGGCGAGGGCGGGGGGCACAGTCGAATGCCAGCGGCCGCTATGAGGCCGAGGCGCGCGTCGCCTTCGACGACGGCTGGCAGAGCCTGGAAGAGCTGCCGCCGTTCAAGACCATTGTCGGGGTCGACACCTCGCGCAAGGTGATCACCCGCAACGATTCCCCCGATATCGGCTTCGACCGCTCGATCAATCCCTATCGCGGCTGCGAGCATGGCTGCGTCTACTGCTTCGCGCGGCCGACCCATGCCTATCTCGGCCTGTCGCCCGGGCTCGACTTCGAGTCAAAGCTGTTCGTCAAGCCCGAGGCGCCGGCGCTGCTGGAGAAAGAGCTCGCCGCGACTGGCTATGAGCCCCGGATGATCGCGATCGGCACCAACACCGATCCCTATCAGCCGATCGAGCGCGAGCGCAAAATCATGCGCGGCATCCTCGAGGTTCTCGAGGGTGCCGGCCATCCCGTCGGCATCGTCACCAAGTCGGCGCTGGTGGTGCGCGACATCGATATTCTCGCGCGGATGGCCAAGCGCAACCTCGCCAAGGTCGCGATCTCCGTCACCTCGCTCGATCCGAAGCTCGCGCGCACCATGGAGCCGCGCGCCTCGACGCCGCCGAAGCGGCTGGAGGCGCTGAAGCAGCTCTCGGACGCCGGCATTCCCACCACGGTGATGGTTGCGCCCGTGATCCCCGCGCTGAACGATTCCGAGATCGAGCGCATCCTCGATGCTGCCGCCCATGCCGGCGTCAAGGAAGCCTCCTATGTGCTGCTGCGGCTGCCGCTGGAGGTGCGCGATCTCTTCCGCGAATGGCTAATGGCGAACTATCCCGACCGCTATCGCCACGTCTTCACGCTGATCCGCGACATGCGCGGCGGCCGCGACTACGATGCGAAATGGGGCGAACGGATGAAGGGCACGGGACCAATGGCCTGGACCATCGGCCGCCGCTTCGAGATCGCCTGCGACAGGCTCGGCCTCAACAAACGGCGCTCCAAGCTGACGACCGATCACTTTGCGCGGCCGAAGCGGAACGGCGATCAGCTCAGCCTGTTCTGATCGGGGAAGTGGAAGAGGCGTCGCATGGTCAAGGAACTTCACCCGCCGGTGCCGCGGCTCACTGTCATCACGCTTGGCGTCAGCGATATCCGTGCCAGCATCGCTTTTTACGACGCGCTCGGTTTTGCGCGCCGGCTAAAGGCGACCGGCGAGGCCGTCGCTTTCTACGATACCGGTGGCCCGGTGCTCGCGCTGTATCCCTGGGATCAGCTCTCGGCCGACGCGACGTTGCCGGACCGGCCGAGGCCATCGACCTTCCGCGGCATCACCATCGCCTGGAACTGTCGGACCCGAGAGGAGGTCGATGCGGTGCTGGCCTTTGCCCTCGGCAAGGGGGCAAAGCTGGTGAAGGCCGCGCACGAGACCCATTATGGCGGCTATTCCGGTTATTTTGCCGATCCCGACGGCCATCCCTGGGAGGTCGTGGTCGCACCCGGCATCGAGGTCGGCGAGGACCGGCGGGTGCATCTGGCGGAATAGGGCGGCCTGAATAACGGGAATTGCGCGGGGTTCCCGGTTGCGCCGGCCGGGCCGCTTGCGCACGATCCCCGCCATGATTCGGGACAAGTCCGCCAAGACATCCGCCACGACACCGGCCAAAGACGCGCCAAAGAAGGACGCTGCGAAGAAGGCAGCGCCCGCCAAGGCCGGCAAAGCGCCTGCGACCAAAACAACGACCGTTCCCGCAGGCAAGAAAGGCATCATCGCGGTCGCACCGCCGAGCTTCCGGCGCGAGCGCGCGCTGATCAAGCGCGGCGTCTGGCCGGTCGCCGGCTGCGACGAAGCCGGCCGCGGACCGCTCGCCGGCCCCGTGGTAGCCGCGGCCGTGATTCTCGACCCCGACCGGATTCCGCGCGGCATTGACGATTCCAAGCGCCTGACCGCCGAGGAACGCGAAAAACTGTTCGACAAGATCTGCGCCACCGCCCAGGTCTCGGTCGCCGTCGCCTCGCCCTCGCGAATCGACCGCGACAACATATTGCGCGCCTCATTGTGGGCGCTGAAGCGCGCCGTGGTGGCACTGCCGGAGGCGCCGAGGCACGTCTTCGTCGACGGCCGCGACCGGCTCGACACTCCTTGCGATTGCGAAGCCGTGATCGGCGGCGATGGCATCGTGCTGTCGATCGCGGCGGCCTCCATCATCGCCAAGGTGACGCGCGACCGCCTGATGTGCGCGCTGGCGCAGGACTGCCCAGGCTACGGCTTCGAGCAGCACAAGGGCTACGCCGTCCCCGAGCACCTCGACGCGCTCAACCGTCTCGGGCCCTCGGTCCATCACCGCCGCTTCTTCGCCCCGGTTGCGGCGGCGCGTGCCAAGCACATGCCGTGGACCGTCGAGCCGGTGCAGGATCTGTTTACGGTGACCGAGGTCGAGGTGCCGGTGGAGGCCAGCGTCGAGATCGACGCGTCGGCGGGTCTCTAACGGCTCTCTCCGCTGCCCTCTTCGCCTCTCCCGCGTGCGGGGAGAGGCCGCTTCCATCCGAGATGGGATGCGGGTGAGGGGCAGCCTCCGCGAGTCCATCTGTCACAGTGATTACCGACGCAGCCCCTCACCCCGACGCTCCCAGCGCGAGCGAAGCTCGTCGCGCCCCGTAAGAACGGGGAGAGGGAGCACACCGTCGTTGCCACGACGCGTGACGCCCCTTATCAAAGTGTTTGTGAGCGAATAGGGCCGGCTGGACGGGTTGGCTGCATCTTTCGGACGTTGCATGCGGTTTACCTCCCTGGTCATCGAGCTCATTCGCGCCCGGCCGCGGCTGATCGTCTGGATCGCCGTGCTGCTGCAGGCCGCGATGTGGCTGTTCGTGGCGCTGGTGTTCTACCGCAGCCCGCCCGGCAGCCTCGCGACGCTCCTGGCTTTCGGACGTGAATACCAGGTCGGCACCGATCTCGGTCCGCCCTTGCCGGTCTGGCTCGCCGACATCGCCTATCGCGCCGCCGGCGGCCACATGTTCGGCGTCTATGTGCTGGCCGAGCTCTGCGAGATCGCGACGTTCATTGCGCTCTATCATCTCTCCCGCGCCGTGGTCGGCTCGCAGCAGGCGGTGCTCGCGGTGCTCTTGACCATGACGGTGCTCGCCTTCTCCTCGTCGGCGCTCGACTTCGGCCCGCTTGTCCTGGCCCGGCCGCTGTGGGCGCTGCTGCTGCTGCACTCCTGGCAGATCATCGGCCAGCGCCGCGGCAATGCCTGGTTCGCCTGGTCGATCGAGGCCGGTCTCCTGCTGCTGACGACGCCCGCGGCGATCTTCCTGCTGCTGCTGCTCGTTGTCTTCGCGGTCTCGACCGCCGGCGGCCGCCGGACGCTGCGCGCGCTCGATCCGCTGTTCGCGCTTGTTGTCGTCGCGGTGCTGGCGCTGCCCTATGCGGTCTGGCTGATGCGTGCCGAGACGCTGGTGATGCCGGCCTTGCCGCCAGTTGCGGAGCTGAATGCCCGCGCCCTGCATGCGGCCTGGCTGTTCGGCGGCCTTGTGCTCGGGGCCGCCGCGATCCCGGCGCTGACCTTCCTCAACGCCGGCCTGTTCGCCGGCAAGGGCGAGGAGCCGCCGATCATCTATCGGCCGCCGGTCGAGCCGCTGGGGCGCAACTTCGTCTATTTCTTCGCGCTGGCGCCTGCGCTGGGCGCGGTGCTGATCTCCGGCCTGCTCGGGCTCGAGTCCGTCGTCGGCGGCGCCGGCGTCGTGCTGGTTGTGTCCGGGCTTGCCGTGGTGGTCGCAGCCGGCGATCTCATCGCGATGCGCCGTGCGCGGATGCTGCGGACGGTCTGGGCCGCCGCCGTCGTGGCGCCGGCCGTCGGCGTCGTGCTCGCCGTCCTGCTGCTGCCCTGGACCGGCACGAACGAGATCGCGACCTCGATGCCGGCGCGCGCGATCTCGGACTTCTTCGACGAGAGCTTTGCCCGCCGCACCAACCATCGCCTGCGTGCGGTGGCCGGCGAGACGCAGCTTGCGAGCCTGATCACGCTGCATTCCGGCCGGCCGCATCTCTTCATCGATGCCGACCCTGCGCGCACACCGTGGATCAACCAGGCCAAGTTCAGCGAGACCGGCGGCGTCGTGGTCTGGCGCGCCTCGGATACCGCCGGCACGCCGCCGCCGGACATCCTCAAGCGCTTTCCCGGCATCGTCCCGGAGGTGCCGCGCGCCTTCGAATGGCTGGTGACCGGTCGTCAGCAGCTCCTGCGCGTCGGCTGGGCCATCGTGCGGCCGAAGGGGACGTGAGCCGCACGCGTTGTTACGGACGCTGAAATCGTTGGGTGGTCAAAGGCGCAACGCGCCGTGCCCACGATAGGTGGTGGGCACGCTTCGCTTTGCCCATCCTACGAGAGCTGCGTGCCGCACCGTTCCGGGACACGAGAGCTCGCTAGCCCGCCAGCACCTTGGCGATCGCGCGCAGATCCTGCCAGGCCAGGCGCTTGTAGGACGGCGAGCGGAGCAGATAGGCCGGATGGAACGTCGGAAGCGCGCGGATGGTGCGCCCGCCGGCGTCGTAGTCGAACCAGCGCCCGCGGGTGCGCATGATGCCTTCGCGCGTTCCGAGCAGCGTCTGCGTCGAGGGATTGCCGAGCGTTACCAGCACGTCGGGATTCACCAGCTCGATCTGGCGCTGGATGAAGGGCAGGCAGATCTGCGTCTCCTGCGGCGTCGGCGTGCGGTTGCCGGGCGGCCGCCACGGAATCACGTTGGCGATGTAGGCCGTGCTGCGGTTGAGCCCGATCGCGCCGATCATGAGATCGAGCAGCTTGCCGCTGCGCCCGACGAAGGGTAGCCCCTCGATGTCCTCGTCGCGGCCCGGCGCCTCGCCGACGAACATGATACGCGCCTGCGGATTGCCGTCGGCAAATACCAGCCGCGTCGCAGTGTGTTTCAGCGCGCAGCCCTCGAAGCTCTGCATCAGCTCGCGCAGCGCTTCCAGCGTCGGCGCAGTGCGCGCGGCCTCGCGTGCGGAGGCAATTGCGATGTCCGGCGCCGGTGCGGCCTCGCCGCGCATGGCCGCGGGGGCGGCGACAGGACGAGGTGCCTCGACCGGAGGCGCCACGCGCGGGGCCGGCGGCGGCGCATCCAATTCCGCCAGGCGGTCGATCGGTTCCTCCGCGAGCGCGCAATCGACACCGGCCTCCAGATAGAAGGCGAGAAGCTCGCGGACGGTGGGTGCGGGTTCGGGTATCATGGGAAAGTCTGACTATTATAGCATAGCGTTTTCGAGCGAAGTGGCCACCCGGTTCGCGTGAAGAAAACGCGTCAAAAAAGATGGGACCTCCCCGGTTCTGGCCTACCAGAACCGGGGAGGTCCCGTTTAGGGCGCCTTGCACCCCCCTTGCACCCCGGCGAAACGCATTTCCGAGGTTGTCCTACCCGGAAAAATCGGAAACAAGAGGGCGCAAATGACCAAGGACCGTCTCAAGGGCTGAGATCAGATGAGCACCGAAGAACTTCCCCCGCGCGAATCCATGGAATTCGACGTCGTCATCGTCGGCGCCGGCCCCTCGGGCCTGTCGGCCGCGATCCGGCTGAAGCAGCTCAATGCCGATCTCAACGTCGTCGTGGTGGAGAAGGGCTCCGAGGTCGGCGCGCACATTCTCTCCGGCGCCGTGATCGACCCCGCAGGGCTCGACAAGCTGATCCCGGACTGGCGCGAGGATTCCGACTGCCCGCTGAAGACCCAGGTGAAGGACGACCGCTTCTACTGGATGACGGGCGGCGGCGCGATCAAGCTGCCGAACTTCATGATGCCGCCGCTGATGGACAATCATCACTGCTACATCGGCTCGCTCGGCAATGTCTGCCGCTGGCTGGCGCGCAAGGCTGAAGCGCTGGGCGTCGAGATCTATCCGGGCTTTGCTGCGGCCGAGGTGCTCTATGACGACGCCGGCAACGTCAAGGGCATTGCCACCGGCGACATGGGCATCGGCCGGGACGGCAAGCCGAAGGACTCCTTCACTCGTGGCATGGAGTTGCTCGGCAAGTACACGCTGTTCGCCGAAGGCGCCCGCGGCAGCCTGACCAAGCAGCTCATCGCCAAGTTCGCGCTGGATGCCAAGAGCGAGCCGGCGAAGTTCGGCATCGGCCTCAAGGAAGTCTGGCAGATCGATCCCGCCAAGCACCAGAAGGGCATGATCCAGCATTCCTTCGGCTGGCCGCTCGACCTGAAGACCGGCGGCGGCTCGTTCCTCTATCATTACGACGACAACCTCGTCGCCGTCGGCTTTGTCGTGCATCTCAACTACGACGATCCGTACCTATCGCCGTTCGACGAATTCCAGCGCTTCAAGACCCATCCTTCGATCCGCGGCACCTTTGAAGGCGGCAAGCGTCTCGCCTATGGCGCGCGCGCCATTACCGAGGGCGGTTACCAGTCGGTGCCGAAACTCAGCTTCCCCGGCGGCGCGCTGATCGGCTGCGCGGCCGGCTTCGTCAACGTGCCGCGCATCAAGGGCGTGCACAATGCGATGGGCACCGGCATGCTCGCGGCTGAACATGTCGCGGCGGCGCTGGCCGCCGATCGCGCCAATGACGAGCTCGTCGAATACGAGAATGCATGGCGCTCGTCGTCGGTCGGCAAGGATCTGTTCCTGGTCCGCAACGTCAAGCCGCTGTGGTCGAAGTTCGGCACCGTGCTCGGCGTCGCGCTGGGCGGCTTCGACATGTGGTGCAACACGCTGTTCGGCGCTTCGCTGTTCGGCACCCAGGCGCACGCCAAGCCCGATCGCGCCACGCTCGATCCGGCCAAGAGCCACGCGCCCAAGAACTACCCGAAGCCGGACGGCAAGATCTCCTTCGACAAGCTGTCCTCGGTGTTCCTGTCCAACACCAACCATGAGGAGGACCAGCCGGTCCATCTCAAGGTTACCGACATGAACCTGCAGAAGACCTCCGAGCACGACGTGTTCGCCGGTCCCTCGAATCGTTATTGCCCGGCCGGCGTCTATGAATGGGTCGAGGAAGGCACGAGCCCGCGCTTCCAGATCAACGCCCAGAACTGCGTTCACTGCAAAACCTGCGACGTGAAAGATCCCAACGGTAACATCACCTGGGTTCCCCCCGAGGGCGGCGGCGGTCCGAACTATGAGGCGATGTAAGAGCCGGCCGAGCACAAGGACCTGATCACGAGGGTGATCCGGCGCACGTTCGCGTGAGGACACCGCTGCGGCCACCGGTCGCGGCCACGATAAGGCCATACTGGCAGCGTCTTGGGACCGCTCTTGGCCGATTTAAGGCGTGCGGAGGGGATCGCCCGGCCCGAATCCTTGCGGCGAAGCGCCAAAAGCGGCATTGTCCGCCGGACGGTTCCGGGTCCCGATGCCACCGGCCGCGTTCGCATGCGATACGGCCCTCTGCTGCAAACCCAGGCACTACCAACTCAAGGCGAGCCCTGATGTTCTCAAATCGTTTCAACCGCTGGACTGTTGCCGCCATCGCCCTCATGGGCACAGCGATCGCGACCGTCCCCGGCAGGGTCCTGGCGCAGACGCCGGATCATCCGTCCGACACGGCGGCACAGTTTCCGACCCGAAACGATCTGAAGTCGCTCACCACCGCCGGCAGCTATCTCGCTGCCCGCCACGCCAGCGTCGAGCGCGACGCCGCCTCCGCCGCCGCCTTCTACCGCTCGGCGCTGCGCACCGATCCCAAGAACAACGAGCTGCTCGACCGCGCCTTCATCTCGTCGGTCGCCGACGGCGACATCGACGAAGCCGTCAAGCTCGCCGAGCGCATCCTCACCATCGACAAGACCAACCGCGTCGCGCGTCTCGTCGTCGGCGTGCATGATCTCAAGGTGAAGAAGTACGCGGCCGCGCAGACCAACATCAACCAGTCGATCCGCGGTCCGATCACCGACCTCGTCGCCACGTTGCTGTCGGGGTGGGCTGCCTATGGCGCGGGTGATGCCAAGGGCGGTGTCGCCACCATCGACAAGCTGGCAGGTCCCGAATGGTACCCGCTGTTCAAGGACCTTCACGCCGGCATGATCCTCGAGCTCTCCGGCAAGGAGAAAGACGCCGGCACCCGCTTCGAGCGCGCCTACAAGCTCGACGATTCCATGCTGCGCGTGACCGAGGCCTATGCGCGCTGGCTGTCGCGCAACAAGGATTCCGCCGCCGCGACCACCGTCTACCAGGCCTTCGACAAGAAGCTCGCGCGCCATCCGCTGATCCAGGAAGGCCTGCGCGAGACCAAGGCCGGCAAGAAAATGCCGCCGCTGGTCGATTCCGCCCAGGCCGGCGCCGCCGAAGCGCTCTACGGCATCGGCGCCACGCTGACCCGCCGCGGCGGCGAGGATCTGGCGCTGGTCTATCTCCAGCTCTCGCTCTACCTCCAGCCGACCCATCCGCTGGCGCTGCTCTCGCTGGCCGATCTCTACGAGTCCGTGAAGCGGCCGCAGATGGCGATCAAGGTCTATGAGCGCGTGCCGTCGACCTCGCCGCTCAAGCGCAACGCGCAGATCCAGCTTGCCATCGATCTGGATTCCGCCGACCGCACCGACGAGGCGATCAAGATCCTCAAGGGCGTTACGTCGGAGGATGCCAAGGACCTCGAAGCGATCATGGCGCTCGGCAACATCGAGCGCGGCCGCAAGAGGTTCGGCGACTGCGGCGCGACCTATTCGCTAGGCGTCGACGTGCTGCCGCCCGGCAACGACAAGGCCAACAGCGTCTGGTACTATTATCGTGGTATCTGCGAGGAGCGCTCCAAGCAGTGGGCCAAGGCCGAGGCCGACATGAAGAAGGCGCTCGAGCTCCAGCCCGACCAGCCGCATGTTCTCAACTATCTCGGCTATTCCTGGATCGACCAGGGCGTGAACCTCGACGAAGGCATGAAGATGATCAAGCGCGCCGTCGAGCAGCGTCCCGACGACGGCTACATCGTCGACTCCCTCGGCTGGGCCTATTACCGCATCGGCAACTATGAGGAAGCGGTGAAGAACCTCGAGCGCGCGATCGACCTCAAGCCCGAGGATCCCACCATCAACGACCATCTCGGCGATGCCTATTGGCGGGTCGGCCGCACGCTGGAAGCCAAATTCCAGTGGTCGCACGCGCGCGATCTCAAGCCCGAGCCGGAAGAGCTGCCGAAGATCGAGGCCAAGATCGCCAATGGCCTCGCTGACGACAATTCGAACTCTTCGGCCGCGCAGGCGGAAAAGAAGAAGGACGACGGCAAGGGCGGCTAGGCTTGCGCATGATCCGGACCCGAAGGGCCGCGCTAGCGCAAAGCGTGTAGCGGTTCTCCGACAAGATCATGCGCGACAAGGAACTGAAGTTGGGGGCGTGTCGCCGATGCCGGCGTTGATTGAAGAAGGACGGGCGAAGGTCAATCTCAGCCTTCGTGTCGTGGGCCGTCGTGCCGACGGCTATCATGATCTCGAAAGTGTGGTCGCGTTTGCCGACTGCGCCGATCGGCTGACGTTGGAGCCGGGCGGCGAGCTGAAGCTCGCCACCACCGGACCGCTTGCCGCAGCCTGCGGCGATACCGCGGACAATCTCGTCTTCAAGGCGGCCAAGCTTCTGGCCGACGCGGTGCCGAACCTGAAGCTCGGCGCCTTCGCGCTCGACAAGGTGCTGCCGGTTGCCGCCGGCATCGGTGGCGGATCGGCGGATGCGGCAGCGGCGCTGCGGCTCCTGGCGCGCCTCAACAATCTGTCGCTCGACGATCCGCGCCTGCAGAAGGTCGCGCTCGCGACCGGCGCGGATGTGCCGGTGTGCCTGCTCTCGCGCGCCTGCGACATGACCGGCGTCGGCGAGCAGCTGCTGCCGCTCGCACTGCCGAGCATGCCCTGCGTGATGGTCAATCCGCGCGTGCCTGTCGCCACCAAGGATGTTTTCCAGCAGCTGGGCCTGCGCAACGGCGAGCTCCTGGTCGGCGCCACCTCGGTTCTGGGAGCTCCGGCGTGGCCGGAGGAGGGCGGGTCGATCGCCGATTGGGTCGATGTTCTCGAAACCGTCGCCAACGATCTCGAAGCGCCTGCGCTGCGTATCGAGCCTGTCATCGGTAACGTGCTGGAGGCCTTGCGTGGCTCCGCCGGCGTCAAGCTCGCCCGCATGTCCGGCTCGGGCGCGACATGCTTTGCGATCTACGGCTCGCCCGCCGACACCCATGCCGCGGCCGAAAAGATCCGGCGCGATCATCCCGGCTGGTGGGTGCATGCGGGGACATTGAGCTGAGTCTCTCTCCGGGGACGGTGCCGTAGGGTGGGCAAAGGCGCTTTTGCGCCGTGCCCACCATCTTTCCGATACGGAGACAGATGCGTGGGCACGCTTCGCTTTGCCCACCCTACGGCACTCGAGCTAGCCGCTGCTCTCGCCGAGCCCAAGAAACCGCCGGATCTCGCTCAGCACCTCTTCCGGCTTGTCATGCTGCAGCCAGTGTCCCGCCCCGCCGATGGTCTCGATGCGCGCGTTCTGGAAATACCGCTCCAGGCCTGCGGCCCTGGCACCGGCAAGAAAACTTTCGCCGGCATTGAGCAGCAGCGTCGGGCAGGCGATGCGCGACCACAGCGCGACGTGATCGTCCGGCCAGAGCCGGTGCGGCGCGCTAGCGCGCTGATAGGGATCGAACTTCCAGCTATAGGTGCCGTCCTCGTTCTGCCGTGCGCCGTGGGTGGCGAGATGCAGCGCGAGGTCACGGGACAGGCGCTTGTTGTGAAGCACCATCTGTGCGGCCGCGTCTTCGAGGGTCGCATAGCGGCGCGGCGTGCGGTCATGCAGCCTGTCGAGCTGGGTCACCCATTTGCCGATGCGCTCATGTGCCGGCGGCTTCGGCGAGTCCGGCAGCATGGTCACGCCGTCGAGCACGACCAGCTTCGAGACCTGCTCGGGAAACGACCCTGTAAAGATCAGGCTCACCATGCCGCCCATCGAATGGCCGATGAGAGTGACCTCCGGCGCTGCGATGGTGCGGATGAGCTGGGTGAGATCGTAGACATATTCGGTCAGCGCGTAGCTGCCGCCGCGGGTCCAGTCGGAATCGCCATGGCCGCGCAGGTCGGGCGCCACCACGTGAAAATGCGGCTGCAGCGATCGGGCGATGACGTCCCAGCTCCGGCAGTGATCGCGGCCGCCATGGACCAGGATCAGAGGCGGCGCGCCCTCATTGCCCCAATCGGCGTAATGCAGCCGCAGGCCATGAGACTCGTAGAAGCGGCTTTGCGGGGCGAGCATCGGAGCGCTATCCATTCGCCGGCCGCCGCACCAGTGCCAGCGACAGGCCGAGGCCTGCAATGAAGACGCCGGAGCCCTGCGTGAGACGCCGCATCAGATGCGGCCGTCCAATCAGCTGCGTACGTGTCGCGGAGGCCATCAGCACCACGACGACGTCGGCGAGGGTGTTCAACGCCACCGAGATCGCGCCGAGCAGGATGAATTGCAGCGTGGGGCTCGATCCCGCGGGATCGAGGAATTGCGGAATGAAGGCGAGGAAAAACGCGGCGGTCTTCGGGTTCAGCGCCTCGACCAGCACGCCGTCGCGGAACGCGCGCTTGTCGCCGAAGGCTTCTCCCTCGAGCGACAGTGTGCGGCCGGCGCTGCGGAAAGTCTTGATGCCGAGCCAGACCAGGTAGAGCGCGCCGACGAATTTGACGGCGGCGAACAATTCGGCGCTGGCGAGAATGATTGCGGAGATGCCGAGGCTGCCCGCCACCACATGCACCAGCCCGCCCAGCGCCGTGCCCGCGGTCGATGCGAAGCCGCTGGCGCGTCCCTCCGACAAGGTCCGTGCCGCGACGTAGAAGATGCCGGGGCCGGGAGCGGCGGCAATGAGACAGGCTGCGGCCAGGAACAGCCAGAAATTCGTTTCGATCATCCTGTTTTGGTAACGGAGCGGGCTGCGATTGCAAGTCTTCTGGGCGCGGGGGGCTCTCGTTTAGCCCGTGCGGCGGAAGATCACGCTGGCATTGACCCCGCCGAAGCCGAAGCCATTGGAGATCGCGTGTTGCATCGGCATCGGCCGCGCGGCGCCGGCGACGATGTCGATGCCTTCAGCGCCCGCATCGGGGGTTTCGAGATTGAGCGTCGGCGGCGCGATTTGGTCGCGCAAAGCGAGCACGGTGAAGATCGCCTCGAGGCCGCCGGCGGCGCCGAGCAGATGGCCGGTGGCCGATTTGGTCGCGCTGACGGCGATGCCGCGGTTGCGGCCGAACAGCGCCGCGATCGCGCCAAGCTCGCTCTCATCGCCGGCGGGCGTCGATGTCGCGTGGGCGTTGAGGTGCTGCAGATCCGCCGGCGCAAGGCTCGCCTGCCGGAGCGCAATCTCCATGGCGCGGCGGGCGCCATCGCCGTCGGGCGGACCTGATGTCATGTGGTAGGCGTCCGCCGTCGTGCCGTATCCGATCACTTCTGCGATCGGCGTGGCGCCGCGCGCGAGCGCATGTTCCAGTTCCTCGATCACAAGAATGCCGGCGCCTTCGCCCATGACAAAGCCGTCGCGGTCGCGATCGAACGGGCGCGAGGCCCGCGCCGGCTCCTCGTTGGACCCGCTCGACAACGCGCGTGCCGCCGCAAAACCGCCGAGGCTGACGATGTCGATGCAGGCCTCCGCGCCGCCGCAGATCGCGATGTCGACTTCGCCTGACTGAATCATGCGCGCGGCATCGCCGATCGCCTGCACGCCGGCGGCGCACGCGGTGACCGGTGTGCCCAGCGCGCCCTTGTAGCCGTATTTGATCGAGACGTGGCCGGCGGCGAGATTGGCCAGGAAGGAGGGGATCGTGAACGGCGACAGCCGGCGCACGCCGCGCTGCTCGGTGATGCGCACCGCCTCCGCCATCGCAGGGAAACCGCCGACGCCGGAGGCGATGATCGTCGCGGTGCGCTCCAGCGCGGCAGCGTCCTGCGGCGTCCATTTCGCCTGCGCGATCGCCTCGGCGGCCGCGAGCAGCGCGAACAGGATGAAGCGATCCATCTTGCGCTGGTCTTTTGGCGCGGCGGCCTGCGCGGGATCGAAGCCGCCCTCGGCATCGTCGGCCTTGTCGGGCACGAGTCCGGCAATGCGCGCCGGCAGCGCCTGCGCCCATTCGGGCAGAGGGCGCAGTCCGCTGTGGCCGGCGAGCAGCCGGCGCCATGAGGTTTCGACACCGCAGCCGAGCGGCGATACCGCGCCCATTCCCGTCACGACGATCCGACGCATATTACTCTCCAGCCGGCGCGACGGCCGGGTTCATGGCCTTGAGTGAAGCGATCCGCTTGCGCATGCCGCGGCTTGCGCGGGGACCGGCGACGACGATCGTATTGGCGAGCGTGATCGGCTGCATGTCGGCAGCGTCGACCACGACCGGATTGAACGGGCGAGCGTCGCTCCGGTTCGCCAGCAGGATGGATTCGCCTTTGGGCGCGAGATGCTTGTTGCCGAAGGCGAGCAGCGTAGCGATCACCGGAAAGAAATCCCGCGCCTTGTCAGTCAGAACGTATTCGTAACGCGGCGGCCGCTCCTGATAACGGCGGCGCACGAACATGCCTGATGCGGTGAGATGGGCAAGCCGCCGCGACAGGATGTTCGGCGCAATGCCGAGGCTTTGCGAGAACTCGTCGAATTTCGTCGCACCCTGAAACGCATCTCGCAGGATCAGGATGCTCCACCATTCACCGACCGTCTCCACGGCACGGCCGACCGGGCATTCCAGGATCGAGGGGGATTTGGGCTGCATGGCGGGAAAGTAGGAGAGTCACTTGCAAAAAGCAAGTGACCGGGATGGACCACATGAGCGCTGACGGAGGCGGGCCGCACATCCGCAAAAATCTGTCACTGTAATTTGAAATGCGAATTGGCGAATGCCGGCTTCGCGCCATGCTCCGTCATTGCGAGCGCAGCGAAGCAATCCAAGCTCTCTCCCCGCGGAGGGATTCTGGATTGTTTCGCTGCGCTCGCAATGAAGGTGTTGATGCAGCTGGGACCTATCTCACCGGTGTCGTCCCGGCGAACGCCGGGACCCATAACCACAGGGAGTGGTTTGGCGAAGATTGGTTATTATGGGTACTCGCACCGACACTGTGTCGATAGATCACGCGGTGGGTCCCGGCGTTCGCCGGGACGACACCGAGTGTTTCGCTAGCGGTGCGCCGAAACTCAAAAAGCCTAATGCGACCGCGCCAGACAGAACGCCACCACCTGCTCCAGCGCGCTCTTCATCGGGGAGGACGGGAACAGCGCCAGCGCGTCCACGGCCATGGCGCCGTAGTGCTGGGCGCGGCTGAGCGTATCTTCCAGCGCGCGGTGCTTGTTCATCAGCCCGATGGCGTGATCGAGATCGCTGTCGCCGATCTCGCCGCGCTCCAGCGCGCGGATCCAGAAGGCGCGCTCGGTGTCGTTGCCGCGGCGGAAGGCGAGCACGACGGGCAGGGTGATCTTGCCCTCGCGGAAATCATCGCCGGTGTTCTTGCCGAGCTTTGCGCTCTTGCCGCCATAGTCGAGCACGTCGTCGACGAGTTGGAAGGCGATGCCGAGATTCATGCCGACCGAGCGGCAGGCGGTCTGCTCGGCCTTGGGACGGTTGGCGATGACGGGGCCGACCTCGCAGGCGGCGGCGAACAGCTCGGCGGTCTTGCCGCGGATCACGGCGAGATATTCGTCCTCGGTGGTCGCTGTGTTCTTGGCGGCGGCCAGCTGCATCACCTCGCCCTCGGCGATGGTGGCGGCGGCCGCAGAGAGGATGTCGAGCGCGCGGAGCGAGCCGACCTCGACCATCATGCGGAAGGCCTGGCCGAGCAGGAAGTCGCCGACCAGCACGCTCGCCTCGTTGCCCCAGAGCATGCGGGCCGACAGTTTGCCGCGGCGCATCTCGCTCTCGTCGACGACGTCGTCGTGCAGCAGCGTGGCGGTATGCATGAACTCGACCGAGGCGGCGAGCTTGATATGGCCGTCGCCGGTGTAGCCGGCGAGGTTGGCCATGGCGAGCGTCAGCATCGGCCGCAGCCGCTTGCCGCCGGAGGAGATCAGATGGTTGGCGACCTCCGGGATCATGGTCACGTCCGAACCGGTCCGCGACAGGATCGTGGCGTTGACGCGCTCCATGTCAGGGGCGACAAGGGCAACCAGCTCTTCGATCGACGCGCCGGGAGTTTCGAAAGGTACGATGACGGCCACGCCGGTCTCCAATATTTGCCCCGGAGGGGCTATTCTGACGGAAAGACAATAGAAACTGGCGGCGGATGCGGCAAGGCCCGCGGAACCATTGACATTTGCGGCTTTAGCCCCCTTTCAGGCAAGGAAACTGCGTTTTGCGTGAACTGGTTCGGACCAACGATATGGTGCTGGTGTCGGCGATCGGCGCGCTGCTCGACGGCGCCAACATCCATCACCTGGTGCTGGACCAGAACATGAGCATCATCGAGGGCTCGCTCGGCATTTTGCCGCGGCGGATCCTGGTTCATGAGGACGACGCCCAGGAGGCGAGGGAGCTCCTCACCGAGGCCGGCCTCAGCCACGAACTGCGCGGCGATGAGTGAGGCCGCAGATATTACCGAGGACGCTTTTCTCGGCGGGCAGTTGCGCCTGAGGCAGAAGCGGAGTGGCCACAGAGCCGGGCACGACGCCATTCTGCTTGCGGCGGCGACGGAGGCCCGTCCCGGGGACCGCGTGGTCGATTTCGGCGCCGGGATCGGCACGGCCGGGCTGGCGCTGGCCCGGCGCGTCGCTGGTATCGGGCTGAGCCTGGTCGAGATCGATCCGGAGCTGGCCGAGCTCGCGCGCGCCAATGCAGCCGCGAATGCGCTTGCCGCCGAGACCATCGTGCTCGATGTCACCGCCGACGCCCAGGCCTTTGCGGCAAACGGGCTGTCGCCCGACAGCGTCGACGCGGTGCTGATGAATCCGCCCTTCAACGATCCGGCCCGGCATCGCGGCTCGCCGGACCAGGCGCGTCACACCGCGCATGTGGCGACGGAGGAGACCCTGCATGCCTGGGTGCATGCAGCGCGGCGCATCCTCCGATCGAATGGTGTGCTGACATTGATCTGGCGCGCAGATGGCATCGCCGATGTCCTGGCGGCGCTGTCACGCGGCTTCGGCAGCCTTTCGATCCTGCCGGTTCACGGGGAGGCGGGGCGGCCTGCGATCCGCGTGCTGGTGCGTGCGGTCAAAGGCGGCCGGGCTCCGACGCGATTGCTGCCGGGCCTCATGCTCAACGACGAGTCGGGCGCGTCCAAAAAAGAGGTGACGGAGATTCTGGAGGGGAGAGCGGCCTTGCCGCTGGTGGAACCGTGACGGCTTACTGCGGAAGCGATTCCGACTGCTGCTCTTGCGGGGACGTCAAGCGGATCGCCATGAACAGCGCACCGACCAGCAGCATCAGCAGATAGATTTTCATGGTGTTCTCCGCTGCCCCATTGCAGCCTCCCGACGGGAAATCTGCAAAACACGTTCCAGGCACTTCCAATGACAGTCGCGTGATAAGAAATGGTTAATCAGAGGTAACGGCATGGCCGAACAATTGAAAGATCGTGAGAGTTCCGGCCTGGCCGACAAGCTCATGCAATATCTGCCGGCGCGCTTCCGCCCGGGCACGGCTGTCGTGCCAGTGGTGCGGCTGTCCGGCGTGATCGGCGCGGTGACGCCGCTGCGCCCGGGCATGACGCTCGCAGGCGTCGCGCGGGTGCTGGAGCGTGCGTTCTCATATCGGCACGCCAAGGCGGTGGCGCTGGTGATCAACTCGCCCGGCGGCTCACCGGTGCAGTCGCGCCAGATCTATCTGCGCATCAAGCAGCTCGCGGCGGAGAAGAAGCTGCCGGTGCTGGTGTTCGTCGAGGACGTTGCGGCCTCCGGCGGCTACATGATCGCCTGCGCCGGCGACGAGATCATCTGCGATCCCTCGTCGATCCTCGGCTCGATCGGCGTGGTCGGCGGCAGCTTCGGTTTCCAGGAGGCGATCAAGCGGCTCGGCATCGAGCGGCGCCTCTATACGGCCGGCGCGCACAAGGCGATGCTCGATCCTTTCCTCCCCGAGAACCCCGACGATGTCGCCAAGCTGAAGGCGCTCCAGCGCGAGATCCATCAGATCTTCATTTCCCTGGTGAAGGAGAGCCGCGGCGCGCGCCTCAAGGGCGCGGACGACGCCCTGTTCACGGGCGAATACTGGGCCGGCGAGAGTTCGATCGCTCTGGGGCTCGCCGACAGCATCGGCGATCTCCGCTCAACTCTTCGTGCCCGCTACGGCGAGAAGGTTCTCACCCCCGTGATCGCGCAGCCGACCGGGCTGCTCTCCGGTCTTCTGGGCCGCAAATCGCCCGGCGCGGGGCAGCTTTCGGCCATGGAATCAATGGCCGGCCTGCCGGACGATCTGATCTCGGCGCTTGAGACGCGGGCGATCTGGGCGAAATTCGGGTTCTAGGCGCGGCCCTCCCGCGCCATTTGGCCTCTTGGCGTGCCGATTGCGGCGCAGCCCTGTCTGCGCAACAATATGCGTGGGGGCTGAGCACTAGACGAGGATCGACAGATGCCGCCGTTCGTCGCTTTCGCGGGCGTCCTGGGTGGGCTTGCCGTGGTCCGCTGGGCCTACAAGACCGCTGTCCGGATCAATCAGGAGCTGGAGGAGATGCGCCTGTCGCGTGTCGCCGAGGCCGCCCATATGGGGAACATCCAGACGCTGAAACGTGACCCCGTGACTGGAGCTTACCGGCCGGGGTAGCGCTCTCAACACGTAAGGTGCCGTAGGGTGGGCAAAGCGAAGCGTGCCCACGACAGCACCTCAATCCTGGAAAGATGGTGGGCACGGCGCAAGCGCGCCTTTGCCCACCCTACGGCACCTCCCGGGATGAGGCCTGATTGGCCCGAATCCGCCCCGTTTGCCTTGATTCCCACCCCCGCCGTCGATACGGTCCCGCGCGATTCAAAACCCCCCGCGAGAGCCTGATCTGACGATGGACGCCTCATTGCCCGCCCATATGCGCCCGGAACGCTCGTTCCAGGGCTTCATCCTCGCGCTCCAGCGGTTCTGGGCCGAGCAGGGCTGCGTGATCCTGCAGCCCTACGACATGGAGATGGGCGCGGGTACCTTCCATCCGGCGACCACGCTGCGCGCGCTCGGGCCAAAGCCCTGGAACGCCGCCTATGTGCAGCCCTCGCGCCGGCCCAAGGACGGCCGCTACGGCGAGAACCCGAACCGGATGCAGCACTATTACCAGTTCCAAGTGATCATGAAGCCGTCGCCGCCGAACCTTCAGGAGCTGTACCTGAAGTCGCTCGCCGCGATCGGCATCGATTCCGCCGTGCACGACATCCGCTTCGTCGAGGACGATTGGGAGAGCCCGACGCTGGGCGCCTGGGGCCTTGGCTGGGAGTGCTGGTGCGACGGCATGGAAGTCAGCCAGTTCACTTACTTCCAGCAGGTCGCAGGTTTTGAGTGCGCCCCGGTCGCGGGCGAGCTCACCTACGGGCTCGAGCGTCTTGCGATGTATGTGCAGGGCGTCGACCGCGTCTACGACATCAACTTCAACGGCCGCGAGGGCGATGCCAAGGTTACCTATGGCGACGTCTTTCTGCAGGCCGAGCGGGAATATTCGAAGCACAACTTCGAAGTTGCCGACACTGCGATGCTGTTCGAGCAGTTCAAGATGGCGGAAGCGGCCTGCCGGAAATATCTCGACGCCGGCTGGAAGGACGACAAGCGCGAGGCGCATCTGATGGCACTGCCGGCCTATGACCAGTGCATCAAGGCCAGTCACGTCTTCAACCTCCTGGATGCGCGCGGCGTGATCTCCGTGACGGAGCGGCAGAGCTACATTCTTCGCGTGCGTGAGCTGGCCAAGGCCTGCGGCGAGGCCTGGATCCATACTGAAGCGGGCGGAGCGGCCTGATGCCCGAACTTTTGCTTGAACTGTTCTCGGAAGAGATTCCCGCGCGCATGCAGGCTAAGGCGGCCGACGATCTGCGCCGTCTGGTCACCGACAAGCTCGTTGCCGAAGGCCTGGTTTATGAGGGCGCCAAGGCGTTCGCGACGCCGCGCCGCCTTGCGCTCACCGTGCACGGAATCCCCGCGCGCCAGCCTGATCTCAAGACCGAACGCCGCGGGCCCAAAGTCGGCGCGCCCGACGCGGCTGTGCAGGGTTTTCTGAAGGCGACGGGATTGAAGTCGCTGGATGAAGCAAAAATCCAGCGCGACCCCAAGGGTGATTTCTACATCGGATTGATCGAGAAGCCCGGCCGCGACGCGATCGACGTGCTCGCGGAAATCCTGCCCGTCATCATCCGCACCTTCCCCTGGCCGAAATCGATGCGCTGGGGCGCGCGATCGGGCAAGCCGGGATCGCTGAGCTGGGTGCGCCCGCTGCACGCGATCACCGCGACGTTCGGGCTCGAGACCGAAGAGCCTGATGTCGTGAAGTTCGAGGTCGACGGCATCGAGACCGGCCAGACCACCTACGGCCATCGCTTCATGGCACCGGACGCGATTTCCGTGCGCCGTTTTGAAGACTACGAAGCGAAGTTGAAAGCCGCAAAGGTCATCCTCGATCCGCAGGCGCGCAAGGACATCATCTTCGCCGACGCCAAGGAGCTGACCTTCGCGCAGGGCTTCGAGCTGGTTGAGGATCAGGTGCTGCTCGACGAGGTCTCGGGCCTCGTCGAATGGCCCGTTGTCATGATGGGATCGTTCGAAGCGGAATATCTCGCCATCCCGGACGAGGTGATCCGCGCCACCATCCGCAACAACCAGAAGTGCTTTGTGGTCAAGGATCCCAAGACCGGGAAGCTGACCAACAAGTTCGTCCTCACCGCCAACATCGAAGCGACCGACGGCGGCAAGGTCATCGTATCAGGCAACGAGCGCGTGATCCGCCCGCGCCTGAGCGATGCGAAGTTCTTCTACGAGACCGACCTGAAGACGAAACTCGAGGATCGGCTGCCGAAGTTCGAGCAGATCGTGTTCCATGAGAAACTCGGCACCCAGGCCGCGCGCATCAAGCGTATCGAGCGTCTTGCCATCGAGATCGCGCCGCTGGTCGGTGCCGACGTGGCCAAGGCGACGCGCGCCGCGCATCTGGCCAAGGCGGATCTGCTGACCGAAGTCGTCGGCGAATTCCCTGAAGTGCAGGGCCTGATGGGCAAGTACTACGCGCTGGCGCAGGGCGAGGATGCCTCCGTCGCCGCGGCGTGCGAGGAGCACTACAAGCCGCAAGGGCCTGCAGATCGCGTGCCGACCGATCCGGTGAGTGTTGCGGTGGCGTTGGCGGACAAGATTGATACGCTTGTTGGATTCTGGGCCATCGACGAGAAGCCGACGGGGAGCAAGGACCCGTATGCGCTGCGTCGTGCAGCGCTGGGCGTGATCAGGCTGATCGCCGAAAACGGCCTGCGGCTCTCGCTCACGAAGGTTGCGGCTTCCGCACTTGCTGGCTTGTTGGTGAAGCCTGCCGATGCCACGAGGCTTCCGAGCGATCTGCTCGCCTTCTTCGCCGACCGCCTCAAGGTCCAGCTCCGCGAGCAGGGCGCGCGGCATGATCTTGTCGACGCCGTGTTCGCGCTCGGCGGCCAGGATGATCTGCTGATGATCGTCCGCCGGGTCGAGGCGCTCGGCAAATTCCTCGACACCGACGACGGCAAGAACCTGCTCGCCGGCACCAAGCGCGCCAGCAACATCCTCTCGATCGAGGAGAAGAAGGACAAGCGCAGCTTCGACGGTGCGCCCGATGCTGCGCTTTATGGTCTGGCCGAGGAGAAGGCGCTGGCAAAGGCGATCGGCGAAGTGCAGGCGGAGGCCAGCGCCGCCGTTGCCAAGGAGGATTTTGCCGCCGCGATGAGCGCGATGGCAAAGCTGCGTCCGCCGGTCGATGCGTTCTTCGACAAGGTTCGCGTCAACGACGACGATGCGAAGGTGCGCGAGAACCGCCTCAAGCTGCTGAACGAGATCCGCAGCGCCACGCGTGCGGTGGCGGATTTCTCGAAGATCCAGGATTGAGGCCGCAGCTATTGCGGCTCTCGTGCCCCGGGCGCAGCGCAGCGCGCCGCGTCTTCGCGGCGTAATGCGCTGCAGAGCCGGGGCCCATGCCGGCCGCGTACGCGTAGCTTCTGGTCCCGGCTCTGCGTCGCAGCGCTTGCGCGTTGCGCCTTGTCCGGGACATGAGAGCGGGATTCGTACAGAAAAAGCCCCGCCCGGCGGGGGGAAGACCGGGCGGGGCCTGATGTCCGATTTAACACTGCTCGCGCCAGCCTGATGTGACGCGCCGGACATCTAGTCGATGTCAGCCAGTCGATGTCAGTCCAGCACCTCGACGATGCGGCGCGAGCGCGGCTCGACCAGCACGGTTTCGCCGTTCACGACGGTGTAGCGATAGGTGGTGGCACCGAAGCGTTGCGGCACGTCATAATAAGTGACGCCGCTTTCGGGTAGGGTGGCGCCGACCACGATGCGATCCGGAATGCGGAAGGCTGGCACACGTTGCTCGACGACATAGTCGCGGAAGGCGGGCCGCTGGTCGGCCGCAATGGTCGGAGCGCTGTCGACCACGGCGGGCGCGCGTCCGACGGTGACACCGCTTTGCGCCTGCGCCGCAACGGGCGAGCCGATCGCGGCCGCGAGCGCTGCAAGAGCGAGAATCCTGTTCCGCATGGACAACTCCTTCGACGTGATTTTATTTCGGACGCGTCATTGGCGCGACCGGTTGGCCAATGCATGCACCCTTCGCAATGTTCCGGGAAAAGGCCTGCCGCATTCGCGGCAATTTCAGGCAGTTTTCGTGGGTGCCGGAACTCGCATCGCGCCTCGCGCGTCTCTACTCGCGGAACCGGGAGGGCTATGATCCGCCCGCGATTCGCCCCACCTCCACAGAAAGATAATTCATGCACATCACCGTCGCCCACATTTCGCCGATCCTGTCGTTGATTGCGGGCGTGCTCATCCTGATCATGCCGCGACTCCTCAACCTGATCGTCGCGATCTTCCTCATTGTGAACGGTGCGATCGGGCTCGGGCTCCTGAAATGGCTCCGCTTCTAGGCGTTCATTTTCCGGAACTGTCCGACTTGCGCGGGCCCGCCCAAAATGGTGTAAGGCCCGCGAATTCCCATTCCTCTCGCAGGTTGTGTGCAAGCTATGGCCAAAGCCGCCTCGAAGCCCAATAAAACTCCAGCGAAATCAAAGTCTTCCGCCAAGGCGAAAGCCGCGCCGGCAGCCCGCAAGACGCTTGCCAAGAGCGCGCCCAAGCCGGTCGCCAAAGCTGCCGCAAAGCCGGTCGCCAAAACGGCCGCAAAGGCTGCTGTCAAGCCGGCGGCGAAGGCTGTGACCAAGGCGGCTCTGCCGAAGGTCGCCGCGAAGCCTGCACCGAAGAAGACTGTACCGGCCAAGGCCGCGCCAGCCGCGGGCAAGGCCGGCAAATGGGTGTACACGTTCGGTGACGGCAAGGCCGAAGGCCGCACGGAGATGCGCGACCTGCTCGGCGGCAAAGGTGCGAACCTCGCCGAGATGGCCAATCTCGGCCTGCCGGTGCCTCCGGGCTTCACCATCCCGACCTCGGTCTGCACCTACTTCTACGCGCACGACAAATCCTATCCGAAGGAGTTGCAGTCGCAGGTTGAGAAGGCGCTCGACTATGTCGGCAAGTTGACCGGCAAGATCTTCGGCGATGCCAAGAACCCGCTGCTCGTCTCCGTGCGCTCCGGCGCGCGCGCCTCGATGCCGGGCATGATGGATACCGTGCTCAATCTCGGCCTCAACGACCAGACCGTGGAAGCGCTGTCGGAATTGTCGGGCGACCGCCGCTTCGCCTATGACAGCTATCGCCGTTTCATCACCATGTATTCGGACGTGGTGCTCGGCTTCGAGCACCATCACTTCGAGGAAATCCTCGACACCTTCAAGGACGGCCAGGGCTACACCCTCGATACCGACCTCGCCGCCGAGGATTGGGTCGAGCTGGTCGGCAAGTACAAGGACGCCGTCGCACGCGAGACCGGCAAGGACTTCCCGCAAGACCCGCACGATCAGCTCTGGGGCGCGATCGGCGCCGTGTTCTCATCCTGGATGAACGCGCGCGCGGTGACCTACCGCAAGCTGCACGACATTCCGGAATCCTGGGGCACCGCGGTCAACGTGCAGGCCATGGTGTTCGGCAACATGGGCGAGACCTCGGCGACCGGCGTTGCGTTCACCCGCAACCCCTCGACCGGCGAGAGCAAGCTCTACGGCGAGTTCCTGATCAACGCGCAAGGCGAGGACGTGGTGGCGGGCATCCGCACGCCGCAGGACATCACCGAGGAGGCGCGCCAGGAATCGGGCTCCGACAAGGCGTCGATGGAAGCGGCGATGCCGGAGGCCTTCAAGGAGCTGACGCGGATCTACACGCAGCTCGAGAAGCACTACCGCGACATGCAGGACATGGAGTTCACCGTCGAACGCGGCAAGCTCTGGATGCTGCAGACCCGCGGCGGCAAGCGCACCGCCAAGGCAGCGCTGCGCATCGCGGTCGAGCTCGCCAATGAAGGCCTGATCTCGAAGAAGGAAGCGGTGACCCGCATCGATCCGGCTTCGCTCGATCAGCTGCTGCATCCGACCATCGATCCCAACGCCAAGCGCGACGTGATCGCGACCGGCCTGCCGGCATCCCCGGGTGCGGCCTCGGGCGAGATCGTGTTCTCCTCGGATGAAGCGGCCAAGCTTCAGGGCGACGGGCGCAAGGTGATTCTGGTCCGCATCGAGACCAGCCCGGAAGACATCCACGGCATGCACGCCGCCGAAGGCATTTTGACCACGCGCGGCGGCATGACCTCGCACGCGGCGGTGGTCGCGCGCGGCATGGGTAAGCCCTGCGTCTCCGGCTGCGGCACCATCCGCGTCGATTACGGCCGCGGCACCATGAGCATCGGTTCGCGCACCTTCAAGACCGGCGATGTCATCACCATCGACGGCTCGCTCGGCCAGGTGCTGGCTGGCCGCATGCCGATGATCGAGCCGGAGCTGTCCGGTGAGTTCGGCACGCTGATGGCCTGGGCTGACCAGGTCCGCAAGATCGGCGTCCGCGTCAACGGCGACACCCCCGACGACGCGCGCACCGCGATCAAGTTCGGCGCCGAAGGCATCGGCCTGTGCCGCACCGAGCACATGTTCTTCGAGGAGACGCGCATCCGCACGGTGCGCGAGATGATCCTCTCCGAGGACGAGCAGTCCCGCCGCGCGGCGTTGGCAAAACTGCTGCCGATGCAGCGCGCCGACTTCGTCGAGCTGTTCGAGATCATGAAGGGCCTGCCCGTCACGATCCGTCTGCTCGATCCGCCGCTGCACGAGTTCCTGCCGCACACCCACGCCGAGGTCGAGGAAGTGGCACGCGCCATGAATACCGACCCGCGGCGCCTGGCTGACCGCGCGCGCGAGCTCTCGGAGTTCAATCCGATGCTCGGCTTCCGCGGCTGCCGCATCGCGATCGCCTATCCGGAGATCGCCGAGATGCAGGCGCGTGCGATCTTCGAGGCGGCGGTCGAAGCCGAGAAGCGCACCGGCAAGGCCGTCGGCCTCGAGGTGATGGTGCCGCTGATCGCGACCAAGATGGAGCTCGACCTCGTCAAGGCGCGGATCGATGCGACCGCGCAGGCGGTGATGCGCGACACCAACACCAAGCTGACCTATCAGGTCGGCACCATGATCGAGCTGCCGCGCGCCTGTCTGCTCGCGGCCGAGATCGCAGAGTCGGCGGAGTTCTTCTCGTTCGGCACCAACGACCTGACGCAGACCACCTACGGCATCAGCCGCGACGACGCGGCGAGCTTCCTCGGTCCCTATGTCGCAAAGGGCATCCTGTCGGTCGATCCCTTCGTCGCGCTGGACCAGGAAGGCGTCGGCGAGCTCGTCAAGATCGGCGTCGCGCGCGGCCGCAAGACGCGGGCGAAGCTCAAGGTCGGCATCTGCGGCGAGCACGGCGGCGATCCCGCCTCCGTCGCCTTCTGCCACAACATTGGCCTCGACTACGTCTCCTGCTCGCCCTACCGCGTGCCGATCGCCCGGCTCGCAGCGGCGCAAGCCGCACTCGGCAAGGCAATCGCCAGCCAGGCGTAAGCAGAACTAGAATGCTGGAATGAGAGAGGCGGGGCCAAAACCCCGCCTCTTTTTTGTTTTCGCGATGCTCTCGCCAACCCGTCGTTGCGAGCGCTGCGAAGCAACCCAAAAATTCTCCACGGCGGCAGCCTGGATTGCATCGTCGCAAGAGCTCCTCGCAATGACGAGGTGGAAGCTCGGACAACTAGGAACCGCGCGCGCGTCCCGTAATGATACGCGCCAGCAAGAGTTCCTTCACCATTCGCGTTGACCTCTTGTTTACCGCTTCGCGTGACGACGCATTTACCACCGTGCGCGATCACCCCGTGAAAACACCTGCAATCGCTTGAGTGTGCTGTACGCGCAACGCCGATTAACGCCCCGGCAACCTAAATTGGATACTTACGATAAAGATCGAATTGCACGGATGTACTGCGTTTCGATTTTTCTGGCGTAAGCGTAGCGTGAGCGTATCGATGTCTGTGTTGCGTAACCATCCGAAGGGCGCGCGGTTCGCGTCCTTCGGCATCGGTCTCTGCATCTTCGCATTGATGCCGAGAGAGACCGGCTATCAGGATATTGCCTCTCTGCTGGCGCGCCAACCCGGCGTCGCCGAGCGTTGGCAGAAGCAGGTGTTCTCCGCGGCGTCCTCGATCCAGCTCGCCACCTACAGCTTTTCCCGCCCCATCGGCACCTCGGTTCCGCAGAGCGCGATGGTTCGCCTGGCGAGCCTCGATGGCCGCGACGTCACCGGCGCGATCGGCCGCAATCCGGCGCTGCAGGCTGCGCCGCGCTACCAGGCTTCCGACTTTCCCAAGGTCGATCGCTCCATGAAGGGTGATCGCCTCGCAACCGTGACCCCGACCGAGACCCCCGAAGCGCCCGCTGCGGCGCCGGCGCAGCAATATCCCGCGACGTCCAACAGCTCGGTGTTCGGCGCCAAGACTGCCGCGCTGCCGCAGGCGATGTCGCCGGAATCCGCGGCCGCGCTCGATCCCGAGCTGCAGGAGGCGCTCCGCGCGCCACCGCTGCCGCAATATACTAATGCCCCGCGGGCCAGCGACGCCGCGCGCGCTTTCGCGGTGCAGCCGCTCGAGGCGCTGAAGCGGACCACTGCGCCGACGACGCCGGTGCGGGATCCCTTCAGCGTCAAGACCTCCAATCTCTTCTTTGGCAGTTCCTCGCTCGGCGGCAATCTCGAAAGCATCGAGAGCTGGCAACCCGGCGCCGAGCCGCTGATCGTGATGCCAGATCCCGACATGAAGGTGACGGCCTCGCTATCGCCGCCCACAGTGGACATCGCCAAGGATATCGAGAGCGGCGAGAGCGTCGCGCCGAAGGGCGAGGTCAACGCCGACAACCAGCGCGCCAGATCGCCGGCGGAGCGTCTCGCGCTCGACGACAAGTCGCGGGCCAAATCCGAGAAGTGCCTTGCGGAAGCGGTCTATTTCGAGTCGCGCGGCGAGGCCGTGCGCGGCCAGATGGCCGTCGCGCAAGTCGTGATGAACCGCGTGTTCTCCGGCAAATATCCCGACACCGTGTGCGGAGCAGTCTATCAGAACAAGCACCGCCATCTCGCCTGCCAGTTCACCTTCGCCTGCGACAACAATGCCGACGTGATCCGCGAGCCCGAGATGTGGGAGCGCGCCAAGAAGATCGCGAAGGCGATGCTCGACGGCCAGATCTGGCTGCCCGAGGTGGGCAAGTCCACGCACTATCATGCCTACTGGGTGCGCCCGTCCTGGGTCGCCGAGATGAAGAAGATGTACAAGACCGGCGTCCACACCTTCTATCGCCCGCGCGCCTGGGGTGACGGCAGCGAGGAACCGAGTTGGGGCACGCCAGCCCAGACCGCCGCGCTGTCGGCCGAGCTCGCGCAGGAAGCGAAGAGTTCTGCGGAAATGGGTGCGAGCGAGCGGCGCTGAGGCAATCAATCGTCGCGGCAGTGAAGGTGCGCTCCCTCTCCCGCTCGCGGGCAGGGGAATCGCATATGGGTTTTGTCTAGCTATTGCATTGGAAGGCAAGACGGATTCTGAAGACGACTCCCGGAAGACGGAGGGGGTCGGAT
>NZ_JACIHF010000022.1:11561-89147 GCF_014198295.1 Bradyrhizobium sp. CIR18 | reverse complement strand
TGATTGCATAGGCTGCTCCTCCGAATCGTGGGAGCCTCAAACGGCGCCCCATCCTTGGCACTCTCGTGCCCGTGGAGGAGCCGTCCACAGCATCAAAGGCGGAATCGGCTTCTCAAGGCGCAGGTTCTCCAAATATCCTGCCAATGACTTCGTTGCCACGATACTCGAAACACCGGCCATGGCTGAGCACGATGTGCTCCGGTTGCCAAAAGTGGATCTCTGCGAATGCTGCTTTAGCCCTTCGCCGCTGTAACAATAGCGGCAGTCGCATACCAAAAAATATTTGCCCGCGGGGATGGTACATGCCGCTGAGCTTTGTCACCATTCGCCACGGCTCCGGCATCTTATCCAACTCGATGTTGATGATCGTGTCCGTGAGAACCAGCGTCTTCGATTTCTTGTGAAAGAAAATGAACTCTTTGAAGTAGCCACCGGGAAATAGCGTCTGGTTGATGTCTTGCTGCCATTCTTCTGGCGGATTGAAGCCGAGGTCTCGCGCAAACGTGACATCTACATGCCGAGCGCGCGCTCTTTGGCGCACTCGCGGTGAAGCCCATGGGATCGCATGGGGAAAGGCTTTCGACCACTCCCCGATATGAGCGTAGTGAAACTGGTTGGGTGACACCAGATGTCGGATTGTCCCCATCCGCTGCAGCTCGCTCGCTAGCGCCTGATCAAATTTGATCGGCGAGTGCAGGAACAGATCACCATTCGAAAGGCGCACGACCGTCATCCGTGTAGTGAAAGGCATGGGCAACCTGACGCCGCCCACGGTCAAGTACTCGACTGGCCCATCGACTATCCCGATGTCGGGCCCCATGGGCTTAAATACGTTGATTGGTTCGTAGAGGGAGGCTCCCAAAGCTCACCTTCTGGATAGCTTCCTGCACGGAGTATCTGATCGCGGAATGTCTGCAACGGGTCAGAAGCGACCCTCAGCGGGTATCGCCGTAAAGGTCCGCTACGGGCCACAAGACGACATTCACTGGCCTTCAGCACTGCAGAGTGAAGTCCGTATTCAGTCAGAACCGGATCCTACGCGCGTCTTGCTTGGCAAGGCAGGGCCAGCACGGAAGTATGAAGCAGACAATCAGCAGTAGGTCTTTGCGAGGTCTTTCAGCAGCCTGTCTCGATGTTCGATATGGAGAGATTGAGAAGCCTCGAAGTTAGCCAAGAGCCGCTTGGCTTCGAGGATTCATGGCCCTTCCGCTTAAACTTGGCGATGATTTCGATCTGGCGAGCGATATGCGCTTCTCCAAGAGAAATATGTCGCTCCGTCATGGCAATATTCTCTTCGATCTGCGCACGCTCCATCATGAAAAACCTCCAAGGCGCTGGGTGCAGTTTACTACATCCAGTTCAGCCCGGGGGGATTTCTAGTGGTTCGACGCTATCCGCTTTGATCCGGGTCCGTCGGGATGGCTCAGTTCCTCAGCGGCTTGGCAGCACGCTCCTCCGCTGACAGAGCCGCTTGCTCGCGGGCGGCGCGTTCAAGGCGTCGGAGTTCTCGTTTCATGGAGAGAGATTACCCGGCCGAACCGCCGCCGCATTAAAGTGTGCTAAAGTGTACGCATTGTTCGTTCCCTCAGGGACAGCTAACACCCTCGTTGACTTATAACGGGCAAAATCAGCCTGAACCTGCGTCCTGACGTGACGATAGGCATCTCGTTCTCCGGCTAAGGGCCACAAGCCGACATGCGTGTCTCGGGCACTAAGCTATTAGGGGTAGCCTTGAACGGCCCCTATCCCGCCGATAGCCGATATCACAATTGGCTCAGCCTTGTTGGCTAAGCAGGAGACGACATTGGGGATGATGTGAAAGAGGTCGCCGACGCGGACGCCTCTTGTTCGATTAATGAGGCGAAACCATTGCGGCCACGCTGAACGCCACCACGCAGGCCGCGGCAAGTGACCAGAGCGCTATTGCCATCTCTCTAGGCATAGAGATTCAACACCCCTTGATATTCCAAGTTCCTTTAGGGGCGGGGCGGAAGCGTTTGCCGTGGAGGCACTGCGTTTCTGGCTGGCACCGGCGTCCTCGCTACACCAGCAGGACGCGACGGCTCCTCGATTCTGTTTCCACGCACCATCCAAGCAGCAAGGCGCAGCAGGCTACGACGCCACGCGATAAAAGAGGGTTCGGCAAGATCATCGTCCATCCTACAACTATTAGCTGCGGCAGGGTTTACGATCAGTTGCAATTGAGAAAAAAGTTGTTGTGATGCTTCGAGCGGATGCTGTCCTTGCGTGCTTCGTCGCAAATTTAAGTTCCCCTTGAGCCGGGAAAAAGTGGTAAGTTCCTCGGGCTGGGGACGCGCCTTCATGGCAACCTATCGCGCATACCTTTTGGACGACACCGGCGATGTAGTTAGCCGGATTGATCTGGAATGCGCCGACGATGAGGCAGCTAAAGAGCGCGCGCTGTGCTTGCCGCATGAGAACGGCGCCGAACTGTGGCTGCTGGATCGGCTCATCGCTGTCTTCGGGCCAACCGTCCAGGCTGAGCATCCCGTGGACGTCGCCGACAAGCTGGAAAGGCTTTTGACCGACGCCGAGGATTGCACGCTGCTCAGCAAACTTGCCGGTGATCCCGCCAAGCGCGAACGCTTCGCTCGGCTTGCCAAACGGTTTCGGCAGATGGCCCGAAAGTTGGACACCGCGATCAAGGCCAATTCCGATCCGGACGATTCCATAGCTCCGGGCTAGAGTGCCAAACAGGGCCGGTCCTTTAGATTGGCGCCCGATCTCGCTTCTTTGAGATCTCCCCGATCTGTGGAGGCCGCTTTGCCGGGTATGGACGAAAGAGAAACGCAATGATGGATGATCAACATGGCTTTGCGGGCGACCTGGCGAAGCTGCGCCAGAGCATTGACAATCTGGATGCCGCGATGGTGCATCTGCTGGCGGAGCGATTTCGCTGTACGCATGCGATCGGAGAGCTCAAGGCTAGGCATGGATTGGCATCTCGAGATCCCAAACGTGAAGTAGCGCAGGTGAGACGGTTGCGCAGCCTTGCCTCACTGAGCGGCCTTGATCCAGATTTTGCCCAGAAGCTGCATGCCTTGGTGGTGCGGGAAGTCGTTGTCAATCATGAGGCGGCGAAGCTCGAACCAGGCGCCGGTTAGGGGCGAATGCCGTCGACCGCTTGAGCGCAACGGGGCTTCATAGCCTCCATCCCTGGGAGCCACATTTGTCAATCCCGGTGAGATGAATCACCTCCGACTCGAACTCCAAAGTTGGTTTTTGAGGATGTGGCAGCGTGTCCTTCCCCTGCTACCAGGTACGACCAACTACTACTCAGGGCTTCGGACCCTCGCGCTTGTTGCTCAGTGTCGAGTAGCGCTTGCGCACGCGTGCGACTTCGGTTGGATCGGGCGTCGGGACCGGAAATCTGCCGTCCGCCTCTCCTGCGCGGGCGTAGTGCCGGGTCGCGGTCTCATCAGTCGCGTGTCCCAACAGGGCCGCGACCCTCGCAAGCCCGAGTTCCTTTTCTTCCGCCGTCTGAGTGGAAACCACGTAGACCTTTTTCCACCGCGCGGTGGCGGCGTGCCGCGCCGACGAGAGGGTGGGGCGGCGCTTTCGCGTCGGGAAGAGCACCTTCGTGACCCGCCGCATCAGCGATTCGAGGGTCGTGGTGAGGGTCTCATACGATCCATTGCTCGCTGCTTCCCGGGCCGAGAAGATCCAGGCCTTCGTCTGCGCCACAAGTTCCTCGGGCAGCCATTCCCATCTCAATACGCGCGTTTCGCCGTGCGCCCGTCCATTTCCCTGCTTACCGTTCACCAAAACCAACTGCCATGCGAAGTCGGGATCGCTGGATGGCCCGAATTTCGCGGTCGGCCACTCGGCGAGCCGCGCGCCGGTGAGTGATCCGACCGTCAGACAATCAACCAGGGTGCCTGCATTGGGGCTCGTGGTTGCCAGGGCGGCGTGGCAGATGCGATCCAAATCGCCATCCAGGCGCTTCTGCTTCTGCGCCGAGGTGCGGGGTGCGCCGCCGTCGGGCCTGTCGACCGATTCAACGTCCTTGAGCAGCGCGATCGCAGCGCGCATTTCCGGCCCCAAGTCGGGCTGATTCAACGCGATCTCGTTCATCATGAAGCTGAGGGCGGCGCGGTTCTGCCGGAAGCTCGACGGGGCCAACTCCGGGCGGCGCGCGATCAGGCTTTGGGCGAGTTCGGTCGTCGACAGGGGCCGTCCTGCCGTCTTGCTGGCCGCTACAGCGGCCTGCTTTGCACGCTTGCGGTACGCAACTTCAGTTTCCAGTTTCCGGGTGGTCATCGCAAATACCTCAAAGCCAGGGCGGGGAAAGGATCTTGCGCCGCGTCGTGAACGAATCGATCTCACGCACGAACGCTTCGACGGCCGTCTTCGCCTTGAACAGATAGTCGGGGCTGAACGGGCTGTAGACGAGCGTGGTCTCGATCGAATCGGGGGGGCGGACGTGACCGAGAAACAGCGAGATTTCGAGCGGCTCGACGCCCTTCATGAGCAAGTAGCGACCGAGAGCATGCCGAATGGAGTACGTGTTTTCGCCGCCGGGCAGCTTTGCGCGACGGCAGGCCGCCTCAAAGCCCGTGTCGATCTCTCCGACCTGCTCGCCGCGCCAATTGACGATGAAGCCGGGCGGCAGCTCACGTGTCCAGGGCTCTAAAGTGGCTGTGATCGGGAGCGTGGGGCGCCACTTGTCCGTCTGCACGCGGTCATGTGCGTTGAGATGGATCAGGCCGTGAACCCGGTTGATTTGCGCAGCCGTTGCATCGAGGATGGCACCGATCCGGCTCGCTGTGTTGACGAGGTACACGACTGCGATCAGCAGATGGAGAAAGTCGAGGGCATCGATAACTGCAGCGATCTCACGCGTCGTCATCACGCGCCCCTTTGGCGGCGCGCTGCGGGCGTGGTTCTTCGTGTAGAAGTAGGGCACCGCGGGCACGTGATGGCGCGGCAGTCGCCGCTCATTGGCCGCTAGGTTACAAGCGCTACGCAGCACGGTGAGCGTGCGGTGGATCGCAGAAAGCGAGATACCTTCGTCCAAGGCCGCATCGCGGAAGCGATCGAAGTCCGACTTAACCATGCTCTGCAGCGCCTGACCGCCCATCAAGCGCGTCATCCGGTCGATAGCGATTCCGCCGAACTCGGCAGAAGCCTGTCCTTCAGCTGTCGGTCGGTAGAATTCGAGGACCTCGCCAACCGTGCGCAAGGGCCTCTGAACCAGTGCCTCTGCCGGATCGCCCTTCACGCCACGATCGACCAAGCTCCGCACCTGAACGCAGGCGTCCTCGAGGTTCGTCGTCCGCAGCGAGCGGTAAATCATGCTCCCCTTTCCGGGGAGATAGACGGACACGTAGAAGTTCGGCGTGCCCTTGTCCTGGCACACGCCGTACTCGCCGATTTTCGTGAGAGTGATGTAGGCCATTAGCGGGGCTGCGCTTCGATCTCGGCTTCGCCGCAGGCGTTTCCGTTGGCGATCGGCCGCTCGGCGGCCTTAGCCGTGGAGGCCGCGTCGGTCTCGCCCCGCGCGAAGGCCCGCACCGATCGCGCAGAAAAGTAGAGGACCCGGAAGCCGCCGATCGCGCGCAGCCGTCCTTCTTTTGCGGCTTTGCGCACCGCGCCCGCGCTGATTTTCAGGGCCTCCGCCACGTCTGCGGTCGAGAGCAGCGTATAGTCGCTGCAGGTGTCGAGATCGATCATCAGTACTCTACTCCATTTACCATATCACTGGCTTGATTAGTTGCCTCATCAACTAACGTCCTGCGATCCAACGTCTTGCGTGCCCCGGCCACGATCAATAGCCCGGCTGATCATGACCCGGGAAAAACCTGCAAAAAGCCCGGAGGCCGAGCAGCCGTTCGAGTTCGGCCCGGAGCCGGATCCGGTGGGCGGTCCCGGAAGGCAGGAGGCGCAGCACGTAAGCTGGCGGCATCCGGCGGTGGCAGCGGTAGTAGCCGAGCACGAAGGCGGCCGCCTGGACGGCAAGGAGCCGCCGCAGGCGCACCAAGTAGGCCACGCGCTCCTGGAGCCTACGCGGTGACGGGCGCACGGGTCGCTTCCAGCACCTTGCGCAACTCGCCGCCAACCCGCTGCCACCAGAGCGCAATCTCAGTGGCGCAGGCCGTGGCCAAGAAGATGTGGACACCCAGGCGCGCAGCGAGCTCATCGAAGTTCATGAGCAGCGCCTGCGTCGGGTCGAGGCCTGCGTCGGCGCACACCTGCAGGGCCCGACCGGCGGCCAGCGGGATGCGCAAGACCGGGATCTCCCCGGCCGTGGCCAGCAAGCGGTCGAAATGGCCGCGCTGCTCGCTGCCGACCGGCCAGTCGAATGGGCCCGCACGGCCAGAGAGACCCAGGGCGCGGGGCAAGTTGGGGGCGACCTTCTCAAGGCTGTGGAGGTGCTTCTCAGCCTGAGCCATGTGCTCGGAGGAGTTGGTCGTCATGACGATCGACAGCGCCTTCAACTGCAAGGCGGCAAGCGTGGCGTCGAAGTTGGTGGCCGCCAAGACCTCCAAGCGATGGCTCGCCGTGCCGCCCGCCCAATCGACGACGACGCCGGCGCCGCTTTTGCGGGCGTGAATGACCGACTCAAAGAGCGGAGAAAGCACGCCAACCAGGCCTCCGTTGCGGATTCCGGCGGATGCAAACTCCTCCAGATTGATGAAGACGATATCGCCCGTCTCGCTGGCGCTGCCGCGGCGGCGGCTGCTCTCGATCTGGACCCGGATGACCTTCCGTCCGAACTCGCCATAGAGGTGCGCGAGGCGGTTGGCCAAAACCGTCTTGCCAATCGACGTGCCATCCGCCGTTATCTCAACGAGGTCGGGAAAATTGGTCGCTTTAGCTGCCTTCATCGTTTTCGCTCCTTATCTGGTCTAGAAGTGCCGCAGTGCGGCGCGCGTGTGCCGGCAGGACGAAACCTGCCGGTCCGTTCGGTTCAGTCCGAACAGAGCTGAGGCCGGGCACGGGAGCCGGCGCGTGTTGAACGGAAGGGCGTCGGGGCAGCCCGCCAAGCGAGCGGGTTTCCTCTCCGCTCTGCAGGGCATTGCAGGCCGGTGCAGGGCTCAGCAGGGGCATGCAGGGGCCTGCCGGGATGGCGGTGATGCGGCCGGTGCGTTCGCGCGAACGGCTCAGGGCGCTGGAGACAGTCCCTTCGGGGAGGGCGGTGCCATCCTTCCGCGTGACCCCGGCGGCTGCGAGCAACTCACCGATATCGGCCGCGGTTGCGCCGCTGGCAGCCAGCTGCTCGAGAAGCTGCAGGTTTTGGTCGAAAACGGCCTGGAAACGGATGCGGCCGAACAGGTTCCTGGCGCGCCGCCCAAGGGTGATGAGCTCGTCACGGAGCTCCCGCGGCAGGCGGTTGAACAGCGCTTTCCGGTGCGCCGCAGATGCCTCGCTGCTCATGCGGGCACCTTCGGAGAAGCGCAGCCGTTTCCACGAAACTTCCAGGAACGGCCGAAAACCTGCGGAAACGAGGCTTCACCGGACGTAACGAGCTGGAGCGAATGTGAACCAAAATCAAGGGGATACGCCGGCGTGGCGAACCTTGACATGGTAGGGGTCACAGGTTCGATCCCTGTCGTGCCCACCATCCTTCGCTCGCGAAGCGAGAGAAGGATGCCGCGCCGAAGCCCGAAGGGCGCAGGCGGGCTGCCGCCGCGAGCTACGGCTCGGCAAGCCACGATCTAATTGCGAAGCGTGTCCGGCGTAGCTCGAAGAGCGGAGACGGACTGACGCGTCTTGCTCGGTTTCGCTGGACAGCCCGTAGCCCGGATGGAGCGAAGCGCAATCCGGGTTGCCCCTGCAGAGGCCCATCCCGGCCATCACTTCAGTTCCGTGTTCGCCACCGGCAGGATGGAGGCGACGTGCCAGCCGGTCGCATCCTGAACGTAGGTCTGGCTGATCAGAAACGTATTTTGTTGCGACGGCTTGCCCGGAAGGCCGCGTGTGAAAACGATTGGAACGAGGATCTGCATCACCTCGTTCGAGATCACCGCAACGTGGAATTTCGACATGTCGGGTTCGAGGTGCCAGGTGCCCTCGTAATAGGCCTTGAAGCGGGTGGCGACCGCATCGCGGCCTCGCGTCTCGATGCCTCTCGCAAACAACAGCGTGCCGGGCGAATTCCAGAGCATCACCTTCACATCGTCCGCGTCATGCGCATTCTGCGCGGCGATGAATTTTTCGAAGATGGCTCGTGCCTCGGCGTCATTTGCGGCAGCTTGCGCCCCTCCTGCTGACCAGAACGTTGCGGCGAGCACCAGCGCTGCGGTCGCTGCCGCAGCACGACGGCATCGCGCAGATGGCCGCGGCCTGATGGAGCCTCGAGACATCTCGGAAGGGGGCATGGTCACCTCTCGTTTTGAATGATAGCCGTAATATCATCGATCGCCTCGCCGACCTTTCAGGATCGCGCGATCCGCGGTCGCCGCTGCATCACGTCTTCGTTGCCCACGCCTTGGTGGATTGCCGCAGGGATTTAGCCTGCCCCGCGCGGTCGGGGGCTTGCCCCCTGGAACAGGCCGGTGCTGCCGCGCATTGATCCGCCATGTCCAAGACCCGCGGAAAAAGGTTTGCCGTCGGCGACCACGTCAGCTGGAATTCCGAGGCCGGCCGGGTGCGCGGCCATATCCTGCGCGTGCACACCGCCGACGTCGATTACAAGGGCTACGTCCATCACGCTACGCCCGACGATCCGCAGTACGAGATCAGGAGCGACAAGACCGATCACGTCGCCCTGCACAAGGGCCGCGCATTGCGGTCGTTGAAAAGCTGACGGCCGGCGAGCCGAGCGGTCGAGGTGTCACCATGGCTCATCCGTTCTTCACCATCGGCCACGCCACACGTTCGATCGAGGAGTTCGTCGAGTTGTTGCAGCACAGCGCGGTCACCTTCGTGGCTGACGTTCGGACCGTGCCCCGCTCCCGTACCAACCCGCAGTACAATCGCGAGACCCTGCCGCAATCGCTCGCGGCTGCTTCGATCGGCTACGAGCACATTGCCTCGCTCGGCGGCCTGCGCAGCCGCAAGCGCGAGGTGCCGCGCGAGACCAATGCCTTCTGGCAGAACGTCAGCTTTCACAATTACGCCGACCACGCGATGGGCGCGGCCTTTCACGAAGGGCTCGCACATCTGCGCGCCGTCGGGCAGGTGGAGCGCTGCGCCATCATGTGCGCGGAGACATTGTGGTGGCGATGTCACCGTCGGATCATCACCGACTACCTGCTCGCCGCCGGCGAGACGGTGTTCCACATTCTCGGTCCCGGGCAGGTCAAACCGGCCGAAATGAACCCGGTGGCGCGGGGCGTGGCTGACGGCCGCCTGGCCTACCCGGCCGAGAGTTAGCCAATCCTCGCCGCGGAGATTATGCTTGCGCTCCATCCTGGCTGCGATGTGGCCTTCCGACGCGAGCGCGACCATGAGCATATCCGTCATCGAGCAAGCAAAAATCCAGGCCCAGGTGCTGGTGCCGCTGGTCAAGGCGCTCCAGGCCGAGCTCGGCGAGGCGCGCGCCAACGCGCTGGTGCGCAAGGCGCTCGGCGATCTCTATCGCGGCTTCGGCGAGGAATTCTGGAAGGCCAAGAACGGGGGCGAGAGCGAAGCCGATCTTGGCAAGGCCGTATCGTCTGCCTTCAAGACCTACTCCCGCGATGACGCGCTCGCCTATGACGTCATCGAGCAGTCGCATGATGCCTTTGCCTTCGACGTCAAGCGCTGCGCCTATGCCGAATTCTATAAAGCGCTCGGCGAACCGGAGCTCGGCTTCCTCCTGATCTGCACGGCCGATTTTGCGACCGCGGAAGGCTTTGGTCCCGACATCAAGCTCACGCGGACGCAGACGATCATGCAAGGCGCGTCCCATTGCGATTTCCGCTATCGGCGCGATGGCGGCGAGGGCCGGTGAGGGAGCGCCTCCTCTCAGGTCCCGCCGTCTTTTGCTCCCAGCAGCACATCCTTCAACCCGGTCGGATAAAGGCTCGGTCCGCCGTCCACGTCGAGCTCGGCAAGGTTGAACCAGCGCGCGACGATCGGCTCTCCATTGTCCTCGAGGAAGTCGATGCGGTCCTCACCGGCGAAGGCGCCGTCAGGAAACTCCACCTCGCAGATGAACATCACCTCGTGCCCGGTCGATCCCTCGTGCACAAAAATGTTCTCCAGCACCAACGGCTCGCTTGCGATGGTGACGTCGATGCCGAGCTCCTCGTTGAGCTCGCGCATCAGCGCAGCGCGCCAGCTCTCGCCGAACTCGATCTCGCCGCCGAGCGGGCGTACGCCCTTGATCCGCCCGGCATCGTCGCGAATTTCGGCCGCCAGCAGGCGCCCGTCCCGCCAGTGCAGGCCGATCGCGACGACGCGGATGTGGGGATGAGGGCGCCAAATGGTCATGACGGATCGTTATCGCGCGCGCCGCCTCCGTGCAATGCGCGAAGGTCAGGTCTTCACGCCAGGCCTGATCACCTTCGCAGGCTTGATCCATGATTCGCAGCCTGTCATTGTCCGGTCATCCGCCACGGCGGGCTGGTGCGATCGAGCTATCGCGCGCGGCGAAATGCGTCGCTCCGCTGGATGTGAAGAGAAGGCAGGCTATTGAGATGAGCAGCGTGAATAAGCCCGGCGGCAACTACTTGCCGGTGATCATCCATGGCGGGCTCGCCTATGTCAGTGGCCAGCTGCCGCGTCGCGGCGAAGACCTGCTGTATGTGGGCAAGGTCGGAGCAGGCGTCGATATCGCGGCCGCACAGGAAGCTGCTGCCCTTTGCGCTGATCTCTGCATTTCCGCCATCAATCACGCCACAGGCGGAGAGGACCGGATCGTCCAGGTCCTGCAGCTCGTTGGATACGTCGCTTCAGCGCCTGGATTTACCCAGCAGTCGCAAGTCATGAACGGTGCCTCCGACCGGCTGATCGAACGCCTCGGCGAGCGCGGTCGTCATACGCGGACGTCCGTCGGCGTCGCCGAGTTGCCGCGAGGGGCGCCGGTCGAGCTGAACATGATTGCCGCTGTTCGGTCATAGCGGGCAGCGTTATCTGACGAGATATTTGGCAACCGCCGCCTCGTCCCACGCGATCCCGTTGCCGGGCTCCTCGTTCGGCAGCGCAAAGCCGTCCTTGATCTTGAGCCGCGTCGACAGCACAGCGTCGGCCCAGTCGACATATTCCAGCCAGTGCGCCGTCGGCGTCACGCAGAGCAGATGCGCGCTGACTTCCGAGAATAGATGCGAGGACATCTCGATGCCGGCGGCATGCGCGAGTGCGGCCGCGCGCAGCCAGCCGGTCACGCCACCGATGCGCTGCACATCGGGCATCACGTAGTCGCAGGCCTCAGCCGAGAGCGCTGCCTGCATCGAGAAGGCGCTGTCAAAATTCTCGCCGATCTGGACCGGCGTATGCAGTGCGTCAGCGATGCGGGCGCAGCCGGCATAATCGTCGTGGCGGATCGGCTCCTCGATCCAGCTCAAGCCCTCGTCGTCGAGCATCTCGCCGCGTTGGATGGCCTCGGTCACCGTCAGTGCCTGGTTGTAGTCGCACATCAGCGTCACCTCGTCGCCGACGGCCTTTCTCACCGCGCGGACGACGGCGAGATCCTCCCGCGCATCAGGCCGGCCGACGCGGATCTTGGCGGCCTGAAACCCCTCGGCCAGCAGCTTGTGCGCCTCCTCGACCGCGGCGCCCGCCGGCATGATGCCGAGCCCCTTCGAATTGTACGCCCTGACCGGCTTCGGCGCGCCGCCGAGCAGCCGTGCCAGCGGCAGGCCTCTGCTGCGGGCAAGCGCATCCCACGCCGCCATGTCGATGCCGGATTGCGCCAGCCGCTGCAGGCCGGCGAGGCCAAGCAGGGTGAAGCGCTGGGTCAGCTTGCGCTCGATCTCGAACGGCAGCAGCTCGTCGCCGGCAAGCAGGTCTGACATTTCCGTGACCATCGCCGTCAGCGGCTTCAATGCCGACGGTGTGATCGAGAACAGATAGGCGTGCCCGCGGGCGCCCTGGTCGGTCTCGCAGTCGATCAGCACCAGCGGGGCTTTGGCGACAGCGCCGGTCGAGGTCTGCAGCGGCAGGTTCATCGGCACGATCACGGGCCGCGCATGGAAGCGCTTGATGCGAATGGTCTCGGTCATGAGTCTCTCCAGGCGGGGGCGGAACGATCAGGCTACTTTTGCTGCAAGGCCATGCGAACGCCAAGACCCAGGTAGATCGCCCCGATGACGCGGCCCTGCCAGCGGCCGATGCTGCGATGACGGGTGAGCCAGCCAGCGACTTGCCCGGCAACAAGAGCGATCAACGCGGTGTAGATCGCGCTCATGATGACGAAGATGAGGCCAAGAATTGCAAGCTGGGCAACGACGGAGCCCTTCTCGGAATGTACGAACTGTGGGAGAAAGGCCAGGAAGAAGAGCGCCGTCTTCGGGTTGAGCAGTTCGGCCAGCACCGCCTGCCGGAAGGCGAGCGACGCGTCGACCAAACGCGACTGCGCCAACTTGATATCCTCGCCTCTTTCCATAAGCGCGCGGATGCCGAGATATATGAGGTAGGCAGCGCCGGCGTACTTCACCAGGCTGAAGGCGAGGGCCGAGGTCATCAGCACCGCCGACAATCCGAGCGTAGCCATCGCGGTGTGAAGCAGGTCTCCAGTAGCGATGCCAAGACCGGTGGCAATTCCGACGCGATGCCCGCCCACAGACGCGCGCCCGAGCACCAAGAGCACCGCGGGACCCGGAATGAGAAAGAGGCCGAGAACCACCGCGATATAGGTCAGCAACGTGTCGAACTGGATCATGGTGAGTTCCGGTCTGATTGTCAGGAGCTAGAACCAGCCAGACCCGGTCTCTCAATGCAAGCCCTCGATGCGGCATAGGCTCCTGGTTCTCAGAGCTGTCTCCATCAGCCGCGAGGTGATTCCCTATTCGGTCGACGCGCTGAGCGATGCGGCGGCCGAGCGAAGCGGTGTCATCACCGAGCGCGCGCCGGGCCTGGAGCTCTATCTCGATCCCGCGGTGGTGAAATCCGGCGATGCGGCGCGCGCTGCTGGAAAACGCACTGGCTTCGCTCAAGCCCGCGTGAGGGCTGCTGTTCTGAGAGAGCTTCCGTGGGGCATGCTCTCTTACCCTCCAGGGGAGGGTAAGCGTGCGCTTCCCGCAACGAGAGAGGAAGGAGGCCCACCAAAAGGTCTACGTGGGCCTCACCTCGCCGCCCCCTCCGTGAACGCCGTCTCGATCACCTCACCAAAAGGCTGCCACGACCGCCCGTCGAACTGCACCAGCCGCATCTGCTTGATCGGCAGATAGTTGTTCGGCGAGGTATTCATCCTGATGTTGGGCAGCGCGACGGAAGGGTTGTAACCCCTCAGCGAAGCCGCCTGACGCATGATGTTCTCGCGTGACAGGTCGTCGCCGCATTGCTTCAGCACCTGCGTCAACGCCTCGGCCGCGGCGTAGCCGAAGACCGCGGCGCTGTTGTTGGTGCTTTCGACCTGATGGTATTTGTCCATGAAGGCGAACCATTCCTTCATGGCAGGATCGTCTTTCCAGGCGGGGTCGCTGGGGTCCTTCAGGAAGGCCGCCGAGATCACGCCGGCCGAATTCTCCAGGCCTGCGGGCGCCATCGCATTGGCGATCGAGGCGGAAGTATCGTTGACGATGAAGACCGGACGCCAGTTGAGCGAAGCCGCGAGCCTGATCACCTTGGATGCCGTCGACGGCACGCCGAGAAAGACGAAGATATCGGCACCCGCGCGCTTGAGGATCGAGACGTGCCCGTCGAGGTGCTCGTCACCGATGTCAAAGGCGATGTCGACGAGGATATGGCGGTTCAGATCGCCAAGTCCGTCCTGGATTCCCTTGTAGAGCATGCGTCCGAACTGGTCGTTCTGCCAGAGCACGACGATCTTCTTCCTGGGATAATAGGCCTGAATGTAGTTGGCGTAGATGCGCCCCTCCGACCGGATCGACGGCTGCCAGCCCATGGTCCAGGGGAAAGCCCTGGCCTGGCTCAGCTCCTCGTCGCCGGAGGCGACGAAAAGCTGCGGCACCTTCTTCTCGTTCAGATACCAGCGCGTGGCGAGATTGCCGGGCGTGCCGAACGACCCGAACATCAGGTGCACGTCGTCCTTCTCGACCAGATTGCGCGTCAGCTCCAGCGCGGTCGACGGATCGGAATTGTCGTCGCGCGTGATGAAGCGGATCTTGCGGCCATTGATGCCGCCGCGCGCGTTGACCATGTCGAAATAGGCGGCCTCCGCCTGACCGATCGCGCCGAATTCAGAGAGCGCTCCCGAATACGGCATGACATTGCCGATGCGGATTTCCTTGTCGCTTGTGGGTTGGTCCGCGCGTTGCTCGGACATCGCGCCAAGCGACGCGAGTGCGGCGATCAAAACGAACAGCAGTCTGCCGGTGACGCGCATGCTCGACACCTTGTCGTTGGCCCCCAACGAGGTCGGCTCAGTCCGCACCAAGGCGAGTTGATCTAGATCAGGCGTTTGGCAATCGTGTGGCTTGGCAGCCCGCTTCAATATAGCGCAGGCCCGTACGGAAATGGCAGGCGTACTGACACGCCGCTACGGCAGCCCCCGTGCCTCGAGCTGATGCACCAGCAGCAGGGTCGGCTCGGCGAGGCTGTCGCCGGAGCCATCCAGTCCGAAGGCGGAGGCAATGCCGTCGCGGCTGCGCAGCAGCGCGCTGCGCGGACAATGGCCGGCGCCGCAGAGCGTCTTCTTCAGGGTCTCACCCTGCGTCACGAGGCCAGGGGAATCGTCCGCGGCCCAGGCCAGCACGATCGGCACATCGACATTGAGGATGCCGGGGAATACCGAGCGCGCGTTGTACTGGCTGGCGTCGCCGCCGAGATAGGCCTTCTCGCTGTCGCTGGCGTCCTTGCCGGCACGATAGATGCCGGATACCAGCACGACGGCCGCGACATCGGCACGGTCGGCCTGGAGCTCGGGATGCGCCAGCAGGGTTGCGACATGGAACGCACCGGCGCCGTATCCGACCGCGACGATCTCGCGGGCGTCGCCGTTGAACAGGTCGATATTGCCGTGGACCCAGGACAGCGCCGCCGCCACGTCGGTCGCTCCCATCGGCCAGGTCGCTGCGGGGGCCAGGCGATAATTGACGCGCACCCCGATCATGTCATTGCGGGCGGCAAAGCACATGGCCTGGTCCTGGATCTGGCGCGACAGCTCGGGGGCGGCGCGGTCACCGGTGAAACTGTCGCCGGTCACGAACAGCAGCACCGGCCGCGGCGTATCCGCCTTGGTCGTGTTGGCGGCGACGTCGAGCACGTTGGCCTCGTTTTCGCCGTAGCGCAGGCCCCGCGAGAAGGTGACCTGCTCGCACAGCCGCGCGGTGCCGCCGGCGGTGGTGTCGGAATCGGTCAGGCCTATCTGGATGAGGTCGGAGGGCGGCGTCAGCCGCGCCGGCAACGGGCCGTGCGCAGAAGCTGTCGTAATGGTCAGAAACAGGAAAAAAGCGAGATAATTCTTCATTTGGTGCCGGCCTTTGCGCCCCCCATATTGGTTCGCCGGTTTGGCCTGTCTTTTCAATTCGCCTTATTCGTCCGCCTTGAGGCGATTTCACGGCACCTTTGGTTCGTCCGCCGCTTCAAGGCTTGGCGGCGTTTCAGGCGGCGCTCTTGCGCTTGGCAGCCTTCTTCGTCGTCTTCTTGGCGGACTTCTTCTTTGCAGCCTTCCGGGCGGCGAGATAGGCCTCGACCTTCCTGGAGGAATGGCCGGCCGCGGCGACGGCAGCCTTCAGCTTGGCCGGGGTGATCTTGAATCTCTTCGACCAGTAACGGACCTCATAGGCTTCGCTCAGCGCGATCCGGCTCTTGTCGGAGGCGCGGTGCTTCTGAAGCTTGATATATGCCTCGACCTTCTTGGCGGAACGGCCGACCTTCTTGACGGCGTATTTCAGCTTGGCCGGGGTCACCTTGAACTTCTTCGACCAGTAGGCCACTTCATATTTTTCCGTGAGCGCAATCAGTGCCCGATCGGCCCTGCCGCGCTTTGCCTTGTTGTCGGCCATGCTTCCCTCCTGCCGCGGAATGCGTGCTGCCAATCTAGCATGCAACCGGATTCGGAAGGCAAGACGCAAGCCGTGCGGTGATTGCGCAAGGCGGCGGTTTTGCACCGATGTGTCAAACCCTTGTGCGGCGTGGCCACGCCTCGGGCAGAACGGGCGTTCTACTTTGCATGGGGTTGTTTCGCATTTTTTGTTTGGCCGGCCGCGTTAGGCCCGCTTCATCGTCCGGAACGTGATGGAGTAACGCCGCGCCTCGACCGGCGGGATACTGTGCTCCCATTGCGAGCGCGCCTCGCCCTCCATCATGTACAGCGAGCGCGGCTGGGCCTCGAGCGTGTGGCGCTGCCATTTGTCGCCGCTGCGGCGGCGGAAGCGGAATTTGCAGGCAGAGCCGAGCGACAGGCCGAGGATCTTGTCGAAGTGAGGCTTGTCGCGGTGCCAGCCGATGCCGACGCCGGCCTCATACTCGGTGCAGAGCACCTGCCGGACGCTGGCCTCCGGCAGCCCGGCCCAGGCCTCGGCCTGACGCGCGATGGGCAATAGCCAGTCCGGGATCGGCTCCGCCTCGGCGAGCCGCTGCAGCGTGTAGTCATAGCGATAGCCGAACGACGCCACCCGGCGGTTGCCCTCGAACGCCCCGAACTGAAAACGCTCGAGCGGCAATGTTGCGATGCGGCCGATCAAGCCTTGCTCGACGGCAATTTCGATAAAATTGTCCGCGTAGCGAAGACCAGTAGGGCCTTCGTCAGGGACGGCGAACAAGCCAAGCTGCGTCATGCCTCGCATTTCCGTGATGGAACCTAATGGCGGCTGGTGCGACTTACATATGACGCGGGAAGAAACGTGCGAGGCTGTCATGGCACACAAGCATACCGCCGATCCGGCAGAGATCATGCGGGCGACCGGTCATCCTGAGCTGGAATATGCCGCCGGCTGGACCATCGCGGGTCTCGTCACCATCGGCACCATCGTCGCGGCGTGGGTGTTCGCGATCTAGGGCATGATCCGGAAAAGTGTGAAGCGGTTTTCCAAACAGACCATGCCCAAATAAAAGCTGAGGGGCGATGACCTCATCGCGCCTCAGGCGACAGGGAATTGTAGCTCGAAGGCCGCGCCCTCGTCGGTCGGCTTCAGCCTGATCGAGCCACCATGGCTCGCCATCACCGCGCGCGCGATCGCAAGCCCCATCCCGGTGCCGCCCTGGTCGCGGCGGGTGGTGAAGAAGGCATCAAAAATCCTGTCGCGGTTCGGTGCCGAGATCGGCTCGCCGTCATTGCTCACCGTCAGACGCAGGGTCGTGCGCTCGTCCACAGCATGCAGCCTGATCGTCCCGGCCTTGTGCCGCATCGCGTTGTCGGCGAGATGCGACAGCACGATCAGCGCCTTTTCGCCGGACATGCCGATCGCCCGGTCGAGGCTGCCGCTGGCCTCGATTGAGCTGGCCGGAAATCTGTTCCTCAGATCGGCGATGACGGGTGCAAGCTCCGTGCGCTCGTTCTGCGGCAGGCTCTCGGCGCGCGCCAGATCGCGCAGCCGCTGCGCCATCGCCTCCAACCGCTGAGTGTCGGACAGGATGTTGGCGATGAACGTCTTCTGCTCGGCCGGCGTCAGTCCGTCAGACCTGCCTTGATAGGAATCCTGCAGCAGCTCGGCCGCGCCCTTGATCGAGGTCAGCGGCGATTTCAGCTCGTGGGTGAGATGGGCCGAGAATGTCGCGATATAGTCCGAGCGCCGCGCCAGCTGCTCGGCCATGCCGAGGAAGCTGTGCGAGAGCTGGGCGAACTCGCGCGTGCCGTAATGCCGGAGCGGCTGAAAGGCCTCGCGGTCGCCGCGGCCGATCCGTGCGGCGCGGTCGATCAGCTCGCGCATCGGCAGGGTGATGGTCCGCGAGAACACGAGGCCGATTGCGATCGTGCCGAGGATGACGGCGAGCCCGGCCAGCACGAACTTGGCGCGCTCCTGATAAAGATGGTCGAAGATGTTGCTCGGCGTCCGCGTGGTGTAGATCACTCCCGCGACGCGGTTGTTGACGATGACGGGCATCGCCGAGAACACGTGCACGCCGAGGCCGCGGCTGAAGGAATAGATCGGCGGCGGCGGCTTGTCCGGCACGCGGTTGCGCAAGGTGGCGCGGTATTGCCCGTGCAGCGCGTCCGCGACCTCCTCGATATGGGCGAGCGATTGGCCGACCTCCTGGCGCCCGGCGATGACGACGCCCTGCGGATCGAGGATGCGGAAGCCCGCCAGCGTCACCTTCTGGGTCTCGCGGATGATCGGCGTCAGCCTTGCGCCGATCTCGACATAGGCCGCCTGCGACGGATGAGACGCGGCTTGCGCATCCGGCCGCCGCCGCAGCAGATCGTTGGCGGTGAGATCGAGCGCGGGGCGGATCGGGGTGACCTGGTCGCCGGGGTCGGGCAGCACGTTCGGCGGCACCTCGGCGCCGAGCGTCAGGCCGCTGTCGAGCCTGGCCGTGACCTCCTGTGCATAGATCGTCGCCAGCACGCGGCTTTGCGCAATCAGCTCGGCCTGGGTCTGGCGGATCAGCTGGTTGTCATAGAGGCGGAAGAAGAACAGGCCGACCAGCGGCAGCACGCCTACGGTGGTCAGCACCGTGAAGATCACGAGCCCCAGCGAGGGCCGCCATTTGTCGGGCGCCGCGCTCATGCCGCTTTCTCGCAGCGGCCGAGCTTGAAGCCGACGCCGTGGATGGTCTCGATCACGTTGTCGCAGGCCAGCGCGGCGAGCTTGGCGCGGATGTTGCGGATGTGGCTGTCGATGGTGCGGTCGGAGACCTGGATGTTGAGCTGATAGGCCGCCCGCATCAGCTGCTCGCGGTTGAACACCGAGGTCGGTCGGGTCAGGAACGCGCGCAGGATGCCGAACTCGATCGCGGTCAGCTTCAGCGGCGTGCCGGCAAAGGTCGCGACATGCTGCTCGGGATCGATCAGCAGGCCGCCTTGCGACAGCGCTGCCGGACCCGCCTTGATCTCGCCATTGCGCGGACTGAGCCGGCGCAGGATCACGTTGACCCGCGCCACCAGCTCGCGCGGGCTGAACGGCTTCGTCACGTAGTCGTCGCCGCCGATCTCGAGACCGAGGATGCGGTCGATCTCCTCGTCGCGCGCCGACAGGAACAGGATCGGCACGTCGGACGTCTTGCGGATCTCGCGGCAGACATCGAGGCCGTCGAACTCGGGCATGCCGATGTCGAGCACGATCAGGTCGGGCCTGTCGGCGGCAAAGCGGCTGAGCGCCTCCTTGCCGTCGCGGGCCTCGATCACGTCCATGCCGGCCTTCTTCAGCGCAACGCGGATGACCTCGCGGATATGGCCTTCGTCGTCGACGATGAGAATGCGATGCGCCAAGAAAGTCTCCGCTCACCCTGCCGGCCGGCTGCCGGTCTGATCTTTCGCCTGCGCGTCCAGCCTGCGCTGCAGTCGCCAGCTCCGAAAGCCCCAGCTCCGCCAGGCCAGATCCTGGCGCTGCTGTTCTACAAGGCGGTCGCGTCGCGACACAAGACAGCTCTCGCTGGCGCCGGGCCGAAGTGCGATGGCCCTGTCGATGGCGGGGAGTGCCTGCGGTCCGAGCGTCAGGAGATAGTCGATGTCGATCTGCACGCCGTTGCCCGATGCTTCCCGGCTGTGGCTGACATTGTAGTCGGCAATGAAGGCATCGAAGTTCACGAGTGAGCAGCCATAGAGCACGATCGCGAGCGCGATCAGATTGACGCCCACGAGCCATTGGTTGGACCGGTTGAGGGCGATGCGGGTCACGATCAGGACCAGTCCGAGCGCGACCAGCCCCATCCAGATGAAGGCCGCGATCCGCCAGTAGGTCAGCATGTAAATGTCGACGTAGAGGTCGAGGCGAAGGATGGAGGAGGCGACGAGAAGCACGTTCTGCCCGACCCAGAGATAGACCAGCGGGCGGATCACTGGCGATTTCTCAGCTGGGCCGCCCGGGCGCATCGCAACAAGCACGAAAGCCGCCGCGAGCAGGGCGGTCACGATCAGCGGATAGGCGCCGCGATGCGCATAGCCCGCATAGGTCAGATTGTCCGGCAGCGCCATATGGCCCCAGAGATAGATGCCGTCGAGAATGGACTGCGCGGCGAACAGCAGGTTGAACAGGATCAGTGAGCGCAGGATGGTGGAGGGGCCAAGAAACTCCGCCGAGACCAGCGGCGGCACAGGTCCGTCCGCGACGGCGGTGGTGACTATGGATTTGCGCCGCCAGCGCACATGGATGAACGGCCAGACCAGAGCCAGCATCAAGGCCCAGAACAGGACGCGCGGGATACTGATATATTGGAGGATGAGTTTCGGATTGAGCAGGGACACCCATTGCTCGATCACCGGATTGGCCGCGGCGAACAGCGCGACGAAGACCGTGCTGAGTGCTGCAGGGAGCAGCCAGCGCGCGATGCCGCGGGTCAGCGCCGACGCGTTGAACCCCTGGGGCGCATCGAGGAAGAACCTGAAGGGGCCGAGCAGGACGAAGTTGCGTAGCGCGCGGATGCGGTCGGCGAGCCCGGTGGTCTCCGGATTGGTCGCCAGCAGCAGGGCGATAAGCAGCGCCGCGCCGAGGATCAGCAACGAGATCGCGTTGAGCTCCTCGACGGCCGGTGCGAGGCCGCCGATGAGAATGGCTGTGGCGATCAGGGCGCGCCGCAGGTTCAGGGCCGCGTGATTGAAGAGCACCGACACGCAAGCCGTGGCGACGGCAAAGAGGGCCAGCGATAGGCCGATCCGGTGGCCATAGAACAGCCAGTCCGCCAGTGCGGCCAGCACCAGCGCGAGGCCGAGCTTGGCCGGAATGGAGGAATGCCTGAGCGGCTGGAGGTCCGCTGCTATCGTCGAAGCCAGGCTCGTCATGTCCAGAAGACCTTTCGTGATTGGTGGCATCACGAAGTCTGAACGGTGCTTGTGCAGAAGCCGGGATCATCGTCTGCACGGTTTCAGGAGTCTTTTGCAGTTTTCGTGCAGGCGCGCCTTTGCCTCTCGCCCAGCGCAAATCGCTTTGATAGGTGCGAACCATCGCCACTCCCAGCGCGTGATGCATCATGCAATTCCTCCGCCGTATCGGTCTCATCCTGCTCTGGCTTGCCGCGCCTGTGGTCGCATTCGCGGCCGCGAACAAGAACGATCCCTATCTGGTCCCGTTGCGCGGCGCCGGAAACATCGCGCTTGTCGTCGCAAGCATCGCGATCGTCGTTCTCCTGCTGCGCCGCGGGCGCTGGCGTAGTATCGCGGGCAAGCTGCTCGTCACGCTCTGGTGCCTGCCGCCGCTCCTGATGTCCGCGGCACATCTGAAGTTCGAGCTGCGCAAGCACGACGTTCTCAGCGCAAGCGCCGCCGAGGCGCGACAGCTCGGGCCTCATTTCATGGTCGGCTATTCCTCGTTTCCCGAGGCCGCGCGGCTGGCCGAGCAGGGATTGATCGGCGGCGTCTACGTGACCCGGCACAACATCCGGGGCCGGACGATTGCGGCGCTACGTGCCGAAATCTCGGCGCTTCAGGACAAGCGGCGCGCGGCGGGCCTGCCGCCGCTGGTCGTCGCTGCCGACCAGGAAGGCGGCATCGTCGGGCATCTTGCCCCGCCGCTCACCAAGGTGCCGGCGCTGGCGACGCTCACTGGGCTAGCTCCCGACGACCAGCAGGCCAAAGCCGAAGAATTCGGCCGCATTCACGGACATGAGCTCAGCGCGCTTGGCGTCAACCTCAATCTCGCGCCGGTGCTCGACCTCAAGCCGCCGGCGAGGCGCAATCGTCTCGATTTTCACACGCTGATCGGCCAGCGCGCAATTGCAACCGATCCTGCTGTCGTCAGCACGATCGCAAGCGCCTATGTCCGCGGGCTGGAAGAATCCGGCGTCGGTGCCACGCTCAAGCATTTCCCGGGCATCGGCCGCGTGCGTAACGACACGCATCATTTCAGTGCCAATCTCGATACGCCGGTCGGGGAATTGGAAGCCGCCGACTGGCTTCCGTTCCGCGAGGTGCTGTCGCATTCGCGTAGCGCGCTGATGGTCGGGCATGTCACGCTGACCGCGGTCGATCCCGACCGCGCCGCCTCGCATTCCAAGCGCGTCGTCGATGGCATTCTCCGTGACAAATGGGGCTACCAGGGCATGGTGATGACCGACGACCTCGTGATGGGTGCGATTTACCAGAACGACGTCTGCAAGGCCGTGGTCGAGGCGATCAATGCCGGCGTCGACCTGCTGCTGGTCGCCTATGACGGCGCGCAGTTCTACCGAGTCTTCGCCTGCGCTCTGGACGGCTTACGGCAGGGCAGGCTCGATGCGGCGATGCTGAGCGCCAGCGCGACGCGGCTGGAAAGAGGGTTTCCGGTCGAGCAGGCACGCGTAGGCTCGGGCGCGATCAGCCTCGCCCGCCAGGACTAGCCTTTCACATACTGACGGTAGTCCGGCTCGCGGTGAAACCAGAACTCGTAGCCGGTGACGGCCTTCTGCATGGCGACGTCGTGGATTGGCTGGTTGAGCGGAACGATCGGCACGTCGCGCATGCAGAGCGCGATGAAGTCCTTCACGCACCGGTCGTACTCGGCTGCGTCCGCGGTGAAGCGGGCCTTGTCGATCAGCGCGTCCATCTCCTTGTTCTGGTAGGAGGAGATGTTGAAGATCGAGTTGTTGCCGTGGAAATTCCAGTAGAAGTAATATTCGGGATAATCGAGCCAGCCGCTGAAACGGTTGAGCGCAAGCGGCAGCTCCTTCTTGTTCAGCGTCGTCCGCCAGTTCGCGCCGGGGATCTTCTCGATTCCCGCCTTGATGCCGATCTTGGCGAGGCTCTCCTGGATCAGGATCGCGGTCGGCTCGCCGACGGTCGCGGTGCCTGTGTCGAGCGACAAGGTCGTCTCCAGGCCGGAGGCGAAGCCGGCTTCCTTCATCAACCCCTTGGCCTTGTCGAGATCGGTGACATAGGGAAACGGCTGCGGCCAAACCGGCTTTGAAACGTCGGCGGCGCCGCCGTACATCGGAACGGCACGGCCGAAGAACGCACTGCTCTGGATCTGCTCATACGGCATCGCCCAGGCGATGGCCTGGCGCAGCTTGGCGTTGTCGAACGGCGGCTTTGCGGTGTTCAGAGCAACGTACCAGAGCGCGTTGGGGATCGGCACGCCCGACACCCTGACCTTGCCTTCCCTGATCAGCTGGTCGAAATCGCGCGGCGCAAAGCCGCTCGACAAGTCCGCATCGCCTCGCTCCAGCATGGCGCGGCGCGTGCCGCCGGAGGGAACGTCGCGTGCGATCACGCGCCTGATCTTCGGCAACGGTCCGCTCTTCCAGTCGTCGAAGCGCGCCAGCACGGTCTCGCTGCCGGGCTTCCAGCTCTCGATCCTGTAGGCGCCGCCGCCGGCCTCGTTGTTCTTCAGCCACGCCAGCGCCCACGGGTCTTCAACCGTCGCATTTTTCTTCGCCAGCTCGGAATTGATGATGAACGGCACCACGACGGCGACGTTGAACAGCAGCATCTTGTCCTTGCGGACATAGTCGATGCGGAAAGTGTGATCGTCGACGACCACGAACTGCTCGGGCTTTTCCAGCGATCCCGCCGACATTTGGAAGGTCGGAAAGCCGCCGACCTTCACCGCGCGGTCGAACGACCATTTCACGTCCTTGGCCGTAACCGGCGTCCCGTCGTGGAATTTTGCATCTTTTCGCAGGCGGAAGGTGCAGGACATGCCGTCGGCCGCGACCTCCCAGCTCTCGGCGAGTTCGGGCGCGAGCCTCTCGCGATCATACGACAGCGTTCCGTCCGGCAGCGTCTTGGAGGCGTAGGAGAGCAGGCGGTCGTAGCAATTCCACGATAGCCCGTTCACAGTCTGGTTGGAGCCGACGCCCTGCATGTCCAGCGAGTTCGGACCCAGCTCCTGCACCACCAGCAGCGTCTCGCTCCGGCCCTGCGCCCAGGCGAAGGAAGGCGCGACGGCGCTGATGCCGGCGGCACCCACGCCGCCGAGCACCACGCTGCGGCGGCTGATATGGAAGGGTGAACTGCTCATGGGGGCCTCCTGTCCGGCAATTGTCCGGTATCGAGAGGCAAGGTGTGTGCCACCGGCACGAACGATCGTACCGTATCCATGGCCGGCCGCCTCGCGCGACGGCGCGAGGCGGTTTCATTCGGTGCGCCGGTGCGTTGCGCCAGGCGCTTCCTATTCGGCCTGCTCCAGTGCGGCAGGCATCTTCGCAACCGACATCAGCGATCGCGCGACCTGATTGAGCAGGAGATCGGCGTTTTCCTCTTCGGCGAGGGATTTGGAGAGCAGGGCGACCACTGCGCTATGCCGGAGCTGCTGTGCCAGGTTGCGTGCGGTGGTATAGCCGGACATCTCGTAATGTTCGACGCGTTGAGCCGCAGAAATCAGTGCGAGGTCGGCGGCTGCGTCCTCTTTTTCTTCGCCTTCCTTCATGACCTCCTGGCCTTCCTCGATGAGGCCCATCATGCCCTTGCAAGGCTTGGCGCGAGCGTTCTCGCCGAGCAGCTCGAAGCATTCGTTGATGCGCTCGATCTGATTCTCGGTCTCGGCCAGATGCTGCTCGAACAATTCCCGCAGCTGGTCGAAGCGGGCGGCCTGCGCCATCTTGGGAAGCGCCTTGGTCAACTGCTTCTCGGCATGGAGAATGTCGCGCAGTTCATGGAGCAGCAGATCGGTCAGGCCGGCTTCGTCGACGGGCGGTGAGCTCTCCGTGACGATCGGCGTGCCGGCGCCGGGATCGGCGGATTGCAGCGCGGGCGATTCCGTGAATACCCAGTCCTCACCCTCGTTCCAGGGACCGCGGGTGTCGATTTCGCCGTGCTCACCGCTGCCGGTGGAATCGTTGAAGTACTGGTTCACCAGGCCGGGCGTCGGCGCGATCCTGCCGACGCTGAAGGCCGGCTTCGACAGGCTTTCGAGCGCTCGCGCGAACGCCTTCATATGAGTGATCTCCCGCGTCATCAGGAACTGGAGTGCGTCCTTGCTGCCGGCGTCGTCGCAGAAATTGATCAGCCGTTCATAGACGATCTTCGCGCGCGCCTCGGCGGCGATGTTGCTGCGGAGGTCGACGTCGAGCTCGCCGGTGATCTTGAGATAGTCGGCGGTCCAGGGATTGCCTTGCGAATTGAACAGGTTGACGCCGCCGCCGCCGGCGATCGCAATTAGCGGATCGGCTTCCGCCGCCTGGCGGTCGTTCTTCGAAGGCGCAAGATGCATCCGTGCGAGACAACCGACGACTTCGAGATGGCTGAGCTCTTCGGTGCCGATATCCATCAAGAGATCCTTGCGGTCGGGGTCCTCGCAATTCAAACCTTGAATCGAGTATTGCATCGCGGCCGCGAGTTCCCCGTTGGCGCCGCCGAACTGCTCGAGCAGCATATTGCCGAAGCGGGGATCGGGTTCGTCGACACGCACGGTGAACATCAGTTTTTTGACGTGGTGATACATGGGAGGGCTCGCGCTCTGAGGGAAACTATGCGCGTCAACCGACCCTCGGAATGTTCGTTCCTACTCTCGTCGAGATTCAGATCCGGTGTTGCGCGAAGGTGTGAAGCGGAGCGCATATGCACGTTCGTTGGTGCAGGCGAGATCTCTACGATCCCGCTGCTGCGCGGCTCTACTCGACCCGCGCGATCAGTCCGTCAATCATCGCGCGCACGAGGCCTGCGATTTCCTTGCGCAGCGCCGGCAGCGGCACGGCGACCAGCTTCTGCTCCAACCCCAGCGCCACCATGCCATGCACCGCCGAGAACAGACTGCGCGCGGTGATGCCGAGCTCCTCCTGGCCGCGCTTTGGAAACAGCGCGGCCAGCGGCTGGTAGATGTGGCGGAACAGCTGCATCTGATCCGCGACGGACCAGTCGGGGACGACCTTGTCGGCCTCCATGCGGTGCTCGAACAGCGCGCGCCAGAGCTGGAGATTTTCCGCCGCGAAATCGCAATAGGCGATGGCGATGCGGACCAGCGTCTCCTGCGGCGAGGGGACGCCCGCGCCTTCGGCCTCGCTCAGCGCCTCGTCGAGCCGGAGCAACGTGCGCGACCCCACACGCAGGATCAGCTCGTCCATGTCGGCCACGAGATTATAGACCGCACCATTGGCGCAGCCGATCTCGCGGGCGAGATCGCGGGTTTTCAGCCCTGACAAACCACGGTCCGCGATCATCCGTTCCGCCGCCAGGATGAGCGCGGATCGAAGTTTCTCTCGACGTTCCAAGGCTTTAGACATATGTCGGCAAAATTCTTGAGCGTTGCTCAAATTTCTCTTGAACAATGTTCAAGGTTGTTGCTACAAAGGGTCTGTGAGCAACGCTCATAAACAGGGAGCAACAGATGTTCAAGACCTTCGTGACACTTTTCCGCGGCAGCGTGGCCGCCGCCGGCGAAGAGCTGGAAGACCGAACTGCCCTTCTGATCCTCGACCAGCAGATGCGGGATGCGGCAGCCGCCGTCGAGCGCAGCAAGCGGACGCTGGCGCTGGCGATCGCGCAGGATCAGCAGGAAGGCCGCAAGCTCGAGGCGACGATCGCCCGCATTGCCGATCTCGAGACGCGCGCGGTCGCGGCGCTCGACGGCGGCCGCGAGGATCTCGCCAGGGACGCTGCCGAAGCCATCGCAGGCTTGGAGGCCGACCGCGATGCGGCGATGACGGCCCGCGCCTTGTTCGCGACCGAGATCGCCCGGCTGAAGCGGCACGTCGCAACCGCGCAGGCCCGCATCACCGAGCTCGATCGCGGCCGCCGCGTCGCCCGCGCCTCGGAGGCGGTGCGCTCGCTTCGCCGCAGCGGCATCGAGGCGGCACGCCCTTACGAATCCACGCTGCCGGAGGCGGAGAGCACCCTGCGGCGCCTGCGCGAGCGGCAGGTGGAGGCCCAGGCGGCCGATGATGCGCTGGTCGAGCTCGATGCGGCGAGCGGTCCGCTCGCCACCGCCGAGAGACTCGCCGAGCAGGGTTTTGGCCCCCGGTTGAAGACGACTGCGGACGACGTGCTGGTCCGGTTGAAGTCCAAGCGCGCGCCGACCGCCTGATCCCCAACCCCATCATCATTCGAACCAACAGGAGACGATCATGAACCAGAACGGCCAACCCCATAGCAGCGCCTGGGTGACCTTCACTTACGCGTCCTTCGCGGCTTCCGCGTTCCTCATTGCCATCGGCATCTTCTTCCTGCCGATCGACCTCTGGATGAAGGGCTACCTCACCATGGGCATCGTGATGCTGATTCAGACCTGCATCACCCTGACCAAGACCGTGCGCGACAATCACGAGAGCAGCCGGCTGGTGAACCGCATCGAGGATGCCAAGGCCGAACGGCTGCTGATGGAGGTTTCCAAGGCGGCTTGAAAAATGTGTCTTGCGCCAATCGGACGACGAGCAAGAGAGCCGCGGAGCGTCGCGCCGCGGCTCTCGCGTCCGCGACCACCCGGAATGACGTTTTGATCGGGCCTTCCGATCCGCATCCCGCATTGTACTTCGAACGCAGGTGCGTTATGGCTCTCGCGCTTTCCAGAGGCGGAGACGAGCTTTGTCGAAACAATCGCTGCGTGAGGAGGCCGAGCGCCTGATCCGCGAATCGATGGAAAAGAAGACCATCGTCGTCAAGCAGGGCGCGACCCGCATCGAGGCCGTGTGCGGCAAGTGCGGCGCGCCGAACCGCGTCCAGGCGGAGAAAGGCCAGACTCGGGTCAAGTTCGCCTGCAAGAATTGCGGGCATCAGCAAGAGACGCTGTAGGCGGTTGCGAACTTACCGCGCCGCGAACACTCCAACCCTCATCCTGAGGAGCCCGCTGAAAGCGGGCGTCTCGAAGGATCGAGGCCGGGCTGTTGCAGCCTGCATGGTTCGAGACGCGCGCAAGGGCGCGCTCCTCACCATGAGGGTCTGACAGTTATTTCCCCTCCACGAACCTCGTGAACGCATCCGCGTAATCCGGGTGCCAGCGCGACAGCGGCGGGCGGTTCTCGACGATGTCGCCGGCGGCCCATTGCATGCGCTTCTCGTCGAGCGCGCGCGGCACGTCGTTGTCCGGGCACAGGATGTAGAAATCGCCCACCTCCAGCCGCGCCAGCATGAAATCGACCGTTTGCTCCGGCGTCCAGGCGCCGGCCGGCTTTTCGGTGCGCCCCTTCGCGGTGAGGCCGGTGAAGACGAAGCCGGGAATAAGCAAATGTGCCGTGACGCGACAGTCTCTCATGTTGCGCAGCTCGTGCTGAAGCGCCTCGGTAAATGCCTTCACGCCGGCCTTGGAGACATTGTAGGCGGGATCGCCCGGCGGCGTGGTGATGCCCTGCTTCGAGCCGGTGTTGATGATGAGGCCGGTCTTGCCGCGTGCGATCATGTTGGGCGCGAAGATGCGCGAGCCGTTGATGATGCCCCACATATTGACGGCGATGATGCGCTGCCAATTGTCGGGTTCGCCGAACAGCGTGCTGCCCGGCTGGATGCCGGCATTGTTCATGAGCAGGTCCGTTCCGCCGAACTGCGCGGCCACGGCGTGTTCCAGTTCCGTCACGCTCTCCGCGCTGCTGACATCGACGGCGAAGGTCATCACGTTTGTGGCAACCGTGACGGATGACAGTTTTGTCGCAGCGTCCGCCAGCCGCTTCTGGTCCACGTCCGCGATACACACCTTCATGCCGGCGCGCGCGAACGCTGCGGCGGCGGCAAATCCGATTCCGGATGCGCCACCTGTGATCACGGCGACATTGTCTTTGACGATGGCGGGATGTGGCATGGATCATCTCCGGGGAGGACTCTTCGTCGAGTTATAACATGGCAGCACTCCGACCCTGCACAAGTTGGCATGGGAGGTCTTCGTTCGGCGCTGCCTTTACGCCTATCCGGCACGGCTGTATCCTTCATCCCAACGATCCCGCCCAGATCGAACCAATAAATCACCTGACAGGGAGTGCAGCCATGGCTGTGTCGCAGGCTATTCCGATCACGCGCCATCCGTTCGCGAATGGGTCCTACAAGCAGATGCTGATCGACGGGAAGTGGGTCGACGCAGCCTCAGGCAAGCGCTTCGAGACTCACAACCCCGCCACCGGCGAATTGCTCGCAACCGTCGCCGAGGGCGACAAGGAAGACATCGATCGTGCGGTTGCCGCCGCCCGCCGCGCCTTCGAGGGCCCCTGGAGCAAAGTGAAACCGTTCGAGCGGCAGAATCTGCTGCTCAAGCTCGCCGATCTCGTCGAGAAGAATTTCGACGAATTGTCGCAGCTCGACACCCTCGACATGGGTGCGCCTCTCAGCCGCACCCGGGCCTATCGTCTGCGCGCCGTCGGCATGCTGCGTTATTACGCCGGCCAGACCACTGCGATCCACGGCGAGACCATCGAGAACTCGTTGCCCGGCGAAATCTTCTCCTACACGCTGAAGGAGCCGATCGGTGTCGTCGGCGCCATCATTCCTTGGAACGGCCCGCTGACCGCGACGATCTGGAAGATCGGCCCGGCGATCGCGACCGGCTGCACCGTGGTGCTCAAGCCCGCCGAAGAGGCGCCGCTGACCTCGCTGCGCATCGCCGAGCTGGCGATGGAGGCCGGCATTCCGCCCGGCGTCGTCAACGTCGTGCCCGGCTATGGCGAGACCGCGGGCGCCGCGCTCGCCTCGCATCATGACGTCGACAAGGTCGCCTTCACTGGCTCGCACGTCACGGGTCAGTCGATCATCCGCGCCTCCGCCGGCAACTTGAAGCGTGTTTCGCTCGAGCTCGGCGGCAAGTCGCCGGACATCGTGTTCGCTGACGCCGATCTCGATGCCGCAGTACCTGGCGCGGCGATGGCGGTGTTTGCCAATTCGGGGCAGATCTGCAGCGCGGGTACGCGCCTGTTCGTCGAGCAGTCGATCTACGAGGAGTTCGTCGGCCGCGTCGCCGAGTTCGGCAAGAAGCTGCAGGTCGGCAACGGTCTCGATCCCAATGTGCAGATCGGCCCGCTGGTGTCCGAGCAACAGCTCGAGCGCGTCACCGGCTATCTCGACATCGGCCAGAAGGAAGGCGCGAAGGCGCTCGCCGGCGGGGGCCGCGTCACCGAGGGGGCATTGTCGAAGGGCTTCTTCGTCTCGCCGACCGTGTTCGCGGGCGTTCAGGACAACATGCGCATCGCGCAGGAGGAGATTTTTGGCCCCGTCATCTCAGCGATCGCATTCAAGGACATGGACGAGCTGGTCAAGCGCGCCAACAACACCACCTTCGGCCTCGGTTCGGGCCTGTGGACGCGCGACGTCAGCAAAGCGCATGCGGTCGCAAAATCGCTGCGTGCCGGTTCGGTGTGGGTGAACTGCTACCAGGCCATGGACCCGGCCGTGCCCTTCGGCGGCTACAAGATGAGCGGCTATGGCCGCGAGTCCGGCAAGCAGCATGTCGAGGAATATCTCAACGTGAAGGCCGTCTGGGTCAAGACGGCCTAGCCCCTGTGCTCTCCGCCTTCCGCGAGAGGGAATATCTGCTTTTGTGGGGCGGCGCCTTTTCCGGGGGCCGCCCCTCGCTATATGATCCGCATCCTTCCAAAGTAATTCGGGGTCAGCATGAAATTCGAGGCGTTGTTTAGACCGTTGCAGGTCGGGCCGTACAAGCTTGCGCATCGCGTGGCGATGGCACCGCTGACGCGCATGCGGGCCGAGCGCGAGAGCTTTTCTCCGAGGCCGCTCAACGCCGAATATTATGGCCAGCGTGCGACGCCAGGCGGCCTGCTCATCGCCGAAGCCTCGCCGGTGCTCTCGCATGGCCGCGGTAATCCGGCGACGCCCGGCATCTATTCGGAAACGCAGATCGCCGGCTGGCGCAAGGTGACGGATGCGGTGCACGCCAAGGGCGGCATCATCTTCCTCCAACTCTGGCATGTCGGCCGCGTCTCGCATTCCTCGTTCCACGGCGGCGAGCTGCCGGTTTCGGCTTCGGCGATCCCGATCAAGGCCGAGGGCATGAAGGCGATGACGGCCGACGGCAAGATCTCGGACTATGAGACGCCGCGCGCGCTGGAGACCGAGGAGGTCAAGGGTATCGTCGAGGCCTTCCGGCAGGGCGCGAAGAATGCGCTCGCGGCCGGCTTCGACGGCGTCGAGATCCACGGCGCCAACGGCTATCTGCTCGAGCAATTCCTGCAATCGCGCAGCAACCAGCGCACCGATCAATATGGTGGATCGATCGAGAACCGCGCGCGGCTGCTGCTGGAGATCACGCAGGCCGCGATCGACGTCTGGGGTGCGAACCGCGTCGGCGTGCGGCTGTCGCCGCATGGCATCGCCAATGATTCCGGCGAGCCCGATCCGATGCCGCTCTACACCCACGTGGTGAAGGCGCTCGACAAGCTCGGCCTCGCCTATCTGCACTTCATCGAGCCGCGATCGAGCGGCTCGGGTCGCGCCGAAGTCAACTGGCAGAATGTGCCGTCGGCGATGCTGCTGTTCCGCCCGCTCTACGGTGGCGTGCTGATGACCGCTGGCGGCTTTACCGGCGAGACCGCGAATGCGGCGATCGCCGATGGACACGCCGACATCATCGCCTTCGGCCGCATCTTCATCTCCAATCCCGATCTGCCGCGCCGCCTGCAGCACGACTATCCGATCACGCCGTACAACCGCGCGACGTTCTACGGCGGCGAGGAGAAGGGGTATACGGATTATCCTGTTTATGACGAGCTGACGCCGGCGTAATTTGCTCGGTCATTCCGGGCTCGATGCTTCGCATCGCCCCGGAATGACGATCTTGATTTGTTGCGCCACCGCACCACAAACTCCGTCATTGCGAGCGCAGCGAAGCAATCCAGGATCTTTCCGCCGAGGCAGTCTGGATTGCTTCGTCGCTAACGCTCCTCGCAATGACGACGGAGAGATTTCCATGGCCAAAGCCGCAGCCGCCGCAGGGATCGCCACCGGCCAATGCCTCTGTGGCAAGGTGACCTTCGAGATCGACGTCCCCGCGCGCTGGGCCTGGCACGATCATTCGGCTGCGAGCCGCCGCGCCCATGGTGCCGCTTATGCCACCTATGTCGGCAGCTGGAAGAAGCGCTTCCGCATCACCTCGGGCAAAACCGCGCTGACCCGCTTTGAAGACAAGGCGACCAAGACCGCGCGCAGCTTCTGCTCGCATTGCGGCACGCCGATTGCTTATGAACGTCCGCGCGGTCCGCACATGGTCAACATCCCGCGTGCGCTCTTCAGAGAGCGCACCGGCCGCCAGCCGCTCTATCACATCGCGATCGAGGAGCTGCAGGAATGGGCCTATACCGGTGAGCCGCTGGTGCCGCTGAAGGGATTTCCGGGCGTGGTCTGGCAGCGGTCGAAAAAGAAGAAGCGGGCAGGCGGCGAGGACCCGTTCGAGCTGGGGCGGGAGGAAATGTAGCGCGCAACGTACTCCGCTCTCGTGCCCCGGACGCGGTGCGGCACGAAGTGACGCTCCGCCGAGCCAGGGCCCATGCAGAATGCGGCGAGCAACTGGGTCCCGGCTCTGCGCCGCACCGCTGCGCGCTGCGTCGCGTCCGGGACACGAGCGGGGTTTCCATGCAACGCAGCCATGACCACGCTTCCTTGCGCGCCTCCCGCGACTTCGGCCATCATGCTTTCAGTCCTTGCGGCAACGTCCGCTCCTGGAGGAAACATGAAGAACAAGATCACCGGCCGCTCCGCCTTTCTCGCGCTGCTCAAGGACGAGGGCATCACGCATCTGTTCGGCAACCCCGGCACCACCGAGCTGCCGATCATGCATGCGCTGAAGGACCATCCAGACCTCACTTATGTGATGGCGATGCAGGAGAGCCTGGTGGTCGCGATCGCCGATGGCTATAGCCGCGCTTCGGGAAAGCTCGTCGCCTGCAACGTCCATGTCGCGCCCGGCCTCGGCAACGCGATGGGCTCGCTCTACAACGCCCAGTTCACGGGTACGCCGATGATCCTGACCGCCGGCCAGCAGGAGCAGGGCCATGGCCTGATGGAGCCAGTGCTGTATGGCCCGCTGGTGCGCATGGCCGAACCCCTGGTGAAATGGGCGGTGGAGGTGACGCGGCTGGAGGATCTGCCGCGCATCGTGCGCCGTGCCGCCAAGATTGCGACGACGCCGCCGACGGGGCCGGTGTTCATCTCGCTGCCCGGCGACATCCTGAACAGCGAAGCCGGGATCGATCTCGGCCGCTCCACCCGCATCGACGCGCGGACAAGGCCGTCGGACGAAGCGCTCAAGGCGTTTGCTGCGCGCCTGCTCAGGGCGGAGCGTCCCGTCATCGTCACCATGGACGAGGTGGTCAAGAGCGATGCGCTGAAGGAGGCCGCCGAACTTGCCGAACTGCTCGGCGCGGCGGCCTTTCAATCCTCAACGCCGTATGGCTCGCACTTCCTGTCGGAGAGCCCGAGCTTTGTCGGCACGCTGGCACGCGTGCAGAAGGTCGCGCGCGATACGCTTGCGCCATACGACCTCCTGATCGCGCTCGGCGGCGATCCGTTGCGGATGTCTGTTTATAGCGAGGTTGATGCGCTGCCGGATGGTCTCGGTGTCGTGCAGATCGGCCTCGTCGATTGGGAGATCGCCAAGAACTATGGCGTCGAGATCGCCCTGAAGGCGGATCTGAAGGAAACCTTGCGCGCGCTGATCCCGGTGCTCAAGGAGATGGGTGGCGCGACACTGGCGTGCCGCGCCAAGCAGCGTCTCGCCGAACTCGCGCCGAAGAACTGGACCGCACGCCGCGCGGCGCTGGTCGAGCAGATCGGCAAGAGCGCTGGTCGCACGCCAATCGATCCGGACTTCCTGGTGCTGCAAATGGTCGAGGCCATGCCTGACAATGCCATCCTGGTCGACGAAGGCCTCACCTCCAGCCGTCAAGTGACGGCGCTGCGGCCGCATCGCGATCGCTACGGTTATCACGGTCTTGCCTCGGGCGGCATCGGCTGGGGCCTCCCGGCCTCGGTCGGCGCCAGCATTGCCAATCCTGATCGTCCGGTCGTCTGCTTCTCGGGCGACGGCAGCGCGATGTATTCGATCCAGTCGCTATGGACCGCGGCGCATCACAAGCTGCCGCTCAACGTCGTCATCGTCAACAATGGCGGCTACCGCATCATCAAGCAGCGCCTGCTCGCCTTCCACGGCGACGACAATTATGTCGGCATGGATTTCGTCGATCCGCCCGTGGATTTCGCCGGCGTCGCCAAGGCGCTCGGCTGCGAGGCAATCAAGGTGAGCGATCCCCGCGAGCTGAAGGCGACGCTGGCGTCGGCGTTTGGCCGGCCGGGGACGAAGCTGATCGAGGTGATGGTGGACGGGAAGGTGTAGGGCAGGCTGCCTCCACGGCGTCGTCCCGGCGAACGCCGGGACCCACCGCGCGATCTATCGATTGCGGACAGAGCTAATCCCGAACAACGAGTCTTCGCCAAACCACTCCCTGGGGTTATGGGTCCCGGCGTTCGCCGGGACGACACCTAGGACGTGGCAACTACCCCTTCCTCCCCACCCTATATCCGGCCGCCGGATGCGGCGCATCCAGCCTTGCGCGGCCGGCGCCGAACAGCTTCTCTCGCAGCGTGCCCTTGGCGTATTCCGACTTGTACCGTCCGCGCCGCGTCAGCTCCGGCACCAGCATGTCGGCGATATCCTCGAAATCGCCAGGCGAGATCGCAAACGCGACGTTGAGGCCGTCGACGTCGGTCTTCTCGAACCAGTCCTCGATCTTGTCCGCGACCATCTCCGGCGTGCCGACCACGACAGGGCCGGCGCCGCCGATGCCGACATGCTCGATGACGTCGCGCACGGTCCAGACGCGGTCGGGATCGCCGCGGGTGACATTGTCGAGTGCGCTGCGACCGGCATCGTTCTGGACGTGACGGACCTGCTGGTCGAGCTCGTAGCCGGAGAAGTCGATGCCGGTCCAGCCCGACATCAGGGCCAGCGCGCCTTCCGGGTTGATATGCGACCGGTAGTCGGCATATTTCGCCGCAGCCTCTGCTTCCGTGTTGCCGAGGATGATCGTCATCATGTTGAACATCAGGATCTCAGCCGGATCGCGGCCGACCGCGGCGGCCTCCTGGCGGATCGCTGACACGCGCGGCCCGATGATCTTGGCCGACGGTCCCGACATGAACACGCATTCGGCATGCTTGGCCGCGAACTGCCGGCCGCGCGGCGAAGTGCCGGCCTGGTACAGCACCGGCGTGCGCTGGGGCGAGGGCTCGCTGAGATGGATGGTGTTGTTGATGCGGTAGTTCGCGCTCTCGTGATTGATGCGGTGAACCTTGCTGGGATCGGTGAAGATGCCGCTCTTGCGGTCGCGCAGCACGGCGTCGTCCTCCCAGCTCCCTTCCCAGAGCTTGTAGACCACCTCCATATATTCGTCCGCGATGTCGTAGCGGTCGTCATGCCCGGTCTGCTTGTCCTTGCCGGCGCCACGCGCGGCACTGTCGAGATAGCCGGTGACGACGTTCCAGCCGATCCGGCCCTCGGTGAGATGGTCCAGCGTCGACATCCGCCGCGCGAACGGATAGGGCGGCTCGAACGACAGATTGCTGGTGACGCCGAAGCCGAGGTCTTTCGTCACCGCGGCCATCGCCGAGAGCAGCAGCAGCGGCTCGTTCGACGGCGTCTGTGCTGCGTTGCGCAAGGCAGCGTCAGGACTGTTGCCGTAGACGTCGTAGACGCCGAGCACGTCGGCCAGGAACAGCCCGTCGAAACGGCCGCGCTCCAGTGTCCTGGCAAGATCGATCCAGTAGGGCAGGCGGTTATACTCGGCGGTGCGGTCGCGTGGATGAGTCCACAGGCCCGGCGACTGGTGCGCGACGCAATTCATCGCAAAGGCATTGAGCCTGATCTGCTTGGCCATGATCGTTCCCCGGCGCTCTATACTGAGCGCTCTTCGAATGGTAGATGTGCGCCCGAACTTGGCGAAGTTCTTGCATATAACCTGCGCTTGGCAAGGCCAAAATCAGCGGGCTGCCGCCCTTGGCAAGCCAGTCTCAAGAGAGCAAGAACGAAATCCCAAGAGAACTACAAGAGAAGTTCAAGAGAACTCCAAGAACTATCGACGTCCCCGCCACTTTCGAAGGGCCACCTGTCTCGGGTAGGGTCCTTTGTCTCAAAGTCTCGAAAAGCAAGTCATGACCAGAGCCGACGCCATCGCCCGCGCCCGTGATGATTTCAAATCCGGTGCGTTCCTCGCTGAACTCGACCGCCGCGTCGCCTTCAAGACCGAAAGCCAGAATCCCTCGCGCGGCGCCGAGCTGCGCGCCTATCTGGAACAGGAAATGCAGCCGGCGTTTGCCGCGCTGGATTTTACCAGCCGCATCGTCGAGTCCCCCAGTGGCAAGTCGCCGTTCCTGTTCGCCGAGCATCACGAAAACGCCTCAGCGCCCACCGTGCTGATCTACGGCCATGGCGACGTCGTCGACGGCATGGAGGGCGAGTGGCGCGAGGGCCGCGATCCCTGGCGCACGACGGTTGCGGGCACGCGGCTCTATGGCCGCGGCACCGCCGACAACAAGGGCCAGCACAGCATCAACATGGCGGCACTCCGCGCGGTGCGCGACGCCCGTGGCGGCAAGCTCGGCTTCAACGCCAAGTTCATCGTCGAGATGGGCGAGGAGATCGGCTCGCCCGATCTGGGCAAGGTGTGCGACCTCAATCGCGACGCGCTCAAGGCCGATTTGTTCATGGCCTCCGACGGGCCGCGCCTGTCCGCCGACCGCCCGACGCTGTTCCTGGGATGCCGCGGCGGCATCCGCGTTCATCTCGATGTGAACCTGCGCGACGGCGGCCACCATTCCGGCAATTGGGGCGGCGTGCTCGCCAACCCCGCGACCATTCTGGTGAATGCGATCTCGACGCTGGTCGACGGCCATGGCCGCCTGCAGCTCGACGCCCTGAAACCGCCGCGCCTCACCAACCAGATCCGCAGCTATCTTGCCGACGTACAGGTGGTGCCGACCGAGGACGAGCCGGCGCTTGCCGAGAACTGGGGCGAGGAGGGGCTGTCGGCCGCCGAGCGGCTTTACGCCTGGAACACGCTGGAAGTGCTGGCGATGTCATCCGGCAATATCGAGAAGCCGGCCAACGCCATTCCGGGCCATGCCAATGCCGTGCTGCAACTGCGTTTCGTGGTCGGCACCGAGGTCGGCGGCCTGATCGAGGCGATCCGCGCGCATCTTGTCCAGAAGGGCTTTTCGATGGTCGAGGTGCGGGCGGCGCAGAGCTTTGCTGCATCGCGCACCGATTTCGACAGCCCCTGGATCAAATGGGCGGCGGATTCGGTGAAAGAGACCACCGGCAAGCCGCCGGCGGTGCTGCCGAACTTCGGCGGCTCGCTGCCCAACGACGTATTCTCCGAGATCCTGGGTCTGCCGACGATCTGGGTCCCGCACTCCTATCCCGGCTGCTCCCAGCATGCGCCCAATGAGCACATCCTGCTGCCATTGACGGAAGAAGCCTTGACGGTGATGGCCGGCCTGTTCTGGGATCTCGGGGAATTGCCCAAGCCGCTGACCTGAGCCCATTAACCTCTGCCGCAAGCCAGCCGAAAGTCACATTCTAATCCGGCCCAATCTGTGCTTGCATCCGGGCCGCATCATCCTGAAAGGGGACCAAAAAAGTGAAACATTTCCGTAGCATTGGGCTCGCGCTCGCCGCGACCTTCGCCGTCAGCCAGGCCGGGGCCCAGGAGCTGACAGGCACGCTGAAGAACATCAAGGACACCGGCGCCATCACGCTGGGCTTCCGCGACTCCTCGATCCCCTTCTCCTATCTCGACGACAATCAGAAGCCCGTCGGATTTGCGATGGACATCTGCTACAAGATCGTCGACGCCGTGAAGAAGGAGCTCAAGCTCGACAAGCTCGAGGTCAAGCTCAACCCGGTGACGTCGGCGACCCGTATCCCGCTGATGGCGAACGGCACCATCGACCTCGAATGCGGCTCGACCACCAACAATGCCGAGCGCCAGAAGCAGGTTGCCTTCACCAACACCCACTACCTGACCGCGAGCCGCTACGTCTTCAAGAAGTCGAGCGGCCTGAAGTCGATCGAAGACCTCAAGGGCAAGACCGTGGTCTCGACCGCGGGAACCACCAACATCAAGCAGCTGACCGAGGCCAACGTCGAGAAAAAGCTCGGCGCCAACATCATTCCGGCCAAGGACCACGCCGAAGCCTTCCTGATGGTCGAGACCGACCGCGCGGTTGCCTTCGTGATGGACGACATCCTGCTCGCCAGCCTCGTCGCCGGCTCGAAGTCGCCGGCTGACTACGTCATCTCCAAGGACGCATTCTCCAAGCCGGAGCCCTATGGCATCATGCTGCGCAAGGACGATGCCGCCTTCAAGAAGGTGGTCGATGCGGCGACCGCGGCGCTCTATACGTCCGGCGAGGCCCAGAAGATCTATGACAAGTGGTTCACCGCCAAGATCCCGCCGAAGGGCCTGAACCTCAACACGCCGATCTCGGCCGAGCTGAAGAACGAGTTCGCCAAGCCGACGGACTCGCCGAACCCGGACGACTATAAGTAAGATAACCTCGATCTTTCGATCGGGATCATGTCCGGCCACTCTTGACACAGGGGTGGCCGGACATTTGCATAGGCGGCCAGGATATCTCTGACTGGCGCGTTCGCGCGGGGGACACGTGAACTATAACTGGAACTGGGGAATCTTTTTCCAGCCGAACCCGATGGGGACGGGCACCTATCTCGACATGCTGCTGTCGGGCCTGGCGCTGACCCTGAAAACCGCGGCGCTGGCCTGGGTCATCGCGCTGATCACCGGCTCGATCGTCGGCGTCATGCGCACGCTGCCGTCGAAGGGGGCGAACTGGTTCGGCTTCGCCTATGTCGAATTCTTCCGCAACATGCCGCTGTTGGTGCAGCTGTTCCTGTGGTTCTTCGTGCTGCCGGAGCTGCTGCCGAAGGCCGCCGGCATTTGGCTGAAGCAATTGCCGAACGCGCCGTTCTGGACGGCGGCGATCGGCGTCGGCTTCTTCATGTCGGCGCGCGTGGCCGTGCAGCTGCAGGCCGGCATCGGCTCACTGCCGCGCGGGCAGAAGATGGCGGCGACCGCGCTGGGTCTGACCACCGCGCAGGGTTATCGCTATGTGCTGCTGCCGATGGCGTTCCGCATCATCCTGCCGCCGCTGACGTCGGAGTTCCTCAACACCATCAAGAACACGGCGGTCGCGATCACCATCGGCCTGCTCGAGCTGACCGGACAGGCGCGCTCGATGCAGGAATTCTCGTTCCAGGTGTTCGAGGCCTTCACCGCCGCGACCATCCTCTATCTCCTCGTCAACGCCGTCGTGGTGACCGCGATGCGCTTCCTCGAACGCTGGGTCGCGATCCCCGGCTACATCACGGGGAAATAAGCGATGTTCGGCAATCTCGATTTCGACGTCATCCGCCGCGCTCTGCCCTATCTGTTCTACGAGGGCATGACGTTCACACTGACGCTGACGGGCCTTGCAGCCCTCGGTGGCCTCGTCTTCGGCACGGCGCTCGCCCTGATGCGCCTGTCGGGCCTCAAGCTGCTCGGCCGGATCGCCGGGGTCTATGTCGACTTCATGCGCTCGCTGCCGCTGGTGCTGGTGATCTTCTGGTTCTACTTCCTGGTGCCCTATATCGGGCAGTGGCTGACCGGCGCCTCGCGTCCCATCAGCGTCGGCGCGTTCGCATCCTCGCTCATCACCTTCATCATGTTCGAGGCGGCGTACTTCTCCGAGATCATGCGCGCCGGCATCCAGTCGATCTCGCGCGGCCAGCCGGCCGCGGCCAGCGCGCTAGGGCTGACCTACGCCCAGACCATGCGCTACGTCGTGTTGCCGCAAGCTTTCCGCAACATGCTGCCGGTCCTGATCACGCAGACCATCGTGCTGTTCCAGGACACCTCGCTGGTCTACGTCCTCTCGATCACGGACTTCCTGGGAGCGGCGAGCAAGGTCGCGCAGCGCGACGGGCGCCTCGTCGAAATGTACCTGTTCGCAGCCGTCGTCTACTTCACCATTTCCTGTATCGCGTCCTTCGGCGTCCGTCGCCTCCAGGCGCGCATCGCCATCATTCGATAGAGCGTGTCGGTCATGATCGAAATCAGCCACGTCAACAAATGGTACACTCCGAGCTTCCAGGTGCTGACGGATTGCACCACCAGCGTCACCAAGGGCGAGGTCGTGGTGGTCTGCGGTCCGTCGGGCTCGGGCAAGTCGACGCTGATCAAATGCGTCAATGCGCTGGAGCCGTTCCAGAGCGGCGACATCAGCGTCGACGGCACCAAGGTCAACGACCCCAAGACCAATCTGCCCAAGCTGCGCTCGCGCGTCGGCATGGTGTTCCAGCACTTCGAGCTGTTCCCGCACCTCAAGATCATCGACAATCTCTGCCTCGCGCAGCAGAAGGTGCTGGGCAGGTCGTCTGACAAGGCGGTGACGAAGGGCATGATGCTGCTGGATCGCGTCGGCCTGAAGGAGCAGGCGCAGAAGTTTCCCGCGCAGCTTTCCGGCGGCCAGCAGCAGCGCGTGGCGATCGCGCGCGCGCTTGCCATGGACCCGATCGTCATGCTGTTCGACGAGCCGACCTCGGCACTCGATCCCGAAATGGTCAGCGAAGTGCTCGACGTCATGGTCGATCTCGCCCATGAGGGCATGACCATGATGGTCGTCACCCACGAGATGGGGTTTGCCCGCAAAGTGGCCAATCGCGTGATCTTCATGGACCGCGGCGAGATCGTCGAGGACGCGGCGAAGGACGATTTCTTCGGCCAGCCGCGCAGCGACCGCGCGCAGAAGTTCTTGTCGAAGATTCTGTCGCATTAGCTCCCCTGTCATTCCGGGACGCGCCTCTTGGCGCGGGCCCGGAATCCATCGGGCGGCAGTACGCGAGGTAAGATGGATTCCGGGCTCATTCGCTTTGCGAATGCCCCGGAATGACGGATCGAGGGTTTATCGGGCTCGCCAAATCTCCTATACCGGTGGCCAAATCCCCCTTCCCCCCAGGAGACCTGCCTTGGACCCGATCGCCTACGTCAACGGCTCATTCGTCCCGCTCTCGGACGCCAAGATTTCGGTCCTCGATCGCGGCTTCCTTTTTGCCGACGGCATCTATGAGGTCTCGGCCGTGCTCGACGGCAAGCTGGTCGACAACGCCTCGCATCTGGCGCGGCTGGAGCGCTCGGTCGGCGAGATCAGCTTGAAGCTGCCGGAGACGGTCGAGCGCATCACCGAGCTGCAGAAGGAGCTGATCGCGCGCAACAAGGTCGCCAATGGCCTGGTCTATCTCCAGGTGACGCGCGGCGCCGACAAGGGCCGCGACTTTCCGTTTCCCAAGGGCGACGTCAAGTCGAGCCTGGTGATGTTCACCTCGGAGAAGGATATCATCAACGCCGCTTCGGCGAAGACCGGCATCAACGTCATCACCGTGCCAGACATCCGCTGGGAGCGGCGCGACATCAAGAGCGTGGCCCTGCTGGCGCAGGTCTTGGCAAAGCAGGCCGCGGCCGAAGCCGGAGCCGGCGAAGCCTGGATGCTGGAAGATGGCTACGTCACCGAGGGCGGTTCGTCCTCGGCGTTCATCCTCACCAAGGACGACGTCATCGTCACCCGCAAGAACTCCAATGCGATCCTGCCGGGCTGTACCCGCAAGGCCGTGGTGGCGCTCGCCGAGGAACGTCAGCTTCGCGTCGAGGAGCGCTCGTTCACGGTGGCCGAGGCGCTCGCCGCGAAGGAGGCTTTTGCGACGTCGGCCTCGCTGTTCGTCCAGCCGGTGGTCGCCATCGACGGCAAGACCATCGGCGACGGCAAGCCCGGCCCGATGGCGACGCGCCTGCGCGAGATCTACGTGGAGTTCGCCAAGGCGACGGCGGTCTGAGCCGCGCACTCAGCTGCCGTAGGGTGGGCAAAGCGCAGCGTGCCCACGTCCTGCCTATTTGATGGGAAGACGTGGGCACGGCGCAAGTGCGCCTTTGCCCACCCTACGAGACTTACCCGTGAGGGGAGCGCCTCCCGTCACGCCACCGACGCCTTCACCTTCACCGGATGAACCGCACGGAACGCGATCGCGATCCTGTTCCAGGCGTTGATGGCGCCGATCAGCATGGTCAGGTTCACCGTCTCTTCCTCGGAGAACTGCGCACGGACCTGCTCGTAGACGTCATCAGGCGCATGCGTCTGCGAGATCAGCGTGACCGATTCCGTCCAGGCCAGCGCGGCGCGTTCGCGATCGGTGTAAAGCGGGGATTCGCGCCAGGCATCGAGCAGGTAGATGCGCTGCTCGGTCTCGCCGCGCTTGCGGGCGTCCTCGGTGTGCATGTTGATGCAGAAAGCGCAGCCATTGATCTGTGACGCCCGGATCTTGACGAGCTCGATCAGCGATTTCTCGAGCCCCGTGGACTGGATCTGCGTCTCCAGCGCCATCAGCGCTTTAATCGTATCTGGCGCGGCCTGATAGTAGTTCATGCGGGGTTTCATGGTCGTTCTCCTTGCTTGCTGGGTTGAGTCAGTGGGCGCCACCGGCTGAGGTCTGGCCGGGCTTCTTCAGGAACAGGACGGCGGCGAGCGCGACGATCAGCGCCATGCCGAGCAGATAAAACGTGTCGCTGAAGGCGAGAATGTACGCCTGCTTCTGCACGATATGGCCAATCGCGACATACGCGCGATGCGCTGCATCCGCACGGTCGAGGATGCCGTGATTGACGAAATATTGCGTGAGCTGTTCCAGCCGTGTGCGGGTGGCCTGCTCGAACACCGAGACCGACTGCATCAGCACGTTGGAGTGATATTGCTCGCGCTTGGTCAGCACGGTCTGGAGCAGTGCGATGCCGACGGCGCCGCCGAGATTGCGCATCATGTTGAACAGGCCCGAGGCCGAGCCCGCGTTCTCCGGCTCGATGCCGGCGGTAGCGACCGCCGAGAGCGGCGCCATCACCAGCGCCTGGCCGATAGCGCGGACGACGTTGGGCCACAGCAGCTGGTCGGCGGCGTAATCATTGGTCATATAGATGTTCATGAAGTTGGAAGCCGCGAACAACACGAAGCCGACGCCGATGATGATCCGCGCATCGAACTTTTGCATCAGGCGCGGCACCAGCGGAATCAGCAGAAGTTGCGGCAATCCGGTCCAGGCCAGCACCATGCCGATCTGCTCGGAATTGTAGCCCTGGATGCGCGACAGATACTGCGGCAGGATGAAGACCGAGCCGTACAGCGCGATGCCGAGCAGGAAGTTTGCGAGCATGCCGAAGCCGAAATTGCGGCGGACGAGCAGGCGCAGGTTGAGCAGCGGCTTCTTCACCGTGAGCTCGATGATCAGGAAGGCGGTCAGCGCGGCTGCCGCGATCACTGACAGCTTGACGATGAAGGGCGAGCCGAACCAGTCGTCCTTGTTGCCTTCCTCCAGCACGGTCTGCAGCGCCGATAGCCCGATCGCCATGGTGATGATGCCGGCCCAGTCGCCGTCGCGCAGCAGCGCCAGCTTCATCGGCTTGGGCTCGAGCGCGTACCAGAGCATGCCGACCATCACCGCGCCGGGAATGAGGTTGACGTAGAAGATGTACTGCCAGCCAAAATTCTCGGTGAGATAGCCGCCGATGGTCGGGCCGATCGCCGGCGCGAACGTCGCCGACAGCGCGAACAGCGCAAGGCCGACCGGCTGTTTTGCGCGCGGCAGCAGCGTGATGATCAGCGTGAACGCCATCGGAATCAGAACGCCGCCGGTAAATCCCTGCACGGCGCGCAACACGATCATCTGCGGCAAATCCTGCGCAAGTGCACAGGCCGCCGAGAGGATCAGGAACAGGATCGCGTTGGTCAGAAGATAAATCCGGATCGAGAACACCTGCGCCAGCCAGCCGGACAGCGGGATCACCACGATCTCAGCGACCAGATAGGAGGTCGAGATCCAGCCGCCGTCGTCGATGCCGGCGCCGATCGCACCCTGGATGTCGGCGAGCGAGGCGTTGACGATCTGGATGTTCAGCACCGCCATGAAGGCGCCGAGCGTAGCGCCGATCACGGCGACCCAGGTTTTTGCGGATACGGCCGGCGTGCTCGGAGCTGCGGGGGCGGCCAGATTGGTGGCGGCGTCAACGGTCGGTTGCAGCGTGCTCATGGAAGCCTCGTCTCGGGTACGGAGACAGGATGCGTCAGGCGAATGGTTTCGATAATCGATGAAGCTGTGGAAGGATCGTTCGGCAGGATTTGATAATCCTGCCGAGGCCTTCCGGCTTCAGCCGCCGTTCGGGCGGGACGTGTTGCCGGCGAGGCGCTTCGCCGTCTCGCGCTCTGCCAGCACCGCCTGCTTGGTGTCGACCGTCGGCACCGCCGACATGCCGGGGCGCAGCAGGCCGGTGAGGCTGTGGTCGTCGAGCACGATCTTCACCGGCACCCGCTGCACGATCTTGGTGAAATTGCCGGTGGCGTTGTCGGGCGGCAGCAGCGCGAATTCGAGCCCGCTCGCGGGCGACAGGCTGTCGACATGGCCGTGCAGGGTTCGATTGCGAAAACTGTCGACGTGCAACTCGACCGGCTGACCCGGCCGCACATGCGTGAGCTGGGTCTCCTTGAAGTTGGCGACCACGTACACCGCATCGAGCGGCACCACCGCCATCAATTGCGTGCCGGCTTGCACGTACTGGCCGACGCGCAGCGAACGGGCGCCGACGGTGCCCTCGACCGGCGCGGTGATCTCGGTATAGGACAGGTTCAACGCCGCCTGCTGCGCGACAGCGCGGGCCCGTTCGAGCTGGGCCGCCGCCTGGGCGCGCTGGGTGGTGAGCACGTCGATCTTGCGCTGCGCGGCCAGCAGGCCGGATTTCGCGTGCTGCAATTGCGCGCTGCTCGCGCGTAGCGCCGCGTCGGTCTGCTGCGCGCGCTGGATCGTGCCGGAGCCGGTCTTCATGAGGTCGTCGTAACGGGCGCGCTCTTCCTGCGCGAATTTCAGGTTGGCGTCGGCTGCAGTGACGTCAGCCGTGCTCTGCTCGATGATCGGCTGTTGCAGCTCGAGCTGGGCATCGATGTTGCGCACCGAGGCTTCGCCGGCGGCGACGTCGGCTTTGGCCTGGTCGAGCGCCGCCCTGAAGTCGCGATCGTCGATCTTGGCCAGCGCCTGGCCCGCCTTCACCTTTTCGTTGTCACTGACCAGCACCTTGGCGATGTAGCCGGAGATTTTTGGTGCGATGATCGTGGAGTCAGCCTTCACATAGGCATCGTCGGTTGTCTCGAGGTAGCGGCCGTTGGTCCAGTAATCGTGCCCGTAATAAACAGCGGTTGCCGTGCCCGCGAGGAACGCGAGCGCCAGCGCCGCGCGCCGCACCCTGTTCCGGGCCGGGGCAGTCGGCGGGGTCTTGGGGTTATCGGGGGTGATTTCAGTTGCCTGCTGAAAAGTCTCGGCGCGGGGCATCTCGGACATGGAAGTCTCCTATCGGCGTCCTGAGACTATTGGTCTTTCTGGCCTTGGTGATAATCGAGGAAATGCTGGAAGGATTATCCATCAAGGTTGGATAATCCGGAGAGGTCGCCTTGGTTGTGATATCTAGCGAACCAGACCCGCGACTGCCCCAGCGGGATTGCCGCGCCCGTCGAGCGATTGCTGCTAACGCATGCGTCCTGCTCCACGCGAAGCTTCATGCGGGGTGAGATCCCGTGTTTTGATAGATAATCGGGGTGAATTCCTTGCGATTATCCATCAAAGGCGGATAATCAGGTGCCATGGATCGATTGACCAGCCTCGAAGTCTTCAGCCGGGTGGTAGAGACCGGCGGCTTCTCTGCAGCCGCCCGCAAGCTCAACATGTCGACCACCATGGTGAGCAATCACGTTCAGGCGCTGGAAGACCGGCTCGGGGTGAGGCTGCTTCAGCGGACCACGCGCAAGGTCAACCTCACCGAGATCGGCAAGGCCTATTACGACCGTTGCGTCCAGATCCTCGCCGACATCGAACAGGCCGACGATATCGCAGGCGAATTGCAGTCGGTGCCCCGCGGCACGCTGCGCATCCATGTCGCCACGCATATGGTGCAGTTCGTCGCGCCTGTCGTGGCAAAGCTTCTGTCGACCTATTCGGACCTCAAGGTCGATCTGCGCATGGGCGAAGGCGACGTCGATCTCATCGAGGAAGGCTACGACGTCGCCTTGCGCATGACCTCGCCGCCGGATTCAAGCCTGATCGTCCGCAGCCTCGCTACCTGGCGTCACGTGCTGTGCTGCTCGCACGATTATCTCGAGAAGCACGGCCGGGTGCAGAAGCTCGACGAGCTCGCCGCGCATAATTGTGGCCGGCACCTGAATTACCCGTTCGGCGATGAATGGCGCTTCCTCGATCGCAAAGGCGCACCGGCCTCCGTACGCATCTCGGGCAGCTTCGTCACCAATAGCGGAGAAGCGCTGCGCAAGGTCGCACTGGAGGGGGCCGCCATCTGCCTGATGGCGGGATTTCTCATTCAGGACGACCTCGAAGCCGGCCGTCTCGTGCGCCTCTTGCCGGAATATCGGACGATCGAGCTGTCGATGAACGCGGTCTATCCGCATCGTCATCATCTGTCGGCAAAGGTCAGGACCTTCATCGACCTGCTCGCGCAGCACAGCGCCGAGCAGCAAAAGCTGATCAATCCGTATTCGTGAGCCGCGCCGGCAGCGGCCGTGTCGTAGGGTGGGCAAAGGCGCCTTTGCGCCGTGCCCACGATCTGTCAATTGGTGGACAGAAGACGTGGGCACGCTTCGCTTTGCCCACCCTACGAGAGCGTCAATGCGGCGGCGGCAGCCGTCCGAACAGCTTTTCAACCGCCAAGCCGATCGCGAGCAGGCGGCGATCGCTTCCGGCAGGGCCATCGAGTTCAAGTCCGATCGGCAATCTGCTGGTGGCGCCGAGCGCGATCGGGAGCTGGATGCCGGGAATACCGGCATTGCTGCCGGGATCGGTGTTCTGGATGAACAGTCCGAAGTTCTCGAGGCTGCTGGAGTCTGGGTTGGAGGCGATCGCGACGCGCGGCGTGGTTGGGAAAGCGATGGCGTCGAGCCGATGATCGGCGAAGGTCCTGGCATAGAGCGCCTGTAGCGCCGGTCGTGCGGTCTTGATGGCCGCGTCGTAGATCGGCCTGGCATCGAGCAGCGTATTGTCCGGACCCGGCAATTTGCGCGGGATGACGAGGCCATCATAGGTGCCCTTCACGTCGGGGCTCGCAATCTCCCTCGCCAGCGCTTCGATGGTGAGGCCTGTGCCGGTGTGGGCGAGATATCCGACCATATCGTCATAGGCTTCATACAGCGCGACCGGGAAGCCGACCTGGCCGTTGAGTTCGGCGAGCTGCGGCATCTCGACCTCGACGATCGTGACGCCGTGGGCCTTCATCTGCACGATAGCGGCCTGGAAGGCGGCTTCGGTGTCGACATCGAGATTGGTCAACATGGTCTTCACGACGCCGATCCGCACCTGCTTCAGGTCGGCCGGTAGGGCCGCCTCGCCATTCGTGATCACGCGATCGAGCAGCTCGACGTCGGCCACGGTCGCAGCCATCGGGCCTGCAGTGTCGCGCGTGTGCGAGATCGGGGCGATGCCTTCCTGTGGATAGCGCCCGACGGTCGGGCGCAGCGAGGCGCATCCGTTCAGGGCGGCGGGCACGCGCACCGATCCACCCGTGTCGGTGCCGAGCCCGCCTGAGACGATCCGCGCGCCGATCGCAGCACCGGTCCCTGACGAGGAGCCGCCGGCGATCAGGGTGCGGTCATAGGCGTTGCGCACGCCGAACTCCGCGCCGGTCTTGAACGCGGTGTTGTAGCCGGAGATGCCGAAGGCGAGCTCGTGCATGCTGGTTTTGCCGATGATGACCGCGCCCGCAGCGCGCAGCTTTGCCACGACGGGCGCATCGGCTTTCGGAACGTAATCTCTGAGTGCGGGTGTGCCAGCGCTACAGGGCAGTCCCGCGACCTCGATGTTGTCCTTGATCACGACGGGCACACCGCCGAGCGGCTTGTCCTTGTCACCCGTTGTGTCGAATGCCGCGGCGGCCTTCAAGGCGCCGGCCTCGTCCAGCGTGACGAAGGCATTGAGATCGGCATTGGCCTTGGCGCGGGCGAGAGCCTCCGTTGTGAGCGCGGTACTCTTGACTGTCCCGGCGCGGAGGGCGGCCGCGGCCTGGGTCAGGGTCAATTGGTCGAAATCCATGATGCGTCACCCGATTGGTGGGCAGCCATCAGGGCCCCCCGGGGATAGAGGCTGAAGCCTCGCCGGCTCCGCGTCAACCGGTGGCGCGCAGCTTTGCCGGCGGCGACGGGTGGAGTTCATTGAACAGCCGCTCGACCTCGATCTTCGCCTTCGCGATCGCGGCGTCCTTGACCGGGCCGTAGCCGCGGATGTCCATCGGCACTGCTGCGATTGCGACCAGACCTGGCAGATGCGCGGCATCGAACCTGCCGAGCATCCGCTCGATCAAACCTTCATACCAGGCAATCAGCTCGCGCTCGTTGCGCCTTTCCCCGGTGTAGCCGAACGGATCGAACCGCGTGCCGCGCAGCCCCTTCAGCCGCGCGAGCATGGCGAGCGGCATCTGGATCCATTGGCCGAAGGCGCGTTTGCGCGGACGCCCACGTGCGTCGCGCCGCGACGGCAGGAAGGGCGGGGCGAGGTGATACTGGACGCTGAAGCCGTCCTCGAATTCGCGCTTCAGCTCGTCGAGGAATCCGCCCTGCATGTGCAGACGCGCCACCTCATACTCGTCCTTGTAGGCCATCAGCTTGAACAGGGCGCGTGCGACGGCCTCGGTCAGGGCCTCGCTGTTCAGGACAGCTTCGGCGCGGCGGACCCTCGCGACGGTCGCCCGGTAGCGCGCCGCATAGGCGGCGTCCTGATAGGCAGTGAGGAATTCGGCGCGCCGCTCGATCATCTGGTCGAGCGTCTCGATCTTGGGCGCTTCGTCGACTTTCGGCAAAAAGTCCGGATCGGCGGCCGCAATCCGGCCCCAGGCAAAGGCCTGCTTGTTGCGTTCGACCGCGACGCCGTTGAGCTCGATTGCACGCAGCAGCGCTTGCAGCGAAATCGGCACCAGTCCGCGCTGCCAGGCAAAGCCCAGCATGATGATGTTGGCATAGACGGCATCGCCGAGCAGTCGTTCAGCCAGCGCGTTGGCGTTGATGGTGCTGAGATTGCCCTCGCCGATGACTTGGCCGATTGCACGCAAGCGCGCGGGGGAGGCGAGATCGGCGTCGCGGAAGCGGACGACGTCGCCGGTCGGCATCTCCGCGGTGTTGATCGCGGCGCGCGTGCCGCGGCGGTAGGTGCCGGAGGCCTTCGGCGAGGAGCTGACGACGAGATCGCAGCCGATCAGCGCATCGGCTGCGCCCTGGTCGATACGGACCTGATGCAGCGCCGCAGGGCTCGAGGCGAGGCGGATGTAGCTCAGCACGGGCCCGAATTTCTGCGCGAAGCCGGTGAAGTCCAGCACTGAGACGCCGCGGCTTTCGAGGTGCGCCGCCATGCCTATCAGCGCGCCGACAGTAATCACGCCGGTACCGCCGACGCCGGTCACCAGCAGGTCGTAAGAACGGTCGAGTGCCGCCGTCGCGGGCAACGGAAGTGTGGCGGCGCGCCCAACCGCGTCGATCTGGCTCGCGTTCTTCTTGCGACGCGTCGCGCCTTCGACGGTCACAAAACTCGGGCAGAAGCCGTTGAGGCAGGAAAAATCCTTGTTGCAGGTCGACAGGTTGATCTGGCGCTTGCGGCCGAACGGCGTCTCCTTCGGCTCGACGCTGAGGCAGTTGGATTCCACCGAGCAGTCGCCGCAGCCCTCGCAGACGAGATCGTTGATATAGGCGAAGCGCTTCGGGTCGGCCATCTGCCCGCGCTTGCGCCGGCGTCGCTTCTCCGTGGCGCAGGTCTGCTGATAGATCAGGACCGAGACGCCGGGGACATCGCGCAGCTCGCGCTGCACGGCATCCATCTCCTCGCGCGGATGAAGGGTGACGCCGGCCGGCAGGTCGGCAGGCGAGAACTGTGCCGGATCATCCGACACCAGCGCGATGCGCGCCACACCTTCGGCGCGGACGCTGTGGGCGATGGCATGCACGCTGATGGGACCGTCGACCGGCTGGCCACCGGTCATCGCGACGGCGTCGTTGAACAGGATCTTGTAGGTGATGTTGGCCTTGGCGGCGATCGCCTGCCGGATCGCCATCGAGCCGGAGTGGTAATAGGTGCCTTCGCCGAGGTTCTGAAAGATGTGCTTGTGACCGGTGAAGCGTGACGACGCCGCCCAGTTGACGCCTTCACCGCCCATCTGGATCAGTGACGAGGTCTCCCGGTCCATCCAGCTTGCCATGAAGTGACAACCGATGCCGGCCAGCGCCTTGGAGCCTTCAGGTACCTTTGTTGACGTGTTGTGCGGGCAACCCGAGCAGAAATACGGCGTGCGCGTCGCGCCAGAGACGTTGATGGTGCGTGCGGCCTCCGGCATCAGAGCGGCCGCGCGTGCGGCGAGATTGAGGCCTGGAAACATCGGATCAAGCCGGCGCGCCAGCACGCCCGCGAGCGCGCGAGGCGACAATTCGCCGATCCAGGAGATCAGCCTGGCGCCGGTTTCGTCGTGCTTGCCGACCACGCGCTCCGGCTTGCTGCCAGGATAGTCGTAAAAATATTCCTTGAACTGGCTCTCGATGATGCCGCGCTTCTCCTCGACCACGAGGATCTCGCGCTTGCCCTTCACAAAATCCATGGCGTCATGCAGCGCCAGCGGCCAGACCATGCCGACCTTGTAGACGTCGATGCCGATGCTGCGGCAGGCGGCCTCGTCAAGGCCCATCAGCCGCAGCGCCTCCATCAGGTCCAGATGGGCCTTGCCCGTGGTGACGATGCCGTAGGTGGCATCCGCAATGTCGTAGATGTGACGGTCGATCGGATTGGCCTTGGCGAAGGCGTAGACCGCGTGCTTCTTCGCCTCGAGCCGTTCCTCGATCTGCGGGCCCGGCAGATCAGGCCAGCGATAGTGCAGGCCGCCTGGCGGCGGCGTGAACTCGGGCGTGCGGAAGTGGCGCGGCGGCTGCAGCGCGACGGAGGCGCTCGACTCGACGATCTCCGAGATCGCCTTGAAGCCGACCCACATGCCGGAGAAGCGACTCAGTGCATAGCCATATTCGCCGAACGCGAGATACTCGCCGACGCTTGTGGGATGCAGCGTCGGCATGAACCAGCTCATGAAGGCGACATCGGACTGGTGCGGCATCGAGGAGGAGACGCAGCCATGGTCGTCGCCGGCGACCACCAGCACGCCGCCATGCGGCGAGGAGCCGTAGGCATTGCCATGCTTCAGCGCATCGCCGGAGCGATCGACGCCCGGGCCCTTGCCGTACCAGAGGCCGAACACGCCATCGACCTCGCGATCTCCTTGCGTCTCGACCTGCTGCGAGCCAAGCACCGCGGTCGCGGCGAGGTCCTCATTCACTGCGGGGAGGAATTCGATGCGGTCCCGCTTCAGCCGCTCCTGGATGCGCCAGAGCTCGAGGTCGATGCCGCCGAGCGGCGAGCCGCGATAGCCTGAGATGAAGCCGGCCGTGTTGAGCCCCGCGGCCCGGTCGCGCCTGACTTGGTCGAGCGCGATGCGGACGATGGCCTGTGTGCCCGTAAGGAAGACGCGGCCGTGTTCACGATCGTAGCGATCGGAGAGTTCGTAGGGGTCGAGTGACGGAAAGGCGTCCATGCGGACCTCCCGCGGCATCCTTGCCGATGCTGGAAGGTTAGGCCTGGGAGGCTGGTAGGTCTTACCTATTCATCCCCATTGGCGTGAATAATCGGTAGAATTTTGCAAGGTGTCGGCAAATTTGGTAGATTTAACTGAATTGTGAGGTCGCCATGATCGAAGACCAGGACACCCGGATTCTCGCCCACCTCCAGAAAGACGGCCGCGCCACCAACCAGCAGCTCGCCGACGAGGTCGGCATGTCCACCTCTGCCTGTTGGCGACGCGTGCGCGCGCTGGAGGAGGCCGGCATCATCCAGGGCTATGCGGCGCTGGTCGCGCGCGAGCCGGCGGGCTTTGCGATGTCCGCCATTCTCCACGTCTCGCTGGAACGGCACGATGCAAAGTTCGTCGACGAATTCGTCGCGCGGGTAACCAAACGCCGCGAGGTGCTGGAGTGCTTTGCGACCACGGGCGACGCCGATTATCATTTGCGCGTCGTCGTGCAGGACATGGCGGCCTACAACCGCTTCCTCGACGAGTTCATGTTCCGCATTCCCGGCATCCGCTACGTCCGCAGCAACGTGGTGCTGAAGGAGATCAAGTCGAGTGTGGCGCTGCCGTTTTGATTCCCGAGAGATGCCGTAGGGTGGGCAAAGCGAAGCGTGCCCACGATCTTTCACGACGGAAAAAGATGGTGGGCACGGCGCAAGAGCGCCTTTGCCCACCCTACGGCACCGGTGCTGCGGGGCCGCTAGCGCCCCTCCCGCACAAACCTGTTCCGCAACGTCCCGACACCGGTGATGTCGATCTCCACGACGTCACCGTGCTTGATGTCGGGCGAGGCGCCGTCCGTGCCCATCCAGATCACGTCGCCGGGCCATAAGGTAAAATACTTGGTCAGCTCGACCAGGAACGGCACCACGCCGAAGATCATGTCGTTGGTCGCGAAGCGATTGGTCTCCTTGCCGTTGACCCGGACGATCGTTTCCATCTGTTCGAGATCGGCTTCGGTCTCGATCCACGGTCCCATCGGCTTGAACGTGTCGGCGTTCTTCGAGCGCCACAGGCTACGATCGGCCTTCTGCCAGCTGCGCTCGCTGACGTCGTTGCCGATGGTGTAGCCGAACACGCAATCCATCGCGTTGTCCTCCGTGAGATGCTTTACCTTCTTGCCGATGACGACGACGAGCTCGCCCTCGTAGTGGATTTTCTCCGTCGCAAAGGACGGGATCACGACGTCCTCGTCATGTGCGATCAGCGCGTTCTGGGCGCGATAGCCGATCTCGGGACGGTCAGGCACGGCCGGCACGGTGCCGGCCTTGTCGGCGGCTTCCTTCAGGTGCTTGAGGTAGTTCAAGCCGACGCAATAGAAGGTGCGGGGGATCAGTGGCAACTCGATCTTCACGTCCGACAGCGAATGCGTGCGCGAGCTGCGTTGCCATTCGTCGAAGGGATCGCCTTCGACTGCGATTACCTTGTCGTCCTCGATGATTCCCCACGAGGTCTTGCCTGCATCAGTAAATTTCAGCCAGCGCATGCCTAGTCCTCGTTGCTATTCCGCGGCATCGCGCGGCGGCACCTTCCAGGCGCCGGCCGCGGGCCGCTTCAGTCCGAGATTTTCGCGCAGCGTCTTGCCGCGATAGTCTTTCTGAAACAGTCCGCGGCGTTGCAGCTCCGGGACGACATGCTGGACGAAATCGGCGTAGGAGCCGGGCACATAGGTCGCGGCGATGACAAAGCCGTCGCAGCCGCGCTCGACAAACATCTCCTCGAGCTTGTCCGCGATCTCCTTGGGGCCGCCGACCATTGCGTCCTGCACCTGGCCGCGGCCGGAGAAAGTGACGAGTCGCGCGCGCTCGGATTGCTCTTGCCCGAATTCTTCAGCACGCCGTCGCGGATGCCCAGGATACCCTGCATGCTCTTCAGCTCGTCAGTGGTCAGCGGCTCATCGAGATCCTTGGAGGCGAAGTCGTAGTTGAGCGCTTCGGCAAGCAGCGACAGCGCGTCGATCTGGAGCGGCAGCTTGTTGATCAGCGCCATCCTGTCCTCGGCTTCCGCCTTGGTCGCGCCACAGACCGGCGTCGTCAGATTGCAAAGGAACATCTGGTCGGGGTCGCGGCCGGCTTTGGCGGCCTCGTTGCGCACGGACGCATAGCCGTCCTTGGCGCCCTGAAGATTGCGCGCGGCGGTGAAGATCACCTCGCCCCACCGCCCGGCAAAGCGCTGGCCTCGGCCCGATGCCCCGGCCTGGATGATCACGGGATGGCCCTGCTGCGAACGCGGCACGGTGAACGGCCCGCGTGACTTGAACGCCGCGCCCTTGTGGTCGAGCCGCTTCACCTTGGTCGGATCGGCAAAGCGGCCGGTCTTCTTGTCCATGATAAGCGCGCCGTCTTCCCAGGTGTCCCAATGGCCGAGCACGACCTCCATGAACTCGTCGGCCTTGTCGTAGCGGGAATCATGTTCTGGATGGGAGTCGCGCCCCATGTTGAGCGCCTCGCCGTCGTTGAGCGAGGTGACGACGTTCCAGCCGGCGCGTCCGCCGGACATGAGATCGAGCGTCGCGAAGCGGCGGGCGACGTCGAACGGTTCGTAATAAGTGGTCGAGCACGTCGCGCCCAGCCCGAGCTTCTCGGTGACCATGCCCATCGTGGTCAGCACGATCAGCGGATCCATCTTCACGCAGCGGATGCCGTATTCGACGGTATGGGCGTGGTCGTTGCCGTAGCGGTCCGGCATCGCCAGGCGGTCGTCGAAGAAGGCCATGTGGAACTTGCCGGCTTCGAGAATTCTGCCGATCTCCTGATAATAGTCCGCCGACATCGAATCGTCGCGCGAATCCGGATGCCGCCAGGAGCTCGGCAGGTTGGTGCAGTTCTGCGCCTGGAGAAAGCCGACCAGGACCATCTGTCGATTCATGCTGCTGTTCTCCTGATGCCGTCAGGCCAGATCGAGGACGGTGTCGAGCCGGTATTCCCGCGCCAGCGCGCGCAGCTTTTCCAAGGTGGCATCCTCGATCTCGATGCCGTCGCGCAGGCGCTGCTGCTCGCGCAGGCCCTCGATCTCGCCGGGATAGTAGACGCCTTTGCTGCCCTCTGACGGCGGCGTCGATTTCAGATAGCGCGCGAACTCGGCGACCTCGCGCTTGAACTCCTGCAGCGGGCGGAATGCGGCGACATTGAACACCGCCATGAAGCAGCCGTCATTGTGTCGCCCCGTCGGCTCGACGCCGAAGCCGAGGCCGGTGAGGAGGCCGCACAGCACCTCGACCATCGCAGCAAGGCCGCTGCCTTTGTAACCCTCGGTGCCGCCGAGCGGCAGCAGCGCACCACCCTTGCGGTATTGGGTCGGATCGGTGGTGTGCCGTCCCTCGGCATCGATGATCCAGCCCGTCGGAATCTCCTCGCCGCGCGCGACCGCGAGCTGGATCTTGCCGGCCGCGACAGCTGAAGTCGCCATATCCAGATAGAACGGCGCATCGAGATCGGACGGCACCGCGATCGAGATCGGGTTGGTGCCGAGCCGCGCTTCCTTGCCGCCGAACGGCGCCACGTGCTTCGGCGAGCGGCCGGAATCCGCCGTGGCAATCCCGATCATGCCTGCGCGCATCGCCATCAAGGGGTAGGCGGCGAGGCGGCCGACATGGCTTTGCCGGAACACGGTGCAGGCAGCGACATTCGCCGTCCTGGCTTTCTCGATCGTCAGCGCCATCGCCTTGGCGTTGACGTGGAAACCAAAGCCCCAGTGACCGTCGATCACGGTCGTGGTCGGCGATTCCTGGACCACGGTCCATTTGGCGCCGGGAACGATGTGGCCCGCCTTGATCCGGTCGATATAGGTGGGAACGGCGATCACGCCGTGGGAATCATGGCCGGCGAGATTGGCGTTGACGCAGCCGACCGCGACGGCGTCGGCTTCTTCCTCGGAGGCTCCGGCGACGCGGAGCAGGGCGGCGCTGACGCGCGTGAGGCGATCGGCCGTGACGATCGGCATGGCGTTCCCCGGGGTCTTTGCCCTTGGCGGGCACTGATTGTTGGAGGCCATCGTCTCAAAGCGCGGCAGCGATATCAATCTCCCGTAAACCAATACAGGGCTGCAAATTCGTAAAGAGATCGCGCCTCTCGCTGAGGAATCGTCCCGCGCGGCGGTATTTTCGGTAGTTTACCCGGGGTCGTTCGCAGCTCGTTCACTTTGATCGATTGTTTGCAGCGCGCAATAACCACCACTTAGGCGATGGCCCCTCATAAAGTCACCCGGGAGAAATAGGCAGAAATGCCCGGGAGCTGAGATCGTGCCGACGACACTCGCGCGCACCTTTGCGGCGTTGAGCGCCATCAACGAAGCGATCCTCTATGCGAAATCGCCGGACGAGCTGTACCAGAAGGTCTGCAACGCCGGGTTTTCGAGCGGGGATTTCTTGGCTGTCGCCGTGTTTCTGGTCGGAGCGGACGACCGGCGGCTCCATTTTGCGGCCGGCTGTGGCGATGACATTGCGCGGCTGCGCTCGATCGAGATCACGACGGATGCCGGCACACCCGAAGGCTCGGGCGTCGGCGGCGAGGCATTTCGAGATCAGAAGCTGTGCGTCAGCAATGATTATCTGAACGACCCGCGTTCGCTGGCGTGGCGTCAGGGTGCAGCTTCCACCGGCATTGGCGCGGCTGCGGCGCTGCCGCTGCTCTGCAACGGCGAGAGCGTCGGCGTGCTCTACGTGACCCGCCGCGAAGCCGGCTCGCTGAACGAGCAGATGGTGTCGCTGTTCGAGCGCATGTCGGCCAACATTTCCTACGCTCTGGACAATTTCGCCCGCGAAACAGCGCGGCAGACCAGCGAACGGGCGACCCGGCGGCTCAACCGCATGTTCGGCGCCATCAGCGCCACCAACGAAGCCATCCTGCGCGCCAAGACCGAGCAGGAGCTCTACCAGCTCGTGTGTGACGCCTCCGTTCACGGGGGCAAGTCGCTGGCGACCATCGTGTTGCTCCGCGAACCGGATTCGCATTGGATGAGTCCGGTCGCGTCCACCGGCCAGAACCTCGCACTGATCACCCAGGCGCGCTATTCGATTGATCCGGAGAATCCCTACGGCAAGGGACTATCCGGCGAGGTGTTCCGGACGCAGAAGGCCATCGTCGAGGACGATCTCGCCAGCCGCACCAGAGGCACGCCGTGGGAGCAGGCCAACGTCAACACTGGCGTTGCCGCCTGCGTGGTCGCGCCGCTGATCAGGCACGGTGAAAGTGTCGGCGTGCTCCTGTTCTTCATCAGCCGCTCCTGGGCCAAGGACGAGGAGATCGTCGCGCTCCTGCTGCGTATGGCGGAGAACGTCTCGTTCGCGATCGATAATTTCGGCCGCGAGTCCGAGAAGGCCAAAATCGCCGCCGAAGAGGAACGGCTGGCACGCATGTATGCGGCGCTCAGCGCCACCAACGAGGCGATCCTGCGGGCGCGGTCGCGCGCCGATCTGTTCGACCTCGTCTGCGAGGCGACGGCGAAGGGCGCCAAGTTCACTTCGGCCAACATCGCCCTGGTCGACCCTCACGCCGGGCTGCTGCGCGTCGTCGCCTGTTACGGACCGAACGCCGACCACGTTCGCAACTTCAAGTTATCCATCTCCGAGCAGGTGCCGGAAGGGCGCGGACTGACCGGCACCGCGTTCCGCACGCGCCAGCCCGCCGTCAGCAACGACGTTCTCGCCGACGAGCGCATCGCGCCCTGGCACGCCAGCGCCCGCCGCAACGGGATCGCGTCCTCTGCCGCGTTGCCGCTCTTCAACGGCGACCAGGTCGAAGGCGTGTTCCTGTTTAACTCCCCGGAGTGCGGCACGTTCACACCCGAATTCGTCGAATTGCTGCGCAAGCTCCAGGCCAACGTCGCCTTCGCACTGGAAGGCTTCGATCGCGCCGAGGAGAAGGCGCAGGTAGACAAGCAGCGCAATCGCCTGAGCGGAATGTTCGAAGCGCTCAGCGCAACCAATGAAGCGATTATGCGCGCCAAGACGCGCGAGGACCTGTTCGAGGCCGCGTGCCAGGCAGCTATTCTCGGCGACGTGTTCGCGTCGGCAACGATCGGCATCATCGACGAGGAAAACGAGCTCGTCCGCGTCGTCGCGGTGAAGGGGCGCCTGCAGCAGCAGATGGTTGGACGGACCTGCAACATTTCCGCCGACCATCCCGAAGCCAAGGGGATCATCGGCACCTCGCTCCGGACCCGCCGGCCCAGCGTCATGAACGACTATCTGAACGAGCCGCGGTCGGCATATTGGCGGGCGAAGGCGATCGAGGACGGAACGCGGGCCGCCGCCAGCTTCCCGCTTCTAAAGGCGGGCCAGGAGCCCATCGGCATCCTGCTTTTCCTCGCGCCCGAGGAGGACACATTCACGCCCGATCTGGTCGAACTGCTCGGGCGCCTTGCCGAAAACGTCTCCTTCGCGCTCGACAATTTTGACCGTGCCGAGGAAAAGGCCCGCACCGAGGCGCAGAAAGAGCGCCTGACGCGCATGTTCGCGGCTCTGAGCGCGACCAACGAGGCGATCATGCGGGCGAAGTCGCGCGCCGAGCTGTTCGATCTCGTCTGTCTCGCGGCCTCGAACGGTGCCAAGTTCACGTCGACGACCATCGCGCTGGCCAGGGCCGACAGCGACCAGCTGGAGATCGTGGCGAGTGCCGGGCCATCTTCCAACACCACGCGGAACGTTCGCCTCTCGATCGACCCCGAGCGGCCCGAAGGACGCGGGATGAGCGGCACGGCGTTCCGCACGCGCCGGCCCTGCATCAGTAACGATTATCTCAATGACGATCGCGTCAGCGCATTCCACGCCGTCGTCCGCGGCGACGGCGCGCGATCTGGCGCGGCATTTCCGCTCATCGTGCACAATCAGGCCGTCGGCGTCATGATCTACATGTCGACCGAGCCGGCTACCTTCACGGCCGAGTTCGTCGAGCTGTTGCAACGTCTCGCCGACAACGTGTCCTTTGCGATGGAGAATTTCGATCGCGCCGACGAGAAGAAGGAGGCGGACGAGCGGATCGAGTACCTCGCCTCGCATGACAGCCTGACGGACCTTCCGAACCGCGAGACCTTCAACGGGCTTTTGCGCGAGGCGATCGAAACGGCAGAGCGTCACGATCACCGTTTCGCGGTGCTGTTCATCGATCTCGACCGCTTCAAGGTCATCAACGATTCGCTCGGCCATGAGGCCGGCGACCTGCTCCTGCTCGAAGTCGCCAACCGCTTGCGCGGCGCGCTGCGGGAAAGCGACGTGGTGGCGCGCCTCGGCGGCGACGAGTTCGTGGTGATCCTGGACCAGTGCGGCGAGATCGACGACGTCCAGCGCATCGCGACCGGGCTGCTCGCAGCACTCGCCGAGCCCATGGAGCTCGCCGGACACGAGTGCCACACCACGGCCTCGATCGGTATCGCGATGTATCCGGCCAACGGCTCCGATGCGCAGACCTTGACCAAGAACGCCGACATGGCGATGTACCTGGCCAAGGAGGACGGCAAGAACGGCTACCGCTTCTTCTCCAAGGAGGTGAAGACGCAGTCGATCGAGCGGCTGTCGCTGGAGAGCGCGCTGCGCCGTGCGCTGGAGCGCGAGCAGTTCTCTTTGAACTACCAGCCCAAGGTGGACATGGAGACCGGCCAGATCACCGGCGTGGAAGCCCTGCTGCGCTGGACGCATCCCGATCTCGGCAACATCTCGCCGGCTCAGTTCATTCCGCTAGCCGAGGAAACCGGCCTGATCGTGCCGATCGGCCGCTGGGTGCTCAACGAGGCCTGCGCGCAGGCCATGGCCTGGCAGCGCCGCGGCCTGTTGCCGTTGTCGATGGCGGTCAATTTGTCGCCGCGGCAGTTCGCCGACGAGCATCTGTTGCAGGACGTCGACGAGGCGTTGGCGGCCAGCGGCATGTCGCCGGTGCTGCTCCAGCTCGAAGTCACCGAGAGCATGATGATGCGCAATGTCGGCCGCGCGCTCAAGGTGCTCGATGCCATCCAGAGCCGCGGCATCCGCCTCGCCATCGACGATTTCGGCACCGGCTATTCGTCGATGTCGCTGATGAAGCACTTCCCGATCGACACCATCAAGATCGACCGCTCCTTCGTGCGCGACCTGCCGCAGGATTCCGAGGACCAGGCGATCGCGCAGGCCATCATCAGCATGGGCAAGGCGCTCGGCATGACCGTCGTCGCCGAAGGCGTCGAGAACGTCGAGCAGGAGGCGTTCCTGCGTACCCATGGCTGCGACGAGATGCAGGGCTTCCTGATTTCGAAGCCGCTGCCGGCCAAGCAGATGGCCGAGCTGCTGCGGCCGATGGTCCTGCCTGTCGCCCCGCCGCTCCAGCCGGAGCCGGACGTTGCCGCTACTGAAGCTGCGGCGTCACGGCTGAAACGCGCTGTCGTCTGACGGCTGCGGGTGCAGCTCGCGGACGTCGTGCTCCCCGCCCTCGACCTTGCTCGGAAAATCCTGAGGCCCCGTCAGCGATGTCTGCTCGACGAACAGCGCGAGAATCGCGTGCGCGCCCTCGGCGAAGCTCGCACCCTCGTTCAAACCGAGTTCGGCGCACCATGGGCAACTCATCTGCTCCTGGTCGTCGAACACCGCCATGGCAGGTCCCCACCACCAGGCGGGCGCGGGCGAGCGCTCGTCCGCAGGCACAATGTGCCATCGGGCAAACTCCTCCATCACGCGCTCGAACTCCAGGCGGGCGGCCTGATGCATTCGTTCCATGCTCCCAGGGATCCGCGACCGATGACAGGCCTTCGCGCCGAAATGATCGTGACCTGACGCTCGGAAAAATCGGCTCGCTCAATCGGCCGAGCATGCATGCCGGCATCGTTGCCGGCAGCGAAGGCCCAGTCTAGCCGTTCACGCCTCCGCTGATCAAGGCGCGGGCGCCCCGATTGCCTAACGCTGTCTGAACGGATGCGCCTTCTGGTGCCAGGCCCAGGCGGTGCGGATGACCGTCGCCAGGTCGGAATGGCCAGGCACGAAGTTCAGCACCTTTCGCGCAGCGGAGGGATCGGCGACCAGATAAGTGGGATCGCCGGCGCGGCGCGGCTTGACGGTGTGCGGCACCTCGCGGCCGGTCTCCTGCCTGATCGCGTTCAGGATCTCGCGCACGGAAAAGCCGGAGCCGGTGCCGAGGTTGAAGCTGCCGCCGGCATGCCCCTCTTCCAGTAGCTTCAGGGCCGCGACATGCGCCGCGGCGAGGTCGGTGACGTGGATGTAGTCGCGGATCGCGGTTCCGTCGGGCGTGTCGTAGTCATCGCCGAACACCGCGAAGTCGACATGGCCCTGCAGCGCCATCATGGCGCGGGGAATGAGGTGGGTTTCATTGTCGCGCAGCTCGCCGATGCCGCCGGCCGGATCGGCGCCGCTGGCGTTGAAATAGCGCAGGCAGAACGCGCCGAAGCCATAGGCCGAGCGATAATCGGCGAGCATGCGCTCGATCATCAATTTCGACGCGCCATAGGGATTGATCGGCATGCAGGGAAAGTCTTCCGGCAGCTCCTTGGAATCGGCATTGCCGTAGACGGCGCCGGTCGAGGAGAACACGATGCGATGGCAGCCTGCGTTGCGCATCGCCTGCAACAGCGACAGCGTGCCCTGAACGTTGTTGATGTAGTATTTCTGCGGATCGGTCATGGACTCGCCGACCAGGCTCGCTGCCGCGAAATGCATCACCGCCGTGATTTTGTGGTCGGCGAAGGCGCGTGCCAGCGCCGTGCCGTCGAGCAGATCGCCCGTCACCAGGGGGCCGGCAACGAAGCTGCGATGACCTGTCGAGAGATTGTCATAAACGACGGGCTGGTAGCCGGCGGCGGTCAATGCGCGGCAGGCATGCGAGCCAATATAGCCCGCGCCCCCGGTGACGAGGACGGTCGGTCGGTCGGTCATATCGTCTTCTGCTCTTCTCTTAGCGGAGGGGCCGGTTGCGGCTGAAGAGAAGATAGAGGGCGCGGGGGTTGGTGGTCAAATAGCGCCAGAACAGGCGGCGCGGCTCGAGCAAGGTGCGCCAGGCCCATTCGAGTCCGATCTTCTGCATCCATTGCGGCGCCCGGGAACGGCTGCCCGACAAAAAGTTGAACAGGCCGCCTGATGTCTTGATAACGCCAACATTGGTCAGGTACGGCGTGAATTCCTCCACGAATGCCTGCTCGTTGGGCACGCCGAGCGCGACCCACAGATAGTCCGGCGCAAGCGCGTTGATCTCCTCGATTTTGGCGCGCAGCGCCTCGCCTCGCAGATAGCCGTGGCTGCGTCCGATGATCTTGAGGTTCGGATACATCTTCTGGACGTTATCGACCGCCACGATGTTTTCGGCCTCGCTGGCGCCGAACATGTAGAAGGTGCGGCCGACCGCTTCCGCCTTGCGCGCGACGACGTGGAACAGGTCCGTGGTCGCGACGCGCTCGGGCAGGGGAAACCAGGATTGCAGCTTTGATGCCGCCACCAGCGGCTGGCCGTCGGCATTGATCAGGTCGGCGGCGCGGAACAGGCGCTCGGTCTGCGGTTCCGTCGAGCAGCGCGCCAGCACCTCGCCATTGGCCGAGGTCAGGAACAACGGACGGCCGATGCGATTGTCGGGATCGGTCGCTTCGATCATGAAATCGGCGGTCGCTTCCAGATCGATCGCGGCCATGCGGAGCCCGCCGACGGTGATTCGCGGCACGTCGGCCGTTGCTGCCCGTCCGTCGAGGTTGACGCGACGCTCAAGCATATTGTCTGCCTCGCTGGCGCGTTTGGATTGCAGGGGTGAGCTCGTCCAGCACGACGCCGACGAGCTTGCGCTCGGCGCGGCCCAGCGCGGTCAGGATCTCTTCCAGGCTGTCGTTGATGTCGAGGCTGGTCGGCAGCACCGCCACCAGCGCGTCGGTGTCGTCGAGCAGCTTTCGGCCGCCGGCAAGAAGCGGCATCACGGGGCCGTCGAGGATCACGAGGTCATAGCCGCCCGCGGCGCGCGCCTGCGCAATCGCCTTGCGGATCGCGTCGGCAGCCTTTCCGGCGTCGCCCTCGCCGGCCGGCAGCACCGAAATGCCGTTGACCGTCTTGATCTCGCGTGCGGCCTTGCTGCCGATCGAGAGCCAGCCGAGCCTGCTCGGTTCGTTCCTGCCGGGGCGGCTGACCTTGTTCGAGAGTGCGTGGGCCTGATGGTCGGCATCGATCATCAGCACGCGGGCGCCGTCGCGCGCGGCCGCAAGCGCGAAATTCAGCGCGATCACGCTGCGTCCGGTGGTCTCGCCGGCGCCGACGAGCGCGATGACCGGCATCGCCTTGTCGCCGGCGCGCCGGGCCACGGCAGTGCGCATATCGCGCCAGGCGTTGAGCAGCTTCGTCAGCGGAAAGCCGGGCCGCAATGTCGGCCAGCCCAGCCGGGTGAGGTCGACGCCGCCTCCGGTGGCGAGAATGGCTCCGAGCGTGTGGATGACGTCGGCCTCCTGGAGGCGGGCGATCAGCGGCTTTTCGATCAGGGGCTTTTCGACCATCGCAGGCTGCAGCGATGGCGCGGCAAGTTCTGGCAGCGCCTGCGCCACTTCCTGAGGTCGCGAGACCTGAGGAGGTTGCGGAGCTGCCGGAGCCGGCAATACCTCGGGAGTGCGCGTTCTCTCCGGTGCCGGCTTGCCCGCACGGCGGGCTGGCGCGGGCGCCGGCGCGCCGACGAGCAGGAGTTCGACCGCGGCGAACCAGCTTGACGCCGCGAGCGCGCCGAAGATGAAGCCGATCATGGCGAACAGGCTCATCGCGGGCGGGAACGAGCGCCGCTGCGGCACCGTCGCTTCGCCGATGACGCGGGCCGCCGAAGTGTTCAGCGTCTCCTGCTCCTCGGTCTCGCGCGAGCGCTTGAGGAAGGATTGATAGACGTCGCGGCTGGCATCGGCCTCGCGCTCGAGCTCGCGCAGGCGGACGGCGGCCTGGCTGAGCTGCACGCTCTGCCGCTTCTGCGCTTCCATGGCCCGGTTGAGCGAGGCCTCATAGTCGCGGGCGCGCGTCAGATCGTTCTTGGCCGACTGGGCGAAGCGATCGATCTCCTCGCTGATGGTGCGCTTGAGATCCTCGACCTGCTTCTCGGTCTGGCGCAGTGCCGGATGGCGCGGCCCGAGCTCGCCGGCCTGCTCAGCATATTTCTTGCGCGCATCGGCATATTGCGCGCGCAGGTTCGCAATCGTCGGCGATTGCAGCGCTTCCGGGATCGCACCGGCATCGGCCGCGGTACGGCGGCTCGCCTCGATCTGGTCGAGCCGCGCCTGGGCATCCATCGTCGCGGCGCGGGCCGCGGAAAGCCGCTGATTGCTGGCGGAAAGCTGCTGATCGCTGATCAGCGCATCCTGGGTGCCGACGAAATTGTTCTGGGCCTTGTAGGTGGCGAGCGCGGTTTCGGCGTTGCGCAGCCGCTCGCGCAGCTCCTTGAGGCGGCCGGAGAGATCGTTGGTGGCGCGCCGTGCGGCCGAAGCCTGCGAGTTGCGGGACTCGGCGAGGTAGGCATTGGTCAGCGTGTTGGCGAGCATCGCCGCCTTCGCCGGATCCGTCGACCAGACCTCGATGTCGACGATGAAGCTCTTCTCGGTCTTGCGGATCGTGATGTGCCTGTTCAGCGCCTCGAGTGCCGCAAGCTGCACCTCCTTGTTGTCCGCAGCGGAGGGAGCGCGGGGCTGCAGACCGATCAGGCCGAGCAGCGACGACATCAGGCTCTGGCCGTCGCTGCCGCCGCCGAATTCCGGGTCCTTGTCGAGACCCGCCTGCTGGATCACCTTGAGCAGTACGCTGTTGGAGGTGATCAGCCGCGCCTGGCTCTCCACCACCATGGCCATGCCGGAGACGTCCTGCGCGCGCGGTGTGAGTTCGCGGTCGACGAGCTGAAGCTCGCGCGGATCGACATAGAGCTGGGCGGTGGCGGTGTAGCGGGGCGTCAGGCTCTTGCCCACGGTAACGGCGAGCGTTGCACCGAGCAGGGCAGCCGCGGTAATCGCGATCTTGCGTCGCCAGAGCAAATTGGCGAGCTCCAGCACGTTGAAGCCGGCCTGGGGCCTCTGTTGCGGCGACTCCGGTCTGGCCCGATCTATCGGCTGGTTATAGTCAAGCATGATCCCCAGCTTTCATTCCAAATGCCGCAGGCTGAGGGGCTACTCTTCGCTCTACGCCATGCACCCGGGATATAGGTGCCCAATCAACGCAACAGGGAAAATTAACCATACTCATTGAGGGACTATTCACCGAAATGGCAAACAAAGCGTTTAAGCGCATGCCACTCCGCAGTGCGTCCTCGTGACGCCAGCGATGCCGGGGCTCCCTGGAGATTAACGGTTCGTTACCGCGCGCGGCATGGCTGCGAAGCTCCGCCTGTTCTGCAATGGGCCGCGCGCGCGCCATGATCGTCAGCTCTTCCGCAGGATGACGTGATAGTCGCCGCGACGGACGTCGGTCCCGCGCGAAAGCATGATATTCAACACGGCGGCGCCGGCGTCCACGAGCGCCGCGAACAGCGGCTTGCTCCGGCGCATCTCGGGATAGCGCGGACTCTCGACCTCGCGGCGGTAGATCATCTCAAGGCCGTTGGCGGCCGCGAAGGCTTCGAGCCGGGGCAGCGTCACCAGCGGATGGAAGAAGGTGGGGAACGGTGGCTCACCGGGCATGCCGGCATCCTTGATGCCGCGGATGTGCCGGTAGAACCAGACGTGAAACCAGTGCGGCGAATATTTGGTGACGACGCCGGAGAGCGAGCGGGGATTGGGCGCGCCGATCAGGATCAGGCCGCCGCGCTTGAGCGCATCGCGGAAATTCAGGAGCGCGGCGTCGACGTGGGGCAGATGCTCGATCACGTTGTAGCAGATCACGAGATCGAAGGTCTCGCGCTCGAAGCGGTAGGTCTGCACGTCGCCGAGGATAGCCTCGTCCGCGTAGGTGTTGTTGCGGACCTGGTCCTCGTCGATGTCGACGACGGTGACCTTGCTGCGTCCAGGCAATTCCGGCGGCAGGACGCTGCACGAGCCGCCGCCGGCTTCATAGATGGCGAGCTGGCCTTGCGGCAGTTCGCGCCGCAGCACGTCGTGAACGGCGAGCAGGCTGTCGCGCGCTTCGCCCGGGACGAGATCGTGAAGTGCCTGGACGGGGGCCGCGGTCGCGGGGATCCGGATCGCCGTGGCTGTCGCAAAATCGATCGTGGCTGGCTTGTTCATATTTTCTGACCGCGCTTGTTCTATTCAAATTTACAGGAAAAATATCGCGAGCCCGAAGAGCAAATCTGATGCCGCGCCGTCTCACCGGTCGCAGTGCTTACGGTCGGGTTAATGCGCATGCGCATTAACTACGGCATTGTTCATGTTGGGTCTTGGTCGACGCGTGGACCGCGAATTGCAGTACCACGTGCGCATGATTTCGCGGGAGAAACAGGCGAAAGCGGTTAAACGCATGATGTTGTCTTGGGACGGTCGGGAGACTGGCGTGAGGCGCAGGCACGCGCCATCAACAGGCCGTTCGTTTTGGGACGCACCTGTCCCGCGACGATGTACCGTCGCGGGACGTACGAATGAAGCAGGGCTTTCTCAATATATCTCGGACATCTAGAACGTCATGACATTGATCCCGACAGACCTGTCTGCCACGCGTATCTCGGATGCCGTGCGCGATCCCAACCGGGAGATTGTGGCGAGCTCCGCGGTCATCGACCTGTCGGTCGGTATCGTCGTCTGCATTCCCTGCTTCCGCCGTCCGCAGCATCTGCGGTTGACGCTGGAGTCGCTGGCGAACCAGCGGACCCCGCGTTCCTTTGCCGTCGTCATGGTCGAGAACGATGCCACGCAGCGCGAGAGCGCGCCGGTTGCCGCGGAGTTTCTGGCCGCCGGCAGGCTGCAGGGTGTCTGCCTCGTCGAGAAACGGCAGGGCAATTGCCAGGCGATCAATGCTGCGTTCGAGACGGCGCAGGCACTGTTTCCTGCCGCAACCCGCTTCCTGATGATCGACGACGACGAGATCGCGTCAAGCGACTGGCTCGAATTGATGGTCCGCACCGCGGAGGCGACCGGCGCCGACGTGGTCGGCGGGCCGGTGCTGCCTGTGTTCGATGACGACAGCAAGCCGTGGCTGTCGCGTCATCCCGCTTTCCGTCCCGCCTACGACTATTCCGGCGCGGTGCCGCTGATCTATGGCTGCGGTAATTGTCTGATCACGCGCGCGGCCTTCGAGCGGTTCGATCGTCCCGCCTTCGACCTGCGCTTCAATTTCCTCGGCGGCGGCGATTGCGATTTCTTCGTGCGGTGCCGTGATGCCGGCATGATCTTCCACTGGACGGCGGAGGCCGTCATCACCGAGACCGTGCCGCAAAGCCGCACCAGCCTCGGCTGGATCGCCAAGCGCGGCCTGCGCATCGGCGCCATCAATTATCGCGTGCAGTACAAGGCCGCGCAGAGCGCGGCGGCGCGGGCGCGGGTGTTCGTACAGATGCTCGGACGGTTGCCGCTCTCGCTAATTCGGTCCGCAGGTCTGCTGACGTCGTCGAAAGCCGTCGTCGCGATGCACCCCGTGATGGTCGCGTTCGGCTCGATGCTCGCGGCGTTCGGGATCGAGCCGAAGCCCTATGAGGCCTCGAAGATCGTGTCGTGACGATCAGATGCCGAAGCGGGCGAGGGCAGTCCTGGCCGCGGCGCGCGGCAACGCCTTGAGCGAGCGGCGGCCGACCATTCCAAGATAGCCAAAAGCCTGGCGATATCGGCCGAAACGAACCGCCTGCATCGCCGAGTAGGTGATGAGATGAAGTTCGGCGGCAAGGCGCAGTCCGGCCGCCGTGCCCTCGGGCAGGCGTGCCAGAATCAGCCCGTCGTCGAATACCCGCGCGATGGCCGGGAAGAAATCCTTGGGCGTCCGCACCGCCGCGTTCATGGTGTTGGCGGTGTGCAAGCGATAATCGAGCAGCAGTTTTGGCGCGAATTCGAACTCGCCGATCGCCGCCAGGCGGCACCAGCAATGCCAGTCCTCGCAATATCTCAAGGACGTATCAAAGCCGCCGATGGCCCGGAAAGCTTCCGCGCGCGCGAGCGCGATGCCGCCATTGACGATGAAATTGCCGGCGGCGAGCCGCGTCAGCACGTCGCCGGACGGCTTCCGGCGCCCCTTCAGCAGGCCGCGCCGACCGATCTGATGTCCTTCGCTGTCGATCGTGTTGTAATCGCCATAGACGAGCACCGCCCGCGGAGCCGCGCGTGCCGCCTCCAGCAGCGCCGCCACTGCGCCGGGGCGAAGGCGGTCATCGGCATCGAGGAAGAGCAGCCAGTCGCCGCGGGCATATCGCGCACCGAGATTGCGCGCTGCCGACACACCGGCGGAATCATTCGTGATCAGGTGCAGCCGCGGATCGCGAATGCCGCGGACGATGGCGGCGGTGTTGTCGGTCGAGCCGTCGTCCACGACGATGACTTCGCCCACCTCGCCCTGCGCCAGTGCGCTGGTGAGGGTTTCGCCGACATAGGCCGCAACGTTCTTGGCGGGAATGACGACGGACACCGACCAGGTCGAGCTCGACGGCAGCGGCTGGCGTGCCGCCGGAACGACGCGTCTGGTGGCCGGCAAATCGAGGACGTCTTCGGCGGTGATCTGAGCCACGGCTCGCCTTTAAGAGTCTGTTAACCAGGACGCGTGCGCTGAATGGATGATGCGATCGATCGCAACGTGGGCAGGCCCCGCGAATGATACTCGCATTACAGCCAGATCGTTGCCGTGAAGCCGTGTGTGGCGCTGGTTTCGTCAATTAGCGTTAAGCCGCTGGCATTAAGCCTGTGGCAAATTTGGAAGAGTGCGACCGCCGGTCCCATGCGAGAATGCGCATCCGGCTGCCGCGGATGGAATCCAGTGCCCGCAAAGACATTCGAACACGACCCAGATGCGATGATCCTCAACCTCTTCTATGAGGACAAGGACGATCGCTGGTTTCCCGGCGACCGGCATCTGCGACGCATGGCGCGCCGGTTGCTGCTCGGCGAGCCGCGCATGAGCGGCCAGCTCCGCGTGTTCCTCAATCTCTGTGCGGGGCTCGATCGGCTCGGCATCCGCTACCGCGTCAACGATTACGGCTACATCGCGCGGCATCCCGACGAGCTCGCCTGCATCATCGGCCGCACCTTCCTGCTCGACAAGTTCTCGTGGAAGAACCCGATCCTGCTCGGCGTCGCCGCGCACAATCATCCGCTTGACGACCCCGATCTGTTCAAGCGCCTGCCGGTGAAGAAGGTCGTGGTGCCCGGCCCCTGGTACGTCGACATGTACCGGCCGTATTGGCCCGAGACGGAGGCCTGGCCGGTCGGCATCGAAACCGATCTCTGGGCGCCGTCGCAGGCCTCGCAGAAGGCGGTCGACGTGCTGATCTACGACAAGGTCCACTGGGACCGCGAGCGCTATGCGCCGGAGTTGATCGAACCCGTCCGCGCCCGCCTGCGAAAAGAGGGGCGCTCGTTCACGGAGCTGCGTTATGGCAGCTACAAGGAAGAAGATTATCAGGCGGCGCTGGCGGCCTCGCGCGCGATGATCTTCCTGTGTCAGAACGAGAGCCAGGGCATCGCCTATCAGCAGGCCTTGTCTTGCGGCGTGCCGGTATTCGCCTGGGATCCGGGCGGCCCGTGGCGAGACCCCGATTACTATCCGCACCGCGTGCAGTTCGCGCCCGTGTCGTCGGTGCCGTATTGGGATGAGCGCTGCGGGGCCAAATTCGTCGACGTCGCAGGATTCGAGGCGGGGTGGGACAATTTCTGGGAAGGGTGTGCCGCGGGCGCGTTCGATCCGCGCGGCTATATCCTGGACAGTCTCACGCTGGAGCAACGGGCGCTGCAATATTACGAGATCGCGCGGAGCATCGTGCGCCAGCCGGTGGCGCAGGCTTCCGAAAGGCCTGGTGACGGACGCTCAATGGGGTTGAACCGGGACCTCGAACTTCACCGGCGTCACCAAGTGTCTTGAGCCGTGGACCGCAGCATGGACCGCAGCGCCGCCGACATGACTGACCTCGAGGCCCGATCGTTGGGCCGCGCCTTCCGCGACGGCCTGGCGGAGCTCAATGCCGTGCAGGCGGCGCGCTGCCTCGTCGCCGTCGCCTCGCTGCTGCTGGTGCTGGTGACGCTCGATCCGTTCCCGGACCTGCGCAATCCCGATGTTACCACCGTCGTCGGCGGACGAATGGCGCTGGCCTATGTTTCGTGGGGACTGCTCGCTGCGGTCGCGGTGCTGCTCGTCGCGACCACGGATGCGCCCGCGCTGAAGACTCTGGTGACGCCGCTTCATCTCTGCCTCGTGGGCTGGCTGGTGATCAACATCGTCCTCTCCGAAAGCCGCGGCGTTTCGATCCAGCGCTTCGTGCTCGCCGCCAGCGTGACGTCGCTCGCAGTCCTGCTGCCATTGCTGCCGCCGACGCAGCGCAGCTTCAACCTGTGCCTGGGTGCTGCCGCGCTGGTGCTGCTCGCGCTCTGCTATCTCGGCGTCTTCCTCGCGCCGCACTATTCGATCCACACCGGGCTTGATATTGGCGAGCCGCAGCTTGCCGGCGACTGGCGCGGCAGTTTTGGCCATAAGAACATCGCCTCGCCCGTGATGACCATCCTGGTCTATGTCGGGATCTACCTGACCGCCGTCGGCTCGTTCGTGATGGGACCGGCGATCGCCGCGCTTGCCGGCATCTTCCTGATCTTCACCGGCGGCAAGACGTCGTCGGTGCTGTGCCTTGCGATCTACGCGCTCGCGTCGCTGGTCTACGTGACGCCGAGTCTGTGGCTGAAGCGGATCATCTGCTTCGTGCCGCTGATCGTGATGAACCTTTTGACGGTCGGCAGTGTCTTGAGCCCGACGCTCGGCGGTATGACGCGGCTGCTTCCCCTTGATCCGACCTTCACGGGCCGTTCCGCGATTTGGGAGTTCGCACTGGCGGCCGTCGCCGAGAAGCCGATCACCGGTCACGGCTATGCCGCCTTCTGGGATGATGTCACGGCGCGGCAGACCGCCCAGGGCGCCGAATGGGCGACGTCGGCGGCGCACAGCCACAACAGCTATCTCGACCTCGCGGTCACCATCGGTCTGCCGGGGCTGCTGCTCGTGATTCTCGTGTTCGTGCTCGCCCCCCTCCGTAATTTCCAGTCAGCCCAGACACACAACCGCAGTGGCGCACTGGCAAAGCTGTTCCTGACCGTATGGCTGTTCGGCCTGTACTACGGCGCGACCGAGACCTTCCTGCTCGAACGGCAGAATCCGATCTGGTTCATGTTCGCGCTCGCGGTGGCCGGCCTGCATTTCCTCGCCAGGTTCCAATGCGTTGAGCAGATGGAACCGGAGCGCTGACAGCTTGTCGCAGTCGGGGCGATGGTGGCATCGGCTTAACGATTGAGCGGCTAGGTCTCTTGTGGTGTGCGACAAAACAATAATCTACCTCGAACCATTCAGTAATCGTATGCCCCGCAGATGACGTTCCTCAGCGTCGAGCAACCAGATGGCCTCGTGTCCAGCACGTCGAACATCGCTGTCGATTTCCTGCGTGACTGGCGGCAGGCCGCGTCGCGTCTGAGCGCCGGGCATCGCACCGCATTCCAGCATGGTTACTGGCTCGATGCATGGTATGAGGCGTTTCACGATTTTGCGCCGCTGATCGCGATCATCTCGGATGCCGCCACCGGCAAGGACATCGCGATGGTGCCGATGATCAGCCACATCAGGCGCGGCATCCGCATCGTTGAATTCGCCGATCTCGGCGTCTCCGACAACAACGCGCCGATCCTGGCGAGCGATGCCGCGTTGGACGCGGCGGCGATGGATGCGATCAGCTTGGCACTGGTCGAGGCATTGCGCGCCTTGCCGGACCGCTTCGACCTGCTCCGCCTGAAGAAGATGCCAGCCCAGGTCGGTGGCAAGCCGAATCCGCTGGTGGCGTTCGGGCGGATCGGATCCTCATCGCTGAACGGCAATGTCGTGCTGATGGGCGACGACTATGAGAACTATCAAGCGTCGATCAAGCGCATGCAGATGCCGCGCTGCTGGCGCGTCTTCAGCCGGCACCAAGGCGCGCGGTTCGAGATCGCCGCCGACGTTGCGCGCGCGCATGAGCTGCTGGACGTGATGGATGTCCAGCAGCAGGCGCGCATGCGCCAGCTCGGCTCGCGGTTCGTCCTCAATGACGACGCGCATGCGCGGTTCTACCGCGAGGTTGCCCGCCAGGGCATTGCAGAAGGCTATGCCGTCGTTGCGGCACTGGTCTGCGATGAAGCTGTCATCGGCACGTCATTCGGCATCAGGCAGGGCGCGACTTATTACCTGCTGCGCATCAGCCACGGCGGCGACCCATGGTCGAGCTGCTCGCCGGGCCTGCTCGTCGCCGAGCGCACGATGGCCGCGATGCATGCGGCGGGCGTGCGCCGTTTCGACCTCAGCATCGGCAATCAGGACTACAAGCGGCGCTTCGGCGCCGAGCGGGTGCCGCTGACCGACGTCAGCGTCGCGCTGACCTGGCGCGGCGCTCCTTTCGCATGGCGCGACCACGCCGCGCAGGGCCTGCGCCGCTATCCCGCGGCCGCCGCCCTCGCGGCGCGGGCGATACGCAAGATGCGCTGACACAGGCTGTCTGCTCGCCCGTCATCTCGGAAGGCCCGCGCAGAAGGCATCCAGCAATGCGCGACCCTGCGGCCAGTCGCCGAGCCCGCTCGACCCATTGATGTGGCCGAGTGCGCCCGGCACGATCAGGCCCGACTGCCAGGCGCGTGCGCGTCGCTGTGTCACCTCGAGGCTGCCATAGGGATCGTTCGTGCTGGCGATGATGAGCGAAGGGAAGCGCAGCGCGCGGTCGGGGGCCGGCTTGAACGCGGCGGCCTCGCCGGGAAAGCTGGTGCCGTCAGGATCGGGCACCGCGACCAGAAACGCACCCGCGATCGCGGATGGGAAGCGGGCGGCCCAGTGCGCCACCAGCAGGCAGGCGAGGCTGTGGGCCACCAGCACCGGCGGCTTCGCGCAGCGCCTGACCGCTCGCTCCAGCGATTGCTCCCAGTCGTCGAGCTCGGGCTGGTCCCAGCTCGTCGGCTGAAATCGATTGAAGCGGGCATCACTGCGCTCCCAGAGGGTCTGCCAATGGGTGTCGCCGGAGCCGCCGAGGCCGGGCAAGATGATGATGTCGTGCATGATCGTCCCGTGATATCTGAGATGGAGGCGCAGTGTGGCCGGTCACGGTGCTGCGTGACATGGCAAGTCATCGGCCGAATCGATCATCTGCCGATGATCTCAAGGCGGAATGGAGAATTTTCTTGGATCGTTTCGGAAGCATCGACGCCAAGGACCTGAAGATCCTGGAGGCGCTGCAGGCCAATGCGCGCGTGCCGTTGTCCGAGCTTCGCCGTTCCGTCGGCCTGTCCCAGCCGGCTGTCTCCGAGCGCGTCAAGCGGCTGGAGGAAGCCGGCATCATCGAAGGCTACGGTGCCCGGATCAACCCGCGTGCGCTCGGGCTTGGCCTGATGGCGCTGGTGCGCCTGCGCACGTCGCATGAGCACATCAAGACCTGCCTGAAGAGATTCAGCGAGATTCCGTACATCATCGAAGTCCATCGCGTGACCGGCGATGACTGCTTCGTGCTGAAGGTGCTGGTTCCGGCGCCGGAAGATCTCGAAACGATCGTGGATCGCATTGCCGGTTTCGGCACTGTGACGACCTCGCTGGTGCTGCGGAGCGAACCGGCGCGGCCGATCGGCAAAGACCTCGTCAGGAAGAAGGCCGAGCGGAGCTGAGGCGGCATTCCCGAAAGAGAAATGCCGCCCGTCGCGTCAGCCGTGTGCTAGCCATGGAGCCTAGCCATGGAGCTTCTTGGCGGTCTCTGCGATCTGGCGGCCCTGATAGCGCGCGCCGGCGAGCTCGTTGGCGCTGGGCTGGCGGCTGCCGTCGCCGCCGGTGATCGTGGTGGCGCCGTAGGGTGCGCCGCCCGTGACTTCGTCGAGCTTCATCTGGCCGGCGAAGCCGTAGTTCATGCCGACCACGACCATGCCGAAATGCAAGAGGTTGGTGATGATCGAGAACAGCGTCGTCTCCTGGCCGCCATGCTGGGTCGCAGTCGATGTGAAGGCGCCGCCGACCTTGCCGTGCAGTGCGCCCTTGGCCCAGAGCCCGCCGGCCTGATCGAGGAAGTTCGCCATCTGCGAGGCCATGCGGCCGAAGCGGGTGCCGGTGCCGACGATGATTGCGTCGTAATTGGCGAGATCCTCAATCTTGGCGATGGGGGCGTCCTGATCGACCTTGTAATAGGAGGCTTTGGCGACCTCGGCCGGCACCAGCTCCGGTACGCGCTTGACGTCGACGGTGGCGCCGGCCTCGCGCGCGCCCTCGGCGACGGCGTTGGCCATCGCCTCGATATGGCCATAGGCGGAATAATAGAGGACGAGAACTTTGGTCATGGTGGTCTCCGTTGGGGGATGAGTTTGAATGGTTGTTTGAGGCGTGGATGGCCGGGACAAGCCCGGCCATGACGGAGAGAGTCGTCAGGCCGCGTCGACGAGCACGAGCTCGGTGTCCTCGAGCGCGGTGATCTTCAGCCGGTCCTCGTCGCGGATCGCGGCGCCGTCGCGGGCGTTGACGCGCACGCCGTTGATCTCGACTGAACCTGCCGCAGGCACCAGGTAGAGATGCCGCGCCTTCTCTGGTGCGTACTCCGCGCTCTCGCCCGCCTTGAGCGTGGTGGCGAGCACCCGCGCATCGGCGCGGATCGGCAGCGCATCCGCATCGTCATCGAACCCGCTCGCGATGGTGACGAGCTTGCCGGAGCGATTCGCTTTCGGAAACGGCTTCGAACCCCAGGTCGGCTGTCCGCCGCGCGTCGTCGGCTCGATCCAGATCTGGAAGATCCGCGTCTGGGTCGGCTCCAGATTGTACTCGGAGTGGCGGATGCCGCTGCCGGCACTCATCACCTGCACGTCGCCTGCTTCAGTGCGGCCCTCGTTGCCGAGGCTGTCCTGATGGGTGATCGCGCCCTCGCGCACATAGGTGATGATCTCCATGTTGGCGTGGGGATGGGCGGGAAAGCCGGTGTTGGGCGCGATCTCGTCGTCGTTCCACACCCGCAATGCGCCGTGACCCATGTTGTTCGGGTCGTAATGGCCAGCGAAGGAGAAGTGATGCTTGGCCTTGAGCCAGCCGTGGTCGGCGCCGCCGAGCTTGTTGAAAGGTCTGAGTTCGATCATCTGCGTAATTCCTTGTGTGGGTGGTTGGCGCCTCGATCAGGCGCCGAACCCGCCGTCGACGTTGAGCACCGTGCCGGTGACGAAGGAGGCGTCCGGGCTTGCGAGGAAGACGATGCCGGCGGCGACTTCCTCGGGACGGCCGAAGCGCTGCAGCGCGTGCTGCTTGCGCTGGGTCTCGGCGAACTCGCCGCCATCCTTCGGATTCATGTCGGTGTCGATCGATCCGGGCTGCACCACGTTCACGGTGATGCCGCGCGGTCCGAGGTCGCGTGCCGCGCCCTTGGTGTAGCCGACGACGGCCGCCTTGGTGGCGACGTAGTCGGCAAGGCCCGGGAACGAGGCGCGGTCGGCCAGCATGGAGCCGACGGTGACGATGCGGCCGCCTTCACCCATCAGCTGCGAGGCGGCGCGGATTGCCGCGATGACGCCGTGCACGTTGACCTGATCCTGGCGGGCGAGGGCATCCGTGTCGGCATTGGCGTCGTCGATGGCACCGCCCGCGGCAACGCCGGCATTGTTGACGAGGATGTCGAGATGGCCGAATTCCCTGGCGACGTCGTTGACCAGTTGCGTGACGTCCTGCGCGGAAGCCTGGTCCGCCCTGAAAGCGCGGGCCCTGACGCCCTTGGCCTTCAACTCGGTGACGACGGCTTCCGCTTTTTCCGGCGAGGCCACGTAGCTGATGGCGACATCCGCGCCTTCGTCTGCGAGAGCGCGGGCAGAAGCCGCGCCGATGCCGCGCGAGCCGCCGGTGACGAGGGCAACCTTGCCTGAGAGCTTCCTGGTCATTGGATTTCTCCAGTCCTGAATGTCTGATGACCCCTTGGATAAACCTCCGTCTGTGGTATAGAAATAGAAACTGTTGAAACGCATTGTTTCCATAAATATCCCTATGGATGGGTCGCCATGGCAAAACTTCCCGATTTCGAGGCACTCGCGATCTTCGCAAAAGTCGTGGAATTGCGGTCGTTCGCGGGGGCCGCGAGCGAGTTGGCGATGTCGAAGGCGACTGTGTCCAAGGCGGTCACCCGCCTGGAGGAGCGTCTCGGCGCCCGGCTGTTCAACCGCACCTCGCGCCGGCTCGCGCTGACCGATGCCGGGCACAAGCTCGCCGAGCGCGCGACGCGCCTGTTGGCCGACGGTGAAGCGGCGGAGAACGAGGCGCTGGCGCAATCGGTGGCGCCGCGGGGCCTGGTGCGGCTCGCCGTGCCCATGACGTTCGGCATCAAGGCGGTGGCGCCGCTGCTGCCGGAGTTTTTCGAGGCCTATCCGGAAGTCTCGGTCGATCTGCATTTGAGCGATGCGACCGTCGACCTGATCGGCGAGGGTTTTGACATGGCGGTGCGGATAGCGCGGCTACCGGACTCCTCGCTGCTCGCGCGGCGGCTCTTCACCATGCCGCGCTTCACCGTGGCCGCGCCGTCCTATCTGAAGAAGCACGGCCGGCCGACGCATCCCATGCACCTGGCCGAGCACAAGTGCTTCAGCTACGCCTATATGTCGACGCCCAACATCTGGCACTACACCAATTCCGCCGGCGAGCAGGCCAGCGTGCGCCCGGGTGGACAGCTCCGCGTCAACAACGGCGAAGCCGTGATGCCGGCGTTGATAGCGGGCCTCGGCATCGCCGAGCTGCCCGAATTCATCGTTGGCGAAGCGATCTCGTCGGGCGCCGTCGAAGTGATCCTGAAGGACTGGAAGCAGGCCGAAGGCGCCGTACACCTGGTAACGCCCCCCGGCGGCCCCCGTCCCGCCCGCGTCGAAGCGCTCGGCGATTTCCTCGCGGCCAAGCTGCCGGGCACATGCAAGCGGCGGGCGAAGAAAGGTGCGAGGGCAACGTAACTGCCGTAGGGTGGGCAAAGCGAAGCGTGCCCACGTCGTCGCTCGAGGGGATCGCAAGTGTCTCGATATCGCCGCGCACAAGGCAGCATGTTCTTCTTCACCGTCGTGCTCGCCGACCGCTCGAGCACGCTGCTCGTAGACCAAGTTGATCGCCTCAGGCGAATTTACCGAACAGTTCAGCAGCGCCGCCCGTTCGAGACGATCGCCATTTGTATCCTGCCCGACCATCTCCATGCTGTTTGGTTGCTTCCGGAGGCCGATGCTGATTTTTCGTCGCGGTGGAATCTGATCAAGGGTGGATTTTCGAGAGGCTTGGAGGGCGGGCCGCCTTCAATGAGCAAATTGAAGAAGCGCGAGAAAGGCATCTGGCAGCGGCGTTTCTAGGAGCACACAATTCGCGACGACGCAGATCTGGAGCGACACGTTGATTACATCCATTTCAATCCCGTGAAACACGGGCTCGTCACGCGCGTGCGCGACTGGTCCCTCAGCAGCTTTCATCGTTACGTGGAGCAGGGCGACCTCCCCGTGGATTGGGGCGGGGACATGCGCGACATCGCGGGTCATTTCGGAGAGTGATCGTGGGCACGGCGCGCGAAGAGCGCGCCTTTGCCCACCCTACGGCAGCTCGCCAATCTATCCTTTGTGCAAACTATCGTAGGGTGGGCAAAGCGAAGCGTGCCCACGTCTTTGCCTGAAGAGATCACAGGTGTCTCGATATCGGCGCGCGCAGGGAGGCCTTTGGATTGGGGCGGGGACATGCGCGACATCGCCGGTCATTTCGGAGAGTGACCGTGGGCACGGCGCGCGCAGCGCGCCTTTGCCCACCCTACGGCAGCTCGCCAATCTATCGTTTGTGCAAACTATCGTAGGGTGGGCAAAGCGAAGCGTGCCCACGTCTTTGCCTGAAGAGATCACAGGTGTCTCGATATCGGCGCGCGCAGGGAG
>NZ_JACIHF010000022.1:0-11462 GCF_014198295.1 Bradyrhizobium sp. CIR18 | reverse complement strand
GGCCTTTGGATTGGGGCGGGGGACATGGGCGACATCGCCGGTCATTTCGGAGAGTGATCGTGGGCACGGCGCGCGAAGAGCGCGCCTTTGCCCACCCTACGGCAGCCGTCTTTCGGGCCGGACTACGCCACCTTCACGCCGTCGATTGCGACGATGCGCAGGCTTGGCTTCAGCGTTTCTTCCAGCTGCGACTTCAGTTCGTGAACGCGAGGGTCGCTCGAACGCTTCGCACAAACCGCATATTGATGGACCGATTGCGCCAATGCGCGGCGCGCTTCCGGCGTACGCGTCACTTCGGGCCTTGCAAGCCGCCGAACGATCGCGGCGAGATTCACCAGCATCTCGTCCAGGGCGACATCGATGGTTCCAATGTTAGGCATCACGCACTCCCTCAAGAGGGCAACAGCGGCTCCAGGCATGCGTTCCGGGCTCGGCCGAACATGGCTAACGCTTCGTAAACGTCTTGTTCTTGCCGATCGCGGCGCTAGGCTGGGTGCGAAACAAGAAAATTCGGGGGAGGGACCTGCCATGGATCGACGCGACGTCCTGCGCGCCGCTGCTGCACTGCCGTTGCTGCGCGCTGCGTTACCCGGACCAGCCTCTGCGCAAACCTACCCCGCCCGCAACATCACCATGATCGTGCCGTTTCCGGCCGGCGGACAGGCCGATCTTGCGGCGCGGCCGGTGGCGATGGCGCTGGAGCGGATCCTCGGCAAGGCCGTCATCGTCGACAACCGCGCCGGAGGCGGCGGCGGTTCGGTCGGCAATGCCGCGGCGGCACGCGCCGAGCCCGACGGCTACACGCTGCTGATGACGTTGTCCTCGCTCGCGGTGCTGCCCGAGGCCGACCGGCTGTTCGACCGTCCCGCCGCCTACGAGGTCTCGCAGTTCATGCCGATCGCGCGCGTGCTCGCCGATCCCACGCTGCTGGCGGTGCCGGCGTCCGCGCCATGGAAGACGGCGCAGGATTTCGTCGAGGATGCCAGGAAGCGCCCGGGTCAGATCACCTACGGCTCGTCAGGGCCTTACGGCACGCTGCATGTGGCGATGGAGATGTTCGCGAGCAGCGCCGGCATCAAGCTGCTGCACGTGCCGTTCCGCGGCGCAGGTCCCGCACTCACCGCGATCCTCGGTGGCACCGTGCAGGCGATCGCGGCCGCACCGGGGACGCTGAAGCCGCAGGTCGACGACGGCAAGCTCCGCGTGCTCGGCAATTGCGGCGCCCAGCGCATCGCGAGCTTTCCCGATGTGCCGACCTTCCAGGAGCTCGGCTACAAGGACGTCGAGATGTACATCTGGGCCGGGCTGTTCGCGCAGAGCTCTCTTCCCGCGCCGATCGCGATCCGCCTGCGCGAGGCGATGGCACAGGTGATGACGAGTCCCGACGTGCTCAAGGCCTTCGAAACCTCGGGCAGCCTCGTCGCCTATCAGGACGCACCGGCCTTCGCCCAATTCGTCGCGACCGACAGCAAGCGGCTGATCGCGGCGGTGAAGAAGATCGGCAAGGTGGAGTAGGTTCCAGCGCCATTTTCACATTTTGTTGTTGGTCCAGAACCGGGTCCTGCCTCATTGATTGATGAAAATCGATGGGAATCGAGAAGGATCGGGACATGCGAACAGAGCGGATTGCGCTGGGTGTGGCGCTCGCGGTCGGCGGCATCGTCGCGCAGGGCGCTGCATTCGCCCAGGAATATCGCGGCACCATGGAACAGCAGATGGCGTGTACGCCGGACGTCTGGCGTCTCTGCAGCGACCAGATTCCGGACGTGAGCCGGATCACCGCCTGCCTGCAGCAGAACACGCCGCAGCTGTCGAGCGGCTGCCGCGCCGTGTTCCAGTCCAACAACCAAATGCCGCCGCAGCAGGTCCCACGCAATCGCGCCGCACCGCCGCGCTATAACAATGCGCCGCTGCCACCTCCGCAGCGTCCCTATGACGATTACGACGATTAGGCTTTGAAGAGCGCATGATCGGGAAAATTGCGCAGCGCTAAAGCATGATCCGGAAAAGTGCGAAGCGGTTTTCCGGAAAAGATCATGCGCAAACAACAACCTAAAGCGCGATGACGATTCATCCAGATCTCATCGCGCTTTAGGCGCGACGATGCGGTCGTGCCGCCTCGTTCAGCGCTCGGTCTTGCTGTCCGATTCAGGTCGTTGTCCAAGCACCATCCGCAGGACGACACCGAAGAGAATGGCCGCGACCGGCCAATGGAACCAGATCTTGTTGCCAGTGAAAAGATTGATCAGGATAAGGAAGGCCGACACCGTGAGGGCCGCTGCCAGCGGGCGGGGCAGCCTTGCGAGCCAATCCGAGACGACATTCGTCGCCGAAGACAGCTCGCGCCTGTCTTCGATCCGCGGAGCACGCGCTCTCTCTGAGGGAGTTGCGCTTTCCTCGATCGGGAAGCTCCCTTGTGCAGCAGCTCGGCCGCCCAGGGTCAGCCGATAGCTGGTCAAGGGAGCAATGTTCTTCAGGGGACGCTGGCCGAGGCAGTCGAAGCCGACGGACAGTTTGTTGTGCACCTGGTCGTAGACCGAGCTCGAGATCACGACGCCGCCGGGCTCGGCGAGCTCTTGCAGCCGTGATGCGATATTGACCCCGTCGCCATAGATGTCAGAGCCGTCCACCATGACGTCGCCGAGGTTGATGCCGATGCGAAACTGCATCGGGCTCGCCTGCGGCGCGTCCGCAGCCTGACTGGAGATCTCCTGCTGAATCTCGACCGCGCATTGCACGGCCTCGACGACGCTGGCGAACTCGGCGATCACGGCATCGCCCCAGGTATTCACGATGCGGCCGTCACGGCGCTCGACCAATCGCGCGATGGCGGTGCGGTAGCGGCGGAGCGTCTCCAGCGTTCCGGTCTCGTCTGCTTCCATGAGACGAGAATAGCCGTACACGTCAGCGCACAGCACGGTGGTCAGTCGTCGTTTCACCTTGTCGTCGGTCATCGGCGCCATGCTAGCCTCCCTGATCGGCAAATGCATCAGGGATCGTACCCGGTGCCGCCTTAAGGCCTGACCTCGCAGACATCGACCCATTCGGCGGCGGTCAGCTCGGCCATGCGGTCGGGCGTGATGCGCACCGCGCTGTGGGTCGAGCCCGCGGCCGGGACCACCACGTCGAATGCCTTCAGCGACACATCGCAATAGATCGGGAGCGGCGATTTCAGGCCGAACGGGCAGACGCCGCCGACCTCGTGGCCTGTGATGTCGGCGACCTCCTCCAGCCCCAGCATCTTCGGCTTGCCGCCAAACTGCGCCTTGACCTTCTTGTTGTCCATGCGCGAGGTGCCGGCGGCGACGATCAGGATCACGCGCTCGCCGACGCGCAAGCTCAGCGTCTTGGCGATCGTTCCGGGCTCGACGCCATAGGCTTCGGCGGCCAGCGGCACCGTGGCCGAGCTGATCGGAGACTCGATGACGGAGATGTCGGGGGCTTTCTCGGCGAAAAAGGCGCGAACGGATTCCAGGCTCATTCCGGGCAGCTCATTTCAGACTTGTGGGGGCGGCGATACCTAGGCAATCCCTGGCAGCTCGGAGAGCGCGCGGACACGGTGGTCCGGCGCAAAGCCGAGCTCGTCCATCTGGGTGCGGATCGCCTTGAACATGGTGAGCGGTGCCACGAGTTCGTTCTCGACGCAAGCCAGCGCCATCGCCTCCGGCGTCACCCGCTCGATCCAGGCGACATTCAGCCCGAACGCCTTCGCTCCCGCGACGTCCCAGGGGTTGGAGGACACGAACAGAGTCTCGCTCGGTGCGGTGCCGAGCACTTCCCCGATCAGCATGTAGGCCTCCGGGCTCGGCTTGAAGATCTTCTTGGCATCGACGCTGATGGTGGCATCGAGCAGACGGTCGAGCTTGGTGTTGCGCACCAACTCATTCAGCATGTCCGGGCTGCCATTGGAGAGGATGGCGAGCTTTCGCGGCTTGAGCGCGGTGAGCGCGCTTGTCGCGTCCGGATAGAGGTCGAGATGCAGATATTTCTCGATCACGCGCTCGAAGGTCTCGCTCTCATAGGCCAGCCCGAGCACGCGCAGTGTATAGGCCAGCGAGTCGCGGGTGACCGCGGCAAAGTCCTGGTAGCGCCGCATCAGCGAGCGCAGCCAGGTGTATTCGAGCTGCTTGATGCGCCAGACCTGCGTGATGATCTCGCCGTATCCGGGAAACGCATCCTCGGTGATTTCAGCGACCGACTGGATGTCATAGAGCGTCCCGTAGGCGTCGAAGACGACGGCTTTGATGGGCATCGGGGTGTCTTTCCGGGCCGTTGTGGGCACAAGAGCTTCGCTTGGGAGAGGACGCGTTGTCGTTAGCTTACCAAGGCACAGCGGAAGTTTGCCACTGCAGGTATGGCATCGAAGTGTGATCAACATCACAGAGCCAATGCTTGCCTTTCATCAGGCTCGACGTAGGCTGCGCACACTTTGATCGGGGCCTGCGATGGGCGCTCTTCGCTGGATTTCATTATTCTTTTTCATCTGGCTGACCTGCGGTTCGGCGCATGCCGAGCGTCGCGTGGCGCTGGTGATCGGTAATTCGGCTTATGAAAAGGTCGCGCGGCTCGGCAATCCCTCCAGCGACGCAGCACTCGTGGCGGAAACCTTGAAGGCTGCCGGCTTCGATCTTGTCGACCTGCGTCGTGACCTAAAAGTAGCTGATATGAGGCGGGCGCTGCGGGACTTTATCGAACAGTCCCGCGATGCCGAGGTTGCGGTCGTTTACTATGCAGGTCATGGCATCGAGGTTGATGGGGTCAATTATCTCGTCCCGATCGATGCTGTCCTCGAACGTGACACTGACATTTATGACGAGGCAATGTCGCTGGATCGGGTGTTAGTAGCGATCGAGCCTGCGAAAAAGTTGCGGTTGGTGGTTCTTGACGCATGCCGTGACAGCCCGTTCTCGAAGGTGATGAAGCGGACCCTCGCGTCCAGGGCGATTGGGCGCGGCCTCGCAAAGGTAGAACCGTCAAGCCCCAACACCCTGATTGCCTTCGCATCAAAGGCAGGTTCAACGGCGCTGGATGGCGATGGCAAGAACAGTCCGTTCACGGCGGCGATGGTTCACCACGTTACCAAGCCGGGTCTGGATCTGCGAAAGGCTTTTGGTTACGTCCGCGACGAAGTCTTGAAGTCTACCGCCAATAGGCAAGAGCCATATCTCTACGGCTCACTTGGAGGCGATGATCTATCGCTTGTCCCGGCAGTGGCGGCGCCGTCACCAACAGGACCGCAGGCTGATCCTCAGACGGCGATCCGAAGGGACTACGAGCTGGCGCTGCAACTCGGCACCCACGATGGCTGGGAAGCTTTTCTGTCTCAATATCCAGATGGCTTCTATGCCAACCTTGCGAGAGCGCACGCGAAAAAAATCGCCGCAGAAGAGGCGCGGGCAGCTGCCGCTGAAAAGGCGAGGCTTGCGGAGCAGGAGAGGGTTCGACTTGCCGCAGAAGGTGCAAGACAGTTCGAGATAGAAAAAGCAGCTGCGGCTGCCAAGGCTGCTGAAGAGGCCCGCATCGCTGCCGAGAAGGTCAAGCAGATCGAGCAGGACAAGGCTGCTGCCGCTGAAAGAGCTCGTCTGACAGCCCAGGAGAACGCGGCACGGGAACTCGCAATTCGTGAGAAGGCCTCGCGAGAAAAGAACCAGCAGGTCGCTGCTCTACCACCTCCCGTCGAGACGGAGCAGATCAGCCCCGATACAGCTCGCGCGCTGCAAGCCGAGCTACGTCGCGTGGGATGCAATGTGGGCGTTGTAGATGGCGTTTGGGGTGAGCCCTCGCAGAAAGCCCTCGACCTCTTCAACAAGCACGCCGGCATGAAACTGAATGTGAGCGTCGCCACTACCGACGCGCTCGACGCTGTCAAAAACAAGGGCGGGCGAATATGTCCGCTGATTTGCGAGAACGGCTACCGCGCAGAGGGGGACCGCTGCACGAAAATCAGCTGCCGCAAGGGCTACGTCCTGAACGACGAGAATGAGTGCGAGAAGAAGGGAGCGTCGCCTGAAGCAAAGAAAAAGCCAGAGCTGCAGCACCGCGAAGTAAGACCCTCTTCGTCCTCCGCCGTCACGCGCGCTGATGCGGCTCTATCTAACGGTACCTACCAGAAATGCATGGGCCCCATCACGGGATGTTACGCAAGGGCTATTCAGCAGATGGACCCGCAGAGAGCCAAAATCTGGTGCAGTCGGCAGCCGACGTGCTGAATCACCAAGGCGGAGAAAAATGAAAGTTGCTTGTGGTCGGGCTGTTGTCGGCTTAGTCGCGTTTTGAACTTGCATCAGCTCAAATGGATGGAGACGTTCCGCGCTCGAGGCGCAAGGCGTATGCTCTCAACGAGCGATTTGCTTTCTTTCCGAGTCAATTCTTAGGTAAAGTCTGACTTGATACTGAATCGAGGGGGCGGTTGATGTCGAGGATTTTTGCAGTTCTTTTGGTTGTGATGTGTTCGCTGGTGCTTGCGGTCGAAGCGAGGGCTCAGGTGCACAGTCCAGCAGCCAAGATGAGCTCTGACAGCGGACAATGTCCCACCGGAAGTTGCGCCATGGACGGTTCGGCTTTTGCAAAACACCGCAAATATTGTTCGCCAGCCAACTGTCTAAACAACCGTTTCAAGAGGAAGCAGACGCAGTAGAGTTTGCATGGTGTTCGATGCAACCATTCAAGCTAGCCAGTCGGCGCACGTCCCCGCCGCGACCAAGACGGTGCTGGCACTGGAGATCGTCGGCGAGGAAGCGTTCGATGCGCTCGGCAGCGCCACGCCGATCGGCCGTGTGGGCGATCCCTCCGAGACCGGCGCGGTGGCCGCGTTCCTGGCGTCCTCGGACAGCAGCTTCATGACCGGCGGCGAGGTCTTCGTCGATGGAGGCCTCGCGCAAGTATGAGGTCTTGAGCATGAGGGCTTCGGTCGCTCGATCGAAGCCCTCATGCGCTTTCGAAGGCGTGATGAGATAAGATCCGCCGAGCGCCCCGGCGGACGTGTGTTCCCTCCCCCCTTGTGGGGGAGGGCTAGGGAGAGGGGTAGCCCAGAAAAAGGCGCCGGCTGTTGACGATGCACAGCGCTCTAGGGTGCGCGACGGAAAGAATCTCCGAGTGGCACCCCCCTCCCTGCCCCTCCCCCACAAGGGGGGAGGGAACGGAGAGAGCGCTGCTATTGTCCGAGTTCGATCGACGTCAGCCCACCCGCTTCAGATCCCCAGCAGCTTGCGCGCGTTCGCCTTCAGCACCTTCGGCCGGATCTCGTCGCGGATCTCGATCTTGGCGAAGTCCGACAGCCAGCGGTCCGGTGTGATCACCGGCCAGTCCGAGCCGAACAGCATCTTGTCCTGCAGGATCGAGTTGATGTAGCGCACCAGGATCGGCGGGAAGTATTTTGGCGACCAGCCCGAGAGGTCGATATAGACGTTCGGCTTGTGGGTCGCGACCGACAGCGCCTCTTCCTGCCAGGGGAAGGAGGGGTGGGCGAGGATGATCTTGAGGTCGGGGAAATCGGCCGCGACGTCGTCCATGTACATCGGGTTGGAATATTTTAGCCGCATGCCCATGCCGCCGGGCATGCCCGAGCCGACGCCGGTCTGGCCGGTGTGGAAAAGCGCGACCGCGCCGCCATTGTTGATCTCTTCGTAGAGCGGATAGGCCATGCGGTCGTTGGCGTAGAAGCCCTGCATGGTTGGGTGGAATTTGAAGCCGCGCACCCCGTATTCCTCGATCAGCTTGCGCGCCTCGCGCGCGCCGAGCTTGCCCTTATGCGGGTCGATCGAGACGAAGGGGATGAGGACGTCGAGATGATCGGAGGCGGCCTCGATCATCTCGTAATTGTTGTAGCGGCGGAAGCCGGTCTCGCGCTCGGCGTCGACCGGGAAGATCACCGCGGCGATGTTCTTGGAGCGGTAGTAGGCCGCGGTCTCCGGCACCGTCGGCGGATGCTTGTTCGGCGACTTGAAATACTCCGCCATCTGCGCCTGGAAATCGTCATAGCCGTCGTCGGGATGGCAGCCGCAGGGCTCCTCGGCGTGGGTGTGGATGTCGATGGCGACGACATCGTCGATATTGGGCAGCTTCAGCTTCGGCATGGGTTTCCTCCCGACGGGTTGCCGAATTGATTATATCATATAACGAATTTGGCAAGGCGTCGTCGAAAGGACTGATTCCCTTGCGATAAATCGGGCCGATCCGGCCATTTCTACTGTGCATGGGGTTGTTTTCACGAATTTGCCGGTTCGGAACGGGGCAGTTAACATTGACATCACCTCCCGCCATGCCTTAAGAACCGCCCCGTCCCGGGCGGTCGTCCGCCGGCGGGAAAAATCTCATTTTGCCACATTCGCGCGTGCCGAAACGGTAGGCCGAACACGGCCTTTCGAACGTTCAGGATTCCGCCATGAAGGTCCGTAACTCGCTGAAATCGCTGCGCGGTCGCCATCGCGCCAACCGCTTGGTCCGCCGCAAGGGCCGGGTCTATGTGATCAACAAGGTGCAGCGCCGCTTCAAGGCTCGTCAGGGCTGATATTGCCCTGCCGGACGCCCGCGCGCGCCCCGCAAGACCACGGTCTCACACGAGTTTGACGCCGCCTTTGCTTTGCAAGGGCGGCTTTGCGCGTTTAGACTTTGACCATGGCAGTGAGATTCCTCTTCGCGCGCACCCTGTGTCTGGCCCTTGTGCTGGGAACCTCCGGCCTTGCTCCGGCCCTGGCACAGCAGATTGAGCCGCCCGGCAAGCAGAAGAAGCTCCCCGAGGCGCCGGCCAAGCTGCCCAAGGTCGATCGCAACAAGAATCTCGAATTCCTGTTCGGCGCGCTGAAGGCGGCGCCCGACGAGGCCAGCGCCAAGCATGTCGAGGCGCGGATCTGGGCGATCTGGCTGCAGACCCCGAGCGACACCGCTGCGCTGTTGATGGCACGCGCCAAGACCGCGGTCGACGCCAAGAAGATCGAGGTCGCGATCAAGCTCTTGGATTCGGTCATCAAGCTCCGGCCCGACTACATCGAGGCCTGGAACCGGCGCGCCACGCTCTACTACATGCAGAACGACTATGGCCGTTCGCTCGCGGACATCCAGCAGGTGCTGATCCGGGAGCCGCGCCATTTCGGCGCGCTCGCTGGCCTCGGCATGATCATGCAGGAGGTCGGCGACGAGAAGCGCGCGCTCGAGGCCTATCGCAAGGCGCTCGCCGTCAATCCGCATCTCGAAAAGATTCCCGACCAGGTCAAGGCGTTGACCGAGAAGGTCGAGGGACGGGATATCTAGCGCACGATCCGGACGCGGATAGTTTGATCATCTTCCGAGTGATGGCCGCCGGCGCCGATTAACCACGATCGGAAGCGCGGCATCGTGAGCACTATTGCCGGCGTCGCCGCAGGCCTACCTGCACGGCAGGAGCAAAAGCCATGAAGCGTTTGATCTTTGCGGGTAGCTTGCTGCTCGCGTCGGGGACGGTGAGCTTCGCCGATGGACTTTTCTGGGTGGTCGGCAACCGCGCCACCGGAAAATGCAACATCGTGACCAGCAACCCGGTCATCATCGGCGATATCTGGTTCGGCGACGGTCCCTACAAATCGAGGGCCGATGCCAAGCTTGCCCGTTCGACGATCCGTGCCTGTCCCGTGCCTACGCCGGACGAGGAAAAAGCCGAGGACGGCACGAACTAGCCTGCATCTAGTGCAGGGCGTTGCCGCCGCGCTCGACCAGGCCGCGATCGGCGGCTGCGGCGTAAGCCTTTGCAAGCTCCGATTCCAGGTGCTCGTTGATCAGCAGCAGCGCCCGCACGGCACCGCGCAGATCGCCGTTGCAGCTCGCCACGATCTCGTCGATCGCAGTGTCGTTCGATCTGAAGCTCATCGAAAATCCTCCGGTTCAAATCAGGACAAATCCTGCCGGTCTTTCCCGCATCCCCTGAGGTTGCCCCGGGGCCTGCGAGGAGGATCGGCGCCCACCCGCGCCTAGATGGCGGAACCGACCATGGCGATTATATGGAGGCCGCGATGGCGGCCCCATGAAGCTGTTCCGAGGCTTGCGTGTCCTCCTGGAATATTGTTGATTCTATTGAGTTTTCGCGTTCTTCAATTATGCACATATCCACAGCCCCGGCAGTTTCGGCGCAAGCGCGGAAGGCTGGCGGAGCGAAACTGCCGCCCATAATGCCCGTAACTGCCCTGTGCCCAGGATCACCCGGATTCTCTCCATGATCGTGATGTCAGTCGTGACGGCGCTGGTTCTGCTGGCGCTGGTCACGCAGGCTGGAATCGTCGCCGTGCAGCGCGCCTTTCCGCCGCAGGGCGGGATGGTCGAGGTTGATGGCGCGACGCTTCACGTCGTCGATATCGGTCCGCGCGAAGCAGGCCTGCCCATCGTGATGCTGCACGGCGCGAGCTCCAATCTCGAAGCGATGCGGCGCCCGCTCGGGGACCTGCTCGCCAAAGATCATCGCGTCATCCTGGTCGACCGTCCCGGCCATGGCTGGAGCACGCGCGCGCGGCGCGAGGATTCGACGCCGCAGGTCCAGGCGCGGATGATCGATGAGGCGCTTGGCAAGCTCGGCATCGATCGCGCGGTCTTCGTCGTGCATTCCTGGAGCGGCGCGCTCGGCGCGCGGATCGCGCTCGATCATCCCGGCCGCGTCGCCGGCCTGGTCATGCTCGCCCCCGTCACCCATCCCTGGCGCGGCGGTGTCGGCCGTTACAACGAGATCATCGCAACGCCGGTGATCGGTCCGCTGCTCGCCTACACGATCACCCTGCCGCTCGGCTACTTTCTGGCCGAGCCCGGCGCGCGTAACGTGTTCCTGCCGCAGATGATGCCGGATGGATTCGTGCAGGACTCCGCGACGCCGCTGCTGCTGCGCCCGCGCGAGTTCATCGCCAATGCCTATGATCTGGTGACGCTGAAGGAGGCGGTGACTGCGCAAGCCGCGCGCTATGGCGAGATATCTGCGCCGGTCACGATCATTGCCGGCGAGCCCGACAAGACGGTGAAGACCAACATCCACGCGCGCCCATTCGCAGCCATGGTGCCGCATGCGAAGCTGATCGTGCTGCCCGAGCTCGGCCACATGGTACAGAACGCCGTGCCGGAGCTCGTGAAGGCGGAAATCGAGACGATGATCGGGAGCATCGCCCCGGCACAGGCGGCGGCTGATTAAGCTTTTTCGCGCGAAGTGGCTGCACCCGTAGAGCTCTCGTAGGGTGGGCTAAGGCGCATTTGCGCCGTGCCCACGAGCTCTCGACGGCGGCGAAAGACGTGGGCACGCTTCGCTTTGCCCACCCTACGGCACCGTGCCTGTGTCGCCCTCTGTCAATCCGCTTCGCTAAAAATATTCCACTTTACCGAAATTCGGTTTCGGCGTATGTCTCACCCATCCCGGCTCACCCAAGAGGGGCGACTATGTGTCGTCACTGTCGCGAGCCGGGCTTGCGGTGGACGCGGCAGCGTCGGCACGAGAGGCGCGGGCAGGGCGGGTAGTC
>NZ_JACIHF010000021.1:0-110166 GCF_014198295.1 Bradyrhizobium sp. CIR18 | reverse complement strand
GGATCGCGCTTCCCTCCGGCGTAAAATCAAGCGCGCTGGCTGGGACAACGCATTCCTCTTGGCCACCCTCAGCCATATGCGATAGCCCTGCCCGCAAGCGGGAGAGGGAGCGCACCACCTTCACCGCAACACCACCACCTGAACCTCCCCACCTGCCATCGCGACAAAATGACGTAGCCGGCACTGGAAGAGGTCCGAACGAATGTTGTTGACTTTAGCTGGCCAGCGCCAAATGTTCGTGCAGCAGGCCTTCGAATTGGCCGAGCTCTTCGGTTTGGAAACCCGCAATAAGTACCGCATCTGCGATCAAAATGGTCGCGATCTGCTCTATGCGGCTGAACAGCAAAAGGGACTTCTCGGCTTCTTGGGGCGCCAAGTATTTGGACATTGGCGCTCTTTCGAGATCCATTTTTTCGACAACACCCGACAGACGGTCATGCGCGGGGTTCATCCCTTCCGCTGGTTCTTTCAGTGTCTGGAACTGCATTCGCGCGACGGCCGGCTCATCGGAACGATCGAGCGTCAGTTTTCGATTCTCACCAAGACATTCCATGTGATCGATGCGCAGGGGAGAGTGGTGCTCGAGGTCAGTTCGCCATTTTGGCGCGTGTGGACGTTCCCGTTCATGCGTGGAGCGAACGAGCACGCGCGCGTCGCGAAAAAATGGTCCGGCCTTGCCTCCGAACTGTTTACGGACCGCGATAGTTTTCTCGTGGAATATCTAGACCCCGGCCTGACGGAAGATGAGCGAGCGCTGGTTCTTGCCGCTGCGATCTGCATCGATCTGATGTATTTCGAAGTCAAAGGCGAGGGCGGCGTCATCAACTTGTTCCGCAATTGAAGCGCGGCGGACCTCTCTCGCTTGTCCACCGCAGCTCCCTGAACCGACCCACAAGGCCAATTCCGGCCGGGAAGTGTCACGCCATGACCGCCTCTGCAACGACCAGTTCCGCCGCGCCATCCCGCCGTCTCGGCGTGATCGGTAGCATCGTCGGCGTGCTGGCGCTGATCGCGGCCGTGTTGCCGCATTGGGTCATACCTGCGATCTACCCGCCACCGCCGGCGGACAAAGTGATCGTCGACACCGGCCATCGACTGAAGGATCGCCTGATCGCACGCGTCAAGGGCGTCGAGTACCAAGCCCCGCCGCGGGAGAAGTCGACGGGGAGCCAATTGAGGGAGGCGTCCTCGATCGCTGCGATCTCGCTCGGCCTGCTTGCCATCCTGCTCTCGGTCCTCGCGCTGGTGTTTCGCGAAGAGCGGCTGCTGGCCGGCGTCGCGGCCGCGCTTGGGGCCGGCGCCATTGCCGTCGAAATCTCATTCCTGGCCATGGGCGTGCTGATGCTGATCGTCATCCTTTATGTGGTGGCGAATGTTATCGGTCTGTTCTAAACGCGGGTCCGACGGGTTTCCTCGGCCGCCGAGTGGCCTTCCGCCGCAACAAGTGCGGAATTGCTCCCCTGCTCAATTCTTTGTAGTTTCCGCCCGAAACAGGCCCGCCCACCCAACAAGACAGCGAGAACCCCGTGGCGCCCATCCAATACATCGTCGAGGGCGGTCACCGGCTCTCGGGCTCGATCGAGCCGTCCGGCAACAAGAATTCGGCGCTGCCGATCATCGCCGCGGCGCTGCTCACCGAGCATCCGGTGACGCTGGAGAATGTGCCGCGCATCCGCGACACCGAGACGCTGGTCGAGCTGATCCGCTCGGTCGGCGCGGCGGCGGAATGGACCGGGCGCAACACGCTTCACATCCATGCCAAGAGCATCCGCGCCGCCGATCTCGACCCTGAGCTGTGCGTGCGCATCCGCGCCTCGATCCTGCTCGCGGGCCCCCTGCTCGCGCGCTGCGGCGAGGTGATGCTGCCGCCGCCCGGCGGCGACGTCATCGGCCGCCGCCGCCTGGACACCCATGTGCTGGCGCTGGAGCAGCTCGGCGCCAGGGTCACCGCGACCGACCGGCTCGAATTCCGCGCGCCCAAGCTTGCCGGCGCGGACGTGTTCCTGGACGAGCCGAGCGTCACCGCGACGGAGAACGCGCTGGTGGCGGCGGTCGCCGCCGACGGCGTCACCCATTTGCGCAACGCGGCCTCCGAGCCGCATGTGCAGGATCTCGCCAACTTCCTGGTCGCGCTCGGTGCGAAGATCGAGGGCATCGGCACCAACACCATGATCATTCATGGGCCGGCAACGCTGGGAGAAGCGACCTATCGGATCCAGCCCGACCATATCGAGGTCGGCTCGCTGATCGGGCTTGCCGCCGTGACGCGCTCGCCGCTTCGCATCACGCGCGCCGGCGTCGAGCATCTGCGCTCGATCCGCATGGGTTTCGAGCGGCTCGGCATCGTCTGCCGCGTCGAGGGCGACGATCTGATCGTGCCGGCGAACCAGACGCTGAAGATCCAGGACGATTTCGGCGGCCACGTGCCGAAGCTGGAAGACCAGCCCTGGCCGGCCTTCCCGGCCGATCTGATGTCGATCGCGATCGTCACCGCCACGCAATGCGAGGGCGTGATCCTGATGTTCGAGAAGATGTTCGAATCCAGGATGTTCTTCGTCGACAAGCTGATCGCAATGGGCGCGCGCATCGTGCTGTGCGACCCGCACCGCGCCATCATCGCAGGCCCCAGCCGCCTGCACGGCGCGACAATGACCTCGCCCGACATCCGCGCCGGCATGGCGATGCTGCTGGCCGCCGTGTGCGCCCAGGGCACCTCCACCATCAACAACGCCGACCAGATCGAGCGCGGCTATGAGCGCATCGAGGAACGGCTGAACGCGCTGGGGGCGAAGATCACGCGCGTGCCGGAGCGGAAGGGCTGAGGTTCGCCCTCATCCCAACCACAGTATCGTAGGGTGGGCAAAGCGAAGCGTGCCCACGCTTCTGTTGCAGTATTGACGAGGTGGTGGGCACGGCGCAAACGCGCCTTTGCCCACCCTACGAGACCGAGCTAGCGGATAGAGCACCTCACCTCTCGTTCTCACGGGCCATGTTTTCGTCGCGCGGCCGTGCTAATGAGCCGCCATGCTCGACACCGTGCAACATCGATCGCAGCCGCAAGCCGGCGTGCCGCAAAACCATCTCGCCGAAGAATTCGTCGAGACGCTGCGGCTGGCCGTGCCGATGATGCTGACGCAGCTCGGGCAGATCGCGATGATCACGACCGATCTCGCGTTGATCGGACGGCTTGGCGAGGATGCGGTAGCCGCGGCGGCGCTGGCGCACACCGTTTATTTCGTCAGCTTCACCTTCGGGCTCGGATTGATGGCTGCGGTGTCGCCCCTGGCCGCGCAGGCATTCGGCGCCGGAGACGTCAGGCTGATCCGCCGCTCCTTGCGCGTCGGCCTGTGGGTCGCGTTGCTGATCTCGCTGCCGATGATGGCCTCGCCGCTCTATGGTGAGCGGATCCTGCTCGCGCTCGGACAGGCGCCGCAATCGGCCGCGCTGGCGCAGCGCTACCTCAACGGCCTGGCCTGGGGCATCGCGCCGGCGCTCGGCTTCATCGCGCTGCGCAGCATGATGAGCGCAGTGAACCGGCCGCAGCCGCCGCTGTGGATCACGCTCGCGGCGATTCCGGTCAATGCCGCGCTGGTCTATGCCCTGATCCACGGCCTGTTCGGCCTGCCGGAGCTCGGCCTGTTCGGCGCCGGACTTGCGACCACGATCGTCAACCTCGGCACGTTCATCGCCGTGCTCGCCATCGCAGGGCTGCGCAAGCCGTTTTCGGACTACCGCCCGCTCGCCCGCCTATGGCGGATCGATTGGCCCCTGATGCGCCAGCTGATTGCGATCGGCGCGCCGATCTCGTTTTCGCTGCTGCTGGAATATGGCCTGTTCTCCTCGGCAGCACTGCTGATGGGGTTGATCTCGACCGCCGCGATTGCCGCGCATCAGATCGCGCTGCAGATCACCGCCGTGCTGTTCATGGTGCCGCTCGGCATCGGCATGGCGGCCACCGTGCGGGTCGGCCACGCCTTCGGCCGCGGCGAGCCGGCGGCGGTGAAGCGCGCCGGGCTCGTCGCCGCCGTGCTCGGCATGGCGCTCGTCTCCGCCCTGACGATCGCCATCATCCTCGGCCGCTACCAGCTGGGCCGGCTGTTCTTCGGCAGCGGCGAGGCGAGTGCGGCCACCATCGAGCTGACCGCAACGCTGCTGCTGGTCGGCGCCACCTTCTTCATCGCCGACGGCCTGCAGACCATCATGGGCGGCGCGCTGCGTGGCATCAACGATACGAGAATGACGCTGCTGTTCGCGGCAATCGGCTACTGGGGCATCGCCTTTCCCATCGCCTGGGTACTGGCCTTCAACGTCGGGCTCGGCGCGGTCGGTGTCTGGGTCGGGTTTTCGCTCGGGACTTTCGTTTATGCCGGGCTCTTGATCTTGCGCTTCCGGATGCTGACGCGCAGACTGGCGGGATGAACGGGACCGTCCGCGAAGTCACGCCTGAGGTCGATGCCATCACGCTGCTGGCAGGCGCGCAATTCGTCGACGCGTTCCGCGTCGAGATCGGCGCAGCGACGGTGAATGCCCGCGAGGCCTGCACCCGGATGGTGCTGCACGGGCCGCGCTGGATCGACGTGCTGCTGCGCCTGCGCAACATTCTGGTGACGCCGTTCGGGCTGAAGACATCGGGCGAAGGCGCACCGGCTCCGCACGGATTGATCGGCCTGTTTCCGGTGGTCGACGAAACGCCCGAGCGTCTGGTCGCGGGCTTCGACGATTACCACCTCGACTTCCGCATCGTGGTCGATGTTGCAGGAGGTGCCACAAGCCGGCAGGTGACCTCGACCACGCTGGTGCGGACGCATAATCTTCTGGGCCGAACCTACCTCGCCCTCATCACACCCTTCCACAAGCTCGTCGTCCGCGCCATGATGGGGCGCATCGTGGAGCCGGCGCGATGACGCTGTCCGTCGATCTGTTCTTCTCCTTCCGCAGCCCTTTCAGCTATCTGGCGCTGCCGAAGACGCTGAAGCTCGTCGAAGACTACGATCTCGCCGTGAACCTGCGGCCGGTCTATCCGCTCGCGGTCCGGGTGCCCGGCTTCTTCAAGAAGGCCAGCCCGAACTTCATTCGCTATGTGGTGCTCGACAGCACGCGCGTGGCGCAGCACGAGGGCATTCCGTTCCGCTTTCCCCGGCCCGATCCGATCGTGCAGGACAAGACGACGTTCGATGTCGCGGCCGAGCAACCCTACATCCACCGCCTGACCCGCCTCGGCGCCATGGCGCAGCTCAAGGGACGCTCGCTCGCATTCAGCTCAGCGATCGCGCGCGTGCTGTGGGACGGCTCGGTGGCAGGCTGGAACGAAGGCGATCATCTCGCGCGCGCCGCCGAGAGCGCCGGCTTCGACCTCGCCGCGATGGATGAAGCGATCAGCGCCGACGCGGATCGCTACGAGCAGGTGATCGCCGGAAACGAGAAGGATCACGCCGCCTCCGGCCATTGGGGGGTGCCGACCTTCGTATTCGAGAACGAGCCGTTCTTCGGCCAGGACCGCATCGATCTCTTGCTCTGGCGCATGCAGGGCAAGGGGCTGACGAAGCGTCCGGACCGACATTGACGAACACCGCCGTGTTCAGCCCACCGGCCCCGGGGTCCAATTGTCCCCTGCAAGCGGACTCACTCTCACATCGGGAATGACCCCGAGGTCCATGCTTGGATCGAAATGGCGCATCGTCCGCTCATTGAGGTCAATGATGCGGCCAGGTCTTAGTGGCCCCACGTCATTTATCTTGACGATGACCTTCTTGCCCACGGCTTCGACGAGGGCATATTTCGGCCTCGCGCCAAATTGAACCCCACCGAATTTGCGACGCAAGCTCGTCTTGATGGCAGCCGTCCAGGCAGAGGGATCATAACGCTCGCCGGTGGCTGTCTTCGGACCGCCCTCCTCCTTGCCGGGCTTGAACGGATTGTATGTGGACGCCGCGCCAACGATCGCATCGCCGGAGGCGGCATCGACGACGTCACTTGAGTGATCCCCGCGTGTTTCACTTCGAGCAACGGCAACAGAGAAGGCGAGCGCAACCAGGGCGCCGCAAATTGCGGCGCTCGAGCGGAATAGCATCATAAGTCCTGTGATTTTTTGGATTGTCCGGTTCCAGAACCGCAAACGTGGTCAAGCGAACGCAGAAGCGTTCATAAACTCGCGCCAATCGTTTTGCGGATTCGAGCCAACCCCTGGCTACGGAACCGTCGTGGGAACCGGAGTGGTCTCACGTCGTGTTTTTCGCTTCACACCGACTAAGACAGAGATTGCGTCAGCAGCATGACCCGATGGAACCCAGCGCGTGCAGCGTCTCAAGTCGCAGGCAGCAGATCACGGCCAAGCCGCGCGACGTGCGCATTTCTCGAAAGCCGAGTTGACGAGGCCGCGCCCGAACTCACTCCGCCACGCGCGCGGATTTGTCGGCCGAGGCCTCCGACCATTCGCCGACGACGCGATCGAGGTCGCAGAGATTCTGGTGCATCTGCTCCAGCGAGAAGCCGAGTGCGAAGAAGCGTTCGGCAGTGTCGCCGGGCTGACCGCGGATCAGGCCGTCGTGGCGGACGGCGGCGACCGCTTCGGCGTAGTGCTGAAGCGCGACATGGACGGGATGGATCGGCGGCGCGCCGGCGCCTTCGCGCAAGGCCGCCGCGGCCGACCGCAGGAAGCGTGCGATCACGGCCGACACTTCCGTCAGCGGAGCTGCGAGCCGCGTCTGCACCTCGATCGGCAACGGCACCACGGTGGCGCGGCCGATCATCACGACGTCATGGCGCAGGCGCAGGACGGTGCGCAACAGCGGCCCGGTGTCCGGACCGCTCGACAGCCGTGCGGCGCGCTCGCGCTCGGCTTCAGCGCCGATCGCAGTGAGACCAACCATCGCGGTGCCGATCCCGTCCTGGATCCGGTGTAGCGCGTCGTTGTCGCGGCCGCGGGTGAGGCCCGCGAGCAGCTCGGTGAACGCGTCCGCGATCAGCTCGAGCAGGATCGCGGCGCTGGCACGGATCTGCCGCACCGCGCGCGAGGGCAGCACCAGGAACGAGACCAGCAATCCCGTAATGGCGCCGACCGCAACCTCGCTGACGCGATCGATCGCCGAGGTCATGGGATCGGAGTGATGCATGGTCGGAACCAGGAGCACGATCACGGCGGTCACGGTGGCGGCGCTGAGGCTCGGATTGATCGCGGCGATGAAGGCGAGCGGCGCGACCGAGAGCACCAGCAGGCCGAGCAGGCCTGCCTCGCTGGAATAAGGAATCAGGATCGCGATGGCGCCGCCATAGATGGCGCCGCCGATGGTGCCGAGCATGTAGTCGCGCGTCGCTTTCAACGAGCGGCCGACGCTCATCTGGGTCACGATCAGCGAGGTCAGCACCGCCCAGAGCGGCAATAGCAGATGCAGCGCGGTGGCCAGCGCATAGGCCGCGGTCGCGGCCACCGTGACCCGGATCGCCAGCCCGAGTTGCGTCCGCCGCGACCTGATCCGCTCCCACACCTGTCCTGCGAATGCCATCGTCAGACGTCCCAATCTTCTCGGGCCAAGCAAAAGCATGGCTGATGCCCGCGGCCCCGAGGCCGCTTGAAAGGCCAAATCAGCCCGCCTAACTTGCGCGCCAAAACGAGGAAACACGATGGCCCACGAAACCGCAACGCTCGCCGCCTATGTCTTCAACCTGAAATACCAGGATATTCCGGCCGAAGTGCTGGACCGCGCCAAGGTGCTGACGCTGGACTTCCTCGGCAGCGCGATCCGGGCCAGGCGCGAGGCGGAGTCGACCCCGTCGATGCTGAAAATGCTGGAGGCGCTGGCGCTCGACACCAAGGGCGAATCCACCGTGTTCGGCGACTCCAAGACCTGGACGCCCGCGGTCGCGGCGCTGCTCAATGGCGCACTCGGCCATTCCCTTGACTTCGACGACACCCACGCGGATTCCTCGCTGCATCCGAGCGCGCCGGTCGTTCCGGCTGCCTTCGCCGTCGGCGAGATGGTCGGCGCATCGGGCCGCGACGTGCTGACCGCGATCGTCGCGGGCTATGAGGTCTGCTGCCGGCTCGGCAACGCACTCGACCCGACCTCGCATTATGCGCGCGGCTTCCACCCGACTGCGACCGCCGGCACCTATGGCGCTGCCGCGGCGGCCGGAAAACTGTTCGGCCTGTCCGAGCAGCAACTCATCGCCGCCTTCGGTGTCTCCGGCAGCCAGGCCGCCGGCTCGCTGCAATTCCTGGTCAACGGCGCCTGGAACAAGCGCTACCAGGTCGGCGCCGCCGCGATGAACGGCGTGATCGCCGCGACGCTGGCGCGCAACGATTTCGTCGGCGCGACGGAATCAGTTGAGGGCAAGCACGGCCTGCTCGCCGGCTACACCGACGATGCACATCCGGACAAGGCGGTCGCCGAGCTCGGCAAGACCTACGAGACCATGAAGATCGGCGTGAAGCCATATCCGAGCTGCCGCTATACCCATGCCGCGATCGATGCGCTGATCGCGATGCGTCGCGAGCACAATCTGACGCCCGACCAGGTCAAGCGCGTCGAGATCGGTTTGCATCGGAACGGCATCACCTTGACCGGCGATGCCGCCACCAAGCGTCATCCGACCTCGATCGTCGGCGGCCAATTCTCGATGTTCTTCACTGGCGCACTCGCGCTCGACCAGGGTTCGTTCGGCTGGGACGACTATAACCGCCTCGGCGATGCCGCCATCGACGCGCTCGCCGACAAGTTCGACGTGGTGCAGGACGACCGGCTCGAGATCGGCCGCACCCATCCGTTCGGTGCCCGCGTCAGCATCACGACGGACGATGGCGTGCATGAGCGGCTCTATGCGGACCCGTCCGGCGAGCCGAATTCGTTCCCGGACGCGCAGGCGATGCAGCAGAAATTCCTGACGCTGGCGCGCCCCGTGCTGAACGCGCGCGCGGAGAAATTCGCGGATGCGATCATGACGCTGGAGCGTTTCGACCGCGTGGCCAAGGCGACGGAATTGGGGCGGTAGAAGCGACGGCTCTTTCCTTCCCTTCTCCCCTTGTGGGAGAAGGGGGCGCGAAGCGCCGGATGAGGGGTACGTCTCCGCGCAATCAACTGCATGGGAGGCGTGCGGAGAGAGACCCCTCACCCGTCTCGCCGCTACGCGGCGAGCCACCCTCTCCCACAAGGAGAGAGGGGAAGTAGCGCCACGCTCTACTTTCAATTCACCCCCGCCAGCTTCCCCTTCTCGCGCGTTGCCGCCACCACATCCCGCACCAGATCGAACACGCCATCGGCCCCCAGCGGCCCGTTCGGTGAGCGACCGAGCCTCACGATCACCAACTTCTCCGACGGGATCATGATCGCGTACTGCCCGATCGTGCCCTTGGCGAAGAAGGCATCGCGCGGCCAGCCGTGCGCGATGCGAAACTTTGCACCAATGCTGGCGCCCTGGTTGGTCCAGAAGCCGGCGCCGATGCCGACCCAGGCATGCGGCGTGGCCGACGCGGAATAATTCACCCAGCCCTCGGGCAGGATACGCTTGCCGCCGGCTATGCCGTCGTTGAGATAGAGCTGGCCGAAGCGCGCCCAGTCGCGCGCAGAGGCCAGCATTTCACCGGCCCCCTCGATCGTGCCTGAAGCGTCGAGCTGAAGCGTCACGTTGACCATGCCGAGTGGCGCGAACAATTCGCGGCGTGCGAAGCGGAGCGCATCGGCAGGCTTGCCGCCGGCGGCATCCCGCAGCAGATGCGCGAGGACGAGAAAGTTGCCGTCGTGATAATTCCACGCCGTGCCCGGCGCGGTCGCAAGCGGCGCGCGCTCGGCAAAGCTGGCCATATCGTCTTCGGCGTATTTCATGGTGTTGACCGGTTCCAGCGCGGCGCCGAGCGAGGCCTCCAGCGAGCTTCCGAGCGCAATGCCTGCGGTGTGACGCAGCAATTGATCGACGGTGATGGGATGACGCGGATCATCCGGATTTTGCCAGGCAGCGACGGGCGCGGGACCGTCGAGCTTCAACTTGCCCTGGCGCACCAGAATGCCTGTCAGCGCTGACATCACCGACTTCGTCATGGAGAAACCGAGCAGTTGCGTCTCCGGCCCGATGCCGTCGGCATAGCGCTCGGCAATGATGCGGCCGGCCTTCATCACGACGATCGCGCGGGTGCGACGATAGGGCGGCTGCGCGGGCTCGGCGAAGGCGCGGTCGAGCGCGGCTGCCAGGCCGTCACTCTGCGGCGGCACGATCCCCGGGCCGGCGATCTCGGGGAGCAGCGCGGGCTGCCTGTCGTCAGGCGGCAACGCGACATCGGCGATCCCCTGCGCGTGCTCGAGCGTACAACCAAGTCCCTCGCGATAGACGGCATGGCTGCGGCCGATTCCGAACAGGGACACCGTGACATCCTTGCGCGTGCGATCGACCCGAAGATCCATCGCCCAGGTGAGCAGACCCGCGCCCGGCATCGCGTCGGTGGTCTCGGCGAGGTCGCGCATGAGATCGAGGCCGGAGACGAATATCTCCGAGCAGAGCGTGTGGGCGATGAAGCCGGTCGCAACCTTCGGCGCGTCGCGGGCGCGTGCGGCGCCGAGCGCGAGGCCGGCACAGGCGATGGTGGTGGTGAGCAGAATGATCTTGCGGCGGCGGGTCACGGGCTTTCTCCGGCTTTGGGGCGAGTGCGGGAGAGCAGGCCGGAGGCGGGCGATACGCGCTCGCCGGATTTGGAAAACGACCTCGTCGAAACTGATCGAGGCTAGTCGATTTCGAAATTCTTACGTGATTTCAAAGGTCTAAAAATCTAGGCCGCATTCACCTTCAGCCGCCGATATTCCGTCGGCGTCACCCCAGTCACCGCCTTGAAAGCGCGATTGAACGGGCCGAGCGACTGGAAGCCGGCATCCATCGCGATGGTGATGACGGGGACCTCGGCCTGGGCGGGATCGGCAAGCGCCGCCTTGGCCTCCTCGATCCGGTGATTGTTCAGGAACACATTGAAGTTGCGATAACCGAGCCGCTGGTTGATCAGCCGGCGCAGCCGGTATTCCGGAATTTTCAGCCGACCCGCCAGCACGCCGATGGTGATGTTCTCCTGACGATAGATCCGCTCGTCCGCCATCAGCCGCATCAGGGCGTCGATGAGTTTTTGATCGGCGGATTCATCGGCCGCTGGCTGACTGAAAACAACCGGCGGGGCGGGCGCCACCGCGGCCGGAAACAAATCCGCTCCATCGATGCGCATCATGGCATAGACGATCGCCGCGACGGTGCAGGCGAGCACGCCGGCATTGATGGTTTCGGCGACATCGCCGACGTGGTGGCCGACGACGGCGATCTGGAGCACCGCGTTCAGCCCGCCATAGAGCGCGATTGCACAGACGACGAAGACACGAGCGCTGCGGCGGCGCTCGACCAGGTCAGCCGGCCAGGAGGCGATCATCTGCCCGACCGCAAGGGCGATGAAACCGAGCACGATCAGATTGACCACCGTCACCGAGAAGCGCACATGGCCGCTGGGTGCAATCCAGACGCAGCCCGCGAAGCTGAAGGCCGTCACCAGCGCCCAGACCCATCCGTGCCACCAGCGGAGGCGAAACTCGTCGTCGAACAGGGAGCGTGTGAACAGCCAGAACACTACGATGGTGCCAGTCGACAACGCGATCAGCGGTGCATGCCAGAGCGCGATCGGCGAGGTGACATCCACCGAATAGCTCACCGCATGCGCGGCCGAGCTGAGCGCGAAGGCGGCGCCGAGGCGGGCTGCCAGCACGTTGCGAAAGTCGTGCAACAGCGACGCCGCCAGCATCAGTAGCAGCGCAACGCTGGCAGCGCGGAAGGCGAGCTCGGTTGCGGCAAGGGTCATCGGCTGGGGCGAACGGGAGTAGTTGGAACCAGCCGAACATCGTTCGTTGGCGTTATTTTTTCAAGGACCATCCTTACTCACAACTGTCAGCGCCCGGTTTCACAGATCGTAGGGTGGGCAAAGCGAAGCGTGCCCACCGCTTCTTCTCGATCAGAGAAAGATGGTGGGCACGGCGCTAGCGCGCCTTTGCCCACCCTACGGCTCGATGCACCGCTTTCGCGGAGCATGACAGCGGAGTATGTGGAGCTATTGCCCCCGGCGACGGCCCCCGGCCTTTGTCGCGACGGCGACGTCAAATCCTGCTACGATCGCGCTCGCTTAATACGGAAGGAATCCACCATGAGCTGGCAACCCTCGAACGATCCCGTGCTCGGCGATCCCATGTCCTGCGATGCGCTCGATCTCGTCATCGTGCCGCGCACGCGCGATCTCGGCGACGGATTCGCGGTGCGGCGTGCGCTGCCGCATGGCAAGCGGCAGATGGTCGGGCCCTTCATCTTCTTCGATCATTTCGGCCCGGTGCAGTTCGTCTCCGGCAAGGGCATGGACGTGCGGCCGCATCCGCATATCGGACTTGCCACCGTCACCTATCTGTTCGATGGCGCGATCATGCATCGCGACAGCGAGGGCAATGTCCAGGAGATCGCGCCCGGCGCGATGAATTTGATGACGGCCGGGCGCGGCATCGCGCATTCCGAGCGCACGCCCGAAGCGCAGCGCGCCTCGGGCCAGAAAATGCTGGGCCTGCAAAGCTGGATCGCGCTGCCGGCGGGATCGGAAGAGATCGCGCCGTCGTTCCAGCATTACGGCGCCGGCGATTTGCCGATGATCTCCGAGCGCGATTTCACCGCGCGGGTGATCGCAGGCACGTCGTTCGGCATCACCTCGCCTGTGGCGATGGTGTCGCCCTGGTTCTACACCGAGGTCACGGCCGCCGCCGGCGCGAGCGTGCCGCTCGATCCCGATCATGAGGAGCGCGCGATCTATATCGTCGACGGCGAGGTCGAGATCGCAAACGAGCGTTACGAGGCGCCGCGACTGCTGATCTTCCGCCCGGGCGACCGCATCACCGTGAAGGCGCTGAAAGCGACCCGGATGATGTTTCTCGGCGGCGATGCGCTGGAGGGGCCGCGCCACGTCTGGTGGAATTTTGTGTCCTCCAGCAAGGAGCGGATCGAGCAGGCCAAGCAGGACTGGAAAACCGGCCGTTTCGCTGCAGTTCCGCAGGAACATGAGTTCATTCCGCTGCCGGAATAGGCTAACCCGGTTGCCGGCCGTGCTGTCCAGTGCGGCCGGATATCCTGCCTGAAAGCCAAGTCCGCGAAAGCTTTGCCGATGACCACCATGCTCTCCAGCGACCTGCCCCTGACCAAGATCGGACGCGGCAAGGTGCGCGATATCTACGCCGTCGACGACGACCGCCTGCTGCTCGTCACCACCGACCGCATCAGCGCCTTTGACGTGGTGATGGGCGAGACCATCCCGATGAAGGGCGCGGTGCTGACGCAGATCAGCGCGTTCTGGTTCGGCAAGCTGGAAGGCGTGGTGCCGCATCATATGATCAGCGCCGATACCGACGAGATCATCGCGGCCGTGCCGGCGCTGAAACCGCACCGCGCCGAGATCCTTGGCCGCGCCATGCTGTGCAAGCGCACCACCGTGTTCCCGATCGAGTGCGTGATCCGCGGCTATATCTCGGGCTCGGCCTGGAAGGAGTACGCCGCCAGCGGCACGCTCGCGGGCGAGAAGCTGAAGGCCGGCCTCGTCGAGAGCGAGAAGCTCGAGCCTTCGATCTTCAGCCCGGCGACCAAGGCCGAGACCGGCCATGACGAGAACATCACGATTGCGAAAATGCGCGAGGTCGTCGGCGACGAGGTCGCCTACACGCTGGAGAGCATGACCCGCGCGATCTACACGCTCGGCGAGGAGCTGGCGCGCGAGCAGGGCATCATCATCGCCGACACCAAGTTCGAATTCGGCCAGGACAAGGACGGCCGCATCATCCTGATCGACGAAGTCATGACGCCGGATTCCTCGCGCTTCTGGGCGGTCGATGCCTACAAGCCCGGCCAGCCGCAGGCGAGCTTCGACAAGCAGCCCCTGCGCGACTATCTCGACGTCGAGCGCCGTGCCGGCCGCTGGAACGGCGACGCCCCGCCGCCGCCATTGCCGGCAAGCGTGGTGGACGCGACCAGCAAGCGCTATCTGGAGGCGTATCGGCGGGTGACGGGGACGGAGCTGAAGATCTAGGTGCGATTGCTGCCGCACGCCCCGCCTCCTACGTCGACCGTCATTCACACTTCGCTGTCGTCCCGGACAAGCGTAGCGCAGATCCGGAACCGTCCGACGGGCAGAGAATTCGGATTTAAGTGGAGTTCGTCCTTAGGGCGGCGCTTTGGCCCCATCTGGGCTGCGATCTCGACTCCATTGATCCAGATCAAACCGGGAGCCAACGATAAAAGGAAGCTGATCACCTCGGCTTGATACAACAACGAGGGAGATTGCCATGAGGCTGGTCGGCATCAAGCGAACGCTACTTTTTGCAGCCGTTCTGGGCTGCGGAATTTTCGGCTCGACCCAATGGTCGAACGACGCCGGCACCGTGTTCGGCGTTTCAAGCGCCGAAGCCAGGGTCGGTCGGCCGGCAACTCCCGCGAGCGTTGCCGGCGTTGCACGCCGAACCACGCGGCGCGCGGTCGTAGGGGGAGCGGCTGTGGGTGCGGCAGCTGCCGGCGCAGCATGCGTCCGCGTCTATGTGAACGGCGCCTACGTGTGCCGCTGATGCCTTCGCGCCGGCGAGTCCAATCGCCGGCGCGGGAGCCTCGATTGCCGGTCAGATCCCAGCCATCATCACGTATTTGATCTCGACATATTCTTCCATGCCGTGACGCGAGCCTTCGCGCCCCAGGCCGCTTTCCTTGACGCCGCCGAAGGGCGCAACCTCGGTGGTGATGAGACCGGTGTTGACGCCGACCATGCCTGATTCCAGCGCTTCGGCGACGCGCCAGACGCGGCCGAGATCGCGGGAGTAGAAATACGACGCCAGGCCAAACGGCGAGGCATTGCACATCGCGACCACGTCGGCCTCGTCCTTGAAGCGGATCACCGGCGCGAGCGGCCCGAAGGTTTCCTCCTGCGACACCAGCGAGTCCGACTTGACGTCGGCCAGCACGGTGGGTTCGAAGAACGAGCGGCCGAGCTCGCTGCGCTTGCCGCCGGTCACGACCTTGGCGCCGCGCTTCACCGCATCCGCAATGTGGCGCTCGACCTTGTCGACCGCCTTCAGGTTGATCAGCGGGCCCTGCGTGACGCCGCTCTCGGTGCCGTCGCCGATCTTCATCGCGGCGACCTTCTTCGACAGCTTCTGCACGAACTCGTCGTAGATCTTGTCCTGGGCGTAGAGGCGGTTGGCGCAGACGCAGGTCTGACCCATGTTGCGATATTTCGAGACGATGGCGCCTTCGACCGCAGCGTCGATATCGGCGTCGTCGAACACCACGAAGGGCGCATTGCCGCCGAGCTCGAGGCCAAGCCGCTTCACGCCGACGGAGGCCTGCTGGTAGAGGATCTTGCCGACCGCGGTCGAGCCGGTGAAGCCGACGAAGCGCACCGCCGGATGCTCGCACAGCACCTTGCCGATCGGCGGCGCATCACCGGTGATGATGTTGAGCACGCCCTTGGGGATTCCGGCCTTCTCGGCAAGCACGGCCAGCGCCAGCGCCGACAGCGGCGTCTCGTTGGCGGGCTTGAGCACCACGGTGCAACCGGCGGCGAGCGCCGGGGAGACCTTGCGGGTGATCATCGAGTTCGGGAAATTCCATGGCGTGATCGCGCCGCAGACGCCGATCGGCTGCTTGATCGCGAGCAGCCGCGCGTCGGGCCGCTGCGTCGGAATGGTCTCGCCGTAGACGCGCCTCGCTTCCTCGGCGAAGAACTCGATATAGGCCGCACCGATATCGACCTCGCCGAGCGCTTCGGAAAGCGGCTTGCCCTGCTCGGAGGTCAGGATCAGCGCGAGATCCTCGCGGTTGGCGATGATCAGCTCGAACCATTTGCGCAGGATGTTGGAGCGCTGCTTGGCGGTGTGCTTGGCCCAGGCCGGAAAGGCACGCTGAGCGGCCTCGACCGCCTTGGTGGTATCGTCGGCACCGAGCTGCGGCACTTTTGCAAGCTCGACACCGGTCGCGGGATTGTTGACGGCAAAGACCGGCGTGCCGACCCAGGTGCCGTCGATGTAGCAGGCCTCCTTCAGGAGCGAGGGGTCTTTCAACCGGTCGCGCAGGGTGGCGGTGGCTTGCGTGGCGCGTGCGGCAGCGGGCGGGGTCATGGCGTTACTCCTCGAACGATCATTTCGGGGCGATCGGATCGGCCGGAATATAGGGACAAGCAGCGCGCAATGCACCGTCCCACAACGCACATCTGATGGGAGCTAAACCGGCAGCGGCCTTAGGCCGCGCCGCTCATATAGGTCTCGCGGCGACCGATCATGCGTTCGGCCGCGGCCTTGGCGTCGGCCTTCGACGAGGTTGCGCAGGTGCGGTATTCGAGATCGGGAACGTCGGACGGGTTGCGGCGGCCAAACCAGTTCTTGGAGCCCACCGGCAGCAGCGCCAGCGCCTGCGCCAGATTGTCGACTGCACCGAAGGAATAGAGCGCGCCCGTCCCGGCGATCCGCACCTCGTAGATCCCAGGCGAGATCGGCGCCTCCAGGTTCTCGCCCCGTCCGGGACGGGGATAGCGCTTCCATTCGCTCCAGGTCGAAATCATCTGAGGTCCCCCCCTCGCGGCCGCTCGGCGACCGCCCAATTTGCATCAAGTCTTAACGTCGGCCGTCGATTGGCCGAGTGCTGAACGCCGCAACGCACAAAATGTTTCAAGTGCTTCAAACACAGGAATCATATCGCCAGCGCCCATTCACGGTCACGGCGAGATGCGGTCATCCACCGCAGATTGTGACGGAGTGTTGCCGTTCGGCCTGCTTGTCGTCCTGCGTGGGGCAGCGACCGTCAAGTCACGACATCGCGACCGAAGCGGGCATCTGGACGCGCTTGCCGCGCGGAGCGTGCGGGAGGACAATCGATCACTGCCAACAATAATCAAACTCGAGGAAACGCCATGCAAAGCAAAGCTGAGATCGACGAGATTCTGCGTCAGAAGAGCGACGCCAAGGAGATCCCCGGCGTCGTCGCCATCGCCGCCAGCGGTAACGACGTGCTGTATCAGGGCGCGTTCGGCAAGCGCGACCTGTCCAAGCCCGACGCGATGACAGCGGACAGCGTGTTCTGGATCGCCTCGATGACGAAGGCGGTGACATCGGCGGGCGCGATGCAGCTGGTCGAGCAGGGCAAGCTGTCGCTGGACGCGCCGATCGGCGACGTGCTGCCCGATCTCGCCAATCCGCAAGTACTCGAGGGCTTCGATGCCAAGGGCGAGGCGAAGCTACGGCCGGCCAAGGGGCCGATCACGCTGCGCCAGCTGATGACCCACACCGCCGGCTTCTGCTACAACATGTGGAACGGCGATCTGGCGGTCTATCTCGACAAGAACGGCATTCCCGCGATCACCACCTGCCAGAACGCGGCGCTGAAGACGCCTGTCATGACCGATCCCGGCACGCGCTGGGAATACGGCACCAACATCGATTTCGTCGGCAAGGCCGTGGAAGCCGTCAGCGGCAAGCGGCTGGACGCCTACCTGCGCGACAATCTTTTCGCGCCGCTCGGCATGAGCGACACGGCGTTCAAGATCACCGACAGCATGCGCAAGCGCCTCGTCGGCATGCACGCGCGCGGCGAGGACGGGCAGCTCGCATCGATCCCGTTCGAGCTCGAGCAGAATCCGGAATTCCACATGGGTGGCGGCGGCCTCTATTCGACCGCAGCCGACTACATCAAGTTCACCCAGATGATCCTGAACAAGGGGAGCGGCAACGGCAACCAGGTGCTGAAGGCCGATACGATCGCCATGATGAGCCAGAACCAGATGGGCGATCTCAACATGACCAAGATGACGACGGCTGCGCCGATGTACACCAACGACGTCGATCTCTATCCGGAGCAGGTCAAGAAGTGGGGCCTCAGCTTCATGATCAACACCGCCAAGACGGCTGAAGGCCGCAGCGCCGGCAGCCTCGCCTGGGCGGGCCTTGCCAACACCTATTACTGGATCGACCCGGCGCGTGACGTCACCGGGGTGATCCTGATGCAGCTGCTGCCGTTCGCGGATGGAAAGTGCCTGGAGACATTCGCGGGCTTCGAGCGCGGGGTGTACGCCGGGCTTGATGCGGGGAGCGGGCAGAAGGCTGCCTAGCCACTTAGTATGAGGTGCGCGGCGTCGCGCGCCTTCGCCGCAATCGATAACCTCGTGCCCAAGGCCATCGGCCAGGCACGAGGCACCAGCTTTGAGGAGACGAACTTGGCGGACGATCTGGCAGATAAAGCCGACAGCTACGTTTGCGGCATCTCGGACACGCCGCTGCTCGGCGACACCATTGGCCGCAGCCTCGACCGCGCGGTGCGGCGCTGGGGCGATCGCGAGGCACTGGTCTCGCCCAGCCACGGCGTCAGATGGACCTGGAAAGAATTCGCCGAGCGGGTCGATGCGCTCGCCGCCGGCTTTCTCGCGCTCGGGCTCGAACGCGGGGAGCGGATCGGCATCTGGTCGCTGAACCGGCCGGAATGGACGTTGACCCAGTTCGCCGCCGCCAAAGCCGGCCTGATCCTGGTGACGATCAATCCCGCCTACCGGCTCAGCGAGCTGGAGTTCGCGCTGAGGAAGGTCGGCTGCGCCGCGATCGTCACGGCGACGGCGTTCAAGACCAGCAACTACATGGAGATGCTCAACACGCTGCTGCCGGAGTTGGCGCGTGCCAAACCCGGACAGTTGCAGGCGGCGCAACTGCCGGCCTTGCGGATGGTGATCCAGATCGGCGACCCGGCGGCCTCAGGTACGATCCCTTTCGAGGAGGTCGCGCGCATGGGCCAAGCGGAGCATCGCGAGCAACTTGCCGCGCTCGGTGCTGCGCTTCAGTTCGACGACCCCGTCAACATCCAGTTCACCAGCGGCACCACTGGATCGCCGAAGGGCGTCACGCTGACCCACCACAACATCCTCAACAACGGCTATTTCACGGGACGCGCGATGCGCCTGACGGAAGCGGACCGCATCTGCATTCCGGTGCCGCTCTATCATTGCTTCGGCATGGTGATGGGCAACCTTGCCTCGGTCACGCTCGGCACCACCATGGTCTACCCGGGTGAGGGCTTCGATCCGCTCGCGACGCTGCGCGCGGTCGAGCAGGAGAGGTGTACCGCGCTGTATGGCGTGCCGACCATGTTCATTGCGGAGCTCGATCACCCCGAATTCAAGAATTTCAATTTGAAATCACTGCGCACCGGCATCATGGCCGGCGCGCCCTGCCCGATCGAGGTGATGAAGCGCGTCAACACCGAGATGAACATGCGCGAGGTCACCATCGCCTATGGCATGACCGAGACCAGCCCGGTGAGCTTCCAGAGCGCGACTGACGATCCGCTCGAACGGCGCGTCTCCACGGTGGGGCGCATTCATCCACACGTCGAGGTCAAGGTCGTCGATCTCGAAGGCAGGATCGTGAAGCGGGGCGAACGCGGCGAGCTCTGCACCCGCGGCTATAGCGTCATGCTGGGCTATTGGGAGGAGAAGGAAAAGACGGCCGACGTGCTCGACGCCAATGGCTGGATGCACACCGGCGACCTCGCCACCATCGATGCCGCCGGTTATTGCAACATCGTCGGCCGCATCAAGGATCTGGTGATCCGCGGCGGCGAAAACCTCTACCCGCGCGAGATCGAGGAGTTCTTGTACCGTCACCCCAAGATCCAGGACGTGCAGATCTTTGGCGTCGCCGACACCCGCTACGGCGAGGAGCTCTGCGCCTGGATCCGCGTCAGGCCGGGCGAGACGCTGACGGCCGAGGAGGTCCGCGCCTTCTGCGACGGCCAGATCGCCCACAACAAGATCCCGCGCTACGTCGAGTTCGTCGACGAATTCCCGATGACGGTGACGGGAAAGATCCAGAAATTCGTGATGCGCGATGCGGTGGAGCAGCGGCTGGGATTGAAGGCGGCGAAGACGGCGTGAGGGACTGAACACTTTGCCACGCAATCGCTGTCATTCCCCGCGGAGGCGGGGAATCCAGTACACTGCGGCTTCTCGATTCAATCACAACCGCCTCTGGAATACTGGATCGCCCGGTCGAGCCGGGCGATGACAGCGAGGCGGTGCGCGACTTCCCTAAACCGTCAGCCCGCGCTGCTGGGCCAGCTCCCTCAGCGACACAAGCGGACGCGCACCTATGTGCTGGATCACTTCGGCGGCCGCGAGCGCGCCGAGCTCGCCGCACTGCTTGTGCGCGAGGTTACGTGAAAGGCCGTAGAGGAAGCCCGCTGCGAAGAGATCGCCGGCGCCGGTCGTGTCCACCAGTTTCGTGACCGGCGAGGCCGGGGCTGCGACGGCGTCGGTCGGTGTCACCACGACGCAGCCCTTCTCGCTGCGGGTGACCACGCCGAGATTGACGTCGTTGCGCAGCTGCTTCAGGGCGGTGTCGAAATCCGAGGTCATGTAGAGCGAATGCAGCTCGGATTCGTTGGCAAAGACGATGTCGACGGTGCCGTTGCGCATCAGCGCGAGAAACTCGTCGCGATAGCGATCGACGCAGAAGGAATCCGACAGCGTCAGCGCCACCTTGCGCTTGGCATCATGGGCGATCTTGGCCGCCTTGACGAAGGCGTCCTTGGCGTTCTTGGGGTCCCAGAGATAACCCTCGAGATAGACGATGCCGGCGGCGGCGATCTCGGCCGGATCGATGTCGGCGGGCGAAAGATCCTGCGCGGCGCCGAGATAGGTGTTCATGGTGCGCTCGCCGTCACCGGTGACCAGGATGTAGGAGCAGCCGGTGGCGGGGCCGTCCTGCGCGGCGGGCGTGTTGAAGGCGACGCCGGCAGCGCGGATGTCATGGACATAGAGCTTGCCGATCTGGTCATCCTTGACCTTGCCGACATAGGCGGCACGTGCCCCCAAGCTGCCGATGCCGACGATGGTGTTGGCGGCAGATCCCCCCGAGACTTCCGTGGCCGGCCCCATGTCCTTGTAGATGGCGGCCGCCCTTGCCTCGTCGATCAGGGACATGCTGCCCTTGGTCATGCCATGCTTGCCCAAAAAGGCCTCGTCGGTCCTGACCAGCACGTCGAACAGCGCGTTGCCGATGCCGAGAACGTCATATTTCACGTCAGCCATTCACCTTGATCCTGTTTGGCGGATTGCGAACCCTGCGGAAATCCGCTTCCTGTCATCCCGAAATCTGGCTCGCGGCCTATCACGACCGGGCCTGCGCGAGCAAGCAACGGTATGATAAAGAGCCGATGATCCGCTCCTTCCTGACCGTCTCGACGGGAACACTGGCCTCGCGGCTGCTGGGCTTTGCCCGCGATTCCCTGATCGCGGCGCTGCTCGGCACCGGCGCCGTGGCGGACGCATTCCTGGCCGCCTTCCAGCTGGTCAATGTGGTGCGCCGGCTGCTCAGCGAAGGCGCGCTGAACGCGGCGCTGATCCCGGCCTGGCTGCGCATCCGTGACCGCGACGGCCCGGCGGCTGCGGCGGCGTTCGCCGGGCGCGTGCTCGGCACGGTCAGCGCGGCGCTGATCATAATCTCGATCGGCATTGCCCTGCTGATGCCGCTGATCATGACGGTCATCGCGCCCGGCTTTCTCGGTGCCGGCACGCTCGATCTCGCGGTCCAGAACGCGCGGCTGATGCTGCCTTATCTCGCCTTCGCCGGTCCCGTCACCGTGCTGATGGGCCTGCTCAACGCGCAAGGACGCTTTGCACTCACGGCATTCTCGCCCCTGCTGTTCAACATCGCGCTGATCGCCGCGATCGCTTTGCTGCTGGTCTGGCACGCTGATTCCGGCTTCGCCGCGTGGCTGCTGGCGGCCACGGTCGGCATCGCCGGCCTGCTGCAGCTCCTGATGCTGCTGTCGCAGAGGAGTGCGCGCCTCGCCACGTCTCTGCGCGTTAGTTTCGACAAGGAGATGCGCAGCTTCTTCGCCAAGGCGATCCCCGGCATGATCGCAAGCTCGGGACCGCAATGGCTGATGGTCGCGGGCGCGATCATCGCATCGGCGACGCCGTCCGCGGTGTCCTGGCTCTATTTCGCCAACCGCCTGATCGAGCTGCCGCTCGGCATCGTCGGCGTCGCCATGGGCACCGTGCTGGTGCCGGAGCTGACGCGCGCGGTGAGTGGCGGCGACCGTGATACGGTGGCGCACGCGCAATCGCGCGCGCTGGAGCTTGCGACCGGGCTGGCACTCCCCGCCATGCTCGGCCTGATCGTGCTGGCCGAGCCGATCGTGCGGCTGTTGTTCGAGCATGGCGCTTTCGGCGCCGAGGACAGCATGGCGACCGCGCACGCGCTGATGTGGCTGGCACTGGGTCTGCCGGCCCATGTGCTGATCAAGGCGCTGTCGCCGGCCTTCTATGCCCGCAGCGACACGATGACGCCGCTGCTGGCGACGGCCAAAGGCTTTGTGGTCGCGGTCGTGCTCGCCGTGCTGCTCGGCCATTTCTTTGGCACCAGCGGGATCGCGGCGAGCATCGCGGCCGGCGCCTGGAGTGGCGCGCTCTCGCTGCTTCGGAAGGGCACCAGGGAGTTCGGCTTCTCGGTCGACACTGCTGCCCGCAACCGGCTGCCGCGGATCGTGCTCGCCGCAGCCGCCATGGGCGCCCTGCTCTGGCTGACCACGGGCCTTGTGCCTTCAGACGCGCATGGCTTCATCCGCTTCGTCGTGCTCGGCCTGCAGATCGGGGCCGGCATCGCGGTCTATGGCCTGCTGCTGCAGATCCTGGGCGCGGCCTCGTGGCGCGAGGCGGCTGCCGCCTTGAAGCGGCCCGCCTGAACGGGCTGCGCTTGCGAATTGCCCTTGACGGGGCAGCGCTGCTGTTGGAAACGACGGCCGAATACCTATGGGAAGGCTTACCATGCCATTCGTTGAACGGGTCTTTTCGGGCGTCCAGCCGACGGGCAATCTGCATCTCGGCAATTACCTCGGCGCCATCGTCAACTTCGTGAAGATGCAGGAAACCCACAACTGCATCTATTGCGTCGTGGATATGCACGCGATCACGCAAGGGGTGGACGTCTGGGGCGGGCCGGCCGAGCTCGCGCGCAACACCCGCGAGGTGACCGCGGCGTTCATCGCGAGCGGCATCGATCCCAAGAAGCACATCGTGTTCAACCAGAGCCAGGTCTCCGGCCATGCCGAGCTCGCCTGGATCTTCAACTGCGTCGCGCGCATGGGCTGGCTCGGCCGCATGACCCAGTTCAAGGAAAAGGCCGGCAAGGACCGCGAGAATGCCTCCGTCGGCCTGTTCGACTATCCCGTGCTGATGGCGGCCGACATCCTGCTCTATCGCGCCACCCATGTGCCGGTCGGCGAGGACCAGAAGCAGCATCTCGAGCTCTCGCGCGACATCGCGCAGAAGTTCAACAACGACTTTGGCGACTCGATCCGCAACCTCGGGGCCAATGACGGGCTGTTCTTCCCGCTGCCGGAACCCCTGATCACGGGCCCCGCGACGCGGGTGATGAGCCTGCGCGACGGCACCAAGAAGATGTCGAAGTCCGATGCGTCGGACAATTCGCGCATCAATCTGACCGACGATGCCGACACCATCGCGCAGAAGATCCGCAAGGCGAAGACCGATCCGGAGCCGTTGCCGTCAGAGGAGAAGGGCCTGGAAGCCCGGCCGGAGGCCGACAACCTCGTCGGCATCTTCGCCGCGCTCTCCGGCCGCCCCAAGGCGGACGTGCTGCGCGAATTCGGCGGCGGCCAGTTCTCCAGCTTCAAGAACGCGCTGGCGGAGCTGTGCGTCACCAAGCTGGCGCCGATCGCCGGCGAGATGAAGCGCCTCGTCGCCGACCCCGGCCATATCGATTCGATCCTGAATGAAGGTTCCGACCGGGCCCGCGCCATCGCCGACGAGACGATGAAGCTCTCCAAGGACATCGTCGGCTTCATCCGCCGACGATAGAGACGGTCGGCGCAGTGCGCCGGCCGCATCTCCTCTCCCCAACCCTGCGGGAGTGTGGCAGCATGCCGGCCGTGCACATGCCGGGAGATGCATGACCAGCAAGCGCCTTTGCTTCGAGCCGGGTCACAAGCCCAAATGCCTCGTCGTCGTCGACGACACCGCCGAATGGGATCGCGCGGTCTACTATGCCAGCCGCTGGGCGATCCGCGCCGGCGGCGGCGTAGTGATGCTGCGCATCATCGAACCCGAACAGCAGAGCCAGGAATGGCTGGGGGTCGCCGACATCATGCGCGCCGAAGCGCAGGAAGCGGCGGAGGCCGCGCTCGACCGTGCCGCCGGCCGCGCCAACGGCATCGCCGCAATCACCCCGGAGCGGGTGATCCGCGAGGGTGTGCCGATGGAGCAACTGCTGGCGGTGATCGACGAGGACCCTGATATCGCCATGCTGGTGCTCGCCGCCAATCCGGGCGCGGAAGGGCCTGGCCCCCTGGTCGCGCTGCTGGCCCACGCGGTCGGAACCTTCCCGATTCCCGTGACCATCATTTCCGGCGCGCTCAGCGACCAGAGCGTGGATTCGCTATCGTAGGCTGCTGCTCTTCTTGCCCTCCCCTGGAGGGGAGGGTCGCTACGCGTGCAGCGAAGTGGAATGCGTAGCGGGGTGGGGTGACGGTCTGTCCACCTCGCACACTGCCCGTGTTGAGAGATCACCCCACCTCGCTCGCGCTGCGCGCGATCGACCCTCCCCCTCCAGGGGAGGGTAAAGCGAAGCCAACCCTCTGAAATTCATAGACTAATATCTCACATCCCCTTGATCGTGCGTTCTCCGTCGCCATCTGCTAGTGGATAGAGCACGCGCCGGCCTTGAACCGGCGACGTCTGGAGAAAACCATGTTCATTCAAACCGAAGCCACCCCCAATCCCGCCACGCTGAAGTTCATTCCGGGCCGCGTCGTGGTCGACGGCAGCCCGATGGAGTTTGCGAGCCGCGAAGCCGCCGCCCGCTCGCCGCTGGCCGAAAAGCTGTTCGAGGTGCCCGGCGTCACCGGCGTGTTCTACGGATCGGACTTCATCACCGTGACCAAGGCGAACGGTGAATGGCAGCAGCTCAAGCCCGCGATCCTCGGCGCCATCATGGAGCACTATATGTCCGGCGCGCCGCTGCTCGCCGGAGGCGAAGCGCACAGCGATGCCGATCTCGACGACGAGGACGAGTTCTTCGACGAGGCCGATGCCGAAACGGTCGACATGATCAAGGACCTGATCGAGACCCGCGTGCGGCCGGCGGTGGCCAATGACGGCGGCGACATCACCTTCCGCGGCTTCAAGGACGGCATCGTCTATCTCAACATGAAGGGCGCCTGCTCCGGCTGCCCGTCATCGACCGCGACCCTCCAGCACGGCATCCAGAACCTGCTGAAGCACTTCGTGCCCGACGTGGTCGAAGTCCGGCCGATGTAAGCGCGGCATCGTAGGTGCCGTAGGGTGGGCAAAGCGAAGCGTGCCCACCTTTTCTGCCATAAGATAAAGGTGGTGGGCACGGCGCAAGTGCGCCTTTGACCACCCTACGAAGTAAGTCATATCGGAGGCCTGCAAATCGTGCGTGACGAATGGCGTATCGGCGCCTGGTTCGCTAGACTGTTCGCCATTCACCACTCGCCATTCGCTTGTCCATGCTGATCCTCGCCATCGATACCGCGCTCGACGCCTGCTCCGTCGCCGTACTCGACACCGAAACGGCCGAGCTCGTTGCGCAGGAGCAGCTTCTGATGAAGCGCGGTCACGCCGAGGCGCTGATGCCGATGATCGCGCGCGTCATGCAATCGGCCAATCTCGCCTTCACCTCGCTCGACCGCATCGCGGTCACTATCGGCCCCGGAAGCTTCACCGGCCTGCGCGTCGGCATTTCGGCGGCGCGCGGCCTTGCGCTTGCGGCCGAGCGGCCGGCGATCGGCCTGACCACCTTGTCGGCCTATGCCGCCGCCATCGTCGGCCAGAGCAAATCGGCACCCGTGATCTCTGCAATCGACGCGCGGCACGACCATGTCTATTTCCAGATCGTCGCCGGCGACGGCAGCCAGTTGGTGCGGCCGAGCGTCGCTCCCATCGACGAGGCGATCGCGGCCTCGCAATTCGGCGCGCCGCATCTGGTCGGCAATGCCGCAAACATCCTCGCCGACCGCTGGCCGAAGGATGTCCCGCAGCCGGTCGCGGTCGACGCGCAGCCCGCGCCCGATATCGGCTGGGTCGCATGGCTCGGCGCTGCCGCCGATCCCGCGACGAATCCGGCGCGGCCGTTCTATCTGAAGGCGCCCGATGCCAAGCCGGCGGCACAGCCGCCATTCGCAGCACAAGCCGCGACCCCATGATGAGATGGCTGTCGGAATGGTGGCGCGGCGGCACCGCCGCCGTCGAGCCCGCATCCGTGCGTGACGCCGCGCAGCTGGCGCAGCTTCACGGCGCCTCCTTCGCGCGCGGCTGGGGCGAGGGCGAATTCGAGAGCATGCTCAGTGAGCGCAACACGCTGGTGCACCGGTTGCGCCTCGGCCGCAGGACCGTCGGATTTGCGGTGTCGCGGATCGGGGCGGATGAAGCGGAAATCCTCTCGATCGCGGTGGACGAGGCCTATCGCGGCCGCGGTCTCTCCCGCACGCTGCTGATGACCCATCTCGGCCACCTCGCGGGGCGCGGCGTGCGCACAATATTTCTCGAAGTTGAGGAAAATAACCAGCCGGCGCGGCGACTCTACGAGAGGGCCGGATTCGTGGTGGTCGGGCGCCGCGAACGCTACTATAAGCAGCCGAACGGGGAACAATTGAACGCCCTTCTGATGCGACGTGACTTGTCGTAACATTGGTGGCAGAAAGCGCCCCCGCCAGGCAGACAAACTATGACCGCACTGAAACCTTCTTCCGCGTCCAAGGCGTCCGGCATCGAGGCGCGCTGTGCCGCCACCGGCATGCGCATGACCGAGCAGCGCCGTGTCATCGCCCGCGTGCTCGCGGAGGCGATCGATCATCCCGATGTCGAGGAACTGTACCGTCGCTGCGTTGCCGTCGACGACAAGATCTCGATTTCGACCGTGTATCGCACCGTCAAGCTGTTCGAGGATGCCGGCATCATCGAGCGCCATGATTTCCGCGAGGGCCGCGCGCGCTACGAGCAGATGCGCGACAGCCATCACGATCACCTCATCAATCTGCGCGACGGCAAGGTGATCGAGTTCACCTCCGAGGAGATCGAGAAGCTGCAGGCGGAAATCGCCCGCAAGCTCGGCTACCGGCTGGTCGATCACCGGCTCGAGCTCTATTGCGTCCCGCTCGACGACGACAAGCCGACGTCTTGAGTGGCATGATCTCCGCGCAAACGCGTTTCGCGTTTGTCGCGCGGGAAAACCGCTACACACTTTTCCGGATCATGCCTTAGTGCCGATAGACCTCATCATCTTCGATTGCGACGGTGTACTCGTGGACAGCGAGGTGATCTCCTGTCGCGCCCATGCCGATGCGCTGACGCGGCACGGCTATCCGATCACCTCGGAGCAGGTGTTCGAACGTTTCCTCGGCCGCTCAACGCGGCAGGCCAATCTGGAGATCGAGACCGAGCTTGGCCGCAAGCTGCCCGAGGCCTATCACGACGATCTGCAGGACGAGCTGTTCCGCTCGTTCGAGGCCGACCTCGAGGCGATCCGCGGCATTCGCGATGTGCTTGATGTCGTCACGCAAGCCGTCTGCGTCGCCTCTAGCGGCTCGCATCAGCGCATGCGCGTGAGCCTGGGAAGCACCGGCCTCTACGAACGTCTCGCGCCAAATATCTTCTCGGCCTCGCAGGTGAGGAACGGCAAGCCGGCGCCGGACCTGTTCCTGTTCGCGGCGAACGAAATGGGCCTGCCGCCCGAGCGCTGTGTCGTGATCGAGGACAGCCTGGCCGGAATTGCCGGCGCCCGGGCCGCCGGCATGACGGTGTTCGGCTTTTACGGGGGCAGCCATTGCGGGGAAAGCCATGCCGAGACCCTGCGTCAGGCCGGCGCTGACTTGACCTTTGCCGACATGCATCAATTGCCGGAGTTGGTCCGCCGGGTCGGCGCGGATGTCCTGGCGGGCTGAGGGGCTTCTTCCCGGTCATTCCGGAGCACGCGCGGAGGCGTGAACCCGGAATCTCGCCCAAAACCTCCCGGATTCCGGGTTCGCGACTGCGTCGCGCCCCGGAATAACGGCTCAAGAGGCTCCATTCGCTGGATTTTCGTCCCTCCAACCTATATTTGAAGGCCGTCCTCCACCTCCATTCCAGGTTCCATGACGCCGCCGCGCAAGCTGCACATCAAATCATATGGCTGCCAGATGAACGTCTACGATGCCCAGCGCATGGTGGACACGCTGGCTCCGGAAGGATTCGTTGAGACGGCCAGCGCTGAAGACGCCGACCTCGTCATCCTCAACACCTGCCACATCCGCGAGAAGGCGTCCGAAAAGGTCTATTCGGAGCTGGGCCGATTGCGCGTCGCCAAGGACGAGGCTGCGCGCGGCGGGCGAGCGATGCAGATCGCGGTTGCCGGCTGCGTCGCGCAGGCCGAGGGCGAGGAGATCGTGCGCCGCGCGCCTGTCGTGGATGTCGTGGTCGGACCGCAGAGCTATCATCACCTGCCGGAGCTGCTGAAGCGCGCCGGCAACGAAGGCCGCGCGATCGAGACCGAGTTTCCGGCCCAGGACAAGTTCGGCTTCCTGGCTCAACCCAAGCCCGACGCGATCCGGGCGCGCGGCATTTCCGCTTTCGTCACGGTGCAGGAAGGTTGCGACAAGTTCTGCACCTTCTGCGTCGTGCCCTACACGCGCGGCTCGGAAGTCTCGCGCCCTGTCGCCAAGATCGTCGACGATGTGAAGCGGCTCGCCGACAACGGCGTGCGCGAGCTGACGCTGATCGGGCAGAACGTCAACGCCTATCATGGCGAGGGACCGGACGGGAAAACCTGGCCGCTCGGCAGGCTGCTCGAGCATCTGGCGACAATTCCCGGCATCGCGCGGCTGCGCTATTCGACCAGCCACCCCCGCGACGTCGACGACAGCCTGATTGCCGCCCATCGCGATCTCGGTGCCCTGATGCCGTTCGTGCACCTGCCGGTGCAATCGGGTTCGGACCGCATTCTGGCGGCCATGAACCGGAAACATACCGCCGATGATTATCGGCGGGTCATCGACCGTTTCCGCGCCGCGCGGCAAGACATTGCTTTTTCATCAGATTTTATCGTGGGTTTCCCCGGCGAGGACGAGCAAGATTTTCTCGCCACCCTCGCGCTTGTCACGCAAATCGGCTACGCTGCGGCTTATTCGTTCAAATACTCCGCCCGGCCGGGAACGCCGGCCGCGGACATGCAGGAGACGGTGTCCCCCGCCGAGATGGACCAGCGATTGGAGCGGATCCAGGAACTGATCGACAGCCAGCAATCGGCCTTCAACAAGGCCGCGATTGGCTCAACGGTCGATGTGCTGTTCGAGCGTCCGGCCCGCAAGGACGGCCAGATCGTCGGCCGCACCGCATTCCTGCAGCCCGCCCATGTGATGGCCTCGCCCGACATCATCGGACACATCCTGCCTGTCAGGATCGACAGCCTCGAACGCTACAGCTTTCTCGGTGAGCTCGTGACGCCGCGTGGGGCGCACGAGCCCGCTTTATCGCCAGCCATCGGAGCCTGAACCCTTGCCAAAAAGCGCATCGGATTCGTCTTCTCTCGCTCCCAGCCGCAAATTTGACCGCGACATGCAAGTTCCGCCCGAGACCCAGGTCGTCATCGACTTCGACGACAACCGCGCCGCTTCCGCGCTGGTCGGCCCCTACGGCCAGCATCTGGCGCAGATCGAGCGGCGGCTCGGCGTCGTCGTCGATTCCAAGGGCAACCACATCACGATCGGCGGCACGCGTGACGGCTGCGACGCCGCACGCCGCGTGCTGGAGATGCTCTACGCGCAGGCCGTGAAGGGGCAGGATCTCGACCAGGGCGAGGTCGAGGGCGCCATCCGGGCCGTGATCGCGCAAGGCTCGCTGTTCGAGTTCGACGCCAAATCGGCCAAAGGGGCGACCTTCGACAGCATCAATCTGCGCAAGCGTCCGGTGCGCGCGCGCACCGCCGCCCAGGACTCCTATATCCGCGCGCTGAAGCGCCACGAGCTCGTGTTCGGCATCGGCCCTGCCGGCACCGGCAAGACCTGGCTCGCGGTCGCACATGCCGCGCAGCTGTTCGAGCGCAAGGAGGTCGACAAGATCATCCTGTCGCGGCCGGCGGTGGAAGCCGGCGAGCGGCTCGGCTTCCTGCCCGGTGATCTCCGCGAGAAGGTCGATCCTTATCTCCGCCCGATCTACGACGCGCTCTACGACCTCATGGATGCGCGCATCGTCGAGCGCGCACTCCAGACCGGCGAGATCGAGATCGCGCCGCTCGCCTTCATGCGCGGCCGCACCCTCACCAACGCCGCCATCATCCTGGACGAGGCGCAGAACACCACGTCGATGCAGATGAAGATGTTTTTGACGCGCCTCGGCGAGAACAGCCGCATGATCGTGACCGGCGATCCCTCGCAGATCGACCTGCCGAACGGCCAGACCTCGGGCCTGGCCGAAGCGACCCGCCTCCTGGGCGGCGTCGAGGGCATTGCCCAGGTTCATTTCAAAGCCGAGGACGTGATCCGCCACGAACTCGTGGCCCGAATCGTCGCCGCTTACGAAGGCTCGCCGCAGCGGCCGGCCGCCGGCAAATCCTGACGAGGCAACAGCCGGACCCAGAGGACGCGGATGAAGGCGCCTCATCGTTCCGAACAAAGACAATGTCACATCCGAACCTTCCCATGACCGAGGTCCTCGTCGTCGCCGATTGCTGGCAGCGCGAGCCCAATTCCGAAGCCGTGATCCAGCGCGCGGTTGCGGCCGCCGCCGAGAGTGTCGACGAAGACGTCGCCGACGCGGAAGTGGCGGTGATGCTGACCGATGATGCCGGCATCCGCACCCTCAACAGCAACTGGCGCGGCATCGACAAGCCTACCAACGTGCTGTCGTTTCCCGCACTCCAGCAGGAGGGCGAGTGGAAGCCGGGCGATGCGCCGCGCATGCTCGGCGATATCGCGATCGCCTACGAGACCATGCGGCGCGAGGCGGACGAGGAACACAAGCCGTTTGACCACCATTTGAGCCATCTCGCCGTGCACGGCTTCCTGCACCTGATCGGCTACGATCACGAGAACGACGGCGACGCCGAGGAGATGGAAGCCCTGGAGACGCAGATCCTGGCTCACCTTGGAATTCCCGATCCCTATGCAGACCGCGCAGGGACGCACTGAGATGCCGGACTCCGACCCGATTCACGACAACCCACGCCACACGGCCAATCTGCCGGCCGTAGTGACCCAGGGCGAGGTGATACGCCCGACCGCCGATGGCTGGCTCCTGCGCGCCATCCGCACGCTGTTCGGCTGGAAGGCGGGATCGGTGCGCGACGACCTCCAGGTCGTGCTCGATGCGACCACGCCCGACGACACCGGCTTCTCGGCGGTCGAGCGCACCATGCTGCGCAACATCCTCGGTCTGCACGAGCGCCGCATCGCCGACGTCATGGTCCATCGCGCCGACGTCGTCGCGGTGAAGCGCGACATCCCGCTCGGCGAGTTGATGGACCGCTTCGAGAGCGCCGGCCATTCGCGCCTCGTGGTCTACAACGAGACGCTCGACGATCCCGTCGGCATCGTCCACATCCGCGACTTGCTCGCCTTCATGACCGCGCGTGCGCGCGTGCCGGAAGCCACCAAGACCAAGCGCAAGAAGCCGCTGCCGGCCGGGCTCGACCTCCGCGCCGTCGATCTCGCGCTGCCGCTCGAGGAAGCGCGCATTATCCGCAAGCTGCTCTACGTGCCGCCGTCGATGCGGGCGATCGACCTGCTCGCGCAGATGCAGGCCACGCGCATTCACCTCGCGCTGGTGGTCGACGAATATGGCGGCAGCGACGGGCTGGTTTCGCTCGAGGACATCGTCGAGCAGATCGTCGGCGAGATCGACGACGAGCACGACAGCGACGAGCCGCCGTCGATCGTGCGGCTGCCCGACAATGCCTTCATCGCTGACGCCCGTGCCAGCCTCGACGACGTCCGCTCGGTGATCGGCGAGGATTTCGTCACCGGCGAGGCCGGCGAGGAAGTGGAGACGCTGGGCGGCTATCTCGTCAGCTTCGTCGGGCGCCTGCCGGTGCGCGGCGAGGTGATCTCGGGTCCCGGCAATTACGAGATCGAGGTGCTCGATGCCGATCCGCGCCGCGTCAAGCGGCTGCGCATCTCGACGCGGAAGGAGCGTCCCGCGCCGCGCACCCAGCGCGAGAGCCGACGCCGCGAGGCTGCGCCGGACAGCGGTCCATCGCCGGCCAATGACACGCCCAGCCCGCCGCCAAGCGACGGGACCGGCCAACAGTGAGCCCGTTCCAGCGACTTCGGCAGATTGCGCTTGCCATCATCCTTGCCTGGGGATGGAAACGCGCCGTCATCGCCATGGGGTGCGGAGCGCTGTCGGTGCTGGCGCTGGCGCCGTTCAACCTCTTCCCGGTGCTGTTCATCACCTTCCCGGTGCTGGTCTGGCTGATTGACGGCGCCGGCGCCGGACGCTATCGCGGCGTCCCCGCCGCGGCGCTGACCGGCTACTGGTTCGGACTCGGCTATTTCGTCCCCGGCCTCTACTGGATCGGCTACGCCTTCTTCGTCGAGGCCGACGTGTTCGCCTGGCTGACGCCGTTCGCCGTGCTCGGCCTGCCGGCCTATCTGTCCATCTTCACGGCGATCGGCTTTGCGCTGGCGCGGCTGCTCTGGACCAAGAACGCGACGCGCGTGCTTGCACTTGCGGCAAGCCTCACAATCAGCGAATGGCTGCGCGGCCACCTGCTGACCGGCTTTCCCTGGAACGCGTTCGGCTATGCGCTGTCCGAGCCGCTGCCGCTGGCGCAGACGGCCTCGCTGGTCGGCCTGTGGGGCATGACGTTCCTGACCGTTGCGATCTTCGCGAGCCCCGCGACGCTGATCGACCGCACGCCCGATCGCCGCCTGGCGTGGCGGGTGCCGGCGGCTGCAATCGCGCTCCTGCTTGTCATGAGCATCTTCGGCGCGATCCGCCTGTCGCTGCATCCGACCACGATGGTCTCAGGCGCCAAGCTGCGCCTGATGCAGCCGAACCTGCAGCAGGACGCCAAATTCAATTACGCCGCCAAGTCGGAGGTGATGAAAAAATATTTGGCGCTGTCGGACCGCGCCTCCGGCCCGCAATCGACCGGCGTGCGCGACGCCACCATCCTGATCTGGCCGGAATCCGCATTTCCGTTCTTCCTGACCCGCGAAGCCGACGCGATGGCACAGATCGCCGATCTTCTGCCCAAGGGCACGGTGCTGATCACGGGGTCGGTCCGCGCGCCCGACCTGCCGCGCGGCACGCCGATCACGCGTGCCTATAATTCGATCTACGTCATCGATCACGACGGCAGCGTGCTCGCAGTGTACGACAAGTTGCATTTGGTGCCGTTCGGAGAATTTCTTCCTTACCAGGCACTGATGGAGAAGCTCGGCTTCGAGCAACTGACGCGGGTGCGCGGCGGCTTCATTCCCGGCACGGTGCGGCATGCGCTGCAGGTGCCCGGCGCGCCGCCCGCGCTACCGCTGATCTGTTACGAGGCAATCTTTCCCGGCGAGGTGGCTGGACGCAACGAACGTCCGGGCTGGATCGTGAACCTCACCAATGACGGTTGGTTCGGCATCTCGACCGGCCCCTATCAGCATCTGGAGCAGTCGCGCATGCGCGCGATCGAGCTGGGATTGCCGCTGGTCCGCTCTGCCAATACCGGTATCTCTGCGGTGATCGATCCAATGGGCCGCACCGTCGCCAGCCTCGGTCTCGGCATCGAAGGCATTTTGGATGCAAGCCTGCCTGCCGCGATATCACCGACCGTCTATGCGCGGGTTGGCGATGTGCCGGCCGCCATGCTCGTCGCGCTGGCCGTGATTCTGGCGGTCCGCCGACGTGTCACCAAGCGGAAGGCCTGATCGCGCCGTCGCCGCGGAGGCGGCCGGAAACTTTTGACAACCGTAGTCCCACGGTTGACAGACTGCACATGGGCTCCCCATTCTGCACCGGCTGCAAAAGACAGTGGGCATTGCTAAATTTCTCCGCAATGTTTCCCAATAAGAGGGTCTGATTTGACGATGCTTGCACCTGAGGCACTCCAGTTGATTGCGCTGAAGGTGGTGTTTGGAGGGCTGAGGAAATGTCGAAAGCGCCCAACCCTGTTGACAAATATGTCGGCAGTCGCGTGCGTATGCGCCGCATCATGTTGGGCATGAGCCAGGAAAAGCTCGGTGAAGCTTTGGGCCTGACTTTCCAGCAGATCCAGAAATACGAGAAGGGCACGAACCGGGTCGGTGCGAGCCGAATCCAGCAGATCGCCGAAATTCTCCAGGTGCCGGTGTCGTTCCTGTTCGAGGGCGGCCCGAGCGGCGTGCCGGGTCCGGATGGCTTCAGCGAAGGCGCCTCGCCTTCCTATGTGTCGGACTTTCTCGCGACGTCCGAAGGACTTGCACTGACCAAGGCGTTCACGCGAATCACCGATTCGAAGATGCGCCGCTCGATCGTCGATCTCGTCGAGCAGATTGCGGCTCGCGAAGGTCCTGACAAGCGCTGATCGCCAGCGCAATGGCGATTTGAGACCGCGTCAAATCTGGCCTATGTCGTCATTTGTGGCCGCGCTTTGATGCGCGTCCGCTTCGATGATGCGATTCAAAGGCACAGATGCGTCCATGGCCAGCTCCAATTGGTTCGATTCTCAAACTATTCTCGATGGCATCCGCCGCTGGGTGGAGGTCGAGACGCCGACGGAAGCGCCCGAACAGGTCAACAGGCTGATCTCAATGGTCGCGGAGCAATACCGCGATCTGCCTGTCACGCTCGAACGCGTCGCCGGCGTCGATGGTTGCGGCGATCATCTCATGGCGCGCTCGAATTGGGGGCAGGACCGGCCGGGCATCCTGGTGCTGAGCCATCTCGATACCGTCCATCCCATGGGATTCATCGAACGTCTGCCGTTCAAGGTCGAAGGCGACGTCGCGTACGGCCCCGGCATCTACGACATGAAGGGCGGCGCCTACATCGCCCATCACGCGTTTGCCGCGCTGTGTGCCACAGCCGATCGCTCGCCGCTCGGCATCACGCATTTGTTCACCTCCGACGAGGAGATCGGAAGTCCCACCTCGCGCGCACTCATCGAGACGGAAGGGCGCAGGGCCAAATACGTGCTGGTGACGGAGCCGGCGCGCGACGGCGGCAAGATCGTCACCGGGCGCAAGGGCGTCGGGCGCTTCAAGGTTTTCATCAAGGGCGTGCCCGCGCATGCCGGCTCGCGGCCGGAAGATGGCCGCAGCGCCGTGCGCGAGCTTGGCAACGTCATCCTCGCCCTGGAAGGGATGAACGACCTGACACGCGGCGTCAGCGTCAATGTCGGCGTGGTGCGTGGCGGCACGCGTCCCAACGTCACGCCGGAAGCGGCCTATGCCGAGGTCGATCTGCGCGTGCTGAGCCTCAAGGACGCAGAGGAGTTCGTCGGCAAGATTCTTGGGCTGACGTCCAAGACCGACGGCGTCACCGTCACGGTCACCGGCGAGCTCAACCGTCCGCCCTACGAAAAGAGCAACGCAGGCGCCTCGCTGTACGAGCACGCGAAGACACTCGCCGGCGAGATCGGCTTCGATCTGGTCGACACCCACACCGGCGGCGGCTCGGACGGCAATTTCACCGCGGCCCATACCGCAACGCTCGACGGCCTCGGCGTCGACGGCAAGGGCGCGCACACTCATTATGAGCAGCTCTATATCTCGTCGCTCGCGCCGCGCGCGCGGCTGCTCCATCGCCTGTACCAGACGCTGCGATGAGCGAGCGCAAATCAGAGCCCGGTCGCGATGACAGCGAGCGCGCGTTCTTCGGACGCCGCAAGGGGCACAAGCTCAGGCAGCATCAGGCCGAGCTGATCGGTCAACTGCTGCCGCATCTGGCGCTCGACATCGACGGTGAGACGCCGGCGGATGCAAACGAGATCTTCGATCCCGCCGCCGACGATGTCAGGCTCGAGATCGGCTTCGGCGGCGGCGAGCATCTCGCGGCCGAGGCCCAGAGCTTCGCCACGACAGGCTTCATCGGCTGCGAGCCCTATGTCAACGGCATGGCCAAGATCCTCGCGCAGATCGAGGCCGCCAACATCGGCAACATTCGCCTGTTCGCGGGCGATGCCGCCGAGCTGCTGGCCTGGCTGCCCAAGGCATCGCTGTCGCGGATCGACCTGATCCATCCCGATCCCTGGCCGAAGCGGCGGCACTGGAAACGGCGCTTCGTCCAGGACAGGACCATCGCCGCGATGGCGCGCGTGCTGAAGCCGAACGGCGAATTCCGCTTCGTCTGCGACATCGACGATTACTGCGCCTGGACGCTGTCGCATCTTGCGCGTTCGCAGGATTTCGTCTGGCTGGCCGAACGCGCCGACGATTTCAGGCAGCCATGGGCGGGCTACACCATGACGCGCTACGGCCGGAAGGCCGCGCGCGAAGGACGGAAGGCTGCGTATTTGCGGTTCAGACGACTCTAGATCGTCTGCCGGTTGCGCCAGAAATTGACGACGCGCTCGGCGGTCGTCGGCATCAGGCGCGTGAAGTTCACGCGCGCGGCCTCGATATCGGCATCGGCCGGCGTGCGATGCGGACCGTACCAGAGCAGGATGAGCGCGCGCACCGTGGGCCAGCCGAGATTCAGCACGCGGCCGAGAATGAGGATCGGGTCGTAGCGGTCGCCTGCGATCAGGCGGTCGAGCACAGAGAGGCGAACGCCGGACATCGCCGAAAGCGAGGCGATCGATTCCTCGTATTTGTTCGCCTTGGCGAAGCCGAGCAGCGCGCTCTCGCCGAGATGGCCCTCGCGATGCAACACCAGCACCGTGCGCTGGGCCGCGGAGAAATCGCGCCGCGGTCCCGGCGGCAGCGTGGCCTCCTCGATGGCCACCATCGCGCGCTTGATCTCGACCTGGCGCGCGGGATTGACCACGCTGGAGAGCCGGCGGCGGATGACGTCGAGCGTGCCGTCGAGAAGCTGTTTCAGGTTCTCGCCCGAGAGATCACGACGCTGGCCGATCTTGAGCGTCAGCACACCGTCCTGCGCCGCACGCTTGATCAGCTCGGAATAGCTGCCAGGCGAGAACACCGCACCGGCATTGCCCGCGGCGCGGCGCACCACGTCGCGATCGCCGCGCTCCACCAGCACGTCGGTGATGACGGGAGACAAAGCGGGGCGCTCCGTCATCGCAAGCAAATGCCCCTGGCCCTTCAGCCGCGCGATCTCGACCAGTGCGGCGTCATCGAGCACGGGCGAGCGGCGCAGCACCGGGCCGGCCACCATGATCTCGTTCTCGCGCGCGAGTTGATTGACCAGATGCGGCGGCGCGTTGTTCAGGTGCGAGAAGCGCTCGGCGAGGTCGACGCGCGAGGCAAGCTCCGCATGCGGGACGAGATCGATCAGGAGGTTGTCGAAGAGATCGATGAGCTCGGGCCGAAGATTGGCGGAATCCTGGAAGAACAATTCGGAGATGGCGCGCGCGATTTCGCCGCGTCGTCGCGGATCGCCGCGTTTGACGATATCGTCCAGTCCGGGAATGAGCGACGTGGCAACGGTCATGAAAACGCTACTCGAACAGGGCACGCCGCGGGTGCGCCCTTGGTCCAAGCCGCCCCACAATCAGGGAATTTAGCCCCCCGAGGTGAAGGAAGCGTTAGGCCCGGGGCGCCGCGAATCGGGCGCAAAAAGCCTCGTCTGGCCCGCGATGGGCCTTGTCCGGGGGGACAGAAAGCGCTATATCAGCGCCAATTCATCTTCTCATACGATCCGCGTAGTGAGAGTGGGCCCGAAAGGACCCGCTCTTTTTTATTACCCGAACGCGGCTTGGCGGAAGATGCGGCCCGACGCGCTGTCGGGAAGTTCCGAAGCGGGCTTTGAAAATCGTAACCAAGCCTTAACCATCGAGCGCCTTGACCCCTGATATGACCGAACCGAACACTGGTTCCACGGATGCCGAGTTGCTGGCCGAGCCGAGGCTCGTGGTCGAGCCGGGCGTGGCAGCACGTGTGTCCGCGGTCGCAGCACCGGTGCTCGAGGGCATGGGCTACCGTCTGGTGCGGATCCGCATTTCCGGGGAAGCCGGCTGCACCGTGCAGATCATGGCCGAGCGGCCGGACGGCTCGATGCAGCTCGAGGATTGCGAGGCGATCTCGCGGGCGCTGTCGCCTGTGCTCGATGTTGCCGACCCCATCGATCGCGCCTACCGGCTGGAAATCTCCTCGCCGGGAATCGACCGGCCGCTGGTCCGCCGTTCCGATTTCGAGCGCTATTCCGGCCATCTGGTGAAGATCGAGATGGCGGTTGCCCATGAGGGGCGCAAGCGGTTCCGCGGCATGATCGGTCCCGTCGAAGGCGACCGCGTGCATCTGCGTCGCGACGACGTCAAGGCGGGCGATGATCCCGACGTGCTCCTGACGATGGAGGATATCGGCGAGGCCCGCTTGGTGCTGACCGACGAGCTGATCGCCGAATCGATGCGCCGCGGCAAGGCCGAGGAGCGCCAGATGCGCCGGGATCTCGGCCTGGAGCCGCCGCAGGCGCCGCACGCCAAGATCAGCGAAAAGACCACCAAGAACACCAGGCCGAAGAAGAAGCCGGCCCCGACCAATACGAAGAAGCATCGCCTGGCCGCCGAACGCGCGCGACGGGGCGAGATCGAGCCTGACGAAGGAGACTAGCCATGGCAGTCAGCGCCAATCGACTTGAGTTGCTCCAGATCGCCGATGCCGTTGCGCGCGAGAAATCGATCGACCGCGGCATCGTCATCGCGGCGATGGAGGACGCCATCGCCAAGGCGGCGCGCGCCCGTTACGGCAGCGAAACTGACGTTCATGCCGAGATCGACCCGAAGAAGGGTGAGCTGCGGCTGTCGCGCCACATGCTGGTGGTCGAGAAGGTCGAAAACCATTCCAACCAGATCTCGCTGGTGGACGCGCAACGCGCCAATCCCGGTGCCCAGGTCGGCGACACCATCGCCGACACCCTGCCGCCGCTGGAATATGGCCGCATCGCCGCGCAATCGGCCAAGCAGGTCATCGTGCAGAAGGTGCGCGAGGCCGAGCGCGACCGGCAATATCAGGAATTCAAGGATCGCATCGGCGACATCGTCAACGGCGTCGTCAAGCGCGTCGAATATGGCAGCGTGATCGTCGACCTCGGCCGCGGCGAAGCCATCATCCGCCGCGACGAGATGCTGCCGCGCGAAGTCTTCCGCAACGGCGACCGCGTCCGTGCCTACATCTTCGACGTCCGCCGCGAGACGAGAGGTCCGCAGATCTTCCTTTCCCGCACCCATCCGCAATTCATGGCGAAGCTGTTCGCGCAGGAAGTGCCGGAAATCTATGACGGCATCGTCGAGATCAAGGCGGTTGCCCGCGATCCGGGCTCGCGCGCAAAAATCGGCGTGATTTCCCGCGATTCCTCGGTCGATCCGGTCGGCGCCTGCGTCGGTATGCGCGGCTCGCGCGTGCAGGCCGTGGTGAACGAATTGCAGGGCGAGAAGATCGACATCATTCCGTGGTCGCCCGACATCGCGACCTTCGTGGTCAACGCGCTGGCGCCGGCCGAAGTCTCCAAGGTCGTCATCGACGAAGACCGCGAGCGCATCGAAGTGGTCGTGCCCGACACCAACAACCAGCTTTCGCTGGCGATCGGCCGCCGCGGCCAGAACGTGCGTCTGGCCTCGCAGCTCACCGGCTGGGACATCGACATCCTGACCGAGCAGGAGGAATCGGAGCGCCGCCAGGCCGACTTCGAGAACTCCACCCGCGTCTTCATGGAATCGCTCAACGTCGACGAAGTGGTCGGCCAGCTGCTGGCGTCCGAAGGCTTCACCTCGGTCGAGGAACTCGCCATGGTGGACCTCAAGGAACTCGCCGGCATCGAAGGTTTTGACGAGGAGACCGCGCAGGAACTGCAGAGCCGTGCCCGCGAATATCTCGAGCAGCAGGAAGCTGAGATCGAGGCCAGGCGCAAAGAGCTCGGTGTCGAGGACGCGGTCAAGGACGTGCCCGGCGTCACCTCGAAGATGCTGGTGAAGTTCGGCGAGAACGACATCAAGACGGTCGACGACCTCGCCGGCTGCGCCACCGACGATCTGGTCGGCTGGACCGAACGCAAGGAAGGCGGCGAGCAGACCAAGTTCCCCGGCGCGCTCGACGGTATCGACATCTCCCGTGACGATGCCGAGGCGATGATCATGCAGGCCCGCGTCAAGGCCGGCTGGATCACCGAGGCCGATCTGGCCAAGCCCGCCGAGGAGGCTGAAGCCACCGAAGATCAGCCGGCTTAAGGGCAAAGGAGAATGTCGCCCGGATGCTCACCGATACTGACCCCGAACTCGACCATGGCCCGCGGACCGAAAGGTCCGCGACCATGCGGATGTGCGCGGTCAGTCGGCAGGTCCGGCCGATCGACGAGCTGATCCGCTTCGTCATTTCGCCGCAAGGCGACGTAGTTCCAGATCTCAAGCGCAAGCTGCCCGGACGCGGCATGTGGCTCACCGCCTCACGCGGGGTGGTTGCGGAAGCCGTCCGGCGTCACCAATTTAGCAAGGCCTTCAAGCGCGAGCTGCGCATCCCTCAGACGCTTCCTGCCGATATCGAGGCGCTCCTGGTTCGGAGCGTGACGGAAGCCCTTGGGATCGCCGCCAAAGCGGGTCAGGTCGTGGCCGGCTTCGGCAAGGTCGAAAGCGCCCTTCGGGAAGGCACGGCCGGGGTCCTGATCCACGCCAGCGACGGGGCCGCGGACGGAATCCGCAAATTGGACATGCTGGCGCGTCAAAATGCCGGAAATCGCGGCGCCAAGCCGCAGATTCCCGTCGTCACCGCGTTGAAATCGTTAGAATTGGATTTGGCACTGACCCGGTCAAATGTGATACATGCTGCCCTGCTCGCGGGCCCGGCGAGCAAGTCATTCCTGTCACGTAGCCAGATGCTGGTCCGATACCGGATGGCGGACGCTGACAAGACTGCCGAAAAGCCCGGCCAGGATTTCTGAGAGATACGACGACCCGATAGGACGGTGCGGCAACGCACAACACTGATAAATCAGGATTAGGACTGCTGAATGGTTGATACCAAGACCCCTGACGACAAGAAGCTGAGCGTTCCGAGCAAGACGCTATCGCTCAAGCCGCGCGTCGAAACGGGCACTGTCCGCCAGAGCTTCAGCCATGGCCGCAGCAAGCAGGTCGTGGTCGAGAAGCGCGGCAAGCGCCGCATCGACGGCAGTGCCGAACCGCAGGCCCCCACGGTCGTCGCGAAGCCGGCGCCGGCCGCGCCAACTCCGACGCCCGCTCCGTCGCGCCCCGCGCCGCCGCGCAACGCCGGATCCGGCGTGGTGCTGCGTACGCTGACCGAGGACGAACGTTCCGCCCGCGCCAGCGCGCTGGCCGATGCCAAGGTGCGCGAAGTCGAAGAGCGCCGCCAGGCCGAGGAAGAGGCCCAGCGCCGCGCTGTTCGCGAAGCCGCTGAACGCGTCGAGCGCGAAGCTGCCGAATCCCGCCGCAAGGCCGAGGAAGAGCGTCACCGTCACGAGGACGAAGCCAAGCGCAAGGCAGAGACCGAGGCCAAGAAGCGTTTTGGCGAAGGCGAGCAGCCGGCATCTGCGCCGCGCCCCGCAGCCGCCGCCCCGGCCACTCCGGCGCCGCGCCCCGGCGCCCCCGCCGCGCGCCCCGGCACCACCACGGCACGCCCGGGAACATCGACCGCGCGCCCCGGAACGACCACAGCGAGACCGGCAGGAGGCCCGTTGGGCCGCGCTCCGGCGGTTGCTGCCGGCCCGGACGAGGACGATGGTCCGCGCCAGATCCGCCGCGGTCCCGGCGGCGCCGCGCGTCCCGTGGTAGCCCCCAAGCCCACCCACAAGCCCGGCCCGCAGAAGGAGCGCGGCCGCCTGACCGTCGTCACCGCGCTCAATGCCGACGAAGTCCGCGAGCGTTCGATCGCCTCGTTCCGCCGGCGCACCCAGCGCCTGAAGGGCCACGCCTCGAACGAGCCGAAGGAGAAGCTCATCCGCGAGGTGGTCATTCCGGAAGCGATCACGATCCAGGAACTCGCCAACCGCATGGCCGAGCGCGCGGTCGACGTCATCCGCATGCTGATGAAGCAGGGCGCGATGCACAAGATCACCGACGTGATCGACGCCGACACCGCGCAGCTCATTGCCGAAGAGCTCGGCCACACCGTCAAGCGCGTTGCTGCGTCCGACGTTGAAGAGGGTCTGTTCGACGCCACCGACGATTCGACCGACACCGAGACCCGTTCGCCCGTGGTGACCGTCATGGGTCACGTCGACCACGGCAAGACTTCGCTGCTCGACGCGCTCCGTCATGCCAACGTCGTCTCCGGCGAAGCCGGCGGCATCACCCAGCATATCGGCGCCTATCAGGTGCTGTCGCCCGAAAGCGGCAAGAAGATCACCTTCATCGACACGCCCGGCCACGCCGCGTTCACCGCGATGCGCGCCCGCGGCGCCAAGGTGACCGACATCGTCGTGCTGGTGGTTGCGGCCGATGACGGCGTCATGCCGCAGACGATCGAAGCCATCAACCACGCCAAGGCGGCGCGGGTGCCGATCATCGTTGCCATCAACAAGATCGACAAGCCCGATGCCAAGCCCGAGCGCGTGCGCACCGAGCTGCTCCAGCACGAGGTGCAGGTGGAATCCTTCGGCGGCGAAGTCGTCGACGTCGAAGTGTCCGCCAAGAACAAGACCAATCTCGACAAGCTGCTCGAGATGATCGCGCTCCAGGCCGATATCCTCGACCTCAAGACCAATTCGGAACGGCCGGCCGAGGGCACCGTGATCGAGGCCAAGCTCGATCGCGGCCGCGGTCCGGTCGCGACCGTGCTGGTCCAGCGCGGCACGCTCCGGGTCGGCGACATCATCGTCGCAGGCGCCGAGATGGGCCGCGTCCGCGCGCTGATCTCGGATCAGGGCGAGACCGTGCAGGAAGCAGGTCCCTCGGTGCCGGTCGAAGTGCTCGGCTTCAACGGTCCGCCGGAAGCCGGCGATCGTCTCGCCGTGGTCGAGAACGAAGCCCGCGCCCGCCAGGTCACCAGCTACCGTGCGCACCAGAAGCGCGAGAACGCGGCTGCCTCGATCTCCGGCATGCGCGGCTCGCTCGAGCAGATGATGTCGCAATTGAAGACCGCGGGCCGCAAGGAATTCCCGCTGATCATCAAGGCCGACGTGCAGGGCTCGCTGGAAGCGATCCTCGGCTCGCTGGAGAAGCTCGGCACCGACGAAGTCGCAGCCCGCATCCTGCATGCCGGCGTCGGCGGCATCTCGGAATCCGACGTGACGCTGGCCGAAGGCTTCAACGCCGCGATCATCGGCTTCTCGGTTCGTGCCAACAAGGAGGCCGCTGCGGCGGCCAAGCGCAACGGCATCGAGATCCGCTACTACAACATCATCTACGACCTTGTGGACGACGTGAAGAAGGCGATGAGCGGCCTGCTCGCGCCGACCTTGCGCGAAACCATGCTCGGCAATGCCTCCATCCTGGAGATCTTCAACATCTCCAAGGTCGGCAAGGTCGCCGGCTGCCGCGTCACCGACGGCACCGTGGAACGCGGCGCCAATGTGCGCCTGATCCGCGACAACGTCGTCGTGCACGAAGGCAAGCTGTCGACGCTGAAGCGCTTCAAGGACGAAGTGAAGGAAGTCCAGTCCGGTCAGGAATGCGGCATGGCCTTCGAGAACTACCACGACATGCGCGCAGGCGATGTCATCGAGTGTTATCGCGTGGAGACGATCCAGCGCTCCCTGTAAGTCCAAATCTTACCGAAGCGACTGGATCTTTTTGAGCTGAAATTGCGGGAGTGCGATGGCCGGATTTATTCCGGCCATCGCACCGCATTCGTTTCAACAGGACAAATGACAATGCTCGTGTCCCAAACGCGGGCATGACGAGGTGATTTTCGAGAATGCCACGCCATCATCAGAAAAAAAATTCCGCACCCGGCGGAGGCTCGCAACGTCAGTTGCGCGTCGGCGAGCAGGTTCGCCACGCGATGGCCGATATTCTGGCGCAAGGCAATGTGCATGATGCGGATCTCGAAGGTCACATCATCACCGTGCCGGAGGTGCGGATGTCGCCCGACCTGAAGCTCGCGACAGTCTATGTGATGCCGCTCGGTGGCCACGACACCGCGGTCGTCATTGCTGCGCTCGAACGCAACAAGAAGTTTCTGCGCGGCGAGGTCGCGCGGCGCGTTAACCTGAAATTTGCACCTGATCTTCGTTTCCGCGTCGACGAACGATTCGACGAAGCGGAACGGATCGAGAAGCTTTTGCGAACACCTGCGGTTCAGAAGGACCTCGAACAGGATTTGGAACAGGATCCGGAGACGGATCGGGAAGAAGAACGATGACCATGGACCCGGCTCACGACACGATCAGCGGCGAACAGGCCGATCAGCGCGACGTGCAGAAAAATAATTTTGCGGACGACAATTTTGCGGACCTGGGCGGCAATTCCCGGCCGCATCAGGAGCCGCGCCGCGTCAACAACGATCCGCGCGCCAATGCCAAGCAGAAGGGCAACCAGGTTCGCCGCGACCGGCGTGACGTCCATGGCTGGGTCGTGCTCGACAAGCCGATCGGCATGACCTCGACGCAGGCGGTCGCGGTGCTGAAGCGCCTGTTCAACGCCAAGCGCGCCGGACACGCCGGCACGCTCGATCCGCTCGCCTCGGGCGGGCTGCCGATTGCGCTCGGGGAAGCCACCAAGACCGTTCCCTTCGTCATGGACGGCCGCAAGCGCTACCAGTTCACGGTGTGCTGGGGCGAGGAGCGTGACACCGACGACATCGAGGGCCGGGTGACCGCGACCTCGGACCAGCGTCCGACCCGCGAGGCCATCCTGGCCCTGTTGCCCCGCTTCACCGGGGTGATCGAGCAGATCCCGCCGCGTTATTCCGCGATCAAGGTCCAGGGCGAGCGCGCCTACGACCTCGCCCGCGATGGCGAGGTCGTAGAGCTGGCTCCCCGCCCGGTCGAGATTCACCAATTAACCCTTGTGGATCAACCGGATAACGACCGGGCCGTGTTCGAGGCCGAATGCGGCAAGGGCACCTATGTCCGGGCGCTGGCCCGTGATATGGGCCGGATTCTCGGCACTTTCGGCCATATCTGCGCGCTCAGGCGGACCCTGGTCGGCCCATTTGGCGAAAACGACATGATTCCGCTGGATCAGCTGGAGGCTTTGTGCGATAGAGCCGCGTCCGGCGAGGGTAGCCTCGCCGACGCGCTTATGCCCGTTGAGACCGCGCTGGACGACATCCCGGCACTGGCCGTCACTCGGGCTGATGCGGCAAGGCTCCATCGGGGTCAGGCCGTTTTGTTGCGCGGACGGGATGCGCCCACTTGTAGCGGCACAGTCTATGTCACGGTGGCAGGCCGTCTTCTCGCGCTTGCTGAAGTCGGCAATGGCGAAATCATCCCCAAGCGTGTGTTCAACCTGACCGGCCTGACTGCCAGCCCCGGTCGCAACGAGAGAAATTGACGATGTCGATTGCCGCAGAACGCAAAGCGGAAGTCATCAAGACGAATGCCAACAAGGCCGGCGACACCGGCTCGCCCGAGGTTCAGGTCGCGATCCTGTCGGAACGCATCAACAACCTCACCAACCATTTCAAGACCCACGTGAAGGACAACCATTCGCGTCGCGGCCTCTTGAAGCTGGTCTCGACCCGCCGCTCGCTGCTCGACTACCTCAAGAAGCGGGACGAGGCGCGTTACAAGGCGCTGCTCGAGAAGCACAACATTCGCCGTTAAGAGTTCTTGCGCGCGCCAACGGCGCGCGTTTTCGCACGTGGTTTCGAACGAAAGCGCTTATTTTAAGCTTTTTGATCGAGGTTGCGCGCACGTCGGAGACGGATCGTTGATGATTCGCATCCGGGGCACGATCAGCGAAGACCGCGATTCGGTGTTCGCATTCGTGCCGACTGACAGTCCAGCAGCAATCCGGCGGCTGGGCACAACGGGCAAGGCGCCCGTATGACCCGAAAGGATGGACGCCATCCGAAATCCAAAAACCATGGCAGGATCGCAGGACGCTGATCACCCGCTTCGATCAGCGCCCCGCAATCTTGCGCATGGTTTTTGTTTTTCGAGCCGTCCTTCTTTCGAGAACCCATGAAAGAAGACATCTATGTTCAATAAGCATTCGGTCGAGATCGACTGGGGTGGACGCACTCTCAAGCTGGAAACCGGCAAGATCGCCCGTCAGGCCGACGGCGCCGTCGTCGCCACCTATGGCGAGACCGTGGTGCTCGCCACCGTCGTCGCGGCCAAGGCGCCGCGCGAAGGCGTCGACTTCCTGCCTCTGACCGTCGACTACCAGGAGAAGACCTACGCTGCGGGCCGCATTCCCGGCGGCTATTTCAAGCGCGAGGGACGTCCGACCGAGAAGGAGACGCTGGTCTCCCGCCTGATCGACCGTCCGATCCGTCCGCTGTTCGTCGACGGCTGGCGCAACGAGACCCAGGTGATCGCCACCGTGCTGTCGCACGACATGGAAAACGACCCTGACATCGTCGCACTGGTGGCTTCGTCCGCTGCGCTGACGCTGTCCGGCGCGCCCTTCAAGGGCCCGATCGGCGCCGCCCGCGTCGGCTTCGCCAATGACGAATTCATCCTCAACCCGACGCTCGACGAGATGGTCGACACCCAGCTCGACCTCGTCGTCGCCGGCACCGCCGACGCCGTGCTGATGGTGGAATCGGAAGCCAAGGAACTGAACGAAGACATCATGCTCGGCGCCGTGATGTTCGGTCACCGCCACTTCCAGCCGGTGATCAACGCGATCATCGAGCTCGCCGAGAAGGCGGCCAAGGAGCCGCGCGAAGTCACCGTCATCGACAATTCGGCGCTCGAGAAGGAAATGCTCGGCCTGGTCGAGCAGGAGCTGCGCGCCGCCTACGCCATTCCGGTCAAGCAGGATCGCTACGCTGCGGTCGGCAAGGTCAAGGAAAAGGTGACCGCCCACTACTTCCCGGAAGGGCAGGAGCCGAAATACGACAAGCTGCGCATCGCCGGCGTGTTCAAGGAGCTCGAAGCCAAGATCGTTCGCTGGAACATCCTCGACACCGGCAAGCGCATCGACGGTCGCGACAGCAAGACCGTGCGCAATATCGTCGCCGAAGTCGGCGTGCTGCCCCGCGCTCACGGTTCGGCGCTGTTCACCCGCGGCGAGACCCAGGCAATGGTCGTGACCACGCTGGGCACCGGCGAGGACGAGCAGTACATCGACGCGCTGTCGGGAACGTACAAAGAGACGTTCCTGCTGCACTACAACTTCCCTCCCTACTCGGTCGGTGAGACCGGTCGCCTCGGCGGCACCAAGCGTCGCGAGATCGGCCACGGCAAGCTGGCCTGGCGCGCGATCCACCCGGTGCTGCCGCCGCATCACGAATTCCCCTACACCACGCGCGTGGTGTCGGAGATCACCGAGTCGAACGGCTCGTCCTCGATGGCTTCGGTCTGCGGCGCTTCGCTCGCGCTGATGGATGCCGGCGTGCCGTTGAAGCGGCCGACCGCGGGCATCGCGATGGGCCTGATCCTCGAAGACAAGCGCTTCGCGGTCCTCTCGGACATCCTCGGTGACGAGGACCATCTCGGCGACATGGACTTCAAGGTCGCCGGTACCGAGCAAGGCATCACCTCGCTCCAGATGGACATCAAGATCGAGGGCATCACCGAAGAGATCATGAAGGTCGCGCTCGCCCAGGCCAAGGATGGACGTATCCACATCCTCGGCGAGATGGCCAAGGCGCTCACCAACGCCCGTGCCGAGCTCGGCGAATACGCGCCGCGCATCGAGACCTTCAAGATCGCCACCGACAAGATCCGCGAAGTGATCGGCACCGGCGGCAAGGTGATCCGCGAGATCGTCGAGAAGACCGGCGCCAAGGTCAACATCGAGGACGACGGCACCGTGAAGGTCGCCTCCAGCGATGGCGAGGCGATGAAGGCCGCGATCAAGTGGATCAAGTCGATCGCCTCCGATCCGGAAGTCGGCCAGATCTATGACGGCACCGTCGTCAAGGTGATGGAGTTCGGCGCCTTCGTGAACTTCTTCGGCTCCAAGGATGGTCTCGTCCACATCAGCCAGCTCGCGTCGGCGCGCGTGCAGAAGACCTCCGACGTCGTCAAGGAAGGCGACAAGGTCAAGGTCAAGCTGCTCGGCTTCGACGATCGCGGCAAGACCCGCCTGTCGATGAAGGTGGTCGATCAGACCACCGGCGAGGACCTCGAGGGCAAGGACAAGGGCGGCGAGGGCGAGAAGGCCCCGCGCGAAGCAGCCGGCGAGTAAGCCTCGCTACACTGCAGAAAACGAAAGGGCGGCCGAAAGGCCGCCCTTTTGTTTGTGCCGCTCCGGGCGAGATGCGCCCCCTCTGCCGCTTGCAGGGGAGGGTTGGGTGGCAGTGCTTCCGTAAGGAGAATCCCAACGACGAGAGAGCCCCCACCCGCGCCTTCGGCGCGACCTCCCCCGCAAGCGGGAGAGGTTGCACCGAGCCCGAGGTGAGATCAGCCGACCTCAGCCCACGATGTCGTAGCGGTCGAGGTTCATCACCTTGGTCCAGGCCTTGGCGAAGTCCTTTACGAACTTCTCCTTGGAGTCCGAGGTGGCATAGACCTCGGCGAAGGCGCGGAGCTGGGAGTGCGCACCGAAGATCAGGTCGGCGCGCGTGCCAGTCCACTTCACCGCGTTGGTCTTGCGGTCGCGGGCCTCGTAGCTGCCGTCGGCCACCGGCGTCCACTGCGCACTCATGTCGAGCAGATTGACGAAGAAGTCGTTGCTGAGCGTGCCCACCTTCGAAGTGAGAATGCCATGCTTCGAACCGTTCGCATTGGCGCCGAGCACGCGCAGACCACCGAGCAGGACCGTCATTTCCGGACCGGTGAGCCTGAGCAGCTGGGCGCGATCGACGAGGGCTTCTTCCTGCTGCAGGAACTGATGCTTCTTGCCGACATAGTTGCGGAAGCCATCGGCCCGCGGCTCGAGCGGCGCGAAGGACTCAGCATCGGTCTGCTCCTGCGAAGCATCCATGCGGCCCGGCGTGAAGCCGACCTTCACGTCGACGCCGGCATCCCTGGCGGCCTTCTCGACCGCGGCGGTACCGCCGAGCACGATGAGGTCCGCGAGCGAGACCTTCTTCGCGCCTGAAGACGCGTTGAAGTCCTTCTGGATCGCTTCGAGCTTGCCGAGAACCTTGGAGAGCTGAGCCGGCTGGTTCACCTCCCAATCCTTCTGCGGGGCAAGGCGGATGCGTGCGCCGTTGGCGCCGCCGCGCTTGTCCGAGCCGCGGAACGTCGAGGCCGACGCCCACGCGGTCGAGACCAGCTCGGAGACCGACAGACCCGACGCCAGGATCTTGGTCTTCAGCGCAGCGATGTCCTGCTCGCTGACCAGCTCGTGATTCACGGCCGGAATCGGATCCTGCCAGATCAGCGTCTCCTTCGGCACCAGCGGGCCGAGATAGCGCTGGATCGGCCCCATGTCGCGATGGGTGAGCTTGAACCAGGCGCGGGCAAAGGCGTCCGCGAACTGATCCGGGTTCTCCAGGAAGCGACGCGAGATCTTCTCGTAGGCCGGATCGAAGCGCAGCGAGAGGTCGGTGGTCAGCATCGTCGGCCGATGCTTCTTCGACTTGTCGAAGGCATCGGGAATGATCGCGTCGGCGCCCTTGGCGGTCCACTGGTTCGCACCGCCCGGGCTCTTCGTCAGCTCCCATTCGAAATTGAAGAGGTTCTCGAAGAAGTTGTTGCTCCACTTGGTCGGCGTCGCCGTCCAGGTGACTTCGAGACCGCTGGTGATGGAATCACCGGCGAGGCCCGAAGCGTGCTTGCTCTTCCAGCCGAGGCCTTGATCCTCGAGCGCGCCCGCTTCCGGCTCCGGACCGACCAGCGAAGGATCGCCGGCGCCGTGTGTCTTGCCGAAGGAATGGCCGCCGGCGATCAGTGCGACGGTCTCTTCGTCGTTCATCGCCATGCGGGCGAAGGTCTCGCGGATGTCCTTGGCCGCAGCGACCGGATCCGGCTTGCCGTTCGGGCCTTCCGGATTGACGTAGATGAGGCCCATCTGCACCGCGCCGAGCGGCTCGGCGAGCTGGCGTTCGCCGCTGTAGCGCTCATCACCAAGCCACGTGCCCTCGGGACCCCAATAGAGCTCTTCCGGCTCCCAGACGTCGGCGCGGCCGCCGGCAAAGCCGAAGGTCTTGAAGCCCATCGATTCCAGCGCGACGTTGCCGGCGAGAACCATCAGGTCGGCCCAGGAGAGCTTGCGGCCGTATTTCTGCTTGATCGGCCACAGCAGCCGGCGCGCCTTGTCGAGGTTGGCGTTGTCGGGCCAGCTGTTGAGCGGCGCGAAACGCTGCTGGCCGGCACCGGCGCCGCCACGGCCGTCGGTGATGCGGTAGGTGCCTGCGCTGTGCCAAGCCATGCGGATCATGAGACCGCCATAGTGACCGAAATCGGCGGGCCACCACTCCTGCGAGTCCGTCATCAGCGCGGTCAGGTCCTTGACCACCGCCTTAAGGTCGAGCGTCTTGAATTCCTTGGCATAGTCGAATTCGTCGCCCATCGGATCGGATAGGCCGGAATTCTTGTGCAGCATCTCGATGCTGAGCTGAGTTGGCCACCAATCGCGGTTCGCTGGCACGCGTTTTCCACCCGAAAACGGGCACTTCGAAGTGTCGTCCATGAATACCTCCTCTGGTGGCGTCGAACTCGCGCCTTTGACCAGGTAGAACCACTCTAAGCGTCGCGTCCTATCAGGTAAAGTTGACTTTAATGATCGCTGCGATAGGATTTTCTGATGATAAACCTGACGCTGCGCCAGCTCCGGTATTTCGACGCCTTGGCGCGCCACGGGCATTTCGGCCGCGCGGCCGAGTCCTGCTCCATCTCGCAACCGGCCTTGTCGATGCAGATCAAGGAGTTGGAGGAGACGCTCGGCGGCCTGCTGCTGGAGCGCAGCGCCCGGCAGGTGGCGCTGACGCGGTTCGGCGAGGAGCTCGCGCAACGCGTCCGCGACATTTTGCGCTCGGTCGATGAGCTCGGCGATTTCGCCCGCGCCTCGCAGGACCGCTTCGCCGGCCGCCTGCGCATCGGCATGATCCCGACGATCGCGCCCTATCTGCTGCCCACGATCACCAAGAATCTCACGCGCATGCATCCGGAGCTCGACATCCGTGTGCGCGAGACCATGACGCCGCGATTGATCCAGGAGTTGGTGGAAGGGCGGCTCGACACCGCCATCGTGGCGCTGCCGGTGTCCGAGCCTTCGCTCACCGAGGTCGCCCTGTTCGAGGAGAAATTCCTGCTGGTCCGGCCGAGCGCGGATGAGGGGACCCCGGCACCGTCGCGCGAGATGATGCGCGAGATGCGGCTGTTGCTGCTCGAAGAGGGGCACTGCTTCCGCGATCAGGCGCTGTCGTTTTGCAACATGCAGTCGGCGCCGCCGCGCGAGATGCTGGATGCCAATTCGCTGTCGACGCTGGTCCAGATGGTCAGCGCCGGCATCGGGGTCACATTGATCCCGGAGATGGCGGTGCCGGTGGAAACGCGATCGGCCTCGGTCTCGCTCGCGCGCTTCCGCGACCCGCAGCCATCCCGCACCATCGGCATGGTCTGGCGCAAGACCAGCCCGCTGGCGCGGCAGCTGCTGCAAATCTCCGAAGTGGTGTGCCTGTCGGCCGGCAAGGTGCGCGCACGCCCACCTGTACGCAACCAGCGGGCCTGAGGCTCCAATGCCGCAACCGATCATCCGCCTCGCCCGCGCCGACGAATATGACGAGGTCGGCCGCGTCTGGATGGAGAGCTGGGTCTCGACCGGGTTCGGCGAGGCCAGCGACTTTCTGCTCGCCAATCTCCGCGCCCGCATCCGACGCGAGATCGAGAACGGCTGGAGCCTGTTCGTCGCCGATGATCGCGGCACGATCGCCGCCATGCTGGCGCTGCATGTGCCAAAACTCTATCTGGATATGCTTTTCGTTGGACCCGCCTATCAGGGGCAGTCGCTCGGGCGAAAGCTGCTCGCCTTCACCCGCACGCAGATGCCGGATGAGATGTATCTGCGCTGCGTGCGCGAGAACGAAAAAGCCTGGCGCTGGTACGAGCGCGAAGGCTTTGTGTTCGAGAAAGAGGAGATCGAGCCGTCGAACGGGTTCATGATGAAATATTACCGGTGGCAGAAGACGTCATAGGTTCTGCTTGCGGAGGCGCCCCGCACGCTCTAGTTTGCAGATTACATCTCAGCAACTTCCGCTCCCGAGTGATGTTACGCAATCTCGCCGTCGCCGCCCTGTTCGCGTCGCTTTGTGCATCGACCGGATGGGCCCAGTCTCCCTCCGCTCCACCAACTGCCACACCCCCGGCAACAGCCAAGCCTGTTGCAAGAAAGGCTGCGCCGAAGGCCAAGCAGCCGGCAGCGAACAAACCGCAAGCGGTGGACGTCGGCCCCTGCAAGCTCGGCGTAATCTCCGTGATCGGGGAGCGCTACTCCGTCCAGAAGTTCGGGCTGACCATCTTCGAGAACGAGGAGGCCGAAGTTCCTATCGACTGGGGTCTCGACGATCTCGTGTTTGCGCGCGTGAAAGCGGCAACAGGCGGCGATCCCGGTGTTCGCAGGATCGCCTACCCCAAGGGTGCCTTCGAACCGTTCTATCATCCGAAATCGCGATTCATTCCGGATCCCAACGAACGCCTGCCAGCGATCGTGCGTGGCATCACGCCGAACGTGAGCTGCGATCGCTATCTGGTTGCGACGACGTACAAGGGAGAATTGCCGGGCAGCCGCATGATGTTGAACGGAATCGGCACATTCAACCAAGGGCTCGGAAATCTGATCCGGCATTCGCATTTGTTCGCGAACATCTCGATCAACCTGATCGACGGCCGGAGCTACGAGGAGATCAAGCGCCCCTTTGTAAATTTCGGCGCGAACTTCGCCGCAAGTATGCGACTGACCGAAGACCCGCTTAACAAGCTCGACAATGACCAGTTCCCCAACCCGCCCGCGACCGCTTCGAGCAGCGCGATCCTGCGCGAGAGAACGCGGGCGCTCATCACCGACAGGCTCGATCGGGGGCTTCCCGGTTATCTGAAGCAAGACTGACACGCACTCATTCGCGTCGACCAAGATGTTGACGACCGAACGCTGCATCGGACCAACCGTAGTGCGTTGCGATTTCGAAGCAGACACGCGATGAATAGCCTCGCCCGCCTCACGCCGATGGAAGGTTCCGCGCCATGATCAAGCTCTATTGGTCGCCCCGCTCGCGCTCGTTCACGACGCTCTGGCTGATGGAAGAGAGCGGCCTTGCCTATGAACGCGAGCTGACCGACATCTCGACCGGCGCGCAGAAGGCGCCGGACTATCTGAAGATCAATCCGATGGGCAAGGTGCCCGCGCTCAGCGACGGCGACGCCGCACTCGGCGAGGCCGCCGCGATCTGCGCCTACATTGCCGACCGCTATCCCGAGACCAAGCTGGCGCCTGCCGTAACCGATCCGCGCCGCGCGCGCTATCTGCAATGGCTGTTCTTCTCGCCGGGCTGCATCGAGCCCGCCATCATCCAGATCTTCACCAAGATCGAGATCCCGACCTCGACCGCAGCCTGGGGCAGCGCGACGCAGGTGTTCGACGTGCTGGAGGCTGCGCTTGCCAAGGGGCCGTGGATTCTCGGCGAGGAGTTTTCGGCCGCCGACATCACGATCGGCTCGGGCCTGAATTACGCGGTGCGCCTGTTCAAGATGGTGCCGTCGCGGCCCGCCTTCGATGCCTATATCGCGCGCTGCATGGCACGTCCCGCGTTCCAGCGCGCGGAGAAGATCGCGGCGGGTTAGCCGAACTCTCGTAGGGTGGGCAAAGCGTAGCGTGCCCACGTCTTCTATCTATGACGACCGCTGAGAGATCGTGGGCACGTCGCTTGCGCGCCTTTGCCCACCCTACGGCAGCGTCGTCTATTCCGCCTTCAAATCGTCAGGCCGCGGCATCAGGACGATGTTGTAGCCGGAATCGACATAGTGGATCTCGCCGGTCACGCCGCCGGAGAGATCCGACAGCAGATACAGCGCCGAGCCGCCGAGCTCGTCGAGCGTGACGCCGCGGCGGAGCGGCGAATGCTTCTGCATGAAGGCGAACATCGCGCGCGCCTCGCCGATGCCGGAGCCCGCGAGTGTGCGGATGGGGCCCGCGGAGATCGCGTTGACGCGGATGCCGCGCGGTCCGAAATCGGAGGCGAGATAGCGCACGGAGGCTTCCAGCGCCGCCTTGGCCACGCCCATCACATTGTAGTTCGGCATCGCGCGCTCGGAGGCGCCGAAGGTCAGCGTGATCATGCTGCCGCCCTCGGTCATCAGCTCGGCGGCGCGCTTTGCGACCTCCGTGAACGAGAAGCAGGAGATCACCATGGTGCGTGAAAAGTTCTCGCGGCTGGTGTCGGCGTAGCGGCCCTTCAGCTCGTTCTTGTCGGCAAAGCCGATCGCGTGGATGACGAAATCGAGCTTGCCCCATTTTTCACGGAGCGCATCGAAGGTCGCATCGACGCTGGCGATGTCCTCGACGTCGCACGGCAGCACGAGGTCGACACCGAGCTGCTCCGCCAGCGGCTTGACGCGCTTGCCCAAGGCTTCGCCCTGAAAGGTGAAGGCAAGCTCGGCGCCGTGGGCATGCAGCGTCTTCGCCATGCCCCAGGCGATCGAATGATCATTGGCGATGCCCATGATCAGACCGCGCTTGCCTTTCATCAGACCTTCCATTGTCGTTCCCATTATCCCGAGGTCATCGCCCGCCTTGTGCGCGCTGCGCACTGGGGCGGGCGATCCAGTATTCCAGTGACGGTCATGATCGATCGAGAAGCCGCGGCGTACTGGATGCCCCGCTTTCGCGGGGCATGACAGGGTCGGTGATCACACATCCAGCCGGCTGAACACCAGCGTGGCGTTGGTGCCGCCGAAGCCGAAGGAGTTCGACAGCACGGTGCCGATCTTGGCGTTGTCGATGCGCTTGCGCACGATCGGCATGTCGGCGAACACGGGATCGAGCTCCTGGATATGTGCGCTCTCGCAGATGAAGCCGTTATTCATCATCAGCAGCGAGTAGATCGCCTCCTGCACGCCGGTGGCGCCCAGCGAGTGGCCGGTCAGCGCCTTGGTCGCCGAGATCGGCGGGCACTTCTCGCCACTTCCGAACACGCGGCGGAGCGCATCGATCTCCGGCGGATCGCCGGCCGGGGTCGAGGTCGCGTGCGGATTGATGTAGTCGACCTTGGTCTTCACCGTCGACATCGCCATGCGCATGCAGCGCTCGGCGCCTTCGCCCGAGGGCGCGACCATGTCGTAGCCGTCCGAGGTCGCGCCGTAGCCGACGATCTCGCCGTAGATGCGGGCGCCGCGCGCCTTGGCATGTTCGAGCTCTTCCAGCACCAGCACGCCGGCACCGCCGGCGATGACGAAGCCGTCGCGGTTGACGTCGTAGGGCCGCGAGGCGATGGCGGGCGTGTCGTTGTATTTCGAGGACATCGCGCCCATGGCGTCGAACAGCACGGAGAGCGACCAGTCCAGCTCCTCGCAGCCGCCGGCGAAGATGACGTCCTGCTTGCCGATCTGGATCGTCTCATAGGCATTGCCGACGCAATGGTTCGACGTCGCGCAGGCCGACGAGATCGAATAGTTCACGCCCTTGATCTTGAACCAGGTCGCAAGCGTCGCGGAGGCCGTGGACGACATCGCCTTCGGCACTGCGAAAGGTCCGACGCGCTTCGGTCCCTTGGTGCGGGTGATGTCGGCGGATTCGACGATGGTGCGGGCGGAGGGGCCGCCGGAGCCCATGATGATGCCGGTGCGGATGTTGGAGACTTCGTCAGGCGACAGACCGGAGTCCTGGATCGCCTGCTCCATCGCGACGTGATTCCACGCCGCGCCCTGACCGAGGAAACGCATCGCGCGGCGGTCGACCACCGTCGCGGGATCGAGCGACGGCGCGCCCGCTACCTGCGAACGGAAGCCGAGCTCGGCATATTTCTCAGCCCGCGAAATGCCCGACTTCGCCTCGTGAAGGCTCGCAAGCACTTCCTGGGTGTTGTTTCCGATCGACGAGACGATGCCCATCCCGGTGACCACAACCCGCCTCATGACAGCCTCGCCTCAATCGTTGTTGTCTTGGTGATGCGCTCAGCCCAGGCTCGTGCCCTGCTTGAACAGGCCGACCTTCAAGTCCTTGGCGCGATAAATAATCTGGTCATCGACCGAAAGCCACCCGTCGGCGATACCGAGCACCAGCTTTGAACGCATCACGCGTTTGATATCGACGTTGTACACAACCTTGCGGGCCTCGGGCAGCACCTGGCCGCTGAACTTCAGCTCGTTCAGGCCAAGCGCGCGACCACGACCTTCACCCCCGGTCCAACCCAGGTAAAAGCCGACCATTTGCCAAAGCGCGTCGAGGCCGAGGCAGCCGGGCATCACCGGATCGTTCTTGAAGTGGCAGCCGAAGAACCAGAGGTCGGGCTTCACGTCGAGCTCGGCGCGCACCAGCCCCTTGCCGAACTCGCCGCCATTGTCGTTGATGTCAGTGATGCGGTCGAACATCAGCATCGGCGGCAACGGCAGCTGGGCATTGCCCGGGCCGAACATCTCGCCGCGGCCACAGGCCAGCAGATCTTCGTATTCGTAACCGTTGCGCCTGTTCAGCATGCAGAGCCTCTGTTTGAATTCCGATTGAGCGGCGCTTTTTGGCGAAAATGGGCCCCGTCTCGGTCGGAGAGCAACGCCAATTGCCACTGTCAGGCGCTGCGTCCGCATGCCCCGGATGGACTGCGGACCGGGCCTCGATGCCCGGCTGCGCCAAAATCGGCTAAGCGGAACCGCGCGCTCTCTAACACAGGCCATTTCGGGTAGCAAAGTGCATCCATGAAGGTAAAATGACGCGATACCGGGCCGGTTCCAAGCCTTATTAGAACCTCTCTAGTTGCGAGAAACTTGCATCTGCATCTTTCTGTTCTTATATTGCTGAGAGATATTGTTCACGCGTGCCCGAAATCTGGAAATGAGCGAGAATACTGCGCCCCATCACGACGACGACGTCCACTCCGCGGCCCTGCTGTCCGGCCGCCAGCCGGCTCTCACCGGCTGCCCCTGGCACGACGTCAACGAAATGCTCCAGTCCGCCGGGCTCCGTCCGACGCGTCAGCGCATGGCACTGGGCTGGCTGTTGTTCGGCAAAGGTGCTCGCCACCTCACGGCTGAAATGCTCTACGAGGAAGCGACGCTCGCCAAGGTTCCGGTGTCGCTGGCGACGGTCTACAACACGCTGAACCAGCTCACCGATGCCGGCCTGCTCCGCCAGGTCAGTGTCGACGGCACCAAGACCTATTTCGACACCAACGTCACCACCCACCATCACTACTACCTCGAGAACAGCCATGAGCTGGTCGACATCGAGGATCCGCATCTGGCGCTGTCCAAGATGCCGGAAGTGCCGGAGGGTTACGAGATCGCGCGCATCGACATGGTCGTGCGCCTGCGCAAGAAGCGCTGAACCTCACAACTCTATTGTCGTCCCGGCGAACGCCGGGACCCACCGCGTGATTCCTCAATGAGGCACGCCGGTTGACGTCTCCCAAAACAATTGAACCCTGTGGTTATGGGCCCCGGCGTTCGCCGGGACGACAGCAGCGTCAGTTCACCTGCTCGTCCGAATACACGCCCCAGAGGCGCTCCTGCTGGATCCAGCCGTCAAAACCGTTGCCGGTGACGCGGCACCAGTTTGCAGCGCACTTCTTTACCTGCGTGACGACGCCGGCCTGGAGTCTTGCTGCAACCGCGCTGTCGAGATCGGCGCGATCGTAGATCGGGGCGAGGTCGTCCTTGTGCTTCATGGTGACGACCGCGGTGCGGCGGCCCGACAGCAGCGAGTGATAGACCCAGCCCTCGGCGCCTTCGGAATCGCGCACCCGGCGCCAATTCTCGAACTCGGCGGTAATTTCCACCGGCAGGCCCGAACGGGTGTAGACCCAGGCCACGTCATTGTCCTTGGTCGGGCCGGCACGGACGTTCACGTGATCCGATTTGAGGCTGACATAGCGCGGCACCGGCAGGCCGCTGGCGGTCTGGGGCGTGGTGTCCTTGGCCGAATGCGAGGGGCCGACCGAAGCGCTCAACCAGGTGCAAACGAGCGCCATTACCGAACAAAAACGCCCCAACGCCATCAACCCGTCTCCTGTCGAAGACCCGGCCCGAGCCCGGTCCTCACCCAAATTCCAAAACCTGCCGCGCAATCCCCTGACCCGCCCCACGCGGGTGTTCCCCAAACCGGGCTCCTTGAAGCCTTGACCCGTGGTTCTTGTCTTGGCCCGGCCTTCTGCTAGAGAGGACGGGCACTTGAACAACCAGTTTGCCCCGATTTTCCGGCCGGAAATATCGGGAGAGCTTGAAGGAAACGCCGGGGACGGACACGGCAAGGGCAGTGTCGAACAACCGGGTTAATGAGACCTCAACGACCGGCCTTTGGCGACAGAGGCGGCTTGCGACGCCTCATGAGAGCAGGACATGTCGGTGAAGAAAAAGCCCCTCGTCGTGGTGACGCGCAAGCTGCCGGATTCGATCGAGACGCGGATGCGCGAATTGTTCGACGCGCGGATCAATCTCGAGGACACGCCGATGTCCGCCGACCAGATCGCGGAAGCCGCACGCACCGCCGACGTGCTGGTTCCGACCGTCACCGACCATATCAGCGCCGACATCATCAACCAGCCCGACTGCAAGCTGCGGCTGATCGCCAATTTCGGCAACGGCGTCGATAATATCGACGTCGAGGCCGCGCATGCCCGCGGCATCACCGTCACCAACACGCCGAAGGTCCTGACCGAGGACACGGCCGACATGACCATGGCGTTGATCCTCGCCGTGCCCAGGCGGATGATCGAAGGCGCCTCGATCCTGACCGAAGGAAAGCCTTGGCCGGGCTGGTCGCCGACCTGGATGCTCGGTCATCGCATCGGCGGCAAGCGCCTCGGCATCATCGGCATGGGCCGCATCGGCCAGGCGGTGGCGCGCCGCGCCCGCGCCTTCGGCCTGCAGATCCACTATCACAACCGCCGTCCCGTCGCGCCGAAGATCGCCGAAGAGCTTGGCGCGACCTATTGGGAAAGCCTCGACCAAATGCTGGCGCGGATGGACATCATCTCGGTGAACTGTCCGCACACGCCGGCGACCTATCATTTGCTCTCGGCGCGGCGGCTGAAGCTGATCCGCAAGGACGCCTATATCGTCAACACCGCGCGCGGCGAGGTGACCGACGAGGACACGCTGATCAAGCTGATCGAAGGCGGCGAGATCGGTGGCGCCGGGCTCGACGTCTACGAGCACGAGCCCGCGGTCAACCCCAAGCTGGTGCGGCTCGCCAAGGCTGGCAAGGTGGCGCTGCTGCCGCATATGGGCTCGGCCACGATCGAAGGCCGCGTCGAGATGGGCGAGAAGGTGATCATCAACATCCGCACCTTCCTCGACGCCCACAAGCCGCCGGATCGCGTGCTGCCGAGCATGCTCTGAGGTTTATTTCCCGCGCGTCTCGCGCTTGCGCCAGTCGGCGACGAAATCGATGAAGGCGCGCAGCGCGGGCGGCGTCTGGCGCCGGCTCGGGTAATACAGGAACGGGCCGGGAAACGGCTCGCACCAATCTTCCATCAGGCTGACCAGCGCGCCGGACTTCACGGCATCGCCGACATAACCGTCGATCGTTGCCCAGACGCCCACACCATCGAGCGCGGCTCGCAGGGCAAGGGTCATGTTCGTGGAGATCAGCTTTGCCGGCGGATCGACCCTCACGATCTGGCCGGCCTTCTCGAACTCCCAATCGTGCATGACGCCGCTCGAATACCGGGCGCGGATGCAATCATGCTCGAGCAAATCCTTCGGATGCTTCGGCTCGCCGCGGCGCGCGACATAATCGGGCGAGGCGACGACGACATAGTGCTGCGGACCGCTCAGCGGGATCGCCACCATGTCCTGCGCGAGATGCTCACCATAACGCACGCCGGCATCGTAGCCCCCGCTCACGATATCGACGAAACCGCTTTCGGACACGACGTCGAGATCGACCTGCGGATGCGCTGCGAGGAACGGGCCGACCATCGGCGCCAGCACGAGATCGACCGCCGGGGGCGGCGCGTTGATGCGCAGGCGGCCGGAAGCCACCTCGCGCAGGCCCCGCACCTCCGCCAGGGCATCGCCGACGTCGCGCAGCGCAGGTGCCACCCGCGACAGCAGCAGCTCGCCCGCCTCGGTCAAGGCGACACTGCGGGTGGTGCGGTTCATCAGGCGGACGCCAAGGCGCTCCTCGAGGTCGCGTAGGCGCTGGCTAAGGCTCGACACCGACACGCGAATCTCGATCGCCGCCCGCCGGAAATTGCGGGTGCGGGCGACCGCAACGAAGACGTCGAGATCGCGCAGATCGGGCTCAGTCATTGTTCGTTAGAATGAACAAGCCATTCGGTATTGTCCAGCTTATCGGCGCAATGGACCAGGTGCATATCCAGCCCGTCATGCGGCGCAATCAGCCTGCCGCCTTTCGAGGAGAGCCATCATGGAACAGCACAAACTCGGTTCAACCGGCCCCCGCGTCTCTGCCCTTGGTCTCGGCTGCATGGCCATGTCGGACGCCTATGGCCCGGCCGATCGCGGCGAGAGCATCGCCACGATCCACGCGGCGCTCGACGCCGGTATCACGCTGCTCGACACCGGCGATTTCTACGCCATGGGTCACAATGAAATGCTGATCCGCGATGCGCTGAAGGAAGTGGCGCGCGACAGGGTGCAGATCAGCGTCAAGTTCGGCGCGCTACGCGGCCCTGCCGGTGAATTCACTGGCATGGATTGCCGCCCGGCCGCGATCCGGAATTTCCTCGCCTATTCGCTGCAGCGGCTCGGCACCGACTATATCGATATCTACCGCCCGGCACGGCTCGACCCCAACGTCCCCATTGAAGAGACCATCGGCGGCCTCGCCGATCTCGTGAAGGCTGGCTACATCAGGCATATCGGCCTGTCCGAGGTCGGCTCCGACACCATCCGCCGCGCGCATGCCGTGCATCCGATCGTCGATCTCCAGATCGAATATTCGCTGATCGAGCGCGGCATCGAGCGCGACATTCTCAAGACCTGCCGCGAGCTCGGCATTGGCATCACCGCCTATGGCGTGCTGGCGCGCGGCCTGATCAGCGGCCATTGGTCGAAGGATTCGGGCACGGCCGGCAAGGACTACCGGCTGATGACGCCGCGCTTCCAGGGCGCAAATCTCGACGCCAATCTCGTGCTGGTGGAGTCCCTGCGTGCCATCGCCGGCGAAATCGGCGCAACGCCGGCGCAGGTCGCAATCGCCTGGGTCGCGGCGCAGGGAAAAGAGATCGTGCCGCTGGTCGGCGCCAAGACCCGCACCCGTCTCGTCGAAGCGCTTGGCGCGACCCGGGTCACGCTGACATCGGCGCATCTTGCGGCGCTGGCCAAGGCGTTTCCGCCGGATGTCGCCTCGGGCACGCGTTACACCGCCGAGCAGATGGCCCATCTCGATAGCGAGAAGCCGGCCACGGCGTAACGCAGCCCATCACGTGCGATGGGCGCTGAGGTCGGTGACCACGGGCCCGTCGCCGTTGAGCGGATTGGCCGGATCGCGCGAATAGCGCAGCGTCTCGAAGCGCATCGCGCGCGCATCGATCATCAGGAGGCGGCCAACGAGGCCGTCGCCGAAACCGACGATCTCGCGGATCGCTTCCATCGCCATCATCGACCCCAGCACGCCCGCCAGCGCACCCATGACGCCGGCTTCCGCGCAGGCGGGAACGGTGCCCGGCGGCGGCGCCTCCGGAAACAGGCAGCGATAGGTCGGATTGAATTCGCCCTGCTCGTTGGTCTCGTGCGCGCGGATGGTGGTGAGCGAGCCGTCGAAGGTGCCGAGCGCGGCCGTGATCAACGGCCGCTTCGCGAAGAAGCAGGCGTCCGAGACCAGATAGCGTGTCGAGAAATTATCGGAGCCGTCGAGCACGAGGTCGTAGTCGCCGATCAGGCTGAGCGCATTGTCCGCATTCAGCCAGGTGGCGTGGCCGACGAAGCGAACATGCGGATTGAGCGCCGCAATCCGCTCGGCGGCGCTCTCGACCTTGTGCCGGCCGATATCGGGCGTGGCGTGGATCACCTGGCGCTGCAGATTGGACAACGACACCACGTCGTCATCGACCACGCCGAGCGTGCCGATGCCGGCGGCGGCCAGATACATCAGCGCCGGCGCGCCGAGCCCGCCGGCGCCGATCACCAGCGCAGAGGCGCGCTTCAGCGCCGCCTGGCCCGGTCCGCCGACGTCGCGCAGCACGATATGGCGGGCATAGCGTTCCAGTTCGTCCGGGCTCAGCATCGTCGTACGCCTCTCCTACCAAGCCGTCGCTCTCACTCCTCATGGGGAGGAAGCGCAAAGCGCCGTCTCGAACCATACAGGCCCCGATCTCGCCGCGGCCATCCTTCGAGACGCGGCCTTGAGGCCGCTCCTCAGGATGAGGACCTGTGTACGCGGCTCGACCTTAGGCCTGAACCACCGCAACATTGTTCGCGACCAACGAGATGTGCTTCAATGGCATTGCGTTCAATGGGCTGGTTGGATTTGTCATGAGATCGATGCTTGCGGCAACCTTGATGTTTGCGGCTGCCACAGGCGCGCACGCCCAGATGACGACGCCGCAGATCCCCGGTACCAAGCCGAAGCTGGTCCAGACCGTGCCGATCCGGCCTCCGGCAACGCAGACGCCATCGGCGACGGCGGATGCGATGGCGCAAGCGGAGCGGCTGTCGCTGCAATCCGACCTCGCCTGGGTCGGCCAGTACAACGGCGCCATCACCGGCGACGTCAGCGCGCGCCTGGTCAACGCCATCAAGGAATACCAGAAGGCCAAGGGCGGCAAGCCGACCGGCGTGCTCAATCCGCAGGAGCGCGCCGCGCTGGCCGAGACGGCGCGAAAGAAGCAGGACGGCGTCGGCTGGAAGATCGTGACGGAGCCGACCAGCGGCGCCCGGCTCGGCATCCCCTCGAAACTGGTGCCGCAGCGGGCGAGCGACGCCAACGGCTCGAAATGGACCTCGCCGACCGGAACCGTTCAGGTGCTGCTCAGCCGCCGCAAGGAGGCGAACCCGACCGCGGCAAAACTCGCGGAGCTGGAGAAGGAGCCGTCCGGGCGCAAGGTCGACTACACCGTGGTGAAGCCCGATTTCTTCGTGCTCTCGGGATTGCAGGGCCTGAAGAAGTTTTACATCCGCGGCACCTTTAGAGGTGACGAGGTCCGCACCATGACGATCCTCTACGACCAGGCGACCGAGAACACGGTCGAGCCGGTCGTGATCGCGATGTCGAGCGCGTTCAACGCGTTTCCGTCCGGACCGCAAGCCGGGCCGCCGCCGCGCAAGACCGTCGAATACGGCACCGGTCTCGTCGTCAGCGATGACGGCGCGATCGTCACCGACCGGCTCGTCACCGACGGCTGCCTCGCCATCACGATCGCCGGCTATGGCAGCGCCGATCGCCTCGCCGAGGACAAGGAGCGCGGTCTTGCACTGCTGCATATCTACGGCGCGCGCGGCCTGAAGCCATTCAGCCTCGCTGGCGGCGCGGCCAAGACGAACGTGGATGTCGTCGGCATCGCCGATCCGCAGAGCCAGGGCGGTGCGGCGAGTGTCTCGACCGTCAAGGGCGCACTCGCACCGGTCACGAGCAGCGAGTCCGCACTGTCGCCTCCCCCGGCGGTGGGATTTTCCGGTGGTCCGGCGATCGATGGCGACGGCAAGTTCGCCGGCATTGCGTTGTTGAAGCCGACCATGGTGGCAGGACCCGCGACATCGGTGCCGGCCTCGCAGGCCGTGATGGTGTCCGCGGACGCCGTGCGCGATTTCCTGAAGGCGAAACAGGTCACGGTGAACGGTACGTCGACGGACGCAAAGGCCGCCGTCGTGCGCGTGATCTGCGTGCGGAAGTAGGTTTAACGCCAACTCTCGTGTCCCGGACGCGGTGCGGCGCGTAGTGGACACGAGTTCAACTGAGCCGCGAGCATCATCACACGTACGACTACTGGTCCAGTAATGGTACGGATTAGCTGGCCATCCCCATTCCGCCATCATCGTTACTGTTGATTCGGACCTCCGCGATCCCCCTTTGGATCGGGCCGGCACGTCCTGAGCGAGAAGGCTCAGCATCGAGATCGATGCACGTTCGCGTGGCGTATTCCTGACCCAAGCATTCCAAAGGATTGATCTTCAAATGCACACGATCGTACTGGCCACCCAAAAGGGTGGCAGCGGCAAGAGCACGCTCGCCATCGGCCTCGCGCTCGCGGCCAAGCAGGCCGGCTTCACCGTCCGCCTGATCGAGACCGACCCGCAGGGCACCCTGTCGAACTGGCAGCGCCGCCGCACCGCCGATGATCTCGTCGTCGAGCCGATCTATCATGCCGCCGACATCGAGCCGCGCCAGAAGATGCTGGCTGACAGCGGCCTGCAGCTGGCGATCGTCGACACCGCCGCCGGCCTCAGCGCCGCGACCACCGCTGCGATCCGCCATTCCGATCTCTGCCTGATCCCGGCCCGCCCGAGCGTCGCCGACATCGAGGCGACCGTCTCGACGCTCAGCGTCGCACGCGCCTGGAAGCGGCCCTACAGCTTCGTGCTCAACCAGACGCCGATCCGCGGCCAGCGCATCGACAACGCCGCCAACACCCTCGCCGAGGAAGCCGCGCTCGATCTCACTGAAGTTCTCGCGCGCCCGCTGATCGTGATGCGCAACGATCATCAGGACTCGCTCGCGAGCGGCCTTGCCGTGAGCGAATTCGCGCCGAACGGCAAGTCGGCGGACGAGATCCGCGGCCTGTGGCGCTGGATCGAAACCCGGCTCGAGCTCAGCGCCACGACCAATGTCCCGATCGATCAGGTGATGTCGGCTACCGACGGCATGCTGCATGTCGTCGCCGATCTTTCGGCGGACGAGACCACGACACTGGCGTCCTGAGCGGGGCATCGCTCTGACGGCAGTCGGCCCTTCATCATCCGGAAGGGCCCCAGCGACGAAGCGATCCGGCCACCAGCCCGGCCGGATTGCTTCGCTTCGCGGTTTTATAGACGTTCGATCTTCGCGTCGTAGCCCGGATGGAGCGCAGCGCAATCCGGGGAGTCTCTCCGCGGTCACGCTGGACCCGGATTTCGCTGCGCTCCATCCGGGCTACGGGGCTACGTCATCTCTGACACTTCTGGCACCAGAAGGTGGAGCGTCCGTTCTGCGTGAACCGCTTGACGGTGCCACCGCAGCCCGGCGTCCTGCATTTCTCGCCTTCGCGGTCGTAGACCTTGAACGAATGCTGGAAATAGCCGAGCTCGCCCGAGGTCTGGCGATGATCGCGCAAGGACGAGCCGCCGGCCTTGATGGCGTCGTTCAGCACCGTGTGGATCGCACTCACCAATCGTTTCGCATGATCGGTCGGCTCGCCGCCGCCAACGCCCTTGCGGCCCTTGGTCGCGAGCGTCGCCGCGATCCGGCGCGGCGACAGATGCGAGCGATGCAGGGCTTCGCAGACATAGATGTTGCCGAGTCCCGCCACCACGCGCTGGTCGAGCAGCGCGGCCTTCAGGCTGGTGGTCTTGCCTTCGCAGGACCGCGCCAGCATCGCGGCGTCGAATTCGTTGCCGAGCGGCTCGGGGCCGAGGTCGCGCAGCAGCGGCTCCTCCTCGAGTGCGTTACGTGCGATCACTTTCATGTAACCGAAGCGGCGCGGGTCGTTGAAGACGATGTCGGCGCCGGAAGACATCCGAAACAGTACATGGTCGTGCGTGGAGTCCTTACCCCTCGGATAGTGAAACTCGCCGGGAGCTGCCTCGTTGTCCGGCTTGATGACGCGGAACGAGCCCGACATGCCCAGATGCATCAAGAGCACATCGCCTGAGGCGAGATCGGCAATGAGATATTTTGCACGGCGGCCCAGCCCCGTGACGACCTGCCCCTGGAGCCGGGCCACGAAATCCGGCTGGAACGGAAAGCGCAGGTCCGGCCGGCGGGCCTCCGCCACCAGGATTTTCGCACCCTCCATCACAGGCTGAAGGCCGCGGCGGACGGTCTCGACTTCGGGCAATTCAGGCATGGTCAGGCATTCACCTTATGAAGGCGGTGTGATAGCGCCATTGCGGCGGGCGCGCTATGGTTCGCCCAGTGGAGTAGAGTAATGGATCGGCCGGGCGAAACCACGCATTTTGGCTTCAGGGATGTCCCCCTCGGGGACAAGCAGACGCTGGTGAACGATGTGTTTCACAGCGTGGCGTCGCGCTATGATTTGATGAACGATTTGATGTCCGGTGGCCTGCACCGGGTCTGGAAGGACATCATGATCACCGCGCTCGACCCGCCGAGGAGCGACCGGCCGTTCGCGCTGCTCGACGTCGCCGGCGGCACCGGCGACATCTCGTTCCGCGCCGCCAAAGCGGCGGGCACCGGCTTCCATGCCACCGTCTGCGACATCAACACCGACATGCTGGCGGTGGGCCGCGAGCGCGCCGCGAAGCGCCATCTCGACACCCGGGTCGATTTCGTCGAAGGCAATGCCGAAGCGCTCGCCTTCGCCGACCGCAGCTTCGACGCATATACGATCGCCTTCGGTATTCGCAACGTGCCCCGGATCGATCTGGCGCTGCGCGAGGCCCATCGCGTGCTGAGGCCCGGCAGCCGCTTCCTGTGCCTGGAATTCTCCACCGTCGAGATGCCCGGGCTTGACCGGATCTACGACCTGTTCTCGTTCAAGGTGATCCCGCCGCTCGGCCGCATGATCACGGGCGATGCCGAGTCCTACCAATATCTCGTCGAGTCCATCCGCAAGTTTCCAAAACCCAACGCCTTCGCCGACATGATCCGCGACGCCGGCTTCGCCCGCGTCAGCTGGCAGACCCTGTCCGGCGGCATCGTCGCACTGCATTCGGGCTGGCGTTTGTGATCTCTGCCTTCACCCACATTGCGCGCCTGATCCGCGCCGCGTTCGTGTTTGCGCGCGAGGGCGTGTTCGGCTCGGTCGATCCGAGCCTGGTGCCGCCGCCGGGACAGCTCGCTCTGAAGCTGGCGCGCCTCGTCGAACGACGTGGTGTCAAGCACGGCCCGCGGATATCGCGCGCGCTGACGCGGATGGGCCCCGCCTATCTCAAGCTCGGACAATTCCTGGCCACACGCCCCGACGTCGTCGGCGTCATCATGGCGCGCGACCTCGAAAGTCTCCAGGACCGCCTGCCGCCGTTTCCGCAGGACGAAGCCGAAGCCGCGATCGCGACCTCGCTGGAGCGGCCGCTGAAGGACGTGTTTGTGAGCTTCGGCCCTCCCGTCGCGGCCGCCTCGATCGCGCAGGTGCATCGCGGCGAGGTTTTGCACGCCGGCATCCGCAGGTCGGTCGCGGTCAAGGTGCTTCGGCCCAACGTCGCTACGCGCTTCCGCCGCGACCTCTCCGATTTCTTCTTCGTCGCGCACAAGGCCGAGGCTTATTCGGCCGAAGCGCGGCGCCTGCGCCTCATCGAGGTCATCAACACCATGTCGCGCTCGGTCGCGATGGAGATGGATCTGCGGCTGGAAGCTGCGGCGCTGTCGGAGATGGCAGAGAACACGCAGGGCGATCCTGATTTCCGCGTGCCGGCCGTGGACTGGGACCGCACCACGCACAACGTGCTGACGATGGAGTGGATCGACGGCATCGCGCTGAACGATCACAAGCGTCTGGCCGAATCGCAGGTCGACCTGCCCGATCTCGGCCGCAAGGTGATCCAGAGCTTCCTGCGGCACGCGCTGCGCGACGGCTTCTTCCACGCCGACATGCATCCGGGCAATCTGTTCCTGGATGACGCGGGGCGGCTCGTCGCGGTCGATTTCGGCATCATGGGCCGGCTCGGCATGAAGGAGCGGCGCTTCCTCGCCGAAATCCTGCTCGGCTTCATCACCCGCGACTATCGCCGCGTCGCCGAGGTGCATTTCGAGGCGGGCTACGTGCCCGCACATCACTCGGTCGAGAACTTCGCGCAAGCGATTCGCGCCATCGGCGAGCCGATCCACAACCGCACGGCGGAAGAGATCTCGATGGCGCGGCTCTTGACGCTGCTGCTCGAGGTCACCGGCCTGTTCGACATGACCACGCGCCCCGAGCTGATCCTGCTCCAGAAGACCATGGTCGTGGTCGAAGGCGTGGCGCGCGGCTTCGATCCCAGGCTCGACATCTGGAAGGTCGCCGACCCCGTGGTACGCGAATGGATCGAGCGCAATCTCGGTCCGATCGGCCGGGTGCAAGGCGCGCTCGCCGGGACCGGAGACATCGCGCGCGTGCTGATGCGCATGCCGGAAATCGCCGAGCGGTCCGTGAAGGTCCTCGAGCAGCTCGAGACCATGACACGGGAGGGCATCAGGCTGTCGCCCGAGAGCATCGCCGCGATGGGCCGCAGCGAGGGCCGCAAGAATCGCTGGCGCACCGTCGCGCTCTGGATCATCGCCGCGACCTTCATCGGGATCCTGATCGCCGTCCGGAATCTGTGATTGCCAAAAGCTTGATTGCATTGCAATCACACAAGTGATAGCATCGCTATCATTCCGTGCTGGAGGGGCGTCATGGCAAGCCTGACCATCCGCAAGCTCGACGACGCCGTCAAAACCTATTTGCGGCTGCGCTCGGCCAAGAACCGCAGGTCGGTCGAGGAAGAGGTCCGGGTCATCCTGCGGGAGCTGATCGAGGGCCGCGAGGAGCCGCTGACGCCGTTTGCGGTACCGCCTGCGGTATCCTCCACCCCCGCACTCCAGCGCACCGGCGCCGTCCCCGAGGCCAGCGTCACCCTGATCATCGGCGGCGGCATCGCGGCCTATAAATCGCTCGACCTGATCCGAAGGCTGAAGGAGCGCCGCGTCGAGGTCCGCTGCGTCCTGACCGAGGCGGCCCAGCAATTCGTCACGCCGCTGGCGGTCAGCGCCCTCTCCCATGAGCGCGTCTATACCGACCTGTTCGACCCGCAGAGCGAGTTCGACGCCGGCCATATCAGGCTTGCGCGCGACTGCGACCTGATCGTGGTGGCGCCGGCGACCGCCGACTTGATGGCGAAGATGGCCAACGGCCACGCCGACGATCTCGCCAGCGCCATCCTGCTCGCGACCAACCGCAAGGTGCTGCTGGCACCGGCAATGAACCCGCTGATGTGGACCAATGCGGCCACGCGCCGCAACCTCACGCAGCTGCAGCGCGACGGCGTGGTGCTGATCGGACCCAATTCCGGCGAGATGGCCGAAGCAGGCGAAGCCGGTGTCGGCCGCATGTCGGAAGCGATCGAGATTGCCGCCGCCGCCGAGCGCCTGCTGCGGCCGCCGGCGCCAAAGCCACTTGCCGGCAAGCGCGTGCTGATCACCGCAGGTCCCACCCACGAGCCGATCGATCCGGTGCGCTACATCGCCAACCGCTCCTCCGGCAAGCAGGGCTTTGCCATTGCCGCGGCCGCGCAGGCCGCCGGCGCCGAGGTGATTTTGGTCAGCGGTCCGGTCGACCTCAGCGATCCCCAGGGCGTCACCGTCAAGCACGTGGAATCGGCGCGGCAGATGCTGGAGCAGGTGCAGGCCTCGCTTCCCGCCGACATCGCGATCTTTGCCGCCGCGGTCGCCGACTGGCGCGTTGCCAATGAAGGCGAGCAGAAGCTGAAGAAGACTTCGGCCGGCATGCCGCCGCTTCAGCTGATCGAGAACCCCGATATCCTCGCCACGATCTCGAAGCTGACCGACAAGCGCCCGCCGCTGGTGATCGGCTTTGCCGCCGAGACCGAGCACCTCATCGACAACGCCAAGTCAAAACTGGCCCGCAAGGGCTGCGACTGGATCGTCGCCAACGACGTCTCGCCCGCCACCGGCGTGATGGGCGGCGACCGCAACACCGTGCATCTGATTAGCCGCAAGAATGGTGAGAAGGACGGCGAGATTGCAGTTGATTCCTGGCCGGTGATGACCAAGGAACAGGTCGCCATCGAACTGGTCGCGCATGTCGCACGAAGCGTGACCGACAAATCCCTGGAGCCGGCATCTTGAGCACGAAGGTCACTGTCGAACTGCAACGCCTGGCCCATGCGGAAGGCCTGCCAATGCCGGCCTATCAAACCACCGAGGCTGCCGGCCTCGATCTGATGGCGGCGGTGCCGGACAGCGAGCCGATGACGCTCGCCCCCGGCCAATATGCGCTGGTGCCGACGGGCCTTGCGATCGCATTGCCGGCCGGGCACGAGGCGCAGGTGCGACCGCGCTCGGGGCTTGCCGCCAAGCACGGCCTCACCGTGCTGAACTCGCCGGGCACGATCGACGCGGACTATCGCGGCGAGATCAAGGTGATCCTGATCAATCACGGCACAGCGCCGTTCGTGATCAAGCGCGGCGAGCGCATCGCCCAGATGGTGATCGCGCCCGTGGTGCAGGCCGCGCTGGTTCCGGTGGCCACATTGTCGGCCACCGATCGCGGCGCCGGCGGCTTCGGCTCGACGGGCCGCTAGTTCTTACCTCTCCCGCTTGCGGGAGAGGTCGACGCGCAGAGCGCGGCGGGTGAGGGCTCTCTCCTCTGGGGAGCGTCCCGTTGCGGAGATACCCCAACCCTCCCCCGCAAGCGGGGGAGGGAGCGCACCTGCTTCGTGGAAACGGCCCCCGCATCTCATCCGCTAACGCACGGCAGTTCCAGCCGAATCATCCGAAGATTTACGTGTGTTGGAACTCTTCACCCGGCATTTTTTTGGGGCCGCCTTTGCGTTCACGATCTGGACTCTTACCGCCGGAGTCGCGGTGAGGGTATTGTCGTTTGATTCGCGCGCGACGGGGGTCGCCGCGCGCAAATCTGTGCGATCTTGGGGCAACTATGTCAGGCGTGATCGTGTCGATGCGTCGGACGCTGCTGTCGTGCACATCGCTCGTGCGCAACGGCTTGTTGGGAGGCGCTCTTGCAGCGCTGCTGCCGGCTGCGCCGGCCGAGGCGGCCGACCTCATCGACACCCTCTCCATCATGCTGGATTTCAACCGGCAGGAACTCGCGGTGCTCGCCACCGCGCTGGCCTTGCTCGGCTTCTCGGTGGTGGCTGCGATCCTCTTGATGCGCACGCGCGTGCGTACGGCGAAGAACGAGGCGCGGCTGCGTGCCCGAATCGGAGAACTCCAGCTCCAGGCCGACCGCTTCGGCGCGCTGCTGTTCGCCGAGCCGCAGATCCTGATCTCCTGGCCGGCCGGCGATAATCGCGCGCAGATCTCCGGCGACATCTCCATGGTGTTGCCGCGCGACTCCTCGCCGCAACGCGTGCTCGCCTTCGGAACCTGGCTGCCGCCGGAACCCGCGCTCCAGATGGATCATGCCGTCGATGCGCTGCGTGACCGCGGCGACGGGTTCCAGCTGACACTGACCACCGCGCATGGCCACACGCTCGAGGCCATCGGCCGCGCCATCGGCGGCCAGGCCATTGTCCGGATTCGCGAACTCTCGGGGCTCCGCCGCGATCTGGCCGAGACCAATCTGCGCTACAACGCGCTCTCCGACGAGACCGAGATGCTGCGCGGCTTTGCCGCCAACGCCCCCTGGCCGATCTGGGCCAAGGGCGAGAACGGCGCGCTGACCTACGCCAACCCCGCCTATGTCCGCGCGACCGAGGCGAACAACGTCACCGACGCGCAGGAGCGCAAGCTCGAGCTGCTCGACAGCGCCGATCGCACCGCGATGGAACGGGGACTGAAGGACACCGCCAATTTCAACGCGCGGCTGCCGATCGTGATCAGCGGCGAGCGCCGCATCTACGACGTGCGCGCGGTCAATGTCGGCAGCGGCAGCGTCGGCGTCGCCATCGATGCCAGCGAGGCGGATGCGCTCAGCTCGGCGCTGGTGCGGATGGCGGAGGCGCATCGCCGCACGCTCGACCAGCTCTCCTCCGGCGTTGCCGTGTTCGACGGCCAGCGTCGGCTGGCCTTCTACAACGATTCCTACCGCCGGCTGTGGGACCTCGACCGCACCTTCCTCGACGCCAATCCCGATGATTCCAGCGTGCTCGACCAGCTCCGCGCCGCGCGCAAGCTGCCGGAGCAGCCGGACTTCCGTGCCTGGAAATCCAAGCTGCACGAGGCTTATCGCGCGGTCGAGACCACCAAGGACACCTGGTACCTGCCCGACGGCCGCGCGCTCTCGGTCGTGACCACGCCGAACCCGGAGGGCGGCGTCACCTATCTGTTCGACGATGTCACCGAGAGCCTCGAGCTCGCCCGCCGCTTCGACGGCATGATCCGGGTCCAGCGCGAGACGCTGGACAGTCTCGCCGAGGGCGTCGCGGTGTTCGGCAGCAACGGCAAGGCGCAACTGTTCAACCCGGCCTTCGTCCGGATGTGGAAGCTGTCGAGCGATGCCATGCGCGACGAGCCGCACATCCAGACGGTGGAAGGCTGGTGCCATCAGCTGTTCGACGACCCCACGGTCTGGCGTCAGATCCGCGAGGCCGTCACCTCGATCGAGAGCCGCGCCGACGTGCCGCTGAAGCTGGAGCGCAAGGACGGCAGCGTGCTCGACGGCATGATCCGCCCGCTGCATGACGGCGCGACCATGCTGACGTTCCAGGACATCACCGACACCGAGAACGTCGAGCGCGCACTACGCGAGCGCAACGAGGCGCTGGAGGCTGCCGACCAGATGAAGGTGGATTTCGTCCACCACGTTTCCTACGAGCTGCGCTCGCCGCTCACCACCATCATCGGCTTCGCGCATTTCCTCAGCGATCCCTCGACCGGGCCGCTGACGCCGAAACAGGCCGAATATCTCGACTACGTCACCAAATCGACCAACGCGCTGCTGGCGCTGACCAACAACATCCTCGATCTCGCCACCATCGACGCCGGCGCGATGAAGCTGGAACTCGGCCCGGTCGACGTCAGCAAGACCATCGAGCTCGCGGCCGAAGGCATCCAGGACCGGCTCGCCACCGACCGCATCCGCCTCAAGGTCGAGATCGCGCCCGATGTCGGAAGCTTCGTCGGCGACGAGAAGCGCGTGGTGCAGGTGCTCTATAACCTCCTCGCCAACGCCGTCGGGTTTTCTCCACAGGATTCCACCGTCGGCATCAGCGCGCGCCGCACCGAACGCAGCGTGGTCTTCACTGTGACAGATTCCGGGCCTGGAATACCTGCCGACATGAAGGACAAGGTGTTCAACTGGTTCGAAAGCCGCTCGCAGGGCTCGCGTCACCGCGGCGCCGGGCTCGGCCTGTCGCTGGTGCGCTCCTTCGTCGAGCTGCATGGCGGCAAGGTGCGGGTGGATTCGATCGTCGGCCGGGGCACGGTCGTGATCTGCGACTTCCCGACCGACCAGGCGGCGCATCGCGACGCCGCCGAATGAGCGCGCCCACCACATTCTCCGTCGCGCTTCACAACGAGACGGCCACCGCGCAATTGATGGCCGATCTCGCGCTGCTGGTCGGCCCCGGCGATGTCATTACGCTGACCGGCGATCTCGGCGCCGGCAAGACAGCTGCCGCCCGCGCGCTGATCCGCTACCTCGCCGGCGACGAGGAGCTGGAGGTGCCGAGCCCGACCTTCACCCTGGTGCAGGGCTATGAGCTGCCGCCGTTCCCGGTGATGCACGCCGATCTCTACCGCGTAGAGGACGAGAGCGAGCTCGAGGAGATCGGGCTGTCGCCCCTGCCCGATGCCACACTCGTCCTGATCGAATGGCCGGAGCGCGCGCCGTCGGCGATGCCACAGGATCGCATCGACATCGCGCTGACGCATCGCCCCGCATTGGGCTCGAACGCGCGCGCCGCCGACATCACCGGTCACGGCAAGAGCGCGGCCACGGTCGCGCGGCTGCAGGCATTGCGTGAATTCCTGGACGCAGCGGGCTACTTGGATGCGACGCGCAAGCGCATGGCGGGCGATGCCTCGACGCGCTCCTATGCGCGGCTGCTGCGCGACGGCGAGAGCCTCATCCTCATGAACTCTCCGCAGCGGCCAGATGGCGCGGCGATGTACAACGGGAAGTCCTACAGCGCCGCGGTGCATCTTGCGGAGAACATCAGGCCTTTCGTTGCCATGGACGAAGGCTTGCGCGTAGTCGGCGTCTCGGCGCCCGCGATCCACCATTACGATCTCGACCACGGCTTCCTGATCTCCGAGGATTTCGGCAGCGAAGGCGTAATCGAGGGCGACCCGCCACGCCCGATCGCCGAACGTTACGAAGCTGCGACCGACGTGCTGGCCGTGCTGCACGGCAAGACGCTGCCGGAAACATTGCCGCTGGCGGATCAGAGCTACGCCATTCCCCTCTTCGATACCGAGGCGCTGCTGATCGAGATCGGGTTGATGCCGGAATGGTACCTGCCCGATCGCAACGCGCCGCTGAGCGAAGAGAAGCGCGCCGAATTTTTCGCGATGTGGCGAGAGCTGCTGAAGAAGCCGCTGGCCGCGCCGAAGACGTGGATCATCCGCGACTATCACTCGCCCAATCTGATCTGGCTTGGCGATCGCACCGGCATCGCGCGCGTCGGCGTGATCGATTTCCAGGACACCGTGCTCGGTCCGCAATCCTACGACGTGGTGTCGCTGCTCCAGGACGCCCGCATCGACGTGCCCGAAAGCCTCGAGCTGACGCTGCTGTCGCGCTACATCAAGGCGCGGCGCGCTGGCGATGCCGGCTTCGATCCGGCCGGTTTCGCCGAGCTCTACGCGATCATGTCGGCACAGCGAAACACGCGGCTGCTCGGCACCTTCGCCCGCCTCAACCGCCGCGATGGCAAGCCGCATTATTTGCGTCACCAGCCGCGGATCTGGACCTATCTCCAGCGCTCGCTGGCGCATCCCGCGCTGAGCTCTTTGCGCGACTGGTATCTCGCCAACGTCCCGCCGCCCCAAAGGCCGCCAAAGGCTTGATTCGGGGCCCGATTTACCAGCTGTTAGCCAAGACGCCGGTATTCTGGCGGCCAGGCAGCCGGATCATTACGGGCTGGAGCGGGCAGATGGCGGTAAAGACGGACCAGCGCGGCAACAGCCGGGTCGTTTTCGAGCGCGGGATCTCGGCCCAGATGATGGGGATCGACGGCACCTGGCGGCGCGACTGCACCATGGAGGACGTCTCCGAGACCGGCGCCAAGCTGACCATCGACGGCTCGGTCGAGGGCCTCCATCTGAAGGAGTTCTTTCTGCTGCTGTCGTCCACCGGACTTGCGTACCGGCGTTGCGAGCTGGCCTGGGTGAATGGCGACCAAATCGGGGTCAATTTCCTCAAGCTCGGCGACAAGAAGAAAAAGGCGCGTTCCACAGCCGTCGGGGCATGATGGCAACACCCGTCGTACAACCGTCACGGCGGGTGGCTAAGGCGGTTGAGATGCGGTGCGGCTAATCGAACCTCGTGTTAGGATTGCTGCGAACGCGAAAGGTCTGAGAAAGCGAAGGATGTCCGTCAAACCGACCAAAGCCATGGTGCTCGCTGCAGGGTTTGGCCTGCGCATGCGTCCCCTGACGGACAGGATGCCGAAGCCGATGGTGCCGGTGGCCGGCCAGCCGCTGCTCGACCACGTGCTCGACAAGCTCGGCCAGGCCGGCGTGACCGAGGCCGTGGTCAACGTGCATTACCTGCCGGACCAGATCATCGATCACGTCGCATCGCGCCAGCTTCCGCGCGTGACGATTTCTGACGAGCGCGACCAGGTGCTCGGCACCGGCGGCGGCGTGGTCAAGGCGCTGCCGCTGCTCGGCGATGCACCGTTCTTCCACGTCAATTCCGACACGCTGTGGATCGACGGCGTGCGCTCCAATTTGACGCGGCTTGCGGAAAACTTCGACCCCGCGCGCATGGACATCCTGCTGCTGATGGCGCCGACCGCAACCAGCATCGGCTATGGCGGTCGTGGCGATTACGGCATGCTGCCCGACGGCGCCCTGCGCAAGCGCAAGGAAAAGGAAGTCGTTCCGTTCGTCTATGCCGGCGCTGCGATCCTGTCGCCGTCGATCTTCGAAGGCGCCCCTACGGGCGAGTTCTCGCTGACTAAAATGTTCGACCGCGCCAACGAGCAGGAGCGGCTGTTCGGCCTCCGCCTCGACGGCGTCTGGATGCATGTCGGCACGCCCGACGCCGTGCACGCCGCGGAAGAGGCGTTTCTGGAGAGCGTGGCGTAGGGCCGGTCCCGAACGCGGTGCCGTAGGGTGGGCAAAGCGACTTGTCCGCCGTAGCTCGAAGAGCGAAGGCGGAAGCGTGCCCACGGATTCAAGCGGTGAAAGTCGGTGAGAGACGCGTGGGCACGGCGCTGTCGCGCCTTTGCCCACCCTACGGCACCTGTTCTAGTCCCGACGAACAGCGGGGACGATTTCGCGCCGCCCCATGACCATTTGACCCCGCCTCCCTATATTGCCTGATCCTTCGAATCAGGCAGCTCATGCGCGTCTTCAGCGTCCCCCTCTCAGTTCCATTCCTGCGCACGATCGTCGCGAGCCTGCTCGAGGGACGACTGGTCGAGGGATTCGAGGCGCGCAAGGAACCGGCTCGGTTGGCGGACGCCACGCTATACCTCCCGACACGGCGCGCGATGCGCGTGGTGCGCGAGATCTTCCTCGACGAGATGAAAGCGGACGCCGTGGTGCTGCCGCGCATCGTCGCGCTCGGCGACATCGACGAGGATGAGCTCGCCTTCGCCGACGAGGGCGAGCAGTTCTCCGGCGCAACGCCGCTCGACATACCGCCGCGGCTCGGCGAGCTCGAACGACGGCTGACGCTGGCTCAGCTGGTCGCGGCCTGGGCCAAGGGCCCGGTGCTGTCGCCACTGGTGGTCGGCGGGCCCGCTTCAACGCTGGCGCTCGCCGGCGACCTCGCGCGCCTGATCGACGACATGGTGACGCGCGGCGTCGACTGGAGCGCGCTCGACGGTCTCGTACCTGACAACCTCGACCGCTACTGGCAGCACTCGCTCGAATTTTTGCGGATCGCACGCATCGCCTGGCCCGGTCATCTCACCGAGATCAACCGGATTGAACCCGCAGCCCGGCGCGATCTCCTGATCGCGGCGGAAGCCAAGCGCCTGACCGCACATCCCCATGGGCCCGTGATCGCAGCGGGCTCGACCGGCTCGATGCCGGCCACCGCGAAATTCCTGCACGCAGTCGCCTCGTTGCCGCATGGCGCAGTGGTGCTGCCGGGCCTCGACACCGATCTCGACGACGACGCCTGGCGCAGCATCGGCGGCGTGCGCGACTCGCTCGGCAAGTTCGCGGAGCATCCGGCGTCGAACCATCCGCAATACGCGATGAACGCACTGCTGGATCGCTTTGGCATCAAGCGCAGCGACGTCGAGATTCTCCAGCCGCCAACGGACGGCGGCCGCGATCTGCTCGCATCGGAATCGATGCGACCGTCGGCCAAGACGGAAGTCTGGCACGACCGGCTGAAGCAGCCGGACGTCGCGGCGAAGATCGCCGGCGGCATGAGAAACCTCGCGGTCGTCGAAGCACCCAATCCTGAAATGGAAGCGCTCGCCATTGCCATCGCCATGCGCGAAGCGCGGCATCTCGACAAATCGGCAGCGCTGGTGACGCCGGACCGCGCGCTGGCGTGGCGGGTGATGGCCGCGCTGGCCCGATGGGATCTCGCCTTCGATGATTCCGGCGGCGACGTGCTGATGGAAACATCCGCCGGCGTGTTTGCGCGTCTCACCGCGGAAGCCGCGACCAAGGGACTGGAGCCACCGACGCTGCTGGCGATGCTGAAGCATCCGCTGTGCCGGCTCGGCCGGCTGCCTGGCGCATGGAAGGCGGCGATCGAAGATCTCGAGCTTGCAGTCCTGCGCGGCACGCGCCCGCCTGCGGGCACCGGCGGCCTGCTGCGCGAATTCAACCGCTTTCGCGACGAGCTGACAAAGCTGTGGCGCAGCGAGGTCTCCGCGCTTCACAAGGCCGAGCCCCGTGCGCGTCTCAAGGCCGAAAATATCGACCGCATCCAGACGCTGATCGACACCTTGCAGAAGGCGCTGGCGCCGATCGAGAATCTGGTGTCGGCCAAGCCATATGACTTTGCCGAACTCGCGCACCGGCATCGCGAGATCATGATCGAGCTGTCGCGCGACGAGCAGGGCATCCCGCTGGCCTTCGAGGAGCGCGAAGGCCTCGCGCTCGCCGGCGCCTTCAACGATCTCCTGCGCGGCGGCACGATCAGCGGACTGATGGTGACGCTGCCTGATTATGCCGACGTCTTCCAGACCGCTTTCAGCGATCGCGCCGTGAGGCGGCGAGACAAGCCGGGCGCGCGGCTGCAGATCTACGGCCCGCTGGAATCGCGCCTGATGCAGGCTGACCGCATCATCGTCGGCGGCCTGATCGAAGGCGTCTGGCCACCGGCTCCGCGCATCGACCCCTGGCTCAGCCGGCCGATGCGGCACGAGCTCGGTCTCGATCTGCCGGAGCGCCGCATCGGCCTCTCCGCCCACGATTTTGCTCAGCTGCTCGGCGGCGACGAGGTGATCCTCACCCATTCCGCCAAGGCCGGCGGCGCACCTGCGGTGGCTTCGCGCTTCCTTCATCGGCTGGAGGCGGTTGCGGGCGACGATCATTGGAAGGCGGCCGTTCGCGCCGGCGAGAAATATGTGCAGTTCGCGGGCGCGCTCGACCAGCCCGCTGAAGTCACGCCGATCAAGCAGCCCGAGCCGCGGCCGCCGCGGGCGACGCGGCCGCTCAGGATGTCGGTGACCGCGATCGAAGACTGGCTGCGCGATCCCTACACGATCTACGCAAAACACATTTTGCGGCTCGATGCGCTCGATCCCGTCGACATGCCGCTGTCGGCCGCCGACCGCGGCTCGGCGATTCATGATGCGATCGGCGAGTTCACCGAGAGTTATGCGACGCGTCTGCCTGAAGACCCCGCGCGCGTGCTGCGCACGATCGGCGAGAAATATTTTGCGCCGCTGATGGAGCGACCCGAGGCGCGGGCGCTGTGGTGGCCACGTTTCCAGCGCATCGCGCGCTGGTTCGGCGAATGGGAGACCGCGCGCCGCGACGCGATCGAGGCCATCGTCGCGGAGACCCGCGGCGAGATTTCAATCATGCTCGACAGCGCGCGCAGCTTCCGGCTTTCCGCGCGCGCCGACCGCATCGAACGGCGCCAGGGCGGCGGTTACGCCATCCTCGACTACAAGACCGGTCAGCCGCCGACCGGCAAGCAGGTCCGCATGGGCCTGTCGCCGCAGCTCACGCTGGAGGCCGCGATCCTGCGCGAGGGTGGATTCCCTGATATCGATGCCGGCTCCTCCGTGAGCCAGCTCGTCTATGTACGCCTGAGCGGCAACAATCCGGCGGGCGAGGAGCGCATCCTCGAGCTCAAGTACAAGCCCGGCGACGAGCCGCAGCCGCCGGACACAGCAGCCGCCGAAGCGCGCGCCAAGCTTGAAGCCCTGATCCGTGCCTTCGACGACGAAAACCAGCCCTACACCTCGCTGAACCTGCCGATGTGGTCCAACCGCTACGGCACCTATGACGATCTCGCCCGGATCAAGGAATGGTCTGCGGCCGGCGGTTTGGGGATCGAGGAATGGTGAAGCTGCCACGTCCCATTCCCGACGAGGTGCGCGCGCGGCAGGCGCGTGCGTCCGATCCGACCGCGTCGGCGTTCGTGTCGGCCAACGCCGGCTCGGGCAAGACCCATGTGCTGGTGCAGCGGGTGATCCGCCTGCTGCTGTCGGGCGTGCCGCCGGAGAAGATCCTCTGCATCACCTTCACCAAAGCCGCCGCCGCCAACATGGCCGAGCGCGTGTTCACCACGCTTGGTCACTGGGTGACGCTGGATGATACCGGGCTCGACGCAGCGATCCGCGCTGTCGGCATCCCGCATCCCAGCGCGAAAATTCGGCGCGACGCGCGAAAACTGTTCGCCTGCGCGCTGGAGACGCCGGGCGGGCTGAAGGTGCAGACCATTCACGCGCTGTGCACGCGCCTGCTCCAGCAGTTTCCGTTCGAGGCCAACGTTCCCGCGCGCTTCGCCGTTATCGACGAGCGCGACCAGACCGACATGATGGAGCGCGCCAATCTCAAGGTGCTGCTGGAGGCCGCGCGCGATCCCGAGAGCGTCACCGGCCGCGCATTGCTGACCGCAATGGCCAGCGCCGCCGACGTCACTTTCAAGGAGGTCGTGCGCGAGGCGTGCCTGAGCCGCGATCACTTCATGGCCTGGACGGATGAGGCCGGCAACGCCGAAGCCGCGGCGGCGCAGATGGCGTCGGCGCTGGGCGTTGATGCGAGCGACCGCATCGAGGACGTCGAGACCGAGATTCTCGATGGACCCTATCTGCCGCGATCGCGCTGGGACGACATCGCCTTTGCGCTAGATGATGGGAACAAGACCGAAAAGGACCAGGCCGATTGCTTGCGGTCAGCAAAGGCGGTCTCGGGGAGCGCACAAGTTGATGCCTATCTTGCCGTCTTCCTGACGGATGAAAAGAAGCAACCGCGCAAGACGTTGTTGACCAAGCAATTTTGCAAGGATCATCCATCAGTCGCTCATTTGTTCGAGAATGAGGCGCGGCGGCTCGATGCGTTGATCGAAAGGCGTCGCGCCGTGACGGTCCGCGACCGCACCGCAGCCCTGCTGCACATCGCAACGGCCGCTGCCGCGAATTACCGCCGCGAGAAGCAGGAGCGCGGGCTGCTCGACTATGACGATCTGATCGACAAGACGCTGGCGATGCTGAACCGCATCGCCTCGGGCTGGGTGCATTACAAGCTCGACCGCGGTGTCGATCACGTCCTGATCGACGAGGCCCAGGACACCAGCCCGCGGCAATGGGATATCGTCGCGCACATCATCTCGGAATTCACCGCCGGGGAAGGCGCGCGCGAGGGGCTGAACCGCACAGTGTTCGCGGTCGGCGACGAGAAGCAGTCGATCTTCTCGTTCCAGGGGGCAGAACCCCGAGAGTTCGACCGACGCCGATATGATCTCAGAAGAAAGTTTGAAGCTGCCAAGCTCAAGTTCGATCCGGTTTCTTTCAATTACTCTTTCAGATCGGGCGCAGCGATCTTGCATTCGGTCGATCATGTCTTTCGCGACGAGACTATCTATCGCAGCATCCATGCGGAGAAGGCCTATCCTGTCCACAATGCGCTCGACGATGCAGGCCCGAGCGCAATCGAGCTTTGGGACCTAGCAGTCGCTGACGACAAGCAGAACATCGAAGGCTGGCGCGCACCGTTCGACGGCGTCGCCACCACCAGCCCTGAAGTGAAGCTCGCCCGCCGCATCCAGGCGGAGATCAAGCGGCTGGTCGAGAGCGGCACGCTGACGGGACATGAAGGCGAACGCCGACCCTTACGTTATGGCGACATGCTGATCCTGGTGCGCCGGCGCGGCAATGCGTTCGACGCCGTGATCCAGGCGCTCAAGCATGCGAACGTGCCGGTCGCCGGCGCCGACCGGCTCAAGCTCACCGAGCATATCGCAATCATCGACCTGATGAACCTTGCGGACGCGCTGCTGCTGCCGCAGGACGATCTCGCGCTGGCTGTGGCGCTGAAGAGCCCGCTGTTCGGGCTCGACGACGACGATCTGTTTCGATTGGCCCATGACCGCAAGGGCTCGCTGCGCCGTGCGCTCAGCGAGCATGCGGGCACAAGCGAAAAGTTCGCCACGGCATTGCGGTGCCTGGAAGCCTGCGAGATGCGGGCACGGGAGGAGACGCCGTTCGCGTTCTACGCCTGGCTGCTCGGCGGTGACGGCGGACGCGCGCGCATCCTGCGCCGCCTCGGCCATGAGGCCAATGACGCCCTCGACGAATTCTTGGAGCTGGCGCTGAACTATGAGCGCAAGGCACCGGCCGCTCTGCAGGGTTTCATGGCCTGGCTGCGCTCGGCTGATACCGAGGTGAAGCGCGACATGGAAATCTCGCGCGACGAGGTCCGGGTGATGACTGTGCACGGCGCCAAGGGCCTCGAGGCCTCGGTCGTGTTCATGGTCGACACCACCTCCTCGCCCGCGGACTCGCAGCGGCTTCAGCTGATCAACGTATCGCGCGGCAATGGCAGCGGGGTCGTGGTCTGGGCCGGGCGCAAGGCCGATGATCCCAAGCCGGTCGCCGAGGCCCGCAATGCGATGATCGAGGAGACCGAGGACGAGTATCGCCGTCTGCTTTACGTCGCGATGACGCGCGCGGCGGACCGGCTGATCGTCGGCGGCTGCCTGCCGGGCAACAGGAAGGACGTCCGCAAGCTCAGCTGGTACGACCTGGTCGACACCGGCCTCGCCAGCTCGGGCCTCGACAAGCAGGTGATCGAGACGCCGCTCGGCAAGGTGACGCGATTCGCCCGGCCGGAGGACGTCGCGGCGCTGGGCACTCCAGCCGCCTCCGTGGATTCAACGGTCACGTTGCCGGACTGGCTGCGAACCCCGGCGCTGCGCGAGACCGTTGACGACGACCTGGTACGTCCGTCCGGCCAGTCGGCCGAGGAAGGCCGCAGCGTGCGGACAGGCGAATCGGTGCAATCGCGCGCGCTGGCACTGCAGCGCGGCACGCTGGTGCACCGGCTGCTGCAATCCCTACCTGACATTGCCGCGGAGCGCCGGCGCGAGGCCGCGCTCGGCTTCATGGCGCGCAATGCCTCCGACTGGACCGAGGCCGACCGCGCAGCGTTGGCCGACAAGGTGCTGGCTTTGATCACTGAACCGCGCTTTGCGCCGGTGTTTGCCGCCGGCAGCCGGGCGGAGGTCGCCATCGCCGGCCGGCTGGAGCGGCCGGGCCGTACTCCAGCATTGGTGTCGGGGCAGATCGACCGGCTGGTCGTTCGTCCGGAGGAGGTTTTGATCGTCGATTTCAAGACCAACCAGGCGGCGCCCAGGAACGCGGCCGCAGCGCCCGCCGCCTATGTCCGGCAGCTTGCGCTGTACCGGGCGGTGCTGGCACAGCTTTATCCCCAAAAGCCCATCCGCGCCGTCCTGCTCTGGACGGAGGCCCTTGAATATATGGAGATTTCAGCCCCCGCGCTGGACGCGGCGCTGGCATCCCTTCATCTCGGTGTGAGCATCCTTGACCCGGCAAGGAGCCGTTCATAGGTTGACCCCATGATCCCGGGCGCGATTCCCATGCGCGCCGATTCTTTCAACGAGTGAGGTACTCCAATGGCCGTTAGCAAGGTTTCCGACGCCGATTTCGAAGCCGAAGTGCTCAAGGCGAACGGCCCCGTGGTCGTCGATTTCTGGGCCGAGTGGTGCGGCCCCTGCCGCATGATCGCGCCCGCTCTCGACGAGATCGCCGGCGCGATGGGCGACAAGGTCAAGATCGTCAAGCTGAACGTCGACGAGAGCCCGAAGACGGCGTCGAAGTACGGCGTGATGTCGATCCCGACCCTGATGATCTTCAAGGGTGGCGAGATGGCCTCCCGCCAGGTCGGCGCAGCGCCGAAGGCGAAGCTACAGCAGTGGATCACCTCCGCGGTCTGATCCGCCTCGCACAAGTTTATTTTCGACAACGGCCGGCGAAATGCCGGCCGTTTGCGTTGACGGGACGTGTTCAGGTACGACGAGTCCCGGCCCTTGCCTGCCCCTCCCGCAAAGCGCGCGCGAAGATCGACCTCTCTCGTTGCCATGGAGGCGCGGTCGGTCGACGAAATTCCACGCGGCAAGGAATGGCAATACGAACCCAAGTGGGATGGCTTTCGCTGCCTGCTGTCGCGCGACGGCGGCCATGTCGATCTGCGCTCAAAATCCGGCGAGGATCTCGCCCGCTATTTCCCGGAAGTGGTCGCTGCCGCGCTGAAGCTGAAGGCCGACCGCTTCACGCTCGACGGCGAGATCGTCGTACCGCACGGCAAGAGCTTCTCATTCGACGCGCTGCTGCAACGCATTCACCCGGCTGCAAGCCGCGTGACGAAGCTCTCGCAGGAGACACCGGCGCTCTATCTCACCTTCGATCTTCTCGCGACTGCCCGGGAGAAGCAGCTTGCCAGCAAACCGCTCAGCGAACGCCGACCAGTACTGGAGGCTTTTGCGAAGGCTAATCTGAAGGGGAGCCTCTTCCGCCTGTCACCGGCGACGACGAGCTACGCCACCGCGAAAAAATGGCTGGCGCAATCCGGCGGCGGCTCGGACGGCGTCATCGCCAAGCGCGTCGACCTGCCCTATCAGGCCGGCAATCGCGACGGCATGCAGAAGATCAAGAAATTCCGCAGCGCCGATTGCGTCGTCGGCGGCTTCCGCTACGCCACCAACAAGATCGCCGGGCGAAAGGTGGTCGGCTCGCTGCTGCTCGGGCTCTACGACGATGGTGGCTTGCTGCACCATGTCGGCTTCACATCCGCGATCAAGGCAGACCAGAAGCCCGCGCTGACCGACCGGGTGGAGGCGCTGATCGCAGAGCCCGGCTTCACCGGCAACGCGCCGGGCGGGCCGAGCCGCTGGTCCACCGAGCGCTCGGCAATATGGTGTCCGCTCAAACCGAAGCTGGTGATCGAGGTCTGCTACGACCATTTCAGCGGCGAACGCTTCCGCCACGGCACCTCGATTCTGCGCTGGCGCCCCGACAAGGCACCGCGGCAATGCAGCTTCGAGCAGTTGAAGCAGAGGGCCGCGGATCCGATGAAGCTGCTGAAGTGAGCAGCCCGTGCCGTCTTAATTGATCCATCCCGTCGCCAGCGCGTTCGCCAGCTCCGGCTGGCCGTTGCGGCGCGCAAGCGCCGCCATGGCATCGTGATCATACGCGACGTGGCGGAACGTCACCTGCCAGGCACCATTAGCCAGTTCGAGAAACGCATAACGCGCATGCGGCGTGCCGGCTTCCACCACATGCGGATAGGGATGCTTGTCGCGAAAGCCGGGACTGCCGACGCTGCCAGGATTGACGATCAGCCGGCCTTCGCGAAGTCGTACCGCGCGGGCGAGATGGGTGTGGGCGCAGAGGATCAGGGACTGGCTGACGCCCTGTGCGAATTGCTCGATCCGGTCGAGCGGCGACAGCGCCACCGTGCCGTCGGGATGCACGGTGTCGAGCCAATAGACTTCGTCGTTCTCGGGCGTCGCGTGGCAGAGGAACACCTGCTCGCGAAACACCCGCGTCATCGGCTGCGCGCGGAGCCAGTCCAGTTGCGGGGCGTTGAGCGCTGCGTGGGCGGGACGATCCCACGAGCCCATTTTCTCCGGCGGACGATCCAGCAGGTAGCGGTCATGATTGCCGAGCACGTGCACGGCGTCGAGCTGCATCAGGATCTCGATGGTGCGGCGCGCATCGAGCGGCCCGCTCAGCATGTCGCCGAGATTGACGATGTCAGTGATGCCGTGGGCCCGGATGTCGGCGAGCACCGCCTCCAGCGCGAGATAGTTTCCGTGGACGTCGGCGATGGCGGCAAAGCGCATTGAAGCCTCATGCAGGAGGCGTGCCGTTGATCGCCAGCACGTGGCCGGCCAGATACAGCGAGCCTGATATCAGGATGCGCGGCGGCACCTCGTAGGCGAGCTTCGACAGGCCACGCAGTGCGGCTTCGACGCCCGAGACGGTCTCGACGCGCATACCGAGGCTGCGCGCGGCGTCGGCGAGGCGATCGACCGGCATCGCGTTCTCGGTGTCGGGGATCGGCACCGCAATGATGTGACGGGTGAGACCGGCGAAATTGGCGAGGAAGCCCTGCGCGTCCTTGTTGGCCATCATGCCCGCGATGACGACCAGCGGTCGCGACACCCGCTCCTCGAGATCGCCGAGCGCGGCGGCCGCGACACGGCCGCCTTCGGCATTGTGCCCGCCATCGAGCCAGATCTCCGAGCCCTGCGGACCGAGAGCGAGCAGCTCGCCGGAGGTGATGCGCTGCATCCGCGCCGGCCATTCGGCACCGACGATGCCGGCCTCAAACGCCGCCTGATTGATCCCAAAGTTCGGAATCGCCCGCAGCGTCGCGATCGCAAGGCCGGCATTGTCGAACTGGTGGCGGCCGAACAACCGCGGCGCGGTGAGATCCATCAGGCCGCGATCGTCGGAATAGACCAGGCGGCCGTGCTCGACATTGACGTGCCAGCTCTCGTTCGCCGCAAACAGCGGCGCGCGCATGCGCCTGGCCTGCGCCTCGATCACCGCCATGGCTTCGCCCGCCTGCTCCGCGGAGATCACGGGCACGCCGCGCTTGATGATCGCTGCCTTCTCGCCGGCGATCAATGTCAGGGTGTCCCCGAGGAAATCCATGTGGTCCATGCTGACAGGCGTGATCACGCAGGCCGCGGGCGTATCGACCACATTGGTCGAATCGAGCCGGCCGCCGAGGCCGACTTCGAGCAGCACCACGTCGGCCGGGTTCTGTGCAAACAGATGGAAGGCAGCCGCCGTTTTCAGCTCGAACAATGTCGCGGCCTCGCTGGCATTGACGCGCTCGACCTCTTCCAGGGCCGCGCGCAATTCGTCGTCACCGACCAGCACGCCGCCGCCAACGCGGCCGAGCCGGAAGCACTCGTTGATCCTGACGAGATAGGGCGAGGTATAGGCGTGGACGCGTAAGCCCGCGGCCTCCAGCGTCGCGCGCAGGTAGGCGAGTGTCGAGCCCTTGCCGTTGGTGCCGGCGATGTGGATCACCGGCGGCAGCTTGCGTTCGGGGTGGCCGAGCCGTTCGAGCAGGCGGTGCATCCGCTCGAGCCCGAGATCGATGCGCTTCTGATGCAGGACCGACAGCCGCCCGATCAATTCACCGAGCGGCGTCTTCGCGCTGTCAGAGGACGCGTTCACGCGTGCGGCGCAGCCGGCGCCGTCTCGGCGGCCGATACGATCTGCGCCGGGCTGAGTACCGGCTGCATCGGCTTCGACGCGGTCTCCAGCGCCGGCGCCTTGGTCAGCAGGCGGCAGAGCCGCGCCAGGGTCGGACGCAGTTCGTGGCGATGCACGACCATGTCGACCATGCCGTGCTCTTTCAGATATTCGGCGCGCTGGAAACCTTCAGGCAGCTTCTCGCGGATGGTCTGCTCGATCACGCGGGCGCCGGCAAAGCCGATCAGCGCGCCGGGCTCGGCGATCTGCACGTCGCCGAGCATCGCATAGGACGCGGTGACGCCGCCGGTGGTGGGGTTGGTCAGCACGACGATATAGGGTTGCTTGGCCTCGCGCAGCATCTGCACCGCGACCGTCGTGCGCGGCATCTGCATCAGCGACAAGATGCCTTCCTGCATGCGCGCGCCGCCGGATGCGGCGAACACGATGAACGGCGACTTCTTCTCGACTGCGAGCTCGAGCCCGCGGACGATGGCTTCGCCCGCGGCCATGCCGAGCGAGCCGCCCATGAAATCGAAATCCTGCACGGCGACGACGACGGCGGAGCCTTCGAGCTTGCCGTAACCGACCTTGATCGCATCATTCAGATTGGTTCGGGCGCGCGCGTCCTTGATGCGGTCGACGTATTTCTTCTCGTCGCGGAACTTGAGCGGATCGGGCGTGACGTCGGGCAGCGCGACGTCGAACCAGGTCTCGTTGTCGAAGATCGACTTCAAGCGCGCCACCGCACCCATGCGCATGTGGTAGTTCGAGCCGGGGATGACGAACTGGTTGGCCTCGACGTCCTTGTAGAACACGAGCTGCCCGGAATCCGGGCACTTGATCCACAGATTCTCCGGCGTCTCCCGCCGCAGCATGTTGCGGATCTTCGGCCGGACCACGTTGGTAAGCCAGTTCATGGTTTGCTCCGATGTGCGATGCCGCCTCGCGGATCGCCTGAAGGGATATATGGCGACCAGGCCGCTGCCCGGCAAGCCGCCGTGTCGTCCGCCTTAGAGCATGATCCGGAAAAGTGTGAAGCGGTTTTCCGACAAGATCATGCTCAAACTCAAGAGCTAAAGCGGAATTATGGCCTATTCCGCCGCCTGCTGCGCGCCCTTGACGCCCTGGGCCAGGGCGGCCGTCAGCTCGGCCACGGCGTTAACGGTTTTGCCGGTCGCCCGTCCCTCGGCGTCGAGGCTGTTCTTGAGCGCATCGACCAGCGCGGTGCCGACCACCGAACCATTGGCCTTCTCGGCAATGGCGCGCGCCGCCTCCGGCGTGCGGATGCCAAAACCAACGCATATCGGCAGCTTGGTATGCCGTTTGATGCGCGCGACGGCTTCACCGACGGCATTCGCGTCCGCCGCCGCTGCACCGGTGATGCCGGCAATCGAGACGTAATAGACAAAGCCGGATGTATTCGCGAGCACCGCCGGGAGGCGCTTGTCGTCGGTGGTCGGGGTCGCCAGGCGAATGAAGTTCAGGCCCGCCTTCAGCGCGGGAATGCAGAGCTCGTCGTCTTCCTCCGGCGGCAAATCGACGATGATGAGACCGTCGACACCGGCCGTCTTGGCGTCAGCCAAAAACTTGTCGACGCCGTAAATGTAGATCGGATTGTAATAGCCCATCAGCACCAGCGGCGTGATGTTGTCGTCCTTGCGGAAGTCGCGCACGAGGTCGAGCGTCTTCTTCAAGGTCATGCCGGCCTTGAGCGCACGCAGACCTGCAGCCTGAATCGACGGGCCATCCGCCATCGGATCGGTGAAGGGAATGCCGAGCTCGATAACGTCGGCGCCTGCCTTGGGCAGCGCCTTGACGATATTGAGTGACGTCGTGAGATCGGGATCGCCGGCCATCACATAGGTGACGAAGGCCGCGCGGCCCTCTTTCTTCAATGCGGCAAAACGGGTGTCGATACGCGTGGTCACTTCTTGCCCCTCAGGATGTCGCCGACCTGCGGGACGTCCTTGTCGCCGCGGCCGGAGAGGTTGACGACCATCAGGTGATCTCTCGGCCGCTTCGGCGCGAGCTCCATCACCTTGGCGATGGCGTGCGCGGGCTCGAGCGCGGGGATGATGCCTTCGAGGCGCGACAGCAGCTGGAACGCGGCGAGCGCCTCGTCATCGGTCGCGGAGAGATAGTTCACACGGCCGATCTCGTGCAGCCAGGAATGCTCGGGGCCGATGCCGGGATAGTCGAGGCCCGCCGAGATCGAATGCGCGTCCTGGATCTGGCCGTCGGCATCCATCAAGAGATAAGTGCGGTTGCCGTGCAGCACGCCGGGACGGCCGCCCGCGATCGACGCCGCATGCAATTGCGTCAGGCCATGGCCCGCGGCTTCGACGCCGAAGATCTCGACGGAGGGATCATCGAGGAACGGGTGAAACAGGCCCATCGCGTTGGAGCCGCCGCCGATGCAGGCGACCAGCGAGTCCGGCAGGCGACCCTCGATCTCCTGCATCTGCACCTTGGTCTCGTTGCCGATGATCGACTGGAAGTCGCGCACCAGCGTCGGATAGGGATGCGGACCCGCGACCGTGCCGATGCAGTAGAAGGTGTTGTGCACGTTGGTGACCCAGTCGCGCAGCGCCTCGTTCATGGCGTCCTTCAGCGTGCGCGTGCCCGACTGCACCGGGACCACCGTCGCGCCCAGCATCTCCATGCGGATCACGTTGGGCTGCTGCCGCTCGACGTCCACGGCGCCCATATAGACCACGCATTCGAGCCCGAAGCGCGCGCACAGCGTCGCGGTGGCGACACCGTGCTGGCCGGCACCGGTCTCGGCGATGATGCGCTTCTTGCCCATGCGCCGCGCCAGCATGATCTGGCCGAGCACGTTGTTCACCTTGTGCGAGCCGGTGTGGTTGAGCTCTTCGCGCTTCAGGTAAATCTTGGCGCCGCCGAGATGCTCGGTCAGGCGCTCGGCGAAATAGAGCGGCGAGGGCCGGCCGACATAATGCGTGAGGTAGCCGTTCATCTCGGCCTGGAAGGCCGGATCGGCCTTGGCCTCGGTGTAGGCCTTCTCCAGATCGAGGATCAGCGGCATCAGGGTTTCGGCGACGAAGCGGCCGCCGAAGATGCCGAAATGGCCGCGATCGTCGGGACCGCTGCGATAGGAATTGGGTTTGGCGACGTTCATCGAACACTCAACTCTTGGCTGGACTCTTGACGGGGCTCTTGGCTGGCGCGCGCGGCGCGAATGAAGGCCTTGATCATCTCGGGATCCTTGACCCCGGGGGCGCTCTCGACGCCGGAGGAGACGTCGACGCCGCCGGCGCGGGTGACGCGGAGAGCTTCCGCGAGGTTATCGGCATGAAGACCGCCCGAGACCATGTAGGGCAGCTTCAGGTCGAGGTTTTCGAGCAGGTGCCAGTCGAAGGGCTCCCCTAGGCCGCCGGGCCGGGTCGCATCCTTCGGCGCGCGGGCATCGAACAGGATGCGGTCGGCGATCGCGGCATAGCCGGGCAACACGGCGAGATCGGCCGCGGTTGCGACCGGGACCGCCTTCATCACCGGGCGGCCGAACCGCTGCTTGATGTCGCGCAGCCGCGCCACGCTCTCCTTGCCGTGCAGCTGGAAAAGGTCCGGCGACAGCGCGTCCATGATGTTGTCGAGCGTCGCATCGTCGGCATCGACGGTGAGGGCGACCTTGAGCGCGCGCCCCCTCACCTGGCGGCCGAGGTCGCGGCCGAGCTCCAGGGACAGGTGCCGCGGCGAAGGCGGGAAGAACACGAACCCCACCATATCCGCACCCGCCTCGAGCGCCGTTTGAAGCGTCTCGCGCGTGGACAGGCCGCAGATCTTGACGAGCAGGGACATGGTCTCAAAGCAAATGGAGGCCGCAAGGTGCGGCCGGAAAACAGGGTTTTCGGTCGGGGCCGCTTCTACAACGTCGCGCGCTGCTTGTCTCGCCCGATGGGCCCGTAAAGCCCGACCCCGGAGGGAACGGGCAGGCGCTGCGAGCCGGGCCTTGCCGCGGCCGCCTGGGCCCGCAAATCGGCCAGTTCGGCCTTGGCCGCCCGCGAATCCCCCTCGTGCCGGCGCGCCGCGCGGCGCCAGTGCCGCTGGCCGAGCCAGACGGCGGAGCCGCCGGCGAAGACGCCGAGGGCGGCGACCAGGATCAGGAGCAGGAACAGCGGCAGCGTGACCGACAATGACGGGTCGTTCGCAATGAACGGATCGAACGAGACCGTGACGAAGTGCCGGTTGGCAACGGCGAAGGCCACCAGGATCAGGCCCAGCGGGATCACGATCAGCGCGGTCAGGAACTTTCGCATCGCGATCGCTCGTCTTGAATCAAGCTTGCGGCCGCATCATGCGGCTATCAGGTTAAACCCCGACGACGACAGCCTTAGTCGGGCGCGCCGGGATCCGGATGGTCGCGGTTCAGCCGTTCGCGCATTTCCTTGCCGGTCTTGAAGAACGGAACGCTCTTCTGATCGACGGGCACATGCGCGCCGGTGCGTGGATTGCGCCCGGCGCGTGCGGGGCGGTGCTTGACCGAGAAGGCACCGAAGCCGCGCAACTCGACGCGGTCACCGCGCGCGAGGGCCGCTACGATCTCTTCGAGAATCGCATTCACAATGTTCTCGACATCCCGCTGGTACAGATGCGGGTTGTGCTCGGCGATACGCTGAACAAGTTCGGATTTGATCATCGAGAGATAGGACCCGGAAGCGTGCGGATGACCATTTCCGTGAAAATACCTTGATCTGTCAAGACGCTAAATCAAGGTTGAGCGTCGTGAAAATGCGTGACAAATGCCGAAAAAGCGGGCTGGCCCGACGCCCGTCAGACGGGAAAACCCTCAGGCGCTCGCCCGACCCCCTCAATTTGAGGCGGCCGGTTGCCACAGGGCCAGCATTCCATCCATTCCGAACCGATCGACCGCCTGCGCGACGCCGGTTTGCCCGATTTGATGCGCAATCGAGCCCAAACCGAGCGCTTCCAGCGTAACGGCGGCCGCCGTCTTGAGGAATGGCAGATCGCCGAAGCGCGGCTGGAGCTTGTAGTCGCGCACGGAGAGCCCCTTCTTGACGCCCTTCTGCTCGACCAGCCAGGTCACCGCCGTCTTCTCGTCGCCGATCTGATCGATCAGCTTGAGGTCGATCGCCTGGCGTCCGGTGAAGACGCGGCCGTCGGCCACTTTCTCGAGCTGCGTGTCATCCATGCCACGCCGTTCCTTCACCAATCCCCTGAACCAGGCATAGGAATCCCTCACCAGCGCATCGAGCGCGGCCCGTGCTTCGGGGCTGGTCGGCTCAAAACCGTTGGGCGCGGCCTTCAGCGGCGACGACTTCACCTCCTCGACCTTGACGCCGATGGTCTTCAGCAGTTCGCTGACGTTGGGATATTGGAACAGCACACCGATCGACCCGACCAGCGAGCTCTGCTGCGCGATGATGTGGTCGCTCGCAATCGCCGTGATGTAGCCCCCGGAGGCAGCCAGGCCCTCAACCACCACGACGAGCGGCTTTTTCGCCTTCAGCCGGACAAGCGAATCGTAAAGCTGCTCGGACCCGGCCGTGGTGCCACCCGGCGAGTTGATGTGAATGATGACGGCGGCGGCCTGCGAATTCTCCAGCCGCTCCAGCGCCTGCGTACGATCGGAATCGCTACGGATCAGGCCCTCGATCTGGACCCGCGCGATCGAGCCGGCGGATGCGAACGTGCCCCGCGTACCCGGTGTCACGACCAGCGCAAAGCCCGCAATCGCCGCAATCGCGATCAGCGCAGCCACCACGCGCCAGAACGTTAGCTTGCGGCGGATCCTGCGGCGATCGACGATGATGTCCGAATCGAGCGACATCTAGATATCTCCAAATGAAAGGCCGAACGCGTTGTGCCCTCACAGCGTGACCAACGCCCTATCTGGATACATCAATTGCGGCGCAATTTGAAGAAAACAAGGCTGTGAGCGCGGTGGGGCCCGGTACCCCGCCACACCCTCGCTGTCGTCCCTGCGAATGCAGGGACCCATAACCACAGGGAGAAGTTGTCGTGCAAAGCTCGCACTCCGGGTCTTCGCCAAACTCCGGTGGTCTGCGCTGAGACTTGTCCGGGACGACAGCGGAGCTTGTGGAGACAGCAAACAAAAAAGCCCCGGCTCACGCCGGGGCTTTGATACAGCGAAACGAACGTCTCGCTTACTTGCTGTCGCGGTTCTTGAGCGCGGTGCCGAGGATGTCGCCGAGCGTTGCTCCCGAATCGGAGGAGCCGTACTGCGCGATGGCTTCCTTTTCTTCGGCGACCTCGAGCGCCTTGATCGACACCTGGACCTTGCGGGCCTTCTTGTCGAACTGGATCACGCGGGCATCGACCTTCTCACCGACGGCAAAGCGTTCGGCGCGCTGGTCGTTGCGGTCACGGGCGAGCTCGGAGCGCTTGATGAAGGTCGAGAAGTCGGTACCGGTGATCTTCACCTCGATGCCGCTTTCCTTCACTTCGAGCACTTCGCAGGTCACGACCGCGCCCTTCTTGACATCACCCGGCTCGGCGAAGGGGTCGCCTTCGAGCTGCTTGATGCCGAGCGAGATGCGCTCCTTCTCGACGTCCACATCGAGCACCACGGCCTTCACCATGTCGCCCTTCTTGTAGTTGTCGATCACCTGCTCGCCCGGAAGCTTCCAGTCGAGGTCGGAGAGATGGACCATGCCGTCGACGTCGCCCTCGAGACCCAGGAACAGACCGAACTCGGTCTTGTTCTTGACCTCGCCCTCGACGGTCGAACCGGTCGGGTGACCTTCGACGAAGACCTCCCAGGGGTTGCGCATGGTCTGCTTGAGGCCGAGCGAGATGCGGCGCTTGACGGAATCGACTTCCAGCACCTGCACTTCGACTTCCTGCGAGGTCGAAACGATCTTGCCGGGGTGCATGTTCTTCTTGGTCCACGACATCTCCGAGACGTGGATCAGGCCTTCGATGCCCGGCTCGAGCTCGACGAACGCACCGTAGTCGGTGATGTTGGTGACGCGGCCGGTGAAGCGGGCACCCAGCGGGTACTTGGCTTCGATGCCCTGCCACGGATCGTCCAGCAGCTGCTTCATGCCCAGCGAGATGCGGTGCGTCTCGTGGTTGATCTTGATGATCTTGACCTTCACGGTCTGGCCGATCGAGAGCACCTCGGTCGGGTGGTTGACGCGGCGCCACGCGATGTCGGTGACGTGCAGCAGGCCGTCGATGCCGCCGAGATCAACGAACGCACCGTAATCGGTGATGTTCTTGACCACGCCGTCGATGACCTGACCCTCTTCGAGGTTCTGCACCAGCTCCTGACGCTGCTCGGCGCGGGTCTCTTCGAGAACCGTGCGGCGAGACACGACGATGTTGCCGCGGCGGCGATCCATCTTGAGGATCTGGAACGGCTGCGAGTTGTTCATCAGCGGCGCAACGTCGCGGATCGGACGGATGTCGACCTGCGAGCGCGGCAGGAAGGCCACGGCACCGTCGAGATCGACGGTGAAGCCACCCTTGACCTGGTTGAAGATGACGCCGTTGACCTTCTCGTTGTTCTGGAACGCCTTCTCGAGCTTGCCCCAGCTCTCTTCGCGGCGGGCCTTGTCGCGCGACAGCACGGCTTCGCCGAGCGCGTTCTCGATGCGATCGAGGAACACTTCAACCTCGTCGCCGACCTTCAGTTCGCTGTCACGGCCGGGGCCGGAAAATTCGCGCAGGGCGACGCGGCCCTCGGTCTTCAGGCCGACGTCGATGACGGCCATGTCCTTTTCAATTGCAACAACCTTGCCCTTGACGACGGAGCTCTCCTGCAGGTTGCCACCTGCGAAGGACTCGTCGAGCATCGCGGCGAAATCGTCGCGCGACGGGCTATAGGTATCAGCAGAAGTCGAAGCCATTTGTTCTCCAGTTGCGGATGTCGTGCCGGCCGTTGGGTTCATGGGCGCATCGCACGCGCAGTGTCGGAAGGTCCGCAAGACCTTCGAGCGACCGCTCGCTGCTCCGGCCTAAGAGGCGGAACAGCGGAAGCGGGCCGGCTGAGGCCCGCGCGTTCGATACGTGGAAATCTTGTGTCCGGAGCCTGGATCGCGTCGGCCCCAAACAGGGGACCGAGGTATCGACCTCAAAGAGCGGGAGCGGGCACTTCCTCCAATGACGGCGGCGGCTTAACCCCGCGACCGGCCCGCTCGGACGGCCTCGATAATGTCGATGGCGGCCCGGACGCCGCCTTCTATATCCAGTTGGGAGTTATCTAGCAAGTAAGCATCCGCGGCCGGTTTCAGGGGGGCAATCGGCCGGTTCTTGTCGCGTTCGTCGCGCTGGATGATGTCGGCCAGCACGGCGGCCTCGTCGGCCTCCTCGCCCCTCGCCTTGGCCTCCATGGTCCGCCGGCGCGCGCGGACTTTTGGGTCGGCGACGACGAAAATCTTCACGTCGGCATGCGGGCAGATCACGGTTCCAATGTCCCGGCCGTCCAGCACCGCTCCAGGTGGATCGGCGGCGAATTGCCGCTGAAAATTGACCAGGACCTCGCGAACCCTCGGGATCGCCGAGACGATGGAGGCGCCCTCTCCGGCCTTCTGGGTCTTCAGGGCCGGATTGCCGAACTTCTCGGGATCGAGTTCCAGCGCCGCGGCGACCGCAGCCGCCTCGTCCCGGAGATCGTGACCGGACTGCATCAGGGCATAGGCCACCGCGCGATAGATCACGCCGGTATCGAGATGACGGTAGCCGTAATGGTGGGCGAGACGCTTGCCGAGCGTCCCCTTGCCCGAGGCCGCGGGTCCGTCGATGGCGATGATCATGAAAACTCGGCCCCTAGCGAACGCATCATCGGAATGAAGTCCGGGAAACTGGTAGCGATGAAGGCGGTGTCGTCGACAGTCACCGGCTGATCGGAGGCGCAGCCCATCACCAATGCGGACATCGCGATGCGATGGTCCATGTGGGTCGCGACAGTGCCGCCACCGGGAACGTGACCGCGGCCTTCGACGATCAGATCGTCGCCGGAGACCTCGACCTTCACGCCGTTGACGCGGAGCATGGCGGCCGTGGCCTCAAGGCGATCCGATTCCTTGACGCGCAGCTCCTGCAGGCCGCGCATGATCGTCGTGCCCTCGGCGAAGGCGGCTGCCACCGCCAGCACGAGATATTCATCGATCATCGAGGGCGCGCGCTCCGGCGGCACCACGACGCCGCGCAGCTTCGAGGCGCGCACGCGCAGCTTCGCCATCGGCTCGCCGGCGTCCCCGCGAACTTCGCTCTCCTCGATCGAGGCGCCCATTTCGCGCAGTGTGGTGAACAGGCCGGTGCGCAGCGGATTGGTCATGACGTCGGACAGGACGACGTCGGAGCCCTCGACGATCAGCGCTGCGACCACCGGGAAAGCCGCCGAGGAGGGATCAGCCGGCACCACCACATTGGCGCCGTGCAGCTCGGGCTGGCCTTTGAGCGTGATCCGGCGGCCGTGCACGCCCTCCTGTGCCGAGGCGATGTCGGCACCAAAATGCTTCAGCATCAATTCGGTGTGGTCGCGGCTGGCCTCGGTCTCGATGACCGTCGTGGTGCCGGGTGCGGCGAGGCCCGCCAGCAGCACGGCGGATTTGATCTGGGCCGAGGCGACGGGGGTCTTGTAGGTGATCGGCAGTGGATCGCGCGCGCCCTGGAGGGTCAGGGGCAGACGGCCGCCTTCACTGCCGGAGATAACCTTGGCGCCCATCTTTTCCAGGGGATCGAGGATCCGGCGCATCGGGCGGCTGCGCAGCGAGGCGTCGCCGTCGAAAACAGCCGAGATCGGGCAGCCGGCGACGGCGCCCATCACCAGCCGGCAGCCGGTGCCTGAGTTCCCGAAATCCAGTGGAGCCTTGGGCTGGGCGAAGCCCGCGACGCCGACGCCCTGCACCTTCCAGGCAAAATCGCCGGTCCGCTCCACGGTGGCGCCCAGCGCCTGCATCGATTTGGCGGTGTTGAGGACGTCCTCGCCCTCCAGCAGGCCCGAAATCCTGGTCTCGCCGACCGCGAGCGCACCGAGGATGAGGGCACGGTGGGAGATCGATTTGTCCCCCGGCACCCGTACTTTCCCGGTCAGGGGCCCGCTGGCGCGAGCCTGGAGCGGCCTCGTTTGGTCGGAATGGGTCACGATTGTGTCCTTGGATGCGCCCTCAAGGGGCTGGGCGCAGGTACCACATGGTCAGCGCCCCGTCACGGGCATGTCGTTCTCCCGTAATGCGCTATTGACAGCGGGCCGCCAACTAGCCAAGTGAAACACCGCTTTTCAGACATTCCCAGGATTCCTGCCGTGGCCAAGTCCGAACTCGGAACCAAACGTATTTGCCCAACCACGGGCAAGAAGTTCTATGACCTCAACAAGAATCCGGTGATCTCGCCCTATACCGGCGAAGTCGTGCCGATCGCCCCGGTCGCGCCCGCGCGCATGCCCCGCGGCGCCGAAGCCCGGCACGCAGCGACGGCGGACGCCACGCCAGAGCCGGCAGAAGTCGAGGAGGTCTCGCTCGAGGAGGCCGACGCCGAGGAGAACACCGGCAAGGTCAAGGCCGCCGTGCCCGAATCCGAGGACGATATCGAGGTCGATGAGACCCTCGATGACGACGATGACGATGATTCGACCTTCATTGCCGACGAAGAAGAGGGCGATGAGGACGTGACCGACATCATTGGTGATGTCGGAGGTGATGAAGAGACTTGAGATCAGCCCTGATCTGTGAAAAAGGGTGCACCGCGCGAGTCACCAGGACTCGCCGGTGCGGGTGATCCACCAGGATCCCCGCAAAGGACTAAAGGGGCCATAGCTCAGCTGGGAGAGCGCTTGCATGGCATGCAAGAGGTCGGCGGTTCGATCCCGCCTGGCTCCACCAGCCTTCGCTCGCTTCGCGAGCTTCGGCTAGGCAAGCCTGGGGAAGTCTCTCGTAGCGAAGTGAGCGAAGGCTGCCCCGCCATAGCCCGAAGGGCGTCGGCGGGCTCAAGCTGATATCCACGCTGCATCGAAGCAACACGCTAAACGTGCCTTGAAGCTGCTATCCTACCCTCCGGGGAGGAAGCAGAATGAAATACGTCTATATCCTCGAAACTCTCGATTCCGAGCACTTCTATGTCGGCATCACGGATGATTTGCGGGCACGCTTGGCGAAGCACAACGCAGGCGAAGTACCGCACACCTCCAAATTTGGGCCTTGGCGAATTAGGACCTATTTCGCCTTCGACGACGCTGCACGCGCTGTTGCGTTCGAGCGATATCTGAAATCTGGCTCAGGACGCGCTTTCGCAAAGAAGCATTTCTGATCGCCGAACCCCGCTACTCCCCGATCACCGCATTCAGCCGGTCCCGTAGCGCGACGATCTCGTCCTTCATCGTGACCAGTTCCGACACCGAGCAGTCCGACGCCGCCAGGATCGACTGCGGCACGCTGCGGGCTTTTTCCTTCAGCGCATGGCCCTGCGCCGTCAGCGCGATCAGGACCTGACGCTCGTCTTCGCTCGAGCGGGTGCGCTTGACGAGATGGGCGGCCTCGAGCCGCTTGAGCAGCGGCGTCAGCGTGCCCGAATCCAGGAACAGCCGCTCGCCGATGTCCTTGACCGGCACGTCGTCGCGCTCCCACAGCACCAGCATCACCAGATATTGCGGATAGGTCAGGCCGAGCCGATCCAGCAGCGGCTTGTAGACGCGGTTGAAGGCGTGCGCGGCCGAATAGACCGCGAAGCAGATCTGATTGTCGAGGCGTTGCGGATCGAGGGTCGATAGCTTCCGGGGCATGGAGAATCTCACGGGATTTTCTCTCATTCTGGGGCCGGCGGGCGGCACATTCAATTGCGAACAATTAAATGTGAGCCATGCTAATTTTAATTGCGCACAATCAAATTGTTTGCGATACAGAGCGCACCCCAACCGGAAGACCCGAGGAGACGACAATGTCCGTGAACGTCCTTTACAAGACCAGCGCCAAGGCCACCGGCGGTCGTGATGGCCATGCTGCTACCCTCGACGGCGCGCTCGACGTCAAGCTCACCACGCCGAAGGAGCTCGGCGGCGGCGGCGGCGCCGGCAACAATCCCGAGCAGCTGTTTGCGGCCGGCTATGCCGCCTGCTTCATCGGCGCGATGAAGTTCGTGTCGTCGCAGGGCGGGCCGAAGGTTCCGGCCGATGCCTCCGTCACCTCGACCGTCGGCATCGGCCCGCGCTCCGAGGGCGGCTTCGGTCTCGACATCGATCTCGCCGTCTCGCTGCCGGGCCTCGCCCGCGCGGAAGCCGAGGCGCTGGTCGAGAAGGCGCACCAGGTGTGCCCGTATTCCAATGCCACGCGCGGCAATGTCGACGTTCGCCTGACGGTCGTCTGATCGCGACGGCGGATTGGCTGGCCCGGGATCCCCCTCGGGCCGGCCGCTTCCGTTGATCTGCCAATCCTGATTTGCCACGCCGCGGCATGCGGCCGGCAGTGCATACGCCCCTACGCAACAGGCCATTGCTGGCTTGTGCGAACCTCGCTAGGCCTGTGACCAAATATCGACACAGGGGAAGCGAAGGCATGAGTTCTGAAGCCGCCAGTTCTGAAGCCGCATTGGGCGCAATGAGCGGATTGCGCGTCATCGATCTCACGCGCGTGCTCGGCGGTCCCTACTGCACCCAGATCCTCGCCGATCACGGCGCCGACGTGATCAAGGTCGAGCCGCCCGCGGGCGACGAGGTGCGTGAATGGGGCCCTCCCTTCCACGAGGAGGACGCGGCCTATTTCGTCGGCATCAACCGCAACAAGCGCTCGATCGGCCTCGACCTCGCCTCCGAGGGCGGCCGTGCCGTGCTGCTCAAGATGCTGGAGACGGCCGACGTCCTGATCGAGAATTTCAAGCCGGGCTCGCTGGAGAAATGGGGCATCGGCAACGACGTGCTCAGCAAGAAATTTCCGCGCCTCGTGCATTGCCGGATCTGCGGCTTCGGCGCCGACGGCCCGCGGGGCGGCAATCCCGGCTATGACGCCATCATCCAGGCCATGACCGGCATGATCGCCGCGACCGGCTCGCCCGAGAGCGGCCCGATGCGGATCGGCGTGCCCTTGGTCGACATCGCCACCGGACTTTATGCCGCGATCGGCATCCTGATGGCACTGTCGGAGCGGCAGCGTTCCGGCAAGGGCCAATTCCTGGAGACGACGCTGTACGAGACCGGCCTTGCCATCATGCATCCGCACACCGCGAATTATTTCATGCATGGCAAGCCGCCGAGCCTCACCGGCAACGAGCATCCCAACCTCGTGCCTTACGCGATCTTCCCGACCAAGACCGACAACATCTTCATCGGCGTCGGCAATGACGGCACCTTCCGCAAGCTCGCCAAGGAGATCGGCAAGCCCGAGCTCGGCACCGATTCGCGCTTTGCCCGCAACAAGGACCGCATCGCCAACCGCGAGGCGCTGCGCGCAGAGCTTGCCGCCGTGTTCAGCGAGCACGAGGCCGAGCCGCTGTGCAATCGCCTGCTCGCCGCGGGCCTGCCCGCAGGGCCCGTGCAGAAGATCGACCAGGCGCTGACGAATGCGCACACGATCGCGCGCGGCGATATTCTCGAGAAGGATTGGTACAAGGGCGTGGCCTCGCCGATCCGGCTCGACCGCAGCAAGCCGAGCCTGCGCCGGCTGCCGCCGAAATTCAGCCAGCACTCCCAGGAGGTGCTGGGCGAGTTCGGCTACTCCAAGGCCGAGATCGACGCGATGGTCGAGAAGGGCACCGTCTGCGGTCCCGAGCGCAAGCGCTAGGTGGCTCTCCCGCTTGCGGTGGGTGCCTCCGCAACGGGACAATCCCCTAGAGGATAGAACCCTCACCCGCGCCTTCGGCGCGACCTCTCCCGCAAGCGGGAGAGGTTTTCGAGCCCGCAGCCTGATCGCCTGCCTCACATCAATGCCGCACTGCGGCGCGACCCACGCAGGTGCACCGCGAACCAATGCGGCCGCCCGTGCCGTCTTCGCCTATTTGCCGGCTTCCCTTTTCCAGCGCTTGCCGCTTTCGTTTCGGCCGCTTACACAGTCATGTGAACGTCATATGGCGCTGCTAGCGCAAGCGCTTCTTTTGACGGCCAAGGGAGGTTTACTTGATGGCTCTTCGACACTTTGGGGCGGCTGCCGCATTTGCACTCACGGTTGGCATGACGGCCTCGCCGGCGCTGGCCGTGACGGAAATCCAGTGGTGGCACGCGATGACCGGCGCCAACAACGACGTCATCGTCAAGCTCGCCAACGACTTCAACGCGTCGCAGAGCGACTTCAAGGTCGTTCCGACCTACAAGGGCAATTACGCCGACACCATGAACGCGGGCATCGCGGCGTTCCGTGCCGGCAACGCGCCGCACATCATGCAGGTGTTCGAGGTCGGCACCGCCACCATGATGGCTGCGACCGGCGCGGTGAAGCCCGTCTACAAGCTGATGGCCGAGGCCGGCGAGAAGTTCGATCCCAAGATCTACCTGCCCGCCATCACCGGCTACTATTCGACCTCGAAGGGCGAGATGCTGTCGTTCCCCTTCAATTCGTCGTCGACCGTGATGTGGGTCAATCTCGACGAACTGAAGAAGGCCAATGTCGCGATCCCGAAGACCTGGCCCGAAACGTTCGAAGCCGCCAAGAAGCTGAAGGCTGCCGGTCATGACACCTGCGGCTTCTCCGGCTCGTGGGTCACCTGGGTCAATCTCGAGCAGCTCTCCGCCTGGCACAACGTGCCGCTCGCCAGCAAGGCCAACGGCCTCGACGGCTTCGACACCAAGCTCGAGTTCAACGGGCCGCTCCAGGTCAAGCATCTCGAAAACCTGGTCGAGCTCCAGAAGACCAAGGTCTACGACTATGCCGGCCGCACCAACACCGGCGAAGGCCGCTTCACCTCGGGCGAATGCCCGATCTACCTGACCTCGTCGGCCTTCTTCGGCAACGTCAAGGCCCAGGCCAAGTTCAACTTCACCGCTGTGCCGATGCCGTATTATCCGGAGGCAAAGGGCGCGCCGCAGAACTCGATCATCGGCGGCGCTTCGCTCTGGGTCATGGGCGGCAAGCCGGCCGATGAATACAAGGGTGTCGCAAAATTCCTGACCTTCCTCTCGGACACCGATCGTCAGGTCTACATCCACAAGGCCTCGGGCTATCTGCCGATCACCAAGGCGGCCTATGAGAAGGCCAAGGCCGAGGGCTTCTACAAGGACCAGCCCTATCTCGAGACCCCGCTGCTCGAGCTGACCAACAAGGAGCCGACCGAGAACTCGCGCGGTCTGCGCCTCGGCAACATGGTCCAGCTGCGTGACGTCTGGTCGGAAGAGATCGAGCAGGCGCTGGCCGGCAAGAAGACCGCCAAGCAGGCGCTGGATGCCGCCGTCGAGCGCGGCAACACGATGCTGCGGCAGTTCGAAAAGACCGCCGTCAAGTGAGGCGATGAGCGGCAGGCCGGTCCCCCGGCCTGCCGCTTTCGGCGGACACCATGCAAAAGCAAGCCATTTTCCAATCCAAGCTATTGCCTTACGTGCTGGTTGCGCCGCAGCTCGCGATCGTCCTGCTATTCTTCTACTGGCCGGCCCTGCAGGCGGTGATCCAGTCCTTCCTGCTCCAGGACGCCTTCGGCCTGTCGACGAGCTTCGTCTGGTTCGAGAACTATCTCGATCTGTTCAGGGAGCCCGCCTATTTCGAGGCGATCCTCCGCACCTTCTTCTTCTCGTTCGCCATCGCGGTCTCGTCGTTGTCCTTTGCGCTGCTGCTCGCCGTCATGGCGGACAAGCCCCTGCGCGGCTCGATGCTCTACCGCACCCTCTTGATCTGGCCCTATGCGGTGGCGCCGCCGGTCGTCGGCGTGCTCTGGATCTTCATGCTGCATCCCTCGCTGGGCGTTATCGCGCGCTACCTGCGCGCGCTCGGGATCGACTGGAATCCGCTGCTCGACGGTGACCAGGCGGCAACGCTGATCATCCTCGCCGCCGCCTGGAAGCAGATCTCCTACAATTTCCTGTTCTTCCTCGCCGGCCTGCAGAGCATCCCAAGAAGCGTGCTCGAAGCCGCCGCGATCGACGGTGCGCGCCCGATGCGCCGGTTCTGGACCGTGACCTTCCCGCTGCTGTCGCCCACCATCTTCTTCCTGCTGGTCGTCAACATCGTCTACGCCTTCTTCGACACGTTCGGCATCATCGACACCATGACCCGCGGCGGTCCCGGCAAGTCGACCGAGACGCTGGTCTACAAGGTCTATTCCGACGGCCTGCTCGGCGGCAATCTCGGCAGCTCCGCGGCGCAATCGGTGATCCTGATGGTCATGGTCATCGTGCTGACGGGCATCCAGTTCCGCTTCGTCGAACGCAAGGTGACCTACTGATGGTCGAGGAAGAGGGCTTTCGGCGCTACGTCGCGCACATCATTCTCTGGATCGGGATCGCGATCGTCGCCTTCCCGGTCTACATCGCGTTCGTCGCCTCGACCCAGGACAACGCGCTGATCGCGAACGGGCAAATGTCGCTGCTGCCGGGCGGTCATTTCTTCGAGACCTATTATCAAACCATCTTCGTCGGCACGAGCGGCTCGACCCGCGAGCCTGTCGGCAACATGATGCTGAACTCGCTGGTGATGGCGCTGCTGATCGCCGTCGGCAAGATCGCGATCTCGATCATCTCGGCCTATGCGATCGTGTATTTCCGCTTTCCGTTCCGGATGCCGATCTTCTGGATCATCTTCATCACCCTGATGCTGCCGGTCGAGGTCCGCATCTATCCGACCTACAAGATCGTCGCCGATCTGCACATGCTCGACAGCTACGCGGGACTCGCGCTGCCGCTGATCGCCTCGGCCACCGCGACGCTGCTGTTCCGACAGTTCTTCATGACGGTGCCGGACGAGCTCCTGGAAGCCTCCCGCATCGATGGCGCCGGCCCCTTGCGCTTCTTCTGGGATACACTGCTGCCGCTGTCGCGCACCAACATGGCGGCGCTGTTCGTGATCCTGTTCATCCTCGGCTGGAATCAATATCTCTGGCCGCTGCTCATCACCACCCGCGACGACATGCAGACCATCCAGGTCGGCATCCGCAAGATGATCACCACCACCGACGCGCTGACCGAATGGCCGATCGTGATGGCGACCGCCATGCTGGCCATGCTGCCGCCGGTGTTCGTCGTCGTCGCCATGCAGAAATTGTTCGTGCGCGGCCTGGTCGAGACGGAAAAGTGAAGATGGCGAATGGTGAATGGCGAGTAGCGAATGGGGTCGCTGCGACAGCCTTGCGTGTCAACCAATCCCCATTCGCCATTCCCTACTCGCTACTCGCCGGTGCAATCCATGGCTAACGTCACCCTGCGCAACGTCCGCAAGACCTATCTCGGCGGCTTCGAGGCCATCAAGGGCGTCAACGTCGATGTCGGCGACGGACAGTTCTGCGTGCTGGTCGGCCCCTCCGGCTGCGGCAAGTCCACCTTGCTGCGCATGGTCGCGGGCCTCGAGACCGTCACTGGCGGCGAGATCGACATCGGCGGCCGCGTGGTCAACCAGGTCGAGCCCGCCGATCGCGACATCGCGATGGTGTTCCAGAACTACGCGCTCTATCCGCATATGAGCGTCTTCAACAACATGGCCTACGGCCTGCGCAACCGCGGCATGGCGGAGGCCGAGATCAAGTCCCGGGTCGAGGAAGCCGCGCGCGTGCTCGAGCTCACGCCGATGCTGGAGCGCAAGCCGCGCCAGCTCTCCGGTGGCCAGCGTCAGCGCGTCGCCATGGGCCGCGCCATCGTACGCCAGCCGAAGGTTTTTCTATTCGACGAGCCGCTGTCGAACCTCGATGCGAAACTGCGCATCGCGATGCGGGTCGAAATCCGCAAATTGCAGCGCCGGCTCAACACCACGTCGATCTACGTCACCCACGACCAGCTCGAAGCCATGACACTCGCCGACATTCTCGTCGTGATGAATGGCGGCCAGGTCGAGCAGGTCGGCAATCCCCTCGCGATCTACGAGAAGCCGGCGACCACCTTCGTCGCCTCCTTCATCGGGGCGCCGCCGATGAATTTGATGTCGACGCGCCCCGAGGAGATCAGATCACAGCTCGGCGGCAGTGCCTCTGACGCCGGCATTCTCGGCATCCGCCCGGAAGACTTCGTCATCACCGACCAGACACCGGCTGGCGGCGTCGCTTTGCCGCTGACCGTGGAAGCGATCGAGCGCGTCGGCGCCGAAACCTTCGTCTACGGCTCGCGCGAGCAGGAAGAGCAGCGTGTCGCCGCCACGCCGGGCGAGCTGCCGCCCGGCGAGATCATCGTCCGCATTCCCGGAACCGAGGCCCCCGCCATCGGCGCGAAAATCCGGGTGGCGGCGGTGCGGACGAAGCTGCATTTGTTCAGCGGCGACGGCCGGACGCGGCTGGAGGCCTGATCCGTTCCGAGGGGCCGGAAACCACAAAACGCAAAAACAACCCCATGCACAGTAGAAGGGGGTCTGTTTTTGTTGAGATAAATCGCCAGCTGAATTCGTCATGCCCGGGCTCGTCGCAGTCATGACGGCTGGAGATGGCCAATCCACAGCTCCCCGGCTACCTGCTTGAACCAGCACGGGAACATGCCCATATTGCTGATCAAGGGGCGCCTCTACGGGCCCTGATGCACCAAAGTCGCTTCTGCGAGGACTTTGTAAACTATGTCTCGTGTTCCAACGTTATCCAGTCCGTTCCTTCTGGGCTTCGACGAGATTGAGCGCGTGCTCGATCGCGTCGTCAAAGGCGCCGACGGCTACCCTCCCTACAATATCGAGAGGTGTGGCGGCGCGGACGGCCAGCCCGAGCGGTTGCGTATCACGCTGGCGGTCGCCGGATTTACGCGCGACCAACTCGATGTAACCATTGAGGAAAACCAGCTCGTGATCCGCGGGCGGCAGCAGGACGACAAGTCCCGGCAATACATCCATCGCGGCATCGCCGCGCGCCACTTCCAGCGCACCTTCGTGCTGGCGGAGGGGATGCTGGTGCTGGGTGCGGATCTGAAAAACGGGTTGTTGTCGATCGATCTGGCCCGGCCTGAACCGGAGAGGATCGTTAAGACAATCGCTATCAATGAGCACGAATAATGGAACGAGTAGCGGACTCGACCGCTTAGTGTTCCAGAGGAGTCGAGACCATGAGTGAAGGTCACGTTGCGTTCGAATACGAAGCCAAGAACGTCTCGCCCGAGACGCTGGCAACCCTTGGCGAAGGCCATATCGCCTATGTGAAGCAGATCCGCTCCGAGGACGTCCCGGGCCTGTTTCCCGAAGCGCCTAAAATCGCGCCGGGCTTAAAACTCTTCGCGCTCCACGCTGCCGACGGCACGCCGATCATGCTGACCGACAGCCGCGAAGCCGCGATCGCGAACGCCTGGAGCAACGAGCTGCAAGCCGTCAGCGTGCACTGAGCGCACGTCGCACGAACAGAGTTTCAACGGGCACGCCTTCGCAGGAAGGCGTGCCCGTTTTACTTTGACGATGAATTCGGATACTCTAAAATCTGGTTGATCCGACCAGAAAGAAGCACATGGCGGCAAAGCGTCTCTCTTCGAAGAAGGGCCTTCAATCGAGGCGATGGAGCCTTCAGGATGCGAAAACGCACCTGAGCCAGATTGTCAGAGAGGCCCATCGCTCCGGACCACAGCGCGTGACGCTGCACGGGAAGGATGCCGCAGTTATTGTCGCAGCAGAGGAATTTGACCGCCTTCAGCGGCCCGCAAGCGGTCGCGATATCGTTGTCGCCCTTGCCAGGTCTCCGTTACGCGACCTGGAGTTCGAACGCCTGACGATCAAGTCCAAGGTTCGGGATGTCGAGCTTTGAGGGGATGGCTGCTCGATACCAACCTGGTTTCGGAACTACGCAGGCCTAAACCCAATCCTGACGTCGCGAATTTTGTTGCCGACCAAAGCGGCGACGACCTCTATGTCACGGAGGTCACATTTGCCGAAATCGTCTACGGCATCGAGCAACTCACCGACCCCGCCAGGCGTGCGGATCTTCAATCGTGGCTGGATAACACGCTTCGGCCATTGTTCGTGGGGCGAGTTCTTGGCATCACAGAGGAGGTGATCGTTCGGTGGAGAACGATGGTCGCCGAGGGGCGCAAGCGCCGCCACACGTTCGGACAACCGGATTTGTTCATCGCGGCCATCGCCGCTTTACAGGACCTGATCGTGGTTACACGGGATGTCGACGAATTCGTCGAGGCGCGCGTCCCAGTGTTTGATCCGTGGACACACAGGTTTCATCGTCACGGCAAAGCGACGCTCATGCGGCCACCAGTGACGCTCGAAGTACTCTCTATGACATAGCGCAAGCCGTCGTTGTTGCCGATCTCGCGAGCAGCCGCGGCAGCACGAGTCGATCGCTTGGTCTTACGCGATCGTGGGGCGCCTTCACGCGAGAGCGTGCCCGTTTTGCGTCGTGTAACTACCTGGCTCAGGGCAAAGCGGCGGCGGAAATAATCCGACCGCTCGAGGTCCGCCTTGCGCAGCGAGGTTCGCAGATTCGGCTTGCCGAACTCGGATTGCGGAACTTTCTCGCTTCAACGCGCCGCCGGGATCAACGCCCGCAGGATGTCCGGCTTCCAGGTTTGACGCGCGCTGTCGAAGGCCGCGAAATCGTGGTCGAACTGCCAGTAGGCCCAGGCCCAGCCGAGCCGCTCCGCGTTTCGTGCCACGAACGACAGGTATCTCGTCCGCGCTTCGGCTGGTGCGGCCTCGTACACACCGAACTCGCCGAGAAAGATCGGGCGCTTTTCCCGTTCGGACCAGGACCTGACCTTCTCGAAATCGGCGAGTGCCTTCCGTTCGTCCTCCGGAGTGCCCCAATCGAGTGGCCCGAGCCGCGAGAACGTTGGGGACCACGGCGCACCCTGATGCGTGAAACGTATCGGCGCGTAATAGTGAAACGTCACGATGAGATTTCTGTCACCTGATGGCAGGGCCAGTTCCTCGACCGGCATGTCATCGACGTTGAGAACGGCAGCAATGACCGTCCGTCCGGGGTTGCTGGTGCGGATGATGCCGAGACACTCGTTCAGAAGGGCGTTCCAGCTGGTCGACGTCATCTGCCCGCCGGGCTCATTGAGGACCTCGAAGACAAGCTTCGGATATCTTCCGGCATAGCGCCCGGCGATTTGCGTCCAGAATGCCTTCAGCTTCTCGGCGCATCCGGACACGTCGCGCTGGCAAGTATCCGTATCGTGCTCGTCCAGAATGGGGATGAGCTTCCGGGCGAGCACGTCTTCGATCACCGCATCAAGCCGTCTCAAGACGATTTCATCCAGCAGATTCCCTTCGCCCATGAACTTGAAGCCGAAGAAATTGATCCGAACGTGCGAGAACCCGGCGCGTCTGATGGCGGCGAGGTTGTCCAGACGAAATGGCGCGTTCCGGCCTCCCTCCCAGATGCCGTCGTAGCCGAGAATGTTGATGCCGCGACCCAGTTCTCCTGGGGCGCGCGCGGTGCCCTGCTTGGCTGCGTCGGCCTGAGAGCAGATCGCGAGCATGGCGATCGCCAAGGTGAGACGGAAGATCACCGACCGGCGGGCGCAGATGGCATTCATGCCGCTTTCTCCATCATGGCAGCAGGGATTGCTGCGGCACCGGCCTGCACACCGCGAAGAAGAACGCGACGAGAAGCACCGACGTGAACATCGTCGAGCGGAGAAACATCGTCTCCGTGAAGTTCGATTGAAAGCTCAGGACGACGAATCCGATGATGAGAGCGCAATGCGAACGATCGATCGACCGGGTGGCGATCAAGTACAGGACCTTTTCCGAAAACAGATAGACGCTCGCGCCAAACAGCAAATATCCCAGAAACCCCGTTTCAATCGCCACCGCGATGTAACCGCTATGATAATTGTCGAGCACCCAGCCATGGTTCTGGTTGAAATAGTCGTAAATCGCGGGGCGCGTCCAGAATCCGTTGATGCCAAAGCCCAGCAGGGGCGCGTCGTTGAAATGGCTGATGGCGTACTGCCAAATGAAAGTCCGCTCGGTCAAGTCGATGGTCGATTCGCCGCCGAGATGAAAGGAATCGTACCCCGTCAGATAGAAATACAGAAACAGCAGGGCGGCCAGAATGCACATGATGAATGGCAGCACCGCATAGACTCTCATGCAGCGGATCGACCACATCGAGGTGACGAGCAGCCCACACGCGGCAACGGCAACGGCGCCGGCGCCACGAGATTCCGAGGCGATGACGCACGTCGACGCCAGGAGAAACGTCGCGAGAAAAGCGATCCATCCCTGCCCGGTCATCTTCTGATAGCAGGCAAAGAACATCAGATATGCGCTGATGAAACCGAGCGTCTGCTTCGATTCGTAGATTCCTTGCCACTGGCCATTGTGCATCCAGCTCTGGTCGACGCCGATCTCGGGCACGAAGACGGCACACAAGGCCGAGGCGGCGACCAGAATGAAGAACCCGAGTGTCGTCGATCCGACGATCTCGTCCACGTCGATACGGCTAATGAGGCAGTACGCACCGAAGGTCGTCACCACAAGAGCCGCGCTCTTCATGATCGCCGCAACGGCGAGACTGGTCCAGAGAACGGAAATGGCAGCGAGAGAATAGAATGCCACCAGCGCGATGAGATCGGGATTCGGCTGCACGCGTACGCGTGGACGCACGAAGACACTGGCGTAGATCAGGATGATCCACATCACGAGCGCAACGGCCTGTTGCAGATTGCTCCACTCTGCGGGAAGCAGCGCGGGTTGGAAGACCCCCATCGACGCGACCACGTTGACGGTGATCGAACCGCGGATCACGTTTCTGGCAAGCTTCTCCACACCGACGCTGCGCGCTTTCCAGATCGCGCTTTCGTATGTCTCGGAATCCGGAGCGATTCGTGGGCTGGCCCTGAGCTGACCTTCCTGAAGCACGGCCGATGTCCCCTACCGCGCGTCGCGACCGCCTTCGCGCGGTCGACATTCCCGGGACTTGCGCCGCGAGCGGGCCTCGATTGGCCCGGACGTCAGTTCGAGCAAAAGCGCAGCCTGAACCCAACGATATCGATGATTGGCGGTTTGTCGCCGGCTCCAACGCCGGCACCGAGGGGATCGCCTGGGCGTCTTGCCAGGCGGGTAGCTTCTGGACGATACGCCGGGCATCCGCCGGCCGAGGCCCGGTTCCCCGCGCCGTTCTCCCCCCGCCGCGCCAATGCGCAACGACGCATTTCCATTCCAAATCACGTCCGCTCGGTCCACAGCTTCGAACGACTGTTAGCGGATTTTGGCGCCGCCCAATGTGCCGTGCGTCTCAAGCGGGAAAATTTTCGGAGCGTCTACCTGCAGATCCCAGGGCTATCGCATATGGCTGAGGGTGGCCAAGAGGAATGCGTTGTCCCAGCCAGCGCGCTTGATTTTACGCCGGAGGGAAGCGCGATCCGGGTG
>NZ_JACIHF010000020.1:0-115697 GCF_014198295.1 Bradyrhizobium sp. CIR18 | reverse complement strand
TGGTCTGTCCCCGCCCCGTGGGGGTCTTCTCTCTCCCCCCCCCCCCGCGCCCCCGCCCCCCCCGCGGGGGGGGGGGGGGGGCCCCCCCCCCCCGGGGGGGGGGGGGGGGGGGCGCCCCCCCCCCGTCTCCGCGAGTCCCACTGCCACCTCGCTCGCGGAGGCTCCCCCTCACCCTAACCCTCTCCCCGCAAGCGGGGAGAGGGGAAGGAAAGAGTATTACTGGAACTGCGCCTTCTTGTAGTAGCCGCTGTCGACCAGCACCTTCTCCCAATTGTCCTTGTAGACCACGACCGGCTTGAGCAGGTAGGACGGCACGGTCTTGACGCCGTTCTCGTAGGTCTTGGTGTCGTTGACCGTGACCTGCTTGCCGGCAAGCGCGGCGTCGACCATGTCGGCGGTCACCTTGGCGAGGTCGCGGGTATCCTTGAAGATGGTCGAATATTGGTCGCCGCGCAGCATCGCCTTGATCGAGGGCACCTCGGCGTCCTGACCCGAAATGATCGGCATCGGCTGATCGGCGCTGCCGTAGCCGACGCCTTTCAGTGAGGAGATGATGCCGATCGAGATGCCGTCATAGGGCGAGAGCACGGCGTTGATCTTCTTGTTGCCGTAGTAGGCGCTGAGCAGATTGTCCATGCGGGCCTGGGCGGTGGCGCCGTCCCAGCGGAGCGTCGCGACCTTGTCCATACCCATCTGGCCCGAGCCGACGACGAGCTTGCCGCTGTCGATATAGGGCTTCAGCACGCTCATCGCGCCGTTATAAAAGAAGTAGGCGTTGTTGTCGTCGGGGGAGCCGCCGAACAGCTCGATGTTGAACGGGCCCTTGCCGTCTTTGAGACCGAGGCCCTGCACAATCGACTCGGCCTGGAGCACGCCGACCTGGAAATTGTCGAAGGTCGCGTAATAGTCGACGTTCGGCGTGCCGCGGATCAGGCGGTCATAGGCGATCACGGTGATGCCCTTCGCCTTGGCCTGCTTGAGCACGTCGGACAGCGTGGTGCCGTCGATTGCAGCGATCACCAGCGCTTTCGCGCCCTTGGTCACCATGTTCTCGACCTGCGAGAGCTGGTTCGGGATGTCATCCTCGGCATATTGCAGGTCGGTGTTGTAACCGCGCTCCTTCAGCACCTTGACCATGTTGTTGCCGTCGTCGATCCAGCGCGCCGACGATTTGGTCGGCATCGCGATGCCGACGGTCGCCTTGTCCTGGGCGGAGGCGGTGAGGCCTGTGGCCATCGTCGCAGCGCCGGCCAACGCCAGTGCGAGGAATGTCGTCTTCAGTTTCAGCATGTTTTACTCCCTTGGGTGTCAGACTGTTTCTTTGTTTCGTCGAGAACGTCGTCGTGGACTGCCTCTGGTCTCCTATGCGAGCTTGATGTCGGGCTCCGCGCGACCGCGCGCGGATGCCTCCAATAGAAAAGTGCAACCGGCTTGCGGATCGGCGGCGCGTGCCGCCGCGTCCATATCCTGCCACGCTGACGTGACGAGGAGGCGCGACAGATCGGGGCCGACGAAAGCGGGGCAGCTTGCCTGCTTTGCCGGCACGCTCAGCGAGCGCAGACGCTCGCCTTGCGGAGAATAGACATCGATCCGGCTCGCGCCCCAGCAGGCATTCCAGATGTTTCCGTCGGCATCGCACACTGAGCCATCGAGGCCGCCGATACCGGTGTGTCGCAGCAGCACCTCCGGCTCGCCGCGCGGCAGGCCGGTCGCGGGATTGAGCGGGACTGCGTAGAGCACGGCGCGTACGGTGTCGGTGAAATAGCCAATGGCGCCGTCCGGCGAGAAGCAGATCGAATTGGGAATGCTGATGCCGGGAAACAGCGTCGAGATCTTGCCGCGGTGGAACGCGTATATCGCCCCCGCCTTCGGCTCGGCCTTCTTGCCCATGGTGCCGATCCAGAACGTGCCGGACTGGTGCACACGGCAATCATTGGAGCGCGTGGCAGGATTGTCCGCCTCGAGCGGACAGAACAGCGTCATCGCGCCATCGGCGAGCGTGCGGATATAGAGACCGTCCTCGGCGACGATCAGCTGGCGCTCGGCATCGATGCGCCCGAGCGCGCTCGCCATCCGGCCAAGCGCGTGGACGCGGATGCTGCCGCTGTCGAGTTGCGCCTCGAACAGCCGTCCCTCGCGAATGTCGAACCACCAGGCGGTGTCTGTGGTCACGTCATAGGTCGGGCCCTCGCCGAGATGACAGGGATCGTCCGAGAGAACTGATGTCGGCACCTGTTCCATCATGACGCCCTCACACCGAAGCGATAGACTGTGTGATGCCGATAAACTCCGCCGGGATCGAGGCGTGGGCTCGGGAAATCCGGCCGGTTCGGCGCGTCAGGCCAGATGTGCGGCTCCAGGCACATGGCATCCGATTGCCGGATCAGCTTGCCGCCCTTCCCCGAAATCGTGCCGTCGAGATAGTTGCCGGAATAGACTTGCAGGCCGGGTTGGTTGGTGAACAGCTCCATGACGCGCCCCGCGCGCGATGCCTCCAGCCGCGCCGCGAGCGCAAGCTTGCCTTCGCGCGCAAGGCAGTAGGTGTGGTCGTAACCCCTGCCGTTGCGCAATTGCTCATCGCTCTGCCGGATGCGCTCGCCAACTTGCCGAGGCTCGCGGAAGTCGAACGGCGTTCCCGCCACCGCGCGCGGCGGTCCAGGCAGCGGAATGGCGGTGGGGTCGATGGCGAGGAAATGCTCGGCGGCGACCGTCAGCCTGTGATCGAGAATGGGCGTACCTGACGTTGCGCCTTCCAGATTGAAGAAGCTGTGGTTGGTGAGGTTGACGATGGTGGGACGGTCGGTCCGCGCCTCCATGCTCAACGACAATTCGGTCGGGCCGGTGACGCGATAGGTCAGGCGGACATCGAGCTGGCCGGGATAATTCTCCTCGCCGTGCGGGCTCGTGTAGGTGAGTGTCACCGCGGGCTCGGCGCCGTCGTCGATCTCCGCAATCTGCCAGAGCTTGCGGTCAAATCCATCGAGGCCGCCGTGCAGCGCGTTCGGGCCGTTGTTAACCGGGAGCTGCACCGTTTCACCGTCGAGCGAGAACTGTCCGTTGGCAATGCGGTTGGCGTAGCGGCCGACGGTGGCCCCAAGGAACTTTCGCTCCGCGAGATAGCCGGCGAACGCATCATGGCCGAGCACGACATCGTCGTGACCGCCCTTCGCATCCGGCGCAATCAGCGCCTGGATCACCGCGCCGTGGGTGATGATGCGCGCCTCGAAGCCGTCCTCGCCGCGCAGCACGATGCGCTCGACTTCGCGGCCGTCAGGCAGTGTTCCGAAGATGTCTTTTGTGATTTTTGATGCGGCCATGTCTAATCCACAAACGGTTCGACCACGGTGCGCCTGCCGAGCAGGAAGGCGTCGGCGACGAGGCGAAGCGGCGTCAGATCGACGTCGCTTGCGCCGGTCGCCGCGAGCTCGACGAAGCGCCGGTAGAGTCCGCGATATTCCTCATCGGGCGCCTCGGCAAGCACCTTGCCGTCGACCTCCATCCGCGCGCCACCGCTGGACAAAGTCATCCGGCCCTGGTCCGTTTCGACGACGATATCCCAGCTCTGCGGTCCGGTCTGGCGGAAATCGAACTCGGCGGTGACAGCAAGGCCATCGATGTCGGTCAGCGTCAGGTTCGCCGCAATCGGTGCCTGGCAATTGGCGGGAAACGCCAGCTCAGCCGCGGTGACGAACACGGGTTTCGGCAGGATCCTGGTCAGGATCGACAGCGCGTTGATGCCGGGGTCGAACACGCCGAGGCCGCCCGGCTCCCAGATCCAGCCCTGCCCGGGATGCCAGACGCGGACATCTTCCTTCCAGCTGATGTGCACCGACTTGATGCGACGCTCAGTGAGCCATTGCCGCGCAGGCTCGACCGCCGGCGCATGGCGTGAATGCCAGGTCGCAAACAGCGTTCGCTTTGCCTCCGCCGCCATCGCGATCAGCGGATCGAGCTCGGCGACACCGATACCCGGCGGCTTCTCCAGCATGACATGCTTGCCGGCGGCGAGCGCCGCGGCAGCCTGCGCGCGACGCACCTGCGGCGGCGTGCAGAGCGAGACCGCATCGATCGGCGGTCCCTTTTCCAGCAGCTCCTCGATGGTGGCGAAATGCGGCAGTCCCGGCAGCGAGGCGTTACGGCTGGCAATCGCCGCCAGCCCCGCGCCCGGCACGGCGGCGATTGCGCCGACATGCTGGTCACGCGCGATCTTGCCGAAGCCGACGATGGCAATGCGGAGTTCCGTCACGATCCCTCTCCAGATTCCACGGAGGCCGGTGCGGTCTCGATGACCGTGCCCTCATGGCGATGCATGCCGTTGTGAATGACGAAAATCATCGCCTCAGAGGCGGCCTCCGCATCGCCGGCCGCAATCGCATCGACGATCTTCTGGTGCCAGAGCAACACCGTGTCGCGGTCTTCCAATTCGACCGGCGCGCTCAGCAGGAACGAGGCGCGAAGCGCGGCCTCGATGACGTGGCCGATCGAGCGCATGAACAGGTTGCCGGAGGCGCGCGCCACGGCGACGTGAAGTGCGAGGTCGGCATCGGCAAAGCCGACCGAATCGGACGCTTCGAGCCGCATGCGCTCCATGCTGCGCCGAAGTTCGGCCAGATCCTCCTCCGACCGCTGCTTGGCCGCCAGCATGGCCGCGCGCGGCTCGACCGCGAGACGGATCTCGGCGAGGTCATTGAGGAAACGCTTGTCGATACCGGCGTCCAGATGCCAGGCCAGCACGTCGGCGTCGAACATGTTCCAGGCGGCGCGTTCGCGTACGACGGTGCCGACGCGCGCCTTGGTGGTCAGCAGGCCCTTGGCGACCAGGGTCTTCACGCTCTCCCGCAGCACCGGCCGCGACACGCCGAACATCGCGATCATCTCGGCATCACCAGGCAGGCGCGTCCCTTCCGCGTAGCGGCCGGCGATGATGTCGACGCCGATCGAGCGGGCGACCTCCGCATGGTTGGAGTGAGCCCGCCGCGTCGGGATGACGACGATGCGCGATGTCATGTGGCGGCTCCTGCGCTCTTCGCCAGCGGCCGGCGCGCGAGCGCGACCAGTCCCTGCTGCAAAGCAATGAAGGCGAACAGCAACATGCCGGTCGCGATCTTGGTCCACCAACTCGACAGCGTGCCGTCGAAATTGATGTAGGTCTGGATCAGACCCTGGATCAGCACGCCGAGGAAAGTACCGATCACCGAGCCCTGCCCGCCCGTGAGCAGCGTGCCGCCGATCACGACGGCCGCGATGGTGTCGAGCTCGACGCCGACGGCGGAAAGCGAATAGCCAGCGCTGGTGTAGAACGAGAAGACGATGCCGGCGATGCCTGCGAGCAGGCCCGACAGCATATAGATCTTCACCGTCATCTTGCCGACCGCAACCCCCATCAGGCTCGCTGTCGTCCGGCTGCCGCCGAGCGCATAGACATTGGCGCCGAACCGGGTGAGATGCAGCAGCAAGGCTCCGCCGATCACGATCGCGAGCATGATGATCGCAATCGCCGTCAACCGCCCGCCACCCGGCAATCGCAAGGCGAAGTCCGACACGGTGGAATAGATCGGCGCGGTGATCGGTATGGATTCGGTGGAGAGCAGAAAGCTCGCTCCGCGCGCCAGGAACATGCCGGCGAGCGTCACGATGAAGGGTGGCAAATCAAAGACATGGATCACCGCGCCCATCGCCGCACCGAAGGCCGCCGAGAGTGCGATGACGACGACGAAAGCAACCAGCGGCGGCATGCCCCAGCGCTCGATCGCGAGCGCAACAAAGACGGTGGTGAAGCCGATCACGGAGCCGACCGAGAGATCGATGCCGCCGGAGATGATGACGAAGGTCATGCCGGCCGCGACGATGCCGAGGAAAGCGTTGTCGGTGAGGAGATTGCCGACGACGCGGGTCGAGGCGATGTTGGGAAACTGCACCGCGCAGGCGGCGAAGCCCGCGACCAGCACGATCGCCGTGATGAGGGCAGGCGGCAGACCTCTCATGCTTTCGTCCTCCGCAGCCGCGCGGCGATGCCGGCAAATCCGGTCAACTTGGGCGATTGCAGCAACAGCACCGTGAGCACCACCACCGCCTTGACCAGCAGGTTGAACTCCGGCGGATAGCCGGACAAAAGGATGCCGGTGTTCATGGTCTGGATAATCAGCGCACCGAGGACGGCCAGCAAGAGGCTGAAGCGGCCGCCGAACAACGAGGTGCCGCCGATCACCACGGCCAGAATGGCATCGAGCTCGAGCCAGAGGCCGGCATTGTTCGCGTCCGCTCCCATGATGTCGGCCGCCGCGATCACGCCGGCCAGCGCGGCGCAGACGCCGCACCAGACATAGACCGACAGGATCATCGCACGGGTGCCGACACCGGCAAGCTCGCTCGCGCGCGCATTGCCGCCGGTCGCCTCGATCAGGAGGCCGAGCGCGGAGCCCCGCACCACCGCGCCGGTCAGGATGAGCATGCCCAAGGCAATCACCACCGGCACCGGCAGTCCGAGCACCGAGCCATTTCCGAGCCAGACCAGATCCGGCGAGGAGAACGTCACGATGCGTCCCTCGGTGATGAGCTGGGCGATGCCGCGTCCCGCCACCATCAAAATCAACGTCGCCACGATCGGCTGCATGCCGAGCACCGCGACGAGGAAGCCGTTCCACAGGCCGCAAATCAAGCCCGCGCCGAGTGCTGCCGCCAGCACGACGGCCAGACTGTGAGTGTCGGCGAGGCTCGCTGCGATCGCGCCGCAGATCGCCATGACGGCGCCGACCGAGAGATCGATGCCACGCGTCGCGATCACCAGCACCATGCCGAGCGAGAGCAGCGCCACCGGCGTGCCGCGGTTGAGCACGTCGATCAGGCTGCCGAACAGCCGGCCGTCCTGCAGGCGCAGGTCGAAGAATTGCGGCGACACCACGCGATCGAGCGCGAGGATGACGATCAGCGCCAGGATCTGGGCAAGGCCGCGGCGCGGCAGCAGCGCTGTCATGTGTGGGCCTCAAGCGCAACAGCGACGCTATCGGCGGCAATGGCGGCGAGAATGTTGCCGACGTCGATCGCCTCGCCCGCGAGCTCCTCGATATGGGCGCGGTCGCGCAGCACGACGACGCGGTCCGAATAGGTCACGATCTCGTCGAGCTCGGAGGAGATCACGAGCAGCGAAAGCCCGTCGTCGCAGAGCTCGCGGATCAGGCGGATGATTTCGGCATGCGCGCCGACATCGATGCCGCGGGTCGGCTCGTCCAGCACGAGAAGCCGCGGCGAGGTCGCGAGCCAACGCGCCAGCAACACCTTTTGCTGGTTGCCGCCGGAGAGCAGGCCCACGGGGCGCTCCGGATCGGGCGGGCGGATGTCGAGGATCTTGACGTAGCGGCGCGCGAGCTCGTCCTGCTCGCGGCGCGACAGCGGCCGATGCAGGCCGCGCTTGGCCTGGAGCGCGAGCACGATGTTCTCGCGCACGGTGAGCTCGGCGACGATGCCGTCGGTCTTGCGCTCCTCCGGGCAATAGCCAAAGCCGTGGCGGACGCCGTCGCGGGGCGACTGCAGCCGCACCGGCGCACCCTCCACCCTCGCCTTCCCGCCATCGGCGCGCTCGGCGCCGAACACCAGCCGCGCCGTCTCGGTCCGGCCCGAGCCGAGGAGGCCGGCGAGACCGACGACCTCGCCATGGCGCAGCTCGAGATTGAACGGCGCGACATAGCCGGCCTTGCCGTAATTCTCGAAACTCGCGCAGACCTCGCGCACCTTGTGCTCGCCCACTGATGCGCGCGCGCCGGTGGTTTCGGCCAATTCGCGGCCGAGCATCAGCCGGATCAGCTCGAGCCGGGGCAGCGAGGCGGTCTCGCGCTCCCCAACGAGGCGGCCGTTACGCAGCACCGTGATGCGATCGGAGATCTCATAGACCTGATCGAGAAAATGACTGACGAAGACGATGCCGATGCCGCGCTTGGCAAGCTGGCGCATGATGCCGAACAGGATCTCGACCTCGTGGCGGTCGAGGCTTGCGGTGGGCTCGTCCAGGATCAGCACGCGCGCGGAGAGATCGACGGCGCGGGCGATCGCGGTGACGTGCTGCACAGCGACCGAATAGCTGCTGAGCGGCGCGGCAACGTCGATGTCGAGGCCAAACTCCGCAAGCAGCGCCTTGGCGCGGCGGCGCATCTCGCCCTCGCGCACGATGCCGAAGCGCATCGGCTGGCGATCGAGGAACAGGTTCTGCGCCACCGACAGGTTCGGCAGCAGGTTGACTTCCTGGTAGACGGTGGCAATGCCCGCTGCCAGCGCTGCCTTGGCCGAGCGCGGCGCGACCTCTTCACCGCCGATCCTGACGATGCCGGCATCACGCGGGAATACGCCGGTGACGACCTTGATCAGCGTGGACTTGCCGGCGCCGTTCTCGCCGAGCAGCGCATGGATCTCGCCGGCGCGCAGCGTGAAGTCGACCTCCTGCAGCGCGCGCACAGCGCCAAAGCTTTTGCTGATCCCGCGCACCTCAAGAAGGGGCAGAGCAGGATCGGGGCTGTTCTGCATGGCAAATTCACTCCCACGGGTGCCCGCCATTGAAGCGGACACCCAGCCTAGCCGTTCGTGCAGCGGTTTCGAAGGGGGATCGCCGGACCACTGGAGGCGGTCCGGCGCGGAGCCCCCCTCAATAACCGAGGCCCTTCTTGCTGTCGTAGATCTTCTGCGGATCGTCGGCGGCGGTATAGAGCTTGGACTCGGTCTGGATCCACTTCGGCGGAACCGTGCCCTTGCCCTTGAAGGCTGCGACGGCATCGAGCGCCGGGCCCGCCATGTTCGGCGTCAACTCCACCGTGGCGTTCGCTTCGCCGGCAACCATCGCCTTGAAGATATCGGGGACCGCGTCGATCGAAACGGTGAGGATGTCCTTGCCAGGCTTGAGGCCGGCTTCCTTCATCGCCTGAATCGCGCCCACCATCATGTCGTCGTTGTGGGCGTAGACCGCGCAGATGTTCTTGCCGCCGCCTTCGGCCTTGATGAAGCTTTCCATTACCTCCTTGCCCTTGGCGCGGGTGAAGTCGCCGGTCTGGCTGCGCACCACCTTCAGGTTCGCGTGCTTGGCGATGGCGGTGTCGAAGCCTTTCTTGCGGTTGGTGGCGACGCTGGCGCCGACCGTGCCCTGCAGCTCGACGATGTTGCAGGCCTTGGCGCCGACCGTCTTGGCCAGCCAGTCGCCGGCGACCTCGCCCTCATGCACGCTGTCCGAGGTTACGGCGGTGAGATAGAGCTCCTTGCCGGAGGGATCGATGTCGCGGTCGAGCAGCACGACCGGGATCTTGGCTTCCTTGGCCTCCTTCAGCACCGAGTCCCAGCCGGTCGAGACCACGGGCGCGAGGAAGATCGCATCGACGTTCTGCGCGATGAAGGAGCGGATCGCCTTGATCTGGTTCTCCTGCTTCTGCTGCGCGTCGGCGATCTTGAGATTGACTTTGCGCTTGGCGGCCTCCTGCTTGGAGACCGACGTCTCGGCGGCGCGCCAGCCGGATTCCGATCCGATCTGCGAGAAGCCGATGGTGAGCTCGGCGGCATTCGCCGGCAGCGCGAGCAGCAAGGCGGCCGTGGCGCTGGCCGCAAAGAGGGCTTTGAGGATCATCAGGCGAGTCTCCCAAGATGTTATCCGGGGCGCCGATTGGTAGCATGGCACCCGCAGGCCGGCCTTTGAGGCGGCGGGAGGGACTATTTCACGGAAGAAGGGTTCCGACTAGTCATATTATTTGACTATTTGAAGGAAAACGCGCCCGAGCGGCGGCAAGCGGTTCTAAGACACGCCAAGCGCGATTTTGTTCCACCGATGCAACGGGAAGATGAAGGAAGTTTGTGGTTGGATCCACCCGCGGACACCGTCATGGCCGGGCTTGTCCGGGCCATCCACGCCTCATCTCGCATGACGAAGAACGTCGATGCCCGGGACAAGCCCGGGCATGACGGCCCCATAGACGTTCGCTTAGGAGGTCAGCTGCGAGACGTGAAGCGCTAAATCAGCTTCCGCTGCGCCAGGTTCTTCATCAGCGCACCGATGCCGAAGGTCCAGGGCTCGCACTCGTCGCTGGTGCGCATCCGGTTGACGAGCTTGCCGAGTTGCGGCGCTGCGATCGTGACGATGTCGTCGCGCTTGTGGGTGAACCCCTGCCCCGGCGCATCGCGATCCTTGACTGGCGCGAACATCGTGCCGAGGAACAGCACGAAGCCATCAGGGTATTGATGCACCTTGCCGATGGTCTGCTCGACCAGATCGGTCGGATCACGGCTGATCTTGCTGATCGAGGAATGGCCGTCGAGAATGAAGCCGTCCGCTCCCTTCACGTTCAGGCTGATGTCGAGCTTGCGCGCATCGTCGAGCGTAAAGCTGTCGTCGAACAGGCGCAGCAGCGGTCCGATCGCGCAGGAGGCGTTGTTGTCCTTGGCCTTCGACAGCAGCAGCGCGGAGCGTCCTTCGAAGTCGCGCAGATTCACGTCGTTGCCGAGTGCGCCGCCGACGATCTTGCCGCGGCTCGACACGAACAGCACGAGCTCCGGCTCCGGGTTGTTCCAGGTCGATTTCGGATGCAGGCCGGCATCCATGCCGGTCCCGACCGAGGACATGGTCGGCGCCTTGGTGAAGACTTCGGCATCGGGACCGATGCCAACCTCGAGATATTGGCTCCAGGCGTTCTGATCGATCAGCACCTGCTTCAGATGCATCGCCTGGTCGGAGCCCGGCTTGAGCTTTGACAAATCGTCGCCGATCAGCCGCGTCACCTCCTTGCGGATCGCTTCGGCCGAGGCGGGATTGCCCTTCGCCCGCTCCTCAATCACGCGCTCCAGCATCGAGATGGCGAAAGTCACGCCAGCAGCTTTCAGCGTCTGCAGGTCCACGGGCGCAAGCAGCCACGGCTTTTGGCGATCGCGCTGGTCCGGCGCCGTGTTGGCCACGATGGCGTCGAGATCGCCGATGCGCTCGCCCTTGGTCAGGCTCAGCGCCTTGGCTGGGTTGTCCTCTTCGCAGAGCGCGCTGATGGTCGGAAATCTTGCGGTGACGTCGAACACGCCATCGCCACGGACGGCGACCACGGCCGGACCGTTCGCCTGCGGCAGCCAGACGCGGCCGGCGAGTGTGCCGCGTGTTCCGTCCTCGGGGAGAAGGTCTTTCACCGTCAATATCGTCATGGCCGCGCCCTCACTGTTTCTCGGATCAGCCACAGCCGATCATATTGGCGAAGAGCAATAAACGTCTGGCGGGGGAAGTCCAGAGAGCGCGCCCTTCACTTGAACCAATGCACCAGTGCGATGCTGATTCCGAGCAGCAGCATCAGCGACAGCGTCACCGCGGCCGTCACCCGCCCGCCGACATTGGCGAGCACGCGCACGTCGACGCCGAGTCCGAGGGCCGCCATCGACACCACAGTGAGAAAACTCGTGATCTTGGTCACCGGCCCAACCACCGTCCCCGGCACGATCTCGAGGGAACGCAAGGTCGCCAGCGCCAGAAAGCCGAGGATGAACCAGGGCACGAGGCGGAAGAAGCCGACGCTGGTCTTCTTGGCATCGCTCTGCCAGCGCGAGGCAACCAGCGACAGGCCGACGACGACCGGCCCGAGCATCAGCACACGCATCAGCTTCACGAGCGTGCCGATCTGCGTCGAGACGAGCCCGGCCGGGACCGTCGCGGCCAGCACCTGCGGCACCGCATAGACCGTGAGGCCGGCGAGGATGCCGTATTGCGTGGCAGACAATTGCAACAGCGGAATCAGCAGCGGCAGGCCGAGCACCATCATCACGCCAAGGATCGCGGTGAAGGAGATCGAGGATGCGATCTCGTCATTGTTGGCGCCGATAATCGGCGCCACGGCGGCGATCGCCGAATTGCCGCAGATCGAGTTGCCGCAGGCGATCAGGATCGACAGCCGCGTCGACAGGCCCAGCATCCGGCTGATGCCAAAGGACACGCAGAGTGCAATCACCACGACGGCTGCGATCGACGCCAGCAGCGCGACGCCGGAAGCCGCGATGGCGGCGAAGCTGATCGAGGCGCCCAGCAGCATGACCGCGACTTCGAGCAGCTGTTTCGCGCTGAAGGCGATGCCGGCCTGCCAGCGCGGCGCGGGTTTCCAGAAGCTGCGCAGGGCCATCCCGAGCAGGATCGCCATCACCAGCGCCTCGACGTAGGGATGCTCGAACACCCCGAGCTCAGCCCTTTCTAGCAGGGCCGAGACACCGGCGACGGCGATACAGAGGAGGATGCCTGGAATCAGCGCGAAAATACGGCTCGCGGCGGTGGCCGGCTTGGCATCGGCCGGGCTGGATGCTTGATTCTGCGACACAAATCTCTCCCAGGGGAGAAAGATTTATACGCAGCGCCAGCTCAATGGGGAATAAGTTTTCGACATATCAGGGCCGAGGGAAGTTCTGTCCTCAACCCGGAATAAACGGCCTCAGAAGATCAGGCTCTTGGCGAGCGAGGCCACACGGCTGAACCCGTCGTAGACGCCGGGTTCGAAGAACGCTGCACGCGCGAGCACAATTCCGGCCACGAGCGACCAGAACAGGCCGGTGCCCACCCGCAACAGGAGCTTTGACGCGCGCGACTTCGGCTGGGCATCCGTTGCGGACACCAATTGCTCGCCGAAGGGCTCAAATCCAGTGCGTTCCATAGCAGGCCAATCCATCAATTCGTGGCTGAAATGTCGTCTTTTCGACCCCAAACAGCAATGGAAGCGATTGGCTTTTTTGGTCCCCCGCGGGGAAACTCCTTCCGCCGGAATGACCCCGGACAACCATTTTCTTCTTCGGGCCTATTCGGGCACCGCCCGCCCGGCTCAAAGGGCCAGATAACGCCGGCGGATCGCCTCATTGGCTTTCAGCTCGTCGATTCCGGCGGCGTAGACGATCTGGCCCTTGTCGATGATCGTGGCGTGGCTCGCGAGCCCCAGGCAGAAATGCATGTTCTGCTCGGCGATCAGCACGGTCGATCCGATGCTTCGAAGCTGCCGCAACAGCTCGCCGATCCGCTGCACGATGATCGGCGCGAGCCCCTCGCTCGGCTCGTCCAGCAGCAACAGCGCCGGATTGCCCATCAGCGTGCGCGCGATGGCCAGCATCTGCTGCTCGCCGCCCGAAAGACGCCCTCCAATGCGATGGCGCAGCGGCTCCAGCAGCGGGAACACCTCATAGATGCGCTTGATCGGCCATTCGTCCTGGCCCTCCGGCCCCTTCTTCTTTCCGATCACGAGATTGTCCTCGACGGTATGCTCCGGAAAGATCTGGCGGTCCTCCGGCACGAAGCCGAGGCCGGCACGCGCGATATGGTGCGGCTTCCAGCCGGAGATCACCGAGCCGCGGAGGCTCACCCTGCCGCGCCGCGGCGGCGCCAGCCCCATGATCGCCTTCATGGTCGTGGACTTGCCGGCGCCGTTGCGGCCCAGCAGCGCCATGGTCTCGCCCTGCCGCACCGAGAGGCCGACGCCGAACAGGATCTGGCTGGTGCCGTAATAGACGTCGAGATCGACGACTTCGATGACGACAGAACTCATGCGGTCGCTCCCGCATGCTCGGTGCCAAGATAGGCCTCGATCACGGCGCTGTTGTTGCGGATCTCCTCGGGCGTGCCGGTCGCAAGAATGCGGCCATAGCAGAGCACGACGATTTTGGGCGCGATCTTGAACACGATGTCCATGTCGTGCTCGATGAAGACGACGGTGATCTTCTGGGTCTCCCAGAGCTCGCGCACCTTGTCGATCATGCGCCAGCGCTCTTCGGGGCCCATTCCGGCGGTCGGCTCGTCCAGCAGCAGCACTTTTGGTTCGAGCACCAGCGCAAGGGCAATATCGAGCAGCTTCTGATCGCCATGCGACAGTGTCGCGGCGGTGCGATGGCGTTTGCCCGCAAGGCCGAGCAGCTCCATCACGTGCTCGGCGCGGTCGCGCGTCTCCGCCAACGGAAAGCGCTTGTGCAGCACCGCCGAGCTGCGCTGGTCGGCACTGACCGCAGCGAGCATTGTTTCCTGCACCGTCAGCGACTTGAAGATGCTCGCAACCTGGAAGGCGCGGCCGATGCCGTGCCGGACGATCTCCGGCGGCGAGCGGCCGGCGAGATCGACTCCGTCGAGCAGCACCTGGCCGGTGTCAGGCTTCAACGCGCCGGTGATCAGATTGAAGAAGGTGCTCTTGCCGGCGCCGTTCGGACCAATCACCGCGGTGAGCGAGCCGTCGGGGAAATCCAACGAGACGTCGTTGGTTGCCTTCACGCCGCCAAAGGACTTTGCGAGGTTGCGGATCTCCAGCATCGCTAGCGGCCCTCGCCTGCGTCGCGCCGCTGCGAAAACCATTCCGCGACGAAATCCAGCAGGCCTTTGCGCAGGCCCAGCGCGAAGAACAGGATGACAACGCCGAGCACGATGCCATGGTACTCGGTGAACCGCGTCACGGTGTCGTTGAGCAGCAGCAAGAGCACGGTGCCGACCATCGGCCCGAGGAAGGTTGAGACACCGCCGAGCGTGTTGATGAAGATGCCCTCACCCGAGATGGTCCAATAGGCGAATTCCGGATAGGCCCCGGAGACGAACAGCGCCATCACCATGCCGCCCATCGCCGCGAACAGCGCTGCCAGCACGAACACGGTGAGCTTGGCGCGCCAGACGTCGATACCGAGAAAGCTCGCGCGCGCGGCATTGTCGCGGATCATCCGCAACGTGTAGCCGAACGGCGATTGCGCGATCTGGCGCATCCCGAGCAGTCCGAGGATCAACAGCGCGCAACTGGTGATGTAGAGATGGACGTGGTTGGCGAGATCAATGCCGAGAAAGACCGGTCGCGGAATGCCGCCGCGCAGGCCTTGGTCGCCGCCGGTGAAGGAAGCCCAGGACAGGATGGACGAGTGGATCAGCATCTGGAAGGCGAGCGTGACGAAGGCGAAATAGATCTCCTTCAGCCGCACGCAGATGGCGCCGATGACAGCCGCAACGAGCGCCGTGATCGCCAGCGTCGCCACGAAGGCGACCGGAATGGGCACCCCGAGCTTCTGCATGATCAGGCCGAAACTGTAAGCGCCAAGGCCGAAGAACATGCCATGGCCGAACGAGGTCAGGCCGGTGTAGCCGACCAGTAGGTTGAGCGAGGTCGCGAACAGCCCGTAGGCGGAGCAGCGGATGACGAAATCGAGCAGCGCCTTGCTGCCCGTCAACAGCGGTAGGCTCGCCAGCACGGCAAAGGCGACCAGCGCGATCAGGACGTCGCGATAACGTTGCAGCACCGAGCCACCGCGCACGGGTGCCAGCCCTTGCGCACGTCCGGCCTCCAGCTCGGTCATGCCGCCTCCTTGCCGAACAGGCCGGTGGGTTTCGAGACCAGCACGATCACCATGAACAGATACATCAGGCCTTCGGTGAACAGGGGAAAGCCGAGCGAGCCGAACGAGCGGATCAGGCCGAGCAGCAGCGCGCCGATCAGGGCGCCCAGGATCGAGCCCATGCCGCCGATCACGGTGACGATGAAGGATTCGATCAGCACCGAAAATCCCATGCCGGGCGTCAGCGAACGCACCGGTGCGGCGAGTGCACCCGCGAGCCCCGCCAGCATGCCGCCGAGCGCGAACACGCCGCCATAGATCAAGCCGGTGTTGATGCCGAGCGCGGACACCATGCCGGGATTCTGCGCGGCGGCGCGGATCACCTTGCCGATCCGGCTGCGCGACAGCCCGATGCCGAGCACAATGGCCGCGACAAGCGCGACGCCGATCAGCAGCAGGTAATAAGGCGGCACCACGCCTCCGGCGATGAACAGCGGCATCACCTGGAACGCGGACGGCATGCCCATCGACTTGAATTCCGGCCCCCAGATCAGGCGCACGACATCGTCGAAAATCAGCACGAAGGCGTAGCAGACCAGGAGCTGCATCAAGACGTCGGCGCCATAGACGCGGCTCATGAAGACGCGCTCGAAGATCAGGCCGAGAATAGCGGTGCCGGCAGCGCCCGCCAGCATCGCCAGCGCGAAACTGCCGGTGAGCTGATAGGCGGTCATCGCGAAATAGGCGCCAAACATGTAGAAGGCGCCGTGGCTGAAATTGACCACCTTGAGCACGCCGAAGATCAGCGTCAGCCCGACCGCCACGAGAAACAGCAGCATGCCGATGATGAGGCCGCTGGTGGTTTGCGTCACCAGGCAGGCGGAACTGGAGAGGCAGCCGGCAAGCGCGTCGAAATCCACGAGAGCACTTTCATTATCGGGCGCCTGACACGGCGCGAAAAATCAAACGAAACGGCGAAGACGGTCGCCCGTCTCCGCCGCACATCAGATCAGGTGTAGCCCTTGCTCTTCTTCCACTCGGCCTCCAGCTCGAAGATCGTCTTCCAGTCGCCCGCCTTGACCTCCGGCACATATGGCTCCTGCGGGATCGTGGTGCCCCAGCCGATGGCGTAGCCGACCAGGGTGTGGTCGTCGCCGCGCATCGTCACGGTGCCGTCGGCACCGAACGGGCACTTGATGGTGAGGCCCTTCAACGCCTCCGCGATCTTCTTGCCGTCGGCGGAGTTCGCCTTCTTCGCGGCTTCCGCCATCAGCATGATGGCGGTGGCGTTCTCCCACGACCAGTTGGTCGGATATTCGTTGTACTTCGCCTTGTAGGCGTCGCCCCAGGCGGCATTCTCCGGCGTGGTCGGGAAGGTCTTAATGTAGCGGTTGCCGGAGTGGATGCCCTTGGGCAGGTTCTTCACGACAGTGAGCGCGGTGTAGTCGGCCATGTTGACCGCGAACACCTCCAACTGGCCGAACATCGCGTAGATGTTGGCCTGATCGATATAGGAGGTGAGATCGCCGCCCCACAGGCAGGAATAAAGCGCCTGGGGTTTGGCCTGAAGGATCTTCGTCACCACCTCGGTGTAGTCGGGCTGGAACAGCTTGGGCCAGGACTCGCTGATGATCTCGACCTCGGGCGCGAAGCGCTTCAGGTACAGCGTGAACTCCGCCGTTGTGTCGCGGCCATAAGCATAATCGGGCGAGCAGGTCGCCCATTTCTTCAGACCCTTGGTCTTGGCGATCGCCGCGGCATAGCTGCCGCCGATGATGGAATCGTGCACGCCCTGTCGCGCAGTGCGGAAGGCATTGGGAATGTGCTGCTTCGGGTCCGCAGTCAGCGACGAAGTTTCCGAATTGGTGTGGATGCAGAACACGCCGAGATCGCGTGCAACCTCATGCACCGCGAAGGCGCCAGACGAGGCTTCGGCGTCGATCAGCAGCTCACAGCCATCGGTATTCACGAGCTCGCGCGCGACGCGGGCGGCTTCCTGCGGCTGGCCCTTGGAATCGCGGATCACCATCTCGATCTGCCGGCCGGCCAGGCCGCCGGCGACGTTGACCTTCTCGACCTCGAGCATCACCGCATTGCGCGAGGACGTGCCGAGCTGGGCCACGCGGCCCGACAGGATCGTCGGCATACCGATCTTGATGGTCTTGGCTTGCGCACGCGCCACCCAAGGCGCGGCAACACTCATCGCACCGGCGCCCATCAGCGCCAGCGTTGAACGGCGGCTGATGCCCGGCGTGCGGGTCCTCGTCATTTTTCCCTCCCTCTGTCGGGTCGGCGTTTCAAATCCCTGTCGGAGATCGTGTCGTCTCCGTATTCCGGAGGATTTCAGAGGGTGGGGGGTGACGTCAAGCCGAAGATGAATTACGAGTCAGAATTCATTGTAGGAGGAAGTGCGGCCGACAAACGGCCCAAAAGTCCGCAAATGATCAATCTTTCGAGTTTCATCGCCTTTCATGCCCGGCGCACGCCGGACCGGCCCGCGCTGAAATATCGCGGCGAGGAGATTTCCTACGCGGCGTTCGATGCGCGTGTCCGAACGGTGGCGGGCTGGCTGGCCGCGCAGGGCATCGGCGCCGGCGATGTCGTGACCGTGCTGATGAAGAACAGTGCGGCTTTCCTGGAGCTCGTCTTCGCCACCAGCCATCTCGGCGCGGTGTTCTTGCCGATCAACTTCCGCCTCTCCCGCGACGAGGTCGGCTACATCACCGGCAATGCCGGCGCACGGCTTCTGATCGTCGACGAGGAATTGGCTGCGAATGCCGCGGGCAAAGAGGTTGTCGTGCTCGACGAGGCCGCGCAGCAGAGCCTTGCGCGTCTTGCTGGCGATGCGCTGCCCGCGCCGATGCATGTCCGCGCACCATCGGACCTGATGCGGCTGATGTATACCTCGGGCACGACCGACCGCCCCAAGGGCGTGATGCTGTCTTACGATAATTTCTACTGGAAGTCCGCCGACCAGACGATCGCGCTCGGCCTCAGCGCCGAGACCCGCCTTCTCGTCGTCGGCCCACTCTATCACGTCGGCGCGCTCGACCTTCCCGGCCTCGCGGTGCTCTGGCACGGCGGCTTCATTCGCATCGAACGCAATTTCGAGCCGGAGACGGCGCTTGCAGCGATCGCCGAGGACAAGCTCAACGCAGCCTGGTTCGCACCTGTGATGACCAGCGCGATGCTCACCTGCCCGACGCGCGAGCGCTACGACGTCTCCAGCCTGCAATGGGCCATCGGCGGCGGCGAGAAAACGCCGGAGCTGCGCATCCGCGCCTTCGCCGAATATTTCCGCAACGCGCGCTATATCGATGCCTATGGCCTCACCGAAACCGTCGGCGGCGACACCTTCATGGAGGCCGGCCGCGAGATCGAGAAGATCGGCTCGACCGGGCGTGCGATTGCCCATGTCGAGATCGAGATCCGCGACGAGGACGGCAAGGCCGTGCCGGCGAACGTTAACGGCGAGATCTGCCTGCGCGGACCGAAGATCACGCGCGGCTACTGGAAGGATCCGGACAAGACGGCGTCCGCCTTCTTCGGCGACTGGTTCCGCAGCGGCGACGTCGGTTATCTCGATGAGGATGGCTTCCTGTATCTGACCGACCGCAAGAAGGACATGATCATCTCCGGCGGCGAGAACATCGCCTCCTCCGAGGTCGAGCGCGTCATCTATGAATTGCCTGGGGTGCGCGAGGTCGCGGTGATCGGCCTGCGCGACGCACGCTGGGGTGAACGGCCGGTCGCGATCGTCGTGCTGACCGAGGGCGCCAGGCTCGAGCTCCCTGCCCTCACCGAGCATTGCCGCGCGCGGCTCGCGAGCTTCAAGGTGCCGAAAGAGCTGATCATCCGCGACAGCCTCCCGCGCAATCCATCTGGAAAAATTCTCAAGCGCGTGCTGCGCGCCGAACTGGAGACCGTGGCATGACGCAAGGCCCAGCCACCGCGAAAGTCACAAAGCTCAACCGCATCGAGCGCAACGCCTGGACCAAGCAGAAGATCTTCGAGGCCGCCACCAAGGTCGTCGGCAAGCATGGCTATGCCGAAGCCTCCGTCGCCCGCATCACCGAACAGGCCGGCGTCGCGCAGGGCACCTTCTACAATCATTTCGAGAACCGCCAGGAGCTGCTCGACCAGCTGCTGCCCAAGATCGGCCTCGACATGGTCGAGTTCATCCGCGTACGCACCGGCACGGCGGATGCGGCGCGGCAGGAGATCGAGCGTTTCGCCGCCTTCTTCGACTTCATCCGCGAGGTGCCGGAATTTTTGCGCATCCTCAACGAGGCCGAATTCTTCGCACCCATCGGTTACCAGAAACATCTCGACAACATCTCGGTCGCCTATGTCCGCATCCTCCGCCGTGCGCGCCTTGCCGGCGCCATCGCGGATTTCAGCGACGAGGAGTTCGAGGCGATCGTCCACATGCTGATGGGTGCGCGCGGCTATCTCAGCCGCCGCTACTCCTACTCGGCCGGCGGCGTCACCGCTGTGCCCGAGCACGTCATCTCCGCTTATCGCAAGCTAATGACGCGCGGCCTCTTCACCGGCTCCGGAGACCAGGACACGCCATGAACATCGAATCTCCGCACAGGCCGCTCGACCTTGCCTCGACCATCGCAGAAGGCGACATCCGCTGCCTCCTGATGGTGCTGGTGCATATGACCGGCGACGAGAAATGGCTCGCTGCGCCGTACTTGCCCAAGCGCGACATCCGCCTCATTCCCGATCCCGAGGCAGGCGTGCCCAAGGAAATCCAGGACGAAATCCGCGCCGCGGTGGTGAAGCTCTTCGCCAATGGCACGCCGAAGCCCGTCATCACTGATCCCGGCGACGAGCTGCTGCTGAAGATGATGCGCGGCTGCCTCGGCGAGAATGTCGCGCCGGAATACGCCCCGCTGATGCGCGAGGAGATGGGGTTTGTTGCGCGCGAGGCGCGTTGGACCAAGCAGCCATCGAGCGACAAGCTCGCGGAGCAGCACGTGCTGATCGTCGGTGCCGGCGTCTGCGCCATTGCGCTCGGCGTGGCGCTCGGTCATCTCGGCATTCCCTACACCATCGTCGAGAAGAACGCCGAGCTTGGCGGCACCTGGTGGATCAACCGCTATCCCGGCTGCGGCGTCGATACGCCGAACCATTCCTATTCTTATTCCTTCGGCTCCGGGAATGCATGGACCCGCTACTTCTGCCAGCGCGAGGAACTGCTCGGCTATCTTCAGAAGGTCGCCGACGAATACGGCATCCGCGAGCACCTGCGCATCAAAACCGAGCTGACCTCGTCGCGCTGGGACGAAGGCAAAAGGCGCTGGATCTCGACGCTCAAGACCGAGAGCGGCGAAGAGACCTTCGAATCCACCGCGCTGGTCTCGGCCATCGGCCAGCTCAACGATCCCTCCCGTGCACACTTCGAGGGCGAGGACAAGTTCACGGGAACGATCCTGCATTCGGCGCTGTGGTCCGATGACATCAACATCGACGGCAAGCATGTCGCCGTGATCGGCACCGGCGCGACGTCGATGCAGCTGGTGCCGTCGATCGCCGGCCGCGTCGCCTCGGTCACCGTCTATCAGCGCAGCGCGCAATGGGCGCGGCCGGTGAAGGGCTATGCCGATCCGATCAGCGAGGGTGCGCGCTGGCTGTTGGCGCATCTGCCTTTCTACGTGCAATGGTACCGCTTTAACATGTTCTGGCGCTATGGCGACGGCCTCTTGCCTTTCCTGCGCAAGGACCCGGCCTGGCCGCATCCCGAGCGTGCCGTCAACAAGGGCAACGACCGGCACCGCCAGGAGCTGACCGATTTCATCCTGTCGGAATTGCAGGGCCGGCCGGACCTGATCGAGAAATGCGTGCCGACCTATCCGCCCTACGGCAAGCGCATCCTGCTCGACAACAACTGGTTCAAGACGTTGACGCGGCCGAACGTGGAGCTCGTCACCGACGCAATCGATCATTTCGACCAGCGCGGCATCGTAACCGCCGATGGCAATCACCGCCCTGCCGACATCATCGTGGTCGCAACCGGTTTCAAGGTGACGGAAATGGCCGCCCGCCTCAACATCAGCGGCCGCAACGGCAAGGATTTGCGCCAAGCCTGGGCCAACGACAATCCGACCGCGTTCCTCGGCCTCACCGTGCCCGATTTCCCCAACTTCTTCTGCATGCTCGGCCCCAACTCCGGCCCGGCGCATGGCGGCAGCGTCATCTTCCAGTCGGAATGCCAGAGCCGCTACATCGCCGCCTGCCTCGCCGAAATGATCGAGCACGACGTCGCTGCCATCGACGTCCGCCAGGACGTGCTCGACGACTACGTCCGTAAGGTCGATGTCGAGCACGAAGCGATGATCTGGACGCACCCTGGCATGAGCACCTACTATCGCAATTCGAGTGGTCGGGTGTTTTCGGCGATGCCGTGGCGGTTCGTGGACTATTGGCGCATGACCCATGATCCCGATCTGCGGCAGTACAGGCTGACGAAGGCGTGAACGTTGATCGCTCGGCAGAACCGGTGCACCCTCTCCCCTTGTGGGAAAGGGTGAGACATCCGCGTACGCCGCGCCGCTAAGCCGCCAGCCCACTCTCCACCGGAGCAAACTCCAGCCCGAGGCTCTCCGCCACCGCCTTGTTGGTGATGCGCCCGCGATGGACGTTCAGCCCATTTCGCAAATGCGGGTTTTCCAGCACCGCGGCAAAGCCCTTGTTCGCGAGCATCAGGCCGAACGGCAGTGTCGCATTGTTCAGCGCCTGGCTCGACGTCACCGGCACCGCGCCCGGCATATTGGCAACGCAATAGTGCACGACGCCGTCCACCTCATAGGTCGGGTCGGTATGCGAGGTCGCGTGCGAAGTCTCGAAGCAGCCGCCCTGGTCGATCGCCACATCGACCAGCACCGCACCCGGCCGCATCGACTTCAGCATCGCGCGCGTGACCAGCTTGGGGGCGCTGGCGCCCGGCACCAGCACCGCACCGATCACGACGTCGGCGGTGAAGACCTCGTCCTCGACCGATTCGATGGTCGAGAAGCGGGTACGCACGCGTCCGGCAAAAAGATCGTCCAGTTGGCGCAAGCGCGGGATCGAGCGGTCGATCACGGTGACTTCGGCACCGAGGCCTGCGGCCATGCGCGCCGCCTGCGTTCCGACCACGCCGCCGCCGAGCACGACGACGCGCGCCGGCTGCACGCCGGGCACGCCGCCCAGCAACAGGCCGCGGCCGCCGGCCGAGCGCTTGAGCGCGGCGCCGGCGGCCTCGATGGCGAGTCGGCCGGCGACTTCGCTCATCGGGGCGAGCAGCGGGAGGTGACCGTTCGCGTCCGTGACGGTTTCATAGGCGATCGCGGTGCAGCCGGAGGCAAGCAGGCCCTTGGCCTGCTCCGGATCCGGCGCAAGATGAAGATAAGTGAACAGGATCTGGCCGTCCCGGAGCTGGGCCCATTCGCTCTTCTGCGGCTCCTTTACCTTCACGATCATGTCGGACTTGGCAAAGATGTCGCGGGCGCTCTCGGCAATGGTGGCCCCTGCCCGCCGATACACCTCGTCGGATGCGCCGATGCCGCCGCCGGCGCCGGTCTCGACCGTGACCTGGTGCCCGGCCGCGACATATTCACGGACGGCGCCCGGGGTGAGCCCGACGCGATATTCCTGCACCTTGATCTCCTTGGGCACACCGACGCGCATCTTCCGGGCTCCTTTGCCGACGCCTTGATTCTGTTCCTCATCGTAGCGACGGGACCGGTTTGGTTTCGTGCAAATATCCGCTAGTTTCGGCAGGCGCGCGCCGGTTTCCGGCGCCAAGCTGCCCTTTCACGCTGGAAACGAAACATTGGCCCTCGACCGGAAAGACCTCGCGATCCTCGCGGAACTCACGACCAATGCGCGTGCCAGCCACACCGAGCTTGCCAACAAGGTCGGGCTCTCCAGCACGGCGCTGGCCCGGCGGCAGAAGGCTCTGGAGGACGAGGGCTACATCCAGGCCTACCAGGCCGCACTCGATCTCGCCCAGTTCGGCCTCACCATCACCGTGTTGGTGCGCATCGCGCTGGAAAGCCAGAGCGACGACGCGTTGAAGGCGTTCGAGGCGGAGGTGGTGAAATGCCCTTCCGTCGTGCGCTGCTTCCTGATGTCGGGAACCGACGACTACATCCTGATCGTGCTTGCCCGCGACATCCAGGATTTCGAGCGCATCCACCGCACCGAGCTGTCCCGCCTGCCGCGCGTCGCGCGCGTGCAATCGAGCTTTGCCCTGCGCGAAATCGTCAACCGCGCGGTGCCGACGGTGGTATTCGGCGAAGTGAAGCGCTGACCTCGTCTATCCGGTCGGGGGAATCGGTCTGGAACCAAGCAACGCGTCATCCGTTGGGCGCTATCGGCCAGCGGCGGCAGCGCATTCTTGCGTCACTTCCACTATTTGTCCAGCTCGGCCTTTCCGCAAGGAATTAGGATATGGCCGACACTACGATCCCCGAGCGCATTCTGATCAACCTCGTCGTCAATGGCGAAAGGCGCGCGCTTCAGGTCGTGCCGTGGACCACGCTTCTCGATGCGCTGCGTGACCGCTTGGAGTTGACCGGCACCAAGAAAGGCTGCGATCACGGCCAATGCGGCGCTTGCACCCTGCTGGTCGACGGAAGACGGGTCAATTCCTGCCTGACCCTCGCGGTCATGAAGGATGGCGCCGAGATCACGACGATCGAAGGCTTGGCCAGGGACGGCACGTTGCATCCCCTGCAACAGGCCTTCATCGACCACGATGCCTTCCAGTGCGGCTATTGCACGCCGGGACAGATTTGCTCTGCCGCGGGCTTGTTGGCCGAAGGTCGGGCGCGCGATGCCGACGAGATCCGGGAGTTGATGAGCGGAAATCTTTGTCGCTGCGGCGCATATCCCAACATCGTGGCTGCGATCGAGCAGGCGATGAGCCGGTCATGAATAATTTTCAGTATTCCCGCGCCAACGATGTCGCCGACGCGATCCGCCTTCTGGCCGCCGATCCTGGCGCAAAACTGATTGCCGGCGGGACCAATCTGATCGACCTGATGAAGGAGAACGTCGAACGCCCCTCGCGGCTGATCGACATCTCCCGCCTGCCGCTCCGCAACGTCGAGGAGACACCCGATCAGGGGCTGCGCATCGGCGCCCTGGTGCCGAATTCGGACCTTGCTTACCATCCGTTGATCGAACAGCGCTATCCCCTGCTCGCCAGCGCCATCCTCGCCGGCGCCTCCGCGCAATTGCGCAACATGGCTTCGGTCGGCGGCAATCTGATGCAGCGAACGCGTTGCGCCTATTTCTATGATACGACCACCCCTTGTAACAAGCGAGAGCCCGGCAGCGGCTGCTCGGCGATCGACGGTCTCAACCGCAACCACGCGATCCTAGGCGCCAGCAATTCCTGCATCGCGACCAACCCATCCGACATGAGCGTGGCGCTGGCCGCGCTCGGCGCGCTGGTGCACATCGCAGGCCCCACCGGTGAGCGCACCATCGCGCTGACAGATTTCCATCGGCTTCCAGGCGACAAACCTCACGTCGATACCAATCTCAGCACCGGCGAGATCATCACCGCGATCGGGCTGCCGCCGCGCGGCTTTGCCCGGAACTACAGCTATCTGAAGATCCGTGACCGGCTGTCGTACGCCTTTGCCTTGGTCTCGGTCGCGGCTGCGCTCGAACTGGAGGGCAACGCAATCAGCGAAGCGCGCCTGGCACTCGGCGGTGTGGCTCACAAGCCGTGGCGCAGGCTCGAAGCTGAAGCGGCGTTGCGCGGCCAGGCGGCAACGCCGGATCATTTTGGACGCGCTGCCGATCTGCTGCTGCAGGGAGCGGTCGCTGGTTCGCACAACGGCTTCAAGCTCGAACTCGCACGCCGGGCCGTCGTGCGTACGCTGATGCAGGCCGCAAGCGGCACACCACAGTCACAAGCTCACAAGAAGATCGCGTGAGGGACCGATGAACGGCTATGTCGGAACACCAACGTCCCGCGTCGATGGCCGGGCCAAAGTCACTGGCGCCGCCAAATATGCCGGCGAATTCGCGGCAGACGGCCTCCTCCATGGCTTCATCGTCGATGCCACGGTTCCGCGCGGGCGCATCGCTCGGCTCGACACCAGCGACGCGCTGAAGGTGAGGGGCGTGGTCGACGTGCTCACGCATACGCATCGCGTGGCCCTCGCCGACAAGGATGAGGCCTGGAAGGACGAGGTGGCGCCGGAGAAGGGTTCACCCTTCCGCCCGCTTTACGACGACAGGGTCAAGTTCAACGGTCAGCCAATCGCGCTCGTCATCGCGGAGGACTGGGAAACTGCCAAATTCGCGGCAACGCGCGTGCGTGTCGAATACGAGCAGGAGGCGTTTGCGACCGATCTCGAAACCGAACGCGGCACATCCGCCAAGGTGGACCAGCCGCACAAGCCGCGCGGCGACGCCGCAGCGGCGCTGGCTGGGGCAGCGGTTCGCCATGAGGCCGACTACGTCCTCCCGACCGAGCACCACAACCCGATGGAGCTCTATGCGACGACAGCGGTCTGGGACGGCAGCGGCAGCCTCACGGTCTACGACAAGACGCAGGGCGTCCAGAACGTCCATAAATATCTCTGCGGCGTGTTCGACATGAAGCCGGAGGACATCCGCGTGGTCTCGCCCTATGTCGGCGGCGCCTTCGGCTCCGGCCTGCGGCCGCAGCACCAGGTGGTGCTGGCAACGCTTGCCGCCCTCGCGCTGAAGCGATCCGTTCGTGTCGTATTGACGCGGCAGCAGATGTATGGGCTCGGCTACCGGCCGATGACCATCGAGCGCGTCGCGCTCGGCGCAAAGTCGGACGGCACGCTCGATGCGGTCACGCACGAAGCCATTGCCGTCACCTCGCGCTACGAGGATTTCTCACGCAATGACACCGGCTGGGCGCAGCAGCTCTACAAGAGCCCCAACAGTCGCCTCTCCCACAAGCTCGTCCACCTGGACGTCCCCACCCCCTGCGACATGCGTGCGCCGGGCGCGGCAACGGGCGTCTGCGCACTCGAATGCGCCATGGACGAGCTTGGCCGTCGCACTCAAGCTCGATCCGATCGAGCTGCGCCTGAAGTGCTACTCGGATCGCGACCAGAGCGAAGACCTGCCCTTCACCAGCAAGCAGCTGCGCGAATGTTACGCCCGTGGCGCGGAAGCCTTCGGCTGGGCCCGCCGCAATCCCGCGCCGCGTGCGATGCGCGATGGCAAGGACCTGGTCGGCTGGGGCATGGCGACAGGGGTGTGGGAGGCGCTGCAGATGCCGGTCGCCGTGCGCATCGTGCTGACCGCCAACGGCCACGCCGAGGTATCCTGCGCCGCGTCCGATATCGGCACCGGCACCTACACCATCATGGCGCAGGTCGCGGCCGACGCCCTCGGGCTGCCGATCGGGAATATCGACGTGAAGCTTGCCGATTCAACCCTGCCCCAAGCGCCCGTCGAGGGCGGCTCCTGGATGGCCGCTTCGAGCGCACATGCGGTCTTGGGAGCGGCCGAGGACATTCGCCAGGAGCTCGCGCGTCTGGCCAAGGCGATACCTGACTCGCCACTTGGCGGCCTCAATGCATCGGAAATGGTTCTTGTTGACGGCACGATTTCCAAGGCCGGCGACAAGAGCCGCGCTGTCTCGATCGCCGATGTGATGCGTCACGGCAAGCTCGAGCGGATCGAGAAGCAGAAGCTCAACCAGTTCGCGGAGGACAAGTCGCACGCCCGCAACACGCATTCGGCTGTCTTCGCCGAGGTGAAGGTCGACGAGGAACTCGGCGTCATTCGGGTCACGCGAGTCGTGAGCGCCGTCGCGGCCGGGCGGATCCTGAATACCAAGACAGGCCGCAGCCAGATCATGGGCAGCGTGGTCTGGGGGATCGGAATGGCGCTGCACGAGGAGACGGTCATGGACCACCGCTTCGGCCGCATCATGAACGCGAACATCGCCGAGTACCACATCCCGGTGAATGCCGATATTCACGACATCGACGTCATCTTCGTCGACGAGCCGGACGACCGAATCAACAAGCTCGGCGTCAAGGGTCTCGGCGAGATCGGCATCGTGGGCGTGCCTGCGGCAATCGCGAACGCCGTCTATCATGCCACCGGCAAGCGTGTCCGGCACTTCCCGATCACGCTGGACAAGCTGCTCGGCTGACCTGCCTTGTCATCCGAGCCATGCCTGGATCGGGTCAGTGTCATCCAGCTGTCATCGAATGTGTCGATGAGCTGTGTCTCTGGCACATTCAGGACCCGACATGGACTATTTCAAGCGCTTCAACTTCCTGTTCGCCGCACCAGTGTTCGACGCCGACGATCTCGAAGGCGTCCGCTTCAACCAGATCATCGAGGAGATCCAGCGCTCCGGCTTCGAGGTGGTCCGGGCGCGCAAGCTCGAGGATGCCGAGATGGCGGTGCAGACCGACGCCGCGATCGGCTGCATGGTGGTGGACTGGGGCAAGAAGGGCCTGGAGGGCAAGACCTCGGCGCTGATCAATTTGATGCGCCGCCGCGGCCTCGATTTCCCGATCATCCTCCTGATCCGGCGCAAGCGCTTCGAGGACCTGCCGGTCGAGGTGCTCGATTTCATCGACGGCTATGTCTTCCTGTCCGAGGAGACGCCGACCTTCATCGCCAAGAATCTGATCAGCCGGCTCAAGCAATATGCCGAAACGCTGAAGACGCCGTTCTTCGGTGCCCTGGTCGACTATGCCGAGGAAGGCAACCAGCTCTGGACCTGCCCGGGGCACAATGGCGGCGTATTCTACAACCGCAGCCCGATCGGCCGGGTCTTCGTCGAGCATCTCGGCGAATCCGTGTTCCGCGACGACCTCGACAATTCCGTGCTCGATCTCGGCGACCTCCTCACCCACGAGGGGCCGGCGCTGAAGGCGCAAAAGGAAGCCGCGCAGATTTTTGGCGCGGAGAAGACCTATTTCGTGCTCAACGGCACCTCGACCTCGAACAAGGTCGCGCTCGGCGCCCTCGTCACCGACGGCGACCTCGTGCTGTTCGACCGCAACAACCACAAGGCTGCCCATCACGGCGCCCTGATGATCAACGGCGGCGTCCCGGTTTACGTGCCGACCATCCGCAACGCCTGGGGCCTGATCGGCCCGATGCGCTGGGACGTGCTGGACGAGAAGACCTTGCGCGAGGCGATCCGCAATCACCCGCTGGTCACGGACAAGGAGGCCTGGCGCAAGGAGCGGCCGTTCCGCGTCGCCGTCGTCGAACAGTGCACCTATGATGGGACGATCCACAGCGCCGAGATGATCCTGAAGCGCATCGGCCATCTCTGCGAGTACATCCTGTTCGACGAGGCCTGGGCCGGCTTCATGAAATTCCACCCGCTCTATGCCGGCCGTTTCGCCATGGGGCTGGCGAACCTTCCGCCGGAAGCACCGGGCATCATCGCGACGCAATCGACCCACAAGCAGCTGGCCAGCTTCTCGCAGGCCTCCCAGATCCACATCAAGGACCGCCACATCCGCGGCCAGAAGCGACGCGTCGAGCACCGCCGTTTCAACGAAAGCTTCATGCAGCACGCCTCCACGTCACCCTTCTATCCGCTGTTTGCCTCGCTCGACGTCGGCGCGCAGATGATGAAGGGCCGCTCCGGCGAAGTGCTGTGGGACGACACGATCCGCCTCGGCATCGAGCTGCGCAAGAAGATCCGCGCGATGCGCAGGGAGTTCGAAGAGAAGGAGCAGAACGCCGATCGGCGCTGGTTCTTCGAGCCCTTCGTTCCCGACCGCGTCGCCATTCCCGATGTCGGCCGCCCGGGCGCCGTCCACAACGTCGCCTGGGAAACCCTCTCGACCGATGAGCTCGCCACCAACGCCGCGCTGTGGCAGCTCTCGCCCGATACCAACTGGCACGGCTTCCCCGGCATGGCCGAGGGGTTTGCCATGACAGATCCGAACAAGCTGACGCTGCTCACCCCCGGCTTCGACCGCTCAGGCGCCTATGCCGAGCACGGCATCCCCGCCCCCGTCGTGGCGCAATATCTGCGCGAGAACCGCATCGTCCCCGAGAAGAACGACCTCAACTCCCTGCTCTTCCTGCTGACCCCCGGCGTCGAGGCGAGCAAGGCCGGCACGCTGATCTCGGGCCTTGTCGCCTTCAAGAAGCTCCACGATGACAACGCGCTGCTGGCCGACGTCATCCCGGAGTTCTATCAGCGTCGGCAGGCGCGCTATGCCGGTGTGCGCTTACGCGACCTCTGCGGCGAGATGCACCGTTTCTTCCGCACCGCCGACGTCAGCGCGCTTCAGGCCCGGCAGTTCATGCCTGAGCACATGCCTGAGATCGCGATGTCGCCCCGCGATGCCGCGCGCTATCTGTTCAAGAACGATGTCGACTATTTGCCGATCGAGGCCATCGCGGGCCGCATCGCGACCACGCCCTTCGTGGTCTATCCGCCCGGCATCGCCACCATCGTGCCCGGCGAGCGGCTGACGGAACGGGCCAAGCCCATGGTCGATTATCTCAAGATGTTCGAAACCTGTTTCAACACGTTTCCGGGCTTCGACGTCGAGATCCAGGGCGTCTACAAGGAGATCGATGCCCAGGGGCGCATCGGGCTCTATACTTACGTCGTTGCCGAGTAGGTGCGAATGAACGAAACAGCTGCGCGCGCGAGCGACGAAGCCGTCCTGGTCAGGCCGTCACGCGACAGCGATGTCGAGGCGATGCTGGCGATCTACCGCCATCACGTCCGCAGCGGCGTGACGCGCGACATCGAGGGAACCGGTGCGCCCGAGCCGGACGATCTGCGCGACCGGCGCAAGAACCTCAAGCAGACCCGCCTGCCGCATCTGGTCGCGACGTTTCGCGGCGAGGTGGTCGGCTATGCCTATGCGGTGCTGTTCCGCAAGCGCCCGGCCTATCGCTACACGGCCAAGCACTCGATCTACGTCCACCACGAGCAGCTCGGCCGCGGGGTCGGACGGCTGCTGCTGCACGAGTTGATCGATGCTTGTGCGGCGGCCGGCTTCCGCCAGATGATCGGCTATATCGACGCCGACAACGCGCCCTCGCTGGCGCTGCACGAGAAGTTCGGCTTCGCGCGCGCCGGCCTGCTTTGCGGCGTGGCCTATCGCCACGGCCGCTGGTCCGACACCGTCATGGTGCAGCGATCGCTCGGCGCGGGGACCACGGCGCCCCCACCCGTCGTGGCGCCGGGCCGGTAGACCTCAGGACGGAAAGTCGGCCGCTCTCACATGGATGCGGTCGGCATGCAGCGACCAGTGATGCAGGGCCTGGTCCTTGCAGAACCTGGCCTTCGCCCGCTCCCTGGCCTCGTCCTCGTCGGAGGCGTCGATTTCCAGCGTACCCTGGCAAATCTCGCTCTGCCGGCCGTACTCGCCGAGCACATCTTTCATGAACTTGACGACATAGGTTGACATGGGACCTCCCTGCTGCCCCGGCCGCACTCTAATCCCATTTAAGCCGGACCGGGGAAGGAGATTTTGACGCGGATCAAGGACCGGCAAGGTTCCCGCCGCCCATCCAGGCGGCAGTCCGCCCTCATGTGGTGATGTCGAGAAGCGACTCTGTCGTTTCCGCGTAAGCCTGAATGACTTTCGCATTGGCAATGAAGCTGTACTTGGCGGCCGCCAGTTGAACGAATTCGCTGGCGATATCGACATTCGGCGCTGCGACCAGCCCATCCTGGTTTGCGAAGGAAGCGCTTGGGTCGGATTGCGCGGTATAGCTCGGCGATACCGTCGACACCTTCGCGATCGTGCCGCCCGGCGTTTGGTCGACCTGGTCGACGCGCAATGGCACGTAAGCCGCAGGAAACGTCGGAGCAATGCCCGGACTGCCTGTAACGGCCGACGGGCTCGACCCGCCCGACCCCGGCAGCGGGCCGGTCGTTTGAACATTCGCGATGTTGCTCGCGGCCACGTTCACGCGCAAACTCGCCGCCGAAAGTCCGGATGTCGCAATCGAAAATATGCTCATGGACTTTCAACTACAGGACAAGTGATACGCGTTCACTTACCCGCTCGATAAGATGCGGCGCTTTGCCTTTCCGTCGTGGTAACCAATGATCGGAGCGCGCCGAGCCTTCGCGCCCTACCCCGGCGTCACGCCAAAAGCCTGCTTGAAGCGCTCCGCATAACGCGGCCAGACCTCGGGATTGATGATGCGCGGCGGGCGCTTGCCGTCGAGCGTGTCCAGCACCTGCTCGGCCGCGATCCGCCCCATGTTCTGGCGCGCTTCGATGGTCACTCCCGCGGTGTGCGGGCTCGCCAGCACGTTGTCGAACTGGAGCAGCGGATGCTCGGGCGGTGGCGGCTCCTTGGACCAGACGTCGAGGCCGGCACCGGCGATGCGCTTGTCGCGCAGGGCCTGGAGCAGCGCATCCTCGTCATGGATGAAGCCGCGCGCCGTGGTGATGAAATACGCATGCGGCTGCATCAGCCCGAACTCGCGCGTGCTGATCATGTTGCGGCTGCTCTTGTCGAGCGGACAAGAGATCGAAACGAAATCGGCGCGGCGCAACAGCTCGTCGAGCTCGACCTTCTCGCCGCCCCGTTCGGCCATCACTTCGGCCGACAAATACGGGTCGTAGGCCAGCACCTTCATGCCGAGCAGGCCCTTGCAAAGCGCGGCGATGCGGCGGCCGACATTGCCGAGGCCGATGATGCCGACGGTCTTGTGCTCGACCTCGTTGCCGACCAGATCATTGCGGTTGACGTCGCGCTCGCGGCGCAGGCGGCGGTCGGACTGGATGATGCGCTTGGACAAGGTCAGCATCATCGCCAGCGCGTGCTCGGCAACCGAATGGGCATTGCCGCCGGACTGGTTGACGACCAGCACGCCCGCATCCGTGCAGGCCTCGACGTCGACAGGGTCGAAGCCCGCGCCATTGCTGGAGACCAGCAGCAGGTTCGGCGTCCGCCTCAGGAAGGTGGCATCGACGTGGAAATGCGGGGCGAGCTCGTCCCGGGCGGCGCCGATCTGGTAAACGTGCGCCGCATTCAGGATCGGCGCGTAGACATCTTCGGGACTCCCGTTCTCGATGCGGTCGAGCCGAACGTCGGGCCGCGCCTTCAGGATGTCGACATAGATCGGATTGGCCAAATAATTGGAGTAGAAGACGCGCTTGCTGTTGACGGACATCAGGACCCTTCCGGCTCTCCAGGGAAATCCGCAAGGTCGGCGCGATGCGCGCCCGTCCGTGCCCCCTCCCGTTTTCTCGTTGTCGCCGCTTATGACATGGCGGCGCCGACCGCGGCAGGCCGTCCAGCGCAGATCACGGTGCGGCCCGGACATGTTGACAATCCCGCCTGCTCCGTCAAGTTCGACCGATCGCCGCGACGGCCAGAACCAAGAAGCATGCGCGGCCCAAGAAAATACGCCAAGGGAGAACGCAATGGCGATTGCGGAACAGCAGACGCAGGGACAGGCGTCCGGTGACCAGAGCTGGCACGGCATCGTCCTGCAAACCCTGAAGCGCAACGAGATCAGCCTCATTCCCTACGTGCCCGACCGGGTGCTGACGCCCCTGATCAAGAACCTGCACGCCGATCCTTTCTTCACCACCTTCGCCACTGCCCGCGAGGAGGAAGCCGTCGGCATCGTCTCGGGCGCCTGGATGGGTGGGCGGCGCGGCGCGGTGCTGATGCAGACCTCTGGCTTCGCCACCCTCGCCAATGTGCTCGCCTCGCTCGCGGTGCCCTACCAGATCCCGCTGATCATGTTCGTGTCCGAGCGCGGCACGCTCGGCGAGTTCAACTACGGCCAGTCGCTGGTCTGCCGCACCATGCGTCCGATGCTGGATTCGCTGGCGCTGGAGCACCACACCATCACCCGGCTCGACGAGCTCGAATTCATCGCCGACCGTTCGATCAAGCAGGCCGTCACGACACAGGCGCCGGTGGCCCTGATCCTCAACCCGCTGCTCACCGGCGGCAAGGTTTTCGACAAGTGAGCGCCACCATGAACACTGGCAATACCAAGGTGATGAACCGGTTCGATGTGACCTCGCGCCTGATCGCAAAGCTCAAGCACGAGGAAGCCGTGATCGGCGGCATCGGCAACACCAATTTCGACCTCTGGGCCGCCGGGCATCGCCCGCAGAATTTCTACATGCTGGGCAGCATGGGACTCGCCTTCCCGATCGCGCTCGGCGTGGCGCTGGCGCAGCCCGACCGCCGCGTCTTCGCGCTCGAAGGCGATGGCTCGCTGTTGATGCAGCTCGGCGCGCTCTCGACGATCGCGACGTTGAAGCCGAAGAACCTCATCATGATCGTGATGGACAACGGCATCTATCAGATTACCGGCGCACAGCCGACACCCGCGGCCAGCGTCGCGGATATCGTTGCCATCGCAGCAGGCTCCGGCCTTGCGAATAGCGCCTGGGCTGCGGACGAGGAGGATTTCGAGCGCCTGGTCGATGCGGCGATGTCCGCCGCCGAGCCGAGCCTGATCGCGGTCCGCATCGACGACAAGCCGGGCGTCGGCACCACAAGGCGCGATCCCGTACAAATCCGGGAGCGCTTCATGCACGGGCTCGGCGTGCGCGAGCCGCTTTAACTTTTTGTCATTAACTACACAGCGATCTGATGGAGGGACTGTACCGGCCCGCTGCCAATCTGTGCTAAGCGAACCGGATGTCCATTTTGATCCGTTCCTTTGCCTGGCTGCTCGCGGCCGCCGTTACTTTCGCCACCCTCGGTCCCCCTGGCCTGCGGCCCCATTCCGACCTCGGCCAGGACGGCGAACACGCTCTCGCATTCATCCTGGTGGGGCTGGCCTTCGGCCTTGCCTATCCGCGGCGGCGCCTGCTGGGCGCGGGGGCCGCAGTCGTCCTGATTGGCGTGCTCGAACTGATGCAATTTTGGGCACCCGGACGCCACGCCCGGCTGGCGGATTTTCTGGTCGACGCGCTGACGGCCTGCCTTGGCTTTGCGCTCGCGGCGATCACCGATTGGGTTGTGACACGCTTTCTCGCAAGCCCCTCTGCAGCAAGCGAAAGCCCCGCGGAGTAGAACTCCGCAGGGCCCTTTTCTCTCCACGCCTGTGGTCGGCCTGGATCAGTCGATGATCTTGACGACGCGACGCGTGCGCGGTTCGACGATCACGCGGCGATCGTTCACGACCGCATAGCGATACTCGGTGTAGTTCGGCACGGGGCGGAGCACCACGGTCGGCGGCAGCGGCTCGCCCACCACGACGCGCTCCTCGACCACGACGGAGTCACTCCGCGGGATTCCGCCCAGCACCGCATTCGGAATCTCGAGGCCGGCGCCAACGGCCGCACCAACTGTGCCGCCAACCATCGCGCCGATCGGTCCGCCAATGTCGCCACCAGCACGCGCGCCGTCCCTGGCGCCTTGTTCGGTCGTCGACTGAGCAAAGGCTGCGCTCGACGCCAGCAGCGACGCTGCAGCCAACGTAATCGCAAGACGGGTTTTCATGTTGTTTTGTCTCCAGTGATTGTCCTGCGCCTTCAACCGCGGGGCCGGAGCATTGTTCCGGTTCCCCAGTGCCGAAGAGGCTTCAAAACTGGAGACTGTTACCGCGTAACAGTTCAGGCTGCCGCGATCTCGTGGCCTGCCATCAGTTCCAGTGCCCGCACCATCGCGGAATGATCCCAGCCCTTTCCGCCATGCGCGGTGCAGGCCGAGAACAATTGCTGCGCCACCGCCGTGCTCGGCAACGACAGGCCAAGCGAGCGCGCGCCCTCGAGCGCGAGATTGAGATCCTTCTGGTGCAGCTCGATGCGGAAACCAGGATCGAAATTGCGCTTCACCATGCGCTCGCCGTGCACTTCGAGGATGCGCGAGGAGGCAAAGCCGCCCATCAGCGCCTTGCGCACCAGGGCCGGATCGGCCCCGGCTTTGGATGCAAATAACAGCGCCTCGCTCACCGCCTCGATCGTCAGCGCGACGATGATCTGGTTGGCAACCTTCGTCGTCTGCCCATCGCCATTGGCGCCGACGTGAGTGACGTTCTTGCCCATCTTGTCGAACACCGGCTTCATGGTGCCAAAGGCCCGCTCCGGCCCGCCAACCATGATGGTGAGACTCGCCGCCTTGGCGCCGACCTCCCCGCCCGACACCGGCGCGTCAAGATAGTCCGCCCCGAGCGCCTCGATCTTCTTGGCGAACTCCTTCGTCGCCAGCGGCGAGATCGAGCTCATGTCGACGACGATCTTGCCTTTCGAGATACCGCTCGCAACACCATCCTTGCCGAACAGCACCGCTTCGACATGCGGCGTATCCGGCACCATGATGATGACGGCATCCGCGCCCTCCGCGACCTCCTTGGCCGACTTGCAGGCGATGCCGCCCGCGGAGATCAGCTCAGCCGCAACCGGCGCAACATCGTGCAGGAGAACACGATGGCCAGCGCTAAGGAGATGGCCGGCCATCGGCCGTCCCATGGTGCCAAGTCCGATGAAGCCGATGTTGGTCATGTCTCATTCCTCCAGATTTAGGCCAAGTCGATCCACAAGCTCGGTGCACCTCTCCCGCTTGCGGGGGAGGTCGGCGCGTAGCGCCGGGTGGGGGCTCTATCCGCTTACTTTCAGCGCATCTCGATCGAATCTTTTCGCGGAGATACCCCCACCCCAGCCCTCCCCCGCAAGCGAGAGAGGGAGCGCACCGTCGCTGTGGGTGCGTTCTCAGGTCTCAAAGGTCTGCGCGGCGTGCCAGGACAGCCCTTCCAGCGTCGTGGTGCGCGGCTTGTATTCGCAGCCGATCCAGCCGCGATAGCCGATCGCGTCGAGATGGCGGAACAGGAAGGGATAGTTGATCTCGCCGGTGCCGGGCTCGTGGCGGCCCGGATTGTCGGCGAGCTGGATGTGCGCGATCTCAGGCAGATATTCCTGCATGGTGCGGGCGAGATCGCCCTCCATGATCTGCATGTGATAGATGTCGTACTGGACGAACAGGTTGTTCGACCGCACCTCGGAGATCAGCTGTATCGCCTGCTCGGTGCCGTTGAGGAAGAAGCCGGGAATGTCGAGCGTGTTGATCGGCTCGACCAGGAGCTTGATGTTCTCGCGCGCCAGCGTCGAGGCCGCAAAGCGCAAATTTCCCACCAGCGTCTCGTTCAGCTCGCGCGGATCGGCATTCACAGGTGCAATACCCACGAGGCAATTGAGCTGCTCGCAATCGAGCGCCTTAGCATAGTCGATGGCGCGAAACACGCCGTCGCGGAATTCAGCGGTGCGATCGGGCAGGATCGCAATGCCGCGCTCGCCCCCTGCCCAATTTCCGGCCGGCAGATTGTGCAGCACCTGCGTCAGACCATGGGCTTCCAGCTGCTCGCGCAGCTGCGCCTTGTCGAAATCATAGGGGAAGAGATACTCGACCCCGGAAAAGCCCGCCGCCTTCGCCGCTGCGAAGCGGTCGAGGAACGGCATCTCGTTGAAGAGCATGGTGAGGTTGGCGGCGAATTTCGGCATGATGAGGTCCTTCCCTATTCCGCCGGCTGCAGCACGCCTGGGCGCGCCCGCTCGACCTCGTCGAGCGGCAGGTCCAGCACCTCCTCGAACTCGACGATGTTGTCGATCTCCGTTCCCATCGCGATGTTGGTGACGCGTTCGAGGATGAACTCGACCACCACGGGCACGCGGTGCTTGGCCATCAATTCGCGCGCGGTCGCGAACGCGGCCTGCGCGTCCCTCGGATCGGTGACGCGGATCGCCTTGCAGCCGAGGCCTTCGGCGACCGCGACGTGGTCGACGCCGTAGACGCCGATCTCGGGCGCGTTGATGTTCTCGAAAGAGAGCTGGACGTGATAGTCCATCTCGAAGCCGCGCTGGGCCTGGCGGATCAAGCCGAGATAAGAATTGTTCACGACGACGTGGATGTAGGGCAGATTGAACTGCGCCCCGACGGCGAGCTCCTCGATCAGGAACTGGAAGTCGTAGTCGCCGGAGAGCGCGACGATATCGCGATCCGGGCACGCCGCACGCACGCCGAGCGCGGCGGGCAGTGTCCAGCCGAGCGGCCCCGCCTGCCCGGCATTGATCCAGTTGCGCGGCTTGTAGACGCCGAGGAACTGGGCGCCGGCGATCTGCGACAGGCCGATCACGGTGACGTAGCAGGTGTCGCGACCAAAGGCCTTGGTCATCTCCTCATAGACGCGCTGCGGCTTGATCGGGACATTGTCGAAGTGGCTCTTGCGCAGCATCGTCTTCTTGCGATCGCGGCAGGCCGCGGGCCACGCCTGGCGCTCGCGCAGCTTGCCCGACCGGCGCCACTCCCTGGCGACGCTGACGAACAGCTCGAGCGCGGCCTTGGCGTCCGAGACGATGCCGAGATCCGGATTGAACACGCGCCCGATCTGGGTCGGCTCGATGTCGACGTGAACGAATTTGCGGCCCTTGGTGTAAGTCTCGACCGAACCGGTGTGACGGTTGGCCCAGCGGTTTCCTATGCCGAGCACGAAGTCGGATTCGAGCATGGTGGCGTTACCGTAGCGGTGGCTGGTCTGAAGGCCGACCATACCGGCCATCAGCACGTGATCGTCGGGGATCGCGCCCCACCCCATCAGCGTCGGTACAACAGGCACGTTGGCGATCTCGGCGAATTCGACCAGGAGGTCGGAAGCATCGGCATTGATGATGCCGCCGCCCGCAACGATCAGCGGCCGCTCGGCGGCGTTGAGCATCTCCAGCGCCTTCTCGACCTGCTTGCGCGTCGCGGTGGGCTTGTAGACCGGCAGCGGCTCATAGGTCTCATCGTCGAACTCGATCTCGGCCAGCTGCACGTCGAGTGGCATGTCGATCAGCACCGGCCCCGGCCGGCCCGAGCGCATGACATGAAACGCCTGGCTGAACACGCGCGGCACCAGCGCCGGCTCCCGCACGGTGACGGCCCATTTCGTCACGGGCTTTGCGATCGACTCGATGTCGACGGCCTGAAAATCTTCCTTGTAGAGCCGTGCCCGCGGCGCCTGCCCGGTGATGCAGAGGATCGGAATGGAATCGGCGATCGCGGAATAAAGCCCGGTGATCATGTCGGTGCCGGCCGGCCCCGAGGTTCCGATGCAGACCCCGATATTGCCGGCCTTCGCCCGCGTATAGCCCTCGGCCATGTGCGAGGCGCCCTCGACATGCCGCGCCAGAATGTGGTGGATCGAGCCGCGCTTCTTCAGCGCCGAGTAAAGCGGATTGATCGCGGCCCCGGGAACGCCGAAGGCGGTGGAGATGCCTTCCTTTTCCAGAATTCGCACGGCAGCATCGATAGCTCGCATCTTCGCCATATCGGACCTCGCTCGGTTCAAGTCAGCGAGCGAGATCATCGGGTGCGCGTGATGCGATCTCAACGAGATCGATTTTATTTTCCACGATGTGGCAACCGCGGAAAAATCTTGGGCGTCTCAAACGGTTAGATCGAGAGTCGCGTGAAAGCGGATCACTCGAACAGCGGCGCCAGTTCCATCTGCGGCACCAGCACGAGGCCCTTGTCGGTGATGCGAATTTCCGGAATGACCGATAGGGGAATCAAATTGAAGCCCATGTAGGGAATGGTGCAGCCGGCCTCGGCCCATTCCTTCTTCAACGCCTTGACCTCTTCGGCCACCTCCGTGACGCGCTTGTCCGAGAGCAGCCCCGCGATCGGTAGCGGAACCAGCGCCCTTACCTTGCCATCGGCGACGACGCAGACGCCGCCCTGCAGGTCCTTGATGGCCGCGATCGCGACTTGCATATCGGGCTCGTTGGTGCCGGCGACAATGATGTTGTGGCTGTCGTGTCCGACGCTGGAGGCGACCGCGCCGCGCTTGAGGCCAAAGTCCTTCAGCAGTCCATAAGCGACGTTGCCGGACGACTTGCCGTGGCGCTCGATGACCGTGACGAAGCAGAGGCCGTAGCGCGCGAACAAGGACGGCCAGTCTTTGGCGGGTTCGATCGCGACTTTGTCATGGATCAGCGTGATGCCCGGCAGCGCCGTCTTGATGGCATTGACGGTGCAGGTCTTCGCCGGGAGATCCGGCGTCAGCTTGACCTTCTTCGGCAGCTTCACCGTCGCGTAAGCCGCCTTTGGATATTGATAGCGGTGCGACAGCGCCTGATCGAGCAGCCCGGTGATCTTGCGGTTCTCGACCACGAGCTCGCCGCCATACCAGGTGCATTGTGGCTTGAGCTGGTCGTCCATCAGCACGAGGTCGGCGCGGCGGCCGCCGCCGAGGCCACCGATGTCGCCATCCATGCCGAAGCGCGTCGCGCCATGCAGCGAGCCCATCGACCAGGCCTGCTCCGGTGACATCCCGGCCTTCACGGCTTCGCGCACCACCCAGTCGAGACCGAACATCAGGAGATCGTCGGCGTCGCGGTCGTCGGTGCAGACGGCCGCGCGCTTGTGCGAGGCGCCAAGCTCGGTAATCGTGCGGATTGCCTGCGGCAGCGAATGCCACGGCGTCGTCGGGGGGCCACCACGCAGGAACACCCAGACGCCGGCGTCGAGCAGATCGTCGGCGATGTCGCGCTCGATCGCCTCATGGGTGTCGGTGACGCCTGACGCCGCATAGGCCGCGACGAATTCGCGGCCGTAGACGTGGCCGGACACCGGACGTCCCCGCTTCAAGGCGGCCGCAAGGATGGCATGGCTGCGCTCGTCGCCCATCGTGACCGGCACGAAATCCATCTTCTCACCAAGCCCCACGGCTTCGGGCCAGCGGTCGAACAGGCCGGCGATCTTGTCCGGCGTGAGGTCGCCGCCCGCCGTTTCCAATTCGGCCGACGTTGCCGGCACCGTGCTCGGCACCGTCAAAAAGATCGAGAGCGGCGCCTCGCGCGCGTCCTCCAGCATCGCCTCGACGCCGGCGACGTCCATGACATTGCCGATCTCGTGGCTGTCGCAGAAGATCGTGGTGGTGCCGTTGAGCAGCGCGGCCTCGGCATAGGCGCAGGCCGTCACCATCGAGGATTCGATGTGGATGTGCGGATCGACCAAGCCCGGCGCGACGATGCCGCCAGCGGCATCGTAGAGCGGCACGCTGGGCCAGACTTTCTTCGCCGCACCTGATGGCTTCACCGCCGCGATGCGCCCGCCGGTGATCCAGATCTCCCGACCGGGATGAATGCGTTCCGAATAGGTCGAGAGCACCCGCGCTCCGGTAATGACCAGATCTGGCGCGAGGCGCGCAGAAGCGACGTCGGCCAGGCGCCGGGTCATCGCATGCAGCGGGGCGACGGTGAAGCGGGTGAGTTTGGGCATCGGGACCCTCGCGCGGCGTTACGGCCCGGCGATGGTTACGCCCTGCACCAAACCGGGCAAGTGCAAATATGACGGCACGCCCTGCTTACGCCTTAGGCGCCGCGCCGCCTGCCCCCGACCTGGCAGACCGGCGCGGGTTCCGCGTTCTTGCCGGCGGTGCAGCAATGGGCTTGACCCGAATCCGCATCGACCGGCCCTTCGGCTCATCGATCTCGAACGAATTCGTCTTCCGCACGAGGTCGCTCAGCTTGCGGAAGCCGTAGGTCCTCGGATCAAAATCGGAAGCGAGATTGGCGAGCTGCCGTCCGACTTCACCGAGCGCGACCCAGCCGTCCTCGCTCTCCATCTGGGTGATGACCTTCTTGATGATGGGCGTGGCGGCATCGGGCGGCTGAAGCGGCGCTGAGCGTGAGGATGCGTCCTGGGTGGTCGCAGTGCCGGCGAGCAGGTTCTCCGTATAGACGAATCTGCGGCAGGCCTGCCTGAAGCTTTCGGGTGTCTTCTGCTCGCCAAACCCAAAAACATCGATGCCCTGCTCCCGGATGCGGGCGGCAAGCCGGGTGAAATCGCTGTCCGATGACACCAGGCAAAAGCCGTCGAACCGGCCGCTGTGAAGCAGGTCCATGGCGTCGATGACCAGCGTGATGTCTGATGCATTCTTTCCCGTCGTATAGGCAAATTGCTGCTGCGGGATGATGGCGTGTTTGGACAGAATGTCGGCCCATCCCTTCGACCGCGCATTGGAGAAGTCGCCGTAGATGCGGCGAACGCTGGCCTCGCCGATCTTGGCGATCTCCTCGAACAGTCCGTCCGCGATTTTCGCCGACGCATTATCGGCATCGATCAGGACGGCGAGACGGGGCGAGCGAAGTTCTGACGGCATGGGGCATGTCCCTACGGATGGACGCGGCATCAAAAGACGCGTGCGCCGGGATGACTAATCTTCGGTCGCTTTGAACCGGCCCAGCCCCTTCAGCACAAACGGCGCCAGCAGCGCGATCAGGGCCAGCGCCAGCAGCGTCGCCGAGATCGGGCTCTGCAGCAGCGTCATGGGATCGCCGAGACTGATCGCGAGCGCCCTGCGCAACTGGCTCTCGGCGATCGGGCCCAGGATCAGGCCGACGACGACGGGCGCGATTGGAAAATCGAACCGGCGCATCAGGAAGCCGAGCACGCCGAAGCCGGCCAGCATCGACAATTCGACCACCGACGGCTTTGCGGCGATGGTGCCCATGGTCGCGAACACGAGGATGCCGGCATAGAGCCACGGTTGCGGGATTGCGAGCAGCCGCACCCAGAGGCCGACCAGCGGCAGGTTCAGCACCAGCAGCATGCAATTGGCAATGAACAGACTGGCGATCAGGCCCCACACCAGGTCAGGCCGCTCGGCAAACAGCAGCGGTCCCGGGTTGAGGCCGTATTGCTGGAAGCCCGCCAGCATCATCGCCGCCGTCGCCGAGGTCGGCAGCCCGAGCGTCAGCAGCGGCACCAGCGTGCCGGCGGCGGAGGCGTTGTTGGCGGCCTCCGGTCCTGCGACGCCTTCGATCGCGCCCTTGCCGAATTCTTCGGGATGCTTCGTCAGCCGCTTCTCTGTCGAATAGGACAGGAAGGTCGGGATCTCCGCGCCGCCCGCCGGCAGCGCGCCGATCGGAAAGCCGAACATCGTGCCGCGCAGCCACGGCTTCCACGACCGCTTCCAGTCTTCCCTGGTCATCCACAGCGAACCGCGCACCGGCTCGAGCTTCTCCTCGCTGTGGTGGCGGCGCGATGCGACGTAGAGCGCCTCGCCCACCGCGAACAGGCCGACAGCCAGCGTCGTCACCTCGACGCCGTCGAGCAGTTCAGGAACGCCGAACGCAAGCCGCGCCTGCCCCGTCAGCTTGTCGATGCCGACGAGACCGAGCGTCAGACCGATGAACAGGCTGGTCAGGCCGCGAACCGGGGAATCGCCGAAGGTCGCCGACACCGTGACGAAGGCGACGCACATCAGCGCGAAATAGTCCTCAGGGCCGAAGCGCACTGCGAAATCGACCAGCCACGGCGCGAGGAAGGCGAGCCCAATGGTGGCGATGGTTCCGGCGACGAAGGAGCCGATCGCGGATGTCGCAAGCGCTGGCCCGCCGCGGCCGGCCTTGGCCATCTTGTTGCCTTCGAGCGCAGTCGCCATCGAGGCGCTCTCGCCGGGCGTGTTGATCAGGATCGCGGTGGTCGAGCCGCCATACATGCCGCCATAATAGATGCCGGCGAACATGATCAGCGAACCGCCGGGGTCGAGCTTATAGGTGACCGGCAGCAACAGCGCGACCGTCAGGGCGGGGCCGATGCCGGGCAGCACGCCCACGGCAGTGCCGAGGAACACACCGATCAGCGCGTAAAGCAGGTTCATCGGCTGAACGGCGACCGCCATGCCGTGGGCCAGCGCGGCAAAAGTGTCCATCACAGCAGTCGCTCCAGCGGGCCGGTCGGAAGGCTGAGCGTGAGCAGCCGGTCGAACGCGAGATAGATCAGGGTCGACATCACGAGGGCGATGATGGAATCTACCAGGATGGCGCGGCGGCCGAAGGCGGCCGACGTCGTCACGAACAGCGCCGACGTTGCCAGGATGAAGCCGCCGCCAAAGCCGATGATGGCGATCAGCAGCGCAAGGCCGATGAGGATCAGAACCACGGGCACCGGATCGGCGCTCTCGCGCGCCGGCAAATTGCCGCGCAGCGCGTCGATGAAATTGCCGATCGCGAGCAGCGCGAGGCCGCTGGCGACTACGACCGGCATCGCCTCGGGCCCCATGCCGTACATCGCGGTGGATGACAGGCCGCGGGCGTCGAAGACCAGCACCGCAGCGAGACCTGCGAGCAGTGCAGCGATGACGATGCCGGCGCGATCGACGCGCCGCGGCGGCTGGGCCGGATCGCCCGAGGTCATGACTTGACCAGACCGACCGATTTCAGCACGTCGGTGACGCGCACGGTTTCCTTCTTCAGGAAATCGGCGAAGGCGTCACCGCCGAGATAGGCGTCTTCCCAGCCCTTCTGCTTGAGGATTTCCTTCCAGGCGTCCGACTTCACCATCTTCTCGACCGCATCGCTCAAGGTCTTGCGCTGCTCCGGCGTGATGCCGGGAGGCGCCACCACCGAGCGCCAGTTGGCGATCACGAGGTCGATGCCCTGTTCCTTGAAGGTCGGGATGTCGCTACCTCCGATGCGCTTCTCCGAGGTCACGCCGATCGCGCGCAGCTTGCCGGACTTGATCTGCCCTTCATATTCGCTGAGGCCCGAAATGCCCGCGGTGACCTTGCCGCCGAGGATCGCAGCCAGCGACTCGCCGCCGCCGGAGAACGGGATGTAGTTGATCTTCTTGGCGTCGGCACCGACCGCGCCGGCGAACAACGCCGCCATCACATGGTCGACGCCGCCGGCCGAGCCCCCGGCGAAAGTCACCTTGGCAATATCGGCCTTCACCGCGGCGGCCAGATCCTGCGCGGTCTCGATCGGCGAATTCGCGGGAACCACGATTACCTGGATTTCCTCGGTGAGGCGCGCGATCGGCGTCACCTGCTCGAGCGTCACCGGCGACTTGTTCATGGCGAGCGCGCCCACCATGACGAAGCCGTTGACCATCAGCTGGTTGCCGTCGCCCTTGGCACCATTGACGAACTGGGCGATGCCGACGCTGCCGCCGGCGCCGGGAACGTTGGTGACCTGCACGCTGCGCGCGACGCCCGCAGCCACCAGCGCCTGCTGCATCGAGCGCGCGGTCTGGTCCCAGCCGCCGCCCGGGGCCGCCGGCGCCATCAGCTTGAGCTCGAGCTGCTGGGCAAGGGACGGCGTCGCTGCCGCAAGGGTCAGCGCGACGGCTGCGCCGGCAAGGCGCGCGGAAAATTGGAACATAAGGACGCTCTCCAGGCTCATGCGGACGTTTGCCGCATTGTGTCGTTTGGTCGCATATCAGCCAAAACGGCCGATGCTGTCCAGCGACAGCGCCCGGGTTCCCCAATTAGCGCGGTATCGGCATCACCCCGCCGAGCGCGACGGTCAGCTCGCCGGCGACCTCGCGCACGATTTGGCCGATCTCCGGCAGCCTGTCGTCGGTCAGGCGGCTGGTCATGCCGGAGACGGAAATCGCCGCGAGCGGCTCGGCGCAGTCGTTGTAGACCACTGCGGCAATACAGCGCAGCCCCATGCAGGCCTCCTCATCGTCGAGCGCAAAACCTTGCTTGCGGATTTTTTCGAGCTCCTTGAACAGGTCGCTCGGCCGCACGATCGATTTCTCGGTCAGCCGGGGCATGCCGTGATGGCGGATGACGGCGCCGACGTCCTCATCGGAATAGGTTGCGAGCACGGCCTTGCCGACGCCCGACGTCACCATGGGAACGCGGCCGCCGACCTGGGTCAGCGAGCGCATGATCTCGCGGCTTTCCATGCGGGTCAGCACGATGATGAACTCATCGTCGACCACGGCGAGATTGGCGGTCTCGCGGGTGAGATCACGCAGCTTGCGCAAGTAGGGAATCGCCTGCGTGGAGAAATTACGCCGCCGCGCGAAGCTCGCGCCGACCGTGAAGGCGCGCGAGCCGACGTGCCATTTGGATTCGGCGCGGTCGAACTGCACGAAGCGGCGGCTTTCCAGCGTCGCCAGCAGGCGGTGCACCGTGGAAGCCGACAGGCCGGTGCGCACCGCCAGATCGCTGAGGCGATAGCCTTCGTCGTCCTCGGCCAGCGTTTCCAGGATCGACAGCGCGCGATCGACGGACTGCACGCCGCCGTCGCGCGTGTCGTTATCGGCCTCCGATGCCGATCGAGGCTCGAGCGATTTGCGCCGGATCACGTTCTTGCTCATCGCGACCTGCATTCGTTCTTCTTCCCCTCTCCCCGCTTGCGGGGCCGAGACGAGCTCCGCTCGCTCTGAGAGGGTCAGGGTGAGGGGGAGCCTCCGCAAGGACGGCAGCAGTCAGACTCGCGGAGAGTCCCCCTCACCCGGAATTTGCTGCGCAAATTCCGGCCTCTCCCCGCGTGCGGGGAGAGGCGAAGGTCGTCATACTCAGAGCAGCCCTGCCCCGCGCGCCCATTTGTACTTGGCGCCGAGGACCTCGACCGGCAGCTCGGTCGAGTAGGCGTAGGCCGGAATGCCGTTCTGGTAGAGATATTCGGCGGCTTCCTCGACCTCGACGTCGCCGGCGAGCGAGGCGACGATCGGCTTCACGAAGCCTTTCGCCTCCATCTCCTTCTTCACCTCGACCATGTTGCGGGCGAACACCATCGGCGGCGTGACGATGGTGTGCCAGTAGCCGAGGATCAGCGAATGGATGCGCTCATCAGAGAGGCCGAGCTTCACCGTGTTGACATAGGTGATCGGCGGCTCGCCGCCGGTGATATCCACAGGATTTCCGGCAGCCCCGAACGGCGGGATGAACTTGCGGAAGGCCGCATCCAGATCCGCCGGCATCGACATCAGCGACAGTCCGTTGTCGACGCAGGAGTCCGACAGTAGCACGCCCGAGCCGCCCGCACCGGTGATGATCAGCACGTTCTCGCCCTTCGGCGTCGGCAGCACCGGCACGCCGCGGGCGAATTCGAGCAGTTGCCGCAAGCTACGAGCGCGGATCACGCCGGACTGCGCCAGGACGTCCTCGTAGATCTTGTCGTTACCGGCGAGCGCGCCGGTGTGCGACGAGGCCGCCTTGGCACCAGCCGAGGTACGACCGGCCTTGAGCACGACGACAGGCTTCTTCTTGGAGACGCGCTTGGCGGCTTCCGCGAAGGCGCGGCCGTCCTTGAGGTCTTCGCAGTGCTGCGCGATCAGATTGGTGTTCGGATCCTGCTCGAAGAAGGCGAGCAGATCGTCCTCGTCGATATCGGACTTGTTGCCGAGGCCGACGATGGCCGAGACGCCCATCTTGGCCGAGCGCGAGAAGCCGATGATGGCCATGCCGATGCCGCCCGATTGCGACGACAGCGCCGCGTGGCCCTTGACGTCGTAGGCCGTGCAGAAGGTCGCGCAGAGATTGGCCGGCGTATAGTAGAAGCCGTAGATGTTCGGCCCCATCAGGCGGATGTCGTACTTCTTGCCGACCTCGACAATCTCGGCCTGCAGCTCGGGCGCACCGGCCTCCGCAAAGCCCGACGGAATCAGCACCGCGCCCGGGATTTTCTTCTCGCCGCATTCGGTGAGCGCCGCCGCGACGAACTTCGCGGGGATCGCGAACACCGCCGTGTCGATCACGCCAGGCACGTCCTTGACGCTCTTATAGGCCTTGTAGCCGAGGATCTCGGCGGCCTTGGGGTGGATCGGATAGATGTCGCCCTTGTAGCCGCCGTTGATGAGGTTCTTCATCACGGAGTTGCCGATCTTGCCGTCCTCGGCGGAGGCGCCGACCACGGCGACTGCCTTGGGCTGCATGATGCGGCTCATCGCCGCGACAATCTCTTCGGTCGGGCGCGGCTTCGGCTTCGGCACATAGGCGAAGTCGACGACGATGCGCACGTCGGCGGCGGTCGCGCCCTTCGCCGTCGCGAACACCGGATTGAGGTCGAGCTCGACGATCTCAGGGAAATCGGTGACGAGCTGCGAGACCTTGACGATGACATCGGCAAGGGCGTTGCGGTTCACCGGCTCGCCGCCGCGCACGCCTTTCAGGATCTCATGTGCCTGGATGCCGTCGAGCATCGAGAGCGCGTCTTCCCTGGTCGCGGGCGCGAGGCGGAAGGTGATGTCCTTGAGCACCTCGACCAGGACGCCGCCGAGGCCGAAGGCGACGAGTTTGCCGAACGAGCCGTCGGTGATCGAGCCGACGATGACCTCGGTGCCGCCAGCCAGCATCTGCTGCACCTGGACGCCGTCGATCTTGGCATCGGCCTTGTACTTCCTGGCGTTGCCGAGAATGGTCTCATAGGCCTTCTCGGCATCTTCGGCGGTCTTGAGGCCGACGATGACGCCGCCGGCTTCGGTCTTGTGGAGAATGTCCGGCGAGACGATCTTCATCACGACCGGGAAGCCCATCGACGAGGCCATCTTGCCGGCCTCGCCCGCCGACTTCGCCACGCCCTCCTTCGGCACCGGAATGCCATAGGCGTCGCAGACCAGCTTGCCTTCCGGGGCCGTCAGGCTGGTGCGGTTGTCCGCCTTGACCTGGTCAAGCACCTTGCGGACGGCTTCTTTGGAATTGGACATGTGGCTTCTCCCTTGACCTCAGTTCGTTCTTTTCAAAGCGCGCGCGTGGTTTTGCGGCTGCCCGTGATGCTTGCCATTCGCCGCGCTCTGTTCCATTCCGCGGAACGGAGCGGCATAAGCCAGACTACTCCGCCGCCGTGGATCAAAAATGGCTGGCGATGGCATTTGGTATGCCAGAAGCCAACTTGTCAAGCTGCAGCATTGCTTGGAACGCCGCAAAAAATAGCCAGCTTGACATTCTGGCATGTGGTATGCCAAAAACTTTCCCGTTAATAATCCTGTAAAAGACGACTCCCACTGGAGGAGATTCGTCGTGTCACTGCGGAAACCAACCAAGGCGTTGCCGAACATGGCCGAGGCAGATATCGCAATCGTTCGTATTGCCCCGGAGAGCAGCTTCAAGAACAAGGCGTATGACGCCTTGAAGGAAGCCATCCTCAGGATGGACATCTATTCGACGCCCGAGCCGGTGATGCTCGACGAGCGCGCGCTGTCCGAACGTCTGGGTGTCAGCCGCACCCCGATCCGCGAAGCCATCGCGATGCTCGAGCAGGACGGCTTCGTGAAGACGGTGCCGCGCCGCGGCATCATGGTGGTGCGCAGGACCAAGAGCGAGATCGTCGACATGATCCGCGCCTGGGCGGCGCTGGAGAGCATGGCCGCGCGCCTCATCACCACCACTGCGCGCAAGAAGGACATCACGGCGCTGCGCGACTACTTCAAGGACTTCGGCAAGGACCGCCTGCCCGAGGATCACGTCGAGGAATATTCGCGCGCCAACATCGCCTTCCACCAGGCGCTGATCTCGCTGTCGGAATCTCCGGTGCTGGTCGATCTCACCAACGACCTGCTGCTGCACGTGCGCGGTTATCGCCAGCTGACCATCGGACGCAAGGACCGCACCGCGACCTCGCTGCCCGAGCATCTCGGCATGATCGAAGCACTGGAGGCACGCGACACCGAGCTCGCCGAGAAGCGCGCCCGCGACCACACTCTCGGCCTTGCCGCTTACGTCGAAGCGCACGGCCAGGAACTGTTCACGTAACCAAGCAACGTTCACCAGAAGGGCGAACAATTCGCCCCGCTATCTGAGACCAGGGAGACAAGGCCCATGCTGAATACCGCGACCAAGTCCGAGGCACCGGGCACCGAGCAGGAGCTGACGGATGGCTTCCATCTCGTCATCGACGCGCTCAAGCTGAACGGCATCAACACCATCTATAATGTGCCGGGCATCCCGATCACGGATTTGGGCCGCATGGCGCAGGCCGAGGGCATCCGCGTGATCTCGTTCCGCCACGAGCAGAACGCCGGTTACGCCGCAGGCATCGCCGGCTACCTCACCAAGAAGCCCGGCGTCTGCCTCACGGTCTCCGCGCCCGGCTTCCTCAACGGTCTCACCGCGCTCGCCCACGCCACCACCAACTGCTACCCGATGATCCTGGTCTCGGGCTCTTCCGAGCGCGAGATTGTCGACCTGCAGCAGGGCGACTACGAAGAGATGGACCAGCTCGCGATCGCAAAGCCGCTGTGCAAGGCGGCCTATCGCGTGCTGCACGCCCAGGACATCGGCATCGGCCTCGCCCGCGCCATCCGCGCTGCGGTCTCGGGCCGTCCGGGCGGCGTCTATCTCGACCTGCCGGCCAAGCTGTTCGGCCAGGTGATGAGCGCCGATGCCGGCCAGAAGTCGCTGGTCAAGGTGATCGACGCTGCGCCCGCGCAGATCCCCTCGCCCGCTTCGGTCAAGCGTGCGCTCGACGTGCTGAAGGGCGCCAAGCGTCCGCTCATCATCCTCGGCAAGGGCGCGGCCTACGCGCAGGCCGACGAAGAGATCAAATCCTTCGTCGAGAAGAGCGGCGTGCCCTTCCTGCCGATGAGCATGGCCAAGGGCCTCCTGCCCGACACCCATCCGCAATGCGCCGGTGCGGCCCGCTCGACCGTGCTGAAGGAATCCGACGTCGTCATGCTGATCGGCGCGCGGCTGAACTGGCTGCTCTCGCACGGCAAGGGCAAGAGCTGGGGCGAAGCGCCCAAGAAGTTCATCCAGGTCGACATCGAGCCGAAGGAAATGGACTCCAACGTCGAGATCGTCGCGCCCGTGGTCGGCGACATCGGCTCGGTCGTCTCTGCCTTCAATCAGGCGATGGGTACGGGCTGGACCGCCCCGCCCGCCGAATGGACCAAGGCGATCTCGTCCAAGCGCGAAGAGAACGTCGCCAAGATGGCGCCGAAGCTCATGAACAACAAATCGCCGATGGACTATCACGGCGCGCTCGGCGTGCTGAAGAACGTCATCAAGGAGTACCCCGAGGCGATCCTCGTCAACGAAGGCGCCAACACGCTCGATCTCGCCCGCGGCGTGATCGACATGTACCGGCCGCGCAAGCGTCTCGACGTCGGCACCTGGGGCGTGATGGGCATCGGCATGGGCCAGGCGATCGCGGCCGCGCTCGAGACCGGTCACCCCGTGCTCGCAGTGGAAGGCGACTCGGCCTTCGGCTTCTCCGGCATGGAGGTCGAGACCATCTGCCGCTACAACCTTCCGATCTGCGTCGTGATCTTCAACAATGACGGCATCTATCGCGGCACCGACGTCAACGGCGCCAACGCCGATCCGGCAACGACGGTATTCGTCAAGGGCGCGCGCTACGACAAGATGATGGAAGCCTTCGGCGGCGTCGGCGTGAATGCCACCTCGCCGGACGAGCTCAAGCGAGCCGTCAACGAGGCCATGAAGTCCGGCAAGCCGACGCTCATCAACGCGGTGATCGATCCGGCCGCGGGCTCGGAGAGCGGCCGCATCGGCAATCTCAATCCGCAGAGCGTTCTGCAGAAGAAGAAGTAAGTCCACCCCTCAACCCTTAATTCCCTGCGGTTGGCGGGGGCAGACACAGAGTACGGAGCAACACGATGACCAAAGCGCTTACGGGCGTTCGCATTCTCGACTTCACCCACGTTCAATCAGGACCGACCTGCACGCAGCTGCTCGCCTGGTTCGGCGCCGACGTGATCAAGGTGGAACGTCCGGGCGTGGGTGACATCACCCGCGGCCAGCTGCAGGACATCCCGAACGTGGACAGCCTGTATTTCACCATGCTCAACCACAACAAGCGCTCGATCACGCTCGACACCAAGAACCCCAAGGGCAAGGAAGTCCTCACCGAGCTGATCAAGAAGTGCGACGTGCTGGTGGAAAACTTCGGCCCCGGCGTGCTCGACCGCATGGGCTTCCCCTGGGAGAAGATCCAGGCCATCAACCCGAAGATGATCGTCGCCTCGATCAAGGGCTTCGGCCCCGGACCGTACGAAGACTGCAAGGTCTATGAGAACGTCGCGCAGTGCACCGGCGGCGCCGCTTCCACCACCGGCTTCCGCGACGGTCTTCCGCTCGTCACCGGCGCGCAGATCGGCGACAGCGGCACCGGCCTCCACCTCGCGCTCGGCATCGTCACCGCGCTCTACCAGCGCACCGTCACCGGCAAGGGCCAGAAGGTTACGGCTGCGATGCAGGACGGCGTGCTCAACCTCGCCCGCGTCAAGCTGCGCGACCAGCAGCGCCTCGCCCATGGCCCGCTGAAGGAATACAGCCAGTACGGCGAAGGCATTCCGTTCGGCGACGCCGTGCCGCGCGCCGGCAATGATTCCGGCGGCGGCCAGCCCGGCCGCATCGTCAAGTGCAAAGGCTGGGAGACCGATCCCAACGCCTACCTCTATTTCATCACCCAGGCGCCGGTCTGGGAGAAGATCTGCGACGTGATCGGCGAACCCGGCTGGAAGACCCATCCCGACTACGCCAAGCCGCCGGCCCGGCTGTCGCGCCTCAACGAGATTTTTGCGCGCATCGAGCAGTGGACGATGACCAAGACCAAGTTCGAGGCGATGGAAATCCTCAACAAGGACGACATCCCCTGCGGCCCGATCCTGTCGATGAAGGAGATCATCGAGGACCAGTCGCTGCGCGCCACCGGTACCTTGGTCGAAGTCGACCACCCCACCCGCGGCAAGTACATTTCGGTCGGCAACCCGATCAAGCTGTCGGATAGCCCGAGCGACGTCGAGCGCTCCCCGCTGCTCGGCGAGCACACCGACGAGATCCTGCGCTCCGTGCTCGGCTTCAGCGACCACCAGGTCGCCGACATCCACAAGTCCGGCGCGCTCGACCCGCCGCAGAAGCAGGCCGCGGAGTAAGCGGACCTATCAGTGAACGACGAAAGGCCGCCGGTTTCGGCGGCCTTTTTGTTTCGGACCGAAGGAACTGAACCACGCGCCGGCCGTTACTCCTTCGACCGGCATGCTCTCAGAAGTGCGAACGTGCCGCCTCCACGGCGAGTGACCAAACCTCGCGCCAAACCGCCCAACACTGAAGGATTGTCCACCCTCCCGTTCAGAGGGTGACTAATCCGCTCGCAAGCGGGTGGCGTCGCGTTCGGCGCTCGCGGGCCACGCCCATTGATCGAAGTGAGGTCGAAATGTTGAGAGATCAATCCTCTGATCGGGCCAGGCGTGAAGCCAACAAGGCGTTCAAGCCTGTCAAGACGCAGAAGCCCATGACTGACTATGCGAAGCACCAGCACTCCCTCAACGAGAACCGCGAGCGGCTCAAAGCAGAGCGATTGGCCCGCGAGGCAAAGTCGAAAGAGCTGCTCGAAAAAGGCTTGCCCGAATAGGAAGCGCCCCGTCGCTGGTTACGATCTGACATCCGGCCGGTTGAAAGCCGCCGAAATCGGCGCCGGATAGCCACCTAGAGCATCGAGAGAACGACGATGCCGTCTTCGAGTTCCCCGGACGCCAGCCGGGTTCGCGCGATGCGCTCGAACTCGGTGCGGTGCTTCTGAAGATAGCTGAAAGCCTGTTTCTGCGTTTGGAACGTGGTCGCGAGCCGGCACATCTGCCGGCCTGCGCCAAGCGCCAGGAAAAAGGTGATTGTGCCACCGCCGTCCGACTTGGCTCTAGGCACGACCCGCACTCTTCGGCATGTGACCGGTCCTCTCCAGATTTCGTCGGCGGCGCTGCTGAAGTCGACTATTGCGGCGGCTTCTTCTTGCGCTTCGTCGGGGTTGGTGCCGGTAACGATGCGCGAAGAGTTGCATCGGCCGCTTCCTTGGCTTCGCGCAGTTCGCGAAGCCTTGCCATGTTCTTGCGAACGTCCACCGCCTGCTTTTCGGCATCCGCCATCGCGCGTGCTCCTTCCTCGGCCGCCAGGCGCTGGCGGTTGGAACGCGCGATGCCTTCGGGTGACGGTTCTGCCGATTTCCTGGCGCTCATCCTTCACCCTGCTCCGAATAGACAAAACCCGCTCAATCCTTACGATCGAGCGGGCAGCGTAACCGTTTCAGTACATCCGTGAAACGGTACCAAAGCGCGATGCGATCACGATGAACCGTCATCGCGCTTCTAGATTGTTGTCTAAGCATGATCCCTTCGGAAAACCGCTGCGCAGTTTTCCGGATCATGCTTTAGCGAGCTCAAGCCAGCGAGAGATTCTCAGCGCTGACTTTGCCCCGCATCTTGTCGGTCTTGGCCTCGAAGTTGACCTTTTGGCCTTCAGCGAGACCCGCAAGACCAGCCCGCTCGACCGCGCTGATGTGAACGAACACATCGTTGCCGCCGTCGTCGGGCTGAATGAATCCAAAGCCCTTCTGGCCGTTGAACCACTTCACGGTACCTGTCGTCATTTTCTTCTCCAAAGCGCGCAAGCGCACATTCCGCGTGACGCTCACGCAGAACCAATTCAATTCGTCGATGTCTATGGAAAAGGAGCCCGCGGGCGCATTCAACAAGGCACAGCGGCTGAACGAACGAATTCAGGGTATACCCCACCATCCCCACTTGCAAGGCTTGGCCAAGCTTAATTGCACCAGGGACCTCGGCGGAACAGTCCCAGGTTTGAGGCGACTACGCGGAGCCTCCCTCTGGCGAAACGGATTAGGTCTGAACGAGGAACGGCAGCGGAATCGTGGCTTCCGTTGACGAGGCGTAGACATTCGGGCTGATCTTGCTGCTCAGGATGGGAGGTCACCATGTCACTACTGGGCAAGGCCGCCGTCGCGATGTGGTGGAGCGTTCGCCCCGAGCAGCGCACCGAGTTCGGCGACTGGCATTCGCATGAACACTTCCAGGAGCGGATGAGCATTCCCGGCTTCCGGCGCGGGTCGCGCTGGACCAGCACGACGGACGCCGAAGGTTTCTTCGTGCTCTACGAGCTCGAACAATACGAGGTCCTCACGTCGAAGGGATATCTCGACCGGCTCAACGCGCCAACGCCGTGGTCGACCAGGATGATGCCGCATCATCTCGGCATGGTCCGCAGCCAAAGCCGGATCGTCGCGAGCTTTGGCGGAGGTGTGGCGACCTCGCTTGCCACCATCAGGCTGTCGCCGGAAGCCGGACGGGATGCGCAATTGCAGACGCGCCTGTCGGAAACGCTCAGCGCATTGGCGCTGCAGCCGGGGCTGACAGGCGCCCACCTCCTCTTCACCGACACGCCTCGCACCAGCGCGCCCACGACTGAACAACAGATCCGCGGCAAGGACGGCGCTGCCGACTGGATCGTGCTGCTCTCAGGCTACGATGCCGATGTGGTTGAGGCTGTGATCGCCAGCCCGCTTTCGCCAGGAAAGCTTGGCGATCTCGGCGCACAGAACAATGCGACGATCGGCCGCTACAGGCTGGCATTCACGATGACGCCACAGGATGTCGCAGCGACCTAGCAACCCGGCCAGAAGGACCGTCGACAAAAAAACGAGATGCCATGTCGGATCGGCGCCTTCCCGGTCGTCCTCGTGACATGAATGGGCCATAGACGCCAATCTCGGGCCCATCAATCACTGAGGATAACAACCATGCCCAGCACGATCCGCCTGCACCGCGTTCTCGCCACCAGCCCGCAAAAAGTCTATCGCGCTTTCCTGGAGGCCGATGCGATGGCGAAATGGCTGCCGCCGAACGGCTTCACCTGCACCGTGCATCATTTCGAGCCCAAGGTCGGCGGCACGTTCAAGATGTCGTTCCGGAATTTCACGACGGGCAACAGCCATTCGTTCGGCGGCGAATATGTCGAGCTCGTGCCCGGCGAACGTCTCCGCTACACCGACAGGTTCGACGATCCCAACCTGCCCGGCGAAATTCAGGTCACCGTGATCCTGAAGAAGGTCTCGGTTGGCACCGAGATCGACATCACGCAGGCCGGCATCCCCGACGTGATCCCGCCGGAGGCCTGCTATCTCGGGTGGCAGGAATCGCTGCGCAATCTGGCGAAGCTCGTCGAGCCGGAGATCAATCAGTAGCGACGGCGTTGGTGCCGTAGGGTGGGCAAAGGCGCAACTGCGCCGTGCCCACGCTCTTTCCGATACGGCGACAGACGCGTGGGCACGCTTCGCTTTGCCCACCCTACGGCACTGGTCGAGCCGATGCGCCGTTCTACCCACGCCGTCATTGCGAGCGTAGCGACAATCCAGAGACTTTCCGCGGAGGGATTCTGGATTGCTTTGCTGCGCTCGCAATGACGGAGAATCGTTAAGCCCCCGCCTTCGCCTCGAGCCCGCCGCCGGCAGTCCAGCGGTCCGGGTTGGGGCTGTGTCCGATCAAGGCGAGCCCATAGGCGATCGACTCGAACTGGTCGCCCGACATCAGCCGTTCGTTGCCGAACCGCTCGGCGAACAGTTTTCGGACCGCCGGTACGAAGGACGTGCCGCCGGTCAAGAACACCTTCTCGATCTCGCGCGCGGTGATGCCGGCTTCGGCCAGCACCTTGTCGACGGTGGCCCCGAGCCGGGCGATGTCGTCGGCAATCCAGGATTCGAAATTCTTCCGCGTGATGGCCGCGCCGATGTCGACGCCGCCGCCCTTGAAGCGGAAATCCACCTCGTCTTGGGCCGACAGCGCGACCTTGGCATTTGACACTGCACGGTACAGCGAAAAGCCGAGGTCGAGATCGACGATGGTGATGAAATCCTCGAGCAGTTTCGGCTTCAGCGCGGTGCGCGCAAGCTCTCTGAGCTCGCGCAGATCGCCGTTGCTCTTCATCATCGCCAGTTGATGCCAGCGCGCGAGGTTGGTGTAATGGCCGCTGGGGATCGGCAGCACCTTGTCGAAGGAGCGGAAGCTGGAGCCCTTGCCGAGCCGCGGCGAGACGACGTGGTCGACGATCCGGTAATCGAACGTGTCGCCGGCGATGCCGACGCCGGCGTGGCCGAGTGGCTCGGCGCGAAGGCTGCCGCCCGCGCGCGAGAAGCGCATCACGGAGAAATCGCTGGTGCCGCCGCCAAAATCCGCCACCAGCACGGTGGCATCGCGCTCCAGCCTTCGGGCAAAGGAGAACGCCGCGCCCACGGGCTCGTAGACGTAGCGCGCATGGCCGGCGCCCAGGCGCTCGAACGCGGCGCGGTAGCGCTGCATCGCCAGCTCTTCATCGGGATTGCCGCCGGCGAAGCGCACCGGGCGGCCGACCGTGATGGTCGAGGTCTCGAAGCCGAACCTGTCGCCGCCATGGCGCGCCAACGTCCGCAGGAACGCCGCCAGAATATCCTCGAACTTGAAGCGCTGCCGGAACACTTGCGTGGTGTTGAAGCTGCTGCTCGCCGCAAACGTCTTGAACGATTGCAGGAAGCGGTAGACGTGGCGTCCTTCGAGGAATTGCTCGATCGCCCAGGGGCCGCCTTCGGCCTGGGCACCGGCGCCCGGCCGGTCCTCCCAGAAGCACAAAGCCGATACATAGACGCTATGGCGCTGTCCGCCGTGGTCGAAGCGGATGGCCTCGACCCGGCGGTCGTCCGCGGCAAGGGCGACGACCGTATTGCTGGTCCCAAAATCGATGCCGATCGAGACGGCGGGCGAGGCGCTCGACATGAACCACTCTGACAGATGATTGGAAGGGGGCAGACCACTAGCGACTTTGACCTGCCCTGCCAAGCCTTGCCCCGCCAAGAAAGCCCTTGCCCTGCAAAGCCCTCGGCCATTGAGGCTCGCGTCAGGTTCGCGCCGGAGGGCACCGTTTTCCGCTTCAATCGTATGAATTTGCCTCTGATCGGTGTGCTTTCGGCGTCCGAAGATGGCGTCTAAGACGGAAAAGCCTCTTTTGGTGGGCCTTTTAAGCCCGAACCGGCCGGATTAACCCGGCATTATGCTGCAATGCGGGACTTTGTATGCTGCTATGCAAACAAGCGCATAGACAGTGGCATCTGGTATACATAGTTTCATCCCCAGACGAGACGCCAAGACTGATCGTCTCAAGAAAGGGAATTCCAATGTCCAAGACCGCTTCCGTCGCTTTCGCCCCCTCCTCCTCGCTGTTCAGCCGCTTTATGGCTGCGGTCGATCGTTTCCTGATGGCGAGCGCCGCGATCTCGAACCACAACGGCGACCTGCCGCGTTTCGGCCTGTAAGAAAGGCCTTTCTCGCGCAGCCGAAACGGCGCGCGGCCGGCAATCGCAGGCGCTACGTTTGATAATGGCCCCCTCGTCGGGGCCATTTTCTTTTCGTCCCGCTTCGCCCGCGAACACAACTGCGACGATTGGTCCGCCGATCTGGCCAGCTGTCCAATTGTGAGCCAGCTGGTATCTCGCATACCATTCGACAACCAAAAACGATTGCACGACCAAGGTGCTAGATGGGGATGCAGAGCGCGGGACAGGAACGGCCAAGGACATGGCACGTTTGCCAATCATGGCGGAGCCTTAGCCCAAAGGAGCGGATGTCGCGCCTTGTCCCCGCTCATAAACTTCTGGTTGGTGAGGCTGCAATGGGAGATCGACCGCAAAGGTGACCCCAAGCGTGTGAATCCGGATGGGCTGACGCGAGCCGGCAAAGAACGGCCGCGTTTCGACAGGGAGTGAAACGAGATGAAGTCATTCGTTCTGAATGTCGCTTTGGCGGCAATGGCGATGTCGTGCGCAGGCAGCACCGCAAGTTTTGCGGCTTGGGAGCCGGTTCGTCCGGTCGAGTTCATCGTGCCCGCGGGCACCGGCGGCGGCGCCGATCAGATGGCACGAACCATCCAGGGCATCGTCACCAAGCATAATCTCATGAAGCAGCCGCTGGTCGTCATCAACAAGGCCGGCGGTGCAGGCGGCGAAGGCTTTCTCGACGTGAAGACGTCGTCGGGCAATCCGCACAAGATCATCATCACGCTCTCGAACTTGTTCACGACGCCGCTGGCGACGGGGATTCCGTTCAACTGGAAGGATTTGACTCCGGTCGCGATGCTGGCGCTGGATGAATTCGTGCTCTGGGTGAATGCCGAAAAGCCGTACACCAGCGTCAAGGATTATGTCGACGCCGCGAAGAAGGCACCAAGCGGCTCGTTCAAGATGGGCGGCACCGGCTCGAAGCAGGAAGACCAGATCATTACGGTCGGCATCGAGAAGGCAATCGACGCGAAGTTCACCTACATCCCCTACAAGGGCGGCGGCGAGGTCGCGGTTCAGCTCGTCGGCAATCACGTCGATTCCACCGTAAACAATCCGATCGAGGCGGTCGCGCAATGGCGCGGCGGCAAGCTCCGTCCGCTCTGCGTCTTCGACGCCCAGCCGATGGCCTATGACGAGCCGATCGCCGAGGGCAAGGCCTGGAAGGATATTCCGACCTGCAAGTCGCAGGGCCTCGCGATGGAATATCTCATGCTGCGCGGCATCTTCATGTCGCCCAAGGCCACCAAGGATCAGGTCGAGTATTACGTCGAGCTGTTCAAGAAGGTTCGCGCCACGCCGGAATGGCAGGATTTCATGAAGAGCGGCGCCTTCAACACGACCTTCCTGACCGGGGCTGACTACGCCAAGTGGATCGAGGCGGAGGAGAAGCGGCACGAGGGCTTGATGAAGGAAGCCGGTTTCCTCGCATCGAATTGAGCCACGGCATCGATGACGGCCGAGGATGCTGTCGTCCTCAGGCCGTCGGCGAATGCGACGACTGCATTTCTGCGCGGAGGTCTCATGACTGAACGATCCGGATCCGAATCTGGCCCGGCACACAAGACGATGGAAATCGGCATGGCGCTGTTGATCGGCGCCTTTGGTCTCGTCGTGATCTTCGGCAGTCTGAAGGCCGGCATCAACTGGGGCGCGGAGGGTCCGCGAGCCGGGTTCTTCCCCTTCTATGTCGGCGCCGCAATCGTCGGCGCCAGCGCCATCAACCTGTGGCACGCGCGACGCGACGACGACGGCCGCCTGTTCGCGGAATGGGGACAGCTTCGCCAGGTCATGAGCGTCGTCGTACCCACCGCGATCTATGTCGGTTCGATGCCGTTCATCGGCCTCTACATCGCCTCGATGGTCTTCATCGCCTGGTTCATGCGCTGGCTCGGCGGCTATCGCTGGCTGACGGTCATCGCGGTGGCGGTCGGCATGCCGGTGGTGACCTATCTCGTTTTCGAGCGCTGGTTCCTGGTTCCGCTTCCCAAGGGGCCGTTCGAGGAATGGCTCGGTCTGTAAGGGCCACGCATTCATTCAATTGCTGCTGCAGGACGTATCGATATGGAAGAGTTGGCCAATCTATTTCACGGCTTCGCGGTCGCCCTCCAGCCCTATAACATCATGCTGATGATCATCGGCATCACGCTCGGGGTCATCATCGGCGTGCTGCCGGGGCTCGGGGGCGCCAACGGCGTGGCAATCCTGCTTCCCCTGACCTTCAGCATGCCGCCGACATCGGCGATCATCATGCTGTCATGCATCTACTGGGGCGCATTGTTCGGCGGCGCCATCACCTCGATCCTTTTCAACATCCCCGGCGAGCCCTGGTCCGTGGCGACCACCTTCGACGGCTACCCGATGGCGCAGCAGGGCAAGCCCGGCGAAGCCCTGACCGCCGCCTTCACCTCCTCCTTCGTCGGCGCGCTGTTTGCCGTCATCATGATCACGCTGGTCGCGCCGCTGGTCGCGGGCTTTGCGCTGCGATTTGGTCCGGCGGAGAAGTTCGCGGTGTACTTCCTCGCCTTCTGCAGCTTCGTCGGCCTCAGCAAGGAGCCACCGTTCAAGACCATCGCGGCGATGATGATAGGCTTCGCACTCGCGGCCGTCGGCCTCGATTCGATCACCGGGCAATTGCGGCTCACCTTCGGCGTCACCGAGCTGCTCAACGGTTTCGACTTCCTGATCGCCGTGATCGGCCTGTTCGGGATCGGCGAGATTCTGCTGACCATGGAGGAAGGGCTCGCCTTCCGCGGCGGCAATGCCAGCATCAACCTTCGCGTCGTGCTTCAGACCTGGCGCGAGCTGCCCACCTACTGGATGACCTCGCTACGCTCCTGCCTGATCGGCTGCTGGATGGGCGTCACACCCGCCGGAGCGACGCCGGCCTCCTTCATGAGCTACGGCATCGCCAAGCGCCTGGCGCGGCGCGGCAACAATTTCGGCAAGGGCGAGATCGAAGGCGTGATCGCGCCGGAGACGGCCGCGCATGCGGCGGGCACCTCGGCGCTGCTGCCGATGCTGTCGCTCGGCGTGCCCGGCTCGCCGACGGCTGCCGTGCTGCTCGGCGGCCTCCTGATCTGGGGCCTGCAGCCGGGCCCGATGCTGTTCGTCGAGCAGAAGGAATTCGTCTGGGGCCTGATCGCCTCGATGTATCTCGGCAACCTCGCCGGCCTCATCGTCGTGCTCACCTGCGTGCCGCTCTTCGCCGCGATCCTGCGCGTGCCGTTCGGCATCATCGCCCCGCTGATCCTGGTGCTGTGCGCGATCGGCGCCTATTCGGTGCACAACAGCACCTTCGACGTGATGCTGATGCTGGTGTTCGGCGTGCTCGGCTATCTCCTGAAGAAGTGCAACTACCCGCTCGCACCTCTCGTGCTCGCCATCGTGCTCGGCGACAAGGCGGAGGAAGCCTTCCGCCAATCGCTGCTGGGATCGCAGGGCTCGCTCGGGGTGTTCTTCTCCAACGGCCTCGTCAGCACCATCATGGCGCTCGGTCTGGTCGCCCTGTTCTGGTCCGCGATCCAGGAAGGCTACAGCCGGCTGCGCATGTCGATGGCGTGAGGCGGGCGCCGGCGCAATCGGCGTCGGCGGCCGCCGTTGAACCCGGCCATGCGGCCAAACTTCTGGAATACAGAATTCCACGACTGAGCAGTCACGCCACAGCCGCGCACCGATGTGCGAGGGGGCCGCGCGCTCGACCGACCCAGAAGCTGAAAATTGTGGATGCGTAGGTTCCCACCAGCTGCTTGCGGCTTCGCCGCAACGGGGAAGACTTCTCACGAAATCAATGCGTTGATCACAGGCCGAAAGCGAATTGGGCTTTACAATCGCCCAGCCATGGCGCATGTGATAAAGCCGCGATATTTCGCCGCACCCTCCAGTCCTTCGCTTGAATCTTGGCATAATGAATACCAGGATGCGACCAGCGCACGCATAAAAATGATCGGCGCCTTCGGGAGGGTTTTTTATGACAGACATGGTGCAGTCAACAGCGGCCCCAAGCGTCGCGCGCGTCAGCGACGCCTATCGCTGGACGCAGTTGGCAGTTGGCGTCGCCGCGATGGTGATGATCGCCAATTATCAGTACGGCTGGACGTTCTTCGTCCCTGACATCCAGAAGAAGTTCGGCTGGGATCGCGCGTCGATCCAATGGGCCTTTACACTCTTCGTCCTGTTCGAGACCTGGCTGGTCCCGGTCGAAGGATGGTTCGTCGACAAATACGGTCCGCGCATCGTCGTGCTGGTCGGCGGCGTGCTCTGCGCCATCGGCTGGGCGATCAACGCCCAGGCCACCTCGCTCAATGGCTACTACCTCGGCATGATCATCGCCGGCATCGGCGCCGGCGGCGTCTACGGCACCTGCGTCGGCAACGCGCTGAAGTGGTTTCCGGACAAGCGCGGTCTTGCCGCGGGCATCACCGCCGCGGGCTTCGGTGCGGGCTCCGCGCTCACCGTCGCGCCGATCCAGGCCATGATCAAGGACAGTGGATTCCAGACCACCTTCCTCTATTTCGGCCTCGGACAGGGCATCATCATCTGCATCCTCGCCTTCTTCCTGCTCGCGCCGAAAGCAGGCCAGGTGCCGACCGTGGTGGCCAATGCCAACTTGCTGCAGACCCGGCGCAACTACCAGCCGACCGAGGTGCTGCGTCAGCCGATCTTCTGGCTGATGTACTTCATGTTCGTGATCGTCGGCGCCGGCGGCTTGATGGTGACGGCCAACCTGAAGCCCATCGCGGCCGACTGGAAGGTCGACAACGTGCCGGTCACGCTGATGGCGGTGACGATGACGGCAGTGACGTTCGCGGCCACCATCGACCGCGTGCTCAACGGCCTGACGCGTCCGTTCTTCGGCTGGATCTCCGACATGATCGGCCGCGAGAACACGATGTTCATCGCCTTCGGCATGGAAGGTTTCGGCATCTGGATGCTCTACCTCTGGGGCCACGATCCGATCTGGTTCGTGCTGCTCTCGGGCTTCGTGTTCTTCGCCTGGGGTGAGATCTACTCGCTGTTCCCCTCGACCTGCACCGACACGTTCGGCGCCAAGTTCGCGACCACCAATGCCGGCCTGCTCTACACCGCGAAGGGCACCGCCGCACTGCTGGTCCCGATCGGCAACTACATGCAGCAGTCGTCGGGCACGTGGGACAGCGTGTTCATCATCGCGGCCGGTGCCAACATCCTGGCTTCGCTGCTGGCGATCGCGGTGCTCAAGCCCTGGCGCAAGGTCGTGGTGGCCAAATCGACCATCTGACACGCTCCATCACAGCTCTTCATCAAGCAGACGCCCGGCCTCACGGCCGGGCGTTTTCGTTTTGGCGACGTCTTGCAGCGCCGTTCCCCTCCAATGGAACCGCAGATTTGTGACAATCCGCCGCAGTTAGGGCTTGCATTCTGGAATATGGTATACCAAGCTTCGCGCCGCGCTTGCGACGATAAGCCACAACATTTGCGACACTGGGTCATCTTGCCATCCAAAGTCGCGATCAATCAGGCGCGTTGGGAGGTTTCTTGATGATTTCCAGCACGGACGGCGCCGTCACGGCCGCGCCTCTTCGCACCGGTTTCCGTTGGCTCCAGCTCGTCATGGGCATCGTCTGCATGGCGATGATCGCCAATTTGCAATATGGCTGGACGCTGTTCGTCGATCCGATCGATGCGGCCCACCACTGGGGACGCGCTGCGATCCAACTCGCCTTCACCGTCTTCGTCGTCACCGAGACCTGGCTGGTGCCGATCGAAGCCTGGTTCGTCGACAAATACGGCCCGCGCATCGTCGTCATGTTCGGCGGCGTGATGATCGCGCTGTCCTGGATTCTCAATTCCTATGCCGACAGTCTCACCCTGCTCTACGCGGCCGCGATCATCGGCGGCATGGGCGCGGGCGCGGTGTACGGCACCTGCGTCGGCAACGCGCTGAAATGGTTTCCCGACCGCCGGGGCCTTGCCGCCGGCGCGACCGCCGCCGGCTTCGGCGCCGGCGCCGCGCTCACCATCGTGCCGATCGCGACGATGATCGCATCGAGCGGCTATCAGCACGCCTTCTTCACCTTCGGCATCGGCCAGGGCGTGATCGTGTTCGTGCTCGCCTTCTTCATCCAGCCGCCGCGGCTCTCGATCCCGCCGAAGAAGAAGCAGCTCAACCTGCCGCAGACCAAGATCGACTTCACCCCGCCGCAGGTGCTGCGCAGCCCTATTTTCTGGGTGATGTATCTCGTCTTCGTCATGGTCGCATCCGGCGGCCTGATGACCGCGGCGCAGATCGGCCCGATCGCGCACGACTTCAAGATCGCCGACACCCCGGTCACGCTGGCCGGCTTCCAGATGGCGGCACTGACCTTCGCGATCTCGCTCGACCGCATCCTCGACGGTTTCGGACGCCCCTTCTTCGGCTGGGTCTCCGACACGATCGGCCGCGAGCACACCATGTTCATCGCCTTCGGCACCGCGGCGCTGATGCTGCTGACGCTGTCGGCTTACGGCCATGTCCCGGTCGTGTTCGTGCTCGCGACCGCGGTGTATTTCGGCGTGTTCGGCGAGATCTACTCGCTGTTCCCCGCGACCTGCGGCGACACCTTCGGCTCGAAATTCGCGACCACCAACAACGGCATGCTCTACACCGCGAAGGGCACCGCCTCCCTGCTCGTCCCGCTCGCCAGCGTGATCTCGGCGACCTACGGCTGGAAGGCCGTGTTCGTGGTCGCCGTCGCCTTGAACGCGACGGCGGCGCTGACGGCGCTGTTCGTGATCAAGCCGATGCGCCGCTCCTTCATCCTCGGCAAGGAAGTCGAGAGCGCGAACACCGCAACCGGCAGCGCCAAGACCACTGCAAAGACCGAGACGGCGTAGCCGCCACTTACATTGCAGGGATCGACCCAAGGGGCGCAGCGATGCGCCCCTTTTCTTTTTCGCGCACGGCAAACGTCAGTATTGCTGTCGCAAGATTTTTCGGATCGCCCAAACCAGCGCTTGACGATTGGCATTATGTATACCACACTTCTCGCAACATTCACCCAGGGAGGTTGCAATGCTGGTCGGAGACATTCTGCGCAAGAAGACGCCGCGCGTTGTCACGGTGCGAATGAACGAAACGGTGGGTATCGCCGCCAAGCTGATGCGCGCCAACAACATCAGCGCTCTCGTGGTCAAGGACGTGGTCCGCTCCGAGGGTAATACCGCCGTCGGCATGTTCACCGAGCGCGACGTGGTGCGCGCCGTCGCCGAGCACGGCGCGAATGCCGTCAACGTCAAGGTCTCGCAGCTCGTCTCGGTGCAGCAGCTGGTGTCCTGCAGCTCCAGCGATACGATCGAGCAGGTCCGGCATCTGATGAACCGGCATCACATCCGCCATTTGCCGGTCATCGACGATTACAGCCTCGTCTCCGTCATCAGCATGCGCGACATCGCAGCTGCCATGGACGAGGCCATCAACGGCAAGCCGCAAGCGGCAGCCTGAAGCGACGCACACTTCCCCTGTGACTACCGGCCGGCTCGGACGCGTTCGAGCCGGACCGGATCTTTCGTCCCAAAATTCCGGTCTCCCGCGAGGATTTCATGAAGATCTGCATCTACGGCGCCGGCGCAATCGGCGGATATCTCGGGGTTCAGCTTGCGCGCGCAGGCGCCGATGTCAGCCTCATCGCGCGCGGCGCGCACCTTGCCGCAATGCGCGAGCGCGGCCTGACGCTGCTCGCGGGCGAGGAGAAGCACACCGTGCATCCGCGCTGCACCGACGATCCCGCCGAGCTCGGCGTGCAGGACTACATCATCATCACGCTGAAGGCCCATTCCATCACCGGCGTGATCGAGAAGATGCAGCCGCTGCTCGGACCGCACACCCGCATCGTCACCGCCGTCAACGGCATCCCCTATTGGTACTTCTACAAGCACGGCGGCCAATACGAGAATTCGACGCTGGAGAGCATCGACCCCGGCGGGCGGCAGTGGCGCGAAATCGGCGCCGAGCGCGCCATCGGCTGCATCGTCTATCCCGCCACCGAGATCGAGGCGCCCGGCGTGATCCGCCACGTCTACGGCAACAACTTCCCGCTCGGCGAGCCCTCCGGCGAGATCACCAGCGACGCGCAGCGCCTCGCCGATCTGTTCGTCGCGGCCGGGCTGAAGGCGCCGGTGCTCGACCGCATCCGCGACGAGATCTGGCTCAAGCTGTGGGGCAATGTCTGCTTCAACCCGATCAGCGCGTTGACCCATGCAACGCTCGACGTGATCTGCACCGATCCGTCTACCCGTGCGCTGTCGCGCGCGATCATGGTGGAGACGCAAGCGATCGCCGAGACCTTCGGTGTCAAATTCCGCGTCGACGTCGAGCGCCGCATCGAGGGCGCCCGCAAGGTCGGCGCGCACAAGACCTCGATGCTCCAGGATCTCGAGCGCGGCCGCCCGATGGAGATCGATCCGCTCGTCACCGTGGTGCAGGAGATGGGCCGCCTCACCGGCATTGCGACGCCCGCGCTCGATTCCGTGCTGGCGATGGTGACCCAGCGCGCCCGCATCGCCGGGCTCTATGACGGCGTTTCGACGCCGTCAGATCCCCGCGCACTGGCGGTGGCGTGATGGCGGGCGAGATGAAGCAGTGGCTGCGCTTCCGGAATAATGGCGCGACCGGTTTCGGCACGCTGACGCCATCGGGCATCAGCGTGCACGAGGGCGAGATGTTCGGCCGCAACACCGCCACCGGCAAGATCCTGGCACTGTCGGAGGTCGAGCTGCTGGCGCCTTGCGCGCCCAGCAAGATCGTCGCGCTCTGGAATAATTTCCACGCGCTCGCCGCCAAGCTGAACCAGCCCGAGCCGCCGGAGCCGCTTTATCTGCTCAAGGCCACCACCACCATCACGACGCCGGGCGCCGTGATCCGCCGTCCCTCCTATTACGACGGCAAGACCACCTATGAAGGCGAGCTCGGCATCGTCATCGGCAAGACCTGCGCGCGTGTCTCCCCCAGCGAAGCCAACAGCTTCATCTTCGGCTATACCTGCGTCAACGACATCACCGCCAACGACATCCTGACCAGCGACCCTACCTTCCCGCAATGGGCCCGCGCCAAGGGCATCGACGATTACGGCCCGTTCGGTCCCGTCATCGCAACCGGCCTCGATCCGGCCAAGCTGACCGTCCGCACCATCCTCAACGGCGCGGAGCGGCAGAACTACCCGATCTCCGACATGATCTTCTCGGCGCAGCAGCTGGTCAGCAAGATCTCCCACGACATGACCCTGCTCCCCGGCGACCTCATCGCCGTCGGCACCTCGGTCGGCGTCGGCGTGATGAAGGAGCCGGTCAACACCGTCACCGTCGCGATCGACGGCATCGGCGAGCTCACCAACGAGTTTCGGCTGTAGCCGCGAACACCGTCCCGTAGTCCGGATGAGCGCAGCAACATCCGGGACGGCTCTTCGCTTGGTCCCGCATGCGCTACGCTCGTGCGGGCTACTCACTTATTCTCGCTGCAGCGCGGCAAAATTGATCCGGCGCAAATCGCGCCAGCACGACCGCCTTATCCTTCCCGGCAGTCAATTTCTGACGCCAGGGAGGATGCCATGACGAATGCAGGTAATGCACTTTTGTGGACAGCTCTGTACTTTGCTCTCGCGTTCGGTGCGATCTTCGCGGTCTGGTTCGCCGACAAGATGCGCTCGAACTTCCTCGGGAAATGATAGCGCGCTCGGCGCCGCAGTCCGGATGAGCCAAGCGACATCCGGGACGATTCTTCGCATGGTCTCCCATGTCGCTCCGCTCATGCGGGCTACTAATGCTGCTCGCTCCGTCATGGCCGCGTTTGTTGTTTAGAGTCCGGGGACATGGCTGACACCTGTTCGGACACATCACTGACAGGTTGGCCGGGCCTTCGCCGCGCCGAAGCGGCTTCGGCCGCGCAGGCGGGACAAGCCCGGGCATGACGCGTGTGTGGGGAACGTCTGTCCGGGAAAACCCGGCACTCCCCGCGCCGCCTCCACCCATAGGCCCAACGCAACCAGCCGTGGATCACGCCGCCCGAAACAGCCTACAAGCCTCTCCGCCCCTTGCGCCCGGTTCCGCTCTTGGCAATCATGGCGAAAATGTGCGCCGGCGTGAGGAATTCACGATGTGGCTGTTTTTCCTGGTTGCCTGGTTCGGCCTGTTGGCCATCGTCGCGGTCTTCGCCCAGCAGGCGCTCGGTCACGACTTCAGTCACCTGCCCGCCTGGTTCGCGGGCCTGCCGGTGCCGCAACGCGTCGCGACCGGAGTCTTCCCCGCCCTCGCCCTGGCCCTGATCGGCGCTTCAGCCTGGCGGCTGTCGCGCCAGGACCGCAGCCTGAAGACGCTGCGTGACCGGCTCAAGAAAACCCGCGAGGACGTCGTCGTCGCCCACGCCCTGCAAAACCATCTCGACGCCACCGTCCAGCATTTGATCGAGAGCGACCCGAGGGAGGCGGTCTCCGCGCTCCACGACAAGCTGGGCGAGACCGAGCAGCGCGCGCTGCTCCAGCAGGGGCGCAACCAATCCACCGACATGCACGACCAGCTCGCCGAAATCCGCGGTCGCCAGCAGCACCTGCGCGACATGGTCGGCAAAATCGCCGAGCAGCGCCACGCGGTCGAGCCGATCTTCACCGAGATCCGCGACCGCCAGAATCAGCTCGAACGCTCCCTGCACGATCTCGAGACCGACGATCGCAAGAACAACCTTGCCGACCGGCAAAGGGACATCGCGCGCGACGTGGCGGCGCTTCTAGGACGGGTGAACAGCGTCCAGGAGACATTTGCGACCCTCAACCAGTACAAGGAGGATCTGGCCAAATCCCACGCGGAGCTGGTGCCGCTGCGGTCAACCGACGCCGGCATCAACGCCCTGATCGGGGAGCTCAGCCTCGGCCACGAGCGCCTTGCCAAGTCCATCGACGAGCTCGAGACCGGCGGCGAGACACCGCTTCCCACGCGCGTCGAGACGCTGTCGAAGAACAAGATCGAGATCGAGCAGCGCCTCGCCCGCATCGACGACAGCTTCAACATTCTCAAAAGCATCCGGCTCGACTTCGAAGAGCTCGGCCAGCGCCAGGCCCAGCTCGAACGCTCGCTCGCCGACGTCGAGACCGACCCCGACGGCAAGACCCTTGCCGACCGGCAGAACGCGCTGAACGATTTCGTCCTGCAGTCGCGCCAGCGCCTCGGCGCCCTGCAGGAGACGCTGGCGACGCTGAACGCCTTCAAGGCGGAGCTGTCGAAATCGCAGGCCGACCTCGTCCCGCTGAAGGCGCCGGTGTTCGGCATCGAGGCCCTGATCGCGGAGGTCGGCAGCACCCGCGACCTCCTCGCCAAAACCGTCGGCGAGATCGAGGCGAACGGCGACGTCACCCTCACCTCGCGCGTCGACGCGCTCACCAAGAGCAAGCGCGAGGTCGAAGACCGCCTCGCCCGCATCTTCGACAATTTCAACGCGCTCGATGCCTTGCGCAAGGACATCGGCGGCATCTTCTCGACGATCAGGAATAGCCTCAACCGGATCGGGTGAGTTGCCGCGTAGGACTGACAGCAGCACTCCGAAACATCCAGACACATCACATCTGTGCGTGTCAGAGATATGCCGCCAACATGTCCCGCGCGCGCCGCAACTTGGTCGCATTCGGCCGCCCTTCTGTGAGGCGTGTCTGGGGGGCACGGCACTGCCGTGTTTGGACCAAACCTTCTAGGGGTATCGCTGTGAAGAAGATTGTAATTGCTCTGGGTGCCACGCTTGCTCTGGTGACGGCTGCGAACGCTGCGGATCTGCCGCGCCGCCAGCCCGTGCCGGTCTATCCGGCCGAGCAGGCGCCGATCGGCAAGATGCCGATTGGCAAGAGCCCGGTTGGAAAGGCCCCGATCGGCAAGGCGCCCGGCCCGGTCGCTGCGCGCTACTGACGCGCAATAGAGACCAAGCGCAAAACTAGCGTAAGCGGCTGACAGTCGAGGGGCACAGCGTGGCGAACAAACCTGATCGATCGGGATCCTGCATCCTTGCGGGGTTCGCCCTCGCGGCCATGATCGCGTGTACGACGCCCTCGGCCTCGGCCCACGAAGCGAACAAGCGCGTTGCCGATGCCAACGCGCTTGCCACGACCGGCTCCACATCGCGGCCTCAGCCGCAAGCGGCGCGGCGCTCCGTCGCGCGTGTGGAGAAAGGTCCCTATTACGTCGACTTCCGCGCCCGCACGGCCGCGAGCTGGGGCCACGCCTTCGTCTGGTACGGCAAGACCAGCGAGAAGGCGGTCGAGGTCGCAGGCCTCACGCCCGCCGGCGACACGCTGGCTTACGTGCTCGGCCACATCACCTTCGTGCCGTCGGAGACCGGTGCAAGCTACGGCGATCTCGATCCGGAATATCTGACCGCGAGCTACCGGGTCTATCTGAACGAGGCCGACGCCAAGCGCGTGTTCGCCTATATCAAGAAACTGCAGGCGAGTTCGCCGGTCTGGAACGCCGAGACCACCAATTGCACCGGCTTCATCGGCGACATCGCCGAGTTCATGGGCCTGAAGGTCCCGTATCGCTGGCAGCGCCCGGAAAACTTCGTCAACAGCCTGAAGGACATGAACGGCGGCCGCCAGATGGTGCGGCTGTCGGCGGAGTAGCTGCCCTGTAGCGGCGGCCTCGTAGCCCGGATGGAGCGAAAGCGAAATCCGGGACCGCCTTCGCTTGTCGCACAGGCCCCGGATTGCGCTACGCTCCATCCGGGCTACGAACCGCCGCCGTCACCTCCGGCGTCATTGCGAGGCAAGCCCTTGCGACGAAGCAATCCAGAGTGTTTCCGCGGAGGGATTCTGGATTGCTTCCGCCTTCGCCAAAGGCTTCGGCGGACAAGTCGCTGCGCTCGCAATGACGGTGGTTGACGCAGCGGTGCGCATAGCGCTCCGGCACGTTCGGAGCACCCTCGCCCGTCGGGCAAAACACCCTGCCAATTTCTCTACTCCGCCTGTCAAGCCCGCCCGCCAAAATATTCCACTTTACCGAAATTCGGATTTGTCGTACACACAAGCCACCCTGGCCCGAGACAAGGGGCGGATCGCGATCGTCACGAACCGCGGGCCGGGGTGCGATGGACGCGACGGCGTCGGGCGCGAGCAGCATTGCAGGGCGGGAAACCGTGAGCAAAGCGCTTCGCGCATACGACCCGGCGCCGACAGCGTCTTCGCATGGCTTCGGGCGTGAGCACGCGCCAGCACTCGAAGCGACATGCGAAGACGTGCGCGGACGGTCAAGTCGTGTGGTCCTGACGCCCGGGGTCTGTGCGTCAAGTCCTGCGGTGATGTGGCGGCCAACCGGTGCGCGCATCAGTCATCCGCAAGGCGACGGGGGCAATAGTGCATCGCTCCCCGGGGAGAGCACGAAGTACGCCGTAAACCATCGCGCAGGGGAAGGCCGGGCGTTCGGCTCACCTGTGGTCCACCCCGTGTGCATCTTTTTCGCGCACGGACTTACGGGTGCCAGCCGGTGCCCGGCCTTCCCTGCGCCCTTGTCTTTCATGAGGGCAACGCGACGAAGCAAAACTCGGGCGCAGATGCCGCGAGAGCGCGAAGGTGTGTCTGCGATGAGCACAAACTGCTTATTGCCGCGGGTCCAAATCTATGATCGTCACCCTGAGGTGCGCGCTCAGGGGCGCATCGCGCCACTGAGCAAGCCTCGAAGGGCGACAGCCCGGCTTTCGCAGCGTGGCCGTTCATCCTTCGAGGCTTGCTGCACCTTGCTTCGCACCGTGCAGCTCGCACCTCCAGCGACAGCCGCTTCGCGGTTGCGCGGGGATGACGGAACAAAATTATCCGCCCCGCGGAATCATCCCCACCTCCCGCATGATCGCCCCGCCCCCACCGCACGCCCGCGCAATAGACATTTCCCGACCCGGGCGGCATCCTCCACGCATCAACCGACAACAGAGCGCCCCGCGAGGCGCGGGGGAAACACATCATGTTGCAGAGCGTCGAGCACCCGATCGTCCAGGGCGGCATGCAATGGGTCGGCCGCGCCGAGCTGGTCGCCGCCGTTGCCAACGCCGGCGCGCTCGGCTTCATCACGGCGCTGACCCAGCCGACGCCGCAGGATCTGACCAAGGAGATCGCGCGGTGTCGCGACCTCACCGACAAGCCGTTCGGCGTCAACCTCACCATCCTGCCCGCGATCAAGCCGCCGCCCTATGCCGAATACCGCGCCGCCATCATCGAGGCCGGGATCAAGGTGGTCGAGACCGCCGGCAACAAGCCGCAGGAGCACGTCGACGAGTTCAGGAAGCACGGCGTCAAGGTCGTGCACAAATGCACCAGCGTCCGCCACGCGCTCTCGGCCGAACGCATGGGCGTGGACGCCATCTCGATCGACGGCTTCGAATGCGCCGGCCATCCCGGCGAGGATGACACGCCCGGCCTGATCCTGATCCCCGCCGCCGCCAACAGGATCAAGATCCCGATGATCGCCTCGGGCGGCTTTGCCGACGCCCGCGGCCTCGTCGCCGCGCTGGCGCTGGGCGCCGACGGCATCAACATGGGCACGCGCTTCATGGCGACCAGGGAAAGCCCGATCCACCAGCTCATCAAGGAGAAAATCGTCGCCAATGACGAGCGCGAGACCGAGCTGATCTTCCGCACCATGCGCAACACCTCGCGCGTCGCCAAGAACGAGATCTCGACCAAGGTCGTCGCGATGGAGAAGGAAGGCGCGAAGTTCGAGGACATCCGCGAGCTGGTCGCGGGGGCCCGCGGCAAGATGGTCTATGCGACCGGGAATTCCGACGAAGGCATCTGGTCGGCCGGACAGGTGCAGGGCCTGATCCAGGACATCCCGACCTGCGCCGAGCTCATCTCCCGAATCGTGCGCGAGGCGGAAGCGATCATTCGTAGCCGGCTCGAAGCCATGATCGTTCAGCCGCAACGCGAAGCCGCCGAATAATCACCGCAAGAAGCGAGAGCAATCCATGAAGGCTTACGTCTACGGCCCTGAGGGCGCTAGGATTTCCGACGTCGCTCAACCAAAGCCGAAAGGCACGCAGGTGCTGGTACGCGTCCGCGCCTGCGGGCTGAACCGCGCCGACACCGGCATGCGCAAGGGGCACGCCCATGGCGCGGCCGGGGGTGCCGGCACCGTGCTCGGCATGGAATGGGCCGGCGAGGTCGCCGAGCTCGGTCCGGATGCCAAGGGCGTCAAGATCGGCGACCGCATCATGGGCTCGGGCGGCGCGGCATTTGCCGAGTACACGCTCGCCGATCACGGCCGGCTGTTCCGCGCGCCCTCGAACATGAACTTCGAGGAAGCCGCCACCCTGCCCGTCGCGCTCGCGACCATGCACAACGCCGTCGTCACCGTCGGTGGCGTGCAGGCGGGCCAGAGCGTGCTGATCCAAGGCGCCAGCTCCGGTGTCGGCCTGATGGCGATGCAGATTGCAAAACTCAAGGGCGCAAAGCTCGTGATCGGCTCGTCGACCGACGCCACGCGCCGCGGCCGGCTGAAGGAGCACGGCGCCGACCTCGCCGTCGACAGCTCCGATCCGAAATGGGTCGACGAGGTGCTGAAGGCGACGAACGGTGAAGGCGTCGACCTCATCGTCGACCAGGTCTCGGGCAAGGTCGCGAGCCAGAACCTTGCGGCGACCAAAGTGAAGGGCCGCATCGTCAATGTCGGCCGGCTCGGCGGCACCCATGCCGATTTCAACTTCGACCTGCACGCCGCGCGCCGCATCGACTATGTCGGCGTCACCTTCCGCACCCGCACCATCGAGGAGGTCCGCGAGATCTTCGAGGAGGTCAGGAAGGACATCTGGGGCGCGGTGGAGTCGCGAAAACTGCAGCTGCCGATCGACCGGGTGTTCGCATTCGACGACATCGACCAGGCGTTCGAGCACATGGAGGCGAACAAGCATTTGGGGAAGATCGTGGTGACGGTGCCGTAGAGCGCCGACAGCGGTCCCGTAAGGGTGGGCAAAGCGAAGCGTGCCCACGATCTGTATCCATCACGGACGAATGGTGGGCACGGCGCCAACGCGCCTTTGCCCACCCTAGGAGGCCGGAGCAAGACGCGGATCGCTCCTGCAAATCACTAGCGACAACAGCTGTGGATCGCCGCTTGATGTTCACCCCCGGGCTGCTAAATCCCCGCCATGACCTCCCAGCACAACAAAACCTCGGTCGCCGCGATCTCGATCTTCGCCAGCGGCGGCATGGCGGCGGCCAAGTTCGTGGTCGGCATCGCGATCGGCTCGCTCGCGCTGATCTCCGAGGCGCTGCACTCCTCGATCGACCTGGTCGCGACCATCATCACCTGGGCGGTGGTGCGGGTGTCGGACAAGCCGGCCGACGAGGAGCACCATTACGGCCACGGCAAGCTGGAGAGCGTCTCGGCGCTCGGCGTCACAGCGCTGCTCTACGTGCTCGCCGGCGGCATCCTGGTCGAGGCCTACAGCCGGCTGCGCGAGGGAACCCCGCCGCCGACCATTTCTGCCGTGCCGTTCGTCGTGCTGGTGATCGACATCGTCGTCAATCTCTGGCGCGCCCGCGCCCTGCATCGCGCCGCGCGCGAGACCAGGAGCCAGGCGCTCGCCGCCGACGCGCTGCATTTCGCCTCCGACGTGATGGGCTCGTTCGCCGTGATCATCGGCCTGATCCTCGCCGCCCTCGGCTTCTGGTGGGGCGACGCCGCGGCGGCCGCCGCGGTCGCCGTGATGATCGCAGCGCTCGGCCTGCGCATGGCCGGCTCGACCGTGCAGACGCTGGTCGACCGCGCCCCGGAGGGCGCGCAGGAGAAGGCTACGGCCGCGATCCGAAGCGTCCCGGGCGTGATCGACGTGGAGCGGCTGCGGGTGCGCATGGTCGGGGCGACCACGTTCATCGACACCATCGTCAAGGTGCCGCGGACCTATCCGATCGACCGCGTCGAGGACATCAAGCACAACGCGCAAGCCGCCGTCGCCAAGGCATTCGGCGACACCGACCTCTCCTTCACCGCCGTTCCCGTCGCACGCGACAACGAGACCGTGCGCGACCGCATCATGGTGATCGCGCGCAATTCGGGCCTCGCCGTCCACCACGTCACGGTGCACGATCTCGGCGCCAAGCTGATCGTCAGCATCGACCTCGAGGTCGACGCCGGGATGCAGTTAGAGGCCGCCCACGACGTCGCCAACACGCTGGAGCGCAACATCCAGGAGGAGTTCGGCGAGGACGTCGAGGTCGACGTCCACATCGAGCCGCTGGAACCGGAACTGCCGTTCGGGGTCGATGCCGCGCCGGAACGCGTCCAGGCCATCGCCGCCGCGCTGACCGAATATGCCGCCGGCGGCGAGATCCACGACATCCATAATGTGCGCGTCCGCAACACCGACGCCGGCGAGATCGTCAATTTCCACTGCCGCGCCGCGCCGTCGATGAGCGTGATCAAGGTGCACGAGCACGTCGACGCCATCGAGCGCGCGCTGCGGCGCGCGTTCCCGAGCGTGAAGCGCGTGATCAGCCACGCCGAACCGCCGCGTGCGTGACGGAGAGCGTGCGAGGAGTCACACGTTCTCGTTTCGGACTCCTCGCGCCCGTGCGTTTGCGGACGCGCGATGCGCAAACTGCGCGTGGGATAAGAATAATTTCGCGTTAACGATTCATTGACTCTCGACACCCCGCGAAAACTGGATTCAAATCGCTGTGATTCGGAAGCGATGTGGGGCTGCCTCCGAACTTCAGTTGCAAGCTAGGTTTTTAGGGGGCCGAAGGCATGTCGCGTGCAGACGCCGCGAACGCGTGCGTCCAATCCGATTCGATCAAGGGATTGGCGCAATCGATCGCGAAACCTGCCTATCATCGGCTCTTGATTGCAGAGCCGGCGCTTCGTCGCGCCGTGCCGACGCTCATCATCGCGTTCCTGATCACGATCTGCCTCGGTGCATTCGTGCAGGTGGTCGATCAGACGCGTCAGAAGCGGCTGGTGATCCGGCACGACATCTCGGCGCTGGCCGACCTGCTCGCCGAACGCATCGACCGCCTCACCTCCGCGCGACAGGAGCGGCTCAAGAACATCGAGAGCCTGCCGGCGCTGTTGCCGGATATGATCCCGTCCTGGGGCACGGCCTCGGGCCGCCACGTCATCGTCACCTCGGCCGGCGTCGATCGCCGTCTCCTCGCCCGCGTCCCGGTCGACAGCGACCCTTCCGGCAATGACCGCCTGCTCGATGCCATCACGACAGCACAATTGCTCGCGGCGCCGACGCGCGACGGCAACGTCTCCGACATGACGCTGCCGAGCGGCAACGCCGCGATGGCGACCTCGCGGCAGATCAAGTCGCTGCCCGGCTTCGTCACCGTGATCCAGGAGCGCAACGAGCCGATCTGGGGCTCGGACGCCGCGCTCTCGGTGACGTTGTCGGCGACAACAGGATTCGTCGTCCTGATCCTGGGCTTCGCCTTCCACTGGCAGTCCACCCGCGCCCGCGAAGGCGACCTCATCAACGACGCCGTGCGCGGCCGGATCGACACCGCGCTCAACCGCGGCCGTTGCGGACTGTGGGACTGGGACCTGTCGCGCGGCCGGATCTTCTGGTCGCAGTCGATGTTCTCGATGCTCGGCCTCGACGGCCGCAACGAGCTCCTCACCTTCGGCGAGGTCAACGCGCTGGTGAAGTCCGACGACATCGACCTGTTCGCGATCGCCGACCAGCTCATCTCCGAGAAGATCGACCACATCGACCAGACCTTCCGGATGCAGCATGTCGACGGCCACTGGATCTGGCTCCGCGTCCGCTGCGAGAAGACGCGCGGGGCGACCGATTCCAGCGTGCACCTGATCGGGATCGCCGTCGATATCACCGAGCAGAAGAGCCTCGCCGAGAGGACCGTGGAAGCCGACCTCCGCCTGCGCGACGCGATCGAGACCATTCCGGAAGCCTTCGTGCTGTGGGACGCCAGCGACCGCCTCGTGCTCTGCAACTCGCACTTCCAGCGCCTGCACAAGCTGCCCGACACCGCCGTGATCCCCGGCACCTCCTACGAGACCGTGCTCGAGGTCGGCCGCATGCCGGAGGTGCGCACCCGCCACAACGAGACCGCTGCCCAAGGCCCCGGCGCGCGCACCTTCGAGGCGCAGCTCGACGACGGCAGCTGGCTGCACATCAGCGAGCGCCGCACCAAGGACGGCGGCTACGTCTCGGTCGGCACCGACATCACCCGCATCAAGGAGCACGAGCAGAAGCTGGTCGACAACGATCTGCGCCTGCGCGCCACCGTCATCGACCTGAAGCGCTCGCAGGCGGCCCTGGAGCGCCAGGCGGTCGAGCTTGCCGACCTCGCCGAGAAGTACCAGCGCGAGAAGACCCGCGCCGAGGAAGCCAACCAGACCAAGTCGAAATTCCTCGCCAATATGAGCCACGAGCTGCGCACGCCGCTCAACGCCATCATCGGCTTCTCCGAGATCATGGGCTCGGGCATGTTCGGCGAGCTCGGCAGCGAAAAGTACCAGGAATACTGCCAGGACATCCTGACCAGCGGCCACTATCTGCTCGAGGTCATCAACGACATCCTCGACATGTCCAAGATCGAGGCGGGCCGCATGAAGCTCGACATGGAAGAGCTCGACCTGTCGCGGACGCTGGCGGAATCCTTACGGGTCGTCACCGGCCGGGCCCAGGACAAGCACATCACGTTAGATGCCGACATCGCAAAATCCATCTCCGTCGTCGCCGACCGCCGCGCCACCAAGCAGATCATCGTCAACCTGCTCTCCAACGCCGTGAAATTCACGCCGGACGGCGGACGCGTCGTGGTGCGCAGCCGGCAACTCGACGACCGGATCGTGCTGATGATCGCCGACACCGGCATCGGCATCGCGCCGCATTCGCTGGCGCGGCTCGGCCGCCCGTTCGAGCAGGTCGAGAGCCAGCTCACCAAGACCTATCACGGCTCGGGCCTCGGCCTTGCGATCGCCCGCTCGCTGGCGCAACTCCACGGCGGCTCGATGCGGCTGCGCTCCAAGATCGAGGTCGGCACCGTCGTCCGCGTGACCCTGCCGCGCGACGCGATCAAGGCGGCGTCCGGGATTTCGGCGGCGGCGTGATCCCTACAGCTGCAGCGACGGCGCGACTTCCCGCGCGACATTAACGAGCGCTGCGATCAGCGGCGTCATCGGATCGCGCTGCGGGATCACCATGCCGATGCTGTAATTGACGTCGGGATCGGTGATCGGGATCGAGCGCACCGTGTCGGACAGGCCGAGCGTCTCGGCAAGCTTGGCCGGCATCACGCTCGCCCAGCGCCCCGTCTTCACATGCGTGAACAGCACCAGCAACGAGTTCGAGGTCAGCGTCGGCGTCGCCTCCGCGCCGACCGAACGCAGCGCGCGGTCGATGATACGGCGGTTCTGCATGTCGGGCGTCAGCAGGCATAACGGCACCTGCCCGACTTCCTTCCAGGTCACCGTCTCGCGGTCGCCAAACATGCCGTCCGGCGACGTCAGCAAACGATAGCTCTCGTTGTAGAGCGGAATGGTCCGCACCTTGCCGATCGGCTCGTTCTCGATATAGGTCAGCCCCGCATCGACCTCGAGATTTTCGAGCAATCCCAGCACCTCCGATGAGGTCGTTGAGCGGATACTGAAACGCACCTCGGGATGCCTTGCGCGAAACGGCGTCGTCAGCGCGGCCACCATGCCGAGCACGGTCGGTATCGCCGCGATGCGGATTTCGCCGGAGAGCTGATGCTTCAGCCCGTTGATCTCGTCACGCATCGCGCGGGCATCACCGACGATCCGCCGCGCCCAGTCGAGCGCGCGCTCGCCTTCGGGAGTGAACCCCTGAAAACGGGAGCCGCGCTGCACCAGCATCACGCCGAGAATCTCCTCGAGCTGCTTGAGCCCGGTCGACATCGTCGGTTGCGTCACGCCGCAGACCTCCGCCGCGCGTCCGAAATGCCGCTCCTTCGCCAGCGCCAGCAATAGTTCAAGTTTGTCGATCAACCGGTCGTCCCCTCGAATTCCATCGTGGCATGCAAGCTAGCACGCCGGGCCTGCGCCAACACGCAAAAACCGGCAGCCGATCCAACTTCCATTACCAATTCGTATCGGTCGATTGCGGTTGCAAATCGATCCGAATTCGCAATCGCAGCACGGGACAGCTTTATTGATCTTCGAATGATTCCAACTAGTTTGCGCCCAAGGAAACGCTCTGGTTGAGAACGAAGAATGACAGCGGTTTTTGAGCCTTGGAACGAGACGCGCGGCGCCGAAATCATCGCCGAGCACGCCAACCAGGAGGGCGCGACGCTCGTCATCTTGCACGCGCTGCAGGAGGCGTTCGGCTACGTGCCGGAGGCCGCCATTCCCATGGTCGCGCAGGCGCTCAACCTGTCGCGCGCCGAAGTCCACGGCGTATTCACGTTCTATCATGATTTCCGCCACAAGCCGGCCGGCCGCCACGTGCTGAAGCTCTGCCGCGCGGAGGCCTGCCAGGCCGCGGGCGGCGATGCCTTGGCGGCGCGCGCCGAAGCAAAACTCGGCGTGTCGCTCGGCAACACGACGGCCGACGATCGTGTCACGCTGGAGCCGATCTACTGCCTCGGCCTGTGCGCCACCGCCCCGTCCGCAATGCTCGACGGCCGCCTCATCGGCAGGCTCGATCAGAAGCGCCTTGATGCGTTGATTGTGGAGGCACAGCGATGAGCTTGCGTCTGTTCGTCTCACGCGACGCCGGCGCGATCGCCGTTGGTGCTGATCAGGTTGCGCTGGCGCTTGAGCAGGCAGCAGCCGGACGCGGCATTGCAGTCGAGATCGTCAGGACCGGCTCGCGCGGCATGTACTGGCTGGAGCCGCTGGTCGAGGTGGCGACGCCACAGGGCCGGATCGCTTTCGGCCCGGTTACTGAAGCCGATGTGCCCTCCCTGCTCGACGCGCTCGCGAGCAACACGCCGCATCTGCTGCGGTTGGGGGCGACCGACGAGATTCCCTGGTTGAAGCGCCAGACCCGCCTCACCTTCGCCCGTTGCGGCGTGATCGACCCGCGTTCGCTCGACGACTACCGCGCCCATGGCGGCTACAAGGGGCTGGAGTGCGCGCTGTCACTCGGCTCGGATGCGATCCTCAACGAAGTCACGGCCTCGGGCCTGCGCGGCCGCGGTGGCGCCGGCTTCCCGACCGGCATCAAATGGAAGACGGTCACGCAGGCCAAGGCCGACCGCAAGTTCATCGTCTGCAACGCCGACGAAGGCGACAGCGGCACTTTCGCCGACCGCATGATCATGGAAGGCGATCCCTTCCTGGTGATCGAGGGCATGACCATCGCCGGCATCACGGTCGGCGCAACCAAGGGCTACATCTACATCCGCAGCGAATATCCGCATGCGGTCGAAGCGATGAACGCTGCGATCCGGGCTGCCAAGCGCGGCGGTTATCTCGGCGACAGGATCGGCGGATCCACCCACAGCTTCGACCTCGAAGTCCGGGTCGGCGCCGGTGCTTACGTCTGCGGCGAGGAGACTTCGCTGCTGGAGAGCCTCGAAGGCCGCCGCGGCATCGTGCGGGCCAAGCCGCCGCTGCCGGCGCATCACGGCCTGTTCGGCAAGCCGACCGTCATCAACAACGTGCTGTCGTTCGCGGCCGTCCCCTTCATCCTCGCCGAGGGTGCCAATGCCTATGCGGATTTCGGCATGGGCCGCTCACGCGGCACGATGCCGATCCAGCTCGCCGGCAACATCCGCTATGGCGGGCTGTATGAAACCGCGTTCGGCGTGACGCTTGGCGAACTCGTCGACGACATCGGCGGCGGCACCTTCACGGGCCGGCCGGTCCGCGCCGTGCAGGTCGGCGGGCCGTTAGGGGCCTATTTCCCCCGTGCCCTGTTCGACACGCCGTTCGACTACGAGGCCTTCGCCGCGCGCGACGGCCTGATCGGCCATGGCGGCATCGTCGTGTTCGACGACAGCGTCGACATGCGCAAGCAAGCGCGCTTCGCAATGGAGTTCTGCGCCGTCGAATCCTGCGGCAAGTGCACGCCCTGCCGGATCGGCTCGACCCGCGGCGTCGAGACCATCGAGAAGATCATCAACGGTGAGCGCGTCAGCGAAAATCTCGCGCTGGTCGAAGACCTCTGCAACACCATGAAATTCGGCTCGCTCTGCGCACTCGGCGGCTTCACGCCCTACCCCGTGCTCAGCGCATTGAAGCACTTCCGGGAGGATTTCATTCCGGCACCGACCACGCTTCAGGCCGCGGAATAGGAGAACGACAATGTCTCTGATCGAAGAAATCGACTTCGGCACGCCGGCTTCCAAATCGGAAACGATGGTAACGCTGACCATCGACGGCAATGAGGTCACGGTGCCCGAGGGCACTTCGATCATGCGGGCCGCGATGGACGCGGGCCACCAGATCCCAAAACTCTGCGCCACCGACATGGTCGACGCGTTCGGCTCCTGCCGTCTCTGCCTCGTCGAGATCGAGGGCCGCGCCGGCACGCCGGCGTCCTGCACCACGCCGGTGATGCCCGGCCTCGTCGTCCATACCCAGAGCGAGCGGCTGAAGAAGCTTCGCAAGGGCGTGATGGAGCTCTACATCTCCGACCATCCGCTCGATTGCCTCACCTGCGGTGCCAATGGCGATTGCGAGTTGCAGGACATGGCCGGCGCCGTGGGCCTACGCGACGTGCGCTACGGCTATGAGGGCGAAAACCACGTCTTCGCCAAGACACCCGGCAAGAGCCACGGCTGCGACAACGACCATTGGATGCCGAAGGACGAATCCAATCCCTATTTCACCTATGATCCCTCCAAGTGCATCGTCTGCTCGCGCTGCGTCCGCGCTTGCGAGGAGGTGCAAGGCACCTTTGCGCTGACCATCTCCGGCCGTGGCTTCGACAGCCGCGTCTCGCCGGGCATGAGCGAAAGCTTCCTCGGCTCGGAATGCGTCTCCTGCGGCGCCTGCGTGCAGGCCTGCCCGACCGCAACGCTGACCGAAAAGTCGGTGATCGAAATCGGCCAGCCCGAGCACTCCGTCGTCACCACCTGCGCCTATTGCGGCGTCGGCTGCACTTTCAAGGCCGAGATGCGCGGCGAGGAAGTCGTGCGCATGGTGCCGTACAAGGACGGCAAGGCCAATCGCGGCCATTCCTGCGTCAAGGGCCGCTTCGCCTGGGGCTACACCAACCACGGCGAACGCATCCTCAATCCGATGATCCGCGAACGGATCGAGGATCCCTGGCGCGAAGTGTCCTGGGACGAGGCGTTCTCGTTTGCCGCCGCCAAGATGCGCGGCATCCAGAAGACATACGGCCGTGATGCCATCGGCGGCATTACCTCGTCCCGCTGCACCAATGAAGAGACCTATCTGGTGCAGAAGCTGATCCGCGCCGGCTTCGGCAACAACAATGTCGACACCTGCGCCCGCGTCTGCCACTCGCCGACCGGCTATGGCCTTGCCACCACCTTCGGCACTTCCGCAGGCACGCAGGATTTCGACTCGGTCGAGGACACTGACGTCGTCCTTGTGATCGGTGCCAATCCGGCCTCCGCTCATCCGGTGTTCGCGTCCCGCCTGAAGAAGCGGCTGCGCCAGGGCGCCAAGCTGATCGTGATCGATCCGCGCCGCACCGAGATGGTGGAATCGCCGCACGTGAAGGCGCTGCACCTGCCCCTGATGCCCGGCACCAACGTCGCGGTCATGACCGCGCTGGCGCATGTCATCGTCACCGAGGGCCTCGTCAACGAAGCCTTCGTGCGCGAGCGTTGCGACTGGAGCGAGTTCGAGGAATGGGCGGCCTTTGTCGCGCAGCCCAAGAACAGTCCGGAAGCCACCGCCATCCTCACCGGCGTCAATCCGAAGGATCTGCGCGAAGCCGCCCGCACCTACGCCACCGGCGGCAACGGCGCGATCTATTACGGCCTCGGCGTCACCGAGCACAGCCAGGGCTCGACCACCGTGATCGCGATCGCGAACCTTGCGATGGTCACGGGCAATATCGGCCGTCCCGGCGTCGGCGTGAACCCGCTACGCGGCCAGAACAACGTGCAGGGCTCTTGCGACATGGGCTCGTTCCCGCACGAGCTGCCCGGCTATCGCCACATCTCCGGCGACGCAGTGCGCGATCAGTTCGAGGCGCTGTGGAACGTCAAGCTCAACCCCGAGCCGGGCCTGCGCATTCCCAACATGTTCGATGCCGCGGTCGAGGGCACCTTCATGGGGATCTACGTGCAGGGCGAGGACATTCTGCAGTCCGATCCCAACACCAAGCACGTGGTGGCTGCACTGTCCGCGATGGAATGCGTCATCGTCCACGACCTCTTCCTCAACGAGACCGCGAACTACGCCCATGTCTTCCTGCCCGGCTCGAGCTTCCTCGAGAAGGACGGCACCTTCACCAACGCTGAGCGCCGCATCCAGCGCGTGCGCAAGGTGATGACCCCGAAGAACGGCATGGCCGATTGGGAGGTCACCATCGGCCTTGCCAAGGCGATGGGTTTCGAGATGAACTACAGCCATCCTTCCGAGATCATGGACGAGATCGCGGCGCTGACGCCGACCTTCTCCGGCGTCTCCTACGCCAAGCTCGACGAGCTCGGCTCGGTGCAGTGGCCCTGCAACGAGAAGGCACCCGAAGGCACGCCGGTGATGCATATCGACGGCTTCGTCCGCGGCAAGGGCAAGTTCGTCGTCACCGAATATGTCGCGACCGACGAGCGCACCGGCCCGCGTTATCCGCTGCTGCTCACGACCGGCCGCATCCTCAGCCAGTACAATGTCGGCGCGCAGACAAGACGCACCGACAACGTGGTCTGGCACGCCGAGGACCGGTTGGAGATTCATCCGCACGATGCCGAACAGCGCGGCGTGCGCGACGGCGACTGGGTGCGACTGAAAAGCCGCGCCGGCGAGACCACGCTGCGTGCGGAGATCACCGATCGCGTGGCGCCCGGCGTCGTCTACACCACCTTCCACCATCCGGACACGCAGGCCAACGTCATCACGACCGACTATTCGGACTGGGCGACCAACTGCCCCGAATACAAGGTGACGGCGGTCGAGGTCTCGCCCTCGAACGGCCCGTCCGACTGGCAGAAGGCCTATGACGCCCAGGCGCGCCAGTCGCGGCGCATTGCGCCGGCCGAGGCCGCGGAGTAACCGCATGCATGTAGCTGTCCAGGCGATCGATCGCGGAATCTGGCGCAACGGCGTCGCGTCCGAAGGAACGCGGTTCATTCCGGAGGAGACGCCGCTGGCTCTGACCTATAATGGCGGCACTTACGCGGTCATGATGGGAGCGCCGCAGAACCTGGAAGATTTTGCGGTCGGCTTCAGCCTGAGCGAAGGCATCGTTAAATCGGTCGACGACATCCGCTCGCTCGAAATTGTTCGCCTCGACGACGGCATTGAGCTGCGGATGTGGCTGGCGTCGGATGACGCGGCACTGATCAGCGAGCGCCGCCGCCACGTCGCCGGTCCCACCGGCTGCGGCATCTGCGGTATCGAGTCGATTGCCGAAGCCGTGCGACCCGCTGCGGTCGTGCCGCAGGGGCAGAGCTTCACGCCGGAAGAAATCATGACGGCGATGCAGGCGATCGCGCCGCTGCAATCGATCAATCTGCAGACCCGCGCGGTTCATGCCGCCGCGTTCTGGTCCCCTGCCGGCCACATCGTCGCGCTGCGTGAGGATGTCGGCCGCCACAACGCGCTGGACAAGCTCGCAGGCGCCCTCGCGCGCAGCCGCACCGACGCAGGCGCCGGCATGGTGCTGCTGACGAGCCGTGTTTCGGTCGAGATGGTGCAGAAGACTGCGGCGATCGGCGCGCCGGTGATGATCGCGGTGTCCGCCCCCACCGCGCTCGCGGTGCGTACCGCGGAAGCCGCGGGCATCACGCTGATCGCCATTGCCCGCCAGGATGGGTTCGAGGTGTTTTCGCATGGTGACCGGATCGTCGATCGCCATGCCACGGAGGTTGCCGATGTCGCCTGACCGCCTGATCTACATGGCCAACCAGATCGGCAAGTTCTTCGAGAGCCAGGGCCACGGCAAGGCCGTGCCGGGAATTGCCGAGCACATCAAGAAGTTCTGGGATCCCAGGATGAAGCGCGCGATCTTCGCCCATCTCGATGCCGGCGGCGCGGGGCTCGAGCCTGACGTCCGCGAGGCGCTCAGCTCGTTGAAGGCAACGTCCCTTCCAGCAGCGCCCTGAACACGCGCCGCACCTCGCTCTGCGTCTCCTTCACGCGCGCCTCCAGCGACGAGAAATCCGGCGCGTCGCCGGCCCGCGCCATCACGCGTTGCAGATCGGTGCCCGCGGTTTCCGGCTTGAAGCGGTCGCTGACGCAGAGCCGCAGGATCTGCGTGAGGTCGTGATAGAGCCGTGCGGCCGCACGCAATATCTCGGTCTCCGATTGCGGGAGGACGCCGAGCCTGCATGCATTGTCGAGCACCTGCAACGTGCTGACGTCGAGGATCTCCGGCTTATCGTGCGCGTGCACGAGCTGGAGATATTGCGCGATGAAATCGATGTCGACCATGCCGCCGGCGGCATGTTTGAGATCCCAGCAATCGGCCTCGCCCTTCTCCTGGGCGATCGCGCGTCGCATGTCGGCGACGTCGTTGGCGGTGATTGCGGAATCGCGGCGGCGGGTCAGGACGCCGCGGATGACGCGTTCGATCCGCATCCGGAATTCGGGCGAAGCCGACACCACGCGCGCGCGCGTCAGCGCCATGTGCTCCCAGGTCCAGGCCTCGTTGGCCTGATAATCCGCGAATGAGACGAGGCTCGAGGCCACGGGGCCGGCGCGCCCTGAAGGACGCAGCCGCATGTCGATCTCGTAGAGCACGCCATAATTGGTGCGCGTCGTGAACGCGCTGATCAGGCGCTGGGTCAGCCGCGCAAAATAATGCGGACCCTGCAGCGATTTCGGCCCATCGGAGTCGGGATTGTCGCTGTCGAAATCGTAGAGCAGGATCAGATCGAGATCGGATGAGGCCGTCATCTCGCGGCTGCCGAGCCGGCCCATCGCGATGATCGCGGTCTCCTGCCCCTTGATCCGGCCATGCTGGGCCGCGAAGCGGTCGGCAACGAGGCCGTGCACGGTGTGGACGATTCCTTCGGCGACATCGGCAAAGGCCGTGCTGGCCTGCTGTGCCGAGACGGTGCCGGAGAGGATGCGGGTGCCGATCAGGAACAGGCTCTCCTGCCCGAACAGGCGCAGCCGATCGAGGAACTCTTCGTATGAGCCGGCGTCCTGCACGGTCGCAGCCAACCGCCCCGACAATTCCTGCCTGTCCGGCATGGCGCCGAAGAAGCGCGGATCGATCAGGCCATCCATCAGCTGCGGCTGCCGCGCCAGCATCTCACCGAGCCGCGGCGCCGCACCCAGCACCAGCGCGACCAGCGCGACGAGCTCGCGGTTCTGGCCGAGCAGGGTGATCAGCCGGCCGCCGCGCTGGAGCGCCCCAAGGAATTGATCGAACGCCACGACGGCGCGATCCGGCTCCTCGGCATGGGCAAGGCCGTCGATCAGGGCCGGCACGAACTCGACGAAGGCGCTGCGCGTCGCCTCATTGCGGAACACGCGATAGTCGCCGGTGATCCAGTCGCGCACCGTCTGCGCGACCGCGGCAGGCTTCTTGAATCCGAGCGTCGCGAGGTGCTGGAGCAGGCGCGGATCCTCGGGACCCGCACGGTGGTCGAGCGCCGGCAGCTTTGCCGTGCCGGTCGGATCGTCGCCTTCGAACAGTTTTTCGTAGTGCCCCTGCACGATCTTGAGCTGTCGCAGCAGCTCGCCCGCGAAGGCCTCGCGATCCGCATAGCCGAAGAAGCGCGCAAAGCGCTCGACCGCGTCCTTGTCTTCGGGCAATGCGTGGGTCTGCTCGTCGGCGATCATCTGGAGGCGATGCTCGACCCGGCGCAGGAATTCGTACGCAATGGTCAGCTCGTCACGCGCCGCAACGGTGATCCAGTTGCTGGAGGCGAGAATGTCGAGCGCCTCGAGTGTCGGCCGCACCCGCAATTCCGGATGCCGGCCGCCGGCGATCAATTGCTGGGTCTGCGCGAAGAACTCGATCTCGCGGATGCCACCGCGGCCGACCTTGACGTTGTGCCCTTCCACCGCGACCTCGCTCTGGCCGCGATAGGTTTGCATCTGCCGCTTCATGTCGTGGACGTCGGCGAGCGCGGCGAAATCGAGATGCTTGCGCCAGACGAAGGGCGCGATCTCGGCGAGCAATGCCTCGCCCGCCCTGGCATCACCGGCGCAGGCACGCGCCTTGATCATCGCGGCGCGCTCCCAGGTGCGCCCTTCCCGCTCGTAATAATTCAGCGCGGCGTCACGGGAGATCGCGACCTGCGTCGAGGATGGGTCGGGACGCAGGCGCAGGTCGACGCGGAACACATAGCCGTCATAGGTGCGCTGCTGCAGGATGCGCGCCATCCCCTGCGTGACCCGGACGAAGAACGGCTGCGGCTCGATGTCCGCTGCCAGCGTTGTCTCGTCGGGATCGAAGAACACGATGAGATCGATATCGCTGGAATAGTTCAGCTCGCCCGCCCCCATCTTGCCCATCGCGAGCACGATCAGGCCGCAACCCTCCTCGGGCGCCTCGGGATTGGGCGGTGAGATCTTGCCCCGTGCGGCTTCCTGCCGCAGCAGGTATTGGAGCGCCGCCTGCACCGAGGACACCGCGACATCGGTCAGCGCCGCCGTCACCCGCATCACCGGCCAGACCCCGCCAATGTCGCACAGGGCAGTCAAGAGTGCGGCCTCAGCCTTCATGCGGCGGAGCAGCCGCATCACCTCGGCCTCGTCAGGGGCCGCGAGCACCGCCCCCCTCGCCTCCGCGATCAGTGCCGTCAGATGCGCATCCGGATCGCATTCGAGCAACCGGATCAGGCGCAAGGCATCGGCGCGCACCAGATCGAACAGATAGGGCGAGAATTCCGCGATGCCGGCCAGGATGTTCCGGGCGAAGGGAGGTGTCAGCAGCGTTTCGAGACGCGCCGATTGGGTCGGCTCGAGCTCGGACAGCCAGCTTTCAAGACGTCGTTCGTCGGTTGTGGAAGCGGCAATATGGGGAGCCTCCGCGAAGCGCGCGGCCAGCCTCTCACCATGCTTGTCCGCGTTTCCCGGCGCGGAGTGGTTCATGCCACCTTCTGTGGCACATCCGGTATTGGCGGAGCAACCCTGTCGCCGGCCCCGGCGCGCGCGGGCAGCGCCAGCGTTGCGACGAGACCGGGTTGGGCGTCGCCCAGCCTCAACTCACCGCCGTGCAACGTCGCAACCGCAGAAGCGAGGCTGAGACCGAGGCCGGAGCCCGGCAGCGTGCGGCTCGCTTCCAGGCGAACGAATCGTTCGACGGCATGCGCGCGGTCGGCTTCGGGGATGCCGGGACCGCGATCGGTGACGCTGAGCAGCACCTTGTCGCCGTCGCGTCGGGCCTCGATCGTGATCGGCCTCGCGTCCATGCTGACCACGGTTCCGCCGGCCTGCGCGACCGGCTTGCCGTATTTGATCGCATTCTCGACCAGATTGGCGAGCGCCTGGCTGATCAACTCGCGATTGGCGTGAACCGGCGTCGGCTCGGCCTTGACCTTCAAGGTCATGCCGTCGTCTTCGGCGAGTGGCTCGTAGAGCTCGTGGATGCCGTTGGCGACCTCGGCGGCGTCGAAATCGTCCATGTTGCCGCGCGCCTGCCCTGACTCCGCGCGCGCGATCATCAGCAGCGCGTTGAAGGTGCGGATCAATCCGTCGGATTCCTCGATGGTCCGCTCAAGCGCCGCGCGGTAATCGGCTTCGCAGCCCGATTTCGCCAGCGCCTCCTCGGCGCGGTTGCGCAAGCGCGTCAGCGGCGTCTTCAGGTCGTGGGCGATGTTGTCGGAGACTTCCTTCAAGCCGGCCATCAACGCCTCGATCCGCTCCAGCATGGCATTGAGATTTTCCGCGAGGCGGTCGAGCTCGTCGCCGCTACGCCCCACCGGGAGACGCCCGCTGAGATCGCCGGTCATGATGCGCTGCGCGGTCCCGGTCATCGCGTCGATGCGCCTCAGCACGCGGCGCGCGACGAAGATGCCGCCGCCGAGACCGAGCACGACGACGATCAGGATCGACCATTGCGCCGCCTTGGCGACGATGCCGAACAGGCGACGCCGTTCGGCGAGGTCGCGGCCGATCAGAAGCCGGAAGCCGTTTTCCAGTTCGGTGACGCGCACGAGCGCGCGATGGTCGCGGTCGTCGGCGTCCTCGATCCGCCGGTAGGCCGTCTCCGACCAGCCCCGCGTCGCCATCACGCCGGGCGCCAGCGAGCCGACATTGCCGGCGATCGCCTGCCCTGTCGGCGTCGTCACGAGATAGAGGTTGGCGCCCGGGCGCAGCGCGCGGTATTCGATCGTGCGCACCAGGCGAAACATGCCGCCGCGGCCGTAGATCTCGTTGATTTCCGAGGTCTCGGCATTGACCGTCTGCGTGATTTCCTCGGTGATCAGCCGCCGCGTATTCCAGGCGAAATAGGCCAGCAGCGAGGCCGCGAACATCGCGAACAGCAGCAGATAGACCAGCGTCAGCCGGAACGCCGTGGTGCGGACGAGTTTACCGAATGCCGTCACGGATCATGTATCCAATTTCAGTAGCGCGTCTACTATCACCAAGCATCGTCACTCTTCGTATTCTACTTTATTTACAGCATCTTGGGTTTATAAGCTATCGTCTATCTTCGCTTAAAATCGCCGAACGCCAGGCGGCCCAGGCAAAAAAGTGGTAAGGAGGCACATACGTCCATTTGAAAGTATCCGTGACGGCCACACATCTGCACCGGTTCCCGTGGAATCACTGACCATGACGCAAAAAAGGATCCGTGACGGTAAGTGGTAAGCGAAAGGGAACGTTAAAGTGGCGCTCAATTCGAACCAAGTTAAATCCCTGCAAGCTGGCGTTCATGCGGACAGTGCGGGACTCTACCTGGTGGTACGCGCGAGCGGAGATCGGGTGTGGGCCTTCCGTTTCACCGACCCCGAGGGCAAACGGGCGCAGATGGAGTTCGCCAGGGCTGGCGACCGCGACAGCGCAGGGGGGGACGTTCTGACCCTAAGCAGCGCGCGCGAGAAGGCCCGCGATTACAAGGTTGCATTGAAGCGCGAGGGCATCGATCCGCGCGTCAAAAAGCGGGCCGCTGCTCAGAGCAGCAAGACGTTCAAAGAATTTGCAGACGAGCAGTACCCTGGTTGGTGCCGGGGCTTGTCCAAAGAGGAGTTAACCCAATGGCAGCGCTCCATCCGCGACGTGCCGAGCTTGCACGAGAAAAAGCTCCATGAGATCACCACCGAGCACGTCTTGGATGCTCTCAAAGCGATCTGGACCGTGAAGCCGGTCACAGCGTCGCGAACACGCCAGCGAATCGAGCGGCTGATGGACGCAGCCAAGGCGTTGAAGTTGCGCACGGGTGAGAATCCGGCCGCGTGGCGCGGCAACCTCAAACACCTGCTCCCGTCTCCCCGCAAGCTAAATCGCAAAAAGGGACATCGGTCCGCCCCTTACACGAAGATGAAGCAAATGATGACAGGGCTGCGCTCTGATCCCGGCAATGCCGCGCGCTGCACCGAAGTCGGCATCCTCACGGTCTCACGCAGCCAAGAAATCCGGCTCATGGAATGGACCGAGCTCGACTTCGAAGCAAAGACCTGGATGGTTCCAGCTGAGAAGATGAAGATAAAGGGCGACCTAGAACCCAAACCGCATCTCGTTCCGCTGTCAGATCAGGCCATCGAGATCATCCAATCGATGCGGCGCACAGATAAATACGTATTCCCCTCCGACCACGCTGAGGGACATCAGCCGTTCCGCGCGAACGCCCTTGTTGGAGCTATCGAGCGCACTGCCATCAAATCTACCATGCATGGCTGCCGCACGACCTTCCGAAACTGGGGCGCAGACAATAAGGAGCACAATTTCCGCCGTGAAGTGCTTGAGTTCTGCTTGTCGCATCGTGTCGGCGATGAGGCAGAACTGTCGTATTGGGACAGCGAGATGATCCAACGGCGACGCGAGGTGCTCCAGGCGTGGGCTGACTTCATCAAGCCGCGCAAAGATCCGTCCGGCCAACAGCCGGTCGGAAGGAAGCGGCAGAAGCTCAGACTTGTCGTGTAAAGAGGCGCACAAAGCTTTCAGCCAGCGATCTATTTTTGACACCAGAATAAGACCAGATCGTAGGAGGCCGGAATTCAAATCTCCTGGCTCTCTTCCCGATACGCTTGTGTTGCGCAGACTGGAATTCCGCGCGCTGAGATGATCTGTTGGAGACGCAGATCGATTCCTCGAGTTTTCCTGTGCCTGCTCAAGGCTCGTTCTGACAATTCACAGCCTTTGCGCCTGGTGAGATCGTTACAGAATTTTCTCCTGCCAGAATGACTCTCGTGCCAGTCGCCGACTTCCGGCGCTGCAATGCTGACTGCTCATGGGCGCAATGGCGCTACACCTCAGTTTGAGTTCCCGGAAGTGAGCACGGTATCTCGCGCCCACGCTGCTGGGCCGGGCCGGTCAATTCTATCCAGCGACGGCCAACGTCAGCTAGCGTGGGTCAGCCCAGTCCATCATGGGCGAGCTTCAGGTGGGGCCAGGCATTGTAAACCAACGCAACCATCTTCGATCGATCATTACCCTTATCGGCAAAGCTCTACTTTGGAAGCGGGTGAGAACGTCAAGGAAAAGTGAGAGCTATTCGTCGCAATTTTTCGATCTTGGATTCACAGGATAATTTGCGCCGTTCGTAATACTCGAATTTTTTTACCTATCGGGATCAATCAACTGAATTGTCTTACAAAGGTAGAGCAACTCGCCACCGCTTGTACTGCCACAGTATACTTCACATACCGCCAGTGATCAGGAAAGCGGTGGTCCAGTCCACGAGCCGAGCCGACACTGGCTCAATCGATCAGAGCGCGCCGGGTATGCCAGTCCGTCGCCGACTGGAAGGCATGCCCGGCGCGCGCGAGCACATCCTCCGACAGATGCGGGCCGACGAGCTGCATGCTGAGTGGCAGGCCGTCCGACGCCACGCCATTCGGCAGCGTGATGGTCGGGCTGCCCGAGAAGTCGAACACTGCCGTGAAGCGCAGGATGCTGAGCAGCACGTTGGGATCGGCGCCGTACTCGCCCATCCTGGTCAGCGTCGGGATCGGCACGGGCATGGTGGGGATCAACAGCAGGTCGATATCGCCGAACAGGGCGGTCAGGCTGCCGCAGAATTTCAGCCGCTCGTGATGGATCTGCGCGATCTCGACGCCGCTCACCGACCTGCCCTGCTCGATCAGCTGCGCCAGGTCCGGGCCGTATTCCGACTTCCGCGCGGGATAGGTTTCGAGATGCGCCTCCGCGGTCTCGATCGAACACATCGGAATCCACATGCTCACGAGCTTCTCGTAGGCCGGGAATTTGACATCGCGGATATCGGCCCCGAGCGCCGCGAGCGTCCGCTCGGCTTCCAGCAACGCGGCGACCACCTGCGGATCGACTCCGTCCTGGGTGTAGCTGCGGTCGACGCCAATCCGCAACCCCCGGACACCGTCGACGATCCCTGCGAGATAGTTCGGCACCGGCGCCTGCAGCGCGGTGGGATCGTTGACATCTGCGCCGGCGATGACGCCGAGCATCGCGGCCGCATCGGCCGCGCTCCGGCACATCGGCCCGACATGGTCGAGCGAGTCGGCCAAAGGAAAGACGCCGTGGCGGCTGACGCGTCCCCAAGTCGGCTTGATCCCGGTCAGCCCGCAAGTGGCCGACGGAAACCGGATTGAGCCGCCGGTGTCGCTGCCGATCGAGCCGAAGCAGAGCCCCGCCGACGTCGCCACGCCCGATCCGCTCGAGGACGAGCCCACCCAGTAATCGACGCCCCAGGGATTGAGCGGTGCCTGATCGTTCGGGTGATGGCTGGTGTAGGCCCCCTCGGTCATCTTCAACTTGCCGAGCGTGACGGCGCCGGCCTGCTCCAGCCGATCCACTATCGTGGCGTTGAAGGACGGAATGAACTTCGCGTGGATCGTGGTGCCACCGGCCGTCGGCGCAAAAGTCGTGTAGCAGAGGTCCTTCAGCCCGATCGGCACGCCGTGCAGCGGTCCGCGCCAGATGCCCCTGGCCAGCTCGGCGTCGCAGCGCTTCGCCCGCGTCATGGCGCGCTCAGCGAGGAGAAGCGCATAGCCATGGAATTTGCCATCGAGCTTGGCGATCCGGCTCAGCATGGCCTCGGTGACCTTCGAGGGCAGCAGCTCACCACGGCGGAACAGCTCGGAGAGCTCTGTGATCGACTTGTAGTGAATTGGATCTGCTGACATCTGACAGCCCTGTTGTTGTCGAAACGGCTTCGCTCACCGGCGCCGCGACGGCCCGGTCTCGTAGCGGCGCGGCTCCGGATGCGCCTAGAACTGCACCCCGCGCGTGAGCGCCCCATCGACCACGAGATTGGTCCCGGTGATGAAGCTCGCCGCCTTGCTGGCAAGGAACACCGCGCCATTCGCCATTTCCTGCGGCGTGCCCACGCGGCCGGTCGGGTTCAGCGCCAGCGCGGTCTTGTACAGCTCGGGATTGCCGTCCTTGATCTGGTTCCAGACACCGCCCTCGAAATAGGTGTTGCCGGGCGACATTGAGTTGGCGCGGATGCCCTTGCCGGCCAGGTGGAAGGCGAGCCCTTGCGTGTAGTGGATGATCGCCGCCTTGAACGTGCCGTAGGGACCGCTGGCGAAATCGACCTCGCGGCCCGACACGCTGGAGATCGTGACGATCGCAGCGGCCTTGCTCTTCTCCAGATAAGGCATCGCGGCATTGACCAGCCGCACCGTGCCCATCATGTCGGTGGAGAACTCCTTCTCCCAGCTCTCCTCGTCCTGCCCGATCGACAGGGCGCTGACATTGGCGACGACGATGTCGATGCCGCCGAGCTTGGAGGCCATATCCTCCACCCAGGCCTTGAGCGCCGGACCATTGGAGACGTCGACCGAACTGCCGAACGCGGCGACGCCCTTCGCCTTGATCGCGGTGACGGCGCCGTCGACGTCCGCCTGGTTGCGCGCGCAGATTCCGACATTGGCCCCTTCCGCCGCGAAGGTGTCGGCGATCGCCCTGCCGATGCCCTTGGTGCTGCCGGTGACGAGAACCTTTGCTCCCTTGAGTCCGAGATCCATGTTCATTCCCTCCCTATTGACGACTTGAAAGCACGCCCGAGGCCCATCAGAGCAGAAGCTGTTCGCGCACGTTGTCCTCACTGACCTCGCCGCCAGCGAGCGACCGCGTAATCTTGCCCTTCTCCATGATGTAGCAGCGCTCGGCGATCGCCAGGATCGTGTCGAGGTTCTGCTCGACGAAGATGATGGTGGTTCCGAGCTCGTTCCGGAACGATCGCAGCGCCTCGCAAATGTGCTGCACGATCGAAGGCTGGATGCCCTCGGACGGCTCGTCCAAGATCATCAGGGACGGATTGCCGATCAGCGCGCGGCCGATGGCGAGCTGCTGTTGCTCGCCGCCCGACATGGTGCCTGCGGCCTGCCGCCGGCGCTCCTTCAGCCGCGGGAAATATTCGTAGATCAGCTCCGGCAGCTTCTTGCCGCCAGGACCGCCGATCAGTTCGCCTACCTGAAGATTCTCCTCGACGGTCATTTGCGGAAAGACGTCGCGCCCTTGCGGGATGTAGCCGAAGCCAGCCCTTGCCCGTGCGTCGGCCTCCAGCGCCGTGACGTCCTGCCCCATGAAGCTGATCGTCCCGCGCCAAGTTTGCAGCAGGCCGATCAGGCAGCGCATCAGGGTCGACTTGCCGACGCCGTTGCGGCCGATCACGCCGACGATCTCGCCGCGCGAGACCGACATGGTGACGCCCTGCAGGATCGGCGTCGCGCCATATCCCGCCCATAACTCGGCAACGTCGATGATCGGCTCAGAGGACGACGGTTTAGTGAGCATGGGTCTTACCCAGATAGATTTCCGCGACCTTCTCGTCCTGCAGGATGCTTTCGAGCGTGCCGCGCGCAAAAATCCTGCCGAGATGCAGCACCGTGACGCGCCGGGCGACCTGGCGGACGAAGGCCATGTCGTGCTCGACCACGAGCACCGTCATGCCCTCGGCATTGAACGACCTGATCAGTTCGCCGGTCCTGAAGGTTTCCTCGGGCGACATGCCCGCGGTCGGCTCGTCCAGCAGCAGGAGCTGCGGCTTCAACGCCAGCGCCATCCCGATCTCGAGCCATTGCTGCTGGCCATGCGACAGCGCGCCCGCGAGCTTGTCGCCGTCCGCCGCGAGATTGAGCAGCGTCAGCAGGCGATCTTCCTCAGCGATGCGTTCCGAGCCGGACAATCGCTCCTGCAGCGCGGTCTGGATGTTCTGCCGGACAGGCAATTCCTTGAACACGCTCGGGGCCTGCATCTTGATGCTCATGCCCCGCTGCACGCGCGCGTAGGGCCGCTCGGCCGTGATATCGACGGTGTCGAACAGGATACTGCCCTCGGTCGGCGGATAGAGGCCGGCGATCAGCTTGAACAGTGTGCTCTTGCCGGCACCGTTGGGGCCGATCAGGCAGTGGATCTCCCCGGCATTGACCGTCAGGTCGACGCCGGAGACGGCCGTCAATCCGCCGAAGCGCTTCGAGACGCCTTTGACTTCGACCAGCGCCATGATCAGGACTCTTCCGGTTGCAAGCGGCCGGCCTCAGCCACCACGTCGCTGCGTCGCCGGCGCCCCTGCCACCAGTCGGCGGCGAGCTTGCCGATGCCGAGCACGAAGCCTTGCGGCGCCAGCATCACGGTCGCGAGCAGCAGCGCGCCCATCAGCACCAGCGCCGCCTGCTGGCTGTAGACCGTGATGGTCTGAAAGCCGAACAGCAGCAGGAACGACCCGACCAAGGTCGCGGTCAGATCGCTGCGCCCGGAGAACGCCACCCACACGATGGGCATCGCGGCGGCCGGCAAGCCGATGCTGGACGGCGTGATGAACTGTCCCCAGGACGTGTACAGCGCGCCGCTGAGGCCTGCGAGACCGCTTCCGATCACGAAGGTCAGCAGCTGATATTTGCGGACGTCGTAACCCAGCATCTCGGCACGCTGCGGATTCTCGCGCGTCGCCACGATGACGTTGCCGATGCCGGAATTCACCAGCATCCGCAGCGCGAGATAGACGATCACGATTAGGGCGATCATGACGTAATAGAGCGCCGAGCCCTCGATATAGAAGTCGCCGACGGTCAGCGGGTCCATGCCCTTCATGCCGTTGAAGCCGTTCAGCCGCGCCGGCCCGATATGCCATTCCGGCCCGGCCGTCTGGCCGAGGAAGAAAGCCAGCACCAACGTCGCGGACAACGTCACGATGCCAAAGAAGATGCCGTTGATGCCGCCCCAGATCATGAAATAGCCGAGGATGCCGGCCGCGATCATTGCCAGGACGACAGAGAGAACGAGCGCGGCGATCGTCGCGGTGCCGCCGCCCATGTTGATCGCGAGCACGCCGTAGCTGTAACCGGCAATACCGAAGAAAAGTGTCTGGCCGAAGGACAGCATGCCGCCATAGCCCCACATCAGGCAGAGGCCGAGCGCCATGAAGATCCAGATCAGGAAGTAGGCGAAATTGCCGACATCGTAGGAATCGGCGAACAGCGGATAGGCCAGCGCGCCCGCGAGCACGACCAGGAAGCACGACCAGAACATCTTGCCGCGTCCGAGCGTCTGTGGACCTTCGAGCAGCTTGAACATCACAGATTCCCCTTTAGCGTCCACGGCGAACCAGCACGCTGGAGAGTCCCTCGGGCAAGACGCGGATGATCAGGATGACGGCGACCAGCATGCCGATCTGTCCGATGATCTGGCCGTAGCTCGCGTTCAACGCCATCCGGATCATCGCCAGGAACACGGCGGCCGGCGCCGTTCCGAGCAGCACGTTGGCTCCGCCGATCACGACGGTGACAAAACTCTCGACCACGAAGGTCGCGCCCATGGTCGGGATCAGCGTCATGGTCGGCGCGTAGAGCGCGCCGCAAAGCCCGGCAAGGCCGGTTCCGATCCCGAAGCTGATCGCATAGATGCGGCCGGTGCGTGCACCCAGCGCCTTGGCCATTGCCGCATTTTGCATCGTCGCTCGCGCGATCACGCCAAAGCGCGTCTTCATGAAGATGGTGTAGAGGCCGGCCAGCACCGCCACGGCGCAACCGAACAGCACCAGGCGGTAGGTCGAGAACGTATAGCCGCCGATCGCAAAGCTCCCCTCGGGCGTCCCGATGCCGCGCACGGCGGAACCGACGATCAGGAGCATCGACTGCGTCACGATCAGGCTAAGTCCCCAGGTCGCGAGCAGCGAATCCAGGGGGCGCTTGTAGAACCGCCGCACGACGAGGAATTCAACGAGGACACCGATGAGCCCGGCCGTCACCGCGGCCAGCATCTGGGCAATCGCGAGCGGCACGCCGAGATTCACCAAGCCGACGGTCACATAGGCGCCGCACATTATGAATTCGCCATGCGCCATGTTGATGACACCCATCATGCCAAACACGATGGCGAGGCCTGCGGCCGAGAGAATGAGGAACGCGAAGACGTCGGCGAACTGGTAGAACAGCGAGAACACTTCAGCCGACATCTTGGTCCCCTTGCCGATCCCGACGCCGCGTCGTTGCGGCGCCGGTCTTGTTCAGAAACGTGACATCAAACACGAGCAAGATCCGTGCCCGCCTCAGGACTTCTTGGGGAGATGGCTCGGCGTGTACTGATCCTTGTCGTTCTTCTTGGTGAGATCGCACCCGATCTCGCCAAGCCAGTAAGGCTGGATCGTGCCGTAGTCCTTCTCGACCTTCACCTCGTGCTTCGGCCCGACCGATATCAGGCGCATGCGGTGAGAGGTGTGCTGGCTCTTCGGGTCGATGCAGACCTTGCCCTCGGGCGCGTCGATGCAGGCATCGCCGGTCGCGATCACTTTCCGCATGTCCTCGAGCTTGATCGATTTCGCCTTCTCGACCAGCGCCTTGTACATGTAGAGCGCGTTATAGGCGTTGTACCCCATGTCGTTGATGTAAAGCTCGTCAGGGAACTTGGCGTGCCAGCGCTTCTTGAACTCGGTGGCCTCGGGCGTATCGATCTCCTCGAACCAGTTCGCAGTCGCGTGCATGTTGTTGAGGGCCGGCGGCTTGAACCGCTTGTGCTCGAAGCCGAGCATGACCTTGATCGACGAGCCCATCGGCAAATTGAGGTTGGCCGCCGCCGCCTGCTCGAAGAACGAATCTTGGGCAGCGCCGACATTGATCGTCAGCAGCCAGTCGGGCTTGGCCTTCTGGATGTTCTGGATGGTCTGCGCGAACTGCGACACGCCGAGCGGGATGAACTCCTCGCCGACGACCTCGCCGCCGAGTTCCTTCATGATCTTGCGGTTCCACTCCGCCGAGATCTGGCCGAAATTGTAGTCGGCCGCGATGACATAGACCTTCTTGCCGAACTTCTCGACCATCCAGGGGATCAGCGTCGAGAATTGCTGCTCGGGCACCGCGCCCATGCTGATCATGCTGGCATCGCAGACGCCGCCTTCGTACTGGTTGGTGTAGAAATACGGCGTCGTGGTGCGATCGACGATCGGACGCAGCGCCTCGCGCGAGGCCGAAGTGATGCCGCCGATCAGTACGTCCACCTTGTCGCGATTGAGCAGGCGCCGGCCGAATTCCTGGTAGCGTGCGTTATCGCCCTGGGGATCGAGGTGGATCAGCTCGATCTGCCGGCCCAGAATGCCGCCGCTCTTGTTGATCTCCTCGACGGCGAGCTGCGAGCCGTGCAGCTTCGGCATGCCCATGAAGGCAAGATCGCCGGACACGTCTTCGAGCAGGCCCACCTTCAGCGGCGGCTCCGCGGCGTTGGCAATACTCATCGACGCCGCGGTTCCGAACATGGCGCCGAGCAAAACCATCCGTAGCTTGTGTCCCGAATTCATCGTGATGTCCCCTCTATGGAAAGCGGCTGGGTGTCATGGCTTGAGGTAATTCTTCAAGATGGACGCCCCCATCGTGTATTTGGGGTCGACCATGTTGCCGAGGCGCATGCGGCCGGCCTGGCTGAGCAGCATGTAGGCGTCGATCTCGTCGAAGCCGTAATCGGCCGCCATCCACCGCACCAGTTCGCGATAGGCGATGCGCGCGGCGTCCTCGAGCGGACGCGCGCTGCCGATCGTCATGATGAAGTCCTTGGTCTCGAGCCGCGGCCAGGCGAAGCTCCAATTCTTGATCAAATCGACCTGGAGCGTGACAGTCGCACGCTGCTCGAGCGCAACGCCGGAGAGTTCGCCGTCGCCCTGCGTTGCGTGGCAGTCGCCGACGTAGAGCATCCCGCCGTCGGTATGCACCGGGAAATAGATGATCGCGCCGGGCGCAACATCGGGCAAATCCATGTTGCCGCCGTGATAGTCCGGCTGCAGCGACGAGATCGCCTCGATCTCCGGCGAGACGCCGATGGTGCCGATGAAGGGCTCGTAGGGCAGCGTGAGCTTGTCGTTCCAGCGCACGCCGCTCCTGTCGACATGCAGCTTCTTTACGCGCTCCGGCAGCGGCGGATTGAGCAGTGCCGTCGACCCGGTCCCGACCAGCCCACCGAACTCCGGAATGATGCAGGTCGTGCCGGCCGGCTGCTCGCCCCGTGTCTCGACGTCGCGAATATAGATCGCGAGGCAATCGCCCTTCTTGGCGCCCTTCACCGCGATCGGCCCGCATTGCGGGTTGAGATAGGGAAAGTTCAACTTGGCGGTGGGACTGTCGGTGTCCTTGGTCAACACGCCGCCGAACGCATCTTCGGTCTCGACGACGACGACCCCGCCGGGGTCGATCGACAGGGTCGGCTTGGCATAGGGACCATAGACGTAGTGGAAGTCCCCCTGCTGCTCGATGGTCAGGCTATGTGTCGTGCCGGTCGCGCCCTTGGCGACGGCGCGCTTGGCCATGATGGATGTCTTCAACCAGTCTTCAGACATGAGATCGGCTCCTCGACTCAGATCGCGGGATGACGCTTGTGCCAGTCGGTGACGCGCTGGAACGCATCGCCCGCGCGAACGAGACCGGCCTCATCGAAATGACGGCCGACGAACTGGAAGCCAATCGGGCCGCCGTTCGCCGCGAAGCCGCCGGGCAACGTCACGGTCGGGCTTCCCGTCATGTCGAACGGGCATGTAAAGCGGAGCAGGCCTCCGATCAGCGAGGCGTCCTCACCGAGCGCTGCCATCTTGGCAAGCGTCGGCGCGGCGAACGCCTGGGCCGGGATCGCGAGGAGATCGACCGTCTCGAACAGCACACGCACGGCGCCGCGAAACGCTTCGCGTCGGAGCGCGATCTTCTGGTAATCCATGCCGGACTGTTGCCGGCCGAGATCGAGCAGGCCGGTCAACGCCGGGCCGTACTCGTCCTTGCGCGCTGGATAGGTCTCCTCATGCGCGACCGCGACTTCGATGCCGCAGAGCGGGAACCAGTCGTCGATGATCGCTTTGGGATCGGGAAAGGCAACTTCCTTGATCTTCGCACCGAGATCGGCCGCGACCCGCAACCCCTCGGCCAGCACCTTGCCGGCATCGCCGTCGGTGCCTTCGCTGGTCCAGCGCCGGTCGAGGCCGATGGTCACGCCGCGCAGATCGCCGGTCAGGCCGGCGAGATAATCGGGTACCGACAGCGGAACCGCCGTCGTATCCTTGGGATCTTGCCCGGCGATCACGCGAAGCATCGCGCCGCAATCGACCGCGCTCCGCGCCATCGGGCCGATGTGATCCAGCGTCGGTGCCAGCTCGAACGCGCCGTAGCGGCTGACCCGTCCCCAGGTCGGCTTGAGCCCGGTGACACCATTGGCCGCGGACGGAAAGCGGATCGACCCGCCGGTATCGGTGCCGAGCGAGCCGAAGCAGAGGCCGGCCGCGGTCGCCACGCCCGAGCCGCTCGACGATGCGCCGGGCCAGAGATCCGCGTTCCACGGATTCTTCGGCGGGTCGATCTTCGGATGATGATCGGCATAGGCGCCCTCGGTCTGCTGCAGCTTGCCGAGGATGATCGCGCCGGCCTCCTTCAGCCGCGCAACCACCGTGGCGTCCTCGGTCGGGCGAAAGTCGCGATGGATCGTCATGCCATGCGCGGCCGGCGCGCCCTTGGCCCAGCAGAGATCCTTCACAGCGACCGGCACGCCGTGCAGCGGTCCCCTGATCTTGCCGGAAGCGATCTCCTTCTCGGCCGCGGCCGCTTCCGCGAGCGCCGAGTCGGCCATGACATAGGCGAAGCTTTTGAGCTTGCCGTCGAGCTTCTCGATCCGGCCGAGCATCGCCTTGGTGGCTTCGACCGGCGACAGCTCCTCCGCCTGGATCTTCCGTCCGACGTCGACGAGACCGAGATAGTGGAGATCTGTTGCCGCCATCGTTCCTATCCTCCCACGCGATGTGACGCACACGCACGCTCGCGCGCGGACATGCGTCACCGTTCTGGCGACGCGGACGCATCGCCAGCTGTCCTGGCGGCAAAACGAAAAAAGCCACCCGCCCCTCCCGAATGAGGTAACGAATGGCTCAAATGCCGCGGCTATGATCTATCGCTTAGGGGCCGTGATCGAACGAAGCACTTGGTTAGCAAAGAGCTGGACGTCATCGGCCAGATCAGCGCACGCGAGGTTCGACAGGTCGCCCTGTAGGAGAAAAGTCTAAGTAACTGACCATCGTGTTGTCAACGATACTCCCTGCCTAAATTTCGAGAGTGCTGCGCAGCAAAACGGCAAGCCGACTCTAAGCCCCTTGCGCTCTCATCGGCGATGATGATTTCATCTTCGCGTTTCGCGATCGAAAGCCGCCAATGACAAAGCCGTCTGTTCCCGTTGGCATCATCTGCTCGCAGTCAGGGCCCTATCAGGCAATGGGCCGCGAGATCCTCAAGAGCGCGATGATGGCGGTCGACGAGATCAACACGCAGACCGAGTTCGCCTTCTCGATCACGCCCCACATCCGCGACCCCCGCGGCATCGTCTCCGAATATCACACGGTCTGTGACGATTTGATCCGCAATGTCGGCGTCGAGCACATCATCGGCTGCTACACCTCGGCCTCGCGCAAGCAGGTCCTCCCCATCGTGGAGCGCACCGATCGCCTGCTCTGGTATCCCGCCCGCTACGAGGGCTTCGAGTGCTCGGACAACGTGATCTATGTCGGCGCCTCGCCTAATCACAACGTGTTGCCGCTGGTCCGCTACGTGCTCGACAATCTGTCGCGAGAGTTTTTCTGTGTCGGCTCCAACTATGTGTGGACCTGGGAGACCAATCGCGTCACCCGTGAGCTGGTCAGCGCGGCAGATGGCCACATCCTCGCCGAACGGCTGCTCGAGCTCGGCGAAAGCGCCGTCGGTCACATCGTCGACGAGATCGTCCGCCGCAAGCCGCCGATCGTGTTCAACACGCTGGTCGGAAGCTCGAGTTACGACTTCATCCGCGCCTTTGACGCCGGCACCAAAGCCGCCGGCCTCGAGATACCCATGCTGAGCTGCAGCCTCTGCGAGCCGGAACTGGCGATCGTCGGTCCGGCATCGGCCGGCTGCATCACCTCGTCGGCCTATTTCGAGAGCATCCGCCTGCCGGAGAACCGCGCCTTCGTCGCACGCTGGAAGGCGCGCTACGGCGCGGACAGCAGTCCTTCCGTGGACGGGCAGTCCGCCTATGTCGCGGTCTATCTGCTGGCCCGCGCGTTGCAGCGCGCGGGGACGTCCGACATTGCCGAGGTGCGGCGCGCCGCGGCGGGCTATCGCTACAATTCGCCGCAAGGACCGGTGTGGATCGATGGCGGCAACAATCATTGCGTCCTTACACCACGGCTTGCCGTATCCAATCCGCAAGGACAGTTTGATATTTTCTGGGAAGCCGACGCGCCTGTTAAGCCTGATCCCTACCTGACGCAGCTCGACGTTGCCGTCAGCCCGTCGAAAGACACCTCGGCGGGCTGCGCATTGCCGAACGCGCCGCATTTGCGGGTTGTGAAATGAGCAGACCGTCTTCATTTTCGCTACGCGGACGCAAGGCGCTCGTCGCCATCAAGGACGAGCGCGACTCAACCATCGTGCGACGGCAGTTCGAACGTCTCGGGATCGAGGGTGTCGCATGGACGCCGGCGGAGCCCGTCGGCTTCGCCCCTGATCTATCGCTGATCGACGACGAGTTCCTGCCCCTGCTGCAACCGGCGCAACGCGCGTACCTGGCGCGATCGCCCGTCATCGCCCTGCTCGGCACCGAAACGCCGAGCCGCCTCAAGCTGGTGTTCGAGCTCGACCCGGCATCGTTCCTGATCAAGCCGCTGCGGTCCGCCGGCATTTACGCAGCGCTCGTCATGGCATTCGAGCGCAACGAACGCACAGGCGAATTGAAGCAGCAGATTCTCAAGCTTGAGCAGCGCCTGCGGTCGCGTCGCGTCGTGCTCGCCGCCGTTCTCCAGGTGATGCATTCGCATGCGCTCGCCGAACCTGCCGCCTTTGCCCTGATCCGCAGAACCGCGATGGAGCAGCGCAAGACGATCGAAGAACTCTCGGCGGAGATCACTGCCAGGGGCGTGCTCCCGCGCGCAACTGGTTAGACTGCCTGTACTGCTCCGCACAGCGAACAGCCAGGCCCCCGCCTATTTCGGAAACAGCTTGTCGCGAATGTAGCGCGAGGTTGGGGTCAGCTTCAGTCCGCGCGGTTTTCGCCAAGCCGCCCTGTCGATCTCTCTCTTGTCGCCGATCTTCAATGGACCTGTAACCTTCTTGGTCAGGAAGATCGCGTCGCTCATCTTTCGGCCGGACCGGCGATTCTTGCCGTTGACCTCCTTCCACAGCCTCAAGTCACCCAGTCTGAGCTTGGGCAGCTCCTCCGTGATCTCGCGCTGGAGACACCTTCTCTCGCTCTCGCCGGCCCGCTTGCGGCCGCCCGGAAACATCCAGCGCTTGTCGCGTCGCCGTCTGACCAGGAGCACTCTGCCCTTCCTCGCCACAACAAGCTTTGACGACTTAGCCATTCTCTATTCCCCAAGTTCGATCACAACAGGTTGATGATCGGAAGCATTGGTGGCTTCGTTGACATCGATGTTGCGAACCTGACCGATCAGATCTTCGGTCACGAAAATAAAGTCGCGACAGTCCGGCCCGTCGGGCCATTGCGCGCGGTCGTAGATTCCGCATGTTGGCGCCCGCTGGCGTCCCGGACGATTGGCGGTCCACGCATCGCGGTAATTCAGACCGCGTCGCCCGGAGCGGTCGATCAGGGTGTGCTGGGGATCGGCCACGTCGAAATTGAAATCGCCGCACATCAGGCTCGACGCAGCGACGGTCTGGCTTCCATATGGCTCATCGTGCCCGGAGCTGGCCTGCTTGGGACTCCCCGATGCGTCCTGCTGCAGATCGAGCAGCCGCGTGATCTGCGCGTGACGCTGATCGGCCGAATGAAACTCGAGATGCGTGTTAACGATGCGGATCGCGCCAAACGAGGCTTGAACTGTCACCTCCAGGGCGTGACGGCGCATGCTGCGCACCCCACCCGCGCCCGGAAACGGCAAGAGGTGATTGGCGATCTGCAACACCGGCAATCGCGACAGCGTCATGTTGCCGAAGCAATGGAGGCTGCCCGCGCGATCCATCGTCTCGATCGCCGGCCGGAATATCGCGGAGTAGCCGGGCAGCAAGGCCACGAGCTGGGCGCTCTGATCCGCGCCATCGCCAAATCTCGAGAAATTGGCGCTCACTTCCTGGAAGCAGAACACGTCGGCATCGAGCGTCTGCCTGGCGACGGCAACGATCCTGGACAGATCGGTGACGCCGTCGCACCCCTTGCCGCACTGTATGTTCCAGGTGAGAAGCCGCATCACCGGATACCCGCGCGCATGAATGACTGAACGAACTGGCGCTGAAACAACAGGAATGCGACCAGCAGGGGCGCCATCGTCATCACGGTCGCCGCCGTGATCACCGACCAGTCCACACCAGTTTCAGGCGCGCCGAACACGGCAAGACCCACCGTGAGCGGACGCGCTTCCACCGAATTCGTGACGATCAGCGGCCACAGGAAGTTGTTCCAGTGATAGCTGACGGAGACGAGGCCGAAGGCGACGTAGGTGGGGCGTGCCAACGGCACATAGACCCGCCAAAGGATCACGAGTGGGCCTGCTCCCTCGACCCGCGCGGCCTCGACCAGCTCCTGAGGCACGCTCTTGAAGGTCTGCCGCAGCAGAAAGATGCCAAAGGCGCTCGCCATGTAAGGCAGCGCGATGGCAGGGATCGTATCGAGCAAGCCCAGCTTGGCAATCGCGCGATAGTTCTCGACGATGAGGACGTCGGGCATGATCATCAGCTGGAGCAGCACGAGGGCGAACGCCATGCCGCTGCCTTTGAACCTGAAGCGCGCAAAGGCATACGCAGCCAGCGTCGACAGGATGAGTTGGCCAACAAGGACCAACGTCACCAGCACGACCGTGTTGAGATAGTACCGGGCGAACGGCGCCTGCTTCCAGGCCCGCGTGAAATTCTCCAGCGTCCAGGGCGCGGACAGGCTGAACGAGGTGGCGTAGGCAGCCGGATGCAGCGCGCTCCAGAAGGCATAGGCCAGCGGGGCGAGCCAAATCAAAGCCAGGAGCCATGCTGCGACGGCTTCGACGGGGTGTGTCCGGCCTCTCATTGGTAGTGGATCCTGCGATCGAGATAGCCGAACTTGATCAGCGCAATCGCGCTCAGGAGCATGAGAAGCACAACCGTCAACGTTGCCGCGTAGGAAGAATCCTGGAACGTGAAGGCGACCTCATAGATGTAATAGAGCAGTAGCGTGCTGGCGTTGTTGGGACCGCCCTTGGTCATGATGACCAGATGGTCCACCAGCTTGAACGAGTTGATGACCGCATTGATGGCCACGAACAGCGTGGTCGGCATCAGCAGCGGAAAAGTGATCCGGCGGAACGTGTACCATCGGCTCGCGCCCTCGATGGAGGCGGCCTCATCGAGGTCCGGCGAGAGCTGCTGCAGCGCCGCCAGATAGAAGATCATGAAGAAGCCGGCTTCCTTCCAGATCACCATAACGATCAGGCAGCCCATCACCGTCGAGGGATCGCCGAGCCAGTTCCGGCCGCCGAGGCCGAACAGCCCGCGCAGCTGATCGAGCGCGCCGTAATCCGGCGTGTAGAAGAACAGCCAGATGTTGGCGACGGCGATCATCGGCAGCACGGTCGGCGTGAAGTACGCCAGCCGCAGAAAGCCGCGGCCGCGCATGTTGCGATTGACCCAAACGGCCATGATCAGCGCGAGCGCGATCGACGTCGGGATCGTGCCGAGCGCGAACCAGAAATTGTTGACCAGCGCCTTCCAGAAGATCGGATCGGCCGCCATGGCCCGGTAGCTGTCCGCCCCGACGAAGACCTCGGTGCCGTTCCGCTTGGTGATGAACAGCGAATGCCGGATCGTCGCCAGGATAGGCCAATGCGTGAACGCAACCAGCAGCACCGCCGCCGGCAACAGCAGCAGCCACGCATTCACGGCATTCCACCACGCCTGCGACCGGGCGCGGCGTTCGGAGATTGGCGATGAGGCGGCGAAGTCGGTCATTCTAGAGTCGGCGGAATGGCGGCGAACCGCCACCCCGCCATGTCCCTTACTTTGCGCTTACTTGGCGGCGCGCAGCACGCGGTCGGATTGCGCCTGCGCTGCGGCCAGCGCTTCCTGCGGCTTCTGCGAGCCCGTGACCGCAGCCTGCACGGCATCGTTCACGAACTTGTAGATGCGACCGTTCTCGTGGACGGAGAGCTCCGGCACGGCATGCTCGAGCTGATCGCGCGCGACGGTCGCCTGCGGAAAGCCCTTGGCGTAGTCTTCCATCGCCTTGGTCTTGTAGGCGGCCGGCGACACCGCGACGTAGCCGGTCTTCATGCTCCATTCCGCCGCACGCTCGGGCGCCGTCATCCACTGGATGAACTTGACGGCGGCCTTCTGCTGCTCGGCCGAAGCGCTCTTGAAGATGTAGAAGCTGCCGCCGCCGGTCGGCGATCCCCGCCGCTCCTTGGCCGGCAGCATGGCCACGCCGAACTGGAATTTCGCGGCGTCCTTGACCGCCGTGAGGTTGCCCGTCGTGTGCCACATCATCGCCGTCTTGCCTTCGAGGAAGTCGGTGCGGAGCGTCGCCCAGTCGATGCTGCCGGTCGGCATGACGTTGTGCTTGCGCGACAGGTCGACCCAGTAGTCGAGAGCGCCGACCGTCTTCGGCGCGGTGAGATACACCTCGGTGCCGGCCTCGTTCATCATCTTCTGGCCGTTCTCAATGGCGAGCGCCTGCAGCATCCAGTAGCCGTAGCCGGTCGTCGGGATCTCGACGCCCCAACGCGTCGTGTTGGCGCCGTCCTTCCTGACCAGCTTCTTCGACATCTCGACCATTTCGTCCCAGGACGCTGGTGCCTTCTCGGGATCGAGGCCGGCTTCCTTGAAGGCGTCCTTGTTCCAGTACAGCACGATGGTCGAACGTTGGAACGGGATGCTCCAGGTCTTGCCGTCCACCTGGCCGTTGGCCATGAACGCGGGATAGAACTCCTTGAACCAGGCCTTGTCGCTGACGAGGTCGTCAAACGACACGACGGCATTCTCGTCCATCAGCGTGAATACGTCGGTCGACAGCAACACCGACAGTTGCGGCGGCTGCCCGCCCTTCATGGCGGTCATCGCCTTGGTCATCGTGTCCGTGTAGTTGCCAGCATAGACCGCCGTCACGTTGATATCCGGATTGTCCTTCTCGAAGCGCGAAACCATGTCATCGATGATCTTGGTGACGGGACCTCCGACCGCGACCGGATAGTACATCGTCAGATCCACCGCAGCGGCGGGACGCATCGAGAGCACGGCAAGTGCGGCTGCCATCAACATCGTTCGTCGCGCAAACATCTCTCTCTCCCTCTGTAATCCGCCGAGCGCCACCGCTGCTATCCAGCGGAGGTCGCCAGCCGGCCCTCCCTGGCTGAAGTCTCCAATCGGCATTCCGTAGCCGGATCGAATCGATGCTCGTGACCGGCCTCCCAGGCCAGCCGGACATCCTCGCCGGGCTGAACCTTGCTGAAGCCGTCGAGCCGCACCGAGATCGGCTGACCGTCGATGTCGCACAGCACGATGCTGTCGGCTCCGAGATGCTCGACGGCCTTGACCCGCGCGGCATGATCGCCACCGGGCACGATGCGGATGTGCTCCGGCCGAACGCCGATGAGATGATTGCCCTGACGCACCAGATTCATCGGCGGGGTACCGATAAACCGCGCGGTGAACGCCGTCGCCGGCCGGTTATAGAGTTCTTCCGGGGAGCCGTTCTGCTCGACGCGGCCATCGCGCATCAGGACGACGCGGTCCGCCATCGTCATCGCTTCGGTCTGATCGTGGGTGACGTAGACCATCGTCATACCGAGACGCTGCTGCAACGCGCGGATTTCCGTTCGCATCTCGTGCCGCAGCTTTGCGTCGAGGTTGGACAGCGGCTCGTCCATGAGACAGACCCGCGCCTCAGCGATGATGGCGCGTCCCAGCGCGACGCGCTGGCGCTGCCCTCCCGACAATTGCGACGGCTTGCGATCGAGCAGGTGCGCAAGACCAACGATGTCGGCGACGCGACGAAGCCGGACGTCGCGTTCGGCGCGCGACACCCGCCGCACGCGCAGGCCGAAGATGATGTTTTCGGCTACGCTCAAATGCGGGAACAGCGCATAGGACTGGAAGACCATGGAGATCTTCCGGTCCGCCGGCGACAGGCGAGTCACGTCGACGCCGCCGATGGCGATCATGCCGGCATCGGCCTCCTCGAGCCCGGCGATCAGCCGCAACGTGGTTGACTTGCCGCAGCCGGACGGCCCCAGCAGCACCAGCAGCGAGCCCTCGTCCGCCGTCAGACTGATGTCATCGACGGCGCGCATCGCGCCCCACGACTTGGAGACATGATTCAGCGTAATCGCCGACATGGCCGGTTCGCTCGCAGCATGATGCGGCTACGCTGATGGCGGCTCGCTCCAACGGAGCAGCACAGTGCCAGTCAAAGACCAGTACATGCGTCCTCCCTCGAGCCACGCTCATTCATCGGCGTAGCAGCTATTATGTTCATATGAACATAGTGTGACACCATATGAAACAGAAAATTGCCTCTTGCCCCTTCAAATGATATTTTTGTCGCGAACGGAGGGCTCATGGCCAGGAGCGCCAGGACACGTCAGGTCCACATACTGGAGATCGTGCGCGAGCAAGGCTTCGCTTCCATCGAGCAGCTTGCGGCGCGTTTCGAAGTGACCCAGCAGACTATCCGCCGCCTTGTGAATGCGCTCTGCGACCAGGGATTGCTTCGGCGCGTGCATGGTGGGGTCAGCCTCCCCGTCCAGAATCAGAACCTCGCCTACAGCAGCAGGCACAGGCTGAACGCCGAAGCCAAGCGGCGGATCGCGCTTGCGACCGCCAAACTCATTCCCGACGGGACGTCGCTGATGATCGGGCTCGGCACGACTCCCGAATATGTCGCGCAGGCACTTTCCCGCCGACGGGATCTGCGGGTGATCACCAACAGCCTGAACGTGGCCGCAGCCTTCTCGCACAATCCGGACGTGGAGATCACCATCGCCGGCGGCACGCTGCGGCCGCTCGACCGCGACATCATCGGCGAGGCCGCCGTGCATTTCTTCTCTGGATTTCGCGCCGACTTCGGAATCTTCGGCGTCGGCGGCGTCGATGCGGACGGCTCGCTGCTCGACTTCCATGTCGATGAAGTCAAGGCACGCCAATCCATCGCCGCCAATTCACGAACGTCCGTGCTCGTGGCCGACATCACCAAATTCGGGCGCAATGCGACGGTTCGCGGCGGCCACCTCGACGAGTGCCACCATCTCGTTATCGACGACCGATTGCCGGCAGCGTTCGAGCTGAGCGCACAACGATATAGCGGCCAGATCCATACGGCCGGCGACGCTCGCGCAGATTTCGAGCTCCTCGGCGACATCTAGCCGACACTGCATCTGATCGCTGCTCGGCTTGATCGCGCCTCCCGGAGGCGAGGTCCGCGGTCGTTCCCCGCTTCGCGCTGGCAGCAGGTTTCCGGCGAGACCATCACGGTCGCCGTGATCCCGGCGAGCTATTTCGAAAACCTCATTGCACTGGCGCCGCAGTTCAAGGCGCTCACCGGCATCGACGTCCGCTTCGAGAAGATCCCGCCGGCGCAGATCCGGCAGAAGAGCGTCATCGACCTGACCTCGAAGACGGGCACCTACGCAACCCACGCTGCCGATCCCATGTATTACGCGCTCTATGCCGCGAACAAATGGGTCGAGCCGCTCGACACTTACCTCGCAGACAAATCGCTGACCGATCCGGCCTGGTTCAAGCTCGACGACATCATTCCGGCCTGGCGCAGCGCCAACGGCATCGACGGCAAGCTCTACGGCATGCCCTATGACGGTGAAGTCACCATTCAGGTCTATCGCAAGGACCTCTACGACGCGAAAGGCCTGAAGCCGGCCGACACACTAGAAGCCTACATGTCCAATGCCGCGGCGTTGAACACGCCGAACGATCGCGTCTGGGGGGCTGCGCTGCGCGGCGTCGCCGGTGCCGGCCAGAACATGTACATCTATCCGTCGATCTTCCGCGAGTTCGGCGGCGACTGGATGAAGGGCGGCAAGCTCACTGTCAATGGCCCCGAGGCCGAGGCGGCGCTCGCCTGGTACGTCGACATCATGAAGAAGTACGCGCCGACGGCAGCCGCCAACTGGAATTGGCCGGATGTCGCCGACGCCTTCTCGCAAGGCACCGTCGCCAGCTACATCGACGCGCATTCGTCGGCTTCGGTCATCAACAATCCTGAGAAGTCCAAGGTGATCGGCAAGGTCGCCTATGCCCGCTGGCCCAAGGGGCCCTCGGGCAAGCGCACCACGTCGATCTGGAACTGGGGCTTTCCGATCAATTCCGCGCTGCCGGAGAAGAAGCGGAAAGCGACCTGGCTGTTCATCCAGTGGGCCGCGAGCGCCGAGACCCAGGCGCGCACCGCGCATAAGTTCGCCGGTCCCACCAAGCGCTCGGGTGTCAACCGCACCTCGGTGTGGAAGGATCTTCGTTGTAGGTGGGAAGCAGCATGGCAGTGCGGCTCGCGATCGCAGGCAGCTCCGCCTCTGCCGCGAAGGCGCGTTATCGCCGGCGACCGGCTGGAGCGCTGTGTTCAGGGAGCCCATCGGTAGACCAGACTTCCGACAAGGGTTTGTCGCCCTCTGTCAGAAATGCCCGCAGCTCGATCGGCTCTCCCTTCACCTGGCACTGGAAGCTCAGCCGCCAACCGCCGGTGTAGGGATTGGGCTGCGTGACGATATTCTTCACCTCGGACTTTTCCGCCGTCACGACCCCTTTGACGCCGGCAGGATCGACGCCCTTCAGGTTGTCGCCGAACAGATCGAGGACGAAGAGGCGGGCGTCTTCGCCCCTCGCCCCTATTCCGCTTCGCGTGAAGCGGGCCAGCGAATGCGGCTTCGGGCTATCAGGTCCCCAGTGCAGTCGATAGGTGTAGTTGTGTTCGCCCTTGGCCTGTAGCGGATTCTTCGGGCGCCAGAGTGCGGCGATGTTGTCGTGAACCTCTTCCTTCGTCGGGATCTCGAACAGAACGACCCCGCCCTCGCCCCAATCGCCGATCGGCTCCATCCAGAGACTGGGGCGTTTTTCGAAGCTGGATTCGATGTCCTGATAGGCGAAGAAGTTTCGCTCCCGCTGCATCAGCCCGAACCCGCGGGGATTTAGATCCTGAAACGTGCTGATCTGGAGATCGCGGGGATTGTTGAGCGGCCGCCAGAGGCTTTCTCCCTTCCCGTTGAAGATCGCGAGGCCGTCGGAATCGTGGACCGACGGGCGGAAGTCGTCGATATCGTTGCGTCGTTCGGACCGTAGAAGAACGTGCTGGTCATCGGCGCGAGACCGGCCCGCTGCATTTCGACCCGCGGATAGACTGACATTTCGACGTCGAACACCGTGGTTTCGCCCGGCCGCACAGTGAAGCGGTAGCTTGCCTCGCAGCTCTTGCTGTCGAGAAGAGCGTGGATCACCATCGAAGTTGCACCCGAAGCCGGCCGCTCGAGCCAGACGGCCTTGAAGAGCGGAAATTCCTCGCCCTTTGCTTCGCCCGTATCGATCGACAGTCCCCGGGCGGAAAGGCCGTATGTCTGCCCTTTGGCGACAGCGCGGAAGTAGGTCGCGCCCAGGAAGACGCAGACTCGTAATAGTCGGGACGGTTCATCGGCGCATGGATGCGGAAGCCCGCGCACCCGAGATCGCTGTCCTCGAACGGCGGGAACTTCTCGCCGAAGGAAAAGTCCGCCTTGCGGTACTTGAGGTCGGTAGCCTTTCCGTCCGCGACCTCGAAGATGCTCACCCTGTTCTTGTAGAAGAAGCAGCGATGGAAGAGCTGCGCCTCGAACGGAAGATTCTTGCCGCGCCAAAGGGCGCGCTCGGGCTGGAAGCGGATCGAACGGTACTGATCGCAGTCGAGGTTCTTCAACCCGCCTGGCAGCTTCTCGTCTGGCGCCTCGTACGGTTTGCGCCCCAGCATACGGGCGAGGTCCCTCACGGTGGAAGGACCGAACGCGCCCTCCGGCGGGCCAGCAGCAGCGAAACCGCTCCGCGAAGCGAGCAACAATGCCGGCAGCAACGCCGACCCTCGAACAAACTGGCGTCGGTTCACGGGTTCTCCTACTCGCTACTGCTATCGCGGCCAAGCAACGGCCACCGCGCCCGCGAGTTCGACCCGACCGGCCATCACTGGCGGGAGGAAAGTTGAGCAGCCCAATCACGGGCATCTGCCGGAATCCGGGGTTCCGGTGCCTCAAAACGTGCTGGTTGATCAGGTTCAACGGAGGCCCGCCCGCAGTTGGTGGATTTCTCTCATCCAATTGTCGCCTATTGGCGCGTAGCCTGACTTTCACGGTGATGCCCGCTGAGCGACGCTTCTGGCCCATAGCCGACCCACAGCGTCTCCCGCCAAGGATGAGTGACGAGGCAGAAGGTCTGCTCTCATTCACCACATTTAAACCTTAAGATTTTACGAAGGAGGACTCACCACAGACCGCAGGAACATGCGAACAGCCTTTGTACAGAAGCCATCCGTGGACTTCGGGCAATGAAGGTTTGGCAGACGAGCTGCATCGCGGCTGCGGTCGCATCCGTGGGACTTTATCTAGCCGCCGGTAACAGGCCGGCCGGGACGGGGCCGAATGTCATACTGGGCGCTGCAGCGAACATAGCGGCTCCCGAGAACATGGCGGCTCCTGCGAACATGGTGACGCCCGCCTTGTACGCCGAGGCATCGGCCAGACTTGCGATAGCGCTTCGGGCAGAAGGAGCCAAGCTGGGCTCGGTGACGTCAGCAGGTTCCGGGCCGTTGAGCACCGGAGCCGAGATCGTCGATGAACCCGTCACGACCAAATTGGCGTCGTTGGGGCAGGATATCGTCAAACCGCTGCCGGCAGGACGCGATGCGTCCAACGATACTCCGAAAGCGGCGTCGACGCCGGATTTCCGTTATCTGGTCTACTACGTCTGGTCTGAACTGCCGTCCGCCGAGAAACCGGCGGAGATCGTCTTGCGTTCGTTCAAGGACATCCCAGTCGGAACGCCGGCCGAAGAGATCAAGCGCGCTTCCGACGCGTTTGGTCTCGATTTCAATTTCATGATGGCGGTTGCCAAGATCGAATCCGGTTTCAATCCCAATCAACGCACCGGGTCGTATATCGGCCTGTTTCAGCTGAGCCAATATGAGTTCGGGAAGTTCGGCTTCGGGCAGATTCGCAGTCCGAGGGATAACGCCGTTGCGGCCGCCTATAAGGTCATTACGGAAGGCATCCTGTTCGAGTGGATCACGCACCGGAAGCCGGATTTGAGCGATCTTTACCTGATCCATCAGCAGGGCTGGGAAGGCGCCGCTGAGCACATCAGCCAGCCCGCTCGCATCGCTTGGAAATCCATGTGCGCCACCAGCGAAGGCAAGGAGAAGGGCGGAAGGTGGTGCAAACGCGCTATCTGGGGCAATGCACTTCCAGCGTTCAAGCGTACTTGGAAATCGGTGGACAACGTGACTTCAGAGGCGTTCGTCGGTATGTGGCGCGGCCGGGTCGCCGAATTCTACACGAAATATGTGGCGACTGCCGCTGCGGCGGCAAGCCAATAAATCCGTTTTCGGCAGGCCCTGCCACCGCTTGCAGGCTATACCAAGTCCGCTCATGCCCCGTAGCTGACCATCCGCACTGCTTGAGCCGACGCCCGCAATGACCCAAAGCTGGCGTGACGCATCGCAGTTTGACTGCGCCAGCTGGCGCGACGTGTTCTGCGCTTTGTCGACGAGCTAAGCGCAGGTCCAATGTCAGGACAGCTGACGTGCCACACGGCCACGTCCATCTCTGGCTCTTCTCCGAACGGAATTGCATGGTCGGCCTGTGTGAACAGGCTTAGAATGCGCGCCTCGCAAAGTTAGTTCTCGCGTGGAGGCAGGTCATGATCAAGACGCCATTCGCTATCGCGGCTACGGTTGTGTTGGGCCTTTCGTTTGCACAACCTTCGTTAGCAGAATCGGACGGCGATCAGCTCGGTACGGTGCATTTCGAAACATCGTGCAAGCCGGAGGCGCAGAAGCTTTTCGATCGCGGGATGCTGTACCAGCACTCGTTCTGGTACCGCGCGTCGCAGCACGCGTTCGGAGATGCTCTGAAGGCCGATCCGGAGTGCGGCATCGCATACTGGGGCATTGCCCTCAGCCTCTTGTGGAATCCCCACGTTCCCACCCCCGCGAAAAACCTCGCCGAGGGTGCTGAGGCGATCGCAAAAGGAAAGCTCATCGGCGCCAAGACCCAGCGCGAACGCGACTACCTCGATGCGCTTAGTGCCATGTACGCCGACTACGACAAGGTCGATCATCGCACGCGCATGCTGGCTTACGCCAAGGCCATGGAGCAACTTGCGCAGCGGTATCAAAACGATGACGAAGCGCAGATCTACTATGCGCTGGCCCTCAACACCTCGGCGTCGCCGGCCGACAAAACCTACACTAACCAGCTCAAGGGTGCGGCAATCCTTGAGCCGATCGCAATACGGCAGCCCCAACATCCCGGCGTGGCGCACTACTTGATTCATCTTTACGATTATCCGCCAATTGCCGAAAAAGGGCTCGAGGCTGCGCGACGCTACGCCAAGGTTGCACCAGCGGCAGCCCACGCCCAACATATGCCGTCCCACATCTTTACCCGCGTCGGATACTGGAGGGAGTCGATTGCTTCCAACACCGAATCGTCGCGTGTGGCGAGAGCGGACAAAGAGGGCCACGATCAGCTGCACGCAATGGATTACCTCGTCTACGCCTATTTGCAACTCGGGCAGGACGAGAACGCAGCAGCCGTTGTCGACGAGATGAAGGGGGTCACAGGCTTCACCGAGACTTTTATCGCCGGGCCATACGCGCTGGCCGCCTCGCCGGCACGCTATGCAGTGGAGCGCGGCGATTGGAAGGCTGCTGCGGCGCTTGAGGTTCGTCCCAGCCTGCTGCCTCACGTGCAGGCGGTAACCTATTTCGTGCGGGCGCTGGGCGCGGCCCGTGCAGGCGAGCCAGAAGTCGCGAAGGCCCACATCGCCAAACTCGCCGAACTGCGCGACAAGCTACGTGCCGCCAAGGACACCTATTGGGCCGAACAGGTCGAAATTGAGCGGCAGGTTGCGACGGCTTGGCAGCTTTTCGCCGAAGACAATCGTGACGCTGCGCTGAATGCCATGAGCGCCGCCGCCGCTGCCGAGGACAAAACGGAGAAGCATCCAGTGACGCCGGGAGTGCCTAAACCGGCGCGCGAACTCTATGGAGAAATGCTGCTTGAGAGCGGCAAGGCAAATGAAGCGCTTGGGGCATTTGAAGCAACGCTGCGGAAGGAGCCAAACCGGCTCGGCGCTTACGTAGGCGCAGCCAAGGCGGCGGAAAAGTCCGGCGAATCCAACAAGGCTCAGCAATACTATAAAAAGGTCATAGCGATCGCTGATGCAGCTGATAGCACCCGAACGGAAGTTGCCGAGGCGCGGGCATTTCTGATGAAGCGCTGAGAAACGGGCACGAGAGGCATGGGAGCACACGTGAAATCAATATTGCTGGCGATCGTTCTGGGCGTTGTTGCGAGTGCGGGAAACGCTCAATCGCTCGAGGTTGTCGGATATTCCGGTCACCTCGGCGAATGGGAGTTGACAGCCACCGTCACGGAAGCGGCCTCCGGCCAAGTCATAAAGGAGTACTCCGGACCATTGACGATGAAGCACGTCGGGTTGTGCACTCAGGATGGTCCGGAGGAGAGGATCGGCGAAATGCGCCTGCGGATGTCAGTCTTAGCATCGCGATTGAACGCGACATTTTCGTTTTCTGGCGTCGAATGCACCTACACCGGAAGGCTGTCAGACTACTACACAGGCACGATGATTTGCCCTGATCGGCAGCCGGTTCCGCTCAAACTATGGGTGAAATAGTTGGGTCAGGAAACAGCCAGGTTCTTGGAAGAAGGACGAGCACTGCGCTGATCGCGAAGAGATGGGCTAATCGCCTGCCAAGGCTTTTACGTTTGAAGCGCTCGCCATTCCCCCGCCGGCGGGCACGTGGCTGCCGTAAGTCCGTTTTTGATGCTGTGGACGGCTCCTCCATGGGCACGAGAGTGCCAAGGATGGGGCGCCGTTTGAGGCTCCCACGATTCGGAGGAGCAGCCTATGCAATC
>NZ_JACIHF010000019.1:0-120131 GCF_014198295.1 Bradyrhizobium sp. CIR18 | reverse complement strand
CCGGATCGCGCTTCCCTCCGGCGTAAAATCAAGCGCGCTGGCTGGGACAACGCATTCCTCTTGGCCACCCTCAGCCATATGCGATAGCCCTGCCCGCTCGCGGGGGAGGGAGCGCACCGGTCGTGTGACTACCCGATCGCAATCCCGTTGCCGACGGTCCGGTTCAGGACCTGGGTCGACTTCTCGATGCGTTCGGCCGCCGCGTTCAGGGCATTCACCACGGCGGTCTGCGTCATCCGGGCGCGCTCGACGGCGGCGTTGCGGAAGTCCCTGAGCTCGGTCAGCTCCTGCTCCATGGTGCGGACACGGTTGCCGGCATCGACCAGCTCGTCGCAGACGGTCAGCGCCGCCATCACGGTGAGACGCGCATCGCCGATCTCGCCGAATTTTCCGCGCAGCGACTGGATCCGTGTCTCCAGGCTCTCGGCGAGCTTGAGCAGCCGCACCTCCTGGCCCTCCTCGCAGGCCATGCGGTATTGCCGGCCATTGATGGTGACGTTGATGTGGCTCATCCGTCCTCTCCGGTATCGAGCACCGAGCGTATCGTGACGATCGCGGAATCCAGCCGGTCGGAAATCTCGCGATTGGTGCGCTCGAGCTTGCGCGCCTTCACCAGCGCGCCGTCGAGCTCGTCGGCGAGCCGCGAGCGATCCGCGCCCAGTGCCTGGATTCGTGCCGCAAGCTCATTCTCGTCGCGATCAGCATCGCGCCGCCGCTCGACCGCGCTTTCGAGCGCGTCGAGCGCCGCCATCAGCCTGCGGGTCGCGATCTCGATCTCGACCGCGGAGGACTCCGTCATGGCGGCACTGTTGGACACGCGATCGTTCATGTAGTCAGCGGCGGAACCTGTGGCCTTTGCCCAGTGGCCTTTTCCTGGGGCGTGCCGTCCGGCAAAAGACTCGGTTCGGCAAGCGGTTAGAAGCAGAAATTTACGTGGCAAGCTAGCCAAGCGCAACGCCGCCGCGAAACTATGCACTGCTAGATCGGGAGCGATCATCCCGATCCATGGGTTCCTGCCGGTGCGATCAGCTCCGAAACGGAGCCTCCCCTTTCGAAGCGTGCCGCAGGCAACTTTTACGGCCGAATCGGCGTTTGACTGCCTTGGACTCCCGGAACCGAGGTGCTATCCCAGCCCCGACCTTCAGTGGCCGCCAGGCTCCTCCCGCGCGGGCGTACACCGCCTCCAAGCGCCTCATTTCAGACGGATTTCAGACATGACGCAGGTCGATCACACCCGTATGGCCAACGCGATCCGCGGCCTTTCGATGGACGCCGTCGAGAAGGCGAAATCGGGTCATCCCGGCCTGCCGATGGGTGCCGCCGACATCGCCACGGTGCTGTTCACGCAATTCCTGAAATTCGACGCGACCGCGCCCACCTGGCCCGACCGCGACCGCTTCGTGCTCTCGGCCGGTCACGGTTCGATGCTGCTCTATTCGCTGCTGTATCTGACCGGCAATTCCGAGATGACGCTGGACCAGATCAAGCAGTTCCGCCAGGTCGACTCGCTCACCCCGGGACACCCCGAGAACTTCCGGACCAACGGCATCGAGACCACGACCGGCCCGCTCGGCCAGGGCATCTCGACCGCGGTCGGCATGGCGCTCGCCGAGAAAATGCTCGCGGCTGAATTCGGCAAGAAGATCGTCGATCACCACACCTATGTGCTCGCCTCCGACGGCGACCTGATGGAAGGCGTGTCGCAGGAAGCGATCGCGATGGCCGGGCACTGGAAGCTCAACAAGATGATCGTGCTCTACGACGACAACGGCATCTCGATCGACGGCCCGACCTCGATCTCCGATTCCGTCGACCAGGTGAAGCGCTTCAAGTCGGCGGGCTGGGCCGCCGAGAAGATCGACGGCCACGATCAGGCGGCGATTGCCGACGCCATCACGCGCGCGAAGAAATCCAACAAGCCGACGCTGATCGCCTGCCGCACCACCATCGGTTTCGGCGCCCCGCACAAGGCCGGGACGTCGAAGGTGCATGGCGAGGCGTTGGGGGCTGAGGAGCTCAAGGCCGCCAAGGAAAATCTCGGCATCTCGCTCGAGCCGTTCGCGGTCGCCGACGACGCGCTGAAGGCGTGGCGTGCAGCCGGCAGCCGCGGCGCTGCGGCGCGCCAGGAATGGGAGGGCCGGCTCGGTGAGCTCGGCAGCCGCAAGCGTGCAGAATTCGAGCGCCGCCTGCGCCATGAGCGTCCGGCTTCGCTCGCCAAGGCGGTGCGCGCGTACAAGAAGGAATTGCTGGAAAAGCCGATGACCGCGGCGACCCGCAAATCCTCGGAAGCCGTGATCGAAGTCATCGCCGGCGCGATGCCGATGGAATTTCTCGCCGGCTCGGCCGACCTCACCGGCTCCAACAACAACAAGGCGAAGTCGGCGACCGCCTTCTCGGCGAAGACGCCGAAGGGCCGCTTCATCCATTACGGCATCCGCGAGCACGGCATGGCGGCGGCGATGAACGGCATTTTCCTGCACGGCGGCTTCGCGCCGAACGGTGCGACCTTCCTGGTGTTCACCGACTATGCACGTCCTGCAATGCGCCTTGCCGCGCTGATGGGCTCCGGCGTCGTCTATGTGATGACGCACGATTCCATCGGCCTCGGCGAAGACGGCCCGACCCATCAGCCGGTCGAGCATCTCGCCGCGCTTCGCGCCATTCCGAACATGCGCGTGTTCCGCCCGTGCGACGCCATGGAGGTCGCGGAGTGCTGGGAGCTCGCGCTCAATCGCGTGGACGGACCGACAGTGCTGGCGCTGACGCGCCAGAATCTGCCGCAGCTCCGGACCACCGCGCCGAACGACAATCCCTGCGCACAGGGCGCCTACGAGCTGGTCGCCGCCCAGGGCGAAGCCAAGGTGACGCTGTTCGCCTCCGGCTCCGAGGTCGAGATCGCGGTCGCCGCCCAGAAGCAGCTCGCGGAACGCGGCATCGCGTCGCGCGTTGTCTCCGTTCCCTCGCTCGAGCTGTTGTTAGCGCAACCAGAGGCCAAGCGCGCCGCGATCATCGGCAACGCACCGGTCAAGGTCGCGATCGAGGCTGCCGTGCGCTGGGGCTGGGATGCCGTGATCGGCCGGGATGGCGAATTTATCGGCATGCATTCGTTCGGCGAAAGCGGCCCTGCAAAGGAGCTTTACAAGCATTTCGGCATTACCGCCGAGGCTGCAGTTAACGCTGTGCTGAAGCGCGTTAGCTGAGAGTTGAGCTTGCCGCAAAAAAGGACTACCTAGTCTTCCATATGATCAAGCACCGCCCGGCCGAACCGGGCGCCCGCCCCTAAAAAACCCTCGCAGGCGCGCATAGCGCGTTGTGCGGGATGACAACGGTCATTGAAGGAGACGAAACATGGCAGTCCGCGTCGGAATTAACGGTTTTGGCCGCATCGGCCGCAACATCCTGCGGGCTATCGCCGAGTCCGGCCGCAAGGACATCGAGGTCGTCGGCATCAATGATCTCGGTCCGGTCGAGACCAACGCCCATCTGCTCCGCTTCGACAGCGTCCATGGCCGTTTCCCCGGCACCGTCACCGTCGACGGCGATACGATCAATCTCGGTGGCGGCAAGATCAAGGTGACCGCCGAGCGCGATCCCTCGAAGCTGCCGTGGAAGGATCTCGGCGTCGACATCGCAATGGAATGCACCGGCATCTTCACCTCGAAGGACAAGGCGTCCGCGCATCTGACCGCCGGCGCCAAGCGCGTGCTGGTCTCCGCGCCCGCCGACGGCGCCGACGCCACCATCGTCTACGGCGTCAACCATGAGACGCTGACCAAGGAGCACCTGGTCATCTCCAACGGCTCCTGCACCACCAATTGCCTGGCGCCGGTTGCCAAGGTGCTGAACGATCTCGTCGGCATCGAGACCGGCTTCATGACCACGATCCACGCCTATACCGGCGACCAGCCGACGCTCGATACGATGCACAAGGATCTCTATCGCGGCCGCGCGGCGGCGATGTCGATGATCCCGACCTCGACCGGTGCTGCGAAGGCGATCGGCCTCGTGCTGCCGGAGCTGAAGGGCAAGCTCGACGGCGTCGCGATCCGCGTGCCGACCCCGAACGTCTCGGTCGTCGACCTCAAGATCGTCGCCAAGCGTGCCACCGATGCCAAGGAGATCAACGCGGCGATGAAGCGCGCCAGCGAGCAGCAGCTCAAGGGCATCCTCGGCTACACCAATGCGCCGAACGTCTCGATCGACTTCAACCACGACCCGCACTCCTCGACCTTCCACGAGGACCAGACCAAGGTGCAGAACGGCACGCTGGTGCGCGTGATGTCCTGGTACGACAATGAGTGGGGCTTCTCGAACCGCATGGCGGACACCGCCGCTGCGATCGCGAAGGTGATCTAACTCCGCTCTCGTGTCCCGGACGCGATGCAGCGTGAAACGCTGCTTCGCAGATCCGGGACCCATTTAACTGCGGGACTCGCTGCAACGTGGGTCCCGGTTCTGCACAGCGGCACTGCGCGCCGCTAGTAGCGCCCGGGACAAGGAAGCGTCCGATGACCAACAAATTCCGCACCCTCGACGACGTCGACGTGAAGGGCAAGCGCGTGCTGCTGCGCGTCGATCTCAACGTGCCCATGGACAATGGCCGCGTCAGCGACACGACCCGGCTCGAGCGCGTCGCGCCGACCATCACCGAAATCTCGGACAAGGGCGGCAAGGTCATCCTGCTCGCGCATTTCGGCCGGCCGAAGGGGCGCGACGCCAAGGACTCGCTCAAGCCCGTCGCTGAAGCGCTGTCGAAGGTGGTGAAGAAGCCGGTCGCCTTCGCCGACGACTGCATCGGCGAGCCCGCGGCCAAGGCCGTCGCTGGCCTGAACGACGGCGACATCCTCTGTCTGGAAAATACCCGCTTCCACAAGGAAGAGGAAAAGAACGATCCGGCCTTCGTCGCGGAGCTGGCAAAGCTCGGCGACATCTGGGTCAATGACGCGTTCTCGGCGGCGCACCGCGCCCACGCCACGACCGAAGGCCTCGGCCACAAGCTCCCCGCCTATGCCGGCCGCACCATGCAGGCCGAGTTGGATGCGCTGGAGAAGGCGCTGGGCTCGCCGACCAAGCCTGTCATCGCGATCATCGGCGGCGCAAAAGTCTCGACCAAGATCGACCTGCTCGAAAACCTCGTCAGCAAGGTCGATGCGCTCGTGATCGGCGGCGGCATGGCCAACACCTTCCTGCACGCCCAGGGCGTCGGCGTCGGCAAGTCACTGGCCGAGAAGGATCTCGCACCGACCGCGGTGCGCATCATGGAGAAGGCGGAAGCCGCCAACTGCGCCATCATCCTGCCGGTCGACGCCACCGTTGCCTATCATTTCGCTGCCAACGCGCCGTCGCACGCCTATGGGCTCGATGCGATCCCCGCCGACGGCATGATCCTCGACGTCGGCCCGCAATCGATCGCCCGCGTCCACGCCGCGATCGACGATGCGGCGACCTTGGTCTGGAACGGACCGCTCGGCGCCTTCGAGATGCAGCCGTTCGATCGCGGCACGGTCGCGGCCGCCAGGCACGCCGCCGAGCGCACCAAGGCCAAGAAGCTGATCTCGATCGCAGGCGGCGGCGACACCGTCGCGGCGCTCAACCAGGCCCATGTGGCCGGTGACTTCACCTATGTCTCGACCGCCGGTGGCGCGTTCCTCGAATGGATGGAAGGCAAGCCCCTGCCCGGCGTCGAGGTTTTGCGCGTCAAGTAAGCCAGATCGGCGAGTAATCAGCGGCCCCGCAAGGCCCCAACGGGAGAAAAAGACAGATGGCTCGGATCACGTTACGTCAATTGCTCGACCACGCGGCGGAGAACGATTACGGCGTACCGGCCTTCAACATCAACAATATGGAGCAGGCGCTGGCGATCATGGACGCGGCCAACCAGGTCGACGCGCCCGTCATCATCCAGGCCTCGCGCGGTGCGCGCTCCTACGCCAACGACGTCATGCTCAAGCATATGATGGACGCGGTGACCGAGATCTATCCGCACATCCCGGTCTGCGTGCATCTCGACCACGGCAACGAGCCGGCGACCTGCATGACCGCGATCCAGGCCGGCTTTACCTCAGTGATGATGGACGGCTCACTCAAGGCCGACGGCAAGACCCCCGGCGATTGGGGCTACAATGTCGGCGTCACCAAGACCGTGACCGACATGGCCCATCTCGGCGGCATCTCGGTGGAAGGCGAACTCGGCGTGCTCGGCTCGCTCGAAACCGGCATGGGCGACAAGGAAGACGGCCACGGCGCCGAGGGCAAGCTCAGCCACGACCAGCTCCTGACCAATCCGGACGAGGCCGTGAAGTTCGTCCAGGAGACCAGGGTCGACGCGCTCGCGATCGCGATGGGGACCTCGCACGGCGCCTACAAGTTCACCCGCAAGCCGGACGGCGACATTCTCGCCATGAACGTGATCGAGGAGATCCACCGCAAGCTGCCGAACACGCATCTGGTGATGCACGGCTCCTCCTCGGTGCCGCAGGACCTGCAGGAGATCATCAACGCCAATGGCGGCAAGATGAAGCCGACCTGGGGCGTGCCGGTGTCCGAGATCCAGCGCGGCATCAAGAACGGCGTGCGCAAGATCAACATCGACACCGACAACCGCATGGCCATGACCGGCCAGATCCGGAAAGTGCTCAAGGACAATCCGGAAGAGTTCGATCCGCGCAAATATTTGAAGCCGGCGATGGAGGCGATGACCAAGCTGTGCAAGCAGCGCCTCCAGGAGTTCAACACCGCCGGCCAGGCCTCCAAGATCAAGAAGGTCCTGACCACCGCCGATATGGCCAAGCGCTACGCCAAGGGCGAGCTGGACCCGAAGGTAGCGTAAGGGCCGCAAACGCTCTCTCGTCGCCCCTCGCCCCGCTCTTGCGGGGAGAGGGCGGGGTGAGGGGCTGTTTCCGCATAATTGGTGACAATGGACTCGCGGAGAGTCCCCCTCGCCCGCCGCGCCGGTGCGCGTCGGCCTCTCCCCGCAAGCGGGGAGAGACGAAGAACCCAGCCTCCCCCCTTTACCCTGCGACGAACGTTAACTCGGCAATTGCCCGAGAACGGTCTATTTTCACGGGCAAGGGCAGAATCGTTTTGGGAGGACCTCTCGATGAATCTGACTGAGCTCAACAGGATCGCGACCGCCATGGTCGTATCAGGCAAGGGTATCCTCGCCGCCGACGAATCCTCCGGCACCATCAAGAAGCGTTTTGACGCGATCGGCGTGGACTCGACCGAAGGCAACCGCCGCGACTATCGCGAGATGCTGTTCCGGTCCACGGAGGCCATGAGCCAGTATATTTCCGGCGTGATCCTCTATGACGAGACGATCTGGCAGGATGCCAAGGACGGCACGCCGCTGATCAGGCTGATCGAACAGAGCGGCGCCATTCCCGGCATCAAGGTCGACGAGGGCACGCAGGCCCTGCCGATGTGCCCGGGCGAACTGGTCACCGTCGGGCTCGACAAGCTCGCCGAACGGCTGAAAAAATACTATGAGCGCGGCGCGCGCTTTGCCAAATGGCGCGCGGTGATCGACATCGGCAGCGGCATCCCCTCGATGACCGCGATCAGCGTCAACGCCCATGCGCTGGCGCGCTATGCCGCGCTGTGCCAGGCCGCGCAGATCGTGCCGATCGTCGAGCCCGAGGTGCTGATGGACGGTGATCACGACATCGACCGCTGCTATGAGGTGACGACCCGCGTGCTCAACAAGACGTTCCAGGAATTGCGCGTGCAGCGCGTCGCGCTCGAAGGCATGGTGCTGAAACCGAACATGGCGATATCAGGCAAGAAATGCGCAAAGCAGGCCTCCGTCGAGGAGGTCGCCGAGAAGACGATCCGGCTGCTCAGGGCTTGCGTGCCCGCGGCCGTGCCCGGCATCGCCTTCCTCTCCGGCGGCCAGTCCGACGAGGAGGCGACCGCGCATCTCAACGCCATGCACAAGCTCGGCCCGCTGCCCTGGGGCCTGACCTTCTCCTACGGCCGTGCCCTGCAGGCCGCGCCGCAGAAAGCCTGGTCCGGCAAGGCCGAGAACGTCGCGGCCGGCCAAACCGCCTTCAGCCATCGCGCGCGAATGAACGGCCTCGCCTCCAAGGGCGAATGGCAAAGTAGCCTGGAAAAGAAGGCAGCCTAGATCTTGTCGAACAAACCGCCTCCGCCGCGCCCGGCGCCGCGCCTCTATCTCGCGACGCCTGTCGTCGATGATCCCGCTTCGCTTGTGGCCGAGCTGCCGGGCCTGCTGGCCGCCGCCGACGTCGCGGCCGTGCTGCTGCGGCTGAAGGAGACCGACCAGCGCACCATGATCTCGCGCATCAAGGCGCTCGCGCCGCCGGTGCAGAAAGCTGGCGCCGCGCTGCTCGTCGAGGATCATGCCGAGCTGGTCGCGCGCGGCGGCGCCGATGGCGCACACCTCCCCGGCATCGCCGCGCTGAAAGAGGCACTGCCATCGCTCAAGCCCGATCGCATCGCCGGTGTTGGCGGGCTGACCACGCGGCACCATTCCATGGATGCGGGCGAGATGGGCGCGGATTACGTGCTGTTCGGTGAGCCCGATGCGAAAGGCCAGCGCCCCCAGGCGCAAGCCATCGCGGAGCGGCTGGACTGGTGGGCGGAGCTGTTCGAGCCACCTTGCGTCGGCTTTGCCATGTCGCTGCAGGAAGCCCACGATTTCGCTGCCAGCGGCGCCGATTTCGTGCTGGTCGGCGACTTCATCTGGGCCGATCCGCGCGGGCCCAAGGCCGCGCTGATCGAGGTCGATGCTGCGATCAAGAAGGCCCATGCGATGGCGCTTGCGGGCCAAGATCCTGCGGGCCAGGAGCACGGCTAGCGCCCGACATGAAGCTCCCCTGCATCACCTTGCTGGCTACGCTGCTGCTCACAGTGCCCGCGGCCGCGCAGCTCCAGATTACCCCGCCGGCGACAACGCCGAGCGCGGCGCCTGAGAAGCAAAAGTCCAAGCCGCACGCGCTCACCAAGAAGAAAGAGGCCGCGCCGTCGCCCAAGCCTTCCGCCTCACCCAAGCCGACCGCCTCGCCCAAGCCGGCGACCGTGATCCCCGCGCCTTCCACCGACAATTCCAATGTCGATCTGGTGTTCGGCGCCTATCAGCGCGGCCAGTACAAGACAGCCTTCGACCTCGCCACCGCCCGCGCACAAGCCGGCGATCCCAAGGCGATGACCATGCTCGGCGAGCTCTATTCCAATGCCATGGGCATGCGGCGCGACTACGCCAAGGCAGCCGAATGGTACAAGCGCGCGGCCGATGCCGGCGACCGCGAGGCGATGTTCGCGCTCTCCATGCTGCGCATTTCGGGCCGCGGCGGCCCGATCGACAAGAGCGAGGCGGTCAAGCTGATGGCGTCCGCCGCCAAGCTCGGCGAGCCCAGGGCGGCCTATAACCTCGCTCTGCTCTATCTCGACGGCCAGACCCTGCCGCAGGACGTGAAGCGCTCCGCCGAGCTGCTGCGCCAGGCCGCCGATGCAGGCCTGCCCGAGGCGCAATACGCGCTGGCGACCTTCTACAAGGAAGGCACCGGCGTGCCGAAGGACCCGGAACGCTCGGTGCGGCTGCTGCAGGCCGCCTCCCTCGCCGACAATGTCGACGCCGAGGTCGAATATGCCATCGCCATGTTCAACGGCACCGGCACGCCGAAGAACCAGCCTGCTGCCGTCGCCCTGCTCCGCAAGGCCTCCCGCCAGGGCAGCGCGATCGCGCAGAACCGGCTGGCGTGGGTGCTGATCAACGGCGTGGGCACGTCCGTAGACAAGGTCGAGGGCTTCAAATGGCACCTGGTGGCCAAAACCGCCGGCAAAGGCGACCCGGAGCTCGACAAGCAATTGTCCGACCTGCCGGCCGAGGACCGGGCCAAGGCGGAGGCCGCCGCCAGAAAATGGCTCGGGACCAAATGACTTGACGCAATGACTTGACCTGAGGGCCCTTGCAGGGCACCCAGTCCCCCAAACAGGCGCGATTTCCCGCCATTTCCCCCGATCAAGACCAGAGCTCATGCTGTATTCCGCCACTATCAACGTCATGGTCAAAGCCGCGCGCCGCGCCGGCCGCAGCCTCAAGCGCGATCTCGGCGAGATCGAGCATCTCCAGGTCTCGCTGAAGGGGCCAGCCAATTTCGTTTCGCTCGCCGACAAGCGCGCCGAGGAGATCCTCTACCAGGACCTCGCCAAGGCGCGGCCCGGCTATGGCTTCATCGGCGAAGAGGGCGGCACGCGCGAGGGCTCCGACAAGAGCCACACCTGGATCGTCGACCCGCTCGACGGCACCACCAACTTCCTGCACGGCATCCCGCAATTCGCGATCTCGATCGGCCTCGTGCGCGAGGGCACGATCATCGCGGGCGTGATCTACAATCCCGCCAATGACGAGCTCTACATCGCCGAGCGCGGCAAGGGCGTCTTCCTCAACGACCAGCGCCTGCGCGTCGCCGGCCGCCGCCAGCTCAACGAATGCGTGGTGGCCTGCGGCCTGCCCCACATCGGCCGCGGCGATCACGAGGAATTCCGCCGCGAGATGACCGCGATCCAGGACCGCGTCGCAGGCCTGCGCCGTTTCGGCGCCGCCTCCCTCGACCTCGCCTTCGTCGCCGCCGGCCGCCTCGACGGCTATTGGGAACGCAATCTGCAATCCTGGGACATCGCCGCCGGTATGCTGATGGTGCGCGAAGCGGGCGGCACGGTGAGTGACATCAACACGCCCGGCGATCCGCTGGTCACGGGGCACGTCGTGTGCGGCAATGAGTACGTGCACGGGGAATTGGTGAAGATCTTGCGGAAACCGGCGTAGCAGTCGACGCGCGAGCCAATCACTCCGCTGTCATCATCCGCGAAGGCGGATGATCCAGAATTCCAGAGACGCTAGTGGGATCTGGAGAAGCCGCAGCGTACTGGATGCCCCGCCCCCGTGCGCAACTGCGCACCAGGCGCGCATGACAGTTTGCCTCACGGCTTGACCGGCGCCGGCGGACCGTAGGCCTCACCTTCCCTCACCGCCTCCGCCTCCCTGTCCCCTGCCAGCACGCGCTGCACGGAGACGAAGAACACCGGCACCATCAGCAGCGCCAGGATCACCACCGCGATCATGCCGCCCATCACGATGGAGCCGAGCGCCTGCTGGCTGGCACCGCCGGCGCCATGGGCGATGGCCATCGGCAGCACGCCGCAAATGAAGGCGAGGCCGGTCATCAGGATGGGGCGGAAGCGCAGGCGGCAGGCCTCGATGGTGGCTTCCACCAGCGGCTTGCCCTCTTTCCGCAGATCTTTGGCGAATTCGATGATCAGGATCGCGTCCTTTGCCGCAAGGCCGATGATCGTGATCAGGCCGACGGTGAAATAGACGTCGTTGGGCAGGCCGCGCAGCATGGCCGCGATCACCGCGCCGACGATGCCGAGCGGCACCGTGAGCAGCACCGCGAGCGGAATGGTCCAGCTCTCGTAAAGTGCGGCGAGACACAGGAACACGACGAATACCGACAGACCGAGCAGGAACGGCGCCTGCGAGCCCGACAGCTTCTCCTGGAGCGACTGCCCGGTCCATTCGTAGCCGAAGCCGCGCGGCAGCCGGCCGGCAAGACGCTCCATCTCGGCGATCGCATCACCCGAGGTGAAGCCGGGCTTGGCCTCGCCGGAGATGCGCACCGCCGGATAATAGTTGAAGCCTGCGATCTGGGTCGGGCCTCGCGCCCATTCCACCGTGGCGAAGGACGAGAACGGCACCAGCTGGCCGCGGCTGTTCTTGACGTTGTAGTTGAGGATGTCCTCGGTCCGCATGCGGTCGCGGGCGTCGGCCTGCACCACGACGCGCTGCATGCGGCCGCGGTTCGGGAAGTCGTTGATGTAGTTCGACCCGAGATTGGTCGAAATCGTGTTGTTGATGTCTTCGAAGGTGACGCCGAAGGCGCCGGCCTTCTCGCGGTCGATCATGAGATTGACCACCCCGGCCTCGGGCAGGCCTTCGACATAGACCTTCTGAAGCACGGGACTGGCGTTGGCTTCCGCGATCAACTGATCGGCGGCGCGCATCAAGGCCGGATAGCCCTTCTGTCCGCGGTCCTGGAGGCGGAACGAGAAGCCCGACGAGTTGCCGAGATTGTCGATCGGCGGCGGCTGCAGCGCGGAGATTTTGGCATCGCGGATCGACGCCCCCAGATCGCGGTTGATGTCGTTGACGATCGCCGCGGCCGAATCCTTCGGTCCACGCTCCGACCAGTCCTTCAGCGTGATGAAGGCCTGCGCGGTGTTCATGCCCTGGCCGGAGAAGCTGAAGCCGGTGAGGAAGGTGACATCTTTCACGCCTGGACGTTCGGCGAGGTATTTCTCGACCTTCTCGATCACGGCCTCGGTGCGGGGATAAGAAGAATCCGACGGCGTTTGCACGTCGGTGGTGACGAAGCCCTGGTCGTCGATCGGCAGGAAGCCGCCCGGCAGGCTGACGAAGGCCCAGGACAGGCCGACGAGCAGCGCGACATAGACCAGCATCAGGCGGCCGGTCCGCTTCAGCGAGAAGCCGACGGTGCGGGAATAGCCTTCCTTGCCGCCTTCGAGCACGCGGTTGAACCAGCCGAACACGCCCCGCTTCGCATGACCGTGGCCGGCCGCGACCGGCTTGAGCAAGGTCGCGCACAGCGCCGGCGTCAGCGACAGCGCGAGGAATGCGGAGAAGCCGATCGCAGCGACCATCGTCACGGAGAACTGGCGGTAGATGATGCCGACCGATCCCGGGAAGAACGCCATCGGCACGAACACCGCCATCAGCACCAGCGTGATGCCGATGATGGCGCCCGATATCTGCGACATCGCCTTGCGCGTCGCCTCCTTCGGCGGCAGCCCCTCCTCGCTCATGATGCGCTCGACGTTCTCGACCACGACAATGGCGTCGTCGACGAGGATGCCGACCGCGAGCACCATGCCGAACATCGAGAGCATGTTGATGGAATAGCCGGCGAGCAGCAGCGTGGTGCAGGCGCCCAGAAGCGCCACCGGCACAACGATGGTCGGGATGATGGTGTAGCGGATGTTCTGCAGGAACAGGAACATCACCACGAACACCAGCACCACGGCTTCGACCAGCGTCGTCAGCACCTTCTTGATCGAAGCCTCGACCACCGGCGTGATGTTGTAGGGAATCTCGTAAGTGATGTTGGCCGGAAAGAACCGCGACAGCTCCTTCATCTTCTCTTCGACCGCGCTCGCGGTCGCCAACGCATTGCCGGTCGGCGACATCAACACAGAGAGACCGGCGGTCGGCTTGCCATTCAGGCGCGTGTTGAACTGGTAGCTGAGGCCGCCGACCTCGATGCGCGCAACGTCGCGCAGGCGCACGGTCGAGCCGTCGGCATTGGCGCGCAGGATGATGGCGCCGAATTCATCCGGGGAAGACAGCTGGCCCTTGACCAGCACCAGCGAGGAGGTGCGCTGGCTCGAGGTCGACGGCTCGGCGCCGATGCTGCCCGAGGCAACCTGCGCGTTCTGCGCGGCAATGGCCTTGTTGACGTCGTCGGCGGTGAGCCCATAGCCGACGAGCTTGGCCGGATCGACCCAGACGCGAAGCGAGCGCTCGGTCGAATAGAGCGTGGCGCGGCCGACGCCGGGGATGCGGCGGACTTCACCGAGCACGTTGCGGATCATGAAGTCGCCGAGCCCGACCTCGTCGAGGCTGCCGTCGGTCGAATTCAGCGTGATGATCTGGAGCACCGCGCTCGAGGCTTCCTCGATCAGGATACCCTGCTGAATCACCGCGCGCGGCAGGCGCGCCTCGACCCGCTTGATGCGGTTCTGCACCTCGACCGAGGCCGCGCTGGTATCGGTGCCGGGCACGAAATTGGCGATGATCTCGACCTGGCCGAGCGAGTCGCTGGTCGATTCGAAATTGAGGATGCCGGAGGCGCCGTTGAGCTCCTCCTCGATCAGGCGCGTGACGCTGTTGTAGAGGTTTTCGGGCGAGGCGCCAGGATAGCTGGTCGAGATCGAGATCGAGGGCGGCGCGATGATCGGATATTGCGCGATCGGCAGCAGCGGCACGGCAATAGCGCCGATCAAGCAGATGAACAGCGCGACCACCCAGGCAAAGATTGGCCTGTCGATAAAGAAACTCGCCATGGCGCGTTATCGCGTGAGCTTCAGGGCGTGCCGGTTGTCCGCGGTCGCGTCCGCCTCCGACCAGGATTGCGGCTTGACCTTGTCGCCGGCGGCGAACTTCTGGAAGCCTTCAACCACGACCTTGTCGCCGGCCTTCAGGCCTTCGGTGACGAACCAGATTCCGTCCTGCACCGACCCCGTGCGCACCGGCTGCACCGCGATGTGGTTGTCGTCCTTGACGACGAACACTTCGCTGCCGCCGCCGCCATTGCGCTGGATCGCTTGCTGCGGCACCGCGATCGCGTCGCTATCGAGACCCTGGTCGATGCGGACGCGGACATACATGCCCGGCAGCAGTTCGCGCTTGGGATTGGGGAACTCGCCGCGCAACGTCACCTGCCCGGTGTGGGCGTCGACCTTGGCGTCGGAGAACAGCAGCTTGCCGTCGAGCGAATAAAGCGTGTTGTCGTCGAGCACGAGGCGCACCTTGGCGGCGTCGGACGCGATACGCTCGAGATCGCCGGTCTCGAAGGCGCGGCGGAGCTGGTTGAGCTCGGTCACCGACTGGGTGAAGTCGGCGTAGATCGGATCGAGCTGCTGGATGGTGGCGAGATTGGTCTCGTTCTGCACGGCGAGCGCGCCTTCGCTGACGAGGGCCGCACCGACGACGCCGTCGATCGGCGCGCGCACGGTGGCATAATCGAGATTGAGCTTTGCCCGCGCGAGCTCGGCCTTGCGTCCCTCGACCTCGGCGTGGGCCTGACGCTCAGCCGCGATCGCCTTTTCGTTCTCGGCTTCCGGGGCGGCGCGGTCCTTGGTGAGCGCAGCGACGCGGCGTGCCTGCTGGTGCGCCTGCATCGCAGCGGCCTCGGCCTTGGCGAGCGCCGCCTCGTTGGCCAGCACCTCGACCTCGAACGGACGTGGATCGATGCGGTAGAGCGGATCGCCTGCCTTCACCTCGCTGCCCTGGCGGAACAGGCGCTCGACCACGATGCCGGAGACGCGCGGCCGCACGTCCGAGACACGCGTCGGCGCGATGCGTCCCGGCAATTCCCGGACCACTGCGCGCGGCTGCGGCTTAACAATGACGATGCTGACGTCCGGATAGGTGGGCGGGGCGGCAGACACGGCGGAGCTGGATTCGTCGCAAGCACCAAGCAGCGGCGCCAGGGCCGCGAGCAGTATTGCAACGCATGCCGATCGCGCGCGAAGTCCTGACATGAAATGGGGTGCCCCGATATTGTTGAAACTAATCATGCTCGCGCGAGGCCCGTTCTGGGCCCTTTACACGCGGCTGATATCGCCAAAATAGAATGCATCTGCTGCGATGCAACGCATGACGCGGGCGGCTCATTGTCACACAGCTTACGCGATTGAAATAAGAAGGCTTTTGCCGTGTCACTTGATTGTGAGTCGGGGTTCCACCGGCGCGTGTGCGGCGGAACATCGCAATTACTCGGCGGCCTTCATCCGGTAGTGACTGACCCCCCATTCGGTTCCATCGGCATAGCCGAACAGGCCCGATGTTGCGAGCAAGAACCAGCGCCAGCGCCGCATCCACAGGCAGGTCTGTTCGCCATAGACCTGGCGCAGGGACGCCTCGATCGCATCCCGATGCGTGTCGAAATTGTCGAGCCAGTCATTAGTGGTGCGCTGATAATGTGTGCCGCTCCAGCACCATTCCTTCTCGACCGTGAAGATGTCGTGGAATTGCCTGACGAGGTGATGGCTCGGCATCAGCCCGCCGGTGAAGACGTGCTGCGCGATCCAGTCCTCGCGATCGAGCCGGTCGAACAGCTGCGAGCCGGAGCGATGGGTGACGATCTGCATGAAGAAGCGCCCATCCGGCGCGAGCCATGACCGCAGCCGCGACATCAGCTTGCGCCAGTTCATCATCTGCTCGAACATCTCGACCGAGACGATGCGGTCGAACTGGCCGTCGGGCGCGAACACGTTCATGTCCGCAGTGACCACCCGCAGGTTCAGCAAGCCGCGCCGCCGCGCCTCCTCCTCGACATGAGCGCGCTGCGCCTGCGAGGTCGACACCGCCGTCACCTTGGCGTGTGGAAACTGCCGTGCCATCCACAGCGACAGCGAGCCCCAGCCGCAGCCGAGCTCGAGGATGGTCTGGCCGTCGGCGAGGCCGGCATGCTCGACCGTCTGGCGCAGCGCCTCCTCCTCCGCCTCCTGCAAGGTGGTCGCATCGGTCTTGTAGAAGCAGCAGGAATATTTGCGGCTGGGGCCGAGCATTTCGGCGAAGAACGCCGCGGGCACCTCCTCACGCCCGGCCTCAGCGTTTTCGGCGATCGGCCGCAGCATCATACGGCCGGCGAATGCGGCGTCGGCGGCCGCGTCATGCGTGGCGAGGCGGGTTGCGCTGCGGGAGCACAGGCGCTGGATCGCGGCGCGGATCACGACGTCCGGCAGCGGCACGCGTTCGGCAGTCCCGATGATCGCGGAAACGACACTCATGCGCCCCCCGAATGGCGAATCTCTGCAGATAGCTGCTTATCAAAGCCCCGCTTCCGGTCCGGGTTCCCCGAGCTGTCCCCGAAATCGGCGCATCCGGCGCTTTTTTTGGGCCGGCGCTGTGCCATAGTGCGCGCCGCAAGCAAGCTTTTGGAATGGATGATACCGGCCATGCCGTCAGGCGCCTCGCCCCGCTCCACCATGGATATCGAGTACACAAAGCTGTCCTCACCCAGCGTCTTCCTGGTGAGGATGCTGGTCTTCCTGGTGCTGTGCACGCTGGTCAGCGTGGTGCTCTACAAGCAGATCATCCAGGCCTTCTTCGCTAATCCCGGCCTCAATGCCCTGATCGGCGGCGTGCTGTTCATCGGCATCATCCTGGCCTTCCGCCAGGTCATCCGACTCTACCCTGAGGTCTCCTGGGTCAACAATTTCCGCATCGCCGATCCTGGCCTGGCGCCGGCCCGGCACCCGAAACTGCTGGCGCCGATGGCGGCGATCCTCGGCGGCGAGCGCTCCGGGCGAATGTCGATCACCCAGACCACGATGCGGCATTTGCTCGATTCGATCGCGACCCGCCTGGATGAAGCCCGCGACATCTCGCGCTACATGACCGGCCTCCTGGTGTTCCTCGGCCTGCTCGGCACCTTCTGGGGCCTGATCGAGACGGTCGGCTCGGTCGGCAAGGTGATCGACGGGCTCAAGGTCGGCGGCGATTCCGGCGCGCTGTTCGACACGCTGAAGGAGGGCCTCGCAGCCCCGCTGGGCGGCATGGGCATCTCGTTCTCCAGCTCGCTGTTCGGCCTCGCGGGATCGCTGATCCTCGGCTTCCTCGATTTGCAATCGAGCCAGGCGCAGAACCGTTTTTACACCGACCTGGAAGACTGGCTCGCCACCACGGTGCGCGAATATGGCAGCGGCGAGGTCGCGGTCGCTTCCGGCGGCGGCGGCGGAGTCGCCGGCGGCGAGCTCCAGGCCGCGGTCGAACGCTTACGCTCCGTGCTCGAGGAAGGCAGCGCCAGCCGCGGCACCACGGCGGCGATGGCGAGCCTTGCCGAAGCCATCCAGGCGCTGGTCTCGCACATGCGCACCGAGCAGCAGATGATCCGCGAATGGGCCGACGGCCAGGGCGAGCAGAACCGCGAGATCCGGCGTCTGCTGGAGCGCATCGCCCGCCAGCCGGAAAAGAGCTGAGACGATCTCGTGCCCCGGACGCGACGCAGCATGAAATGATGCGTCGCTGAGCCGGGGCCCAGCGTCAGGGACAATATGGTCCCGGCTCTGCGAAGCAGCGTTGCACGCTGCATCGCGTCCGGGACACGAAAGTGGAGACGGACAACATGGCTCTAGCGCGCGGCCGCCGCAGCGAAGGCGCCTTCAACTACTGGCCCGGCTTCGTCGACGCGCTGTCGACGCTGGTGCTGTCGATCGTGTTCCTGCTGTCGGTGTTCCTGGTGGTGCAGTTCTTCCTGTCGCAGGAGGTCACCGGCAAGGACAAGGCGCTGGAGCTGCTCAACGCCAAGATCGCCCAGCTCAACGAGCTGTTGTCGCTGGAGAAGCTCGGCAAGCTCACGCTCGACGACCAGGTTTCGCAATTGAAGGCCGGTCTCGCCTCGGCCGAGACCGAGCGCGACCGCATCAAGGGCCTCTATGATGGCCTCGCTGCCGCCGGCAGCGATGCGCAAGGCAAGACCTCCGAGCTCGGCAAGGCGCTGGATTCGGAGAAGGCGGTCTCGGCGCGGGCACTGGCCCAGATCGAGGTGCTGAACCAGCAGATCAGCGCGCTCCGGCGGCAATTGGCGGCGCTGGAAGAGGCGCTCGACGCGAGCGAGAAGCGCGACAAGGAATCGCAGAACCGGATTGCCGATCTGGGCTCGCGCCTCAACGTGGCGCTGGCGCAGCGCGTGCAGGAATTGTCGCGCTACCGCTCGGAATTCTTCGGCCGCCTGCGCGCCATCCTCGGCAACCGGCCCGACATCCGCATCGTCGGCGACCGCTTCGTGTTCCAGTCCGAAGTGTTCTTCGACACTGGACAGGCGGTGCTTCTGCCCGAGGGCCGCGCCGAGCTCGACACCTTGGCGGCCGCGCTAATCGAGCTCGACAAGAAGATCCCGAGCGACATCCCCTGGGTGCTGCGCGTCGACGGCCACACCGATGTGCGTCCGGTCAACGGTCCGAACTTCAAGTCGAACTGGGATCTGTCCGCGGCACGTTCGATCTCGGTGGTGCAATATCTGGTCTCGCTCGGCGTACCCGCCCAGCGCCTCGTCGCGGCCGGCTTCGGCGAATTCCAGCCGCTCGATCCCGGCAACACGGAAGAGGCCTACAAGCGCAATCGCCGCATCGAGCTGAAGCTGACGGAGCGGTAGTGAGCGCGATCCACCTCCGCCCCTACGCGGCCTCCGACGAAGCCGCCGCGATCGATCTCTGGCATCGCACCTGGCAGCAGGCCTATCCGCAGATCGACTTCGCGGCACGGCTCGAATGGTGGCGCGAGCGCTGGCTGAGGGATCTGGTGCCGAAGGCGTCCATTGTCGTCGCCGAGCAGAATGGTGCCCTCACCGGCTTCGTCACCATCGACGGCGACGGCTATCTCGACCAGCTCGTGGTCGACCCTGATCACTGGGGCTCGGACGCAGCCCGGCTGCTGGTCGAAGAGGCCAAGCGCCTGTCGCCATCAGGCATCACGCTGCTCGTCAACAAGGACAATTCCCGCGCCATCCGCTTCTACGAGCGCAACGGCTTTGCTCATGCCGGCGACGATGTGAACCCGACCTCGGGCCGGCCGGTGCTGAAGATGGCCTGGCGGGCGTAATTCTGGCGGGCGTGAGGCCTGTCACGCAGGGATCCTGCGAGGTCGGTTATTCGTTGTGTCAGCGATGACAAGCGAATGGAGGCGATCGATGCGGCTGCGCGATCTTGCCAAGGGTTCCTCGGTGTTTCTGGGCGTCATCGTCGCCGGATATTTATCGACGACCTATGTCGACCAGCGTTTTGCCGAGCCGCCCAAGGTCTCCGAACGGACAGAGTCGGCATCAGCCTCGGCCTGCGTCGGGGAGGACGGCAGCTGGAAGAATTGGCCGTGGCCAAACGTGCCTGCGCTGTCGCCGAAGTGCCGGTAAACCCGCCGGCCCAAGACAAAACGTCGAAAACAACCCCATGCACAGTAAACGGCGCAAGCAAAGTCAATAGCTTACGAACCGGCCCTGAGGGCCTCAAGCCCCCTCGAACTGCAACCTCGCCAGCCGCGCATAGAGCCCGTTCGCGGCCACGAGCTCGGCATGCGTGCCCTGCTCGACGATCTTGCCCTGGTCCATCACCAGGATGCGGTCGCAGGACAGCACGGTGGCGAGGCGGTGCGCGATCACCAGCGTGGTGCGGTGGCGCATCAGCTCTTCCAGCGCGGTCTGCACCAGCGTTTCGCTTTCGGCATCCAGCGCGGAGGTGGCTTCATCGAGCAGCAGCAGCGGCGCATCGCGCAGGATGGCGCGTGCGATTGCGATGCGCTGGCGCTGGCCGCCGGACAGCGTCACACCGCGCTCGCCGAGCGGGGTGTCGAAACCTTCGGGCAGGCGGCGGATGAATTCGGCGGCATGCGCGAGCTCGGCGGCGCGCTCGACCTCGGCGTCGGTTGCATCGGGCCGGCCGAAGCGGATGTTCTCGCGGGCGCTGGCGGCGAACACGTTCGATTCCTGCGGCACCAGTGCGATGCGCGCGCGGAAATCGCGGGGATCTGCGGACTTGACCGCCACGCCGTCGAGCGAGATCACGCCGCTGCGTGGATCGTAGAAGCGCAGCAACAGGTGAAAGATGGTGCTCTTGCCGGCGCCGGACGGACCGACGATCGCGACCTTCTCGCCGGGGCGCACCGTGAATGACACGGCATCGAGCACATTGACGTCGCGCCGCACCGGATAGGCGAAGCTGACCCGGTCGAAGCCGACCTCGCCGCGTGCCGGCACCGGCAGCGCGCGGGGAGACGCGGGGGCCTTGATGTCGGGCTGCACATGCAGGATCTCGAACAGCCGTTCGGCCGCGCCTGATGCCGCCGAGACCTCGCCCCAGACCTCGCTGAGCTGGCCGAGGCCGGCTGCGGCGAACACCGCATAAAGCACGAACTGACCGAGCCGGCCCGGCGAAATCGCGCCGGTGAGCACGTCATGCGAGCCGATCCAGAGGATCGCGACCACGCTTGCGAACACGATGAAGATGATGATGGCGGTGAGCACGGCGCGCGCCTGGGTCGAGGTGCGCGCGGCCTCATAGGCCTGCTCGACCTCGCCGCCGAAGCGCTTCTCGGCGAATTGCTCGCTGGTGTAAGCCTGCACGGTGCGGATCGCGCCGACCAGCTCGCCCGCATAAGCCGAGGCGTCGGCAAGCGTGTCCTGCGCATTGCGCGACAGACGCCGCACCCAGCGCCCGAAGGCGACCAGCGGCAGCACGATCAAGGGAATGGCCAGCAGCACGAAGCCCGACAGCTTCGGGCTCGTGATCACCATCATCGCCGCGGCGCCCAGAAACATCATCAAATTGCGCAGCGCGATCGACACCGAGGCGCCGACGGCCGATTTGAGCTGGGTGGTGTCGGCGGTGAGCCGCGAGATCAATTCGCCGCTGCGAGCGGAATCGAAGAAGGCGGGAGACAGCGAGAGCAGATGGGCGAAGACGTCGCGCCTGAGATCGGCGACGATGCGCTCGCCGATCGTCATCACGAGGTAGTAGCGCGCGGCGCTGGCGAGCGCGAGCACGCCGACCACCGCGAGCATCACCGAGAAGTAGCTGTTGATCAGCTCGATGCCCTCGGGCGTCAGGCCGAAATCGATCATCCGGCGCACCGCGACCGGCACCAGCAGCGTGGTCAGGGCCGCGACCGTGAGTGCGACGAAGGCCAGCGCCGCGCGGCCGCGATAGCGGCTGACATAGGGCGCCAGCGCGAGCAGCGGCCGCAGCTTGGCGCGACCCTTGGCCGGCTCTTCGATCAGCTCGGCCTCGATCGACGGGGTGTCCGCGGCATTCATTCCGGGCCGATCGACATACTGGTCATCAAGCCGTTCCACTGCGCTCATGAGATCCAACCCATTGCATTCGTTTGCTCCCAATAGGCCGGTGCAAGGGTAGTGGCAAATCCGGGAAGTCCCTTAGGGGCAAACCCGGTTCACCGCCCCGGAGTGGCTTGTTTTAGCGGGTTTCGTGAGGTATAGAGCCGCCCAAATCCGTCATTCGATAGCCACCCAAGAAGGCGCCGGGGCGCCGAGGAATTGCCATGAAAGCCGAAATTCACCCGAACTATCATACGATTAAGGTCGTGATGACCGACGGAACCGAGTACCTGACCCGCTCGACCTGGGGCAAGGAAGGTGACACGCTGAACCTCGACATCGACCCGAAGTCGCACCCGGCCTGGACCGGCGGCAATGCCCAGCTGATGGATCGCGGCGGCCGCGTCTCGCGCTTCCAGAAGAAGTTTTCGGGCTTTCTCAAAAAGGATTGATCCGGCCCGCAATGGCTGGAGACGAAAAACGCCCCTGGGAAGACCAGGGGCGTTTTTGTCTTTGGGGGTCTCGCGCCGCTGCCAGACCCGTCATCCTGAGGTGCGAGTGGCGCGATGCAACGCATCGCGCCGGGAGCCTCGAAGGATGAACGGCCACAGCCGGGCCGTCGCCCTTCGAGGCCCGCTACGCGGGCACCTCAGGGTGACGGTCAGAGATTGAGTCTTACCGCTCGAACGCCGCCTTCAGCGCGTTGAGGTGCGGCACCAGCGGATTGCCGATCGCGATGTGTTCAGCCGGCGGGGTGTGGATGGTGGTGTCGAGGCGGCGGACGCGGGTCTGCAGGCTCATCGAGCGATGGATCAGGTCCTGGAGCTGCGAGGGCAGCTTCTCGATGGTGTCGGTGGGGCCGGGATCGGCAGCGCTGAGCTTGACCTTGGTCTTCTCCCGATTGGCCTGGCTCAACGTCATCTCGCCTTCCTTCACCGCGCGGTGCAGCAGCAGCCACGAGGCGAGCTGCATCAGGCGGGTGGTGAGACGCATGCTCTCGGTCGCGTAGGTGAGGCTGACGGGACGGTCGAGCGCCTTGGCCTCGGTGCGGCCGGCGCCGTCGAGATAGGCGGCGGTCTCTTCGACGAGGTCCATGCCCTCGCGGAACAGGACGCCGAACGCCGCAGAATTGGTGAACCGCTCGCTGAGTTGAACGAGAGCGCCGTCGGCCTGCAAACGTTCCATGGTTAACGCCTCTTACGCAACTGTTTGACTGCCCGGCTTTGGCGCCGGCTTATGATGAACAAATCATTGCGCGGGCGGGACGCGGAGTCCAGTGACAAGCACGGTTATGGTTTCCGCGGGTCATTCCTCGGAATGCAACTGGGCGGAGACTCTTGTTTTGATGCGGATTCTTGACGCGAAGCGGTAGCCACGCCACTCGAGACGCTGTGCGCAAAAAAAGAGCCGCCGGAGACCGGCGGCTTTGAAAGTTGATAACAGGGAGGCGTCAAACAGAGTGGACAGGAGCCACTCGGTGTCCAAACGAGGACAGTTCCAGTCATAAACCCGAAAGCTTAATCGACCGTAAACGAGCGAATTTTTTGAGGGTTCGTTAGCCATGTCGGCCAGTGACCGAGCGGGGGTGGAACAAACTCTGCCCGCCGTTCTGACGTCTTGGGGTTATGGATTCCGGGCTCGGCGCTGCGCGCCGTCCCGGAATGGACGCGAAGGTGCGGCTGCGCGAGACGTGGGTCCCGGCTCTGCGGAGCGTCACTGCGTGCCGCACCGCGTCCGGGACACGAGAGGCGTGAAAATCCTACGACTTGAAAAAGCTGTTCGCCGCATCGCGTGAGGCGCGCTTCTTCGTAGCGGCTTCTTCCAGCCTTGCGATCTCGGTCTTGAGCAGCGTGACGCGCTCGGTCAGTTCCTCGACCGACAAGAGCGAGAGGTCCTGCCCGATTTCATGGCTGATCTTCTTGCGCGGGCGGTCGTCGTCTTCCGTCGCCATCCTCGTTCCTCCAAAGTTCGCGCACACAATGCTGAGGCGGTTGCCAGCTTGGATCACGCTGGCTAAGCAAGGGCCTCGTTCATCCCGCACCTTCACCCAAGGACACATCATGGACAAGCTGCCCGCGCAAATGACCGTGGTCGCCATATCCAAGCCCGGCGGACCGGAAGTGCTGGTGCCGGAACAACGCAGCATTCCGCAGCCCGGTCCCGACGAGATCCTGGTCAAGGTGATGGCCGCCGGCGTCAACCGGCCCGACGTTGCGCAGCGCTCGGGAGCCTATCCGCCGCCGCCCGGCGCCAGCGACCTGCCCGGTCTCGAGATCGCGGGCGAAGTGGTTGCCGTCGGCAGCAATGCCAAGCGGCACAAGATCGGCGACAAGGTGATGTCGCTGGTCGCCGGCGGTGGCTATGCGCAGTACTGCATCGCCCAGGACGCCCAGGCGATGAGCGTGCCGCCCGCGCTGTCCATGAAGGAAGCCGGCGCGCTGCCGGAAACCCTGATGACGGTCTGGCACAACGTGTTCGAGCGCGGTGGCCTGAAGGCAGGAGAGACGCTGCTGATCCATGGCGGCTCCTCCGGCATCGGCACCATGGCGATCCAGCTGGCGAAAGCGTTCGGTGCGAAAGTGTTCGTCACCGTCGGATCGCAGGACAAGATCGACGCCTGCCTCAAGTTAGGCGCCGACCGCGCCATCAATTACAAGACCGAGGACTTCGTCGCCGTCGTCAAGGAAGCGACCAACAAGGAAGGCGTCAACCTGATCCTCGACATGGTCGCCGGCGAATATGTCGACCGCAATTATGATGCCGCCGCGGTCGACGGCCGCATCGTGCAGATTGCGACGCTGAATGGCCCCAAGGTCAGCGTCAACATCGCCAAGGTGATGGTCAAGCGCCTCACCCACACCGGCTCGACCCTGCGCCCCCGTAGTAATGCGGACAAGGCGGCGATGGTGGCCGCAATCGAGCAGAAAGTGATGCCACTTTTGCGCGAAGGCCGCGTCAAACCGCTGATGGACAGCACTTTCCCGCTGGAAAAGGCAGCCGATGCGCACCGGCGCATGGAAACGAGCGCACATATTGGCAAAATTGTGTTGGAGGTCTAGGCCAACGGCCCACGGGAGACGCCGGAAACCCTTTGATTTTCCTCGCTTTCGTGGCATCTATCGCGACGCACCGAACCACTTCCGTTCGGTTTGAAATCGTCTTCACTGAAGAGTTTGCGTCGAACGCGGAGAACTGGCCTTGCGTCTGATCAGGTGCCTCGCGCCCATCGCGCTGGGCCTCATGATTCTTGTCGCCGCGTATCCCGCGCGCGCGCTCGACGCCGTCAGCGTCCGCAGTGACGCGCCCGCGATCGACCTCACCGGCGTGCTCGAGCATCAGCGCAGCGATGCCGACCGCATCCAGGTCTCCACCGCGCCCGGCACCGACGGCATCGTCCGCCGCATCGAAGTGCGCGCCCGCGAGGGCGGACAGAACTGGGTGGTGTTCGCGCTCGCCAACAACACCGACGACCAGCTCGACCGCCTGATCGTCGCGCCGCATTACCGTATCGTTTCCTCGGGGCTGTTGTGGCCCGACCTCGGCCTGTCGCGCATTGCGACCATCACGCCCTCCACCGGCGACCGGCCGGAGCGACAGGAAAGCCCGACCGCCGACGTCTTCCGCGTCACGCTCGACCCCGGCGCCGTCATCACCTTCGTCGCGGAGCTGCGCACCGACAAGCTGCCGCAGCTCTATCTGTGGGAGCCGGAAGCCTACAAGGACAAGGTCAACTCGTTCACGCTGTACCAGGGCATCGTGATCGGCATCTCGGGCCTGCTGGCGCTGGTGCTGACCATTCTGTTCGTGGTGAAGGGCAGCATCATGTTCCCGGCCGCCGCGGCGCTGGCCTGGGCGGTGCTGGTCTATATCGGCGTCGATTTCGGCTTCTGGGGCAAGGTGCTCGACATGTCGAACAACGCCGAGCGCATCTGGCGCGCGGCGGGTGAAGCGATCCTGGCGGCCACGCTCTTGGTGTTTCTGTTCGCCTATCTCAATCTCAGCCGTTGGCACGTGCGCTATTCGCACATCACGGTGGGCTGGCTCGCGTTCCTGGGCTCGCTGGTGGCGCTGGCCCTGTTCGACCCCGCGGTGGCCTCCGGCATCGCGCGCATTTCGCTGGTGCTGATCGCCTTCGCGGGCTTCGCGCTGATTGTCTATCTCTCCACCCACGGCTTCGACCGCGCGGTGCTTTTGATCCCGACCTGGTTCCTGCTGGTGGTCTGGGTGGTCGCGGCTGGCATGACGGTCGCGGGTTCCGTGACCAACGACATCGTCGGCCCGGCCCTGCTCGGCGGCCTCGTGCTGATCGTGATGCTGATCGGCTTCACGGTGATGCAGCACGCCTTTGCCGGCGGCGGCGCCACCACCGGCGTCGTCTCCGACATCGAGCGCCGCGCCCTGGCGCTGGCCGGCTCCGGCGATCTGATCTGGGACTGGGACGTTTCCGCCGACAAGGTTTTTACGAGCCCCGAGACCGAAGCCCTGCTCGGCCTCAAGCGCGGCACGCTCGAAGGCCCGGCCGCCTCGTGGCTCGAGGTGCTGCACCCGCTGGACCAGGACCGTTTCCGCGCCGCGCTCGACAGCGTGCTCGACCAGCGCCGCGGCCGCCTGGTGCAGGATTTCCGCCTGCGCACCCCCGACGGCCATTTCATGTGGTTCGCGCTGAAGGCACGCCCGGTGGTCGGCTCGGACGGCGAGGTCTCGCGCGTGGTCGGCACGCTCACCGACGTCACCGAGCTACGCAACGCCGAGGAACGCCTGTTGCACGATTCCGTGCATGACAACCTCACCGGCCTGCCCAATCGAAAACTGTTCATGGACCGGCTGGGCGCGGTCGCGCATTTCGCCAAGACCATGCCGACGCTGCGCCCGACGCTGATGGTGATCGACCTCGACCGCTTCAAGCAGGTCAACGATTCCGTCGGCATCGCGGTCGGCGATTCCATCCTGCTCACCCTCGCCCGCCGCCTCACCCGCATCCTGAAGCCGCAGGACACGCTGGCGCGGCTTGCCGGCGACCAGTTCGGCCTGATCCTGCTCTCGGAGCAGGACCCCGCCCGCATCACCGCCTTCGCCGAGACCATCCGCAAGACCATCCGCGCGCCGATCGCCTTCAACGACCGCGAGATTTTTCTCACGGCGTCGATCGGTCTCGCGCTTTCTGATCCGCAGGTTCAGCTCACGGACGAGATCATCAAGGACGCCGAGCTTGCGATGTATCACTCCAAGCGCATCGGCGGCGACCGCATCGACGTCTACAAGCCCGCGATGCGCGCGCGGAAGACCGATCGCCTGACGCTGGAGAGCGAGTTGCGCCGCGCCATCGAGCGGCAGGAGCTCACGATCCTGTACCAGCCGATCGTGCGGCTGGAGGATCGTTCGGTCGCCGGCTTCGAAGCGCTGGTGCGCTGGGATCACCCGAAGCTCGGCCGCATGGCGCCCTCGGAATTCATCACCATCGCCGAAGAGACCGGCCTGATCGTCGACCTCGGCATGTTCGTGCTGGACCAGACCGCCAAGCAGCTCTCGATCTGGCAGCGCGCGATGCGCTCGCGCGAGCCGATCTTCGCCTCGGTCAACGTCTCCTCGCGGCAGTTGCTGCGCCACGATCTGATCCACGACATCCGCACCGTGCTGTCGCGCTCCTCGGTGGCGCGCGGCACGCTCAAGCTGGAATTGACGGAATCGCTGGTGATGGAGAATCCGGAGCACGCAGCGCAGATGCTGACGCGGATCCGCGAGCTCGGCACCGGGCTCTCGCTCGACGATTTCGGCACCGGTCATTCGTCACTGGCCTATCTCCAGCGCTTCCCGTTCGACACCATCAAGATCGACCAGTCCTTCGTGCGCACCACCAACCGCGGCACACGGCCGGTGATCCTGAAGTCGATCATCGCGCTTGCGCACGACCTCGGCATGGACGTTGTGGCCGAAGGCGCCGAGACCGATTCCGACGCGGTCGAGCTCTACCAGATGGGCTGCGAATACGCGCAAGGCTTTGCCTTCGGCGAGCCGATGGACGCGGACGCCGCGATGCGGCTGCTGACCGAAGTGCGGCTCGAAGCGGCGAGCTAGGCTTCTCTTTTCCCTTCTCCCCTTGTGGGAGAAGGTGGCGCGAAGCGCCGGATGAGGGGTCTCTCTCCTCTCGAGACCTTGGAGAGAGACCCCTCACCCAAGCGAGCCTGTGTCTACTGGCGTCGCTGCCCTCTCCCACAAGGGGCGAGGGCACATCAATGTGCGTCTCGCTCGTCGCGAATGCGAAGCAAGTGTCGTAGGGTGGGCAAAGGCGCACTTGCGCCGTGCCCACCATCCATCCAGCACTGCGACAGAAGTCGTGGGCACGCTTCGCTTTGCCCACCCTACGATACTGTTGGATATGGAGAGACCTTCACCCACCTGACCGGGTGCTGCGCCGCTACCGCCGCCCGTCCTTCTTCATCTTCGTGAACCGCACGCTCTGGCCGTCCGGCATCCGCACCGCCTTGAACCCGGCAGCAAGACAGGCTTCGCGTTGCGGCATCTGGATGTCGGGGCTGCGCAGGCTGTCCCACCATGAGGCACGATTGGCGGCGCGCGGCAGGGCCGCGCCGATGATCTCTTCGATCTGTTCGAAGCTCAGGATGAATTCGGCCTGCTTCTGCCGCAGCAGATAGTCGCGCAACGCGTCGTAGTCGTTCACATCCGTCCTCTTGTCCGAAACCGGGTCTGCTCGCAGGAGATCTGCCCAAAACCGTGAGCGGCGTAAACCGATTCTTAACTCACTACGGCAGCGCTGTTCCACCTTAAACACTACTCAAGATTTCGGGCGCATCCACTAAGGGATCGGGAGCAAACGATGCTGTCTGGATGGCGCGAAGTCATGGCCCGCCGGCCGTGGCAGATTTCGGCGAAGCTGCTGATCATCTCGTCCGTGGTGACGGTGATCGGCTTTTCCGCCATTTGCGTCAACGTCATGCTCGACATGCGCCGGGGCGAGGAGGCGCTCGCCCGCCAGACGCTGGAGAACCTCGCGACCACCATCCAGTCCGACGTCAGCCGCAACGTCGAGATCTACGACCTGTCGCTGAAGGCGGTCGCCAGCAACATGCTGCTGCCCGAGCTCGCGACCGTGTCGAAGCCGATCCGTCACCTGATCCTGTTCGATCATGCGACGACGGCGAGGCATTTCGGCGCCATCCAGGTGTTCGACGCCGAGGGCAGGCTTGCCATCGACGCGTCCACCCTCGATCCCCTCCCCGAGAACCGGAGCGAGGAGGAGTATTTCAGGGTTCATCGCGACAATCCCGAGGCCGGGCTCTTCATCAGCCGCCCGATGCTATTCCGCGGCGCCTACGCAATCGTGCTGAGCCGTCGCATCAGCGATACCGATGGCGGTTTCCTCGGCGTCGTCGCCGGCTCGATCCGCTTCAGCTATTTCCACGAATTGTTCGAGCGACTGAACCTCGATCCCGAAGACACCATCACCGTGCTCAGGCGCGACCGCACCATCATGATGCGTCGGCCGTTCGATCTCGACATCATCGGTACGAACCTGAACGACCGGCGGGCCTGGAAGCCCGACAATCTCCCGATCGGCGCCTCCTATTCGGGAAAGGGCCCGGTCGATCCGACGCCGCGGCTCTATGTCCGCAGCGCCGACAACGGGCCGCTGTTCGTGGTGGCGGGCAAGCCGCTGGCCGCGGTCTTCGCGCTCTGGCAGAAGGAGGCGTTTCGCATCGGCGCCGTGGTGCTGGCGCTTGCGTTGTTCGTGCTGGGATCGACGCTGGTGCTCGCGCGCGAGATCGGCCGGCGCGCCGAGGCCGAGCGCAAGCTGGAGGAGATGGCGACGACGGACGCGCTCACCGGCCTGAAGAACCGCCGCAAGTTCGATACCGTCATCGACGTCGAATGGCGGCGCGCGATGCGGCAGAAGGCGCCGGTCGCGCTCTTGATGATCGATGCCGATCACTTCAAGGCCTACAATGACACGTTCGGCCACCAGGCGGGCGACCAGGTGCTGGTCGGCATCGCCATCTGCATTTCCGATTCGGTGAGCCGCGCGGGCGACTGTGCCGCCCGCTATGGCGGCGAGGAGTTCGCGGTGCTGCTGCCGAATACTTCAGCCATCGACGCCTTCAAGGTCGCCGAGGCGATCCGCACCAAGGTGCAGGGCTGGTCCGACGAGCAGGTGACCTTGACGGTGTCCTGCGGCGTCGCCAGCCTCGTTCCCACCGCCGGGATGGACTGGCCGGTCCTGGTCGCCGCCGCCGACAAGGCGCTCTATGCGGCGAAGGCGGGCGGACGCAATCAGTCGGTGGTTGCGAGCTTGCCGAAGCTGTCGCTGGTGGCGTGAGGGGTTCGCTCGTCGTCATTGCGAGCGAAGCAATCCACCACACCATTGGTGTCGTCCCTGCGAACGCAGGGACCCATAACCACAGGAAGTTGTTTGGCGAAGACTCGTCGTTCGGTACTGCTACCGAACACGACCGATGGATCACGCGGTATGGGTCCCCGCGTTCGCGGGGACGACGGCGGAGCTTGTGGCGACTACTGCCCCAGATACTTCTTCATCTCCGCGATCAGCCCGTCACGCAGCTCCGGGCGCTTCAGGCCGTAGGCGATGTTGGCGCGGAGGAAGCCGGGCTTGGAGCCGCAATCATGGCGCTCGCCCTCGAACTCGACGCCGTAGAATTTCTGCGATTTGGCGAGCCCGATCATGGCGTCGGTGAGCTGGATCTCGCCGCCGGCGCCGCGCTCCTGCGTCTCGAGGATCTTGAAGATCTCAGGCTGCAGGATGTAGCGGCCGGTGATCGAGAGATTGGAGGGCGCGGTGCCCTTGGCCGGCTTCTCGACCATGCCGTCGACCTCGAACATCTTGCCGCTGCGCTTGCCGACGCCGCAGATGCCGTATTGATGGGTGAGATGGTCGGGCACCGCCTCGACCGCGACCAGGTTGGATTTCTCGCCGAGCGTGGACGCCGTCTCGATCATCTGCTTGAGGCAACCGGGCGAGTTGAGCACGAGCTCGTCGGGCAGCACGACGGCGAACGGCTCGTTGCCGACGATGTCGCGCGCGCACCAGACCGCGTGGCCGAGGCCGAGCGGCGCCTGCTGGCGGGTGAAGCTGACGGCGCCGGCTTCGGGCTGGTTCTGCGCCAAAATCTCCTGCTCGGCCTTCTTGCCGCGCTGGCTGAGCGTCGCGTCGAGCTCGAACATCCGGTCGAAGTGATCTTCGATGACGTTCTTGTTGCGGCCGGTGACGAAGATGAAGTGCTCGATGCCGGCCTCCCTCGCCTCGTCATAGACGTACTGGATCAGCGGCTTGTCGACGATGGTCAGCATTTCCTTCGGCATCGCCTTGGTGGCGGGCAGGACACGGGTGCCGAGGCCGGCGACGGGGAATACGGCTTTGCGAATTTTCATGTGATTGTTCGAATACCTGGGGGCACATGGGAACGAGGCTGGGAACGGAGCAATGGCATCTTGCTAGCCTGTTTGCAGCCGCCAACAAAGGCGGATGTGGGGCCTCATCCGCGCAGAGTTAAGAAAAAGGCCGTCACCAAAATTTCACCTTTGTTAAGCTATTGGCAACCGTAACCGGGCCTCCTGATGGCAGATTCTTGGAAGGCCGATGGGTGGGATATGACGCGATTGGTGGCTAGGCAGGCAAGACGGGCGGGATCCGTGACCGGCGCGGCGATGATCGCGGCCGTCCTGCTGCTGCCCGTCAGCGCACACGCCCAGGCGCAGAACGGCCTGTCCAATCTGTTCGGCGGCATCTTCTCCGGCCCCAATGCTGCGCCCTCGCAAGCCCCGCCGGGACCCGGCGGCGCCTTGCCCTGGAGCGGCGAGGACGGGGCTTCCGGCCATCCGCTGATGACGGCCGCGGCGATCCGCGAGGCCGCCGGCAATTTCAGCAATTGCGTTGCCGCGATGTGGCCCGATGCCGCACGGCGCAACATCACCCAGGAAAACTTCCAGCGCTTCACGGCCGGGCTCTCACCCGATCTGCGCATCATGGACCTGATGGACTCGCAGCCGGAGTTCACAAAATCGATCTGGGACTATCTCGACATCCTGGTGAACGACAACCGCCTCGCCAAGGGCCGCGAGATCCTCGCCAAATACAAGGCGCAGTTCGACGCCACCGAAAAGGCCACTGGCGTCGACCGCTACATCATCGCCTCGATCTGGGGCATCGAGTCCAATTACTCGACGCAGATGGGCGATCGCAGCGTGCTGCAATCGACCGCGACGCTCGCCTGCATCGGCCGGCGCCAGGCCTATTTCAAGGACGAGTTCCTCTCCGCGCTGGAGATCCTCAACCGCGGCGACCTCAGGCCGGAGCAGATGCGCGGCTCCTGGGCCGGCGCGTTCGGCCCGACCCAGTTCATGCCGACTGCATTCAAGCGCTTTGCCGTCGACGGCGATGGCGACGGCAGACGCGACGTCGTCGACAATCCGACCGACCTGATTGCATCGACCGCCAACAACCTCAAGAAAGACGGCTGGCAGGCCGGCCAGACCTGGGGCTTCGAGGTCGTGGTGCCGCAAGGGTTCAACTACATGCTGGCCGACCGCGCCAAGGCGATGACGATCGCGCAATGGGAGAAGCTCGGGCTGAAGCGGGCGACGGGCCAGCCGTTCCCGCATCCGGCGGAGAAGGCCTATCTGCTGGCGCCGGCCGGCGCGCAGGGGCCCGGCTTCCTGATGCTGCAGAACTACCGGGTCATCATGAAGTACAACCCGGCCGAGGCCTATGCGCTGGCGATCGGTCATTTCGCCGACCGCCTACGCGGAGGGCAGCCCTTCGTGCAGCCCTGGCCGCGGCAGGAACGCGAGCTATCCCGCACCGAGCGGCTGGAGCTGCAGCAACTGCTGGCCCAGCGCGGCTTCTACAAGGGCACCCCGGACGGCCAGTTCGGCGGCCAGACCCGGGAAGCCCTGCGCAACTTCCAGGCCTCGATCGGAGTGCCCGCGGACGGTTTTGCCTCCTCCGACGCACTGGAACGGCTGCGCGGACGGTAAAATCGCGCCGAAAGTAACCCTGAACTGGGATTTTGGCAGGCAGCCTTGACGCAGGCGGCTGTTCCCCGGTGTATGAGCCCAAGAATCTGCAACGGAATTTGCCCGTTTGGCGCCCGATTCCGTTATTATATTGAGCTACCTCCGATCCCCATTGCGCTGGCCCGAGATCGCATGTCGAAGCCGAAGTCCCTGTTCAAGGCGCTGACCGAGACCGGCCCGCTGATCGCGCTGGGGACGGCGCTTGCGATTCTGGTCTCGGTCGCCGGGCCTGCCTCTGCGCAGTTCTTCAACTTCCCGGGCTTCGGCGGCCCGCCGCAGCGTTCGGCTCCGCCGCCACAACGGGGCGGCGGCGGAGGCGGCGGCTGGTTCGGCGGCGACTTCTTCGCGCCGTTCCAGCAGCAACAGCCGCAGGCGCCGCGCCAGGATTTTTCGCGCGCGCCGGCGCCAGCCAAGCGCGACACCATCCCTGAGAAGAACGTGCTGGTGATCGGCGACGCCATGGCCGACTGGCTCGCCTATGGCCTGGAAGACGCCTACACCGAGCAGCCCGACATGGGCGTGATCCGCAAGCACAAGACCACGTCCGGCCTGATCAAGTACCAGCCGCGCGGCGAGCCTGCGGATTGGACGACTGCTGCAAGGGGCATCCTCGAGACCGAGAAGCCCGACGTGATCGTCGTCATGCTGGGCCTCAACGACCGCAGCGCGATCCGCGAGCCCGTCGCCGAAAAGACGGACAAGGCCGCCGCAGACAAGGACAAGAAGAACGACAAGGGCGCGCGCGCCAAACAGCCAGCGAAGCCGGGGGACGCCAAGCCCGGCAACGACACCGCCGCCAAGCCCGACGACAAGCCTGCCGATGCCGATCTGCCGCAGGACGACGCCGACAACGCCGACGCGCCGGCGGCGGCGCCCGAAAAGACGGCCCGCAATCCGAACGGCCTCTACGAATTCCGTGACGACCGCTGGGTCGAGCTCTACGGCAAGAAGATCGAGGAGCTCGCCAGCGTCCTCAAGGCCAAGGGCGTGCCGGTGCTGTGGGTCGGCCTTCCCGCCATCCGCGGGCAGAAGGGCACGGCGGACATGCTGTTCCTGGATTCGCTCTATCGCGAAGGCGCGGCCAAGGCCGGCATTACCTATGTCGACGTCTGGGACGGGTTTGTCGACGAGGCCGGCCGCTTCCTCCAGAAGGGTCCTGACTTCGAAGGCCAGATCCGTCAGCTCCGCAGCTCTGACGGCGTCTTCTTCACAAAGCCCGGCGCGCGCAAGCTCGCGCATTATGTCGAGCGCGAAATCACGCGTCTGCTGGCAGGACGCTCCGGCCCGATCGCACTGCCGAGCGAGCCGGCGACGCCCGACACCAGCGCCGAGCCCGGCAAGCCCGCACCGCGGCCGCTGGCGGGGCCGATCGTGCCGCTGGTTGCAGCCTCGATCTCGACCGATCAGTTGCTGGGCGGCCCGGGCTCGCGTCCCGCCGCCGTCGATGCGCTGGCTGCGAAGACAATGGTGAAGGGCGAGCCGCTGGCGGCTCCGGCCGGCCGCGCCGACGATTATGCCTGGCCGCGCCGCGAAGTCGGCCGCGAGCAGGCCAAGGGCGATACGCCGATGGCCGCAACAACGCCTGAGGGCGGCGTCACCAATCCCACCGCGCCGGGAGCCGCCGCCGCGATCGCCCCGCCGAAACTTGCGCCGAAGAAGCCGCCGGTCCCACCGCAGCAACCGGCACAGGCTACGCCCTCATTCCGCGATTTCTTCGGCTTCGGCTCTCCGCAGCCACCGCCGCCGCGTCAACTGACGCCGGCGCCCGGGCCGCGCAATCCGAATCCCAATCCCGTGGTCCCGCGTCCGCCGGGTAACGTCGGCCGCTCGGCCGAGATGTTCCGGTAAGGTAAGGTCTCGTGTCGCGGATGCGACGCGGCGCCTCTTGGTGAGGAGGCGCAGAGCCGGGACCCAATTCGTGCGGCATTCACAAAAGATGGGCCCCGGCTTAGCGATGCAGCGTTTCCGGACGATGCTACGCATCGCCTAGGCTGCATCGCGTCCGGGGCACGAGTGATAGGCGTTCGGCGACTAGCCTTAATAGCGCCAGCGCGACGGCGGCGGACGGCGTGCGGGACGCGACATCAGAAGCGCGAGCGCGAAACCGATGCCGCCGGCGACCAGCAGCGCGCCGAGCGGATTGTCCTGCACCTTCTTCGACAATGCTTGCGTGCCATCGCGAAGAGTTTCGCCGCTGTTGTCGTAGGCGTCCTTGGCGTAGTCAGCCGCAGTCTCGCCGGCCTCGCGCACGGCATCCTTGGCCTGGCCGTAGAGATTCTGCACCGTGCCCGCGGCTTCCCGCGCCTTGCCCGACGCCTGCGTCTTCGCATCGCCTGCCATGTCTCCGATCGCGCCTTCCGCGCGTCCGGCATATTCCTTGGCCGATCCAACAATCCGATCCGTGTCCATGATGATCCTCCTCGGTGGTCAGCCGAAGTAACCGATCAGGCGCGGCCCAGTTCCAAGTGTTTGCGAAAGTGTAGCTCCTACGAAAGTGTGTAGCCCGGATGGAGCGCAGCGTAATCCGGGCTACGGGCCAGCTAAAGGATGAGCCCGCCATCGACGACCAGCGTCTGTCCGACGATATAGGACGACAGCGGCGAGGCCAGGAACAGGGCTGCGCCCGCCATGTCGGCCGGCGTGCCCAGGCGCCGCAATGGAATGCGTGACAATGCACCTTCGAGCCGCTTGGGATTGTCGGTCGTCACCTTCGTCATCTTGGTGTCGACGAGCCCCGGCGCGATACCGTTGACGCGGATGCCGTCCTCGGCCCAGGCCTCGCCCAGTGTCCGCGTCAATCCGACCGCACCGGTCTTCGAGGCGTTATAGGCGGGATTGCCCATGGTGGAATGATAGGCCGCGGTCGAGGACACCATGATCAGCGACCCCTTCGAATCCCGCAACATGGAATGAAATCGCGTGGCACAGGCCATCAGGCTCATCAAATTGACCTCGACCACCTTGCGGAAACCGCTCATCTCGAACTCGCTGCGGCGATAGAGCACCGCGCCTTGCGCCAGCACGAGCACGTCGAGCCGATCGAAGGACGGCTTGAACGCTTCGATCGCAGTGGGGTTGCTGACGTCGAGCTGCGCGTAAGACAGGCCCGTGAGATCAGAACCTTCCTCGATCGAATAATCCTTTGGCTGCGCACGCGTGCCGCAGACCGCGACATGCGCGCCCCTCGTGCGAAACGCTTGCGCGATGCCGTTGCCGATACCGCTGGAACCACCGACCACCAGCACCTGCCTGCCTGAGAAATCGAGCTCGTTCGCCATCGCGGCCTCCCCTTTTGTCTTGCTTGTTTGACCTGTCTGCGGATCGATGCCAGCCTTGTCAATCATAACAAGAACAAGCAGGGCGCGAGGAAACAGCATGTCCGAGTTCAAACGGCTCAGCCGGTCCGTGAAGGGCCTGACCGTTCTCGTCACCGGCGCGGCCAGCGGCATGGGACGCGCCACCGCGCAATTGTTCGCCGCGGAGGGCGCGAACGTTGCCGTCACCGACTATGACGAGCAAGGCGCGCTCGCCGTCGCGGAGCAGATCGCGGCGAGCGGCGGTTCGGCAAAAGCCTGGAAGCTCGACGTTGCCGATGGCACCGAGATCAGGCGCGTGGTGAATGATGTCGCGGCACATTTCGGCGGGCTCGATATCGTCGTCAACAATGCCGGCATCTCCGTACGCGTCGCGATCGACGACGAGGCCTATGAGGACGCCTGGGCCAGGGGCATCGCCGTGATGCTGACGGCGCATCCGCGCATCATCCGCGCCGCACTGCCTTACCTGCGCAAATCGAAGAGCCCGCGCATCGTCAACATCGCCTCGACCGAGGCGCTCGGCGCCACCGCATTGCACAGCCCCTATTCGGCAGCGAAGGGCGGCGTGGCGAGCCTCACGCGCTCGCTCGCCGTCGAGCTCGGCCGCGAGGGCATCACCGTCAATTGCATCTGCCCGGGCCCGATCCGCACTGGGATCACCGACCGCATCTCGGAGGAGCACAAGACGATCTATGCCAAGCGTCGCACCGCGCTTGGCCGCTACGGCGACCCTGAAGAGGTCGCGCATATGACGCTGAGCCTGTGCCTGCCGGCGGCATCCTTCCTCACCGGCGCGGTGATCCCGGTCGACGGCGGGTTGATGGCACGGAATGCGTGAGAGCCATGCGCGCCGAGCGTTGACAACGGCGAGTGCGGGAGTAGCTTTTTCGCCGACAGAGCGGGACCAACCGCTCGCACATGCGGGAGAGAACGCCATGACGATCGCCATCCGGCAGCTTCAGAAGCACTTTGCCGGCGAGGTTTCCGGCCTCGATTTGCGAAAGCCCCTCACCGAGGTCGAGGCGCGCGAGGTCGAGGCCGCCATGGACAAATACGCCGTGCTGGTTTTCCACGACCAGGACATCACCGACGAGCAGCAGATGGCTTTTGCGCTGAACTTTGGTCAGCGTGAGGATGCGCGTGGTGGCAACATTACCAAGGCCAGCGAACACCGCCTCAACTCGGGCTTGAACGATGTTTCGAATCTCGGCAAGGACGGCAAGCCGCTGCCGAAGGACAGCCGCGCCAATCTGTTCAACCTCGGCAATTGCCTGTGGCACTCCGACAGCTCGTTCCGGCCTATCCCTGCAAAGTTCTCGCTGTTGTCGGCGCGCGTGGTGAACCCCAAGGGCGGCAACACCGAATTCGCCGACATGCGCGCCGCCTATGATGCGCTCGACGACGACACCAAGGCGGAGATCGACGATCTCGTCTGCGAGCACTCGCTGATGTATTCGCGGGGATCGCTCGGCTTCACCGAATACACGGACGAGGAGAAGGAGATGTTCAAGCCGGTGCTGCAAAGGCTGGTGCGGACGCATCCCGTGCATCACCGCAAGTCGCTGTATCTGTCATCCCATGCCGGCAAGATCGTTGGCATGAGCGTGCCGGAGGGACGCCTCCTGCTGCGCGATCTCAACGAGCACGCCACGCAGCCCGAATTCGTCTACGTCCACAAATGGAAGCTGCATGACCTCGTGATGTGGGACAACCGCCAGACCATGCACCGCGTCCGCCGCTACGACCAGTCGCAGCCTCGCGACATGCGCCGCGCGACGGTGGCGGGGACGGAGCCCACGGTGCAGCAGCAGGCGGCGGAGTAGCGCGGCAATCTCCGCTGTCGTCCCGGACGAGCGAAGCGAAAATCCGGGACCCAGCCACAAAACGTGGTTTGGCGAAGACTCGGAGTGACCGGCCTGCCTTAAACATCACCCTGGGAGTATGGGTCCCGGATCTACGCGCGCTTGAGGCGCGCTTGTCCGGGACGACAGCGGAGGATGAGGCACCACCGCGGAGTATGTCGCGGTAACGACTAAAGCACCTACGCGTGTCCCGCTTCGTTCGAGAGCATGCCGGGATCGATGCCGATCTTGCGCAGGGCGCGTCCGTACTTGTCGTCGACGTCGTCACCGAAGATCAGATCCGCATCCGCATCGCAATGCAGCCAGCCGTTGCTCTGGATCTCGGTCTCGAGCTGGCCGGGTGCCCAGCCGGCATAGCCGAGCGCGAGAATGGCGTGCTTGGGGCCGGAACCGTTGGCGATCGCGCGCAGGATGTCGACGGTCGCGGTGAGGCAGACGCCGTCGTCGATCCGCAGCGTCGCGTTCTCGATGTAGAAGTCGCTGGAATGCAGCACGAAGCCACGCCCGGTATCGACCGGACCGCCGCGCAGCACTTTCATGCTTTCGGCATTCTCGGGCAGCTTGATGTGCTCGCCCTTCTTGATGATGCCGAGTTGCTCCAAGAGCTCGGGGAAGTCGATGCTGCCGGCCGGGTGGTTCACGATGATGCCCATCGCTCCCTCCGCCGAATGGGCGCAGAGATAGATCACCGAGCGTTCGAAGCGGGAATCGCCCATCACGGGCATCGCGATCAAGAGCCGGCCGTCGAGATAACCGGCCGAATTAGGGAGCATGGGTCCCGCGCTGCGGGTGCTTTCGCCCGTCCTCTTGCCTGTGGGAGCCATCGGTTAAGCACTCCGGTTTCAATTCCTATCCTGATGTCGGGCCGGGCTGCTGTCAAATCAAGGCTTGCAGAGACGCAATTCCAGTGCATCCATCACAAGCAATTCAATGGTTTGCCTCAGGGCGACCCTGTAAAGACGTGCTATGCTCACAAGAGTTCCCCTGCGTGCGGCGATTGGCGTCGCGACAACCCTTTTTGCGTCGTCGCTGGCCATCGTAGCCCGTGCCGATGACGCTTCGCCGTGGCAGCGCGACGGACATTCCGCGGTGCGGCTATTGGCGGGATCGCGCAGCGGCGCCGTCCTGCTCGGCGGTATCGCCATCCAGCTCCAGCAGGGGTGGAAGACCTATTGGCGCTCCCCCGGCGATTCCGGCGTCCCGCCGCGGTTCGATTTTTCCAAATCCGACAATGTCGAGGCGGTGACGGTGATGTGGCCTGCGCCGCTGAAATTCGACGACGGCGCCGGCGGCCATTCGATCGGCTATCACAACCAGATCGTGCTCCCCCTGCGCATCGTCGCCAAGGCGGCCGACAAGCCCGTGACCCTGCGCGCAGAGATCAATTACGCGGTGTGCGAAAAACTCTGCATTCCGGTCGAGGCCAGTGCCGAGCTCGGCTTCAACAGCGTGGCCTCGACCGAGGATGCCAATCTGCGTGCGGCACTCGATACCGTGCCCAAGCCCGCCAATATCGGCGATCCCAATCCCCTCACCATCCGCGACGTCAAGCGCGACGGACCCAAGAATGTGGTGGTCGACGTGGTGACGCCGGACCCGCGCAACGTCAATCTGTTCGTGGAGGGTCCGACGCCCGACTGGGCGCTGCCGATTCCGGCGCCGGTCAAGGACAGCCCGGCTGGCGTGAAGCGTTTTTCGTTCGAGCTCGACGGCTTGCCGCCGGGCGCCAAGCCCGATGGCGCAGCGCTGAAGTTCACGCTGGTCGGCCCGGAGAAGTCGTACGAGTTCAATACGAATTTGGAGTGAGTGCCGGTCAGCTCGTCCGGGACGACACCGAGTATGGAACGCCACCCAACCGAATCTTAACGAATGGTTGCTAAGCCCCAGGGCCACCGCAGCAAGCCTGCGGCATGCGGAAGACCGGGGACTTTTCGTGGCCGTGATGGATGCACCACCCGCAACGACCGGACCGGCCGGGCTGATCGCGCGGCTGCGGGCCAGGCTGACGGGCGGCTCGAGCGAGGCATCGCTGACGCGGCGGCTGGCCGGCACCATCTTCATCATCCGCGTCATCAGTGCAGGCCTTGCCTATGTCTCACAGGTGCTGCTCGCACGCTGGATGGGAACGTCCGACTACGGCATCTACGTCTATGTCTGGACCTGGGTGCTGCTGCTCGGCAGCATGATGGATTTCGGCATCTCGGCCTCGGCGCAGAAGATCATTCCAGAGTATCGCGCCAGCGGCGAGCAGGCGTTGCTGCGCGGCTTTCTCTCCGGCAGCCGCTGGCTGACCTTTGCGGTGTCCACGCTGGTCTCGCTCGCCCTCGCCGGCGTCGTCAGGCTGCTGTCGCCCTGGATCGACCCGGCCGAGGAGCTGCCGCTCTATATCGGCTGCATGACGCTGCCCGCCTTCGTCGTCGCCAACACCCAGGACGGCATCGCGCGCTCGCATGACTGGATGCAGCTCGGCCTGATGCCGCAATTCATCATCCGCCAGGGGCTGATCATCGGAATTACGGCTATCGCCTTTCTGCTCGGCTATCATCTCGGCGCCGTCGCCGCGATGGTTGCGAGCGCCGGTGCAGTGTGGATCGCGATGACCGGGCAGATGGTGGTGCTGAACCGCAAGCTCGCCGGCCATGTCGCGCCCGGCCCCAAGACCTATGACATCGGCGGCTGGCTCGCCGTCTCGCTGCCGATCCTGCTGGTCGAAAGCTTCTACCTGCTCTTGTCCTATACCGACGTGCTGGTGCTGCAGCAATTTCGCCCCTCCGACGAGGTCGGCGTCTACTTCGCGGTGGTGAAGACGCTGGCGCTGGTCTCGTTCATCCACTACGCGATGTCGGCGACGACGGCGCACCGCTTCGCCGAATACAACGCAAGCGGCGACAAGACACGCCTGTCGGCCTATGTGACACATGCGATCAACTGGACGTTCTGGCCATCGCTGGCGGCGACCATCGTGCTGCTCGCGCTCGGCAAGCCGCTACTCTGGCTGTTCGGGCCGCAATTCGTGGTCGGCTACGACATCATGTTCGTCGCGGCGATCGGGCTCGTGGTGCGCTCTGCGATCGGACCGGTCGAGCGGCTGCTCAACATGCTCGGCCAGCAGAAGATCTGTGCGCTCGCTTATGCATCGGCCTTCGTGATGAACCTCATGCTCTGCGTCGCACTGGTGCCGCGCTACGGCGGCCACGGCGCCGCGGCCGCGACCTCGATCTCGCTTACCTTCGAGACGGTGCTGCTGTTCTGGATCGTGCGGCAGCGGCTGGGGCTGCACGTGCTGGCGTTTGGTAAATAGGTACTACAGAGCGCCGCCATTGCTCGCTCCCCTTGGGGAACGAGTGTTTCGCGGCGCGCCTGGGAACAACCGGAAACACCTCTCCATTTCCGACGCGCAGTACAATTTTTCTTATTCTGCCCAAGCGGTTGCGCCCCAGGGAAAGTTTATTCTACGTCGTATTGCCCAACCGACGAGATCAACCTAAGATTCTCCAGACATGATCGATCCACTCTACGTCGCCTCCGGTTTCGGCGTCGGCCTGCTCGTCGGGATGACCGGCGTGGGCGGCGGTTCCTTGATGACGCCGCTGCTGATCCTGCTGTTCGGTGTTCATCCCTCCACCGCGGTCGGCACCGATCTGCTCTATGCCGCCGCCACCAAGGCCGGCGGCAGCGTGGTGCATGGCTGGTCGCGCAGCGTGCACTGGCCCGCGGTGCTGCGGCTCGCCTGCGGCAGCATTCCGGCGAGCGCAGTGACGCTGCTGGTGCTGTGGAAGCTCGACCTCAGAAGCGATTCCGAGCGCAGCCTGGTCAATCTGGTGCTGTGCTTCGCCCTGCTGCTGACCGCGACCTCGCTGATCTTCCGCAAATCCATCATGGAGCGCTATCGCGGCCGGCTCGAGCAGGTCGACGAGCGCACCACCGCGATTGCCACCGTCGTCACCGGCATCGTGCTCGGCGTGCTGGTGTCGATTTCGTCGGTGGGCGCCGGTGCGGTCGGCGTGACCGTGCTGCTGCTGCTCTACCCTCGCCTGCCCATGGCAACCATCGTCGGCTCCGACATCGCCCATGCGGTGCCGCTGACGCTGGTCGCCGGCATCGGGCACTGGGCGCTCGGCGACGTGGATTGGGCGCTGATGGGCGTGCTGCTGATGGGCTCGCTGCCCGGCATCATCGTCGGCAGTTACAGCGCGACGCGGGTGCCCGAGACGGTGCTGCGGCTGACGCTTGCCAGCGTGCTGTTCGTGGTCGCCGGCAAGATCATGTTTGCGGAATTGAACCTGTCGTCGGCGTTCGTGACGGCGCTGGCCTGGACGCATTGAGCGGGACGCGGCCGCCTGGTTCTCAGTCTCGTAGGGTGGGCAAAGGCGCAGTTGCGCCGTGCCCACCATTCAGAGGTGGTGGGCACGCTTTCGCTTTGCCCACCCTACGGCTTCTACGGCTCCTCGTTCCGAAGACCCCTACTCCGCCGTCCAGCCGCCGTCGATCGAGAGATTGGTGCCGGTGATCTGGGCGGCATCATCGCCGCACAGGAACAGCGCCAGTGCCGCGACCTGCTCGGACGTCACGAACTCCTTGGTCGGCTGCGCATCGAGCAGGACGTCGTTGATGACCTGCTCGCGCGTGAGATTGCGTGCCTTCATCGTGTCGGGGATCTGCCGCTCCACCAGCGGGGTCCAGACGTAGCCGGGGCTGATGCAGTTGCAGGTGATCTTGTGGGTCGCGACCTCCAGCGCCACGGTCTTGGTGAGACCGGCGATGCCGTGCTTGGCCGAGACGTAGGCCGACTTGAAGGGCGAGGCGACCAGGGAATGCGCGGAGGCCGTGTTGATGATGCGGCCCCAGCCCTTCTTCTTCATGCCTGGCACCGCTGCGCGGATGGCATGAAAGGCCGAGGACAGGTTGATGGCGATGATCTGGTCCCACTTCTCGAGCGGGAACTCCTCGATCGGCGAGACGAACTGAATGCCGGCATTGTTGACGAGGATGTTGACAGAACCAAAAGTCTTCTCGCCGAGTGCGATCATGCCGGCGATCTCGGCCGGCTTGGTCATGTCGGCGGGCGAATAGATCGCCTTCACCTTGAAGTCCTGTTCGATCTTGGCGCGCTCCTTCTCGATATCCTCCGGGGAGCCGAAGCCGTTGATGACGACATTGGCGCCGGCGGCGGCGAAGGCACGTGCGTAGGCGAGCCCGATGCCGCTGGTGGATCCGGTCACGACGGCATTCTTGCCTGACAGACTACCCATAATCATTCGCTCCTTTTTGGCGGGGGTGCGGTGACGTCCCCCGTGAGATCGTAGGTCACCATGGTCTCGCCGGACTGCGGCCGCTCGAGCCAGTCCTTGTGGCGCATCGACAGATGCACGTCGCGCACGCCGGCCTCCCAATGCTCGACCATGGCGACGTGCGAGAAGTCGTAATCCTTGGACGAGGATTCGTAGTTCTTGCTGCGGTAGATCAGATGCACCACCGTGACCGTGCTCTCGCGCGACACCTTCGCCAGGAATTCGACGGACGGGTCGTTCTTCAGATAATCCGGCAATTTTCCGATCAGGTCGCGCACGGCCCTGCGGGCGTTGTGGATCTGCTTGTTCTTGTCGGTGTTCATCCGCGTGCGGCTGGAATAGCGGATGTCCTTCTCGCGCTCGGCGGCCTCCAGCAGCGAGGTCGGCAGATCGCCGCGCGCGGAAAACAGGTCGACCTGGAAGATCAGCATGTCGCGATCGACCTCGGCATCGAGCACGTAGTCGAGCGGCGTGTTGGAGGCGATGCCGCCGTCCCAATAATGCTCGCCCTCGATCATCACGGAGGGAAAGCCGGGCGGCAGCGCACCGGAGGCCATGATGTGCTCGGGGCCGATGGTCTTGCCGAGCTTCCTGAACTGGTAATTGTCGAAATATTTGAAGTTGCCGGAGGTGACGCCGACCGCGCCGACCGACAGGCGCGTCTTCAAATCGTTGATGCGGTCGAAATCGACCAGACGCTCCAGCGTCTTTTTCAGCGGCGCGGTGTCGTAATAGCTCTCGGCCTGCGGGCTGCCGGGCGGCCAGAGCGGCGCCGGTGGAATCCGCGGCGTGAAGAAGCCGGGCACGCCGAAGGTCGCAATCAGCGCGGCACTGGTCGAATTGAACAGCTCGCGGCTGTGGTCGCTCTTGCCGATCGGTTTCCACGGCACCGGCGCGGAGACCATCTCCCAGAATTCCTTGAGCCGCTTGACGCGCGTCGGGCCCTCGTTGCCGGCGATGATGGCGGCGTTGACCGCACCGATCGAGATGCCGGCGACCCATTCCGGCTCGAAACCGTGGCCGCACAGCGCCTGATAGGCGCCGGCCTGGTAGGAGCCAAGCGCGCCGCCGCCCTGAAGGACAAGGACGCGCTGCGCATTCGCGGGGATGCTGGCGGATTCCGGGCTACGATCTGTCATGCAGGAACAATAGCAAAAGGCGAGCCACCGTGGCGACCCTCTGCCGCGGCGTCAATGCATCCCGAGATCAAGTCTGGCTTATCGGGGCTCGGTCGAGGCCAGGATCATGGTCCAGAACACCTTGTATTTGGTGCCGGGAGCATAGCTTGCCGCGATGCCCAGTTTTGTGGCACCGCCCTTGAGCATGTTGGCGCGGTGGGGTGGCGAGTCGCGCCAGCCGGAAAACGCTTCCGCCAGCGTATGATAGCCGGCCGAGACGTTCTCGACGGCAACGGTGGCGGGATAGCCGCCGGTGGCAAGGCGCTTGGCCAGCGGCGCGCGGACGTCGTGATCCATCTTGTTGGCGGCGGCCATGGCCTTGGACTGGGATTCGGCGAGCCGCATCAGATCGGGATCGATGACAACGGTGCCGAGCGCGTTGTTCTGGCGATATTGCGAGATCATGATCGCGGCCGCCTGCGCATCGAGCTTGGAGCCCGGGACCGCCATATCGGCGTACATGGACGGCTGCTGGACCGGTGCCTCGTTGCCGGCACAGCCGGCAAGCAGCAAAGTGATGAGAATTGCGGCCGCAGCGCGCATGTAGGAGCCTCCGAATGAGGGGCCGTTGTTGCATACCAACCGTGGCTGAAAGGTGAATTTTGATGAAAATCTGCTCGGTGTCATTCCGGGGCAGTGCGCGGCACTAAACTATGGTGCGCAATTGCGCACCTGAGGTCTGGTCCTTCGGACCATCCCGGAATGACGGGAATTTCTACCCCGCAAATACCCGGTAACGGCGCGGCTCGAGGCCGATGGTGTCCCCGGCGCGCAGTTCCTTGTCGCGGGGAGCGTCGATCTCGATGGTCTCGCCGCCGGACAATGCGACCTCGGCGCGCTGCACCGGACCGAAATTGCGGACGTGCTGAACCGCGCCCTCGAAGGCGCCGCTGCCGGGGGGCCCGACCAGCATGTCGTGTCGCCGCACGAACAGTTTTGACGCGCCAGGCGCAAGCCCGTCCGCCGCGAGCCGAAGCGGCCGGTCGCCGAGCCGGATCACCCCAGCTTCGACCTGGACCGGCAGCTCGATGGATTCACCGATGAAGCCGTGGACGAACGCGCTTGCCGGGCTTTCATAGACGTCATCGGGCGAACCGATCTGCTCGATCCTGCCCTTGTCCATGACGACGACGCGGTTGGCGACTTCGAGCGCTTCCTCCTGGTCGTGGGTGACGAAGATCGAGGTGACGTTGATCTCATGATGCAGCGAGCGCAACCATCGGCGCAGCTCTTTCCGCACCTTGGCATCGAGCGCGCCGAAGGGCTCGTCGAGCAGCAGGATTCGCGGCTCGATCGCGAGCGCGCGGGCGAGCGCAATGCGCTGGCGCTGGCCGCCGGAAAGCTGGCTCGGATAACGATCGGCGAGCCAGTCGAGCTGCACGAGATCGAGCAGCTCTTTCACCCGGGCCCGGATCGCGGCCTCGTCCTTGCGGACCGCACGCGGCTGCACGCGCAGGCCGAAGGCGACGTTCTCGAACACGGTCATGTGGCGGAACAGCGCGTAGTGCTGGAATACGAAACCGACATGCCGCTCGCGCGCGCCCTGCGCCAGCGCGTCCTCGCCATTGAAGGTGACCTCGCCGGAATCAGGCCAGTCGAGGCCTGCGATGATCCGGAGCAAGGTGGTCTTGCCGGAGCCTGATGGACCGAGCAGCGCCAGCAATTCTCCATTGTCGACCTTGAGGTCGACGCCGTCGAGGGCGGCAAAACTGCCGAACTTCTTGGCGAGATTCTTGACTTCAATGGTCACTGGCGTCGTGTCCTTCGTCGAGGTGACGTTCGAGAACCGTCTTTGCGATCAGCGTGATCAGCGCCAGCATCGCCAGCAGCGAGGCGATCGCGAAGGCGGCGACGAACTGGTATTCGTTGTAGAGGATCTCGACCAGCAGCGGCATCGTGTTGGTCTCGCCTCGGATGTGGCCGGAGACGACGGAGACCGCGCCGAACTCACCCATCGCGCGCGCATTGCAGAGCAGGACGCCGTAGAGCACGCCCCATTTGATGTTGGGCAACGTGACGCGGAAGAAGGTCTGCAAGCCGGAGGCGCCGAGCGAAACCGCAGCCTCCTCCTCCTGCGTGCCCTGCTCCTGCATCAGGGGGATCAGCGCGCGTGCGACGAACGGGAACGTCACGAAGGTGGTGGCGAGCGCGATGCCGGGCACGGCGAACAGGATCTGGATGTCGTGGTCCCTAAGCCAGCTGCCGAAATAGCCCTGTGCGCCGAACAGCAGCACGAAGACAAGGCCGGAGATCACCGGGCTCACCGAGAACGGCAGGTCGATCAGCGTGACCAGGAAGGTCTTGCCCGGGAAATCGAATTTTGCAATCGCCCAGGCGGCGACGAGACCGAAGACAAGGTTGAGGCCGACCGAGATCGCCGCGACGATCAACGTCAGCTTGATCGCAGCCAGCGCCTCGGGCTCGGCGAGCGCGGAGAGATAGGCGAGGATTCCCTTCGAGAACGCCTGCGCGAACACCACCACCAGCGGCAGCACGACGAAGACGGAAAGAAAGATGATCGCCAGCGCGATGATGATGATGCGCACCGCGCGCGGCTCGGTGCGGAGATTGTCTTGCGCCGCCGCCGCATGCGCCCGGGCCCTCGCACGTGCCTTGGCGTCGGGAGCCGAGAGCGACACGGAGTCTGCGATCTGCATCGTCATCGCATCCTCCTCAGCGCGCCGGAATCCGGCTCCGCGCCCAGCGCTGGAGCCGGTTGACGGCGAAAATGATGACGAAGGAGACGACGAGCATGACCACCGCGATGGCGGTCGCGTCGGCGTAGCGGAACTCGGACAGCCGGATCACGATCAAGAGCGGCGCGATCTCGGAGACATTCGGCAGATTGCCGGCGATGAAGATCACCGAGCCGTATTCACCGACCGCGCGGGCAAAGGCGAGCGCGAGTCCGGTGAGCAGCGCCGGCGCCAGCGAAGGCAGGATCACGCGGATGATGGTCTGCCAGCGGCTGGCGCCCAGGCTTCCCGCGGCTTCCTCGATCTCGGGGTCGAGATCCTGCAGCACCGGCTGCACCGTGCGCACCACGAAGGGAATGCCGATGAAGATCATGGCGACGAAGATGCCGACCGGCGTGAAGGCCACCTTGATGCCGAGCGCCGCGAGCGGTGCCCCGAGCCAGCCCTTCTCGGCGAACAGCGCAGTCAGCGCGACGCCGGCGACCGCCGTCGGCAGCGCGAAGGGCACGTCGACGATGGCGTCGAACAGCCGCCGGCCGGGGAAGCGGTAGCGCACCAGCGCCCAGACGATGATGCTGCCCATGACGAGGTTGACGCAGGCCGCCGCGAACGCAAGGCCAAAGGAAACCCTGAGGGCATTCAGGGTGCGGCGGCTGGAGAGGATGTTCCAGAATTGCTCGGGGCTGAGCTCGAGCGATTTCAGGAACAGCCCGGCGAGCGGAATCAGGATGATGATCGACAGCCAGGAAAGCGTCAGTCCCATGGTGAGACCGAAGCCCGGCAATGTCCGGCGTCGTGCTGCGAGTGCGCTCACCAGGCCCCCTGCTAAAGCCCATTAAGACAGCGCCAGATCAGTTCTTATAGATCTGGTCAAAGATGCCGCCGTCGGCAAAATGTTCCTTCTGTGCCTTGGTCCAACCACCGAAAACGTCGTCGATCGTGAATAGTTCGACCTTTGCGAAGGCATTTTCGTATTTTTTGGCAATGTCGGCATCGCGCGGGCGGTAGAAGTTGCGCGCGGCGATCTCCTGCCCCTCCTTGGTGTACCAGTACTGGAGGTAGGCATCGGCGGCATTGCGGGTGCCTTTTTTATCGGCAACCTTGTCGACGATCGCGACCGGCGGCTCGGCGAGGATGGATTGCGGCGGCGCCACGATCTCGAATTTCTCCCGGCCGAATTCCTTCAGGGCGAGAAACGCCTCATTCTCCCAGGCCAGCAGCACGTCGCCGACGCCGCGCTCGACGAAGGTCACGGTGGCGCCGCGCGCGCCGGTATCGAGCACCGGCACCTGCTGGTAGAGCTTTCCGATGAAATCCTTGGCCTTGTCGGCGGAGCCGTATTTCTTCTGCGCAAAGCCCCAGGCCGCCAGATAATTCCAGCGCGCGCCGCCCGACGTCTTCGGGTTCGGCGTGATCACGGCAACGCCCGGCTTGATCAGATCGTCCCAATCCTTGATCGCCTTGGGATTACCCTTGCGCACCAGGAACACGATGGTGGAGGTGTAGGGTGACGCATTCTGCGGCAACCGCTTCTGCCAGTCCGTCGCCGTGAGGCCCTTGCCGGCGATCGCGTCGATGTCGTAGGCGAGCGCGAGCGTCACCACATCGGCCTGCAATCCGTCGATCACCGCGCGCGCCTGCGAACCGCTACCACCATGCGACTGCTTGACCTCGACGCTCTTGCCGGTTTCCTTCTGATAGGCGTTCGCGAACGCCTTGTTGAATTCGGCATAAAGCTCGCGCGTCGGATCATACGACACGTTGAGCAGATTGATGTCGGCAGCGAGAGCCGCGCTTGCCACAAAAACCGTCGCGAGAAGTCCTGCAGCGAGCGGAACGATACGGCGCATCATGTCCATCTCCATTCACTTCGACGACATCGGTGTCAGCGAAGGCAGGCGAAACTCGCGGCGAAACGCGCTTAAGTCAACGAAACCGGATTTTCTTGTTCGCAGCGTGGCAGCGTGACTGTGCTACGAAGTCTTCATCGTGTGGATGCCGCATTCTGTCTTGGCCCGGCCGCGCCAGCGACCGGCACGTTCATCCTCACCCTCGGCCGTTCTGCTCGTGCAAGGCATACACCCAACCGACAGGAAACCGGAGGCGGCGAGTGGATGACGCGGCAATTTGGCGCGGACGAAGATGGCCTCCAGTTCCTCGCGCGAGACGTTGGCGAAGGGGTTGAACTTCAACCGCACGCCATCGTCTTCAACCACCGGAATGTCGGCGCGCGCGTTGCCCTGGAAGCGCTTGCGGCCGTTGAGCCAGGCCGAGAACGGCTTCAATGCCCGCGCCAGCGGCTCGACTTTACGAATGCGGCAGCAAGCATCGGGATCGGAGAACCAGAGATCGCGATCGGGATCGTCACGCGACAGTGTTTCTTCGGCCGGCTTGATCGAGCGGACGTCCTTCAGGCCAAGCGTCGCGATCAGCGTATCGCGATAGGCCAGCGTCTCCTCGAACAGCCAGCCGGTATCGAGGAAGACCACGGGAATCGCGGGGTCGACGTCCGCCATGACCTTCAGCAGCGTCGCCGATTCCGTGCCGAACGACGACACCAGCGCAAGCTTTTCGCGCCCGACCGTCTTCAGCGCCGCGGCGACGATCTCCGCGGGCGAGGCATCGCGCAGCGCGCGATCGAGTTCGTCCGCAGACGGCAGCGCAGAGGCGGACGTCGGCGAAACCTGAGGCGCGATCGCGTTCACGTGCCGACGCCCTCGGAATGGCGCAGCTGCATGCGCCGGTGCAAGGCCGTGATGCGGCCATCGCCGGTCGGCTGGTAGAACACCGAATAGCGCTTGGCGGTCTGCATGAAGGCTTCCGCGTCGGCCTGCTTCTTGACGTCGAAGGAATCGAAGCCGGCCCGCAGCATGAACACGAACTGGTCGCGCAGCACCTGGCCGGTGGCGCGCAATTCGCCGCGGTAATTGTAGCGCTCGCGCAGCAGGCGGGCCTGGCTGTAGGCGCGGCCGTCGCGGAAGGTCGGGAACACCAGCGCGACGACGGCGATCTTGCCGAGATAGGGCACGAGCTCGCTGATGTCGCGGTTGTTCGGCCAGATCACACCGACCTTGCCCGCGCGCTTGAGCAGCGCATCGGCCTCGCCGATGAAGCGCTCGGCCGGCACCAGGATGTCGCCGCCCTCGGGCAGCGGCGTGTCGACGGCCAGCTTGACGAAACTGTCGCCCGTGATCTTTCCGCCGTTAACGAGTGGCATAAACGCGCTCCTTGAAGGGTTCGACGCCGAGGCGTTTCACGGTGTCCATGAACAGCTCTTCGGGCCGCTCGCGCAGCGCCAGATAGGCTTCCACGATGTCCTCGACGACGTCGGCGACCTCGTCGAACTTGACGCCCGGTCCGATCAGGTTCCCGAGCGCAGCATTTTCGTCGGCACGGCCGCCAATGGTGATCTGGTAGACCTCCTCGCCGTTCTTCTCGACGCCGAGAATGCCGATATGGCCGACATGGTGATGGCCGCAGGCGTTGATGCAGCCGGAGATGTTGATGTGGAGCCGGCCGATCAGGTTGGCGAGCTCGTGGTTGGCGAAGCGCCGCGTCAGCTCCTGCGCGATCGGGATCGAGCGCGCATTCGCCAGCGAGCAATAGTCGAGACCCGGGCAGGCGATGATGTCGGTGATCAGATTGACGTTCGGCGTCGCGAGGCCAAGCTTGTCGAGCGCCTTCCACAGCGCCGGCAGGTCACGCTTGGCGACGTGCGGCAGCGCCAGGTTCTGCTCGTGGCCGACGCGGATTTCGCCGAAGGAATATCTGTCGGCGAGATCGGCCAGCGCATCCATCTGCTCCGCCGTGGCATCGCCCGGAGGCGCGCCGATCGGCTTCAGCGAAATCGTGACGATGGCATAGCCCTGGTTCTTGTGCGGAGAGACCGAGTTCTTGCGCCACGCTTCGAAGTCGGGATCGGCCGCCGCCTGCCGCAGCTCGTCCGGCATGTGCGGCAGCTTTTCGTAAGGAGGATAGGAGAAGCGCGAACGGATGTCCTCGATCACCTCGTCGTCGATCTGGAGCGAGGAGTTGCGGATGTGCTGCCACTCCTCCTCGACCTCGCGGGAAAACTTCTCGATGCCGAGCTCATGGACCAGGATCTTGATGCGCGCCTTGTAGATGTTGTCGCGGCGGCCATACTGATTGTAGACGCGCAGGATGGCCTCGATATAGCTGAGGATATCGCGACCGTGCACGAAGTGCTTGATGGTCTTGGCGATGAACGGCGTGCGGCCAAGTCCGCCGCCGACCAGCACCTCGAAGCCGGTCTCGCCCTTCTCGTTCTTGATCAGGCGGAGGCCGATGTCGTGGATCTTGATCGCGGCGCGGTCGTGGTCCGACGCGGTGATCGCGATCTTGAACTTGCGCGGCAGGAACGAGAATTCCGGATGCAGCGTGGTGTGCTGGCGGATCAGCTCCGACCAGATGCGGGGATCCTCGATCTCACCGGGCGCGACGCCGGCCCACTGGTCCGAGGTGACGTTACGCATGTTGTTGCCGGAGGTCTGCATCGCGTGGATGCCGACCTTGGCGAGATCTTCCAGCGCGTCCGGCAATTCGGCGAGCTTGATCCAGTTGAACTGGATGTTCTGCCGCGTGGTGAAATGGCCATAGCCGCGGTCATATTTGCGCGCGACATGGGCGAGCGCCCGCAGCTGGTTCGTCGCCAGCGTGCCATAGGGGATCGCGACGCGGAACATATAGGCGTGCAGTTGCAGATAGACGCCGTTCTGCAGGCGCAGAATCTTGAACTCGTCCTCGGTGAGCTCGCCGGAGAGGCGCCGCTTCACCTGGTCGCGGAACTCCGAGACGCGCTCGTCGACGAGCGTGCGATCGATTTCGTCGTAAGCATACATAAGAAAGCGCCTTAAACCTGGGCCGACTGTCCGATGGTCACACCGGTGCGGCGGATCTGTTCGCGCAGATTGCCGGGTTCGATCTTGCCATCCGCGCCGACCTGCACCGGGGCGATATAGGGACCGATCGCGCCGACGTCATCGGCGACGGACTCCGCAAGCAACGCCTTGGCCTCGTCGGAGTTGCGCACGATCGCAGCTTCCGACAGGTCCGCAGACCAGCTCTTGGCGTTGGTGCGATAAACCACGATGCCGTCCCAGGTCCGGTTGGCGGTCACGATCGAGGGGCCGGCGATCTTGATCTTCTTCTGTTCAAGCGGCGAGGTCATTCGGCTGCATCCAATAGGTCAGAGATGATTTGCTTTGGGGTTTCGCGACGAAGGGAACCGGCATGCCGGACCACCTCGCCGATGATGAGAATGGCGGGACCGCCGCTGACCCGCCGCACCAGTTCGGGGAGATCGCGCAGCGTGCCGATCGCGCCTTGCGCATCGGGACGGCTCACGCGCGCGAACACGCCGACCGGCGTCTCCGGCGAACGGCCGGCGGCGAACAGGCCGGCGCGCACTGCGGGCGCGGCGGTCATGCCCATGTAGACCACGACGGTCATTTTGGTGTCGGTCAGCGTCGACCAGTCCACGATTTCCGCATCGCGCGCCTTGTGCGCGGTGAGGAAGGTGATGCGGGTCGCTTCATGACGATAAGTGAGCGGCACCTCGAAATCGGCGGCGCCGCCGAGCCCTGCGGTGATGCCGGGGATGATCGAATAGGCGACACCTGCCGCGCGCAGGGCTTCAACCTCTTCGCCGCCGCGGCCGAACACGAAGGGATCGCCGCCCTTCAGCCGCACCACCCGCTGGCCGGCTTGCGCCGCTTCGATCATGCGCTTGTTGATGGCGTCCTGGCCGATGCCGGGCTTGCCGACGCGGCGGCCGACCGGAACGCGCGTGGTGTCGCGGCGGATGCGGTCGAGAATTTCGCCCGAGACCAGCTCGTCATGGAAGACGATGTCCGCATCCTGCAATGCGCGCAGCGCCTTGATGGTGAGAAGATCGGGATCGCCAGGACCGGCGCCAACCAGCGCGACCGAGCCTTCCGGCTTTTCGGCACGCGCGAATTCGGAGGGATCGGCAATTGCCTTGAGCGCAGCATCCGCCTCGCTCCTACGGCCGCCGAGCACGGCGGCGCCGATCGGGCCGTCGATGACGTGCTCCCAGAACCGGCGGCGCAGCGAAAACTCGGTGATGCGCTCGTTGATGGACTTGCGAAAGCCGCCGATGAACTCGGCGAGCTCGCCGATACGCGCCGGCAGCAGCGCCTCGATCTTCTCCCGCACGCGCCGTGCCACGACGGGCGAAGTGCCGCCGGTACCGACCGCGACCACGACATCGCCGCGATCGACGATCGCGGGAAAGATGAAGCTGGAATGTTCGAGATCGTCCATGACGTTGACGGGCAGGCCGAGCGCCTTGGCGCGAACCGACATCGCCACGCCGACATCACCCGCGCCTGCGCAGACGACGGCGATGACTCCCGAGAGATCGGCAGTGAGCGGATCGCCCGACGCGATCTCGATACGCGCCGCATCCCCGGAGTTCAGGCCCAGCTCATGATTGCCGTCGATCGCATGCACGCGGATGCGCGCACCGGCGGCAGAGAGCACGCGCAGCTTGGCACGCAAAAGCTCACCCGCGCCGATGAGGATCACCGGACCGGCCTTGAGATCGAGAAACACCGGCAAGAACCGCATGCGATAACTCGCTTCCCCCACATCCGGGGTTGACTGGAATTATTTTCTATATATGTGTCGTTTCGAGCGCGCAAAGAGAAAATTTTTTCTTCTCTTCCGCACCGCAACTATAGAATTTTCGCCTCCAAACGCAAAGTGGCAGAGATGCATCTTCTCAAGGACGATTCCGCAGCGAGCGGACTGAGCAGCGCGGCCCCGGCCGAGCGCGCACGCACGCAAGAATTTTCTGCTGACCTTGCCCCCAGCATGGACCATCTCGACCAGCTCGAGGCGCAGAGCATCTACATCTTCCGCGAGGCGTTCGCCCGGCTGAAGAAGATCGCGCTGCTGTGGTCGCTCGGGAAGGACTCCAACGTCATGATCTGGCTGGCGCGGAAGGCGTTCTTCGGCCGCGTGCCGTTCCCGGCGCTGCATGTCGACACCGGCAAGAAGTTTCCGGAGATGTACCGCTTTCGAGATCACTACGGCAAAGAGTGGGATCTCGATTTGCGCGTCGAGCCCTGCCCGCCCATCGATGCCGTCGATCCGACGCTGCCGCCGGCCGCCCGCTCCGCTGCGCGCAAGACCGAAGGCCTCAAGATGGCGCTCGGCAAATTCGGCTTTGACGGCCTGATCGCCGGCATCCGCCGCGACGAGGAGGCGACGCGCGCCAAGGAGCGTGTGTTCTCGCCGCGCGGCCTGGAAGGCAATTGGGACGTGCGCGACCAGCCGCCGGAGTTCTGGGACCATTTCAACGCCTCGCCGCCGCAGGGCGCGCATCTGCGCATCCACCCGATCCTGCATTGGACCGAGGCCGACATCTGGGCCTACACCAAGCGCGAGAACATCCCGATCATCCCGCTGTATCTCGCCAAGGACGGCAAGCGCTATCGCTCGCTGGGGGATCAGGACATCACCAATCCGGTCGCATCGACCGCGTCCAACATCGACGAGATCCTGATCGAGCTCGAGCAGACCAAGGTGCCGGAGCGCGCCGGCCGCGCACTCGACCACGAGACCGAGGACGCCTTCGAGCGCCTGCGCGTCGCCGGCTATCTCTGATCTCAGGACGCGAGCGCGATATGAACATGATCGTCACTCCCACTTCGCCGGCCACTCCGAACGGCACCACCCGTCCGCAGGTCCGCATCGTCATCGTCGGCCACGTCGACCACGGCAAATCGACGCTGGTCGGCCGCCTCCTGCACGAGACCGGCAGCCTGCCCGACGGCAAGCTCGAAATGCTCAAAGCCGTCAGCGCGCGGCGCGGCATGCCGTTCGAATGGTCGTTCCTGCTCGATGCGCTGCAGACCGAGCGCGACCAGGGTATCACCATCGACACCACGCAGATCCGCTTCCGCACCAATTCGCGCGACATCGTTCTGATCGACGCGCCCGGCCACGCCGAATTCCTGCGCAACATGATCACCGGCGCCTCCCAGGCGGACGGCGCGGTGCTGATCATCGACGCGCTCGAAGGCGTGCGCGACCAGACACGGCGGCACGGCTATCTCCTGCATCTGCTCGGCGTGAAGCAGGTCGCGATCGTCGTCAACAAGATGGACCGCGTCGACTTCTCCGCAGAGCGTTTCAAGGAGATCAGCGACGAGATCTCCGCGCATCTGAACGGCCTCGGCGTAAAGCCCACGGCCGTGATCCCGATCTCCGCGCGCGACGGCGACGGCGTTGCGATGCGCACCGACCGTATCTCCTGGTACAGGGGCCCGACGGTTGTCGAGGCGCTCGACGCCCTCGAACCGGCGCGGCCGCTGGAAGCGCTGGCGCTGCGGCTGCCGGTGCAGGCGATCTACAAGTTCGACGACCGCCGCATCGTGGCGGGCCGTATCGAGTCCGGCAGCCTCATTGCCGGCGACGAGATCGTGATCATGCCGGCCGGCAAGATCGCGAAGATCAAGACGGTCGAGAGCTGGCCGGCGACGCCGGTTGCGGGACGGCAGGGCGCGGGCCGCTCGGTCGGCATCACGCTCGACCGCGAACTGTTCATCGAGCGCGGCGACATCGTCGCGCATGCCGGCAGCGCCCCGCGCGAGACGCGCCGGCTGCGTGCGCGTATCTTCTGGCTGCACGACAAGCCGCTCGCCAAGGGCGACCAGCTGCTGGTTCGCTGCGGGCCGAAGGAAAGCCGCGCCACCGTCGTGGCGATCGAGAAGGCGGTCGATCCCGGCGAGCTCTCGAGCAGCGAGAACAAGGCGATCGGACGCAACCATGTCGGCGAGATCGACATCTCGCTGTCCAATCCGATCGCCACCGATCCCTACACCGAGAATCCGCGCACCGGCCGTCTCGTGATCGAAGTCTCCGGGCGCATCGCCGGTGGCGGTCTGGTGCTGTCGGTCGATGCCGGCCAGCGCGCCTTGCCGGTGGACATCGTGCCAGTGGAATCCGCGCTTCGCCCCGACGAACGCTCCGCGCGCTATCAGCACAACGGCGCCGTGGTCTGGCTCACCGGCTTGCCGGCGTCGGGCAAGTCGACGCTCGCCAAGGCGCTGGAGCGGAGGCTGTTCACCAATGGCGGCTCGCCGATCCTGCTCGACGGCGACACGCTGCGCGCCGGGCTCAACAGCGATCTCGGCTTCTCCACTGCTGATCGCAGCGAGAACATCCGCCGCCTTGCCGAAGTCGCAACGCATCTCGCACGTAACGGCCATATCGCCATCGTCGCCGCGGTCTCGCCCGCGCGCGAGGACCGCGCCGCGGCGCGCCGCATCGCCGACACCGCGTTCCGCGAGATCCATGTCGCGACGCCGGCAGAGGTCTGCGAGGATCGCGATCCCAAGGGGCACTACAAGAAGGCTCGCGCCGGCGCGCTGGCGTCGTTCACCGGCATCGGTAACGACTACGAAGCACCGCAGGCAGCCGAGCTCGTGATCGACACCTCGACGCGGACCGTCGCCGAGGCGGCTGACGAGATCGAGCAGATGCTGAAGACAACGGGCGTGCTGTTCGACGAGGCCGTGGACCTCGCCGCCAATATCTAGGGCCGCCCTATTCCCCGCTGTCGTCGCCCGGCTTGACCGGGCGACCCAGTATTCCAGAGACAGCTTTGGGATACGGAGAAGCTGCGGCGTACTGGATTCCCCGCTTTCGCGGGGAATGACACCGGTGCGTGGGGCCCACACCTCCTCTTGACATTTTGACAAACCCTTGGGGGTCTTCTCACCGCCCTGGTTTTGGGGCTAATAGGGCCCCGAAAGCCGCCCCCTATGGGCGCATTTTGCTGCTGTCGGGTCAAAAGCAGCCAAAAACAGCAATTTCCAACAAGAAAGCCCATCATGAAACGCGTCGACGCCCACGGATTGAAGATCGCTCCCGTCCTGTTTGATTTCATCGCCAAGGAAGCGGCCCCGAAAACGGGGATCGCGCCGGATGCGTTCTGGGCCGGGCTTGCCGCCATCATCAGGGATCTGGGGCCGAAGAACCGTGCGCTGCTGGCGGTGCGTGACACGTTGCAGGCCAAGATCGACGACTGGCACCGTGCCAACAAGGGCAAGGCGTTCGACCTCAACGCCTATACCGCCTTCCTGAAGGAGATCGGCTATCTCGTTCCGGAGCCGGCGACGCAGAAGGTCGAGACCGCCAATGTCGACGAGGAAATCGGCAAGATCTGCGGCCCGCAGCTCGTCGTGCCCCTCACCAATGCGCGCTATGCACTCAACGCGGCGAACGCACGCTGGGGCTCGCTTTATGACGCCTTCTACGGCACCGACGCGATCCCGCATGACGCTGCCGAGAGCGGCAAAGGCTACAACAAGGCGCGCGGCGACAAGGTGATCGCCAAGGCCAAGGCGTTCCTCGACGCCGCCGTGCCGCTCGCAACCGGCAGCCATACCGACGTCACCGCCTACAGCGTCGTCGCGGGCCAGCTCGCGGTGAAGCTGAAGAGCGGCAATGCCACCGCACTGAAGAACGCGGCGCAATTCGCGGGCTTTCAGGGCGATGCGGCTGCGCCCTCGGCCGTGCTGCTCGCCAACAACGGCCTGCATGTCGAGGTCAAGATCGACCGCAGCAGCGCGATCGGCAAGGACGATCCCGCCGGCGTCGCCGACATGATCATGGAGGCCGCGGTCTCCACCATTCTGGACATGGAAGACTCGGTCGCCGCGGTCGATGCCGAGGACAAGGTGCTGGTCTACCGCAACACGCTCGGCCTGATGAACGGCACGCTGTCGGCTGACTTCGAAAAGGGCGGCAAGACGCTGACGCGTTCGCTCAACGCAGACCGCGTCTACAAGACGCCGGACGGCAAGGGCGAAGTGAAGCTGCACGGCCGCAGCCTGCTGTTGATGCGCAATTGCGGTCACCACATGTTCACCGACGCGGTGCTGGACGAGAAGGGCGAGGAGATTCCGGAAGGCCTTCTGGACGCCGCCGTCTCCGGCCTGCTCGCCATCCACGACCTCAAGGGCAATTCGAAGGTCAAGAACAGCCGCACCGGATCTGCCTATATCGTCAAGCCGAAGATGCACGGCCCGGACGAGGTGTCGCTGACCTGCGAGATCTTCGATCGCATCGAGAAGATGCTGTCGCTGCCCGAGAACACGCTCAAGGTCGGCATCATGGACGAGGAGCGCCGCACCACCATCAATCTCAAGGCCTGCATCCAGCGCGCCTCCAAGCGCATCATGTTCATCAACACCGGCTTCCTCGACCGCACCGGCGACGAGATCCACACCTCGATGGAAGCGGGCCCGATGATCCGCAAGAACGAGATGAAGGCGCAGGCCTGGATCAAGGCCTATGAGGACTGGAACGTCGACATGGGCCTGACCTGTGGCCTGCCCGGCCATGCCCAGATCGGCAAGGGCATGTGGGCTGCCCCCGACAAGATGGCGGACATGCTTCAACAGAAGCTTGGCCATCCGCAGGCCGGCGCCACCACCGCCTGGGTGCCCTCGCCGACCGCGGCCACGCTGCACGCGCTGCACTACCACCAGGTCAACGTGATCGCTCGCCAGGAAGAGCTCACCAAAGGCGGACCGCGCGCAAAGCTTTCGGACATCCTCACCATTCCGGTGTCGAAGTCGAACTGGGCGCCCGATGACGTCAAGCAGGAGATCGACAACAACTGCCAGGGCATCCTCGGCTATGTCGTGCGCTGGATCGACCAGGGCGTCGGCTGTTCCAAGGTGCCCGACATCCACGACGTCGGCCTGATGGAAGACCGCGCCACCTTGCGCATCTCCAGCCAGCATCTCGCCAACTGGCTGCACCAAGGCGTGATCACCGAGGCGCAGGTGATGGAATCGCTCAAGCGCATGGCGGTCGTGGTCGACAAGCAGAACGCCGGCGACGCCATCTACAAGCCGATGGCGCCCGCCTTCGACGGCGTCGCCTTCAAGGCCGCCTGCGACCTCATCTTCAAAGGCCGCGAGCAGCCGAACGGCTACACCGAATACATTCTTACCGCGCGCCGCCGCGAGGCCAAGGCGAACGGCTGAGCGAAAGTCACAGAAACGTCAAAAGCCCCGGCGCGAACCGGGGCTTTTTTGTTGGGCGAAACGTCGCGGCGCGGCGCGGAACAGGCTGCACGCGCCTCGCGTTGTCGTGCCATCAACCATTGGGAGATGGTCATGGACTGGAATCGGATCGAAGGAAACTGGAAGCAGTTCAAGGGATCGGCCAAGGAGAAGTGGGGCAAGCTCACCGACGACGACCTCCAATTGATCGAGGGACGCCGCGAGCAGCTCGAGGGCCGGCTTCAGGAACGTTACGGCAAGGCCAAGGACCAGGTTCGTCAGGATGTCGACGACTGGCTGAAATCGCTGCACTAAAGCGGCACGAACGAAGCCCCGGCGAAAGCCGGGGCTTTTTTGTCTAGGAGCGGCAGCCCGGATGTCGCTTCGCTCATCCGGGCTATGATCCCTTGCTAGAACACCGCGAGATATTTCAGCAGCGAGACGATGCCGATGATGATGACGACCACGCGCGCGATCTGCTTGGCGCGGCCGTCCATCGGCAGCATGTTGATGAGATAAAGGACGAGAATAACGACGAGAAAAGTGACGAGTACGCCCACCAGCATCGCGAGACCCCCTTCAGGCAAATTGCGACCACCATCCTAACGCCTGTCTCCCGCACCGGTTCCATCGCGGCAACCCACTGCAACTTCTAGTAAATACGTACTTCTACGATCGGACGGCCTGCCTAAAATTTTACCCTTTTGCATTCAGATCGGAGGACCGTTTGCGCTCTGAGCCGCAAACGGCATGCGATTGCCGATCTGCCGCGCCCCCGTTTGTCGATGTTGCCGGGCGTCTTCTTGAGTTTTGCAATGGGAATTGGGGGACTTCGATGCTGAATCGTCTGACCGTATCCGCGCTGCTGAAGGCGGTGATCGCGATCACGTCGGCCTGCGTGGTGCTCGCGCTCTCGCTCACTGCCTATGAATCCTGGGATCGCCTCAAGACCGCCAACCGCATCTCGCAGACCGCCGACGCATCCGCCGATCTGTTCAAGGCGATGCACAGCCTGCGCACCGACCGCTCGACCACGACACGGCTCCTCAGCTCGGCCGAACCGATGGATGCCGAGATCGAGAAATATCTGCGCGCGATCCGGGACACCGAGATGCCCGCAATGGCACGCGCGCTGGAACTGCTGCCGGTCATGGACTTCCCGCAATCGGCCACGCTGGTGCCGGAGCTCGCGCGCCTCCACAAGCTCCTGACCGAAGAGCAGAAACAGTTCTGGGCGGATATGGCCAAGCCCAGGGATCAGCGTCGTGCCGGTCTGCCGAAGGAATATATGGAGACGACGGGCGGCCTGCTCGAAACGCTCGACAAGCTGTCGAACGTCCTGGCCGCCACCGTCAATCACCAGGACCCCGTGATCGACCAATTGCTGTCGATCAAGCAGAACGCCTGGCTGCTCCGCAACACCGCGGGCGAAGCTTCGCTGGTCGTCTCGACCGGTCTTGCCGCTGGCAAGATCACACCGGAAGCCCGCAACAACTACACCCAGCATGTCGGCGGCACGTCGGCGACGTGGAAGGCGCTGGAATTGTCAGCCTCGGGCATGCAGTTGCCGCCCGCGCTCGTCTCCGCCATGGCCGCGGCCAAGACCGCCTATTTCGAGCCGCAATACCTGACCCTGCGGGACCGCCTCGCTGACACGCTGGTCAAGGGCGAGAAGGCCGAGATGACCGCCAACCAATGGAGCCCGCTCACGGTCGGCCGCCTTTCCAGCGCTGTCACCGTGGCGGAAGCCGCCCTCGACGCCGCCAAGGTCCATACGCTGGAGCAGCGCGGCGCCGCGCAGCGCGCGCTGATCGTGCAGCTCGGATTGCTGGCGCTCGCCATCGGCCTTGCCGTCGGCGCTGTCATGCTCGTGAGCCGCCGCGTGATCCATCCCCTGAACACCATCCGCGACGCCATGTTGAAGGTCGCCGGCGGCGACCTTGCCGTCGACAGCGGCTATCTCGATCGCCAGGACGAGATCGGCGCACTGGCGGGCGCGCTGGAGACCTTCAAGCAGCAGGCCACCGACAAGCTCAAGATCGAAGAGCAGGAACGCGAGCGCAATACGGGCGCTGCCGCACGCCAGCGCGCCGTCGAGGCCTATGTCGGCGAGTTCGAGGGCGCAGTGCGCAAGACGCTGGGCGAATTGAGCGAAGCCTCCGGCGAGATGCGCAAGACCTCGGGCGACCTCTCTGCCGTGTCGCGCCAGACCAACGACCGCGTGCAGGTCGCCGGCAAGGCCTCCAACGACGCCTCCATGAGCGTCGACAGCGTCGCCGCCGCCGCCGAGGAGCTCTCGGCCTCAATCAACGACATCAGCCAGCAGGCCGCCCATGCCGCAGGCATCGCCAGCCGCGCCGTCACGCAGGCGCGCGAGACCGACAGCACCGTTCAGGGGCTGGCGCAATCGGCGGGGCGCATCGGCGAGGTGGTCGGCCTCATCAACACCATCGCGGCGCAGACCAATTTGCTCGCGCTCAACGCCACCATCGAAGCGGCGCGCGCCGGCGAAGCCGGCCGCGGATTTGCCGTGGTCGCCTCCGAAGTGAAGTCGCTGGCAAGCCAGACCGCGAAGGCGACCGAGGAGATCTCCGAGCAGATCGCCGACATCCAGAAAGTCGCCGGCGACGCCATCAACGCGATCCAGACCATCGGCGGCATCATCGGCGAAGTGAACGAAGTGGCGACCGCCATTGCCGCCGCCGTGCAGGAGCAGGGTGCGGCGACGCAGGAGATCACGCGCAGCACGCAATTCGCGGCGCAGGGCACCAAGAACGTCTCGGACAACATCACCGGCGTCAAAGCCGATGCGGACGCTGCCGCCGCAGCCGCCGACAATGTGAAGCAGGCCTCCGAGATGCTGGAGAGCCAGAGCCGCCAGCTCGGCCATGAGGTCAGCGACTTCCTCGGCAAGATCCGCGCGGCGTAACATTGGTTAGATAGAAGCTGCCCCTACACCTCCGGTGTCATCCCCGCGAACGCGGGGATCCATAACCACAGGGAGTAGTTTGGCGAAGACTCGTGGTTGCCGGCTCGTGCCGTAACTCCTCCCTGTGGTTATGGATCCCGGATCTGCGCTTCGCTTGTCCGGGCTGAAAGCGGAGATTGAGGCGGGAGCGCTGGGCCCCACGTGAAGCCGCCGCCCTACTCCTTCGCCACCACCGGCACCTGGCGGAATTTGGCGCGCACCGATTCCGGCAGCGGCGAAAAATTCATCGCGACGCCGCGGCGGTCGTTGGCATTGCGGCTGGCGACCACCAGGCCATCGGCGCCGGCGACGATATCGCCCTTGCGCAGGGTAGGATCGTCCTCGACCTTGACCTGCGCAAGCCCGACCGGATCCTTGCCGTTGCAGGTGCAGCCCGCGACAATCTCATTGCGATAGCGGTACGCATTGGGCAATTCGGAATAAGATTTTCCCTTGTCGGTCGTGGCGTCGTCGATGTTGCCGCCATAGACGAGCGAGGTCTCCGACGCCGGGCAGAAGCTCTTGCAGGATTGCGCCTTGCTCTCGGCATCATTGCCCTGCGCCGGGAAGTAGCGGCCGTCGCAGCCGCGCACGCAATAGGCCGTGCCGCCGCCATAGGCGGCGCGTTGCCGGGGGACATCGTAGCGCGGCATGTCATCGTTCGGGAACGGCGTCCGGATCTGTGGAGGCCGCCCTCCGAACGCACCGAACAGCGCCGAGAAGAAATCCTCCGCGTGCGCCGACGGTGCGAATGCCAGACCGGCGGAGACGACGACCATGATCGCCGTACCGCCAGCCACTTTGCCAATCAGGCGTCTGCTCATTTGGCTCACTCTTACTCCTAGTTCACAGCCGACGTCGCGATGTTCAGCGCCTGCCGGCCCGACGGCATCGCCGTCACGGCTGGACGCTTACGCGCGGGGTCGCTGCCTTTGGCCATCAGCGGCGCGTTCTTCGGCAGCACCACGACCTTGGCGCCGACATTGACGCGGCTGAACAGGTCGGTGACGTCCTCGTTGGTCATGCGGATGCAGCCGGAGGAGACGAACTTGCCGATCGTAGAGGGATCGTTGGTGCCGTGGATGCGGTATTCGCTGGAGCCGAGATACATCGCACGCGCCCCGAGCGGGTTGCCGGGACCGCCGGCGACGAAGCGCGGCAGATAGGGCTGGCGCGCAATCATCTCGGCCGGCGGATGCCAGTCCGGCCATTCCGCCTTGCGGCTGACACTCTGCACGCCGGACCAGGTGAAGCCTTCGCGGCCGACGCCGACGCCGTAACGGATCGCACGACCATTGCCGAGCACGTAGTAGAGATAGGTGTTGTTGGTATCGATGACGATGGTGCCGGCCGGCTCGCTGCGGTCGAAGCCGACGATCTGCTTGCGCAGACGATCGGGCAGCTGGGCATCCTCGTCCGCCGCCTGCGGCTGCGGCGCTTCATTCACGTAGCCCTGCGCATAACCCTGGTCCTGCGGATATGCCTGCGGCTGCATCGGAGCATAGCCGAATGTCTGCGCGCTCGCGCCATCGAAAGGCACCGTCAGCAGAGCGGTTGCGAAGGCGAAGGCGGTGACGGCGCGCGGCGAGAAGCTGCGACGGACTGCAGAGAACTTTGTCATGTGCTGCCCCGTTGGATGCGTGCATCAGGGTGATGCGCTTGCGAACAAACGCCGCGGGAGCGATACAGGTTCCGGCCCTTCGCGCGGCATCCTTGTCACAGTCAAGCGAGCGCGCGTTCACGAAGCCGCGATGGAACCGCCGCGCCGCTCGCGCATTATCGGCAAATCAATGGGCGCGCGGTGCGAGGCTTCCGTGCGGGAGAGAGATTGTGCGCGTCCTTCCCAGTGAAAGTCTGATTTCCGGCAACAGCGAAGGCAGCCCGCTTCCCGACAGCCATATCGAGCTGCCGCCAGTCATCCGCCGCACAGAATTCGTCGCCTTCGCGCTTGCCGGCTTGTTACTGATTGCGGTCGTTACCGTGCTCTACGTTGGAAGAGCTTTCTTCCTGCCGGTCGTGATGGCCTTCGTCACCGGCACCATGCTGTCGCCGGCGGCGGGCTTTCTGGAGCGGTACAAGGTGCCGCGCAGCGTAGGTGCCGTTCTGATTGTGGTCGCGGGGACCGCCGTGGTCGCCTTCGTGGTGGCGCTGATCGCCTCTCCGGTGATGGAGTGGAGCACGCGCCTGCCGGAGCTCGGCGCGCAACTGAAGGACAAGTTGCACGTGTTCGACCGGCCGCTGGCGCTGTGGCGCGAGCTGCAGACCATGGTCGGCGGATCGGAAGGGCTGCCGAACTTCCAGATGCCGAAAGTCGAGTGGGTGCAGCCGACCCTCGAATTCCTGTCACCGACCTTTACCGAATTCCTGCTATTCTTCGTCACCCTCATCCTGTTCATCGCCAGCTGGCGCGACCTGCGGCGGGCCATGATCATGACCTTTAGCGATCGTGACGCGCGGCTCCGCACGCTCCGGATTCTCAACGAGATCGAGGTACATCTCGGCAACTATCTCCTGACGGTGACCCTCATCAATGTCGGCGTCGGTGTCGGCACCGGTCTCATCTGCGCGCTCACTAAAATGCCCAATCCGGCCGGGCTCGGCGCGCTCGCGGCAACGCTCAACTTCATCCCCATCATCGGGCCGGTCGCGATGTTCGCGGTGCTGGTTGTGGTCGGGTTGGTCGCCTTTCCGACCATCAGCGGCGGCCTGATGGCGGCACTCGCTTTCGGCGGTCTTACCTTTCTGGAAGGACACTTCATCACCCCCACGATCATTGGCAGGCGGCTGGCGCTGAATGCACTAGCAGTCCTGCTCGCGTTGGCCTTCTGGACCTGGATGTGGGGCCCAATGGGCGCATTCCTGTCGTCGCCGCTCCTGATCGTCGCGCTGATCCTGAAGGAGCATCTGTTACCGGCGGATGGGCCGCAGCTTCCGCAGGACTGACCGGTTTCCGCGAACGGAACTTCCCCGACGACGAAACGTTTTCCGGCTATCTCAGCCGTCAACAGTTTGGAGCTCCCGATGTCCACGACCGATGCCGAAGCCGGGATGAAAGACTGGACCGACAAAGCCACCAGAGAACGCCTCGAGAAGGATGTAGCAGCCGTGAAAAGCGATATCGCCGCCCTCACCGACCAGATCACCGACGCGCTCAACACATTTGCCAATTCCACCAGCAAGCAGGCCCGCCGCGGCTATCGTCAGGCGCGCGAGAACATGGATACCGCGCTCGACGACGTGTCAGAGCGCGGCAGTGCAATGATGGGCGCGGCCCAGGAAGCCTACGGCTCGATCGAGGAGACGCTCGAAGACGCGATCACACAGCGGCCGCTTGCGACCGTCGGACTCGCGCTCGGCATCGGCTTTCTGATCGGTGCCGCCTGGCGCCGGTAAGATTTGCGGGACGCGAGTTGAGGCGTCGGCACCGGCGCATTGCCGGTGTCGGCCCGTGATGGTTTGGCTTGCGGGGAACTGAGGAGCGAGGGCCATGTTTCAGCGCATCATCGACGGGATCAGTGCATCCACCGGCACGACGGTGCGGCTGACCTCGCTTGCCGCGGGCGCGGCCTTCGCGCTGTTCGTGACGACGTGCTTCCTTTGCGCGGCCGCCTTCATCTCGGTGCTCGAGAAATATGGCCCGGTGCAGGCCTGTCTGACCGGCGCCGGCATCTTCTTCCTGCTGACGCTGGCAGCGGTAGGTTCTTATTGGGGCTACAAGCGCGAGGTGCAGAAGCGTGCCCGGATCGCGGCCGAGCGCGCCGCCAAGTCGGCAGCGCAGAGCATGCTCGCGGACCCCATGCTGCTCGCCACCGGGCTGCAGATCGTTCGTGCCATCGGGGTCAAGCGACTGCTGCCGATCCTGGCGATCGGAGGCGTCGCGCTCGGCATCATGGCGAGTCGCGCCGGCGTTCCTGACGAGGCGTCGGCCGAGCCCGCCGAATAGCGGTAAGAACAGGTTAGAAAATTTCGTTGTAAGTCCTCCGAGCGCATCAATCAGAACGTCCATAAGACACCGCGCAATTTCGCGCCATAACGGCGGATGCCCCCAGCCATCACGCAAACGCTACTCGGATGGGCAGGCAGTTGCCGTTAAAAGTATCACCCTGATTCCCAAAGCTATTTTAATCAATGAAACCGTCCGTTAAGGCGAACCTCGCCGCATTCCATCACGACGCCAGGCTGTATCTGACGCTCGGTATCGCCAACTGGTCGGTTTTCGTCGACCATATCCCGAACAACGTCGTCAACCTGCTGACGCTGCGCAATTTCGGCTTCAGCGGCGCCGCCGACCTGTTCGTGTTCGTCGTGGGCTATGGCGTCGCCATCATCCACGGCCGGATGGAGCTTGAACGGGGTTACCTCGTGGCGGCGACGCGCATCTTCCGCCGCGTCTGGCGACTCTACGCCGCCTATGTCGTGCTGTTCGTGATCTATATCGACACCATCGCCTACGTCGCCTCGCAATCGATGGCGCCGGAGATCATCCACGAATACAACATCTCGGGCATCCTCGAGCACCCGCTGAGGATCCTGGTCCGCGGCCTCGTGCTCCAGGAGGAGCCGCTGAACCTCGACCTCCTGCAGCTGATGATCCCGCTGATGGCCTTCTTTCCGTTCGCGCTGTGGGGCCTGTTGCGGTGGCCGAACCTGACCCTGGCGGCATCGGTCGCGCTGTACCTTGCCGCACGCTGGTTCGACTGGAATTTCCGGGTCTATCCGGACCAGGAATGGACCTTCAATCCGCTCTGCTGGCAGATGCTGATGGTGCTCGGGGGCTGGTTCGCCGTGACAGGCGCGCCCGGACGCGCGCTACGCGACATGCCCTGGCTGCGGATTCTCGCCGGCACCTATCTCGTATTCGCGATGGCCATCACCTTGCTGCGCCATTCGCCGGCAATGTCGGCTTACCTGCCGGACATCCTCCTCGACAGCATCGCGCCGACCGACAAGGAAAACCTTGCGCCCTATCGCGTGCTTCACTTCCTCGCACTCGCCTTTCTGGCGACCCATCTCATTCCGGCCGATCATCCCGGCCTGCAATTGAAGCCGCTGCAGGCGGTCATCAGATGCGGCGAGGAATGGCTCGCCGTGTTCTGCGTCGGGGTATTCCTTTCGTTTGCCGGCCATCTCATCCTGATCACCAGCGCCAATCTGGTGGTGATGCAGATCGTGGTGAGCCTCGCCGGCTTCGCCGCGATGACCGCGGTGGCCTACTACGTCGCCTGGTCGAAGTGGCAGGATCTGCCGAAGGTCTTGCGGCAGCAGACCTAATGCGCGATGCGATGAGGAGGAATCGTCATCGCGCTTTAGGTTCCACGCGAGCCGGGATCCACTTCGCTCGAAAACACTCTGGCCAGAGAATCGTGCGATTCTGCTAGGCCGAAAGCAGCGGCTGCGCTATGCGGAGAAGCTCTGCGTGAGGAGACCGGGCGTGGCGATGGTGAAAAGCGGGGGTGGGGAGACCGAGAGCACGCCCCGGCGCGGCCGGCCTCGGTCGATCGAGACCAGCAACGCGATTCTCGAAAGCGCCTATGCGCTGATGGCTTCGACCGGCCTTGCCGCTACCACCATCGACGCGGTCGCCCGCCACTCCAGCGTCTCCAAGATGACGATCTACAAATGGTGGCCGTCCCGCGAGGCGCTCCTGATCGACGCCTTTCTTCAACATGCCGCGCAGATGCTGCCGCTGCCCCCGGAGGGCTCCGGCAACCCCGCGGCACGCGCCCGCCGCCATGCCGCAGCCTACGCCGAGGCGCTCCAGGGCGAGTTCGGCAAGGTCCAGCTCGCGGTGATCTCCGAATGCATTTCCAAAACCGGCTCGGCCGAGCTGTTCTATGCCCGCTATCTGCAATTCCGTCGTGACGCGCTGGTCGAGATGATCGCGGCAGGCCAGAACGACGGCAGCATCCTGGCCGAAGGGCAGGCTGAGGATCTTTACGACGCGATCTATGGCAGCCTGTTCTATCGCTACGTCTTCGGCATCGCGCCCATCACGCCCGCCTACGCCCGCAATCTGGTCGACCTGGTGTTGCGGCCCAAGGGTTAAGCCCCAAGGGTTAGGCCCCAGGATTAGGCCGAGGCTTAAGCCGGCGGCTTCTATCGCGCAGGCCTCACCGGCGCGGAGATCTTGTCCGTGCGGTCGCGCTCGGTCATGTCGATCACCGTCTCCATCGGCGCGGTCAGCTCGTAGACATAGGAGGCGTCGGTAAAATAGCGCTTGGCGGTGCCACCGAGCGCTTCGGGGGCGACACGGTCGAGCAGGATCAGGCCAAAATCGGAATCGGGGCGGCGGGTCGCCTCGCTGGTGTTGAGCTCCTCCCAGCGGAAATGGAAGACCTCGTCGGCTCCCTCGCCCGTCACCGTCCAGCTGGCGGTGATGTGCGGATGTTTTCCAACCAGCGACAGGCCCTCGTCGGAATGTGAGGCGAGTTCGAAGAACAGCAGCGAAAGGCTCTGCGCCGCGCGCGCGCTGACCGCGATATCAGGCCCCGTGACGGCGATGCGGTCAGCATGGGGGATGGCGCGCGCCTCGAACAGGCCCTTCAGCTTGACGCCCTGCCACTGGCTCTCGCTGAGCAGCGAGACCACGTTGGACATGGCATGGATGCGCCCGATCAGAAGCTCGCGGGCGACGTCGATGTCCGAGCCGTGACGCAAGGTGCGCGTCACGATCGACTGGATCACTGCAAGGATATTCTTGACCCGGTGGTTGAGCTCGTCGATCACCGCGGTCAGCCGGCGCTCGAAGCCGATTCTGACCTGGATTTCCCGGCTGAGCCGCAGATTGTTGTAGGCGACATAGCCGAACAGGCCGCACACCATCGCAGTGATCGCAAAGCCGATCGCCGCCACGATGATCGCGGTCTGCTCGGCGCGACGCGCCGAGTTGGTCTTGGCGTAATAACCCAGCTGCCAGTCACGGCCGCCGAAGCTCACCGTGCGCGTCGCCGATGGCGTCGGCCCGTCCGTCGTCGTCATGCGCGTGGAGACGATGCCCTGGTCGTTGGCAACGAGCTCGCCGCCTTCCTTGCGCGGGTCCCTGAGCGCGACCGAGAACAACGACATATCGTCATTGGTCAGCATCAGCGAGGCGAGTTCGTAGGAAAACGTGACGAACCCGGCTGGCTCGGTCGCACCCTCGGGAATGACGGGAGCTGCCACAATGATCCCGACCGGCCCGTTGCCGCGCAACAGCGGAATTGGGTCCGAAGCCACCGACCGCTTCTCGAGCCGGGCCCGTGTCAACATGGCGCTGCGAACCTGATCCTGGTCGTAACTACGGCCAGGCAGAGCCTTGGTCTCGTCGCTGCGCGGCTCGAGATCCAACAGCACATCGATCGGCTGGGTGATCTCGGCCGGATTGATCGGCTTGTCGTCAAAGGTGCGGATCTTCGGATTGGGGAAGCCGGCGCCTCCAATGGCGGCCTGCGCCGCCGTAAGCTCGTTCGGCTTCAGCCGGGCGATCCAGCCGGCCACCACGAAATCGGTCTTGAAGGCGTAGATGGCCGAGCGTAGCGGCTCCAGCATGTTCGGCTTGATCACGGATGGTGTGCGGAACAGGCCCGAGGCGACGCGTGCGAGCAGCTCGCGCTCGGTAAGCCGGTCCTGGACCAGACTGGCATGAACGTCGATCGCGCGCGCAAGCGCGATCCGGTCCAGCGCCAGCTCCTGGTCGTGGACGCGATAAGCCGCAAGCCCGGAGAGCAAGGCTCCGAGCAGAGCGATAAAACCGATGATGAAACCCAGCCGGACCACGCGACTACTCAGGCGAAAGCAGGAGGTCGGCAATAAACAAGGAGCATATGAACGCCGCTCGAACGGCCATGTGCCGAAACAGGGTGAACCCCGGTGGCAGAGATAATGAAGGAGGAGGCATCGGTACGCAACTTGGGTCGCCTGGAAAGCTTAATCCGCCCGGCCGATGGTCTGGCCGGGATGAATTGACCGGGCACCGGAGGTAATTAATCGCCGTGTCCGAAATTTGTTCCGTGGCTGCGGCCCGGCCCCAAGGTTAACGGCGAAAAAAGCATGCGCCAAGTCGTCGCGCTGTCAGCCCGTCCGTTTCAGGCCGCCTTTGGCCTCGATGAAGCCGACAATGCGGTCAAGGCCCTCGCTCTTCTTCAGATTGGTCATGACGAAGGGACGCTCGCCGCGCATGCGCCTGGCGTCGGTGTCCATCTTCTCCAGGGAGGCGCCGACATGGGGGGCGAGGTCGATCTTGTTGATGACCAGCAGGTCGGACCGGGTGATGCCGGGGCCGCCCTTGGACGGGATCTTGTCGCCGGCGGCCACGTCGATGACGTAGATGGTCAGGTCGGCCAGCTCCGGGGAAAAAGTGGCAGCGAGATTGTCGCCGCCGGACTCGATCAGCACGAGATCGAGCCCCGGAAACTTGGCGCGCATGTCCGCCACCGCGGCGAGATTCATCGAGGCATCCTCGCGGATCGCGGTGTGCGGGCAGCCGCCGGTCTCGACGCCGGCAATGCGGTCCGGCGTCAGCGAGCCCGAACGCACCAGAAACTCGGCATCCCATTTGGTGTAGATGTCGTTGGTGATCGCGGCGATGTCATAGCGCTCGCGCATGGTCTTGCAGAGCAGGTCCATCAGCGCGGTCTTGCCCGATCCGACCGGACCGCCGACGCCGACACGCAAGGGGCCGTGAGATTTCGACATGTAATTCGCTCGCTCTCGATGGGTTGAGGGCTGCGCCGCTCTCACGAGCGGAACAGCCGTGTATATTGTGTCTCGTGCCGCAGGCTGGCGAGGTCGGCGCGGAAGGTCGCGCTGCCGAGATCGTCCAATGTCGCACTCAGCGCACGATTCGCAGTCGAGGCCACCGCGGCTTCCAGCCTCACCAGCACGCGCTGGCTGTCGGTCTGGCCGAGCGGAATGAGGCGGCTGGCCGCGGAAATCCAGTTCGAGACGACAGCATGCAGGAAGGCGTGCAGCGTCGGCGCCAGCGGCACGCCGTGCATGGCGGCAACCACACCGACCGCGACCGGATAAACCGGTGGCGCGCGGCATGCCGCAACCATGGCATCCAGCCCATCGGCATCCCACGCGGCGCGGGCAATGTCGATGAAGGCGCGGCCCTGCGAGCTCGTCTCCAATTGCCGCTCGCGCGACGGCACCATGGCCGCGGCGAGCTCGGCGATATCGCGCAAGGTCGCATCTTCGCCCATCTCAGCAGCACGATAGGCATGCACCAGAAACGTCGCGTCGCAAAAGCCGGAGCCGTCGCCGAGCATTGCGTCGAGCCAGTCGGCCAGCGTGGCCGTATCGACGATGTCGCCCACCTCGACCGCCCATTCGATGCCGCTGGAATAGGAGAAGCCGCCGACCGGGAACGCCGGCGACAGCCAGGTCATCAGCCGGTACAGCGCCGCCGCCTCGCCCTCGGCGAGGCCGCCGGCGTTGACCGGCTCATTTGTGGTCATGAGCATGCTTGTGGCCGTGGTGATGGTCGGGATGGTCGCAATGCTCGTCGTGGTGATGGTGATGATCGTGCCCATGATCATGCGCGGCGTGATCATGGTGTTGGTGGTCATGAGCGTGATGATCATGGCCGTGGTGATCGTGACCATGGTCATGATGATGCCCGTGATCATGATGCGCATGATCGTCATGGCCATGCGCGTGGCCGGCATCCGCATAGGCGCCGCCTTCGGGATCAAACGGCGCCTCGATCTCGATCACGCGCGCGCCGAGGCCCTTCACCATCGCCTCGATGACGTGATCGCGGCGAATGCGCAGGGCCTTGGCCATGATCTGCGTCGGCAGATGACGGTTGCCGAGGTGCCAGCCGACGCGGATGAGGTGATGCGGATCGCGGCCGCGGATTTCCAGCAGCGGCTCGGGCGCCGCGACCACTTCGACCAGCCGGCCGTCCTCCAGCACCAGCGCATCGCCGCCGCGCAGTGCGACCGCCTGTTCCAGGTCGAGCAGGAATTCGAGCCCCCGCGTTCCTGTCATCGCCATGCGGCGGCGGTGACGGTCGTCGAAATCGAGCACCACCGTATCCGCCGGCGCTTCCGTGAAGCGGTGCTGTCCCCTGACCTGCGTCGCCCGGATCATGCGCTTTTACCCCGTTACCTTGTCTCGACCTTCTCGGGCGTGATCACCTCGATCTTCGGCGGTGCCGTGAAGCACTTGACCGCCACGCGACCGAACGTCTTCATGTGCTCCATGCCACGATGCGGCACCAGCGCTTCGGCGTTCTCCCACTGCTCGACGAACACCATCTTGGCAGGATCGGTGACGCTTTCATGCAGATCATAGGCGATATTGCCGGGCTCCTTCCGCGTCTCCTTGATGCAGGCGGTGGCGGCTGCAATGAATTCGGCGCGCGTCTCGGGCTTGATGGTCAGGGTGGCAACGACATAGATCACGAGAAATCCTCCCGGCTTTTCTTCTGGGTTACGATACCGGGCGGGACATTAGACCAGGCGGGATCGAACGCAAAACCGTAAAAGCCGCCCCCGGACGCTTGCCGGGGACATGCGTCGAGGCGCTATTTCAGTACATGAAATATCGCTGCGCCATCGGCAGCACCTCGGCGGGTGCGCAAGTGAGCAATTCGCCGTCGGCGCGGACCTCATAGGTCTCCGGATCGACCTCGATATTGGGCGTGGCGTCGTTGTGGATCATGCTCTTCTTCGAGATCTTGCCGCGGGTATTCTGGACCGCATAGAGCTTCTTCTCGATGCCGAGCTTTCGCGCGAGACCGCCGGTGATCGCGGCCTTCGAGGTGAACACCACGGACGATGCCGTGCGCGCCTTGCCGAAGGCGCCGAACATCGGCTGGTAATGCACCGGCTGCGGCGTCGGGATCGAGGCGTTGGGATCGCCCATCGGAGCTGCGACGATGGTGCCGCCCTTGACGATGCAATCCGGCTTGACGCCGAAGAAGGCCGGCGACCACAGCACGAGATCGGCGAGCTTGCCCTTCTCGACCGAGCCGATCAGCTTCGACACGCCGTGCGCGATCGCGGGGTTGATGGTGTATTTGGCGATGTAGCGTTTGACGCGGAAATTGTCGTTGTCCTTGCCCTTGTCCTGCGGCAGTGACCCGCGCTGCTTCTTCATCTTGTCCGCGGTCTGCCAGGTCCGGATGATGACCTCGCCGAGCCGGCCCATCGCCTGCGAGTCCGACGACATCATCGAGAGCGCGCCGAGATCGTGCAAAATGTCTTCCGCAGCGATGGTCTCCTTGCGGATACGACTCTCGGCGAATGCCAGATCCTCCGCGATCGAGGGATCGAGGTGGTGGCACACCATCAGCATGTCCAGATGCTCGTCGATGGTGTTGCGCGTGAAGGGCCGGGTCGGGTTGGTCGAGGACGGCAGCACGTTCTTGAGCCCTGCGACCTTGATGATATCTGGGGCGTGACCACCGCCGGCGCCCTCGGTGTGGAAGGCATGGATGGTGCGGCCCTTGAAGGCCTTGATCGTGTCCTCGACGAAGCCGGATTCGTTCAGCGTGTCGGTGTGGATCATCACCTGGATGTCGTGAGCATCGGCGACCGAGAGACAGTTGTCGATCGCGGCGGGCGTCGTGCCCCAGTCCTCGTGCAGCTTCAGCGCGCAGGCGCCGGCCTTGATCATCTCGACCAGGGCGGCGGGCCGCGAGGCGTTGCCCTTGCCGGAGATGCCGAGATTGACCGGGAAGGCATCGAACGACTGGATCATCCGCCCCATGTGCCACGGTCCCGGCGTACAGGTGGTGGCGAAGGTGCCATGCGACGGGCCGGTGCCACCGCCCAGCATCGAGGTGACGCCTGACATCAACGCGTGCTCGATCTGCTGCGGGCAGATGAAATGGATGTGGCTGTCGAAGCCACCGGCGGTGAGGATCTTGCCCTCACCCGCGATCACGTCGGTGCCGGGACCGATGATGATGGTGACACCCGGCTGGATGTCGGGATTGCCGGCCTTGCCGATCGCCGAAATCATGCCGTCCTTGATCGCGACGTCGGCCTTCACGATGCCCCAGTGATCGACGATCAGCGCATTGGTGATGACGGTGTCGGCCGCGCCCTGCTTGTTGGTGACCTGCGACTGCCCCATGCCGTCGCGGATCACCTTGCCGCCGCCGAACTTCACCTCCTCGCCATAAATGGTGAAATCCTTCTCGACCTCGATGATGAGGTCGGTGTCGGCCAGCCGCACCCTGTCGCCGGTGGTCGGGCCGAACATGTCGGCATAGACGGAACGTTTCATCTTGACGGACATCACAAGCCCCGTTTGCGTTTGATTGTTTGGTGACTCACAGCAAGGCCTTCGCTGCTTTCACGGCATCATCGAATTTCGTATCGAGCCACGCATTGCCGCCGCGGCAGCCGGCCACCACCTGCTCGGCCCAATCGCTGTAGTCGGCGAGGTCGTCACGCTCTTCGGTGGTCGGATCCGTATGAATGCGCGCGCCGATGTTGCTGATCTTGTCGGCGATCTTGATCAGCTTGGCGCCCGGCGATTTGTGGGACGCGTCCTCGATCTGCTTCTGCCGGCGCTCAGCCTTCGGCCGGCTCATGTCGTCTGTGCACTCCGCGACCAGCGAGGCAACGCCCTCGGAAAGTCGCTGCGCCAGCTCCTCGCGCGTGGTGTCGGTATCCTCGATCGAATCATGCAGCCAGCCGGCCGCGACCAGTTCGGCATCGGCGCCATCGGTCGCGGTCGCGAGCAGGTTCGCGACTTCGGCGAGATGATTGATGTAGGGCTCATTGCCGCGTCCCTTGCGCACCATCCCGTTGTGACGTTGCGCGGCGAGTTCGGCAGCTTCAGAGATGAGGCGGATGGGTGAGAGCATGGGAAATACCTCCGTTTCCGCCTCAACCGTGCCGCGCCGCGCTCGTTCCTGCTAAGATCACAGCTTCCCCATGACGTCGCCGCGGAAGCCGTAGATCGTCTTCTTCCCCGCCATCGCGACAAGCTGCACGTCGCGGGTCTGGCCGGGTTCGAAGCGGACGGCAGTGCCGGCGGCGATGTCGAGGCGCATGCCGCGGGCCTTCTTGCGGTCGAATTTCAGCGCGGGGTTGGTCTCGAAGAAATGGTAGTGCGAGCCGACCTGGATCGGACGGTCGCCGGTGTTGGCGACCGTCAGCGTCACGGTCTTGCGGCCGGCATTGAGCTCGATCTCGCCGTCCTGGATGAAGAGTTCGCCGGGGATCATTCTATCCTCCTCGTCGTTCCGGGGCTCGCGCAGCGAGAAGGCCGGGATCTCGATCAACAATCTCTGGATTCCGGGTTCGCCCTGCGGGCGCCCCGGAATGACGAATTCGAATTACCTGATCGGCTCGTGCACGGTGACGAGCTTGGTGCCGTCCGGAAACGTCGCCTCGACCTGGATGTCGTGGATCATCTCGGGAATGCCCGGCATCACCTGGTCGCGGGTGAGGACCTGCGCGCCGGATTGCATCAGCTCGGCGACGGTGCGGCCGTCGCGTGCGCCTTCGAGAATGAAATCGGAGATGATGGCGATCGCCTCGGGATGGTTGAGCTTGACGCCGCGGTCCAGCCGACGGCGGGCCACGATCGCCGCCATCGAGATCAGAAGCTTGTCCTTTTCGCGGGGAGACAGGTTCATGAAGAATCTCTTCCGTTCAACACGTCAATTCAGCCGGTCAGTTCAGCCAGAGTCGCGGCAGGGCCGTTCCAGTGCGCGCCAGCACGGCCATCATGTCGGCTCGCAAGCGCGCCGCATCTTGGGCACAGAACCGGGCCATTGCAAAGCCATTCCACGCGGAGATTCCGACCTCGCCGGAGAATGAGTCCGAGGCCTCGCGAATGCGCTCGACCAGAGCCTCGTCACCGGGCACGATCAGCGCCGTGCCGATCGCGGCACCACCCTTGGCGACGGCAGATCGCTCAAGTTTTGCGCCGATATTGCCGTCGAGCCTGATGGTCTCGGCGAACACCAGCCTGCCACCACGCCGCAGCCGCCAGCGGTCGACAAACTCGCCCTGCTCCATCCGCTCGCCCATGGCAATGCGGCCGAACACGACGATCTCGCAGAGCAGCAGCGAGGCGGCCTCATCAAGCTCGATATCGAAGCGGCGATGGACGCGGGCGCGATCGAACAGAATGGTCTCCTGGGGCAGCCAGGACAGATGCGCGCCCGCGTCGACCTTCAAGGAAATATTCAGCCGCGCCGCCGTTCCGGGCGCGCGATAGACCTTTTCGGCGGCCGCGGTCGTCAGCGTCAGCCGCGAGCCCTGGCCCGCCGCGATGTCGATCTCAAAACTGTCCCCGCCGGCGACGCCGCCGGCAGTGTTGACGAACACGCCGGAGAGCCCCTCGCCTTCAGGTGAGGGAAAGCGCACGCGCAGCGAGCCGGATTCATGCAAGACGCCGCGCCGCGTCACGCCGTCACGTGCGTGCACGTCGAAGCGCACCGCGCCGCGGGCACGGTTTGCCTCGAAAACTCCTGACGTGACCGAAACGTCGCTGCGCATCCGCCTCCCCCAGCCGGTCGCGGCAGAACGGCTTACAGCGCCATCTGGCGGCTGATCTCGCTCGCGTCCAAATTGGCGCGATCGCAGGTGAATTTCACCGCGCCGCGATCCATCACGGCAAAACTGTCGCCGAGTTCGCAAGCAAAGTCGAGGTATTGTTCGACCAGCACGATGGCGATGTTGCCGAGGTTGCGCAAATAAGAGATGGCGCGTCCGATGTCCTTAATGATCGAGGGCTGGATGCCCTCGGTCGGCTCGTCGAGCAGCAGCAATTTCGGCCGCATCACCAGCGCGCGACCGATCGCGAGCTGTTGCTGCTGGCCACCGGAGAGATCGCCGCCGCGCCGGCCGAGCATGGATTGCAGCACGGGGAAGAGCGAGAACACGTCGTCGGGAATGTGCTTGTCCTCGCGCTTGAGCGGGCCGAAGCCGGTCTTGAGGTTTTCCTCGACCGTCAGCAGCGGGAAGATCTCGCGGCCCTGCGGCACGAAGCCGATGCCCTTGCGCGCCCGCTCATAGGGCTTGAGGCCGGTGATGTCGCTGCCGTCGAGCACGATCGCGCCCGACGAGATCGGGTACTGCCCGACCATCGCGCGCAAGAGCGAGGTCTTGCCGACGCCGTTGCGCCCGAGCACGCAGGTCACCTTGCCCGGCTCGGCCGAGATCGAGACGCCGCGCAGCGCCTGCGCCGCGCCGTAGAACAGATTGATATCCTTGACCTCAAGCATCGCTCAGCGTCCCAGATAAACTTCGATGACCCGCTCGTTGGATGAAACCTGGTCGATGGTTCCTTCGGCGAGCACGGTGCCTTCGTGCAGACAGGTGACCTTGACGCCGAGCTCGCGCACAAAGGTCATGTCGTGCTCGACCACCATCACGGTGTGGGTTTTGTTGATCTCCTTCAGCAGCTCGGCTGTCAGATGCGTCTCGACATCGGTCATCCCCGCGACGGGCTCGTCGACGAGGAGCAGTTTTGGATCCTGCGCCAGCAGCATGCCAATCTCCAGCCACTGCTTCTGGCCGTGGCTGAGGCTGCCGGCAAGGCGGTTGCGGGCCTCGGTGAGACGGATCGTCTCCAGCACCTTGTCGATGCGCTCGGACTCGGCCTTGCTGCCGCGCCAGAACAGCGTGCCCTTGACGCTGTGGTCGACATTGAGCGCGAGCAGGAGGTTGTCCTGCACGGTCTGGCTCTCGAACACGGTCGGCTTCTGGAACTTGCGGCCGATGCCGAGCTCGGCGATGCGGGTCTCGTCGAGCCGCGTCAAATCGGTGACACCGTCGAACAGCACGGTGCCCTCGTCGGGCTTGGTCTTGCCGGTGATGATATCCATCATCGTGGTCTTGCCGGCGCCGTTCGGACCGATGATGGCGCGCATCTCGCCGGGCTCGAGCGTCAGCGACAGATTGTTGATGGCGTGGAAGCCGTCGAACGAGACGTGCACGCCGTCGAGATAGAGCATTGCGGAGGTTGCGCGGTTGTCCATGACGTTCATTTGCGCCTACTCCGCCATCTTGGGTTCGGTGACGCCGTCCTCGGCCGCGGCGCTCGCGGCGTTGCGTTTATCTTTCGACGAGTCCCACCACGCGTTGAAGGTGCCGACGATGCCCTTCGGCAGCAGCAACGTCACCAGGATGAACAGCGCACCCAGCATGAACAGCCAGTACGGCGCGAGCATGCCCGAGGTGAAAAACGTCTTGGCGTAGTTGACGACGACGGCGCCAAGTGCGGCACCGACCAGCGTGCCGCGGCCGCCGACCGCGACCCAGATCACCGCCTCGATCGAATTGCCGGGCGCGAATTCGCTTGGGTTGATGATGCCGACCTGCGGCACGTAGAGCGCGCCGGCGACCCCGGCCATGCAGGCCGAGACCGTGAACACGAACAGCTTGTAGGATTCGACGCGGTAGCCGAGGAAGCGCGTGCGCGATTCCGCATCACGCACCGCGATCAACACCTTGCCGAGCTTGGAGGAGACGATGGCGCGGCAGATCAGGAAGCCTGCGATCAGCGCCAGACAGCTCAGCGCGAACAACGCCGCGCGGGTGCCTTCCGCCTGGACGTTGAAGCCCAGGATGTCCTTGAAGTCGGTCAGGCCGTTATTGCCGCCGAAGCCGAAGTCGTTGCGGAAGAAGGCGAGCAGCAGCGCATAGGTCATCGCCTGCGTAATGATCGACAGATACACGCCGGTGACGCGGGAGCGAAAGGCAAGCCAGCCGAAGCAGAAGGCGAGCAGGCCGGGCACGACCAGCACCATCAGCGCTGCGAACCAGAACATGTCGAAGCCGTACCAGTACCAGGGCAGCTTCTGCCAGTTCAGGAACACCATGAAGTCGGGCAGGATCGGATTGCCGTAGACGCCGCGGGCGCCGATCTGCCGCATCAGGTACATCCCCATCGCGTAGCCACCGAGCGCAAAGAACGCGCCGTGGCCGAGCGAGAGGATACCGCAATAGCCCCAGATCAGATCAATCGCGAGCGCCAGGATCGCGTAGCAGACATATTTGCCCCAGAGCGCGACGAGATAGGTCGGCACCTGCAGGAACGAGCCCGCGGGCAGCAGCAGGTTGGAGAGCGGGATCAGGATGCCGCAGGCTGCGACGACGGCAAGGAAGATCGTCGCGCCGCGGTCCAGCGAGCGCGTCAGCATGTGAGGGGTCATGCTTCCACCGCACGGCCCTTGAGCGCGAACAGTCCGCGCGGGCGCTTTTGAATGAACAGGATGATGAGAACCAGGATGGCGATCTTGCCGAGCACGGCGCCGGCGACCGGCTCCAGGAACTTGTTGGCGATGCCGAGCGTGAAGGCGCCGACCAGCGTGCCCCAGAGATTGCCGACGCCGCCGAACACCACGACCATGAAGCTGTCGATGATGTAGCTCTGGCCGAGATTGGGACTGACATTGTCGATCTGCGACAGCGCCACGCCGGCGATGCCGGCAATGCCCGAGCCGAGCCCGAAGGTCAGCGCGTCGACGCGCGAGGTGGCGATGCCCATCGAGGCCGCCATGCGGCGGTTCTGCGTCACCGCGCGCATCTCGAGGCCGAGCGCGGTGTAGCGCAGCATCGCGAGCAGGATCGCGAACACGGCCAGCGTGAACACGAGGATCCAGAGCCGGTTATAGGTGATGGTGATCTGGCCGAGCTCGAAAGCGCCGCTCATCCAGGAGGGATTGCCGACCTCGCGGTTGGTCGGACCGAACATGGTGCGCACCGCCTGCTGCAGCACCAGCGACAGGCCCCAGGTCGCGAGCAGCGTCTCCAGCGGTCGCCCGTAGAGGAAACGGATGATGCTGCGCTCGATCAGCACGCCGATCGCGCCGGCGACGACAAAGGCCAGCGGCACCGCGATCAGCAGCGAATAATCGAACAGGCCGGGATAGCGGGTGCGGATCACCTCCTGCACCACGAAGGTGGTGTAGGCCCCGATCATCACCATCTCGCCATGCGCCATGTTGATCACGCCCATCACGCCGAAGGTGATGGCGAGCCCGATCGCGGCGAGCAGCAGCACCGAGCCGAGCGAGAGGCCATACCAGGCATTCTGCACCATGGACCAGATCGCGAGCGAATTCTGGATCGAGCCGATCGCGCTCGTAGCGGCCTTGGTCACAGACGCCGGCTGGTCGCCCATGCCTGTGAGCAGGGCCAGCGCCTCCTGGTCGCCGCGCCCCTTGAGGGTGGCCACCGCCTCCAGCTTCTCGACCTCGCTGGCGTCCGACTTGAACAGCAGGATGGCCGCGCGGGCGTCGCCGAGCGCAGCCTTGACGGACCTGTTGGTTTCCTTGGCGAGCGCGGCATCGACCGGCTCGAGCGCGGTCTCCTCATGCGACTTGAAGACGGATTGCGCGGCCTGCAGCCGTGTTCCGACGTCCGGCGACTGGAGCGTCAGGCTGCCGAGAGCTGCGTCGACGCTGCGGCGCAGGCGGTTGTTGAGGCGGACTGCGCTCGCGCTGTCGGGAACGCTCGCCACCGCCTGGCCGGTCGCGGCGTCGATCGACTTACCGTCGGTACCGGTGACGTAAACCTTCTTGCTGTCAGGGTCGGCCATCAGGCGGCCGTCCTGAAGCGCACTGATGATGGGGAAAGCCAGCGGATTGCCGCTGCTTGCGACCACGCCGATCGCCTCGTCCGTATCGGAATAATCATCGTTGGCGAATTTGGCGACCGCATCCTCGAACGGACCGGCGAAGGCCGGCAACGCGAACGCGATCAGGAACAACGAGAGCGCAAGCGAGCAGAGGCGCGCGGACAAATGGGCTGGCACTGTGAATGACCCCGGCAGAAATGAGTGGAGAAGGCGGCGGGATCGCCGCCTTCTCCGGGCGTGTATGGCGTGTCAGATCCGGGTCAGGAGCCCGAACCGAGGCACTTGTTGGTCTTGGTGTTGAAGTTGCCGCACTTCTTGCCGACCCAGTCGCCGACCAGGTCCTTAGAACCGTCGAGCTCCTTCGACCAGGCATCGCCCGCGACGAGACCCGGGGTCTTCCAGACCACGTCGAACTGGCCGTTGCCCTTGATCTCGCCGATGAACACCGGCTTGGTGATGTGGTGGTTCGGCAGCATCTTCGACACGCCGCCGGTCAGGTTCTTGGCTTCGATGCCCGGGAGAGCGTCGATCACCTTGTCCGGATCGGTCGACTTCACCTTCTCGACCGCCTTGACCCACATGTCGAAGCCGATCACATGCGCTTCCATCGGATCGTTGGTCACGCGCTTCGGATTCTTGGTGTAGGCCTGCCATGCCTTGATGAACTTCTCGTTCTCCGGCGACTTGATCGACTGGAAGTAGTTCCAGGCCGCGAGATGGCCGACCAGCGGCTTGGTGTCGATGCCGGCGAGCTCTTCTTCGCCCACCGAGAACGCGACGACCGGGATGTCCTTTGCCTTGATGCCCTGGTTGCCGAGCTCCTTGTAGAAGGGAACGTTGGCGTCGCCGTTGATGGTCGATACCACGGCGGTCTTCTTGCCGGCCGAGCCGAACTTCTTGATGTCGGCCACGATCGTCTGCCAGTCGGAGTGACCGAACGGCGTGTAGTTGATCATGATGTCTTCCTGGGCGACACCCTTCGACTTCAGATAGGCTTCCAGGATCTTGTTGGTGGTACGCGGATAAACGTAGTCGGTGCCCGCGAGCACCCAGCGCTTCACCTTCTCGTCCTTCATCAGGTAGTCGACGGCGGGGATTGCCTGCTGGTTCGGCGCCGCACCCGTGTAGAACACGTTGCGCTCGCTCTCCTCACCCTCGTACTGCACGGGGTAGAACAGGATGTTGTTCAGCTCCTTGAAGACGGGGAGCACCGACTTGCGCGACACCGAGGTCCAGCAGCCGAACACGACCGAGACCTTGTCCTTGGTGATCAGCTCGCGCGCCTTTTCGGCGAACAGCGGCCAGTTCGACGCGGGGTCGACGACGACGGCCTCGAGCTTCTTGCCGAGAACGCCGCCCTTCTTGTTCTGCTCGTCGATCAGGAAAAGGATGGTGTCCTTCAGCGTGGTTTCGCTGATGGCCATGGTGCCGGAAAGGGAGTGCAGCACGCCGACCTTGATGGTGTCATCCGCGGCCTTGGCGCCAGTCAATGAAGCCAGACCGAGCACCAGTCCGGCGGTCGCGGCGAGTACACCGCGGCGGCTAAATGACGCCGCTATATCGTGAGTGGATTTGCTAAACATGAGTGTCTCATCTCCCTGACGCAGACGTGAAAAACGCTGCGAAACGGCCCCACGGCCGCCTGCGATTAACGGATTCGCAAGAACCATGCCATGGACTGAGCACCCACCAACCAGTTGGTTTTGCTGACAAAATTTGCCGAAATCAAAGTATCCCGACCTCGAACCAGCCCAAAACTTGAGCAATCCAAATGTATGCCAAAGCGGCAGGCTGGTCATTTTCTGAGCAAAATGCTCTTTCTGGCTAAATTTCCGGCATAACTATTTCTGCACCGCAACCGGCCTTTTTGGACGAGCTGCCTTGAAAGCGCCCCCTCGATGTTCCATATGAGCGGCCGAGACCTCTTGCGAATCAAGCGGTCGTCGCGAGCCGCGTGTTCTTAAGCCCTTACGGGCCTCTGGCTTGCCCCATATCTCCCAAGCCATCCGACACCCCAAACACGCAGGTGTCTTCTCGACACCCTTTTGCGTGCGCCGCGCTGAATGCGCCGGGCGTTGCGCTTTTGACATGGAAAGAACCCCTCTTTTGACTTCGTTTCAGGACTTCGGCCTCGCCGAACCCATCGCGCGCGCTCTTCAAGAAGAGAACTACGTCACCCCCACCCCCATCCAGGCCCAGACCATCCCCACGGCGCTGACCGGCCGCGACGTCGTCGGTATCGCCCAGACCGGTACCGGTAAGACCGCGTCCTTCGCGCTGCCGATCCTGCACCGCCTGCTCGAGCACCGTATCAAGCCGCAGCCCAAGACGACCCGCGTCCTGGTGTTGTCGCCGACCCGCGAGCTGTCCGGCCAGATCCTCGACAGCTTCAACGCCTATGGCCGCCACATCCGCCTGTCCTCGACGCTCGCCATCGGCGGCGTTCCGATGGGCCGCCAGGTCCGCTCGCTGATGCAGGGCGTCGAAGTGCTGGTCGCCACCCCCGGCCGCCTGCTCGACCTCGTGCAGAGCAACGGGCTGAAGCTCTCGAGCGTCGAATTCCTCGTGCTCGATGAAGCCGACCGCATGCTCGACATGGGCTTCATCAACGACATCCGCAAAATCGTCGCCAAGCTGCCGATCAAGCGGCAGACGCTGTTCTTCTCGGCCACCATGCCCAAGGACATCGCCGAGCTGGCGAACGCGATGCTGCGGGACCCCGCCCGCGTCGCGGTGACCCCGGTCTCCTCGACCGCCGAGCGCATCAATCAACGCATCGTCCAGGTCGATTTCTCCGCCAAGCCCGCCTTCCTGACCAAGCTTCTGAAGGACGAGCCGGTCAACCGCGCCCTGGTCTTCACCCGCACCAAGCACGGCGCGGACAAGGTGGTGAAGTCGCTCGAGAAGGCCGGCATCCCTGCCAGCGCCATCCACGGCAACAAGTCGCAGAACCATCGCGAACGGACGCTGGCCCAGTTCCGCTCGGGCGAGATCCGCACCCTGGTCGCCACCGACATCGCCGCCCGCGGCATCGACGTCGACGGCATCAGCCATGTCATCAATTTCGACCTGCCCAACGTGCCTGAAACCTACGTCCACCGCATCGGCCGCACCGCGCGTGCCGGCGCCGACGGCACCGCGATCTCGCTGGTCGCAGGCGGCGAGGAACTCAGCTATCTCCGCGACATCGAACGGCTGATCAAGGTGGCACTGCCGCGCGAAGATCTCCGCACCGACGCCGGCCGCCGCGATGCGGGTCCTCCCGCGCCGCAGCAACGACAGGGTCGCGGAGGCCGCCCGGGCCAGCGTCCGCAAGGTGCAAGGCATGGCGAGGGACGCCATGGTGACGGACGTCGCAGCGACGAACGACATGCCGACGGACGCCACCATAGCGCCGGCAAGCACGGCGATGGACGCCCCGGTGAGGGCCGACATGGCGGCGAAGCGCGACATGCTGACGGGCGGCCCGGCAATGGCCCGAAGGCCTCAAAGGGGTCTCGTCGTCCACGCTCTAGCGGGAAGACGCATTCTTCTGCAGGCAGTCGTCCAGAACAGCGTTCCGCGCATAGCGCCGGGGCACCTGATGGGATACAAGGCGTTGCCTTTTTGCGCCGTGAGAGTCGGCCGAACGGCCAACCGAACCGCAAACCCTATTCGCACTAGCCGTCCACGACCTGGAGAAATTCATGGCTAAGGAAGAGCTGATCCAGTTCGAAGGACTGGTCACCGAAATCCTCCCCGACGCACGCTACCGCGTGCAGCTCGACGCCGGACACGAGATCGTCGCCTATACCGCCGGCAAGATGAAGAAGAACCGCATCAAGACGCTGGCAGGCGACCGCGTGACGGTGGAGATGTCGCCCTATGACCTCGAGAAGGGCCGGCTGATTTTCCGCCACAAGGACGAGCGTCCCAGCGGCGTGGGCGGACCGCCTCGCCCGGGCCAGCGCGGCGGCCAGTTCCGCCGTCGCTAGGCGCCTGAGCGCGGAAGTAAGATTCCGACCTTTATGTGGATCCGCCGCGGCCATCGCGGCGGATCAAAAAATCGTGCATGTCCGGATTGTTTTGAGACCCCAATTCCGATAAAATGAATTTATCGATTTTCGGCCGGACGACATTAGCATCCACCGGTACAGCCGGTTCAGACACGCTGACGACCCTTCCAAAAATTCGATCTAACCGGCCTGCGCAAGCGGGCTCTCACATTGTGTTATCTGAGAAGGGACTACCCCCGTGAGCATGGGAACCGTGAAGTGGTTTAACGCGACCAAAGGCTTCGGCTTCATTCAGCCCGACGATGGCGGCCAGGACGTGTTCGTCCACATCAGCGCTGTGGAGCGTGCGGGCCTCGGCACGCTGCGTGAAGGTCAGAAGATCTCCTACGAGATCGTGGCCGACCGTCGTTCCGGCAAGTCGGCAGCAGACAACCTCCGCTCCGAAGGCTGAGCCTCCGGGCGTTGGGCCGATCGGCTCGCGCAAGCCAAAGAAAGCAAGAAGGCCGTGCGCAACGCACGGTCTTTTTCATTTTAGCGCCTGCTCGCGGATATCAGCACGTCGACGGCACGCCGTTGTAGGGAACGCAGGTGACCTGGCGCGGCCGCGTGTAGGACAGATCGCTCAAGGGTAGGCTCGACTTCAACACGTAGCCTACGGACGGCGTGTAAGTGTAGCTCGCCTCGCTGAGGATGAGGTAGGTCGACGGAATCAACAGCGTCGAGGGAATCATGGTGGTGACCTTGTCGCCGGCCTTGCGAGCCGAGGTCGCCAGCGTCGCTTGCGTCGCGCCGCTCGCAATGGTGCCGGCCTTGCTCCACTGGACCGTAGCAATGCTGTTGGCATCGATATAGATCTGGGAGACCGTGCCCTTCACCAGACTGGCGTCGTAGGGCATGATGACCGAGATGCTCGCCGTGAACGTATCCTTCATGTCGGCATCGGCGAGCGTCGTCGACTGCGACGTCAAATCGGACAGCGCCCGCGCGATCAATGTAACCTTGCGATCGATCGCCACGGCCGACGAGAATTCGACGGTGCCGAAGAACATCACCAGCATCAGCGGGACGATGACCGCGAATTCGGTCGCCGCGAGCGCGCGCTTGTCGGCGACGAAGTCGCGCACGGAACTACATGCATTCCGCCAGATATTCGCAATCGCCTGCATCGGTCCGCTCGGATCCATCTGTCTCAGAAGGGTTCGTTCTTGAAGGCCGTGGTCGCCACCATCAGCCGTTTGTTGCTGCACCCGATATTGTAACCAAGGCCGGTGACGATGAGCGGCCATTGATAGAACAGCCGCACCACGACCACCTGGCCGGAGGTCCCGGCACTGTACTGCATGCCGGTCGGGTTGAAATTGCAGGAATCGCCGTAGTTCGTCAGGCTTAGCGACCCGAAGGAGCTGGTGCTCACGACGTCGACGTAGAGCTTGCTGCAATCAAACAGCGCCGGGATCTGCGTGCACACATAGGCCTTGAACGTCGTCTGGTCGCACGCCATGACCACGCCGGGCGTGGTCTGACAGGCCGCCACCGAACCGCCCTGCGCTTGCGCCTGGCCGGTCAGAATCGCGCGCGCGGAATTTTGCGTGATGGTCTCGAGCACCTGGCTCGCGAGGAACATGAGCGCCGTTTCGATGATGGCGAACAGCAGCGCGAAGAACATCGGTGCGACCAGGGCGAACTCGACGGCCGCGGAACCGCGGCGGTTGCCGCAAAACCGGCCCAGCGCTTTCCGGAGTGTGAATCTCGAAGGTGCAGGCGATGGCATCGCGTCAAATTCCCCAGCAACGGGCGGTCAACTGTCCCGTTCAATAGCGGAAACTGATTGTTTAAGTGTTTCAGGCGATCCGCAGCCCGCGGACCGCGCCATTAAGAACGTGTTAACCAGCCGCGATCCCAAGCTCGCGGAAAGCACGGCGCGCGCCGAGACCTCTGCTTCGCATCTGCAAAGCGGTCTGGCGGGCTCCTGCCCGGGCAAACCCGCCGATCGGTCCTGCTAGTTGGACTTGGGCGGACCGCCGCCACCACCACCGCTGGCGCTGGCGCTCAGCGAGCCGGCCTGGCTCATCGTGTTGTTGAAATAGGTGTCGCTGTCGCCGAGCGTCACGCGACGCTGGCAAAGCGGCACGCAGCTGTAGGACTCGCGCTCGATTCCGCGATAGACGGTGACGAGCCGGTCGCTCGGACCTTCGACCTGGATCTGGCGATCGACCAGAATCTCGCCGGCTCGGTCTAGTGCGATGAAATTGGTGGCACCATAGCCCTTGCCGGTCACGACGATCATGCCGCCGGGCTGGAGCGTGACGTCGGCGATCAGGGGATTGCCGACCACGATGGTCGCCACCTTGCCGGGCAGCCGCACCAGCTTGGCCTGGTCGACATTGACGGCGATGGTGTCGGCGGTGGGCTCGGCAAGGCCGGCGGCCGGCGATGCCAGCACCGCAGCCGCAACCAGAAGACAGACGCGCGCCCGACGGCGCAGCAATTCCTTACGCATACTCTTACCCCCGGGACGTCACAAACCAGCGGAAGCGACTCGATACAACGAAGCCAGTGCCCGACCCGGCTAACCTGCCCTTAATTCGTGAACGTTCCGCAAACTCGCCGACTATTGTTTGAACAGACTGGCGTTTTACCGCCTTGGAGGCTAGCGGCGGAACGGATAGGCGAACTGGCCCGCGATCTCCTTCGGCATCGTCGCTTCGTCCTTGCCGTAATCCTGCGGCAGTTCACCCTCGGGCATACGGAAGGTGCCGAACAGAACATCCCAGATCGGGAACGTGCCGGCAAAATTGGTGTCGCCGCCCTCCTTGAGCGAGGTGTGGTGCCAGCGGTGGAACACCGGCGTCGCCAGCAAATATTTGAACGGCCCGAAGCTCCAATTCAGGTTGGCGTGCACGAAGGCCGAATGGAAGGTCGTGAACGGGGAGAGCCAGACCATCGCGTTCGGGGAAATGCCGGCCATCAGCAGCACGACGTCGACGCCGATTGAGCCGAGCACGAGATTGACGGGATGGAAGCGGGCCGCCGAAATCCAGCTGATCTCCTCCGAGGAGTGATGGATGGCGTGGTACTTCCAGAACCCGCCGCCGTGGAACAGCCGGTGTAGCCAATACAGCATGAAGTCGGACAGGACCAGGAACAACCCGGCCTGGACCCAGAGCGGCATTAACGACAGCGGGCCGTGGCCATTGTCATAGAAGGCGATGAGCTCGTCGGCGTCGTGGATGTTGAAGACGAGGCTCGCGCCGACGATCAGAAGTCCGATCCGCATGGTGCGGGCGAACACCGGAACGAAGAACCAGTAGCAGATGTCGGTGACGATCTCCCGCTTGCGCCACCACGGCGCGCCGGCATTGCAGGCCCAGAAATGTTCGAGCACGGTGAAGACCGCCGCGAGCGCGAAGGTGATGGGGATCACCTTGACGATGGTCTCGCCGAGCATCAGGGCGACTTGCATGGGCAGGCTCGACATTGTCGCCTCTCTTGCGAATTCCAGCTCTGTTACGCCTACGCCGCTAAATTTAAGGGAGCGTGAAGCCGGCGCCGCGCCGACGGTACATCCGGAACCGGAACGAATTACAGGCGCCGCCTTAAGACGAAATTCACTCTGGGCCAAAGCATCGCGCCGCAGGCCGGTTTGCCTGATCGAATTAACTCTACCGAAAGAGCTCGGCTCTCATGGTCATCGGGTCAATGACGGCGCCGAACGAGGCGATCCCCACCCCAGATGGAGTTATGTTCATGAAGAACTTGATTGCACGTTTCGCGAAGGATGAATCCGGCGCCACCGCCATCGAATACGGTCTGATCGCCGCCGGCATCGCGCTGGCCATCATCACCGTCGTCAACAACCTCGGCACCACGTTGAACGCCAAGTTCACTTCGATCAGCAGCTCGCTGAAGTAAGCAACCGACGAACGACGGCAAAAGCCCCGGATCTCCGGGGCCTTTGTTTTTCCGAAGACGGCGAGTTCCAGTGGCGTTGCGTAAGTACAGAACCGATGCCGCGATCGCGGCGGATGAGACAGCGGCGGCACAGGCCGGCTCGCCGGCCTATTGGGTCTGCCTTGCGCTGCTGCTTGCGACGGCCGCGCTCGCCGCGCGCATTGCCAGCCTTTGGTGACGACGCTTTCCGCGGCTTCAGCCTCGCGCGCCCTTGCTGCCGTTGTCGGTTTGTTTAGCACTGCCGGCTAGCATCGCCCGACGCCAGTTCCCGCGGTAAACCCAGGCCTCAAGACGCAGCCATGATCCTCGACCTTGCGCGCCTTCTGCTCTTCCCGGCTCTGATGGCGTTCGCTGCCGCGAGCGATCTCTTCACGATGACGATCTCGAACCGCGTGTCGCTGGCGCTGGTCGCCGGCTTCTTCGCGCTTGCCCTCGCCGGTGGCATGGCACCTTACGAGATGCTCGGTCATGTCGGCGCCGGCGCGCTTCTTTTGGTCATCGCCTTCACCTGCTTTGCGATGGGCTGGGTCGGCGGCGGCGACGCCAAGGTGGCGGCCTCCGTCGCGCTCTGGTTCGGCTTCGCACAGCTGATGAACTTCCTGCTCTACGCCTCGCTGTTCGGCGGAGCGCTGACGCTGCTCCTGCTCCAGTTCCGGCAATGGCCGCTGCCCTACGGACTGGCGGGTCAGGCCTGGCTCGCCCGGCTGCATGCCAAGGAGAGCGGTATCCCCTACGGCATCGCGCTCGCACTGAGTGCGCTGATGGTCTATCCGGAGACCGAATGGGTGAAGGCGATTGATCTCGCTCACCTCGCGCTGCGCTGAACGCACCGGGTAAACCCGGCGTTAAGGCGATTTAGATACGCCTCATTAACCATGCTTTGACGAATAGCTGGTCAACTGCCGATTACGGCGGCGGCAGCGTCGCGGCGTTTTGTTGGAAAGTGAAGCGTATGAATAGGGCACGCATTGTCGTCCTGACGGTCGCCATCTGCGCCGGCGGTGTCGCCGCGTACCTGGCGAGCGGCTCGGACAATTCTGCGCCGCCTCCGGCCCCGGTCGCGCAGCTTCCGACCGTCGACGTCCTCGTGGCCAAGAACGACATCGGCCTCGGCCAGACCGTGAAGCCGGAAGATCTGCAATGGCAGACCTGGCCGGCCGCGACCGCCAGCGCCACCTTCATTCGCCGCAACGAGCGTCCCGAGGGCGTGACCCAGGTGACCGGTTCGATCGCGCGCGCCCCCTTCATTCAGGGTGAGCCGATCCGCGACCAGAAGCTGGTCAAGGCCGAGGGCTCCGGATTCATGGCGGCCATCCTGCCCAGCGGCATGCGGGCCATCTCGACCGAAATCTCGCCGGAGACCGGCGCAGGCGGCTTCATCCTGCCCAATGACCGCGTCGATGTCCTGCTGACACGCCGCCTCAAGAACCCGGACCAGACCGCCGGGGGCCAGGACGTCGTCACGTCCGAGATCATCCTGGTCAACGTGCGCGTCCTCGCCATCGACCAGGCTCCGAAGGAAAAGGACGGCCAGAACACCGTGGTCGGCAAGACCGTGACCCTGGAACTCACTTCCGCACAGACCCAGGCGCTTTCCTCGGCCCGTCAGGCCGGAACGCTCTCGCTGGCGCTGCGCAGCATTGCCGACGTCAAGATGAGCGAGATCACGCTCGACGAATCCGCCCAGAAGCGCGACGGCGTCTCGATCATTCGCTACGGCATCCCGAGCTCGACGGCGAAAGCACGATGAGGACAGGCGACATGAAATGCAGGGCAGATTCAGCGACGATGCGAACCGCCATGGTCCGCGCCCTGTCGTTTTCGGCCGCCTTCGCGCTGGCATTCAACCCGGTGCTGACCCCCGTGGTCGCCGCCGACTATCGCCCGGGCGCGGCGGTCGCCGCCGACGGTCAGATGAACGCCCGCTTCCTTTCGCTCGGCATCGGCAAGTCCGTGGTGATCGACCTTCCGCGCGACATCAAGGACGTGCTGGTCGCTGACCCCAAGATCGCCAATGCGGTGGTCCGCTCGGCGCAGCGCGCCTACATCATCGGCGCCGCGCTCGGCCAGACCAACATCGTGTTCTTCGATTCTGCAGGCCAGCAGATCGCGGCCTATGACATCGCGGTCAAGCGCGACCTCAACGGTGTGCGGGCGGCGCTGAAGCAGGTCCTGCCGAATTCAGACATCCAGATCGACGGGCTCGGCGACGGCATCGTCCTGACCGGCACGGCGGCGAACCCGATGGAAGCGCAGCAGGCCAATGACCTCGCCGCGCGCCTGGCCGGCGGCGCCGACAAGGTCGTGAACTCGATCGTGGTCCGCGGCCGTGACCAGGTCATGCTCAAGGTGACGGTCGCGGAAGTCCAGCGCAACATCGTCAAGCAGCTCGGCATCGACCTGACCGCGAACCTCAACTACGGCACGTCGGTGGTGAGCTTCTCCAACTCGAATCCGTTCACCGCTCTCGGCCACAACCTCGTGGACGGCAACAATCTGACCACGAAGTTCGGCGCGGCGCCGTCGGTGCAAGCCACCCTGCGCGCGATGGAAACCGCTGGCGTGATCCGCACGCTGGCCGAACCGAACCTGACCGCGATCTCCGGTGAATCGGCAACGTTCATCGCCGGCGGCGAATTCCCCGTGCCGGCGGGCTATGCGTGCGATCCCACCACGCATGTCTGTACCACCCAGATCAGCTTCAAGAAGTTCGGCATCTCGCTCAACTTCACCCCCGTGGTGCTGAGCGAAGGCAAGATCAGCCTGCGGGTGATGACCGAGGTCTCGGAGCTGTCGAACGAGAATGCGATCACGCTGTCGCAGGCCGTGACCTCGACCTCGGTGAACTCGGTGACGGTGCCCTCGATCAGGACCCGCCGTGCCGAGACCTCGCTGGAAATTCCCTCCGGCGGCGCGATGGCGATGGCCGGCCTGATCCAGCAGCAGACCAAGCAGGCCATCAGCGGATTGCCGGGACTGATGCAGCTCCCGGTCCTCGGCACGCTGTTCCGCAGCCGCGACTTCGTCAACAACGCGACCGAGCTGGTCGTGATCGTGACGCCTTATGTCGTTCGCGCGGTGGCGCCAAAGGACCTGTCGCGGCCGGATGACGGCTTCGCCCCGCCTGCGGATCCACAGGCCCAGCTGCTCGGCAACATCAACCGCCTTTACGGCGTGCCCGGCCGGACCGAACCGGCCAAGAACTACCGCGGCACCTACGGCTTCATCACCGACTGAGGCGAAACGGGGACTTCACGATGATCACAAGACCACCCCAGCTTCGCAAACGCGCCATCCGTCTCGGTGGCGCGCTCGTTGGCATGGCGCTCGCGCTCGGCGGGTGCCAGCATGACGAAGCCGTCACGGCCTCCATTCCCGACGACTACAAGCAGCGCCATCCGATCGCGATCGAGGAACAAAATCGTTCGATCGTCGTCTTCGTCGGCCATGCCCGCGGCGGATTGACCGCCGCCCAGCGCGCGGATGTGATGGGTGTCGCATCGGCATGGTTGCACGAAGGCACGGGCGCCATTCGTATCGACGTGCCGTCCGGCACGCCCAATGCGCGTCCGGTCGCGGACACGATGCGTGAAATCCAGGCGATGCTGGCGGGAGCAGGCGTTCCGCCGCGCGGCGTCAACGTTCGCCCCTACCAGCCGGAAGACAGGCGCTTCCTGCCGCCGATCCGGCTCACTTATTCCAAGATCGCCGCGGTCGCGGGTCCCTGCGGCCTGTGGCCGGAGGACGTCGGCCCTTCGATCAAGAACAAGAGATGGTTCGAGAACAAGGACTATTACAATTACGGCTGCGCCTATCAGCGCAACCTCGCAGCGATGGTCGACAATCCGTCGGACCTCGAGCAGCCGCGGCCTGAAACTCCGTCCTACACGGCGCGGCGTATCACCGCTCTCGAGAAATATCGCAAGGGTCTCACGACGGCGACCACCTATCCCGAGGCCGACAAGGCCAAACTCAGCGACACCGGCAAATGATCAGCTACGCTCGCCAGACACACGAAGAGCAGCCGGACGCAGCTCCTCCGCCGGTCGAGGAGCATATTGCGCCCGCGCCGCGCGTCTCGGTCCAGGCTTTCTGCGAGACCGTGGAAACCGCCGCCGCGGTCCAGTCGGCCGGCGAAGACCGCCGCCTCGGCAAGGCCCATCTGAAAATCCAGATGGGCGGCATGGCCGCTGCAACCGAGGCCTACCGCTCGGCCCCGACGCCGAACGTCATCGTGCTCGAAAGCGACGGACGCAACGACCTGCTGGGCGGGCTCGACCAGCTCGCCACCGTCTGCGACGCCGGCACCCGCGTGGTCGTGATCGGCCGGATCAACGACGTCACACTCTACCGTGAGCTGGTGCGCCGCGGTGTCAGCGACTACGTGCTCGCGCCGGTCGGCGCGATCGATGTCGTGCGCTCGATCTGCAACCTGTTCTCCGCCCCGGAAGCCAAGGCGGTCGGCCGCATCATCGCCGTGGTCGGCGCCAAGGGCGGCGTCGGGGCTTCCACCATCTCCCATAATGTCGCCTGGGCGATCGCGCGCGACCTCGCCATGGACGCCGTCGTCGCCGATCTCGACCTCGCCTTCGGCACCGCCGGGCTGGACTACAACCAGGACCCGCCGCAGGGCATAGCCGACGCCGTGTTCTCGCCCGATCGCGTCGACACCGCCTTCATCGACCGCCTGCTGTCGAAATGCACCGACCATCTCAGCCTGCTGGCGGCGCCGGCGACGCTCGACCGGGTCTATGATTTCGGCACCGACGCCTTCGACGCCGTGTTCGACACCCTGCGCTCCACCATGCCCTGCATCGTGCTCGACATTCCGCACCAATGGTCGGGCTGGACCAAGCGCGCCCTGATCGGGGCGGACGACATCCTGATCGTGGCCGCGCCCGACCTCGCCAATTTGCGCAATACCAAGAACCTGTTCGATCTGTTGAAGGTCGCGCGCCCCAACGACCGGCCACCGCTCTACTGCCTGAACCAGGTCGGCGTGCCGAAGCGCCCCGAAATCGCCGCCGCGGAGTTCGCCAAGGCGATCGAGAGCCAGCCGATCGTCTCGATCCCGTTCGAGCCGCAGATCTTCGGCTCGGCCGCCAACAACGGCCAGATGATCGCGGAGATCTCCGCCAACCACAAGTCGATCGAGATGTTTCTTCAGATCGCCCAGCGCCTGACCGGCCGCAGCGAAACCAAGAAACAAAAGTCGTCCCTGCTTTCACCCCTGATTGACAAGTTGCGGGGAAAATAAGCCGCCGCATGGAGTTGTTAAGTGTTCGGTAAGCGTAGCGGAACAGACACCGACCTTCGGGCGCCCAAGCCCGGCGCCGTGTCGCCCGAGCCTGCCCAGGCTCCGGCGCCGACGGTGTCGCGCGCCCCGCCTCCGCCGGCCGTCGCCTCGCCGCCGCTTGCGCCTGCCAAGGCGCCGCCGCCTCCGGCCATGGAGAGCCGGCGGTCGGACAATTATTACGAGGTCAAGGCGACCATCTTCGGTGCGCTGATCGAGGCGATCGACCTCGCTCAGCTCGCCAAGCTCGATTCGGAGTCCGCGCGCGAGGAAATCCGCGACATCGTCAACGAGATCATCGCGATCAAGAACATCGTGATGTCGATCGCCGAGCAGGAGGAACTGCTCGACGACATCTGCAACGACGTTCTCGGATACGGTCCGCTCGAGCCGCTGCTGTCGCGCGACGACATCGCCGACATCATGGTCAACGGCGCCAACACCGTCTACATCGAAGTCGCCGGCAAGATTCAGCGCACGGGAATTCGCTTCCGCGACAACCAGCAGCTCCTCAACATCTGCCAGCGCATCGTCAGCCAGGTCGGCCGGCGCGTCGACGAATCCTCGCCGATCTGCGACGCGCGCCTTGCCGACGGCTCCCGCGTCAACGCCATCGTGCCGCCGTTGTCGATCGACGGCCCCACGCTCACCATCCGCAAATTCAAGAAGGACAAGCTGACGCTCGATCAGCTGGTCAAGTTCGGCGCCATCTCGCCGGAAGGCGCTGAAATCCTCCAGATCATCGGTCGCGTCCGCTGCAACGTGCTGATCTCCGGCGGCACCGGCTCCGGCAAGACCACGCTGCTCAACTGCCTGACCAACTATATCGAGCATGACGAGCGCATCATCACCTGCGAGGACGCCGCCGAGCTCCAGCTCCAGCAGCCTCACGTGGTGCGGCTGGAAACCCGACCGCCCAACATCGAGGGCGAGGGCCAGATCACCATGCGCGAGCTGGTGCGCAACTGCCTGCGTATGCGCCCCGAGCGCATCATCGTCGGCGAGGTTCGCGGACCCGAGGCGTTCGACCTGCTCCAGGCCATGAACACCGGCCATGACGGATCGATGGGCACGCTGCACGCCAACAACCCGCGCGAAGCCCTGTCGCGCTGCGAATCCATGATCACGATGGGAGGCTTCTCGCTTCCCTCACGCACCATCCGCGAGATGATCTGCGCCTCCATCGACGTCATCGTCCAGGCTGCGCGCCTGCGCGACGGCTCGCGCCGCATCACCCACATCACCGAGGTGATGGGCATGGAAGGCGACACCATCATCACTCAGGACATCTTCCTCTACGACATGGTCGGCGAGGACGCCAACGGCAAGATCATCGGCCGGCACCGCTCGACCGGCATCGGCCGTCCGAAATTCTGGGAACGCGCCCGCTATTACGGCGACGAGAAGCGCCTTGCCGCTGCGCTGGACGCGGCGGAAGTCGCGCCGAAGACGTGAGCCGTTCAGCATGAACATGCAGGTCCTCGCCCTCGCATTCCTTGCCACCGCGGCGGTCGGCGGCATCGCCTGGGTCTTCCTCTATCCGCTGCTGTCCGGGGAACGAAAGGCCGAAAGCCGCCGCGCTTCGATCTCGCGCGCCGAGGCGCCCACGGCCCGCCAGGCCGAGAAGACCCAGCGCTCGCGCCGCGAGCAGGTCGAGACCACGCTGAAGGATCTCGAGGCGCGACGCCTGCAGGAGAAGAGCGCTCCGCTCCCCGTCCGCCTGTCGCAGGCGGGGCTCGATTGGACGCCGCAGAAATTCTGGATCGTCTCCGCCGTCGTGGCGGGCGCGTTCTTCGCAGCCGCTCTGTTTGCCGGCGGCGGCCTGATCGGTGCTGCCGGCCTCGCCTTTGCCGGCGGTTTCGGCCTGCCGCGCTGGGCGCTGGGCTTCCTGAAAAAGCGCCGCGAGGCCAAGTTCCTGGCGGCACTGCCCGATGCGGTCGACGTGATCGTCCGCGGCATCAAGGCGGGCCTGCCCTTGTTCGAATCGATCAAGGTCGTCGCGGCCGACGCGCCCGAGCCGCTGCGCAGCGAGTTTCTGGCGATCATCGAGACCCAGGCGATCGGCATGCCGCTCGGCGAGGCCTGCTCGCGGCTCTATGATCGCATGCCGTTGCCGGAGGCCAACTTCTTCGGCATCGTCATCTCGATCCAGCAGAAATCCGGCGGCAACCTCTCCGAAGCGCTCGGCAACCTTTCCAAGGTGCTGCGCGACCGCAAGAAGATGAGGGAAAAGATCCAGGCGATGTCGATGGAAGCCAAGGCCTCGGCCGGCATCATCGGCTCGCTGCCGCCGATCGTGATGTTCCTCGTCTATCTCACGACGCCACATTACATCTCGGTGCTGTGGACCCATCCCACCGGCCAGCTCATGCTGGTCGGCTGCGTCGTCTGGATGGCGGTCGGCATCATGGTGATGAAGAAGATGATCAATTTCGATTTCTGACGGTGCAGTATGGTCCAGTTTCTCGTCGCGAAACTACATGACGTCCATTTCATGACCATGATGCTGGCGGCCATTGCCGCCAGCGCCACCGTCTATACGCTGGTGATGCCGCTGTTCGCCGGCGAAGGCCTCTCCAAACGCATGAAGGCGGTGGCGAGCGAGCGCGAGCGCATCCGGCAGCGGGAGCGTGAGCGCCTTCACAAGAATGAAAAGGTCACGCTGCGCCAGACGCCGAAGCAGCTCGTCTCCAAGGTCGTCGAGGACTTCAACCTCACCAAATGGCTCGCGCAGGAAGCCGCGCGCGACAAGCTGATCATGGCGGGTTACCGCGGTCAGGCGCCCTACATCACATTCCTGTTTGCCCGCATGGTCACGCCGATGGTGCTCTTTATCGGCTCGGTCATCTACGTTTTCCTGATCGCGCATCTTCAGCAGGGCATGCCGATCAAGATCGGCATCTGCATCGGCGCCGCCTATCTGGGCCTCCAGGCGCCGATGCTGTTCCTCAGGAATGCGATCTCCAAGCGCCAGCTCTCGATCAAGCGCGCCTTTCCCGATGCGCTCGACCTGCTTCTGATCTGCATCGAATCCGGCATGTCGGTCGAGATGGCGTTCCGGAAAGTCGCCACCGAGATCGTGGGACAGTCGATCGCACTGTCGGAGGAGTTCACGCTGACCACGGCCGAATTATCCTATCTGCAGGATCGCAAGGTCGCTTACGAGAATTTGGCGCGACGCACCGGACTCGAGGGCGTCAAGTCGGTGTGTCTCGCGCTTCAGCAGGCGGAGCGTTACGGCACCCCGCTCGGACATTCCTTGCGCGTCATGGCGCAGGAAAATCGCGACATGCGCATGAACGAGGCCGAAAAGAAGGCTGCCGCCCTGCCGCCGAAGCTGACCGTGCCGATGATCCTGTTCTTCCTGCCCGTGCTGTTCGTCGTCATTCTCGGACCGACTGGCATCAAGATCTCCGAGATGCAATGACGCAAGACGCGGGCCGCGCACGCGGCTCGCGGGCCGCTTTCAGCATGAGACGATAGAAGAGACGATCAGCTCGGATCAATCGGGCTGGCTGAGCGAGGCGACCGGCGTCCGCTTCGGTGCGCCACGGGGAGCGTCGCTGCGGCTGAGCATCTCCTTGAGATAGGCGACGTTGGCCGCGGCCTGATCCGGTGGCAGATCCGCCTTCACGATGGTCTCGGCTTCGGCGAAGCGACCCTGCAGACCGACGACAAGACCGAGATTCTGCCGCACCCGGATGCTCGCACGCGGCGAGGCGTAGGCCTGCCGTAGCGCCTCTTCGGCCTTCGGAAGGTCTCTCGACAACATGTAGGACAGGCCGAGATTGGAGAGCACACCGGGATCACCCGGTGCGATCTTGAGCGCGCTCGCGTAGTAGGAGCGCGCTTCCTCGTGACGGCCCATCTGGTCCAGCGCGGTGCCCTGCACCGAAAGCAGGCGCCAATCCGGATTGTCAGGCGAATGCGCTTTCGACAGCACGTCGTAGGCTTGCTGGAAATTACCGTTGTCGGCGAGGGCGCGGCCGTATTGGGCGAGCAGCGCCTTGTTGCCGGGATTGGCGATGGTCGCCTGCTCGAGCACGGCGGCGGCCTGGGCGCGCTGACCGTTGGCGCGCAACGCCTGACCGTAGGCGAGCGCGGCATCGGCATCCTTGGGATTGGCGCGGTAGCGCTCGCCATAGACCTCGACGGCGCGCGCCGGATCGGTGGGAGCCGCCTCTGCCCGTGGCCCGCCGATCGAGCCCGTCACGTCGGAGAGCTTCGACATGCCCGTGCAGCCGCCGAGACCCATGGCCACCGCCGCGACCAGCGAGGTGGACGCAAGAAGCCGAGGAAGACTGAACCGTAGACGCATGACGCTTTGACTCTCGAGCCGATTGATCGAGCCGAACGCGCCAGCAATAGACTGTTAACCCTAACGGCCGGTTAACACCGCTCCCGGGCCGTGCTCTCGTCGAATTTCCGCTCGCAAGCGTCGTCAGGCTTGCGCGTTGGGAATCCAGCAGCAGCAGGTCGAAGGCCGCTCGCGCGAACGGCAGCTCTCAACACGAGATACGAGATCCGTGCGACGACGGTTTTCGTCTCGCCCGATCAATATTCGATGGCAAGCCGTTTGCGGATTTCGTCGACGCGCCTGTCGAGCGCATCGAACCGCGCGTGGACCGAGCGGTCGTGGAGATAGAAGACGTAGCCGCCGGCGAGGAACGCGAAGATCCAATGGTGGTGCTCGACATAGCCGAAAATCGCCTCGATGGCCTCGCCAATGAACGTGACCACGCTCCACACAAATTCCATTGCATTTCCTCCCGGCGCGCCTTGTCGTCGGTCGCCTGATCTCCAACTCTGGCGACCGTTGCCGGAACCTAGCATGGCCCACTCGCCGCGAGTAGCGGCTCGCTGCACGGTGACAGCAAAGCCGATTGCAGCGGCGGCGAAACTCTGCGAAGTCTCATCCGTTCGCATAACCCGTTCGATCTGACGATCCGGACCCGCCAATGCCCTCTGTCTTCGAGACGTCTTCCGCCGCCATCCCGATCACCTTCGTCACCAAATCGAGCTGGGATCAGGTCGCCGAGGCGTTGCCGCCGCCGCAACGCGCGTTCGCCACGGCATGCGCCTTTGCCGCCAAGCCGGGCGCCTATCTGGCGCTGCCTGCGCCCGACGGCGCAATCGCGCAGGTGCTGTTCGGCCTCGAGGACGAGGGGGCAAGATCGCGCGACCTGTTCCGGCCCGGCGCCCTGCCCGGCCTGCTGCCGCCGGGTATCTATCGCTTTGCCAATGCACCCCACGATGCACGGCTGGCGGCGCTCGCTTTTGCGATGGGGCGCTACCGGTTCGCGCGCTACCGCAAGGCTGACAGGCCCGACGTCCGGCTGGTGCCGCCTGATGGCGTCGATGCGGCCGAGATCGAGCGGATCGCTGACGCCGCGATGCTCGCGCGCGACCTCATCAACACGCCGTCCAACGACATGGGGCCGGCGGAGCTGGCCGCCGCCGCGCAAGACCTCGCCGCGGAGTTCGGCGCAAGCTTCGCGTGCACCGTCGGCGACGATCTGGAGAAGAACTTTCCGCTGATCCACGCCGTCGGCATGGCCTCCAGCCGCGCGCCGCGGCTGATCGACATCGGCTGGGGCGATCCTGATCATCCCAAGGTGACGCTTGTCGGCAAGGGCGTCTGCTTCGACACCGGCGGGCTCGACCTGAAGCCGTCGAGCGGCATGCTGATCATGAAGAAGGACATGGGCGGCGCCGCCAACGTGCTGGCGCTGGCGCGCATGGTGATGGATGCGAAGCTGAAGGTGCGGCTGCGCGTGCTGATTCCGGCGGTGGAGAATGCGGTCGCCGGCAACGCCTTCCGCCCGCTCGACATCTTCACCTCTCGCAAGGGCATCACGGTGGAAATCGGCAATACCGACGCCGAAGGCCGGCTGGTGCTCGCCGACGCGCTGGCACTGGCCGATGAGGAAAAGCCCGATCTGCTGGTCGACCTCGGCACGCTGACCGGCGCCGCGCGTGTCGCGCTGGGACCGGATTTACCGCCCTTTTACACCAATGATGAGAGCCTTGCCGCCGATGTCGCGCGCTGTGCGGTGCAGGAGAACGATCCGTTGTGGCGCATGCCGCTGTGGCCGGCTTACGATGCGTGGCTGGACTCCAAGACGGCCACCATCACCAACGCACCATCCGGCGGCTTTGCCGGCTCGATCACCTGCGCGCTGTTCCTGCAACGCTTCGTCGATCAGGCGAAGAGCTGGCTGCATGTCGACATCTACGGCTGGACACCGTCGGCAAAGCCGGCCCGCCCCGAAGGCGGCGAGTGCCAGGCCGCGCGCGCCATCTATACCTTGCTGAGCGAGCGCTATGCATGATCCGCGACTAACACCGGCGCGGGGCGACCTCGCCGCGAAATATCTCGAAGGCAAGGTCGAGGCGGATCGCTTCGTCGCCGGCGAAGAATTCGAGGTGGTTGATCCGGTCGCGCCGGTGCGCGAGCAGCCGTCTTCGGGCGCGATGCTGATGACGGAGGCATTGCGCGGCGAACGCGTCACGGTCTACGACCGCAACAGCGAGGGCTGGGCGTGGGGCCAGCTCAATGGCGACGGCTATGTCGGCTGGCTGCCGGATGCAGCGCTCATGAAACCCTCGGCGACGCCGACCCATGTGGTCAGCGCGCTGCGGACGTTCGCCTTCCCCGGCCCTTCGATCAAGCTGCCGCCGGCCGACACGCTCGTGATGGGATCCAGGCTGGCTGTGGCGCGCGAGGACGGCAGTTTCGCCGTCACGCGCGACGGCAGTTACCTGCCGAAGGCGCATCTCGCCCCGCTCGATCATCGCGAGCCGGACTTCGTTGCGGTCGCCGACCGCTTCGTCGGCACGCCCTATCTCTGGGGCGGCAAGAGCAGTTTCGGCATCGATTGCTCCGGCCTCGTCCAGGTCTCGCTGACATTGGCGGGAATCGGCTGCCCACGCGACAGCGACATGCAACTGGCCGGTCTCGGCCGCGCACTGGAGCCGCATGAGCGAAGCAGCTTGCTGCGCGGCGATCTGATCTTCTGGAAGGGCCACGTTGCCATCGTGCGCGATGGCAGCACCATGGTTCATGCCAACGCGTATCACATGGCGACCGTGATCGAACCGATCGAGCCGGCAATTGCGCGGATCAGGCAGGCCGGCAGCGAGGTCGTTGCGATCAAACGGCTCTAGGGCCGTGGATCGAGAGGATCGTACTCGATCTTTTTTCTCGGCATCCGAACAGGTTTCGGACGCGGTTGCTGACGGAACGGGCGCATTAGCACCGGCAGAATGGTTTACCTTGCGGCGCAGCTACGGAACAACGTTACATCTGAGGAGATTTGCGGAACGAAACGCGGCGTCAGTCTTTCTCTGGCTTTGGGAGGTGCCCATGAGTTCTCAGGCCAGAGAAGGCGCGTGTGCGTTCGCTTGGCGAAACTACTTGCTGCTCCATAGCGGCATCAGCGAGAACGACGACAGGCGTTCCGCCCTCTACAGCTACATCTCCAATCTTCGCGACACCTGCGAGGACGATTTCGATCTCTTGCAGATAGCCGCGGTCGCCTACTTGAAAAAGCTGGATGAACTGCATGACGACCAATGCGCGCGCCGCGCGGCAGATCAACTTCTGGCCGAACGCTTGGAAGCAAGCAGTTCACAACAGGACAGATAGCCTAGGTCATACCACCAGAGCGAAGGAGCGAGCAGCATGGCAGACGACACCAATGCAAACCGTTTCGTGCGCGACCCTCAACGGCGCATCGCCGCAGCGACAGCAATTGGCATGAATGCCTTGAAGCCGATGATGCACTTCCAGGTCTCAATGCTGAGGATGTGGGCCGATAGTATCGAGAGGCTCGAGGCCAATTACGACAAGAACCTGGAAGACACTGCGACCAGGGTCGAGAAAGCGTCAGACAAGGAACGCGCGGCGTAACATCAAGGCGGGCTGCCCGCGCAGCCTGCTCCGGCGAAACGCTCCGGGCGCCGCGATGTCGCTCGCCTGGGATGACGGGCTACGTCGCCACCGACCCGTTGCCCGCTGTCTCGAGCCGGAACGCCGCCGCGAACAGCGCGCGTGTGTAATCGGTCTTCGGATTCTTGAATAGCTCGGCGGCCTGTCCCTCTTCGACGACCTTGCCGCCGCGCATCACGATCAGGTGGCTCGCAAGCGAGGCGACGACGCGCAGATCGTGCGAGATGAACATGTAGGTGAGTTCGCGCTTGCGCTGGAGCTCACGCAACAGATCGACCATCTGTGCCTGGAACAGCATGTCGAGCGCGCTGGTCGGCTCGTCGAGCACGACGAAGTCCGGCTCCAGCACCACGGCCCGCGCGATGCTGATGCGCTGGCGCTGGCCGCCGGAGAATTCGTGGGGATAGCGGTAGCGGGTATCGGGCTTCAGCCCGACGTCTTCCAGCGCCTTGACGACGCGCGCCTCGCGTTCCTCGCGCGACAGCCCCGGCTGATGCACGGAGAGACCTTCGGCGATGATGTCGGCGACCGACATGCGCGGGCTGAGCGAGCCGAACGGGTCCTGGAACACGATCTGCATGTCGCGCCGGAACGGCCGCATCTTCTTGAAGCGCAGGCCCTGGATGTCCTTGCCCAGGAACACGATGCGTCCGTTCGAGGAGATCAGGCGCAGCAGGGCCAGCCCCAGCGTGGTCTTGCCCGAGCCTGACTCGCCGACCACACCGAGCGTCTCGCCCTTGCGCACGGCGATGCTGACGCCGTCGACCGCCTTGATGTGGCCGACGGTCTTGCGCATCAGGCCGCGCTTGATCGGAAACCAGACCTTCAACTCGTTGGCGGACATCACCACCGGCGCACCCGGCTGCGGCGGCGCCGGATCGGGCTTCGGTTCCGCCGCGAGCAGGTCGCGCGTGTAGGGATGTTTCGGGCTCTTGAAGACCTGCTCGACCGGCCCCTGCTCGACGATCTCGCCGCTCTTCATGACACAGACGGTGTCGGCGATGCGGCGCACGATGCCGAGATCGTGGGTGATGAAGAGCAGGCTCATGCCGAGCCGCGAGCGGATCTCGGCCAGCAGCGCCAGGATCTGCGCCTGCACGGTGACGTCGAGCGCGGTCGTCGGCTCGTCCGCGATCAACAGATCCGGCTCGTTGGCGAGCGCCATCGCGATCATCACACGCTGGCGCTGACCGCCGGAGAGCTGATGCGGATAGCTCTTCAGTCGCGTCTCCGGCTCGGGAATACCGACCTGCGTCAGCAATTCCAGCGTCCGCCGGCGCGCCTCCGCATTGCTGGTCGGATTGTGCAGCTGGATGATCTCGCCGATCTGCGCCTCGATCGTGTGCAGCGGATTGAGCGAGGTCATCGGCTCCTGGAAAATGATGGAGATGTCGCTGCCGCGGATCTCCCGCATCTCCTGCTCGGATCGATCGATCAGCTCCTGCCCCTTGAAGCGGATGCTGCCCGAGGGGTGCGAGGCGTTCGGATAGGGCAACAGCTTGAGAATCGAGAGCGCGCTGACGGATTTGCCGGAGCCGGATTCGCCGACCAAAGCCAGGCATTCGCCGCGCTTGATCTGGAACGAGACCTCGTCGACCGCGAGCGTGGTGGTGCCGCCCTGGTGGAAAGCCACCGACAGGTCGCGCACGCTGAGCAGGGGCTGGTTGATGGCATCCATGGCCTTACCTGAACGTCTTGCGCGGATCGAAGGCGTCGCGCACCGCTTCGCCGATGAAGATCAGGAGCGACAGCATGCTCGCGACCGAGAAGAAGCCGGAGAAGCCGAGCCAGGGGGCCTGCACATTGGCCTTGGCCTGCGACAGCAATTCGCCGAGCGAAGGCGATCCCGGCGGCAGGCCGAAGCCAAGGAAGTCCAGCGCCGTCAGCGTCATCACCGAGCTCGACACGATGAAGGGCAGAAACGTCATGGTCGCGACCATCGCGTTCGGCAGCAGGTGGCGGAACATGATGACGGGATTGGAGACGCCGAGCGCCCGCGCCGCCTGGATGTATTCGAAGTTGCGCCCGCGCAGGAACTCGGCCCGCACCAGACCCACCAGCGAGACCCAGGAGAATAGCAGGAGGATGCCAAGCAGCACGAAGAAGCCGGGCACGAGCACCGACGACAGGATCAGCAGAAGATAGAGCGAGGGAATCGCCGTCCAGATCTCGATAAAGCGCTGGAAGATGAGATCGACCCGGCCACCGAAATATCCCTGCACCGCACCCGCCGCGATGCCGATAACTGACGAGACGATCGTGAGGCAAAGGCCGAACAGCACCGAGATGCGGAAGCCATAGATCAGCCGCGCGACCACGTCGCGCCCCTGATCGTCCGTCCCGAGCCAGTTATATTCGAGGTCGCGGCAACTCTTCAGCCCCTTCTTCTCCACCACCGGCTTGCATTGCGCTTCCGTCAGCATCCATGTCGGCGGTGACGGCGCAGGCGTCGGCAGGTCCAGATTGTGGGTGTCGTAAGAATAACGGATCAGGGGCCAGACGATGCTGCCGCCCTTGTCCTTGATCAGCTTCTGCAAATAGGGATCGCGATAGTCGGCCGCGGTTTCGAAGTCGCCGCCGAAGGTGGTTTCCGAATAGGTCACGAACGCGGGCCAATAGAGCCGGCCGTCGAACTTGATCAGGAAAGGCCGATCGTTGGCGATCAACTCCGCGAACAGCGAGACCACGAACAGGGCGATGAATATCCAGAAGGACCAGTAGCCGCGGCGGTTCGCCTTGAAGTTCTGCCACCGCCGCCTGTTGAGCGGTGAAGGCGCGAAGGGCTTGCGCGTGATCGGGACGACCTCGCCCAGCGGGGACTGGGTCGTGGTCTCGATCGGCGTCGGCGCGGTAACCGTCATCAGACCTCCCGCGCCTCGAAATCGATCCGTGGGTCGATCCACATATAGGTGAGGTCGGAGATCAAATTGATCACGAGGCCGACCAGCGAAAAGATGTAGAGCGTGCCGAACACCACGGGATAGTCGCGATTGAGCACGCTCTCGAAGCTGAGCAGCCCCAGCCCGTCGAGCGAGAAGATGGTCTCGATCAGAAGCGAGCCCGAAAAGAACGCGTGGATGAAGGTCCCGGGGAAGCCCGCGATCACGATCAGCATCGCATTGCGGAAGACATGGCCGTAAAGCACCCGGCCCTCGCCGCAGCCCTTGGCGCGCGCAGTCATGACGTATTGCTTGCGGATCTCGTCCAGGAACGAGTTCTTGGTCAGGAACGTCATGGTGGTGAAGGCACCTAACCCCATGGCGATCAACGGCAGCGTCAGATGCCAGAAATAATCGACGATCTTCCAGTACCAGGGAAACTGCGACCAGCCGTCGGAGGTCAGTCCGCGCAGCGGGAACCAGTTGAAAAAGGAACCGCCAGCAAACAGGATGATGAGGAGGATTGCGAACAGAAAGCCGGGAATGGCATAGCCCAGCACGAGAACGGTCGATGTCCAGGTGTCGAAGCGCGTGCCGTCCTTCACCGCCTTGCGGATGCCGAGTGGAATCGAGATCAGATAGGTGATCAGCGTCAGCCACAGGCCGAGCGAGATCGAAACCGGCAGCTTCTCCTTGATGAGTTGCAGAACGCTGACGTCGCGGAAATAGCTCTTGCCGAAATCGAAGCGGGCGAAATTCCAGACCATCAGGGCGAAGCGTTCCGGTGCCGGCTTGTCGAAGCCGAACTGCACCTCGAGCTTCTTGATGAAGTCAGGATCAAGGCCCTGCGCGCCGCGATATTTCGAGTTGATGGCGTCGCCACCGGCCCCGACTTGCCCGGGCGCGCGCTGCGCAAAGTCGCTGCCGCCCGAAATCCGCGAAGTGCCGCCGGTGTCGGCCCCGGAGAGCTGGGCGATCACGCGTTCGACCGGGCCGCCCGGCGCGAACTGCACGACAACGAAGGACACGAAGAGGATTCCGAGCAGCGTCGGAATCATCAGGAGGATGCGGCGGGCGATATAGGCACTCATGGCTACTTCGCCTGCTCGAGCTTGGCCGCCTTGGCGGGTTCATGCCACCAGATGTCGGGCGCGCCGACGCCATTGGCATAACGCGGCAGCTTTTGCGGGTGACCGAATTGATCCCAATAAGCCAGCCGGTGCGTCTTGTTGTACCATTGCGGCACCCAATAGCGGCCAGTGCGGAACAGGCGATCGAAGGCGCGGCAGGCGATGGTCAATTCCTCGCGGCTGTCGGCCGCCATGATCTTCTCGATCATGGCGTCGATGGCCGGACTGGCGACGCCCGCGAGATTGTACGAGCCCTTGGTGTTCGCGACCTGCGACGAGAAGAACGCGCGCATGGCATCGCCCGGCGTCGCCGACATGCTGAAACGCTGGATCGTCATGTCAAAGTCGAAATCCTCCACGCGCGAGCGATATTGCACGGCATCAACGAGGCGGAGGCTCGCCTCGATGCCGAGCGTCCCCAAGTTCTTGATATACGGCGCGTGATGCGGCTGGAGCGAGGGCTCCTCCGCCAGGAATTCAATCTTGAACACCTCTCCGCTCGGCAGCATTCGCTTGCCGTCCTTGATCGGAAAGCCGGCTTCGTTGAGCAGCTGCTGCGACTTGCGCAAGAGAGCTCGATCCTGCCCCGATCCGTCGGAAACCGGCGGCGCGAAGGACGCAGCGAACACCTCGTCGGGAACCTGACCGCGGAATGGCTCGAGCAGCTTCAGCTCTTCCGGCGACGGAGGGCCATTGCTAGCCATGAGATCGGAGTTCTGGAACGGGGACACCGTACGGGCATAGGCGCCGTACATGATGGTCTTGTTGGTCCATTCGAAGTCGAAAGCGTCGATCAGGGCCTCACGTACGCGGGGATCCCTGAATTTCTCGCGCCGGGTGTTGATGAACCAGCCCTGCGCGCCGGACGGCGTGTCGTCGGGCACGATCTCGAGCTTGACGCGGCCATCCTTCACCGCCGCGAAGTCGTATCGCGTCGCCCAGATGCGTGAGGTGAACTCTTCGCGGTACAGATAGTTCTTGCCGGTAAACCCTTCGAAAGCGACGTCGCGGTCGCGATAGAACTCATAGCGCACGACATCGAAATTATAGGCACCGCGGCAGGGCGGCAGATCGGAAGCCCACCAGTCCTTCACCCGCTCATACTCGATATAGCGATTGACCTCGAACTTGCCGACCTTGTACGGACCGGAGCCCAGCGGGGTCTCCAGCGACGATTCATCGAACGGGCGAGACGCGTAGTACGCCTTCGAGAAGATCGGCAGGCTGGCGGCATAGAGCGGCACGTCGCGCGCCCGGCCCTTGGCAAAGGTGACGACGAGCGTTGCATCGTCGACCGCCTCCGCGCTGACCATGTCGCGCAGCTGCACGAGGATCAGGGGATGTCCCTTGGTCTTCAGCGTCATCAGCGAAAACGCCGCATCATGCGCGGTGAGCTTGGTGCCGTCGTGGAATTTCGCCTCCGGCCGCATCGTGAAGCGGTAGACCAGCTTGTCCGGCGATATCTGCACGGATTTGGCGGCAAGCCCGTACATCGCATCAGGCTCGTCGTTCGCACGCACCATCAGCGGCGCGAAGGTCATGTCCATGCCTTGCGCGCCGTCGCCCTTCAGGATGAAGGCGTTGAGCGAGTTGAAGGTCTGGTAGGATTGGTTGTAGGCGCGCACCGACGGAATGAGCGAGAACGTCCCGCCCTTCGGCGCATCGACGTTGACGTAGTCGAAATGGTGGAAGTCGGCGGGATATTTGAGATCGCCGAACGCCGAGATACCGTGAGCCTCGATCCCCGCTTCCGATGCATGCGCTCCGCGCCACGGCTGCGCGCCCAGCGACATCCCGAGGGTGCCGCCGACACCGAGGGCCAGCACGTGGCGGCGTGACATCTGCGTCATGCGGGGAATGTCCTTCACGACTTCTTTGCGATCCGCGCCGCCTTCTCTGCGTCGTACCACCAGATGAACGGGAAGCCGGATTGGCCGTATTTGGGCATTTCCGTCGGCCGGCCGAAGCGATCCCAGCGTGCCGTACGCACCTTGTTATAAGTCCATTGCGGCACGACGTAATGATTCCACAGCAGCACGCGGTCGAGTGCCTTGGTGGCCGCGACGAGATCGTCGCGATCGGTAGCGTAGATGACCCGCTCGATCAGCTTGTCGATTGCGGGATTCTTGATGCCCGCAATGTTGCGCGAGCCGGCGATGTCAGCCGTCTTGGTCGACCAGAACTCGCGCTGCTCGTTGCCTGGCGACTGCGACTCGCCCCACGAGTTTGTGACGATGTCGAAATCCCACTCGCGCGTCCTGTTCTCGTACTGGGTCGGGTCGACCGTCCGCACGTTGACGGCAATGCCGAGCCGCTCCAGGGACGGCTTGTAGAACAGCGTGATCCGCTCGAAGCTCGGATCCGAGTTCAGCAGTTCGAGCGTGAACTGCGCGCCGGTCTTGACGTCGGTCAGCTTGCGGTCGCGCACCTCGTAGCCGGCCTCCTTGAACAGGCGCAGCGCCTCGCGCAGATTGTCGCGCACGGCTTCCGGACTGCCGCCGACCGGATTGGTGTAGGCCGTGGTGAAGACTTCGGGCGGCACCTGGGTGCGGACGGTCTCGAGGATCTCGAGCTCCTTGCCCTGCGGCAAGCCGGTTGCCATGAGCTCGTCGATGCCGTCGAAATAGCTGCTGATGCGCTTGTACTGGCCGTAGAAGATCTGCTTGTTCATCTCCTCGAAGTCGAACGCGTAGTTAAGTGCACGCCGCACGCGGGGATCGCTGAACTTGCCGCGGCGCAGGTTCGGCACGAAAGCCTGCATCACACCTGAGCTGCGATTGGCGAATTCCTCGAGGATCACGCGCTTCTCACTCACGGCCGGGAAGTCGTAGGCGGTCGCCCAGTTCTTCGCACTGTTCTCGGTACGCCAGTCGACCTGGTCGGCCTTGAAGGCCTCGATCGCGACGGTAGCATCGCGGAAATATTCGTAGCGCAGCTCGTCGAAATTGTTGCGGCCGACATTGGCTGGCAAATCGCGGCCCCAATAATCCTTGACGCGCTCCATAGCGATCGACCGTCCGGCGACGAAATCCTTGATCTTGTAGGGACCGGAGCCGAGCGGCACCTCGAGCGTGGTGGCGGACACGTCCCGCTTGCGCCCCTGCGCGTCAGTCCCCTCCCACCAATGCTTCGGCAGGACGATGAGCTGCCCGACGATCTGCGGCAGCTCGCGATTTCCCGGCGCGTCGAACACGAACTTCACCTCGCGCTCGCTGACCTTCTCGGCCTTCACCACATGGCTGTAATAGGCCGAGTACATCGGATGGTGCTTCTTGAAGGACTCGAGCGAGAAGATCACGTCATCGGCGGTGACCGGCTTGCCGTCGTGCCATTTGGCCTGGGGCCGCAAGCGGTAGGTGACGAAGGAGAAATCGTCGGGGTGGCTGACGGCTTCGGCCAGCGCACCGTACTCGGTCGAGACCTCGTCGAGCGACTGCGTGAGGAGCGATTCATAGATGAAAGCGACGGCGCCGGCGACCTGGCCCTTCACACCCGATACCACGATGTTGAGGTTGTCAAAGGTGCCGACGGCGATCTGGCGCGCGACGCCGCCCTTGGGCGCTTCCGGATTGACGTAGTCGAAGCGCTTGAAATCTGCGGGGTACTTGACCTTTCCGAACAGCGACAAGGCATGGCGCCAAGGAAGCTCATTCGCCGATTGCGCCTCGGCACTGCCGACGACGGAAAGGCCCGCTACGGAACCGAGGGCGGGGAGCGCTGCGGCCGCAGTGCCGGTGAGCAGGAGATCACGTCGGGTAATGGCCAAATCAACATTCCTGTCTTGAAGGAGGCTACTCCTTTAAGTTCCCAATATAGGCGAGGTTTCGACCGAATATGTTGCTTTTTCCTCATCTTGGAAGGCCGGACGGCCCGTCGGATGCGGCCAAACGCCCCGAAAAACTCACCGCGAGGCCGGATAAGGAAACGGCCAGGCTTTTCAGCCTGGCCGCTCATTCCAAGATCGGGTTCTTGAGGCCTTACTTCGACGCGGTCGGCAGCGGCTGAGGATGCTCCGACAGCGAATTCAGATAGGCAATGACATCGGCGCGCTCGGAATCCTTGGCAATACCGGCGAAGCCCATCGCAGTGCCCGGGATGAAGCCCTTCGGATTGGCGATGAACTTGTTCAGGTCGTCGAACGTCCAGGTCCCGCCCTTGCCCTTCATGGCAGCGGAGAAATTGAAGCCGCCACGGCCCTCACCCCTCTTCTCGCCGACGACGCCATAGAGGTTCGGACCGACGCGATTCGGGCCACCCTTCTCGAAAGTGTGGCAGGCGCCGCACTTCTTGGCGGCCGCTGCGCCCTTTTCGACGGAGGCGGTCTGGAGCAGCTTTTCGATCGGCTCGGAGGCCGCGGCGGCAGCGCCGCCTTCCTTGCCGTGGCCGGCATCTTCCTTCACGGCGATCTCGAAACCGGGCTTTTCCGGCATCTTGGGCGAGAAAAGAGCCTGGGCGGTAAAGCTGGTCACCAAGAGAAAGAGACAGGTACCAAGCACGGCACCCATGATTTTATTGAGTTCGAAAGAGTCCATTTCCGGCCAGGCCCCACACCGCAAGAAGGATCGAGCGGCCGGGCGGCCGCCAGGACGAGCCTCGGGAGAATCAAACGTTCCTTATCGTTTCCCCGAGTTTTGCCATTGAGATATCGGTTTGCCCGGGGTCTGGCAACCCGTATAAGCGACCCGGCTTTCGGCCGTCCCCGCTCCATTTCTCGGCGCGGAAAACGCCCCGTTTTCAGGCTCTTGACCTCAGATCTCTAGACCCAATGATCGATCCTCGCATCCTGGTGCTGATCCCGGCCCGCATGGCCGCCACCCGCCTGCCCGGCAAGCCACTCGCCGACATCGCGGGATTGCCGATGATCGTGCATGTGCTGCGCCGCGCCGAGGCCGCAAGTATAGGCCGGGTCGCAGTCGCGACCGACACGCCCGAGATCGCTGCGGTCGTGACGGCCCATGGCGGCGAGGCCGTGATGACCAGCCCGACACACCCCTCCGGCTCCGACCGTATCCACGAGGCCATGCAGAAGCTCGATCCGGACGGCAAGGCGGAGATCGTGGTCAATCTGCAGGGGGATTTCCCGACGATCACGATCGGCAACATCCGCGAGGTGCTGCCGCCCCTGCAAGACCCGGCCGTGGACATCGCGACACTGGCCTCGCAGATCCACACCGAGGAGGAGGACCTCGCCCCGAGCGTCGTGAAGGCGATCGGAACCTCGCTCGGCGGCAGGCGCATGCGTGCACTTTATTTCACTCGCGCGACCGCGCCGACCGGCGACGGACCGCGTTACCACCATATCGGCCTCTACGCCTATCGCCGCGCGGCGCTGGAGCGTTACGTTTCGCTGCCACCCTCGCCGCTGGAATTGCAGGAGAAGCTCGAACAGCTCCGGGCGCTCGAGGCGGGAATGCGCATCGACTTCACCATCGTCGACACCGTACCCCGCGGGGTCGACACGCCTGCGGACCTGGAAACCGCCCGCAGCATCCTTTCCAAATCCTGAGCCGCTGTTACAAGGCCGACCCAGGAGCATTTTTAAGACATGAGCAAGATGAAGATCGCATTCCAGGGCGAGCCCGGGGCCAATTCCCACATCGCCATCGTCGAGGCCTATCCCGACGCCGAGCCGATGCCCTGCGCCACCTTCGAAGACGCGCTGTCGGCGATCTCCTCCGGCGAGGCCGATCTCGGCATGATCCCGATCGAGAATTCGGTCGCCGGCCGCGTCGCCGACATCCATCATCTCTTGCCGGCCTCCGGCCTCTTCATCGTCGGTGAATGGTTTTTGCCCGTCCGGCATCAGTTGATGGCGGTGAAGGGCACCAAGCTCGACGACATCAAGAGCGTCGAGAGCCATGTGCATGCGCTCGGCCAGTGCCGGCGCATCATCCGCAAGCTCGGCATCAAGCCCATCGTGCATGCCGACACCGCCGGCAGTGCTCGTGACATCTCCGAGCGCAAGGACAAGACGGTCGCCGCGATCGCCTCCCGCCTCGCCGCCAAGATCTACGGCCTCGACATCCTCGCCGAGGACATCGAGGACGAGGCGCACAACACCACGCGTTTCGTGGTGCTGGCGCGCGAGCCGAAATGGGCCGCGCAAGGCTCCGGCCCGCTGGTCACGACTTTTGTGTTCCGGGTGCGCAATTTGCCGGCCGCGCTCTACAAGGCGCTCGGCGGCTTTGCCACCAACGGCGTCAACATGACCAAGCTCGAGAGCTACATGGTCGACGGCAATTTCTTCGCCACGCAGTTCTACGCCGACGTCGACGGCCACCCCGATGACAAGGGCCTCGCCTTCGCGATCGAGGAGCTGAAATTCTTCTCGCGCGAATTCCGCATCGTCGGTGTGTATCCCGGCCACCCCTTCCGCGCCACGTTCAACGAGGCGCAGCAGGATTGATCTCGTGTCCCGGACGCGCAAAGCGCGGGCCGGGACCCAGCCACGCGACCCGGGGCTGCGATAGGCCCCGGCTCTGCAGCGCATCGCTGAAAAGAGCGTTGCGCTGCGTCCGGGGCACACGGCAGCTCCTATACGGCCGCCGGCTTCACCAACCCGAACGCCTCCGCGAGCAGTGAATACGACTTCTTCCGCGCCTCGTGATCGTACACCGCCGTGATCACCATCAACTCGTCCGGCTTGCTCGCGTCGATCAGTGGCTGCAGTTTCTTCTGCACCGTCGCGGGGCTGCCGACGAACAGGCGGGAGCGATTGCGCAGGATCGAGGTGCGCTCGGAGTCGGAGTAAGGATAGGCCACCGCCTCCTCGACGCTCGGCAGCGGCAGATATTGACCGCGGTCGCGGCGCAGCCGGTTGAGCTCGAACGAGCTGGCGAGCCGTTCGGCCTCCTCGTCGGTATCGGCGGCGATGACGGCGATCGCGAGGATCGCGTGGGGCGTCGCACGCCAGGCCGAGGGCTGGAAGCGGTTGCGATAATGCACCATCGCATCGACCGCATCGTGGGACGCAAAATGATGCGCGAAGGCGAAGCCCATGCCGACCTGTGCGGCGAGCTCCGAGGAATAATCGCTGGAGCCGAGCAGCCAGACCGGCGGCAGTTTGGTGTCGTCGGGCATGGCGACGACGTTGTTGTAGGGATGCCCTGCGGGAAATTCGCGGGTCTCCCACAGAATCAGTTCGTGCAGCCGCTCCAGGAAATCGTCGCCCTCGCGGCGATCAAGTCGGCTGCGGAGCGCATAAGCGGTCGCTCCGTCGGTGCCGGGCGCCCGGCCAAGGCCGAGGTCGATGCGGCCGGGAAACAGCGCCTCCAGCATCTTGAAGCGCTCGGCCACCACCAGCGGCGCGTGGTTGGGCAGCATCACCCCGCCGGAGCCGACGCGGATATGCTTCGTCACCGCCGCGATCTGGCCGATCATGACGTCGGGCGCTGGGCTCGCGACCGAGGCGAGGTTGTGGTGCTCGGCGAGCCAGTACCGGACATAGCCGAGGCCATCGACATGGCGCGCCAGGTCGATGCTGTTGCGCAGCGCCGCGGCGGGCTTGGTGCCTGTGGTGACGACGGAGAGATCGAGGACGGAGAGCGGGATCATGGCGCGCTAACCTAGTGGAGGGCCGCGCGGCGACAATGGGGCGGCTGCGCAGATCTGACGTGTGCAGGCCGCGAGCCCGCGCACCGGACCGAACCGAACCGAGATGGTGGGCTAAAGGCAACCCTAGCAACATTGATTCCATTCTGCCCACCTACGCTATCTGCCTCAGACAACCATCAAAACCTCTATAACTCTTTGAAATGGTCAAATTATTATGAGGATACCGGTATCCCACTCAAACCGGTAGACATTCAATAATTCCGCCATTGCTGGTAGAAGTGGGCCATTTCCCATCATTGATGGGCTGTCGATCAAACCGCCTTTGCCCTATCATAGGCTTTCCCAAGCTAGACCTGACCGTCGGCCGCCAGGATCTGGCGGCACATCTGGAGCGAGTGGTGCCATGACCGATCTGACGATTCCTGCCCGAGCCGACGGGCAAGACGGGCACCTGAAGCGGCCAGCGATCTCCTTCGAGTTCTTTCCGCCCAAGACGGAAGATATGGAGCGCAATCTCTGGGAGACCATCAACCGGCTCGCCCCGCTCGACCCGAAATTCGTCTCGGTGACCTATGGCGCCGGCGGCTCGACCCGCGAGCGCACCCATTCGACCATCGCCCGCATCCTGAAGGAGACCGCGCTGCTGCCGGCGGCGCACCTGACCTGCGTCGGCGCCTCGCGCGGCGAGATCGACGAGATCGTCGACCGCTATCACGAGGTCGGTGTCCGCCACATCGTCGCCTTGCGCGGTGATCCCGCCGGCGGCATCGGCACGCCCTATGCCAGTCATCCCGACGGCTATCAGAGCTCCCCCGAGCTCATCGCCGGCATCAAGAAGCGGCACGGCGACATCGAAGTGTCGGTCTCGGCCTATCCCGAGAAGCATCCTGAAGCGCGCGACTTCGATGACGACATCGACACGCTGCAGGCCAAGGTCGATGCCGGCGCGACGCGCGCGATCACCCAGGTGTTCTTCGACAACGACCTCTATTTCCGCTATCTCGACCGCGTGCGGGCGCGCGGCATCGACATCCCGATCGTGCCGGGCATTATGCCGATGCACAATTTCAAGCAGGCGAGAGCCTTCGTCACGCGCGCCGGCACCACCGTGCCCGACTGGTTCGCCGCGAAATTCGAAGGCCTCGATGACGACGCCGAGACCCGCAAGCTGGTGGCCGCAACCGTCGCGGCCGGCCAGGTGCAGAAGCTCGCCAAGCACGGCGTCGACACCTTCCATTTCTACACCATGAACCGCGCCGATCTCGTGTTCGCGATCAGCCATTTGCTCGGCATCCGTGCCAAGAGCGCGCAGAAGGCGGCTTAAGACAACATGACCGTATCCACCTCTCCGAAGCGAACTGCCCTGCTCAACGCCGCGCGCGAGCGAATTCTCGTGCTCGACGGCGCCATGGGCACGATGATTCAGAACCTGCAGTTCGACGAGGCCGCCTTCCGCGGCGAGCGCTTCAAGGACTTCCATCGCGACCTGCGCGGCAACAACGATTTGTTGATCCTGACCCAGCCGCAGGCGATCGAGGACATTCACGCGGCGTATTTGCGCGCGGGAGCCGACATCGTCGCCACCAACACCTTCTCCACGACCTCGATCGCGCAGGCCGATTACGACCTCACCGACATCGTCTATGAGATGGCGCGCGAAGGCGCCCGCCTCGCCGGCAATGCCGCGCGGCGCGTCGAGGCGGAGGACGGCAAGCCGCGTTTCGTCGCGGGCGCCATCGGTCCGACCAACCGCACCGCCTCGATCTCCCCCGACGTGTCCAACCCCGGCTACCGCGCCGTCACCTTCGACGATTTGCGCAAATCCTATGGCGAGCAGATCCGTGGCATGCTCGACGGCGGCGTCGACCTGCTGCTGGTCGAGACCATCTTCGACACGCTGAACGCCAAGGCGGCGCTCTATGCGATCGCCGAGATCACCGAAGAACGCGGCATCGACATGCCCGTGATGGTGTCGGGCACCATCACCGACAAATCCGGCCGCCTGCTCTCGGGCCAGATGCCGGAAGCGTTCTGGCATTCGGTGCGGCACGCAAAACCCGTCACCATCGGCTTCAACTGCGCGCTCGGCGCAGAAGATCTGCGCGCGCATATCGCCGATATCGGTCGTGTCGCCGACACGCTGGTGTGTGCCTATCCAAACGCCGGCCTGCCCAACGAGTTCGGCCAGTATGACGAGACGCCGGAATACATGGCGCGCCTCGTCGGCGAGTTCGCGCGCGACGGCCTCGTCAACATCGTCGGCGGCTGCTGCGGCACCACGCCGGACCATATCGCGGCGATCGCCGCTGCGGTCGCCCCGCACAAGCCGCGCATCGTGCCGGAGATCGCATCGCGCCTGCGGCTCTCCGGCCTCGAGCCCTTCATCCTGACCGACGCAATCCCGTTCGTGAACGTCGGCGAGCGCACCAACGTCACGGGCTCTGCCCGTTTCCGCAAGCTGATCACCGCTGGCGACTACACGGCGGCGCTGCAGGTCGCGCGCGACCAGGTCGAGAACGGCGCGGTAGTTATCGACGTCAACATGGACGAGGGCCTGCTCGACTCTGAAGCCGCGATGGTGACGTTCCTCAACCTCGTCGCCGCCGAGCCCGACATCGCCCGCGTCCCCGTGATGGTAGACTCCTCCAAGTTCTCGGTGATCGAGGCCGGCCTGAAGTGCGTGCAGGGCAAGCCGGTCGTCAACTCGATCTCGATGAAGGAAGGCGAGGAGAAGTTCATTCACGAGGCCAAGATCGCCCGCCGTCATGGCGCGGCTGTCGTCGTGATGGCGTTCGACGAGGTCGGCCAGGCCGATACGTTCGCGCGCAAGACCGAGATCTGCAAGCGCGCCTACGACATCCTGGTGAACAAGGTCGGCTTCCCGCCTGAAGACATCATCTTCGATCCCAACGTCTTCGCGATCGCGACCGGCATCGAGGAGCACAACAATTACGGCGTCGACTTCATCGAGGCGACGCGCTGGATCCGCCGGAACCTGCCTGGCGCGCATATCTCGGGCGGAGTCTCCAATCTGTCGTTCTCGTTCCGCGGCAACGAGCCGGTGCGCGAGGCCATGCACTCGGTGTTCCTGTATCACGCCATCAAGGCGGGCATGGACATGGGCATCGTCAATGCCGGTCAGATGATCGTCTATGACGACATCGATCCTGAGCTGCGGCAGGTGTGCGAGGACGTCGTCCTCAACCGCGATCCGGGCGCGTCCGAGCGCCTGCTGGCGCTGGCCGAGAAATTCCGCGGCAACAAGACCCAGGCCAAGGAGGCCGATCTCGCCTGGCGCGAATGGCCGGTGGAGAAGCGGCTGTCGCATTCGCTGGTGCATGGAATCACCGAGTTCATCGAGCAGGACACCGAAGAGGCGCGCAAGCAGTCCTCGCGTCCGCTCGACGTGATCGAGGGCCCGCTGATGGCCGGCATGAACGTGGTCGGCGACCTCTTCGGCGACGGCAAGATGTTCCTGCCGCAGGTGGTGAAATCTGCCCGCGTGATGAAGCAGGCGGTGGCCTGGCTGATGCCGTTCATGGAAGAAGAGAAGGCGCGCAACCTCGCCAACGGCGTCGGCACGGAAGGCTCCTCCTCCGCGGGCAAGATCGTGCTCGCGACCGTGAAGGGCGACGTCCACGACATCGGCAAGAACATCGTCGGCATCGTGCTCCAGTGCAACAATTTCGAGGTCATCGACCTCGGCGTGATGGTGCCGGCGGCGAAGATCGTCGAGACGGTGAAGGCGGAGAAGGCCGACATCGTCGGTCTCTCCGGCCTGATCACGCCCTCGCTCGACGAGATGGCGTTCTTCGCCGGCGAACTGCAGCGCGAGGGCCTCAAGCTGCCGCTGCTGATCGGCGGCGCCACCACGAGCCGCGTGCATACCGCCGTCAAGATCGACCCGAGCTATCGCGCCGGCCCCGTCGTGCATGTCAACGACGCCAGCCGCGCCGTCGGCGTTGCGTCCTCGCTGCTCTCGCCCGAGAAGCGCGACGCCTATGCCGCCGAGGTACGCGCCGAATACGCCAAGATCTCGGACGCGCATCTGCGCGCGCAGGCCGACAAGAAGCGGCTGAAGCTGGAAGCCGCCCGCGCCAATCGCGTGCCGGTGGACTTTGCCAAGAACAAGCCGGTGAAGCCGACCTTCCTCGGCATCCGTAGCTTTGACGACTACGACCTCGCCGAGCTGGTCGATTGCATCGACTGGACGCCGTTCTTCCAGACCTGGGAGCTCGCAGGACGCTTCCCCGCGATCCTCGACGATGCCAAGATCGGTGAGGTCGCGCGCTCGCTCTATGACGACGCGCGCAAGATGCTCGACACCATCGTCAAGGAAAAATGGTTCCGGGCGCGCGCGACGATCGGCTTCTGGCCGGCGAACGCCGAAGGCGACGACATCGCGGTCTATGCCGATGAGAGCCGCACGAAGAAGATCGCGACGCTGCACACGCTGCGTCAGCAGCTCGAGAAGCGCGAGGGCCGCTTCAACGCGGCGCTCGCCGACTTCGTCGCGCCTGCGGGCGTGCCCGACTATGTCGGCGGCTTCGTCGTCACGGCCGGCATCGGCGAGGATGCGGTCGCCGACCGCTTCAAAATGGCCAATGACGACTACTCCTCGATCCTGTGCAAGGCGCTGGCCGACCGCCTCGCCGAGGCCTTCGCCGAGCGCATGCATGCCCGCGTGCGCCGCGAGTTCTGGGCCTATGCGCCGGACGAGACGCTCTCCAACGACGAGCTGATCCTCGAAAAATATCAGGGCATCCGCCCCGCGCCGGGCTATCCCGCGCAGCCCGACCACACCGAGAAGGCGACGCTGTTCGAGCTGCTCGATGCGGAAGCGACCTGCGGCGTGAAGCTGACCGAGAGCTTTGCGATGTGGCCAGGCTCCAGCGTGTCCGGGCTCTATTTCGCCAGCCCCGAGAGCTATTATTTCGGCGTCGGCAAGATCGAGCGCGACCAGGTCGAGGACTACGCCGCGCGCAAGGGCATGAGCGTCGCGGAAGCCGAGCGCTGGCTCGCGCCGGCGCTGAACTACATCCCGTCGCGAGAGGACAGTGACAAGGCCTTTGCGGCAACGGCGGCGAACGACGAGACGTCGAAGGATCTCGCCTCGCATCCGCCGGGCTGCACCTGCGCGGTGCATCTGGTCTGGCAGAAGAAGCGCGCGGGCGCGGGATAGGCCCCGCTCTGGCTACAAAACCAAAAATCTGAAAAACAACCCCATGCACAGTAGCGATGGGGTTGAAAAGATTGAGCGATTTCGGGCCCCCGAGGCCGCATTTGCAGCGTCGGGCAAAACACCTGTAATATTCCATCATCGCCCGCCGCGTCAGCACTCCGGCAGATGCCACATGCTCCGATCTCGTGTACCGGATGGGATACGACAAACATCCGGCCGGCGCGCGGGAGGGCGGCATTCGTAATCATCTGAAAATCCTGGGCTCCTGCCTCGTGATGATTGGCGGGATCTTCGTCTTGCATCATGCCGTCCCGCTCGATGCGGCGGTGGCCGAGGTTGCGCAGCAACCGTCCAAGTCAAATGATGCCAGCGGAACCATGCAAACCGTCACAAAGCTCCTCGCCCAACCCCGCTCGCCGTCGCGCGATGACCAGCTCTATTTGGCCGCGGTAGCCCTGTTCAAGGCGATCGAGGCAGGCAAGGCGCCGGTCGAGAGTCGCGACACGCTGGCAAGGGCGCTGCATGAGGTCGCGCTCGGCGGGCACGCCAACGCCTGGGTCGACTATGGCCGCTGCCTCTGGAACGGCTGGGGCGTGCCGCGCGATCGCGACGCGGCGATCGCTGCCTACAAACGCGCGGCCGAACTCGGCTCGGATTACGGCGCCTATCTCACCGCCTATAATCTCTATTGGACGTTCAGGAAATATGACGACGCCTATGCTTACGCGCAGAAAGCGCTTGCAGGCGACGACCCCGATGGCGCCGTGCGCTACCTGCTGGGGCTGATGGCCTACAACGGTCGCGGCCAACCGAAGGACGTGGCCAAGAGCCTTGCATTGCATCTCGAAGCGGCGAAGCGCGGCAACGCCGATGCCTATTTCGAGCTGTTCGTCTATGCGATGCAAGGCATCGGGGACCGCGACAAGGCAGTGTTCTACCTGAAGCAGGCCGGACAACGCGACCAGCCGCGCGCCTCCGCCAATCTCGGCGCGCTCCATGCCACCGGGCAATTGCCCGGCATCGAGAAGGATCTCGGTGAGTCCATCCGCTGGTACAAGCGCGCCGCCGATCTCGGCGTCGGCCGCGCCGCCGCAGCGCTCGGCGTGATGGCGACGCGCGGCGAAGGGATGGCGAAGGACCCGGATGCCGCGGAGGCGTACTTCCATCGTGCCGAGGATTTGGGGTTTGAACTGGACGAGTATCTGCGGACGAACGGCGTGACGCGGCGGAAGTAGTCGCCCCCGTCATTCCGGGGGGCGCCAAAGCGCGAACTCTGGATGACGGACTAAAGCGCGATGAATCGTCATCTCACTTTGGCTTGCTGCTTAAGTGTGATCTTTTCGAAAGACCGCTTCGCACTTTTCCGGCTCATGGTCTAGGAAACCCAAGCCCCAGCCGCGATCCCCATCCTCCCTGGAGGGAGAGGATCGGTGCGCACGCAGCGTAGCGGAATGCGGACCGAGGTGGGGTGACGGTCCCTCCGCATTCAACAGCGCCCGTGTTGAGAGATCACCCCACCCCGCTCGCGCTTCGCGCGATCGACCCTCCCCCTCCAGGCAGGGGAATCGCATATGGGTTTTGTCTAGCTATTGCATTGGAAGGCAAGACGGATTCTGAAGACGACTCCCGGAAGACGGAGGGGGTCGGAT
>NZ_JACIHF010000018.1:0-126434 GCF_014198295.1 Bradyrhizobium sp. CIR18 | reverse complement strand
GCCAGCGGTCACGTGAACCGCGCAAACAGGCCGAACACATGGCCGCTCCGACCAACGCCGCAAAGTGAAGATTCTCCTTGCCAACCAGGAGCCGTTCGTTGCGGTGCGGCTGAGGGCTGCTTGTGACCCATTTCGGAACTCAGCCTGAAGATCAGAAGCGAGGTGAAGAGAACCCGACGGCCGGGACAACTGTTTGTGGGCCGAGTTCAATGCACGTAGCAGAAAGTGATTTGCTAAGCTATTCTTGTCGGGTTGTGGGAGCACGCAATGTCGAAGGCAATTGCCGTCTTGGGCTCCGCTCTGTTCTTCGTCATTGCGCCGTTGGTGCTGGCAGGCTTCGTTCCTTGGTGGGTCACGCATTGGGAATTTCGGCCAGCTTTTTTCGGCGTCGATCTAACCCGCATCCTCGGCGGTATATTGATCATCGTCGGAGTGCCCGGACTCGTGGATTCATTTGCCCGTTTTGCGCTGGAGGGGCTGGGGACGCCCGCCCCGATCGCGCCGACACAAACGCTCGTAGTGACTGGCCTTTATCGCTACGTGCGAAATCCGATCTACATCGCGGTCGTCGCAGTCATTTTTGGTCAGGCCCTTTTGTTTGGTGATTGGCGGCTCCTCTGGTACGGCGCGCTACTCTGGCTTTTTTTTCATGTCTTTGTGGTGATTTACGAAGAACCGACGCTCAAGCAAACATTTGGCGCGGAGTACGAGAGCTTTCGGGCTAATGTGCCGCGCTGGATTCCGCGGTTGAAGCCATGGCGAGCCGCATAAAAGAATTGCTGCAAGCGGCTCGACGCCGGCTGCAACAAACATTGCGAGACGGCGAAGCGTAGCAAGCGCGCCTAGCGGCCTCGCCCCGGAGGGCCCACTACCTTAGCCGCCGGGGTTGAAAATAGCACACGGGCCGGGCAACTGCTCCGCACGCCGTGTCTTTCCGATCTGGAGGAAGACCGGCCGTCTGCGCCTGCGCATTATGAGAACCGAATCTGCCCGCTGGAGACCGTCCGCCGGCGCTCAACATGTCCGTCCACCAGAGCTAACCGGAAGTCACGCTGCGCGTAGCGATGCGCTGAACCCTCAACGGACATTTATGGGGTCTGTTCCAGCCAATAGCTTAAGGATATAATCTGGCCAGCCTCAGTCGGACTGCTGCTAGGTTCAGACCCATGAAGCGGTGGCGCCCAGTCAGCATTATCTGCATGGTTGTCACTGCGGGCCTGCTGGATGCCGGGGCCCTTGTCGTTGGTCAGTCACGCGTGCCGACAGAAGCCATAGTGTCCTCGGTAACACGTACACCGGAGCTTATTGAACGCGCGTGGCACCTGCCAGTGGCAGCTACGTTCCACAGGAACGTTAACTGGCAATCAAATAGCTCTCGTTGCGGACCTGCAGCTGTTGCGAATGCGTATAGGTCGCTCGGCGAGGCGGCAAGCACGGAGGGCAAGGTGCTGGCCGGCACCGGGCGGTGCTGGACAGGCTTATGCATCTGGGTCTCACGCTTGACCAGCTGGCCGAGGTCGCGGGGACCAACACGAGCCGCAAAGTCACTGTCTTGCGTGATCTCAGCGAGGACCAGTTTCTGGAGCATCTGCGTCGCTCCAACGATCTGGGCCGACGCTACATCGTGAACTTCAATCGCGCGCAAATTTTTGGTGCTGGTGTTGGACATCATTCGCCCATTGGCGGCTATCTGGAAGCCGAAGATCTAGTTTTGGTGCTCGATGTCAATTCCAGCTACCAGCCATGGCTAGTCGAGCGAAGACGGCTGTTCGCAGCTGTAAATACGTACGATGGCGATAAGAAGCGCGGGCTGCTGCTGATCGAGTAATTGCAAATCCCTGCGGCCTGTCAGGCGAAGGCGAGCGAGGCGGTGGAGGTGACCAGGCGATCGAATAAAACAAGGCTGCGAGCTGCTGCCTTGCGACGGGCCTGCTCGTGGCCCGATGCTGCCAAATGCTGCTCCGAGGGTCGGGTGTCGAGTGCAGATCGGAATCGGTTTGCAGGCCCTTAGACCGCCGGTTTTGATTCCGACATTTGTCGCACATAGGCCACGCCATAAGCTAAGCTCGATGGAGCTATTGGAGGCCGGGAATGAAGTGCCTGCGCATATATGCAACTCCAGACGGCGAATCCCATTTTGGGGAAGTTGATGTTCCCACGACCCTAACGCGGTCGTTTCCGAATGGCGCGCCTGCCGCTAACTATGAATCCGCACGTTCCGCTTTCTACGAAGCTTCGCGAGTTCGTTTTGTTCATATCCCTCCAGGGGCGCGCGAAGCGGACTTTCATAATTCACCGGGCCGGCTCCTAGCCATCTGGCTGGATGGCGAGGTCGAGTTTGAAACGAGTGACGGAGAGGTTCGACGTGTCTCGGCTGGAAAGGCAGTTCTAGTTGAGGATGTGCACGGGAAAGGACATATCTCGCGCCAATCCACCGGAAGGGCAGAACGTTATACAGGTCATGCTGCCACACGGCCTTGACGCGCCCGCTGCGTAGTCGGTGGTTGGCCCGATGGCGAAGTTCGGTTCGGCTCAGATATGGTCTGCTGATCGGGGCACACCGGAAGTGACACGGCGCCGTTCAAACCCGCGCTTTTGACCCATTGCGGACCTCGCCTGTGGCTGACCTGACGCCGTTCTAGGCGCCGGGAAAAAGCTTGAGCAATCAAATCGGGCGGGCGATCAGCGCTTGTCTGCCGTTTGATCGTTGGCCTTCTTCTCGAGTTCATCGATTCTGTCGAGTGCGTTGCTAAGGAGCTCGCCTAGCACCGGCAGTGTCGAGTAGAGCTGCTGCGGCATACCGGGTGTTGCAGCATGTATCACTCGCTTTATTTCCACTCGCATCGCCATGGCCGTTCTCGCAGTGCCTATCCTGATCGGAGCTAAGTTAGACGCGACTTCGTCGACTCTCCGTTGGCAGAGTCACTTGCGACGATCCTGCTCAATCTGGTTAGCAGTGGCGAGTTTTCCCTTGATGTACTGCTTTAGATCACCGACCTCTTTTTCAAGGGCCTCCCGCGGGATGTTTTGACTCTCGGCCCCCTCAACGAGGCGATCAACTAATACGTCCACGCTTTGTGAAGCGCCCGGCGTCCCATATTGCTCCGCAGCGTGAACGCTGTTCTCGACCCAAAAATCAATGTACTCGCGTGTCGTCGGTGGCATGTGAAGTTTCTGCCAGTATTCAATGAGCTTCGTGTGGAGCGTAATTATATGCAGAGCTGGGGGCAAGGCGGCGCCCGCATGGCGGAGCCTTAGCCATCGGACGTTCCAGTTTTGGCCAGGTTCTCCCGGTTTTGCCAGCTGTCCTGCTTCCATCCTCAGCGGCCTGGTCGATTTCGCAGTCGCCTGTTTTGCCTCATGAGTGCATAATGGGGGATGCCCGATTCCCACTACCGAACCTGCCACTGTGGAGCAGTCTATAGCCGAAACGAGGCCATGGCCCCCGGTCGGCAGATCGCCAGCTTCGAGTGCTCGGTTTGCGGCGAGACCACGGAATCGTGGAACACCGCCTGGGTGCCCACCTATAAATTGATTGCTGGACCCGTCCGCCTTCCGCGACCCAGCTAGTTATTGCAACGCTTAGCAATTCCGCGGATTAGCCCTTGATGGCAGAGTCGTTCGGCACTTCATTCACTATCGTTGAGGTGACTTCGGACGACGCTCCGAAGCCAACGAAGCAGATGTGGCTCGCCTTTGCCAAACCCAAACAGGCATTGACGCTAGTGCTTGCTGCCGTTCCCGAAGGCTGGACCGCGGAAATTGTGCCGGCCGTCCTGACTGAAAAGCAGCAGAGGATGTTCGAGGAGCTCGACCTCGAACCCGGCGATGTTTACAGGATCGCTCCAGATTAAGAGATCCTCGGTGGAGCGAGTTCTACTATTCACCAGGCCGGATATGGCTCGAACGAGGTTCCCTTTTCGACCGCCTTCTGACATAATTCGGCATGGCAAAAATAAAAGTGAGCTTCAAACCAGTCCGTAAATCCGAGGGCGATTGGGCTATCATTGCCGAGTACCCGGGCACAGAAGCGCGAGAGATTACGGGCTTCGCGAGCAAAGCCGATATTGACGAGTGGATGAATGGAGAGCGTCGGATCGCTTGGCTCCGATCACAGGGTTACGCGAAGTGACTCGGTGACCCCTTAGGGCGCGCCCGGCGCTTCGTGCTCAGAAGATTCGCTCGCGGGCGGCCGAGACTCTCGCGGCAAGCGGGGGCTGAACGCTCGTGGCCCGCAGGTAATTCCCGCGGCCGGTAGCCCAACGTGTCGACTCACAAAGAAGTGTTAAACTCGCTTACAAGTTGGCGGCAGCCTTGAAGTGGGCCATCAGGCGTCATTAGGCGAGTTGGCCGTGAGCGATGAGTGCAAGGATCCTACGCAAACGGCGGGACCTCGACCAGCGTTCCGATCAATCGCAACAATGCTTGCTGTTCGGGTCCCTTCCCGTCACGCAAGAACTCACCCAGCTCGATGTGAGAGAGCCGGCCACCAGAGGGCGCATTGGGTTGGTGGATGATGAAAGCGTAACCGTTTGCGGGCTCGCGTGCGATGAACCATGCGTCCCCGTTCGGGCTCCGATAGAGCTCCCGCCGGTCTGACATTTTTCCTCCCTGCTGCCTCCTGGCATTGTCTGATGGACGCTTGCGGGAAAGATGCGGAGATCAGTGAAAATACGAAAGCTGATCTTCCGTAACCACGCGCTCGATGTTCTCGGACCTGCACTTGATGCGGTATCTTACTCGTCCATCGGACTCGATCGGCATGCACTGTACGATCGTGTAGATCTTTGGCCCTTCAGTTGCGGCGCGTCCTTGGGGACCTTGAGCTTGGTGCCGAACCCTCTTCGTTTAGCTTATAGGCGTATGACATATTTTCCTCGATGTTTAGGGCGCTCTCGGAGGTCTTGCTAGTCTTCAAGAATGGATTTGGTTGCATCGAATATCTGTTCTGCTGTGCCCTTAATCGTGCCCTTTGCCCAGGCTTGGAAGACTGCGACGTAGGCGTTCTTGTAAGCCGCTTCGTCTGCGGAAAAGTAGACTTCGTCCGTGGCGGTATCCAGGACAAGCGCTCCTGTATCGATGCAGATTTCCTCGATCAGGACTAAGCGTTCTTCTTGCTCGGCCAGATGACGTTTAACGATGCTCATTGACTCTCCTGCTTGGCACTGAGGAATCACGTTCCCGATGCGGCCGGTGAACATGCTGACGTAGTCCACCGGACACAGGCGCAACAGGAAGCCGCAAGTCGCGCCCGCTTTTCGATCTTTTTACCTGCTTGAATGAAAAACCCCGCCCCGATAACTCGGGAGCGGGGCAGGACCACAAGCTCTACCAGTACATCCGTGGCTAGAGCGACAGGTCTGTCGTGCTCTTAACTAAGCAGCACGAAGATTTTCGGCAGCGGATTTGCCAGTACGACGGTCTGCGACGACATCGTAAGACAGGGTCTGACCTTCGGTCAGAGTTCCCATGCCGGCGCGTTCGACCGCGCTGATGTGAACGAAGACGTCGTTGGTGCCGTTTGATGGCTGGATAAAGCCGAAGCCCTTTTGGGTATTAAACCACTTCACTGTACCGGTGTTCATCAGGTTTTCCTTCTTGTGCGCGCAGGACCTGGCGCGCTAGTTGCGGCCAGTAGTCCGGTTAGTCGATGTTGGAGAATGTCTGAAACGTGCGCGCCGTCAGGATCTGAGGCGAAAGCGGAACAGTTGTTCGGCCAGTATCGATACGTGAGACAGTACCCTAGCAGTTGACAGACTTCAAGAAGAAAGCCAACGGCGCGTTAGCGTGGTAGTGCACCGATGGTCGAGAAGAGCACGTCGACCCGGCGACTAGCGCCGGCGAGGCTTGAGTGGTCCAAGTTGGATCGGAAGCATGGTATGTTCCACATGTCGGGATCAGCTACAAACGACGGAGTAACGTCCTTACGTTCCCTCCAGAGCGTTTCGAAGGGTCTTGAGTAGATACTCAGGCCTCCACGACTTCCCGACATTGACCGCGTCTCGCAGGGCTGGATGGGCTTGGAGGTCGGCGGCAACGTAGCCGCTGGCAAGAATGAACGGTACCGACATCGCCCGGAGCGCTTGCGCGACGGGGGTGACCCATTCTCCAGCGAGGTTGACATCGAGGATGGCCGCGTCGGGCCGGTCAGCCCTCAACAGCTTCAAAGCGCGATCAATGTCTGGGACGGGACCGATCACGCGGTATCCCGCAGTCCTTAACTGGGTGTCGAGCTCCAATGCGATGAGATACTCATCTTCGACAACCAAGATTCGGGGAGCGTCGTGCACAATGTGTCCCCGGGGGTTCAAGACTCCACAGGCGCGGTGATGTGCACCCTTAAACCGGTCGGCTCATACTTCAGTTCCACGGAGCCGGCTAAGCCCTGCACTGCGCTGAGATCGATCAGCCTAGAGCCGAAGCCGGAGCGAGTTGGCGGAGTGACGGGTGGGCCGTTTTCCTCTCGCCAGTCGATGTGCAGGAAGGTTTTGCCCTCCTCTTCCGGCGTACGCCAGCTCAGGTGCACGATTCCTTCGGGGCTGGAGAATGCTCCATATTTCCAGGCATTGGTCACGAGTTCATGCAGAATGAGGCTCATCGGCATGATCTGCCGTGGGTTGAGACGCACCGCCGGTCCGGGGCTCACCCGGTATCGCTCGGGGCCTGCGACCTTTAGCGATTGCTCCACAAGGGCACTCAGATTGGCTTCAGCGCTGCTGGCCAGCGCGATGGTCTCGGCTTCGGCCACGGCCTGGAACCGTCCCAAGAAGGCATCGCGGTATTCGTTGGCTGTGCGGCCCTCCACATCCGTCTGATTGGCAAGGGAGCGTACGATCCCCAGAAGGTTCTTCATCCGATGGCGCGTTTCAGCGAGGAGAATGTCTTTTTGGACGTCGCTTTGCCGCCTGTCGGTCACGTCCTCCAACAGGATCAGGAGGCTGGTGCTGTTATTGTCAGGGTGAACGAGACGACGTGCGCTGACCAGCATTGTGCGTCGACCGATCGTCGGGAACTCTGCTGTAACCTCATATCCGACGACGGCGGTAGATCGGGGAATGATCTCGCCGACGAGCCGCCTGAGTTCGGCTATGTCCCATTGACCGCCACCAAGGTCGAACAGGCTGCGTCCAACCGTCTCATCCCGAGCCACCCTGAAGGTTTCATAGAACCCGCGGTTGGCCGTAAGGACGCAGCCCGCCCGGTCAAGCACCAGGAGGGGCTCCTCCAGTGTGTCAACGATCCCTTGCGCCTGGACATGCTCGCTGCGCAGAAGCCGGTATAAGTCTTCGAGATTCATCTGCCCGCTCACCCAGAGGTTTCTTATAAGCTAATACTGGGCTGGGTCGTTCACAAAGGAAATTGGGCCAGTAAGCTGGTAAAGATGTCCGCACTTAACGCGGGCCCGTCCCAACTAAGAGCCACTGAATGTGGCTCAAGCGTCCTGACACTTGCCCTTGAGTCCGTTCAGGGTACCTGCGAGCGCTTCCGCTGAACACCTGGGCGCGCCCCTGCTTCTCACAGGATGTCCTCGTGGCCCATCTGCGAAGTTGCGCCTCGTCTCCCGGAGGTCCGCTGATGCGGCAGAGCGACCAGATTTGCTCGACCTGAGTTCTTCGCAGTTTGACCCATAGCGGAAATTCGTTTGACGACGCCGCCCTATGGTCTTCGGTTTCTGCTCGTGATCATATGTTTCAGCCAGTACCCAAACTAGGGGCGAGTATGAGGCGGCGGGAGTTGTTGCTCATTGCCATGGTTGGCGCGGGATATTTTCCCGAATTGCTTCGCGCTCAGCCCGCTAAGGGCAAGATAGGTTATCTGCATCCCGTTACGATAAATCCTAATCACATTACCTTCTCGGTGCTTGCGGGGGAGTGGCGCCGCCTCGGGTATGTCGAAGGCGAAACTGTTTTGACCCGCTCCGGAGAGGGTGACCCACAGCGACTTCCCGAGTTAGTCCGAGATTTGACCGGCAAAGGAGTGGGCGTCCTGATTGCCGTCGGGGCCCAAGCCGTCCGCGCGGCTGCTAGCGGGGCCTCAAGCACTCCAATAGTGGCTTTCGATTTGGAGACTGACCCCATCCAAGCCGGGCTCATTCGCAGCGTTGCGCGGCCCGGTGGCAACGTCACAGGGCTTTTTCTCGATACACCTGTCCTTGCCGCCAAGTGGATTCAGCTGATGCGCGAGATGGTTCCAGCTTTGGACCGTGTTGCTTTTGCTTGGCAGCCATCAGCCGGAAGAAGCCAGCTCGACGTGGCGCTCCGTGTTGCCGAGAACCTGGGGGTCGAAACGACTGTTCTGGAATTTAGCGTCAACGACGATTTCCCCAGTCTGCTCTCAGCCATCGCAGGACTGAAAAGAACCGGCATCATCCAGCTCTCAGGCCCTGGGATTACCCCTGTTGCGGAGAAGTTTGTTGCTGCCGCAACGCAGATCAATCTGCCAACCCTCTCGTTTCTCGGTGAAGCGGCAAGGCGCGGGTTCTTGATGAGTTATGGGCCCAACCAGAGGGATTACTTTCCCCGCGCGGTTCAGTTAGCTGATCGAATATTGGGTGGCGAGAAAGCATCTGAGCTCCCGGTGGAGCGTCCCTCGAAATTTGAGTTCATCGTGAACTTGAGGACAGCAAGAGCGCTCAATCTGGTTGTGCCGCCGACATTGCTGGTTGGTGCGGACGAGGTTATCGAATAAGATCCGCTGTTGGCCGATTTTGTTGCAAAAGTCGGCTGTAACCGATGGGTGTCGTTCGGCCATTCGCTAGGGGCCGACCGGCTTTGACCCGCCGCCCCTGACGCTCTCAACGCAACTCCTACGCTACGCAATACACAGGGTCTGAGCAGGTGGTGGTCGCGCAGCCAGCGAAGCGAGGCGCCTCAGATTTTGAGCGATGGCAGCCAGAACAAACTCATCCTGGGCGCCTTGTGGACCACGAAGGCGAAGCCGACCAAACCTCAGGATGCGCTTCAAGTGCGCGAACCGCATCTCGACCTTCTTGCGCTCGCGGCGGGACCGCTCAAAGCCCTCGGTGCCAGCGAACGATCGGGGGACGTCTCGGGCATGCTCATGGATATCGCGCGGGACTTTGCGTGACGGCTCCTTTGGGCAGCACTGCGGCTTGAGGGGGCATACATCGCAGTCGAGCTTGCTTGCACGATATAGAAGCGTCTTTCCCTCGTGCACGGTGCCACTTGTTCCGAGCTGCTTTGCGCCCGGACAGTGGTAGACGTCGGCGGTCGGATCGTATCGAAAGTCGCTGCGCGAGAAGGTGCCATCATCTCGTTTCGATTTGTCGAGAACAGGAATATGCGGCGCGATGCCCTTCTCGGCCAGCCAGTTCAGCATCGGAGCTGCCCCGTAAGCGGTATCCCCGACAAGCCTTTCCGGTTGGATGCCGAAGCGCTCCTCTGTTCGCTCGATCATGGTCCTTGCTGCGCCGACCTCGGCCTGGCGAATGGCACGGGAGGCTTCGATATCGAGGATGACGCCGAACTTCACGTCGATGAGATAATTGTCGGAGTAAGCGAAGAATGCCGGCCCCTTGTGAGCGCCGGTCCACTGGGCCGCGGGGTCGGAGAGCGAAACGAACTTCGGAATAACATCGCTGGCAGCGCCCCACGCCGTATCGTCGAGGGTCTCTAGATACTCCTTCACCGCGCGGCTTGACCTCGCCGGATCACGATCCCTGCGCCAATCCTGATCCGCAATCGAGCGCTGCTTGTTAGCGTCGGCCGCAATCAGTCTCGCATCAACGGCAAAGCCTTCGCCACCAACCAGACCGGCCGCAATGCACGCCTCGACGACACGTTCAAATACGCGACGAAAAACATCCCCCGCGCGAAAACGCTCATTGCGGGCACGCGAGAACGCCGAATGATCCGGCACAGCATCCTCGATACCCAGTTTGCAGAACCAGCGATAGGCGAGGTTCACCTGCACTTCGCGACAGATCAGCCGCTCCGAGCGGATCGCGAAGACATACCCCACGATCAGCATCCGGATCATCAGCTCCGGATCGATCGACGGGCGCCCCGTGGACGAATAATGAGGAGCAAGTTCGCTGCGAAGCCAAGTCAGATCGAGAGCAGTGTCGATCCTCCGCACCAGATGATCTTCGGGGACCGCGTCGCTGAGATGAAACTCGTAGAACAGTTGACCTTGGTCACTCTTCAGACGGCCCATCATGGATCGACCTCGCCGAGAATCGCGTCAACCCAACGGAATCACCGTTCGAGGTCTTACTCAACCGACTTTTGCAATAAAATCGGCCAAAAGCCGAACAAGGCTGCGGCCATTGTGATTGGCCGCTACTTCCCCCTGAACCGGACGCGGCGCCGAGCTCACCTCGACCGCTGCTTATGACCCATTGTGGGCCCTAGTTTCGGTCAGACTTACGTCAGTGCCTTATTCAATGGCGAATCCGGTGAGGTAAAAAGGAACCATCGGCCTTCTTGCGCGTTCTAGCTTGTTGGCCGGCCAACGGGGTGTCCGCCAATCTTTTCCCGAACCGAATGGCCCTGGCGTGGGCCTCCTCTCGCCCCGAGAGACCCTTTTTATGTCCAATGTCGAGGAATTTCCGCTCTCCTCCCGTCGCCAGCCGACGGAGTTCGAGGCACTGGTGGCAGCCGGCCAGGCCGCACTGGATGCCATTCCTGGGGCGGTTTACCTTTGCGATGCCGAGGGATTGCTGGTCGCCTTCAATACCGAGGCGGTGGAATTGTGGGGCAGAACCCCCAACCTAGGTAAAAAGGAGCGCTTCTGCGGTTCGCACCAACTCTACCTTCTCGATGGAAGTCCGCTGGCCCATAGCGATTGTCCCATGGCTACGGCAGTTCGGGCTGGAACGCCCACGCGCAACGCCGAAGTCATCATGGCGCGGCCGGACGGCTCTCGCTTTACGGCCCTGGTCAGTATCCGAGCGTTGCGCGACCACTCCGGGATCATCCAGGGCGCCATCAACTGCTTTCAAGACATCACTGAACGAAAGCGGATCGAAGAAGAGATACGACAGAAAACGCAGGACCTGGAGGATTTCTTCGAGAACAGCGCGGTCGGTCTTCATATCGTCAGCGGTGAAGGCATCATCCTTCGCGCAAACAGAGCCGAATTAGCTCTGCTCGGGTATAGCCCAGAGGAGTACATTGGCCGTCACATCGCGGAGTTTCATGCCGACGCTCCCGTGATCGGCGACATCCTTCAGCGCCTTTCCTGCGGCCAGCCGCTCGAACGTTATCCCGCGCGGATGCGAGCGCGAGACGGCTCGGTGAAGCATGTGCTGATTACATCAAACAGCCGTTTTGTGGACGGCAAGTTCGTCAATACACGTTGCTTCACCGTCGACGTCACGGACTTGCAAGCCGCCAATGAGGCGCGTCAGGCCAGTGACGCACGACTTGCAGCGACGTACGAGGCTGCCATCGTCGGCATATCGGAGGCGGACGAGCGCGGGCGCTTCTTGCGGGTGAATGATGCTCTTTGCGGAATAACTGGCCGCTCGCGCGACGAACTGCTCGGGATGACTTTTCTCGACTACACCGATCCGGATGACCGGGCGAAGGACGCCGAACTCTATGCAGCTCAGGTGCGCGGCGAGGTCGAGAACTACAAGATCCGCAAGCGTGCGCTTCGGCCCGACGGCTCTGTGCGCCACCTCGATATCTCGAGTTCGACGGTGCGCGACCCGAGTGGTCGCTTTCTCTATGGCGTGCGTGTTGCCCAGGACGTCACCGCTACGAAACAGCTGGAGGATCGACTGCGTGAAGGCGAGCAGCGCATGCGCGATCTCCTTGAGGCTCTGCCCGCCGCGATCTACACCACTGATGCCGAGGGCCGGATCAATTTCTTCAATCGCGCCGCGGTCGAGATGGCGGGCAGAACCCCCCAGCCTGGCGATGAATGGTGCGTAACCTGGAAGCTTTATTGGCCCGACGGCTCGCCTCTGCCGCACGATGAATGTCCAATGGCGGTCGCGCTGCGTGAAAACCGCCCAGTTCGCGGAGCGGAGGCAATTGCCGAGCGTCCAGACGGCAAACGCGTGCCTTTCATTCCTTATCCGACGCCGCTGCGCGATGCGGAAGGAAACTTGATCGGCGCCATCAACATGCTCGTCGACATCAGTGAGCGCAAGCTCGCAGAGAATGCCCAGAAGGTGCTCATCGACGAACTGAACCACCGCGTCAAAAACACGCTTGCCACCGTGCAGTCCCTCGCGAGCCAGACTGCCCGCCATGCTGCCGATCTGCAGGAATTTCTGCCGACGTTCACAGGACGGCTGTTGGCCCTCTCGCGTGCGCATGACCTTCTAACGGGACGAAATTGGCAAGATGCTCCTTTCGAGCAACTGGTTCACGATATCGTCGCGCCGGTCTCCGGCGGGCGGGTTGTCACAGGCGGGCCGAACGTCAATCTAGATGCCCGCACGTCACTAAGCGTCACCATGGTGCTCAACGAGCTTCTGACCAACGCGGCAAAATACGGCTCTCTGTCGGCCCCGGGGGGAGCGGTGTCGTTCACCTGGAGGGCTGTGGAGGGCGAACGGTCTCAATGCGGGTTAGAATGCGAATGGCGCGAACGCGGAGGCCCTCTGGTCGCGCCACCCAAGCGGCGTGGGTTCGGCACCCGGCTGATGGAGCGTTGCGTCGAACATGATCTCGCAGGCGAGTTCGACCTGGCGTTCGAGCCGGAGGGTACGCGCTGTCGCATGAAGTTTCCCATTAGGGTCACGTCTACCAATGTCTGAGGTATCCGCCGCCAGGGTCCTCCTCGTCGAGGACGAGGGTTTGGTCGCCCTTATGATCGAAGACATGCTGGAGGAATTGGGTCTTAAAGTCGTTGCCTCTGCGGCTCAACTGAAAAAGGCATGCGAGTTAGCGACGACCGGCTCCTTTGATCTGGCGCTTCTGGATGTCAACTTGGCTGGAGAGTTTGTTTTCCCAGTGGCTCGCGTCTTACGCGAGCGAAGGATTCCCTTCCTCTTTAGCACGGGATATGGCGCACCGCCCCTCGAGGAGGAGTTCAGAGATGTCCCTGCTATCGGTAAGCCCTTCTCGCAGGACCAGTTGAGCGAAAAGCTGCAGACGCTTCTGTCGCGTTCCTAGCCTCCTCGGATCACAGACTTCGTTCTGCCGCTGACGGTGATCGCGCGTGGATCTTTGGAAAAGCCTATCTCCTTGGCGAAGCTCGCGCTCCGGGTCCGCGAGATGTTGGAGAACGGCGTTCGCCTAAGCAGCCATATCCGCTTCTAGCCCTGAGCTGAAAACTACTGAGCCGGTTTGGATGTCTGCTGTTAGCAGTTGACCGGACACGGGGCCGCACCTGCCCCGACCGCCGCTTTTGACCCCGAGGCGAAATCGAGGATTCGCCGGTCTTCTGCTTTGCATCAACAAGCGGACCACTTACCAACGGACCGCCACCTACGGTCCGGCGCGCATCGCGATCCTGCCTCCATCGGCCACTCGGTCGCTGGGATGCAGAACGACCCGATCTTCCGCGGTGAGCCCAGAGAGGACCTCGGCCACTCGGCTGTTTCGGTGGCCGACGGTGATCGCGACGGTTTTGGCGCGGCCGTTCTCGTCGGTGAAAACGGCCCAGTGGTCGCCTTTCCGAAACAAAGCGCTCACCGGCACCGTCAGGGCGTCCGGAGCGCTCCAGGTGGTCACGTGGACGACGACCCGGTAGTCATGCCCAAGCGAGGCCCACGCCTCGGGCGGATCCGCGAAGTCGATGGTCACCCGAACCCGCTGTTCTTCAATGCCGAGGGCGGAGATTTTCAGGAATCCGGCCGGGTCGACGCGGACCACCTTCCCCTTGATGGTTTGGCCACCCCACCCGTCGATCCGGACGGGGGCGCCGACCTTGATCTGGACCGCATCGGTCGAGAGCAGGTCTGCCACAACCTCCATATCAAGTGGGTTGCCGATGTCGACGAGGGGCGTCCCGGGAAGGACGGTCGCCTCGCTGTCCTGGGCGATCTTCAGCACTCGTCCGCTCGCCGGCGCGAGCACCCGGACGCAGCAAGTCGGCTCCGCAGAAGGCGCGGCGTTGGCCGGGTCCATCAATCGAGCGGCCAGGCTGGTTCGCACCGCGCGGCGCATCTCGACTTGGGCCTTGGCGCTCGCCAGATTGGCTTCGCTCGTCGCCACCTCGAATTTCGCTTTGTCGAAGGCCTGGGCCGAGGTCGACTGCGTCCGCAGCAGCGTTTGCGCCCTCTGGAACTCGGCCCGAGAGAACTCCAGCGCGGCCTCGATGCGCTTCACCTCGGCCTCCTGCTGCTGGATGGCTGCATCCGCAGCAAGAACCTCTGCCTGAAGCTGGTCGCGTGAGCGCACGTCGATGAAGCCCGGCAGCGTCGGCTGCATCAGGGCAATGACAGTCTGGTTGGCGACGACTTCGTCGCCGACGTGAAGCGAAGGTCCTTGGTCGCCGAGCGGATGCGAGATTCTCAGGACCTTTCCCGCGATCGGCGCTGAGACGGTGTAGACGTGACGCACACGGGTCTTGCCGTCGTCATCCGCCGTGACTTCGATCGGCCCCTTCCTGACGGTCGCGAGGTCAACCAGAGTAGGCCGCGGCCAGGCGAACCAGACCAGCCCTCCCGCGATCGCGGCCAGTGCCGCAGCGCCGATGATACGTTTAGTCCAGTTAGCCTGCATGGCTAGTCTCGCGTCTTGAGGACCGCGACGAGGTCCAGGTTGTCGATACGCTGGCGGATGACCGCGGCGGAGGCGATGGCCGCCAGCACTACGACGGACGTCGCGACCACGTAGGTCGAGTCCTCGACGACGAGGCGAACGCGCATCAGTTCGCCCGCGAGATTCGTCTTCATGACCCAAGCGAGCCCGTAGCCCACGAGCCAACCCGGCGGTTGCGCGACCAGCGTCAGGATTGTCAGCTCCAGCAGCAGGATCCGCAGGACCTCGCCGCGCGTGAAGCCCAGCACGCGCAGGCTGGCCAACTCCCGAGCCCGTTCGGAGAGCGAGATCCGGGCGTTGTTGTAGACGACGCCGAACGCGATTACCGCGGCCAGTCCGGTGTAGATGCTTGCCATCGTGGTGACGAGGAGCGCTACGGTCTTGCGGAAATTCGCCAAAGAGACGCGCTGCAACGCCACGCCGCCGACCGTCGGCATGGACTTCACGGCCGCGTAGAAGTCCTCCTTCCGATTCTCGTCGAGGCTGAGGTTCACGCTGTTCACGACGGGCGCCTCGCGCATGAGTCTGCGGAGCGCCTCGATGTCCATCATGCCCCGGATGCCGAAATAGTCCTCTACGGTTGCCACGATCGGCATGCTGACCGTGCGGCGGGCACCCTCCAGCAGATCGAGTTCTACCGTGTTGCCGGCCTGTACGCCGAGGATGTGACCGAGCATGGCGGAAATGGCGAGGCCCGTCCCGGGGAGTGCGACCGGCCGGAGGTCGGCGTCGATGATGCGCCGCAGATCGGCACCGGCGGGCCGGCCGCTGATCGTGATCGTGCGTTCGACGTTGCCATGGCGGATCCGCACGGGCACCTCACGGAACGGCTCGGCAGCGAGTACGCCCGGCAGCCGGTTCACCTGCTCCACGACGTTCTCGATCCGCTTCTCGGCGAAGCCGATGGTCACGTCCTGCCTGTCGGCGAGGAAGTATGTCACGTCGATCAGTTGCTCCATGGTGTCGCGCGTGAACAGCGACACGACCAGGATGGCGGTCGCCAGCGCCATCCCAAGCGTCGTGAATGCTGCCCTGACCGGATGGCGGGCGATGTTCCGGATCATCATCAGCGTCGGTTGCGACATGACCTGGTCGAGCTGGATGCTCGCCGGCAGCAGCCGCCGATAGACCGGAGGCGCCGGCGGTTGCATGGCGACGGCCGGCGCCAGCTTGACCACTTCGCGCAGCGCCCGCAGCGCGCCGACGGCGGCGGCGGCGGAACTAAGGGCGCCGGCGGTAAGGTATAGATCCGGCGCCTTCGCGAACACCAGGAAGGGGAAGTGGAAGAAGTCGCCGAACAGCGCGGTGACGCGATATCCGAGCCACGTGCCGGCGACGCCGCCCAGGATGACCCCGATAACCACGATCAGTGCCACGAACTTGAAGTAGTGCAGCACGATGCTGCTGTCGGCGTAGCCCAGTGCCTTCAAGAGACCGATCTGCTCCCGTTCGAGCGCGACCAGGCGGGTCAGGGTGAGATTGACCAGGAAGGCGGCGACCAGCAGGAAGATCGGAGGCAGCGTACGGCTCATGTTGTTGAGCATGTCGAGCTCATGATCGAGCCAGGCGTGCGAGGTCTGGTCCTTCCGGCCGTGGGCCGCTTGGCCGCCGTAGGGATCGAGCAAGACGTCGAGCCGCGAGATCACCTCGCGCTCGGACGCACCGGGCTGCAGCTTGATCGATACCGCAGAGAAGGCGCCATCGAGATCGTAGACGCCGGCAAGCGCCTTCTCCGACATCCAGACGATGGCATAGCGGCGGTCATCCGGCATCAGGTCGCCTGGCCCGACGGTGTAGACGAACTCCGGGGACAGCGCGGTGCCGACGATGACGAGCTCGCGCTTCTTGCCGTTGAGTATGGCCGAGAACCGCGCCCCTTCCGAAAAGCCGTGGGCCCGGGCGAACGGCTCGTTGACGACGACCTCCTCGGCGCGCCCCGGCTCCGGAACCCGTCCGGAACGCACGTAGAGCCGATTGAGATGCGGCTCGCCGTTGTCGGGCAGCGAGACGAACTGTGCGCTGGCGGGCTCAGAGAACCCGGGAATGTCGAGTAGCGCCGGCTTGGCGATGCGGGCATCGACAGCGGCGACGCCTGGTATTTCGCCTATCCTGTAAGCGAGTGCCTTGGGGGCCCGCTTCGCCTGCGCGAACACGTCGGCGAAGCCGTAGCGTTCGTAGTACGCGATCCGGGTCTCCTCCAGAGATCGGTGCGAGCCGACAGCGAGCACCAGCGTAGCGACGCCGCCTCCGACGACGAGCGCGACGGCAAGGACCTGCGCCCAGAGCCGCCTGACGTCCCGGAACAGCTTGATGTCGAGCGCGCTCATGCCCTCACCAGGTGAGTTCGGCCGCTTCTCGGCGGGCCTCGTTCTTCCGGACGCGGGCGATCCGGCCGTCGGCGAAGAATAGCACCCTGTCCGCGACCTCTTGGATGCTAGCGTTGTGCGTGATGATGACAGTTGTGGTGCCGAGCTGCCGGTTGACCCCCAGCAGAGCTTCGATGACACGAATTCCGGTTTTCGAGTCCAGCGCCCCGGTCGGCTCGTCGCAGAGCAGCACCGCCGGACGCTTTGCGATCGCGCGGGCGATGGCGACGCGCTGCTGCTCGCCGCCGGAGAGCTGGGCGGGAAAGTGATGCATCCGCTCTTCGAGCCCGACCAGCGCGAGGGCCTCGTCAGGCCGCATCGGGTTCTTGGCGACCTCGGTGACGAGCGCGACGTTTTCGTAGGCCGTGAGGCTCGGCACCAGATTGTAGAACTGGAACACGAAGCCGACGTGATCGCGGCGATACTTCGTTAGCTCCCGATCCTCAAGGTCCGTCAGGTCCAGATCGCGAAAGAACAACCTGCCGCTGGTCGGTCGGTCGAGGCCGCCCATGATGTTGAGCAACGTCGTCTTGCCGCTGCCGGACGGGCCGAGCAGCACGACCACTTCCTTCTCGGCGATTTCGAGATCGACGTCGTTGAGCGCATGCACCCTCACCTCGCCGGAGACGTATGTTTTGGTCAATTCCTTCGCGGTGAACACGGCGTCGCTCATGGCTGCCCTTTCGAGAAGGGATTGTAGGCCGGATCCGCCGCTCCGGTATTGACGTAGGTCAGAGTCCCGGCCGCTCGTCCGGAGCAACGGCGGATTCACGGACGAGCGTCGCGATGCTCGCCGCCCAGACGAGCGCCATGGCGAGCAGCACCCACTTGAAATCGGAATGGATCATGAAGTTGACGGCGGCCATCAGCCCGATCGAGAGCCCGCCGGCGATTCCGGCGCCGGCCGCAGCGACCGGCCGATGGTCCCAGAGGGATGTCCACGCCAGCGTGAGCGCGAGCACTCCGGTGGCCGCCACGTAGCCGCCCATGACCCGAAACACGTGCGTGAGCCACGATGTCAGCCTCGGACCGATCGACTGCAGTTCCGCCGGGGTGAGGCTCATGTACCGGATGTCCTCGGGCAGCAACGCAGGCCGTAGGAATAGGAAGTAGATCCCGACGCCGATCAGCAGGACGCCGGAAGCCGCCAGGAGCATCGATGATGGACGCCAACGCCCCAACTCTCGCGCATCGTGGCCGCCCCGGATCAGCCGTGGTGAAGGCTGCTGCCCGAGGAGCCCGGACCGAGAATCCGGCTCAGGCGCGGAATGAAGCCCGGCACTTCCGCCGCGTACTTCGCGTAGGCTTCGCCGAACTCGGATCTGGTGTCTCGCTCCTCGTCCTTCGCAAGCTTCACGTACATGATCGTCAGCACCGGGAACATCGGCAGCGTGAGGATCGTCGGCAACTGCAAGAGGAAGCCGAACATAACCAGGACAAAGCCCACGTACTGCGGATGCCGCACGTAGCTGTATGGGCCGGTGGTCGCCAGGCTTCTGGTCTGCTGCGCGTCGTACAGAACGCGCCAGGCGGCTGAGATCAGGATGAAACCGGCGCCGATGAAGATAAAGCTCAGGATGTGGAACGGTCCGGCGCGCGGATTGGCCTTCCAGCCGAGCATCATCTCGAGCAGGTGACCGGCGTCATGGGAGAACCAGTCGACATTTGGGTAGTGCGACTGCAGCCAGCCGGACAGGAAGTAGATGGTGAGCGGGAAGCCGTACATCTCGACGAACAGCGCGACCAGAAAGGCGCTGAAGGCGCTGAAGGAGCGCCGGTCGCGGGAAGTCTGCGGCTTAAAGAAGCTGTAGGCGAACAGGATGAACACCGCCGAGTTGACGATGACGAGGCTCCAGAGGCCGTAAGCGGGCGCGATGTCGTGCATCACACGCTCCTTGGGTCGTTCGGCCGGCCGCCGCCGTGATGGTGCCCGTGTCCCCCGTGCATGAAGAAGTGCATCAGCGGGCAAGCGAGCAGAGGCAGCCAGACCAGGAGTCCGAGGACATGGGCTCGGTGCTCGGTGAACAGGAGCGCGCCGGCGATGGCGAGGAATCCCATCAGGACGAGGCCGGCCTTCGCTTTGGTGGACATGCCCTCCTCAGGGCGCTCTCGATACCCGGGATGATCCTGCACCGACATTGCCACGCTCCTATGGATGTAAGGAGACTACCGCCGCGGTTGTCATCATTGTTGAGGCACATCAAGTTTCCGGTAAGCTCACTTATTTTGCATCCGCATACCCATCGGGCCGCCCTGCATCATCGGCATCATGCCCATCTGAGGCGCGAGCAGTTCGTCGGCGGCCGTCTTCTGCTCGTCAGAAAAGCTGGTCTCCCCATGTGAGCGGACATCCTCAGACCGCCCCGGCATGTCTCAAACGGGCCCGACCGTGCGGGTCGACGGATCCACCAGCATCACGCGCTCGGCTGAGTAGACATAGCGGTACTTGGTGAGCGAAGGCCCCCAATCGGCAGGCACCGCCTCGAGCTCGACTTCGCGCGGCACGGGCTGACCGACCACGATCTTCTCGCGGGTCTGCACGGGCCGACCTTGTGTTCGGTCACGTATGTGCGGATCTTCGTGCGGTATTCCGGTTCGATCTAGACGGCGGCGGCATGGCCGGTCCCGGTAGTGACGACAGTGGACTGCGCCATGGCGCCCGTCGATATCAGCGCGGCGGTGGCGCACGCCAGCATCAGCCTTTTCATCGAAATCTCCTGTCCGCAGGATGCGGCCTGCGAGAACACGCGAATGATGGCAAGGTTCCGGGATTGTGGTGGTGATTGCTACTTTTTCCCGGCGCTTGGACGAACGCGAAATGCGGTGCAACGGGGAATTCCGCCAAGGCCTCGACAGGCACGCCGGCACTGCGGCCGTCCAGTCGCGGTGGCTCGGCTGAGAGCGCGACAGCGGCGCGTCCGCCGGACCGGCCGGTAGAAAAGGAAAGCCGCCCATGGGCGGCCAGTTTTGGTATTGCCTGTTCTACTTATTCTTGAGGGCATCAGCGGCATCGCGCGCTGCGTCCTTCACATCTCCGGCGCGGAATGCGCGGATCCCTTTGCCTGGTCGATCTTGCCTTCTGCTTTCATGTCTTTGTTACCAATAAGCTTGCCTGCACCTTCTTTGATCGCGCCTTTTGCCTTGTCAGCAGCGCCCTTCACGTGTTCGCGGTCCATGATCGTATTCTCCTTTGCCGATCCGGACGACCAGCCAAGGAAAGCTTTGCGAACTCGTTCCTTCAAAGAGTCATGGCGTTACCAATTTCGCGGTCGCAGTTCTGAGACCTTGGCCGCTCCCAGTCCTCGCTGGCAGCGGCTGTCCCAGAACTTCTCCGTTCAAGGTCATTTGAGATTCTAGGAATAGTCACGACCAGCAATGCTATCGAGCCAAGGCTCCCTTGCTATTGACGTAATCCTCGACTGAGATCAGGCCCGGATCGACGGACGCGAAGGTTCCGGCGCGTGTTCATCGCTTCTGCAGCACCGCCGAGAGCACCGAACCGTCGTTTAAGATCGACAAGACCTCCCGAGAGGACAGATGGCCGGCGGCCTCCTCGAAAGTATCGCTCGCCTCGACTTTGGCGCGGCCGACGGCCAGGTTTGCGTCGATCGTGTCGGGTCGGGCGGCGCGAGGAGGCGGCAGCTGCGCGAGGTGGAAGGCTAGAAGCGCAGGGTCTTCGCGCAGCTCCACCAGTGCGGGCGCGATTGGTATATCCGCCGACGCGCTCAATTCATTCGCCCGCCCCAGCACCGCAGGCGGCTCTCCCTCCTCCGGTGTGGCGAACAGTCTGCCGAATGCGGGCTTGGCAGTCAGCGCGCCTATGGGAACGGCGAACAGCAACCCCACGATGACGGGCGACATCCAGAGCAGAAGGGGCAGCGAAACAGCATAGGCGCTTGCAGCCATCGCGACCCCGCACAAGGTCGGAACGCCATATTTCCGATAGAGCTCCCCGCGCTCCACAGTGCCGTCGTCGCGCCTTTGCGTCTGCCACCCCGCATCACGGCCGGCGAGGATCTCGATGACGGCGATCGACTGGAAGATCATCATCACGGGCGCCATCAAGGCCGAGACGACGATTTCTGCGAGAACTCCCGCCGAGGCTCGAAAAGCGCCGCCGAATTGACGCCGCACCGACCGCCGCGTCCAGAGGAGGATTAAGCTGAGCAGCTTCGGCAACAGCAACAGCCCCATGGTGGCGACGAACACCCAGATGGCGAGCACGGGATCCTGGGCCGGCCAGGTCGGAAACAACGAGAATCCTTTCGGGAAATACTCCGGACGCACGAAACGGGCCTGCAGCGAGATCAACATCCCCAGCAGCAGGAAAAGCAACCACAAAGGCGCAGTCAGATACGCACCGATGCCCACCATGAAATGCAGGCGCGAGACCCAATGGAGACCTCGCGCAGGCACCACGGCCAGATGCTGAAGATTGCCCTGACACCAGCGGCGGTCGCGCGCCGCGAAATCGAGCAGCGAGGGCGGCACCTCTTCGTAGCTTCCACCCAGCGTCGGCAGCATGTAAATGCCCCATCCAGCCCGCCGCATCAGCGCGGCCTCGACGAAATCATGACTAAGGATGTGCCCACCGAACGGTTTCCGACCCCGAAGCTGCGGCAGGGCGGCCGCTTCGGCGAATGCCTTCACCCGGATGATGGCGTTGTGTCCCCAGTAGTTGCCTTCCGAGCCGTGCCACCAGGCGACGCCGGCGGCGATCAGCGGTCCGTACAGGCGGCCCGCGAATTGCTGGACGCGGCTGAACAGACTTCGCGCATTGACGATCATAGGTAGCGTCTGGACGAGCCCGGCGGTCGGATTGGTCTCCATGGCGTGGACCAAGCGGACGATGCTGTCCCCGCTCATGAGACTGTCTGCATCTAGAACGATCATGAAGTCGTACACGCCTCCGAACCGCGTGATCCACTCGGAAATGTTGCCGGCTTTCCGCGCGGTGTTGTCGGCGCGGTGACGGTAGTACAGCCGAGCCGTTCCCACGGCTTGGCGCAGCGCCAGCAGCGCTTTTTCCTCGGCGACCCAGATGTCGGGATCGGTGCTGTCGCTCAGGATGAACCAGTCGAACAGCTCTGAGTGCGACGTTGTCTCCAAGGATTCGATGATCGCCCGGAGCCGGGCCGTCAAGCGGTGCGGGTCTTCGTTGTAGGTGGGAAGCAGCATGGCGGTGCGGCCGGATACGGCCGGTAGTTCCGGGTGAGGCCGGAAGGCGTGCCGGTCTGGACGATGGGCCAGCAGCACGAAGAAGCCTGCCACCGCGGACGCGAAGGAAAAGGCGACCCAAGCGAGCAGGACCAGGAAAAGGACAAGCACCATGGCTTCGAGGACGGTGACGCCGCCGACCTCCAGCACGCGATACATCTCATAGCCACCGGCCGCGGTCAGCGCCGCCGTCGAGAGGAGAATGAGGCCGCGCCGCCAAGCCATGGTGGTGGCGACCGGCGCAGGAACTCGGTCCGACGCCCGGCTCTTTCCGAGATCGCCAGGAGCCATCGGAAGCGGAGATTCGCGCGGTAGCAGCCGCTGGGCCGCGATATCGCCGGCTATCGGCCGCGGTGCCGTGCTCAGGGTGCCCATCGGTAGACCCAGACTTCCGACAGCGGCTTGTCGCCTTCGGCCAGAAACGCGCGCAACTCGATCGGCTCCCCCTTCACTTGGCACTGGAAGCTCAGCCGCCAACCACCGGTGTAGGGATTGGGCTGCGTGACGATGTTCTTCACTTCGGACTTCTCCGCCGTCACCAGGCCCTTGATGACCGCAGGATCGACGCCCTTCAGGCTGTCGCCGACGAGGTCAAGGACGAAGAGGCGCGAGCCCTCGCCCCTCGCCCCGATCCCGCTTCGCGTGAACCTGGCAAGCGAGTGCGCCTTGGGACTGTCCGGCCCCCAATGCAGCCGATAGGTGTAGTTGTGCTCGCCCTTTGCCTGCAGCGGATTCTTCGGCCGCCAGAATGCGGCGATATTGTCGTGGACCTCCTCCTTTGTCGGGATCTCGAACAGCATGACGCCGCCCTCGCCCCAATCTCCAATCGGCTCCATCCAGAGACTTGGGCGTTTTTCGAAGCTGGATTCGATGTCCTGATAGGCGAAGAAGTTTCTCTCCCGTTGCATCAAGCCGAAGCCGCGCGGATTGAGATCCTGAAAAGTGCTGATCTGGAGATCACGGGGATTGCTGAGCGGCCTCCACAGGCTTTCGGCCTTCCCGTTGAAGACCGCAAGCCCGTCGGAATCGTGGACAGATGGGCGGAAATCATCGATGTCGTTGCGGTCGTTGGGACCGTAGAAGAACATGCTGGTCATCGGCGCGAGCCCGGCCCGCTGCATCTCGACGCGCGGGTAGACCGACATCTCGACATCGAAGACAGTCGTGTCCCCGGGCCGAACGGTGAATCTGTAGCTCGCTGCGCAGCTCTTGCTGTCGAGCAAAGCATGGATCACCAACGAGGTCGCACCAGGCGCGGGCCGTTCGAGCCAGAAGACCTTGAAGAGCGGAAATTCCTCGCCCTTCGCTTCGCCCGTATCGATCGAGAGGCCCCGGGCGGAAAGCCCGTACGTCTGCCCTTTGGCGACGGCCCGGAAGTAGCTCGCGCCCAGGAAGACGCAGACCTCGTCGTAATAGTCGGCGCGGTTCATCGGCGCGTGTATGCGGAAGCCGGCAAAGCCGAGGTCGGCCTCATCGAACGCCGGCACCTTCTCGTCGAATGAAAAATCCGCCTTGCGGTACTTGAGTTCGGTTGCCTTTCCGTCCGCGACCTCGAAGATGGTCACCCTGTTTTTGTAGAAGAAGCCGCGGTGGAAGAACTGGGCTTCGAACGGAAGATTCTTGCCGCGCCAGAGTGCGCGCTCGGGCAGGTATCGGATCGAACGGTACTGATCGTATTCGAGGTCCTTCAAGCCGCTCGGCAGCTTCTCGTCCGGCGCCTCGTACGGTTTGCCCGCAAGCATACGGGCGAGATCCCTCACCGTGGAGGGACCGAACGCGCCCTCTGGAGGGCCAGCGGCGGCGAAACCAGTCCGCGAAGCGAGCAGCAATGCCGGCAACACCGCCGACCCTCGAACAAGCTGGCGTCGATTCACGTGCTCTCCTACTCGCTACTGGTGCCGCGGCCAAGCAACGACCGCCGCGCCCGCGAGTTCCACAGCTTGGCGATCGCCAGCCACGGCGCTCCGCTGCGATCAGACACCGCTCCATCCGGCTCGGGTATCGCGACGGCTGCCGCCGGAATGATCTTGACATACGGCGCCGCAGGCGCCGGCCCAGGGCGACAGGACGGAACGAATCCGGCTGCGGGCGTTGAGTCCGCATGTGTGCCGTGGCGTTGCGTCAGTCTCGTTCGGGAGTATCGCGCGTTGCCGGCGCCCGCAAAGCTGCTATTGCAGGTTACATCGAGCCGTGTGACCCCACGTTGCGCGAGAATCCGCCGCGTGGCGAGGGTTGGGTCTACGAAATCAAGGCGGACGGCTATCGCGCCCAACTGCATCTTGAAGATGGCGATGCCATGGTCTATTCGCGCACGGGGCTCGATTGGACCGAGCAGTTTTCTTCGATCGCAGCCGCGGCTCATAAGCTGAAGGCGAAGAGCGCGATCATCGACGGCGAGGCCGTCGTCTACGGCAGCGGCGGCCTGCCGGACTTCCAGCAGCTCCGTTGCGAACTCGGCCGCAAACGCAGCGAGCGTGTGCGCTATCATGCCTTCGATCTCCTGCACCTCGACGGGTACGATCTGCGCGGCGCGGCGTACGAAGATCGCAAGCGGTTGCTGCACGAGCTTCTGAAGGAGGCACCCGAGACCTTCATCTACGTCGAGGCTCTCGAAGCCGACGGAGACAAGGTCTTCGTGAAGGGTTGCGAGCTCGGCCTCGAAGGTCTGATCGCCAAACGGCTTGGCCAGCCTTACCGCTCGGGCCGCCAGGAGACCTGGATCAAGCTCAAATGCAAGAAAAGCGACACGTTTCCGATCGTCGCTTTCGTCGAGAAGCTCGGTGCTCACCCACGTAAGATCGCTTCCCTATACGTAGGCCGTCGCGAGAACGGCAAGCTGAACTACGCGGGCAAAGTCCGTACCGGCTACACGGAGGCAGCCGCGCGCGAACTGCGCGAGCAGCTGGATCCACTGATCCGACGCACATCACGGCTCGACGTCAAGGTCAAGAAGCCGAAGGCGACCTGGGTCGAACCAACGGTCGATGCCGAGGTGGAGTACGGCGCGCTGACTGACGACGGTTTGCTGCGTGAAGCCGTGTTCAAAGGACTTCGCGACGATCTGACAGTGCGGAAGGTGAAGGCGCCGCGCCTGGTGCCCTCCTCAGCCGGACGGCCGAAGGTAGGCGTGCCCAAAGAAAACATCCTGCAGCTTCTTCCCCACGCGGTCGTCCCTTCCAAGGAAGACCTTGCGGACTACTGGCAGCGGGTATGGAAGAGAGCGCTGCCGCATCTCAGCCTCCGGCCGCTCAAACTGGTTCGGCACGTGCACGGCACCACCTTCTACCACAAGGGGCCTCTTCCGAAGGATATTCCGGAAGTCGTCCACCAGCTTCGCATCCAGAAGCGCGAGGGCGGTCAGGGCACGCGCCTCTGGGTCGACAGCCTGGACGGGTTGCTCGGCCTCGTGCAGATCGGAGCCGTCGAGCTGCACCCGTGGAATTCGACGATCGAGGACATCGAGCAGGCGGACCGGATCGTCATCGACCTGGATCCCGGCGAGGGCGTAGAATGGGAGCAGGTGGCCGAGACCGCGCTCGAGCTTCGCGCTTTTATGCAGCGCCAGGGACTGGAGACTTGGCCGAAGCTGACCGGCGGCAAAGGCGCCCACCTGATGGCGCCGCTCGGGGTACCGATGCTGCACGATCAGGCTCATCGGACCGCCCGGCGACTGTGCACTGAATTCGCATCGCGCGACCCCGAACGCTACGTCCTTTCGGCGCAGGCAACCCGCAACGGGCGGATCTTCCTCGATTACTTGCGCAACGGACGCGGGACCACCGCCGTCGGCACCTATTCGCCGCGGGCGCGCCAAGCGTTTCCGATCGCTGCGCCCGTCACCTGGGCGCGCATAGAGAAAGGCGTGAGGCCGGACGCATTCACGATGGATAGCCCCTTTCCTGTGAAGCAGAGGAGGCTCCCATGACGGATGCGTTCGACCGTTGGATCGAGTGGACCAAGAAACCGCCCGGGCAAAGGACGGGGCTGCCGTCCGAAATCCACGCCACCGTAAGATCGCTCCCTCGAGAACATCGCGCCGACCGGCAGAAGGTCAACGCCGCAGTTGAACATCGGGCCGAGCTGGACGGTCCGGAAGGACGGCGTGGGTTTACCTCAACGACTACGAGGATGGAACGCGGCGGAACGTGGGCGAAGCGGAATGGGTGAAGGTGTTCGCATCCGCGGAGGCGGCCGATCGATGGTTCGACCAGCACGATCCGGAGGGCGTTGCGTGGGAATACGAGATCGAAGGCGGGCAGCGGCAGGCTTCCGTCTGGATCTATCTCCCCGACGAGAACTCAAGAGCGATCGGAGACACTTCCTGGGCCAAGCTGTTCGCCTGCAAGCGAGCAGCCGACGAGTGGCTCGAGCGGAACGCTCCTTTTCAAGTACCTCCTGGCGAGCTGCCGTGGCAAACTAGATCGATGCTTCAGGACAAGACGAACCTGGCCGCAATGGCGGAGGCCTTGAGCCGGTCGGCGGACTACCGCGTGCTGCGGCGGCTCGTTCCGCGCCCGCCCTGCCGGTCGCCCGCCGGCTGTGGGACCCGGACCGCCGCCCTACTGGACACCGAGACGACGGGCCTCGATCACGAGAGAGACGAGATCATCGAGCTTGGGATGGTCAAATTCGACTACACCGCGAATGGTCGGATCGTCCGCCTCAGAGACACCTTCTCGGCCTTCAACGAGCCAAGTGCGCCGATTTCCGAGGAAGTGACGGCACTCACCGGCATCACCGATGAAATGGTGGCCGGCCACAAGATCGACGAGGCCGCGGTGAACGCCTTCGTCGCGGATGCGGTTATCGTCATCGCTCACAAGAGAGGCTTCGATCGAAAGTTCGCGGAGCGCTACTGTCCTGTCTTTGAGAGCAAAGCTTGGGGCTGCAGCGCGACGGAGATCGACTGGCGAGCACACGGCTTTGCGGGCGCGCCAACTCGCCTACCTGCTGCACGGAGCCGGACATTTCCACCAGGCCCACAGGGCCGTAGACGACTGCCATGCGCTGCTGGAGATCCTGGACTTCACGTTGCCGACGACCGGCGGTCGGCTTCGCCTGGACGCGATGCAAGCGCCGCGCTTGCATTTCTTCCGAAAAAGGTAAGCTACCGTTCGGAGGATTTGCCGGTGACAAGCGCATGCAAAAAACACTGCCAGCCCTCGCGGCTGGCTCCCCGTAGCGGCTTTGGCAACTATGGCGCTGATACAGTTGTTTTCTGTCGCCGGGCTTGATTTGAGCGCCGGAAGGATGGCGAGCAGCAGGCCGGCAATCGGTCTCGAACCGACGTCCGGTCTATGGGGTGCTGAAGACGGTGCAAAACGATACGCCGTCCGAGGTCCTGTTGAGCATCAGTGAGCTTCGGCACTCGCACTCCTGCTCGATACGGCGCGGCGAAAGACGGTCCGGATCTGGGCCGAGCAGTCGCCGTTCGAGTTGAAGGCTTCGTTGAAGCGGCGAGGTTATCGCTGGAGCGACGGCACGGACGGCCGTCCGAAAAGCTGGTACGTCGAGGTTTGCGAGGCCGCTGTTGACGACGAGCTCGCATTTCTGAGGGCCGAAATCTACCTGCGCGACGTCGAGCCGCGTCTGCAAACGCTGACCGCCTTCACCCGCTTCTCCTGCAGGATCTGAGGACGCGCTGGCGCCTTCCTGAGCCCGCCGAAGAACCCGACCGTCATCGGCCGAGACGCTTCTCGACCCGCTTGCGGGAGTTGCCGACCTTCTTAACGGCCTTCTTCACGGCCGACGCCGAGCGACCAGTTTTCTTCGCTTCATACCGGACTTCGTAGTCTTGTCCCTTGGCTACCCGCGCTCGGTCCTGTTTGCGCCCTCGCGCGGTCTTCTTCTTAGCCGCCATCGGCTACTCCTATCGCGAATGATCGATCGGGTGCAACGCCGCAAGGATTCGCAGGTTCAGGAGCCATTTCGAGCCTGCCGGTCTGAGCGGGCGAATTGTTGCGGCCCTTTGAGCGGCTCGTCGCCCCTCCCGCAAGCTGGAGGCGCGCTTCCGAACCATAGCCGACAACGGACGTTATCGGATCATGTCAGACGCCTTTGACTACTTCCGGGCCTACGCGGTCCGAGCTCTTTGCAAGGCCCGCTCGATGCCGCAAGGCAAGATGAAGCATCTGCAGCTTGTGGCCGGACGAATTTATAACCTCCTCAAGAAGGAGGCCGCTTACGCTCCGAACATGCAGCACCTTGAGGACTTCCGCGCAGCGCAGAAGCTCGAGAGGTTTCTCGATCGGGAGCCTGGCGTCGCCGCGACCGCGCGACGTCGTGTCACTTCACCGGGATCGCAGGACATAGGGCGGGAGGCTCATTGAGTGCCAGCCCTCGACACCCGCGCCGTAGTAGGCCTCCTTCGAGAATATGCGCAGCGTAGCGCCTTGCGCGGCGGCAATCCGTACCGCGCGAAAGCCTATTCTCGGGCCGCGGATAGCCTGGCGGCCCTTGCGATCCCTCTTCATGTGCTCATCGCCGAAGACCGGCTCACCGAGATCCCCGGTGTCGGCGAGGCCATAGCCGGCATGATCACCAAGCTGCACAAGACGGGCACCGATCCGAGCCTCGAGAAGCTGCGCAAGGAAATTCCTGAGGGCGTGCTCGAGATGCTCTCCGTGCCCGGTCTCCGCCCCGAGAAGGTGCTGCGTCTCTACAAGGATCTCGGCATCAGGTCCCTTGCCGAATTGGAGGCCGCGGCGAAGGACGACCGCATCAAGAAGGCCAAAGGACTCGGGGCCGCCTTGCAAACCAAGATCCTGCAGAATCGGGCGATCGCGAAGAGCGGTGAAGGCAGCCTCCATCTGCACCGGGCCGCCGCCCTGCTGGCGCACGCCACGGAATCGATCCGTAAGTCTCAACCTGAGCTGAAGCGCGTCACCATTGCCGGCGACTTCCGACGAGGGTGTGAACTCGTCGGCGATCTCTCGATCGTTGCTGAGGCCCCCAAGGCCAGCAAGGCGGCGAAGCCATCGCTGACGGACGGACTGCAGATCCACCTGTCGAACCGCAAGCACTTCGGCGCCGCGCTTTTATTCGCGACGGGCTCCGCCGCCCACATCGAGCAGCTCCGGACGCTGGCCGCCGAGAAAGAGATGCGGTTGGAAGCCGATGGCTTGCACAAGGGGCGCACCCTGATCGCCGGCGAGGAGGCCGAGATCTACTGCGCCCTCGGTCTGCCCTTCATCGACCCTGAGCTCCGGGAGGGGCGCGGCGAGATCGAGGCGGCTCTGAAAGGCAAGCTCCCGAAGCTCGTCACCGACCAGGACCTGCGCGGCGTCCTTCACTGCCACACCGATGCCTCCGATGGCACCGAGACCCTGGAAACCATGGCCAAGGCCACGCGCCAGCGCGGCTTCGAGTACTTTGGCGTGGCCGACCATTCCAAGTCCGCTCACTACGCCGGCGGTCTCTCCGTCGAGGAGATTGCGCAGCAGCAGCGGGAAGCCGACCGTCTGAACAAGCGCTTCGGCAAAGACTTTCGGATCCTCAAAGGCGTCGAGTCAGACATCTTGGCGGACGGCTCGCTGGACTATCCGGACGACGTGCTGGAGCGTTTCGATTTCGTGGTCGCCAGCATCCACGGCCGCTTCAAATTGGATCGCAAAGCGCAGACGCAGCGCCTGCTTCGAGCCATTTCCGATCCCCACACGACCATCATCGGCCACATGACCGGGCGGCAGCTCCAGCGGCGGCCCGGCTATGAAATCGACGTCGAGAAGGTGCTGCGGGCATGCGCGAAGCACGACGTTGTCGTCGAGATCAACGCCCACCCATGGCGGCTCGACCTGGACTGGCGCTGGCACCAGACGGCGCTGGAGTTCGGTTGCATGCTGAGTATCAATCCGGACGCGCACTCGATCCCCGAACTCGACCACATGCACTCGGGCGTCCAAATGGCCCGTAAGGGCGGCGTCCCTGCCGATCGGGTCCTGAACGCGATGAAGCTTCCCGAAATCACGCGCTACTTCCGCCAGAAGCGGCGCTCGCTCGCCCGCGCCGCCTGATGCCGCAGGCGCACGATCTCTCGCTCGAGGGAAAGGTGGCGGCGGTCGCCGCCGACCCTGGGCACCACTTCAGCAAACCGGTCCAGGCTCGCATCGTTCTGGTGGAGGGCCACGGCGTCCAAGGCGACGCCCATGCCGGCCCTTTCGTCCAGCACCGTTATCTCGCCCGCCGCCGGCCACGCCTGCTCAATCTCCGGCAGGTCCACCTGATCCCGGCCGAGCTCTTTGCATTCCTCGCGGAAGCCGGCTTCGAGGTCGCAGCGGGGGACATGGGTGAGAATATCACCACGACTGGCCTAGACCTGGAGCGGATGCCGCTCGGGACCCTGATCGAGCTCGGGCCGGCCGCGGTCGTTGAGCTAACCGGCCTCCGGACGCCCTGCGTCCTTATCGACCGCTTCCGAGCCGGCCTTAAGCGGCAGGTGTTCTCGTCGGCGGAAAGGGGCCCTCCATTCAAATCCGGCGTGCTGGGCGTGGTACGGACCGGCGGGACGGTCGCGGCTGGTGATATCGCGCGGGTCCGCCTTCCGTCCTCCTCGCTTCGGCCCTTGCCGGCCCTGTAGAGAGACCCTGCCATGGCCAGAAAATCGACCCTGCCTCGTCGCCTGCAGCCCATGCTGGCCACGCTGACCGATACACCGTTCGACGATCCAAATTGGGTCTTCGAGGACAAATTCGATGATTTTCGCATGGTCGCGGAAATCCGGCATGGTGGGGTCGCGCTCTACAGCCGCAACGGAAAAATAATCAGCCGCTCTTATATCGAGGTCGCGAAAGCACTTGAGGGCGTGAAGGCGGACGCCGTGATCGATGGCGAGCTCGTTGCAATCGGTAAGGATGGCGTATCCCATTTCCAGTTGCTTCAAAACGCCCTTCGCCACAAGTCCAAGCTTCTGTACTGCGCGTTCGACCTCATGTTCGCAGACGGCGAGGACCTGCGCGCGCTGCCGCTCCTCGAGCGCAAGACGCGGCTCAAGGCCATTCTGCCGCGCCACAAACTGATCGCGTTCAGCAACCACCGCAAAGGCAACGGCACGAAGTTCTTCGCAGACGCCGAAAGAAGACATCTCGAAGGCATCATGGCCAAACGCGCCGACAGCCCCTACGCGTCCGGACGTCGGACCGCTGACTGGCTGAAGGTGAAGACCGCGCAGCGGCAGGAGGTCGTGATCGCCGGCTTCACGGCGCCGAGGAGAACCCGGCCCTTCTTCGGCGCGCTCGTGCTAGCGGTACGCGAAGACGATGCATGGCGGTACATCGGCCACGTCGGCACCGGCTTCAGCCACCAGGCTCTGGAAGAGCTTCACGGCAAGCTCGTGAGGCTCAAGACGGCCAAGTCGCCCTTTCCTGCCCAGGTGAAGGACGAGCAGGTCACGACCTGGGTGCGTCCTTCGTTGGTCGCGGAAGTGAAGTTTGCGGAGTGGACCAGCAAGGGCGAGCTGCGCCAGCCGGTCTATCTCGGCCTGCGCTCCGACAAGAACGCGCAGGACGTCGCTCGCGAAAAGAACTGGTCGCGAAAATAATGCCGGCGAGAACAGCCGTACGACCTGGAGTCAGCCGGCGGGCCGCTCGGATGCCGAAGGCCAGGGCGGCAGGGGCGGCAACCCGAGAGCCTTACGTACGGGTCCGAACGATCGCCGGTGAGCTGCGCATGCGCCAAACCTGGCGAGCGCCTCATAATGAGCCGGCACCGGGTAGCCCTTGTGATCCGCGAACCCATAGCCGGGGTGACGCACGTCGAGCGTCCGCATGACGGCGTCGCGCTCGACTTTCGCAAGGATGGAGGCGGCGGCGATGCTGGCGGACTTGGCGTCGCCTTTGATGATAGCCTCCTGAGGGATGTCGATTTCCTTCAACCGCTTCGCATCGATCAGCAAGTGCTGCGGCGTCAATCGCAGCCCCCGGACCGCACGCTGCATAGCCTGGATGCCCGCCCAATAGATATTGATCGCGTCGATCTCCTCGACCTGGACGAACACTACACACCAACTCTCTGCCTTTTCCTTGATCTCCTTCGCAAGTTCTTCGCGAGCCGCGGCGTCGAGCTTTTTCGAGTCGTCGATCCCGACTATCCGCGTGCCAGGTTTCAGAATCACGGCGCCAGCGGAGACTGGCCCCGCAAGAGGGCTCATTCCGGCCTCGTCCACGCCTGCCACGGCATGGTGGCCGCTTTCCCAGAGAGAGGTCTCGAAACGGAGCATCTTGCGGAGGCGCTGCCCTTCGGACCTATTTTCGAAGCGGCGTCTATCGATTGAAGCCAGGATGGCACGGGCTCCTGCGCGGGTGTCGGCCCGCAAGATCTGCTCGGCGGTGGCCTCGAGGGGTCTTTTCTCGACGACATAGCGCTGACGCAATACATCGAGCGAATATTGGGACATAGCGGCCTTCGCAAAGACTGACTGGGAGGAGCGTGTCGGTGAACTTTGTGGCGATTGTCTGAAGTTGAGCCATGCCGCGTCCATCGATTGCGCAGCGCTTTGCCGAAGGAACCGGCCGCCTCTCATCTAAGGTCCACAATTCTGCGTTGTCACCGAAAATACAGCGCGTCAACCGACCTCACAGCGGAACTAACCAGTGTCTCCGTCCTTTAGAAAGAGTGGAGCCTCGATCCCAGGGTGCTTCCGAGGGACAGGCGCATGCTCCGCGAGACCGGCAACGAAGTACAGGTGCTAGACCGCACTGCCGAAGTGGCGGCCACCATCGCGGAAGAAGGCCTCCGCTACGTCAGCGACTCCGCGCCGGGGTACACGCGCAAGCGGACCGGAACCACTTTCTGCTATTACGACATGGACGGAAAGCGCATCACCGACGCCGCCGTCATCCGGCGCATCAAATCAATCGGCATCCCGCCGGCCTACGAATCCGTGTGGATCTGCCCTTCGGCCAACGGCCACATCCAGGCAACCGGGCTCGATGCGCGAGGCCGCAAGCAATACCGCTACCACGCAAAGTGGCGCGACCTGCGCGACCAGAACAAGTATGAGCACATCATCCAGTTCGCGGCCGCGCTGCCAGCACTACGGGAGCGGGTCGCCGCCGACATGAAGCGGGACGGACTGCCTCGCGAGAAGGTGCTGGCCACGATCGTCAGTCTGCTGGAGAAGACGCTGATCCGGGTCGGCAACGCCGAGTATGCGGAAAAAAACAAGTCCTACGGGCTCACCACCATGCGCCGCAAGCACGTGGAGGTCGGCCGCGGCGTCCTTCGGTTCGACTTCACGGGCAAGTCGGGCAAACAGTGGAAACTTCGCGTCGAGGACAAGCGGATCGCCGCGATCGTGAAGCGCTGCGCGGAGATCCCGGGACAAGAGCTCTTCAAGTACCTGGAAGATGACGAACAGCCGCGCACCGTCGATTCCGGCGACGTTAACGCCTACATCAAGGACATCACAGGGGAGGATTTCAGCGCCAAGGACTTTCGAACATGGGCGGGGACGGTTCTGGCGGCATTGGCGCTGGCTGAATTCAAGAAGTACGACAGCCAGGCCGAGGCGAAGCGTAACGTCGTCGCCGCGATCGAGAGCGTCTCGAAGCAGCTCGGCAACACACCCGCAATCTGCCGCAAGTGCTACGTGCACCCTGAAGTCCTGAACGCCTACATGTCCGGTGACCTCGTGAAGATGATCGAAGCCAAGATCGCTCGGAAGTTCAAGCGCCAGTACGCCAAGCTCACGCCGGACGAGATCATGGTTCTGGCGTTTCTGCGCAAGCGTCTCGATTCTCTGAAGGCCCCCGCCTAGTCCCGCGATCAATTCTTAGCCGGCGCTCTCCGCGATCGGTTGCAAGCCGGCCTTAACGGCACGCGCTCTCGTCGGCGGAAACGAGCCGTCGCCTTCCAATCGGGTTGCTGGGCGTGGTCCGGGCAACGGGACGGTCGCGGCTGGCCATAGCCCCCGGGCGGGCTTCCATCCTCATCCCGCCCATTGCCGGCTCTGTAAAATGCGCCGTGCATAAATCGGCGGCCCAATAGCCGAATCGAAGCGCATTCGATAGTTCGGAGCGGCATGGCCGCAAACAAGGTAACGGCGGTACGCTTGGGGCTGGGGAGGCAACCGACGGTCCGGGACTATCAAGCCGCCCAGCTCCGCTGGCGGCTTTTTTTCATTCAACCTCCCTCAGGAGGCGTTCGCCCTTGCTGGTTCACGGGCCTCACGGCGACGCTCCCGGCGCTCGCGCCGCCGCTTGGCTCGATCGGCGGGCTGCCGCAGCGGTGGAACGGGCGACGTGGACGCCGCAATGGAATCTTCAACCGCAGGCAATTGGACAGCCGCCGACGCCGCTGGGCGGGCCTCCATGAGGTCGAGCACTGCCCGCTGTGATCTTCCATCCCCCGCTTAGGCGCTCGACCAGTCCTTGTGACCAGATGTCCAGGTCGGGCGCCTTGGCCGCGAGCCGCCTGGTCCGGTCCGCCCAGTCGCGGCCACTCGTCGCCAGGATGGCCATGTCTCGCTTGAGGTCTTCTATCACGGCAAACCCGTCTGGGTATGCCGCCAAGATCTTCAAAACAGTGACCTGGAAGTTCACGTCCGCATCCCCGCTCTCAGTTAGCACCACATGGTGGGCGCGTGCGAGAGGGCCTTGCGGCCGACCTGTCTGAGGTCTTCGGGAGAGAGTTCGCCGCTGGTGGCGGCCTCCAGGATCTTCGATGCCACATGCGTACGCGCCCCGATCTCGCGCTGCGGAAGACCCTCGCATACTTCTTCGAAGACCGCACGCAAAAGCGCGGTGGTTGCCGTGTCGAACATGAGATGCCCCCGATAAGGGAAAGTCGCATCTTAGCCGAGTTTCCCGGCCTTGGGATTCAGGCATGTTAATCGGAGATGCGCGATCTGAGGCGGCAACGACGCCAGGACATGCCGAGATGCAGGGCAGCCAACTTCGGCTTCCAGACTTATTGCAGACATCCCGCCGGCTGCATGATGAGGACTGCTAGTGGACCCTTAGCGGACCTTGACCATTCTCATTCCGTGCTGCGGTCGCCGCTTGTTCCCTTTCAATGTAGGGTGCTGTCCGTATTTGACCCCGACTGTCCTAGTTCGAATTACGCAGTGTCGTAACTCCAATTCCTAACGTAGATTACCTCGGCAGGGCTACTCAGGAGGTTCGCATGCGGATGCTCCCGGAAGTCGAATTTTTCCGCAAATACGTGGGATATACCCCGCCGAGCGCGCGGCGGCCGGCAGCGATCTCACGCGCATCATGCTCGCCAGATCACGGGAGCAACTTGAGCAGTCCCGAAAGCTTTTAGACGAGATGCCCCCCTGCCTCGGACATGGCCAAAACCAATCAAGAAGCACTAAGATCACCTCATGACGCCTGAAGAATACTTGGCCAATGCGGAGCGCTATCGGCAGTCTAAAGAGACGGCCACGGACCCATTCACCCGAACCCACCTAGAGGCGATGGAACGGAGCTTCCGGACGTTGGCCGAAAGCGAGACTGCCTTGCGGCGAACAGGCAAACTTGTGGACGCCTTGGATACGCGGAAGCGCCCGCAAGGGTAAGGCCGCCTCAGTTGCCAGCCCTCCGTTGATCTAGCGCAACGGTTCCGCCATTCCCCCCGGCGACGCTGAGCCATGACCTGAGCCCGACAAACAGATCGAGGGTAAGGAGATCAAGCCGTCCCGGCTGGAGCAGGCGCGACGGATAATCGAGGAGTACACAGCCGAGTTGCGCGAGATCATCCAAAAGCTACCCGCAAGATGAACTAAGGCCGCGTCAGTGAGCGGCATCTTTCATTTCACCCCACGTTGACTTCGGTTGCTGGGCCCTTAGCCGACCTACAACGAACTCCGTCGATCTGTCGCTAACGATCCGAAGCCGGACATTCGCGAACCGATGGAACTATTGGATTGGAAGTCCATTAATCATTAAGGATGCTCCAGTCGGGAGGCGGAGTTATGGGTATCGAGCGTATGTACCCACCCAAATACTGGCAGATGCGAGCCGAGGAGTTTCGCGCTAAGGCGGACAATGCCGAGTATAGACAAACCAAGGACGCGCTCAGCAAGGTCGCTGACAACTATGACGAACTAGCCCAACGCGCCGGACGCATCCGTACAGTTCAAGACGCAGCAGAGTAGCTGCCCCGCGAGCAGTGGGACGAGTAAGGCGTAGAGTTATGGATCGCGCCATGCTAGAGCGGCACTTGGGCATAGCCGAGCGGCACGCCGCGCAAGGCAGAGAGCATCTTGATCAGCAGGAACAGCTCATTGCCGAACTAGATCGCAATGGCCACGATACGGCGGAAGCCATAAGAGTACTCACCACACTGCGCCAAACGCAGACACTTCATGAACAAGACGTGGAGCGCCTGCTAAACGAACTTGAAAATTAGGGCCGCCCCTCAGTTGGTGGCTTTTTTCATTCAGCCAACGCTGACTTCCGCTTGTGGCCGATTTTGTTGCAAAGGTCGGCTGTAACCGACGATGCCGTTCGGCCATTTCACCTGGGCGTCGGGGACCGAACCTGAGCGGGAGGCGCTCGCGCAACCAGCGATGCGAGCCGCCGCAAGTTCTGGGCGATGGCAGCAAGAACAAACTCGTCCTGGGCGCCTCGTGGACCGCGGAGTCGAAGCCGGCCGAGCTTGAGGATGCGCTTGAGGTGCGCAAACCGCATCTCGATTTTCTTTCGCTCACGTCGCGACTGCTCAAAGCCCTCGGTGCCAGCGAAGGAGGGTGCAACGTCTCGGGCGTGTTCATGGACGTCGCGTGGGATCTTGCGTGCGGGCTCTTTTGGGCAGCAATGCGGTTTGAGCGCGCATACATCGCAGTCGATCTTGCTGGCGCGATAAGCGTCTTGCCCTCGTGCACGGTGCTGCATGTTCTCGCCTATAACCTCACACGGGTGATGAACATCGTCGGCAAACCAAGCCTGATTGCACCCATCCGCGCCGCCTGAAGGCCGGAAAGCGCGTCCAAAACCGCAATACCCCGCCGCGATACTTCGTTTGGCCCAGTCATTGACTATCGGAGCGACGACATCGGCCGACTGCAATGATTGGCGGCAACGGCCGCTCCCGACCTGTGCGTTTGCACACAACCAAGACCCAAACCGGACACCAACCCCTTAGGCTGCCCGTCGTTTAGGAGCGGCCCGCTCACGAGATGATCGGTGCTGCGCAGCAGTCCCATGGCCTCGCGCATCAGTTCGCGCGAATGACTCAGCATCTGCTGATCGACGGCTTAATCGGGCTTATAGATCATCGAGGTCACGCTCCTTCGGAAGCCCGCAGAAGCGACGCGCTCAACCTCAGAATCGTCTATTTCCCACAAGGGTCGCTACATTTTGGGCCATGGCCACGATATCGATCGGCTTCTCCCAGAGCGGCACGTCGTGGAATTCCGCCTCGATGCTGATCTTGTCGTAGCCGGTGGTAAACACGAAGGGCACGTGGCGCGCCCCGAGCTCCCGGGCGATCGGAAAGATCGGCGCAGCGCGGATGTTCACGTCGAGCACTGCAGCATCCAGGACGCCGCCGCTATGCAGCATCGCGACCGCATCCTCGATGTGGCCGACGGGACCTGCGATCTCTGCGCCGAGCTGCCGCAGCGCGTTGCCAATGTCGTCGGCGAGAAAATACTCGTCTTCGACCACGAGAATGCGGCGGCCCGCGAGCGGCGCAGATTGACGCGACGATGGGGCCGAAGCTGAAACGGACATGATCCCCTCCGCAGAGCCCTCCACCTTGGAACATAAGTCGGGGGGCCGCCTTGGTGCAAACGATGCAATCGGAGGTGAGTTCCATGGGCAACCGCGACATCATCGTGATCGGGGGCTCAGCCGGGGCCACCCAGCCTTTGAAGCAGATCCTGAGCCGTCTGCCGGCGGACCTGCCGGCGGCCATCTTCATCGTCCTGCACATTCCGGCGCAAGGGATCGGGATCCTGTCCACGGTCGCCAGCAGTGCCGGCCCGCTCCCGGTCCGGCAGGCCGAAAATGGCATGAAGATCGAGCCGGGCCGGATATCTTGCCGCGCCTGACCATCATCTGCTGCTGGCGGAAGATCGCGTCATGCTTGGGCGCGGTCCGCGCGAAAACATGGTCCGGCCGGCCATCGACGCGCTGTTCCGCTCGGCGGCCCTCCATCACGGCCCGCGGGTCATCGGCGTGCTCCTGAGCGGCCTATTGTCGGACGGCGCAGCCGGCCTCAACGCCATCAAGCGCTGCGGCGGGATGACCGTGGTGCAGGACCCGTCGGACGCCATCTCCGACGAGATGCCGTTGCGGGCCATGGAGGCCACCACGGTCGATCTCTGCGTCCCCGGCGCCGGTATGGGCGACGTGCTGTCCGAATTGGCCCGCGAACAGGCGGGCGCGGTGCTGCCGATCCCACCTGAGATCAGACTCGAGGTCCAGATTGCCGCCGGCGAGCGGATCGGCAGTGACAATCTGGTCGCAATGGCTGACCCGGTCGCGCTGACCTGCCCGGCGTGCGGGGGGGTGCTGTCCGAGGTCACGGAGGCCCGGCCGATGCGCTTCCGCTGCCAGGTGGGGCACGCCTATACCGCCGATGCCCTCGCCAAGGAGCAGGAAGGGCGGGTCGACGAGGCGCTGCGCGTCGCGCTGCGCATCATCGAGGAGCGGGCGGAGCTGGTGCATCGCATGGCCTCCGACGGCCGCCGCAGCGGCCGGGCTGCCGTCGCCGAAATGTATGAGGCGCGGGCGGCCGAATACCGCGAATATGCCGACATGATCCGGCGCGTCGTGCTAAAGTCGCTCGATCCCCCGGCGCGCAAGCGCGAGGTATGAAGATTCCGCCATGACCATGTCGCTCGCCGAATGCACCAGGCAGCTCGACGCCGAGCAGCGTCTTCTCATCAAGGCAAACGCCGACATCGAAGATGGCCGGCAGCGTGTGTACGATCAGCAAGCGCGGGTGCGCGAGCTGCAGGCTGATGGACACGACATTCGCCAGGCCGAGCGTCTGGTCGAGCTGCTCAAGCAGACGCTGACGGAGTGGGAACGTCATCGGACCCTGATCGAGGCGCGGGTCCTTCATCTTCGCCACGAGGCCGACCAAGCGTCGCGGGACGCTTGAGCGCTGGCCGCCTGAACTCCGCGCCGAGCTCGTACATGTAATCGAGCTGCTGCGCGACGCTGCGGCGCCAGTATTCGTTCTCGTCCATCAGTTGGCGGGCGGTCGCGACGGCGCCCTCGGCCCGCCGGATCAAGGCCGCCAGCTCTCCCGATAGCTCTCCGGTCGGTTCCTGCGGCATCTCCGGCGTATGGTGCTTTCGGCTCTCGCTGACAACGCACCCGTTCGGCCGAAAGAGGCTAGGGACATTTTCGCCTTTGATCTGTTGGGATAACATGGATTCCTGCTATTTGCAGAGGCCGGGCGCCCGTCGCTCACGGTCAGGAAACGAAAGCTGCCAGAGCCATGAATGAAGTCGGCGACCAGCCGGTCGAGCGCAAGATCAAGTCTCCGCTGGTGATTGGCGTAGGCGCCTCGCCCGCTGCGATGGACAGCATCGCGCGCTTCTTCGCGAAGCTGAACGTCGCGGACGACCAGGCTGTCGTGCTGGCGCTGCAGCATCACGAAGCCTTCGATGGGCCGCGGCTGCGCGAAATGGTCCAGGGATCCAACGGAAGCAAAGTCGCCGACATCCGCGACGGCCAGACAATCGAGGGCGGCACGGTCTATCTGTGCCAGCGGGCGATGATCACCACCATCCAGGGCGACCGGTTCGCGATCCGCAAGGCCGAGCAGGCGCCGGGCGAGCGGGCCACCATCGACAGCTTCCTGGTGTCGCTGGCGGAGGAGCGTGCCGAGCAATCGATCGGCGTGATCCTCGCCGGCACCGGCGGCGACGGCACGCTCGGCGTTGCCACGCTCAAGGACCATGGCGGTCTTGCGATCGCCGAAAAGCTCGCGAGCGAGGAGGCTGATCCTCTGCTCGACAGCAACATGCCCTCAGCCATCGCCGACTACATCCTGCCGCCGGAAGAGATTCCGGAGCACATCCACGTCTATGCAAGGCACCTGCGCCGCTTGGAGGAGAAGCAGGGGTTTGACGAGGTGCTGGCCGCGGCCGCGACCTCGTTGTCGCGCATTGCCGACATCCTGCGCAACAAGTCCGGCAACGACTTCCACGGCTATAAGCAGAACACCTTCCTGCGCCGCGTGCAGCGGCGCATGCAGGTGGTGCAGATCGACGACATCGCGGCCTATGTCGATTTCCTCAGGAACGATAAGGACGAAGTCCAGCACCTCTTCAACGACCTCCTGATCGGCGTCACCGAGTTCTTCCGCGACAAGCGCGAGTTCGAGGTGCTGGAGACCCAGGTCATTCCGCAGATCTTCGACGGCAAGGACCCGGGCCAGCAGGTCCGCGTCTGGGTGCTCGGCTGCGCCACCGGCGAAGAAGCGTATTCGATTGGCATTCTCCTGCGCGAGCACATGGCGCGGATGGATTCTGCGCCGCAGGTGCAGATCTTCGCAACCGACATCGACGGACGGGCGCTTGCGACCGCGCGTGTCGGCCGCTATCGCACCAACATCGAGGCCGACATGACGAGCGAGCGCCTTGCGCGCTGGTTCGTGCGAGAGGGCGATACCTATTGCGTGGTGAAGGAGCTGCGCGAGATGTGCATCTTCTCGCAGCACAACGTCATCAAGGACGCGCCGTTCTCCAAGCTCGACCTCGTCTCCTGCCGCAATCTGCTGATCTATCTTAATGCCGAGCTGCAGAACCGGGTAATCCCGCTGTTCCATTTCGCACTGCTGCCGGGGCGCTATCTGTTCCTTGGCAATTCCGAGAACGTAACGCGGCACCCGAAGTTGTTCGCGCCTGTCGACCGCCGCGCCCGCATCTTCAGGAAGTTGGAAACCGGCACGCGGCTGCCGCCGGAATTCCCCATCACCACGTCGGCCAGCAGGACCCCGGTCGAGCTGCCGCCGGTGCGCTCGTTCGGTCCCGACGTCGGACTGGAGCGCCGCGCCCAGCGCGTCGCGGAGCGTTATGCGCCGGCTTATGTCATCACCGACGACAATTTCCAGATCCTGCATTTTTCGGGGCGCACCGGCCGTTACATCGAGCCGACGGCAGGCACTGCCACGCTGGACCTGCTTCAGCTGGTGCACCGCGATCTCCGCCTGGAGCTACGCACCGCGCTCAGCCGCGCCGCGGAGACCAACGAGGCGGCGCATGCCGAGCAGGTGCAGCTTGGCGTGAACGGTCACCGCGTCCTGGTCGACATCACCGTGGAGCCGATCCAGGAGGGGGTCGGCCGCCATCGCAATTTCGTGGTCCTGTTCAAGGACGGCCCGTTGCGGGTGGTCGACACCAACCAGGGCAACAGCAATACGCTGGTGCGCACCGAGCATGTCGAGCGGCTCGAAAGCGAGCTGCGTGCTACGCGCGAGCGCCTGCAGGCGACCATCGAGGAGCTCGAAAGCACCAATGAGGAGCTGAAATCCTCCAACGAGGAATACCAGTCGCTCAACGAGGAGCTGCAGTCGGCCAATGAGGAACTGGAGACGTCGCGCGAGGAATTGCAGTCGGTCAACGAGGAGCTCACCACCGTCAACGGCGAATTGGCCCATCGTGTCCAGGAGCTGACGCGCGCCACGAGCGACCTCAAGAACTTCCTCGAAAGCACCCAGATCGCCACCGTCTTCCTCGACAACGATCTGCGCGTGATGAAATTCACCCCGGCCATCACCCAGATCCTGCATCTTGTCGAAACCGATACCGGCCGTCCCATTGCTCATATCAAGGCCCGGGTGCCCATCGAAGAACTCTACGAGGACGTCCGTCGGGTACTGCGCACACTCGCGAGTGTCGAGCGCGAGTTGAGCGCACCCGACAGCGGCACGCGCTATATCGTGCGCATCCTGCCTTACCGCAGCATCGACAATTTCATCGCCGGCGTCGTTATCACCTTTATCGATGTCACCGCGATCACTCGCGCCGAGGAGCGGCAGCGCATGCTGCTGGCCGAATTGCAGCATCGCGTCCGCAACACCCTCGGCGTGGTGCGCTCGATCGCCCGCCGCTCCGCCGAATCCGCCGCCACCGTCGAGGAATACGCCTCCCATCTCGACGGCAGACTCAATGCCTTCGCTCGCACTCAGGCGCTGGTCACGCGCGATCCCGAAGGCGGCGTCGATCTCGAATATCTGGTGGTCGAGGAGTTGCTCGCTTACAACGCGCGGGAAGGCGAGCAGATGCGGGTCTCCGGTCCCAAGGTACGCTTGCAGCCCAAGGCCGCCGAGACGTTCGCGCTCGCGATCCATGAGCTTGCGACCAATGCGATGAAATACGGAGTCCTCAGTCAATCGACCGGGCGCATCGAGGTTACCTGGCGCCTCGAAGAGAGCCGCGAGCCGGCGGAGCTGGTGTTCGAATGGCGCGAGCGCGGCGGGCCGCAGGTCAAGGCGCCCGCACGCAAGGGCTTTGGGACTGAACTTCTGGAGCGTACGCTGGCGTTCGAGTTCAAGGGGCAGACCGCGATCGCGTTCGATCCCTCCGGGCTGCACTGCACGATCGCCATACCCTTGAACAAGCGTACCTTCCACACTCCGGTGGTGGTTGGCTGATGCCATTATCGACGTCCGATCGCAGCCTCATGGAGCCGGTCATTCGCCGGCTCAACATGCTGAAGCCGCTGTCGGCGGAAGCGCGTGCATCGCTCGAATATGCGATGTTCGAAGGCCTCCAGCGCGCCGGAACGGGCGAAGACCTGATCTCCGAAGGCGATCCCGTCGACAGCGTCCGCGTGGTGCTGTCGGGATGGCTCTGCCGCTACAAGACGCTTGAGGACGGACGGCGCCAGATCGTCAATTTCATCTTTCCGGGCGAGAGCTGTGATGCGCACGCGTTTCTTCTTCGGGTGATGGACCACTCCATCGCGACGATGACGCCGGTGGTCTTCACCGAGATCAAGCGCCCGCGCTTCGAGAGTCTTGTCGGCGGTAACCCCACGCTGTCGGAAGCGTTCTTATGCGAAACGCTGGTCAACAACGCCATCCAACGTGAATGGGCCATTAATCTCGGTCGCCGGGTTGCGCTGGAGCGCGGGGCGCATCTGTTCTGCGAAATCTTCGAGCGGCTTCGTCCAGTCGGGATAGTTGAGGGCAATTCCTGTGTCATGCCGATCACCCAGATGGATCTTGCCGATGCTACCGGTCTGTCAGTCGTTCATCTCAACCGAACCCTGCAAGAGCTGCGCGCATCAGGCCTGATCGTGCTGCGTGAGCGCGCGCTGACCATCCCTGACTTCAATGCGCTTAAGAATGCGGCCCTGTTTTCGCCGAGCTACCTCCAGCTCTATCGCCGCGGCTGACGAGCCATCAGCCTCCCCGGGTACCGGTGATCCGGCAGCAGCGCCACCGCTGGCGATACGCGTGGAGGCCAAGCCGAAGTACGTAGTGTCGTCGACGCGAAAGGCCTTCCCGTGGACCAACAGCCACCACATCGCTGCGGCCTCCGCAGGGGCGTGCAGAGGCTCAAGGACGCGACCCCGCCGGGCGTGCTCCTCGGTAGTTCGCGGTCCGCGGTCATTCCATCGGGTTCATGACCGATCCAGACAAACAGACTGACGGAAAGGTAGCCCAGCCGTCGCGCTTGAACGAGGCGCGTCGCATCATCGAGGAGTACATCGCAGACCTCTGCGAGATCATCATGAAGCTGCAGCAGAAGTTAAATTGACACTCCCGGAGGGGCGGCGGCTGGACTGCCCCGAGGGGCTGCACGGCCCATTGTCGACAATCTGGTTGGCAATATTTAACGGTTCCTAGGTAGGGGGCGGAACTCTTGGACTGAATGTTCACGCTTTGTGAAGCGCCCGGCGCCCCATATTGCTCCGCAGCGTGAACGCTGTTCTCGACCCAAAAATCAATGTACTGGCGTGTCGTCGTTAGCATGTGAAAGTTTCGGCCAGCGTCGAATTGAGCTAGAGTAACTATATGCAGGGCTGGGGGCAAGGCGGCGCCCGCACAGCGGTGCCAAGCCACGTTAGTTAAGGGGCCTGCTGTACATCCCGGCTTCACTGCTTCCATCCTCAGCGGCCTAATTCGATTTTAGCGGTGGCCTGTTTCGCCTTTGGAGCGCATAAACGGGGATGCCCGATTCGCACCACCGAACCTGCCACCGTGGAGCGGTCTATAGCCGAACCGAGGCGATGGCCTCAGGTCGGCAGATCGCCAGCTTTGAGTGCTCGGTTTGCGGTGCCACCATGGAATCGTGGAACACCGCTTGGGTGCCCACCTATAGATTGATTGCTGGCCCCGTGCGCCTTCCGCGACCCAGCTAGTTATTGCAACGCTTATCAATTCCGCGGATTAGCCACGGATGGCAGAGTCGTTCGGCACTTCATTCACTATCGTTGAGGTGACCTCGGACGACGCTCCGCAGCCAACGAAGCAGATGTGGCTCGCGTTAGCCAAGCCTAGTCAGGCATTGACGCTAGTCCTTGCTGCCGTTCCCGAAGGCTGGACTGCGGAAGTTGTGCCAGCGGTCCTCACAGAAAAGCAGCAGAGGATGTTCGAGGAACTCAACCTCGAACCTGGCGACGTTTACAGGATCGCTCCAAAGTAGGCCGCCTCAGTGGCGAGTGGCGTCTGCTGTTGGCCCGTGGCTGACCTTGGGCAAGAGCGTAACTATATCCGCTTCCGACAGATTAGCCGACCAAAGTAACGGTGCCTAACGCGGGCAGCCTTTGACCCAAAGCAGGCGTCATCCCTCGGGCAGCCCGGCCATACGCATGCCCTCGTAAGTGCGCTCTCGCGCCGCGAGAGATGCCGGATGGCGACTCAAGACCATGGTTCGAAAGCGGCTGACGGTGAAGGTCGGATCGAGCGAGAGCCCTTCTTGCGCCGCGGTCCGTGCATTGTTCAATTCGCGTAGCTGGGCCAGCGCAGCGGCGAGAACGAAATGCGCCATGGACTAATTCCGGTTGGCTTCGAGACCTCGGCGTAACCAGGAGACCGCTTCCGCGTTAGCATTGAGCTGAAGCTTGGCGAAGCCGACCCACACCATCCAGCGGAATGCGCCGCGATCACGAGGGGAAAGACGGAATGCCTCCTGGATATGGGATTCAGCTTCTGCGCCGCGGCCTAGGAAATACTTCGCAAAACCGATCAGACCGTGAGCGTTGGCCAGGTTCCGATCGAGCGCCAGTGCCTGCTCGTATTCGCCAATAGCTTGGTCCGCCGGTCCGTGATCATTTGGACGAAGCCCAAGCAGATATGGGCCACGGCATGGCTAGGCATGAGAGAAACAGCCTTAATCGACGCCGCCTCGGCCGCCGCAAGACGCGCGGCGCCGTCATCTGTCATAAAGGAGGCTGCGAGCGACGCGTCGACGGTCGCCATGCCCACCAGCGCACCGACGTCGTATGGGTGGAGCTCCAGTACTCGTTGGAAAAAGCCGCGCGCTCGGTCGAGATTTTCTCGCGTCGTGCCTTTGTTTAAGCAAGCACGTCCCAGGAAATTCAAGTCTATTGTGTCAGGATGCTGCATTCGCTCCGCACGTCGTGCCTCAACTGCAACAAGCTGCACGTTTAAAGTATTGGCCAGCCTCGATACAATTTCGTGTTGCATTTCGAAAAGGTCGGCAACAGGCTTGTCGAACCGGTCGGCCCATAGATGACTCCCTGTTTGGGCGTCGATGAGCTGTACGCTCACTCTCAACAGCTTATTGGCCCGCTGCACAGATCCCTCCAGCACATAGCGGACATTCAACTCACGCCCGACCTGTTTGACGTCGAGGGCCTTGCCCTTGAAGGTGAACGCGGTATTGCGAGCGATCACGAAGAAGTCGTTGATGCGGGAGAGGTCTGCAGTCAGATTTTCTGGTGACGCCATCCACGAAATAGTCCTGCTCCAAATCGCCGCCGAGATTGGTGAATGGCAACACGACGATGGAGAGACGCGGTGGTGAAGCCGGGCACGTTAGGTTCTCGCTGCCTTGCTCTAAAGGTGCAACCGGTCTTGTCGAGATTTCATCTCCTTCCCGAACCGAGCCCACGAAGCGGAAGCCCTTGCGCGGGAGCGTCTTTATCAGATGCTGTTTCTCACCAGTGTCGCCGATTGCGCTCCGAGCGGCGTTCATGCGGGTCGTCAGCGCGGCGTCGGAAACGATACGTCCGTTCCAAACGGCGTTGATAAGGTCGTCTTTGCTGACGACCCGCTCCCGGTTCCGGATCAGGTAATCAAGCAGATCGAACACCTTAGGTGTGACAACAATCACTTCCGTTGCGCGGTAAAGCTCGCGCCGATCGGAATCTAATGCGTAATCCTCAAAAAGATAACGCAAGTGGCCAATCCTTTTCGGCGGCACCACGCCCGCCAGGAGCGCGAAGAATAAGCTGCCGGTGAGGAAAATGTAAGCCAGCTGTTAAGCGCGCGAGCGGATGTGCTGGCAATTTTCGCTTGGTGAATCAGCCCAACTTGGACTCACTGCCATGAGCACGATCCACGCGACCACTGGGATCCGACCGGCAACTGGAAGGCGGCAGTATTACAGTCCCCTCGAAGCATATTGGGATGCGTTTCGTGAGTGGCGCAAACGCGAGAGGCTGCGAACCCAGCTATGCCGGCTGACGGACAGCGAGCTTATGGACATTGGTATCACGCGCGGTGAGATCGACTTCGTCACCTCGAACCCATCCATCGACCCAACCATCTTTCGTTCATCCTAGCTCGGCAATCGGCGATAGGCGTGCTCACTGTCACTACGATAGGCAGTCTGTTTGTATCCCGGCGAGATACCACTCGCGCCGTCTGGTCGCTGACGATTGCTTTTACGACGCAGCGCAAAGCCAAGAACTTGGATGTACGAACAAGTTTTCAGCAGAATTTCGATCGATGGTCAAACTCCTGGCGGTCATTGCAATCATCTTGGCAATCCTGGCGATGGCCCGGGGGCCGCAGAATCAATTTGTCCCACTGCCAACGGGGCCGCTGCCAGCGCCGCTTATTCCCTGAGTTCGCCGACGGTGCACACTTACCAATTGGTCGCTGGCGCACAGGTCGGCTCTTGGCCCGGAGCGGTCTGTGAGGCAGCGCGGAGCGCGTCTGCTCTGCCCCGAAGTCAGACGTCGACTTGTTCTGCTATCGCGAGGGCATCGTCGACCTCGATGCCGAGATATCGAACGGTGCTCTCGATCTTAGTATGCCTGGAAGCAGCTGTACGGCTCGCAGGTTGCCGGTTCGGCGATATATTAAGGTCGCCTTGGTCCGGCGAAGGGAATGCGTCCCGAACAGATGCGGGTCCAATCCGATGTCGGCGAGCCAGCGGGATAGGAGGCGGGCATACTGGCGGGTCGTCATATGTCCACTCAGCCGCCGGCCAGTGAACAGGTATTCTCCCGACCTCCTGCCTGCAACCCGCAGGTAATCGTCGATTACCTGCCGGGTCGATTCAGTCAGTTCGAATTTGACTGGCCGGCCAGCAGTTAATACCCGCAATAGGTAGGCCAGTGCCACGTCCGCTCGTGGCCCGCGCGACTGACTTGCCCTCTTAGCCCCACACGGTCCGCTTCCGACGGCTGAGCGGAAGGCCACCGTGGACACTTCGACGCCTGCCTTTGACCCCAAGCGGACATCGTTGCGTCGCGAGAGCCGCACTGCGCGGCGACAGTAGTGCCCCCAATGGTAGTCAATGCCATTCAAGCTGTGCCTCGCGCAGCTGCCATCTGTCGCGCCGCTTTCTCTTGTGCGAGAGCTGCTTCCAGCCGCGAGATGCTTCCCTGGAGTCGCTGGTTGTTTTCCAGGAGACGCTGGCTGGTCAGGAGGAGGATATGGTATCCGAATTGCTGATCACTCTGAAAATAGATTTCAAGCAACCTTTCATAGGTTATGGTCAGGACTTGGCCGTCTTCTATGCACTCGATCGTCGCGGTTCGCCGGTTATCGGGTGTGAGGAAGCCAAGTTCTCCCATGAAGCGCCCTGGCGGAAGCTCGACCCCGATTTCTATGACGAGAAACTTCCCGGTGGCGATGAGGAACATTTCCGTAGCGGAATCACCCTTCCTGAAGAGTATGTCGCCTCGGCGATATCTACGTTCGGTCATGAATGGTTTGAGCCATTCCATCGACCTGTCGCCCCGCGTCGCGTTACGTGCTTTCTTAACGAGCTTGAGCAGTTGACGGAGGCGAACGGCATTGACTGGCAACAGCAGCAGATAAAGCAGAAAGGTGGCGACGCTTCCGGAAAGCGCGCAAGAAATTGCGAAGAATGTACAGCCGACCATATTCGCGACCCGCAGCGGCACCATTCTCTGCATCAGCAAGGTAGCGACAAAGAATATGGCGCCAACCAAGGCGAACATGTTGGCGAGCGTGATATTAGCCAACACAATTTCAAACAGCCGATTAAACAGTGCGTCGTAGGTGATGTTGTCGGGATCAAGTCCCATTTGAACGAGGATCTTTGCGATCCTGAAATTGTCGGCCGCTGTATTAAGTATGCGGTCTAGAATTGTCGAAAAATCTGCATTGGAATTCATCGGATCACCCCTATGCAAACATTCGGTTTTGTGGGAATTCGCGGATACGTGATAGTCGAAGTCGGACAGCACAAGCGGTATTGATCCACGTTCAATATTACCCGGCGCGGTTGTTTTTGGTGATCACAGGCGCGTGGCCGGTAGCGTGTCAACGCTCAGACCGGGCGGGGCTCCGGGGGGCTTCGTCCCGCGATACATAAAGCCGTTCCTAGCCCGTAGCCGAATTCCTTTGAGCCGCCGAGAAGGCCATTCTCAGGGAAGGAGCCCGACCTGACGAACTGAGCGGCCGGACCGCCGCTTGTGAACCAGAGCAGAAGTCGGCCTCCACATAGATCAATTATCGAACCAACACCTAATCGGCTCGCTTCCTACAATTAGCTCGGACAGCGCGGATGGAAAGGAGCGCTGAAATGCAAGCTCTCTTTGGCACTTCCGTTCAAGCAAGTACGCAAAGGATATCGCTAAGATGATCGATGCAACGCCGGCAAAGAAAGGCCACCGTTCGCCGCTCATGGAGCACTCCGTAGCAGGAGGGTTGGCAATCAATCCCACGGCCTTGGTTTAAATTCACCGCTTTCATACTGCCCCCGGGCGGCCTCGTCAGATGTGAATTGGTTCACGTCCCGCCAAATGTTTTGGCTCGCCTGTTCGCTCAACCTGAGCGGTCCCCCTCTGCGACGGCCGCAAGTGGCCCATCGCTGCCGCATGCCACGGCCAAGGATATGTCGGCTGTCGGGGATAGATCGGACCTAACCTAAGCGGGCCCAAACCGTCGCGATTGACCCAAAGCCGACATTCGTCACATGCAGCTTGGCAAAGTGTTAGGTAACGAGAGTGTAGCGCTTGCTTGTGACTTGAAAGCGGTCGTACTGTGCCAAAATCCATTAAAATTCTGCTTATTGTCTTGTCGGTGGTGGCGGCTGTTCCGGCCGGACTTTTCGCAGCGCTCTGGATTTGGTTTTCCTACGAGACGGCTAAGGTTGATCGATTTTATCACGACAATCGCTTGTTTGGTGCGATGCGGGAAGTCGAGAAACAAAGCACAAACGACTCCGCATCCGCACGCGACGCAATGTTGAAAATGATACCTCTCGGCACAGGTAAGGATACAGTCATCGCGTTTCTTCGCAACGAGGGACTGGGATGTCGGGCTAAGGCCGAGCCAGTCACGAACATCGAACCACAAAAGCGCCTACTCGAAGGTCACGTAACCGCCGATAGTCTGACAAAGAAGGAATGGTTGGAGTGTCAGGCAATGACTCCTAACGTCATGGGCTACAAGCAATGGATCGTAAGCTTGGAATTTGACGCCGAGAAGCATTTGAGCGATGCACGTGTCGCGATCTGGAACATATTCTTGTAGTAGCAAATCGATCCGCTCCGACCTTTCCTACTTCCGCTTACGGCCCATAGCTGACCAACACGGCGTTGCCCGTTGAGGGCCGCTTTTGACTCCTTTCAGACGTTTGTCGGATTCGGTTTCGTGCCGCGTTAACACAACCCGGTTATACGAGCCACCACGCTCCGAACGGATCGCCTTTCTTGCGAGGCAGTGACCTAATGAAACGCATTTTTACGTTTCTCATAGTCGGGCCGCTGCTTATGGGCGGCGTGCTCGACTTTCTGTTTGGGTCGACGAGTGCTCTTGGTTGGTTGGGCTTCCGTTCTTGAGCGTTTTGGTTGCGTTTCCAAGTGCGGTTGTCGATTACTCTTTGGAAGGGCGACGCTGGCAGCTCGCTCTCGTTACAGCGTCCGGCATTGTTGGATCGTCTCTGGCGGGCTTCTCTTCCCAAAGCCATCTATTTTTGATCGCCGCTGCTGGAGGTGTCTCGATGGCGTTCTGTTCTTGGATGACCAATCAGAGCTGGTCCCCAGAACACAGGGCGTGATCAGGGCCGCATCCTTAGCGTTCACTTCCGCTTGTGGCCCATTTGAGACCCTCCACTGCACGCTGAGAGTGTCCGCTGGGCGCGGCCGACCGGAAGTTAAAGCCGCAGGATGACGCGCTTGCCCAAAGCGGCCCCAGCGCTGACCTATTTCGCATTCGTAGCGGGCCCAGTACAGCTCTATAAATCAGCAGATTGGGCCCGACGCGTTCGAACTAAATCGAACCGTTCTTCGTGACGTGCAAGCGACGAACGTAATACCCTTGTCGCTGAACGGTTGACCTAATCTCGTCGCTTACTTTGAGAATTCTTTTTCTGCTCTTGCGCCACTTATTTGCAGAGTAAGCCCCGGGTATCGCGGACCCTGTGTTTAGAACGAGCAAATCTCGCTTCCCATTGCGATAGACATCAAACACTTTTCGCCCCCGCTGCGATTGTCAAAGCAAATACGAAATATGTTTCGGTCATTCTGATCGATCAGCTTACAACTCCGAACGGCTGTGCGGGTTGCAAATGGGCAACGCTCCGCGACTTTTGCTTGAAAACCTGCCAAACGGCGAACGCCGTCGAAGGTCCTTATGATTGTGGTCCCGGGAGGCGAGCGTTTTGCGAATGTTCTAAAACGGACGATTGGTGTTCCTTGAGGGGAGTGCCATGAAAGATATGGAAACTTCCATCTGAAGCACGCCATTGTAGCGCTCGTCGACATTGGCTGGGGGCGTTAATTGTGGATTAAATATTATCTAAGCCGCGCGGACCTCTCGGAGGGTGGAAATGTCAGAACAAGATGACGATCGGCGGGAATTTCTGAAGACCTGCGGCAAGTTCGCCGTTGTACCCCCCTACCATCACAGCATTGCTGTCGACGTCCCTGACTAGCACAGCCATCGCCAGCTCCGGAGGCCGGATGGTCCAACGGCAATAACGGTTATGGCAGTGGCGGCGGCGACGGCAGCCCCAACGGCAAAGAAGATAAGGATCGCTGAGACGCAGCGGGACGGCAAGCTGGGCGCTTTGCCGATTGCGAAGTTTTCCCGATCCCCTACCGGACTGAATGTTTTGAGATTCAAGCGCAGCTTTTACCAGCTCCCCCGCCTTACCAATCAGGTCATCCAACCACCCGCCGATATCAGCGGCAGTCGACTTGAACTGTGCAGCTAGTTGCGCAGAGGACTGTTTCCACGCTCGGTCGAATGCAGCAGCCTTGGCGACTGTGGCACCAGCGATCACGGCGCCAGCCGCTTCCGCTCCCTGCGCGATATCCTCAAACGACTTGCTTCCGTTCCGAAGAGCCTCAACCCAACTCTCGGAGAGCCCGAGCATTTGAGCCGCCTTCGTCTTCTCGGGCATCGAACCGAATTTGTTGATCAGATCGCCGGCAATAACAGAAGCTGGCTCAGACTGATAACCTGGCCGTTGCGGTCCTTGTACTTGATGTTGTTGGCATCAAGCAGCTTCGTCAGCGAGTTTTCATTTTCCTTGGCGTCGGCCAGCAGTGAGGCGAACTTGCGCAGATAGGTAACAAACTCCTGCGAAGAAACACCGCCCTGCCCTGCAGCAAATTGGATCTGCTGGAAGCGCTTCGCAGTGAGGCCGGTAAATTCGGCGTTCTTCTGCAGGTCAGCAAGTTCGCTATTGACCTTGGTAAGCGCAGCAAGGAGCCCGCCAACCAAGCCGGTAACGCCGGCAGCGGCAACGCCGAGAGTCGCGAACCCACCCGCCGTTGAGTTTAGCAAACGACTGCTCAATGCGGTCAATCGCATCATCCGCCATGTCGCCAGCTTGATTCAGATCACTTTGGAATTGGTCCAGCTTCGCGCCGAGTTGAACTACCAAGTCGTTTGCCATTGGTTTCCTATTGGTGAATGCGCGCTACGTAACGTCGCGCGGGTTTTCGTATCGCGACTGGTGTGTTAGACCGCGCTCCTCACCATTGAAGGAGCGCGTTTTGGCTAAGAAGACCAAGAAGACTGTTCGCCGTGAGTGGACCAAGGAAGACATCAAAGAATTGAAGGCACACTCGAAGGCGCGGACGCCGGTTGTAAAAATTGCTAAGATGACTAAGCGAACTGAAGGCGCACTACGTCAGAAGGCGATTGTCCTGGAGATCGGGCTAGGGCATCAGAGGTGATATGAGGGAGCTAATAAGCTCCACTTCTTACGAAGGTCGCGCCTCGCGCGTTCTACCGCATACGTCGACCGCAAATGCACCTCTGCGGCTTTCTCAAAGGAACATCAGAGGGGGCTAATGCTTGAATCGACGCCGGCTCGTCCCCGGAGCCGGCGGAGCGGCCCCGGCCCATAACCCCAGCCCCCTGCCAGCCGGGGCCGTCTCTCCGCACCGAGTGGTAGTATCGGAGTAAGCGTATGCGTCAGTCGCCCTCGATTGTCCCCCTGGATCGGCTAGACCGCGACATCTATTTGGTTCTGGAAGACTTCGGCGCACATGCCGGCTGCGCGTGGCGCGAGACCGACGAGCAAGACACCGATCGTGACACCGTCATTCGCGATCTGCTCTCCGGCCAATACGCCTATCCCGTCCGAATTGTCGCGTTGAACGCCATCGAGGGTTGGTCCCGCGATGCCACCGGGGACATTGCAGATGCGTTGGCCGAACGTGCTGCTCGGGAACGGTTGGACCTGACGCCAGCGCTTGAAGCCTTCGTTCAAGCTAACGCGAGCCGCCCTTTTACACTGCAGCTCGCATTGCCGTTGCGCGGCGCCGCTTGAGCCGGATCAGCGGATTCGCAGGTTCTCCGCGGAGTCCTTGCCGCGATTGTTCACGACGTCAAAGCTGACTTTTGCGCCCTCGGCGAGAGAGGTAAATCCAGCCTTCTCGACTGCCGAGATGTGAACAAAGACGTCCTTGCCGCCAGAATCCGGCTGAATGAACCCATATCCCTTTGTCGGGTTGAACCACTTAACTGTCCCCATAGCCACTTTGAATTCTCCATTTTCTAAAAAGCAAAGCTAGTGCCTGAATTTCGACAAAAGAAAGGCTGGTCCAGCCCGCCTTCACGCGGGGGCGCCGCCAACGACCTCGTCCGGCCAACGCTTCAGCAGCTAGATCCGGATCTCGTCAGCATCGACCTGCGTGTGTTGCGCGAAGCCTGACCAGCCCGCCGATCGTCACGCTACCGAACGTTCCTGCATTGGGACGGCTACGCCAGCGCGGGCATCCTCAACTAAGATCGACACCGCGATCGGAGCGTTCGGAATAGTTTGAGGTGCGCCTTCGAGATGAACACCGCCAGGAGTCATTCGGTGAAACGCGCGCACCGCGTCCGCCGCTTCGTGCAAGGTGACGTCGGACGCCAACGCAATCACGAGATCGATTACTTGGTCTTCGTCCAGATCTGGTGCAGCGGTCCGTAGGCCTGTCGGCAGGAGGCCGTTTTCCTGCAATCGTCTGCTAACGCCGCCGCTGCGACTGCGAGGGAATTGTAGGTGACGCTCGACAACGTCGAGCACGGTGGTGTGTTTGGCCATAGCGGGCCGCTCTCCTTTCAGAGATAAGAGATCGCGCTTGCGACTAGGTGATTTAAAAACGAGCCGCCAAGCGGCTCACGGCACTGGGCCGGAAAAATGGGCGACGCCGGTAGTGGGCCGGCGCGCCAAAATCTGCACGTCACGTCGGGATCAACATCCCTTCATGTCAATACGGTCCCACTTGAAGGCAGGGACGCGCGTCGACGAAAAAGCAGGCTGCTAGTTCAGAAACTTCACAGCGATATGGCGCGCATCCCGCCATACAACCGAGCAATCAATATCCAAGCCAGTACTTGGAACGCGCAGGCCGAAAGCCGCGGGCACGAAAGGCGCGTTATCGATCTGGACTATGGCAGAGCAATTCGTGAGGTGGCGGACCTTGCACCGCAGAGGACTGCCGTCGACCAAGATCTGCGCAGCATAGACATTACGTCGCCGCTCGTTCGCCACGTCTCGCCGTCCCCCGCTTATAACGCGGGGTGATGTTGATCGGCGATTCCAGTCTCAAATGAGGCTGGACCATGGTTTCATTGTTAGGCTGCCAGCTTTTTCTCCATCGAAGCCAACGCAGCCAAAGCATTGTCTTGAGCGCGCACAGCCCTCCTCTCCCCAGCCTTGCCATCGCCCCAGCCGTTCGCGGCGCCAATCTCGCGCGCGGTCCGACCGTCTAAGCTGGCTTCCAATACCCCGAGATGATCGCCGAGCGCAGCGGCAATGTGTGGCGGTCTAGCGTGGAAATAAGGGCGTCCTCCGGGCCACAAGCCGGTCCATCGAAGCTGCCCTTGGTCGCGGTATTGTTGCGGTGCTGCCGATATCCCAGAAAACTCTGCGCCGCGAGCAATAACCGTCTGACAGCGTTCAGCGAGCGCGAGCCCAGTGTTGTTTCGAGCCGCGGCGAACGGGGCGCGAGAGCCCAGACCAGCACGGTCTATCTCAACTCTGCGATTATCATTACACGCACACAGGGCCTGCGCCCAATGGGCCGCCCGAAACCGGCTGTAATCCTCGCCTTCGGAGCCGCGCTCCACATAACCTGATCGCTCCGTAAAACCGCCCGGTTTCTTTGGCGAGGTGTGCAGCCGATGTCGGCAGCGTCGTCCCACCCTTAGGCCCGTCCTTCAGATACCTATCGGCAATCTTCGTGATATGTTCACAGGAGGCGCGCCGTGATTGGTCTCTGGTTCATCGGCTCTGTTCTGCTGCTGATTGCGGCCGCTGTGCTTGGCCTCCTGGCGATCGTCGTGAAAGGTCAGCAACACGATCCTGGGATCGAATAGCGCGTTCTCCACTCCCGCGACCGGAACGACGCGCGCTCATTATTGATGCCGCAAAAAAAGGCCCTAGCACAACCCGCCGGCGCCGTTGGAGGCCTCGACAGTAATGGGGTGGTGCCGAGGTCCCCTAAGCTCTAGGAAAATTCGGCAATCGGGTCTGTATCCCTTTGGACATAAGCGGCGCCCTTGATCGCGCTCTCTTTGCTTTTCCACACCCACGATGGGAAGTAGGTCACGGATCTTCCGAGCCCCTACAAATCGATAATTTGCGAGCTACTTACGATGCCGCTTTGATGACGGCATGCCTCGCCGTGTCCGACGCCACACGCCCACGCACGCTGACGGTCGCCCGCTGAAGATCACGTTCCGCGAGATGCGAGAAATGGGCTTGAGCGGCGTCCTGGTCTACTGCCATTGCGGGCACCACGTTGCGATCAATGCGGACAGTTGGCCCGATGAAATCCGGCTGTCAGATCTCGAGCCGCGGTTCGTGTGCCAGGGCTGCGGTGCTCGCGGCGCCGACATTCGCCCCGACTTTGATCGTGGTGATGGACGACTTGCCATCGTGGGCTACCGGACTATCGATCAACTGAGATCGAAATCAGAGGTGCAAACCGATAATAAAACGGATGGCGAAGAAGGAGCCAACGGCGACGACTGCCGTCGCACTAAGCGCGAAAAGGACTCTCCAAGTCTCGTCCAACCGACGCCTCGTACAGATAAAACTCCCGTAGCGGCCCCAGCATCAGGCCGGGGGGCATGATGATGCTGGGGCCTCCGGACAGGCTCCTGCCTCGTGGGATTGAGGCCGTCACCGCCAACATAAGCACATCTCCGACCTGCTGTTCCTTCCATTTCCCAACATTCCCGGAGTGTGTCCAAACTCCCACAGCTCTGCCGGGAAACAGAAAAGGCGCAGAAGCCGCTCTGGCACGACCCCTGCGGCCTATGCCGCGACGTTCCGCACGATCGGCGCGGCACGTCTTCTTACTAGCATAACCGGCAGCCGGTGTGCTGTGGCCGGCCCGTTTTGGTAATTGGGCTTGTGGCCAACAAAAACGGCGGCCCCAGCAGGGGGAACTGCCGGGGCCGATGGGGATTGCTCCGGCTCAAGGGCTGGGTTGGGAGACCGAAGCAAAGGCATAATCCGCGGGATTGCCACTTGTTCCCGACTGGAAAGCGCGTGGCGAAATCTATCTTCGGTGGCATGCGTATGGCGTACGAGCTCTGCCTTGCTACCGCCGCCAAGCAGGTCCCGCCCGGGCCGGATTGGATCCACGAAAGTAAAGCACGACGGCTACCGGATGCTGGTCATCCGGGAGGATACCCGAATGCGCCTGCTTTCCCGCAACGGCACCGACTGGACCAAAAGCTACCCCTGGATTGCCGAAGCGGCGCTGAAGAACCGGCAGAAGCGCTTTGTGATCGATGGCGAGGCCGTCATTCTTGGGGTGGACGGCATCAGCGACTTCAACGCGCTGCACAGCCGGCAATTCGACCACGAGGTGCAGCTCTATGCCTTCAATGGGCGGCGGCGACGACTTGCGCTCCTTGCCCCTCCACCTGCGCAAAGCAAATCTGCAGCAGCTGCTAGCGCGCCGACCAGACGGGATCAGCGTGGCACCGTTCGAACGAGGCGAGATCGGGCCTGACCTATTCCGCGCTGCTTGCCGCATGGGCCTTGAGGGGCTGGTTTCGAAGCACCGCGATCGGCCGCACCGAGGGGGTCGGCAGAAGCATACGCGAGCGGAAAGATGTCGCCGCTGTTGCTCGCAGGGCCGGCAGCGGAGCAACGAAAGGAGCGACCGAAGCCGCTCGTCCCGTGTTGACCGATCTTACGCTGTGCGCCCAACGTGCCGTGCCGCCAATCTCTCGCAGCATCCCGGCCAAGGTCAGGCAGTTAAGTCCAAAAATGCGAAAGCGTCATTGTCCGCTTCGGTTCAAGCTGCGAAAAACTCAGGCTGAGCAATCAGGTCAGCTCTAATGTAATGCCGGACTTTCGTCCGCCGATGCTCAATTCGCAGAAGGGCCAGAAGGCGGCACCTCTGCCACCGAAGGGCGCGCTCACATTTTTGATCAAGGCGGGAATGAGAACTGCCTTGTGGTCGAGCTCCGCGATGAAAGAGGCTGCGCGTTCTGAACGGCCGGGGGCGACAGCGCTGGGTTGAGCTTGCGTCGGGCGGGCTCGATCTCGCCCGTTTGCTGAGCGAGACCACGCCCTGCTCCGCTAGCCGGCGGCCTTAGACCGGCCCCGTTGCCGCGATTCGCTCATTGGCTTCCGAGGGAGCACACTACTGTTGGGCCGTAGCTCGATTGAGCTTCCGGTTTCCGTTGGCTTGCTTCAGAAACGTCACGCCGGCCTCCGTACCGTTCACCCAGGCCACCTCACATCGCCCGTAAGCCAATCCGGTCGCGGAAAGCACGAGAAAGAACTCTTTCGGAGGCAGACCGTGATCTGAGGCGTCAACAATGAGCCTCGCCCCAGTATCAGACACGTCTTTGACAGTGCAGGCCCGCTGCCAAGAACCGTCAAACGCCATAATGTTGGCGGTAAAGGGACGGGCGAATTCGATTCGCCGTGCTCCTCGTTTGTTCGGCTTCACTCTGTCGTCCTCTGCAGGCTGGCCAGAGATGGAGCGAGGCGCGGCGCATCGGCAGCGCGACTGGCGGTAGTCGAACTGACCACTGTGCAGTTCCTGCCTCGCTTCTTGACATGGTAAAGAGCGATGTCAGCGTCGCTGAGTAATGTGAATTCATCGGACGTGGCGTGGTTTTTTTGCGCCACGCCGACGCTAACAGCCACGCGAGAAGTTGGTGACCGAGGGTGACGAATCTTCAGACGCTGAACCAACAGTCGAATGGCATCGGCGACCCTCGCTGCTTTCTCCTCAGTGCCCCCTGGGAGTATTACTGCGAACTCCTCCCCACCATAACGCGCCGAGAAGCCTCTCGTATTCGCCGTTGCGCGGCCAATCACTTCAGCAACCTGTTGCAGGCATGCATCACTCGCTGGATGGCCCAAACCGTCGTTGAATTCCTTGAAGTGGTCGATGTCGATAAGGAGAACCGAGACAACATCATGCGCAGCGTAGGCATCTCGCAAAAATGCATCGAAGCTGCGCCGGTTTGCCAGTTTGGTTAGCCCGTCCGTCATTGCGAGCTGGGCCGACTTCAAGTTCGCCTTGGACAATTCGTCTTCCATCTCCTTCTGCTTCGTGACATCCCCGAGGACGCCCACAATCTCCGCATCGGCCGAAGAGAAACGCTCAGCGATCTTGAAGTGGGCCTCTAACCACACGATAGAACCAGTCGCGCGCCGCATCCGGAAGCGCACGGACGGAGAGGCCGCCTCCTCCTTCATTGCTTACTCGCATCGATCACTCTATCACGATCATCTTCGTGGACGACATCGAGGCACAATCTGCAGAGAAAGGCATCTTCACAAGTATCCAGCACGGTAACCACGGAAGGCGACACGTAGCGAACGTATCCTTTTTTATCCATAACGATCACGATGTCGGCGATGTTGTCCTCGAGGAGCCGGAAGCGCGCCTCTCGTTCTTGCAAGGAGCGTTCGACCCTCGCACCGAACCGTAATTGGGCGTTCAGCAGGCATGCAACTCCAACGACCACTGCCAAAAGTATCCCAGCAATCAGAGCGTCGGAGGCAAGATCAGTGCGCCAGCTCTCCAAAACTTCAGCCTCCGACTTGGCCACGGTGACGACCAAAGGGTGGTTTGAAGTCTGCTCGTAACCGACGTACTTGATCAGACCATCGAACGGAGATGTGATCTGTAGAACCCGGAGGCGCTTTCGCCTATGCGTTGCTGGAAGAGAGACGTATCGCCAATTGTTCGGACACTCTTAGCCGCCGGCCAGCGCACCAACAGAGTGCCGTCGCTCTTCAAGATGCTGATCCCGCCCTGGGTGCCCAAGTTGAATGAGCTGAAGAACGAACTGAAGAACTCGCAGTGCGAGGCAGGCTATGACGCCTCTACCACCGGGCGAAGAAATTCTCACTGTCGGCATCATGAGCCTCACTGTCCTAATCGAGGTTGCGCTTTTCGCCTCGATCGGGATGTTCTGATAGACGCGCGCGGCGGGTTGGCCGGGAGGACAACTCAATCCCGGCCAAAATTTTAATCCCGGGCCAAAATTTTTGCATCGTTCCCGCAACACGGACCTACCCGCAACGGAACCAATTTTCATCGAACACAATTGTCTTGTCGTCAGCGATGGGAGGATCATCGCCATGAGGATCAAATATCTCTCCGCGATTGTAATAGCTGTTCTTGCCGCTGGTGCCGGGATGGCCGTCAATTCTCTCGGTTCGCTGCCTACCGAAACGCAGTCCACGCCGAACATGCAAGTGGCAAACCGACTAGCTGCCTCGGTTGATCCATTCTTGCTTCGGTACGGTGGCTAATAGGCGGCGTTGCAGCCAACGGTGCTTGCATCCAGTGGTAATTCATTTCGCGCTGTGGTTGGATTTTTATTCGCGCAGCAGCGATCTTGAGTTGTTTGACGAAGTTTTGCTGAAATAGAAGGCTGCTATGCTAGATTTTAGGTAACTAGCCCTGTTCCGTTTTTGCACCGATAAGCAAGTTAGCTGATCATCCTTTGAAGTTTGACGCAGCCTGTGGATGGGCTCACATCGGGCAGCATCGCTGGGGCTTAGAAACTCGGAATATCTCATAGCGATACTCAAACGATGGGGGCCCCATGCCCGCCATATTCAACCTGCTCTATCGCGAATACTGCCGCGCCCGCCTCGCTGAAATGCGGAAACAGCTTCTGATTGCCAGACAAAGTCCTGAAGGCTTGCAAGCCGATTATGTTCGGGATAGCGTTTGCAGGACAGACACGCAGCATGAAATCAATTACGGCGCGCCGAATTGAAGCGGCCGCGAGACATGGACTCTCCTTGACGCCGTTGCGGTCGTCCCTGACCATTTTCGTTTTGCTGGCTCTCGGGGTCTGGTAGGCGGCGCACGGGTGCGGCGCTTGCGTCATGGCTACTCTGGCTGCGCTTGGGCACAGGCAAATGCGACAGCCGGAAATTTCAAGTATGTCCTTAGTCCCGCAGAGGCGCGGAGACGATACGCTGGCATGGAAAGCACTTGTAGACCCGTACAGCCTGCCGATCCACGATTGCGCGCAACGCTCCTACCGGTACCATTTCACGTCATTTTTTCGCAGACAGGAGGTGGCGGGGCGTTACAGTCGGCTCGATTCATGCGACTAAGCGCATACCCGAAGCCGGGACCGGCGAACACTTGGGAAAATACGGGTGGCAGAAGCCGCGGTTGGCACTTCAGCTATTGAGGGGAAACCGGACGGCGGACGTCGCTTGCTTTTGCCGCCGCTTTTTGACCCCAAGCGGACCTTGCTCGCCGCCGCCCCGCAAATGCAGCTTTGCCGCTCACACAGTCTTATGACAAAGTGCTAGATTGTTCGCGCTCCGGCGTGATCCTTGGAGGGCACATGCGACGGCGGGAGTTCATCGCGGGTACGGCGATCACCGCAGCCCTGAGCTTCGCAAAGCCTGTTTACGCTCAGACTGATGCTCGGTCGCCGGGCATAAAACGGATCGCGATTGTCCATACCGCCGAAAAGCCCGAGGGAATGACTATCAACGGTCGCCTGACGTTCAAAGCCTATTTTGGGGAGTTGAAGAGGCTTGGCTATGTCGAAGGACAAAACCTGCTCGTGGACCGGTATTCGGCGCTCGGTCAGTCCGACCACTATGGAGACTTGGCTCGCACAATCGTTGCCAGTCATCCTGATTTGATCATCTCGCTCTCCGGCCCGATTGCACGCCAGTTGAAGCCCCTGACCACTACAATTCCAATATTAGTTAGCAGCGGTGACCCGGTCGCCGGCGGAGTCGTGACGAACCTGGCCAGACCGGATAAAAATATCACTGGAGTGAGTGTTGATGCGGGATTGGGAGTATACGACAAGCGTCTGCAATTCCTTAGCGAGACGGTGCGAAACCTACGCAATGTGCGGGTGCTCATTCCTTCATCTGCGACGATGTTTTGGGAAACGGGTCTCGCACCCCTCCGAGAAGCCGCAGGCCGGGTTGGTATTCGGATTGCCGCTGTATTGCTCAGCGAGAAGCTCGACGGAGCAGCGTATGAGCGGGTCTTCGATGAAATGGAAACAGACCGCGTTGACGGTCTCATGGTTGCGCATCAGGGCGAACACCTTACGAACCGTCAACTAATCGCTGATCTAGCCGCCAAACACCGTCTGCCTGCTGTCTACCCTCATCGCGAATTCGTCGATGTGGGCGGTCTGCTGAGTTACGGCACTGACCTTGGGGACGCCATGCGTCGTCTTGCAGATATGACCGATCAAGTGATGAAAGGCGCAAAACCGGCTGGCATCCCGTTTTACCAGCAAACCAAATTCGAGCTGGTGCTCAATCGAACAACGGCAAAGTCGCTTGGGCTGGAATTTCCGGTGAGTTTGTTGGCTGTCGCCGACGAGGTGATCGAATAGCGCTTCATATCTGCTGCAGCGGCACTGGAGGCGGGCTTAGCGAGCTGCAAGTTTCAAGGATTGGGCGCAAGCCGGTTTGATTTTAGCATACGGCGCTGACACCCGAGATCTCTTTCGCAGACCAGCTGGTTTCGTTGACAAGATTATCAAAGGAGCAAAAGCCCGCCGAACCGCCTGTCGAACAACCAATCGAGTTTGAACTGGTCGTCAATTGCCAAACTGCCGGAGCGCTCGGTCTGACCGTGCCACCGTCCGTGCTCGCCCGTGCCGACGAGATAATCGAATGAGCTCTGCGTTGCATGAGTCCGTTAGTGGCCCATCAGCGCAGTTGAGACACCTGAGTTCCGCTTAGCGGGTCGGTACGGACTTTGATTGCTCAGGCCAAGTTTTCGCATTATGACCCAGAGCCGAAATGGGCTAGTTTCACTTACGTATGTGGATTGCGGAGGCAAAGCCTACGAGCTAGAGCGGCCCCAAAGCTTGTCGTGGGACTGACAGAAAAGAAAAGGCCGCCCATAGGCGGCTAGTTCAGACCTTCTTCTACTTACTTCTTGAGGGCGTCAGCGGCGTCCCGCGCGGCGTCCTTCACGTCTCCCGCAGCGTTATGGGCGGAGCCCTTTGCCTTATCCATCTTGCCTTCGGCTTCCAGGTCCTTGTCTCCGGTAAGCTTGCCGGCACCCTCTTTGATCGCGCCCTTTGTCTTGTCGGCGGCGCCCTTCACATGTTCACGGTCCATGATCGTTATCCTTTCTTGTCCGGAAGACGAGCACAACGAAACCGTTGCGCGGTCGTTCCTACGAGACGCGGTGCCGCCGTTGCGCACTAAGACTTGGCTGTAGCGGCGGATGAAGAACACAGATTGCACTCTGTGCTGCTTACTACTGCGTGAGATGTGTCAACGCAGCAGTCACAAGTTTTCATCAGTAGGGCGGAAATGTTCGGGGCTGCGCACATTGATCAAGCGGCGGGGCTAGATGGAGAAACAGCCATGCGATACCTATCGGCAGCTCCTTGTCGCACTTCCAATGATGTCGATACCTGCTGCCGCCCAGCAGCAAACGGAGACGACGTCTCAATCCGGTGTTGCTCAAAACGTGCAAACTCAAGTCGATAAGGGCATTAAGATCCGCGATTCCGGCGAATCCGGCTATGTTGGCAACCAGGACCGGCCTGGCTCGGCTTCTCACGCACCGGGAGAGCCAACGAGCACGAGCGGGGCGACAACTGGTAGCAGTGCCGCCCGGCAATCCATCAAACATCAATAGTTCGCAGGCCGACTACAACGCTTCCTTGAGGGACGGCTCCGCGTCGAAGAAAGAAATAGCCTTCGAGGACCGCCTTAGAAAATGAGATCGCCCGCGATCTGCCAGCGGCACAGGGAGTGAACCCGCAAGAACGCTCGGCGGGTTTCTTTGTTTGAGCAGGGCGTTTGCCTCTTTTGGAGATGTCGGCTGTTGGCCCATCGCTTCCGCTCCTCGTTCCGTTTGCTGCTAACCCAAAGCGGAAAACGACCGTTCAACCGACCTCGTCACGCCTTGAGCACATGCCCCTGGCCGCCAGTCCTAACTGTCAATCCTGCGAAGTCGAAGGGCCGGGTGCGTCTGTTTGATGACTAGGGCAACCTCCAGCCCCGCATTATTCAGCGCCTCAACGATTAACTACCCCAGCAGCTTAGCGTCTTCACTCGCGATCCGAGCGGTGGAATGATCTTTGAAGAAGTCGCAAACTGTTGCTGCGATGATGGTGTTGATTTGGTGGGTGCCATGCATTTGATGCTCCCCGAGACCTCGCCACTTTCAGAACAGGAGCGTAACCTTGATAAGCTATCGTAATTCGGAAGCGAAAATTTCAGGCGGATCGGAAGTCACTGCTGGGCAACTACGTGCTTCCTCGCAACTTGACGCTTTTCAACAGTGCTTGCTTTGTCGAGTTCAACTTCCTTCTGGATAGCCGCCAGGGAATTGCCGATCTTGCTCACAATCTTGGCTAGGTCAGCTTGCGATATGCCGAGCCTCCTTTTTGGATCTCACCTGCTTTACATCCGCTAGATCGAGCGTCGTACGGATCGGATGTCGCGGCCTGGAACACAGCATCAAGAGACTCCCACCGCCCTCACCGGCGCAATGTTCTCGCCCCAACCTCACGGAAAGGGCGTGCAGGCGATAACTATCCTGTCAGTTTGCAATGCGAGCTTCGAGGGGACAAGCGTCCAAAGGTAGCTGGGCGCTTTTTAGCAACCCAATGGTCGACGGGCCCGCCCGCTTACCAGCGAAGGTGGTGCCTCCAGCCGTAGTGGTGGCCACGGCCTCTGCCCCAACCGTAGTGATGCCCTCGGCCGCCACGGCGCCCCCAGCCATGACCGTGCCCAATTTTGACCGGGAGCGCGCTAGAATCGGACGCGCCAATCGCATCCGGTGTTGCCGCGGGCATCGCCGACGCGGAGGACGTTACAAATGAAGCAAGGGCAATCGCAAAACCGGACAAGCCGACCCACTTCATCCATTTCCCTCCTACGATAAGTGAACCGAGCGCCCGTATGGCCGCTGGTTGTTTCAGATGCTCTAATGAGGGAAACGGGAAAAAGTTGCAACGAAAGATGTTGGAGCGTCACAAGGTGACCCAGGAGCAACTCCCTGTACTCCGAAAGTCTATCACCTGATGACCCAATGCTGCCGCCGACTACCGAAGTTCAGGTGCATCCTTGGGGTCACGCTGCTCCAACGCAGTGCTTGCTTAGCGAAGCTATCGGCTTTCCGGAATTTAGCATCGCGTAAAGCGGGCACGCCGCGCGAGCTCTATCGCTTCGAAGCTACATGGACGCGGTGGGCAGATTAGCTCCACCCGCTCTTCAAAGCACGTCACATCGCTACAGGGATCACCAAGACGATCCCTGAGGAACGATTCAAGAAAGCGTGAGTTCGTCATTAAATCCAAGAGAAATAAGAGGATGGATCGATGACGCGATCGGTGGAGGAGTTGAGACGAGAGTCTGAGCGCACGCGCGCGGAGCTGGCGACTACGGTGGGGCGTTTGAGGGAGCGGATATCGGACACCGCCGATGACATTCGCCATAAGGTCTCGCCGCAGCACATCAAATCCGAAGTCACCGAATACGTCAGCCATAAGACCCAGAGTTGGGTCGACGGGCTCAAGCAACAGATCATGGACAATCCGATGCGCGCCGTGGCCGCGGGCGCCGCAGTGGGTGTCCCGCTGCTCCGCTTGGTGCGAGGCACGCCGCTGCCACTTCTCATGATCGGCGCCGGACTAGCCCTGACCTCGAAGACAGTGCGGGATCGCGCTGCAGACGTCACCGGCCCGGTCATGGACAAAGCGGAGCACATGCTTGGGAACGTGACGGAGGGCGCCCGGGCCATTCAGGGCGACGCCAGGGACACGCTATCCTCCGCCCAAAGCCGGGCCGCCGGGATGGCCGGTGACGCGCAGGACAAGGCCGCTGGTCTCGCCTCTGATCTGCGGGCGAGCGCGGCGCAGGCTGCGCGCTCCGCAAGTGAAAAGCTCAAGAGCGGCATCGACGCCGCAAAGGATGCCGCGGCAAACGCCCCTGACCGGGCCCGACAGACCATTGGCGACAATGCCGCGCTGATCGGAGGCCTGGGTATCGCGATCGGCGCCATCATTGCTACCGCTCTTCCCGAAACGAAGGCTGAAGCCAAGGTGATGGGCCAGGCAAGTGACGGAGTGAAGCAGGCTGCGGCTGCTGCCGCGCAATCCGGGTTCGAAGCGGCGAAAGACGCGACCACATCCGCAGCCGATGCTGCGACGCAAAAAGTCGCCGAGGCTGATCTCGGAAGCCATGCCAGCCGTTTGACGCAGAACATGGCGGACACATTGAAGGAGGCAGCCGAAGACGTGGTCAAAGCTGCCTTTAGCCCCTCTCAAACCAACACTTGAGGATAACCATCATGAGCGATTTGGACCCGCACAACGTCACCCAATTCGGAAAGAACCCGGACAAGGGCACCGCAAAGGATTTGAAAGAACACATTGGCGATGCCGGAGCGGAGGTGATGCAGCGCGCCGGCGATGCTTTCCAGGCATCGGCCGGTCTTGCGCGCGACAAGTTCGGTGAGGCCGCGGATGCAGCAAAGGGGGTCGCGGAAGGAACTGTGGACCAGATCCAGAGCCAGGCCCGGTCCGGCGCCGATTTCATCGAGCGCCTGGCAGATAATATCCGCGAAGCGGGCCGCGCGTTTGAGGCAGACGTGCCGTTCGCCGCCCGGGGGATCGATTCCGCCGCCGACTATGTCGAAGACGCTGCGCAGAAGATCCGGGAAGGAAGCTTCAGAGATCTCGTCGAGGGCGCGACCGATTTCGCCAAACGTCAGCCTGCGGCCTTTCTCGGGATATCAGTGCTGGCAGGCTTCGCGGCAGTCCGCTTCCTGAAGGCATCGGGAGGGCAGTCGTCCTCCGCGGGGCAGAGCGACATGACGGGCAGTGCGTCCTCGGGAGGCGGTCAGAAGCCGGGCGGGACCTCGTTCAGGCCGGGCCAACAAGCCTGGGCTCAAGAGTCCATGCAGCGCAGCTCTGATACGAAACAAACCTCGTCGGCACAGGGCAGCACGGTACCATGAGCATCGAGCGCGATATCAAAACCAGCCAAAGCGAATTCAGGGCTATTTCGACACTGCTCGGCGATGCCATGTCGCAGTTCGCCAAGCTCTTCCAGAATGAAATAGACCTGGCAAAGGCGGAGCTTGGCGAGAAGCTTCAGAAGATCGGCGGGGCGTTGGGCCTGATCGTTGGTGGCGCCGTTCTGGTGATTCCGGCGATCGTCATGGCGCTGTTCGCCTTGTCCGCCGCATTGATCTCGGCGGGATGGTCGCCGCCGGTCTCCTATCTGACCTCGGCAATCATCGCGGCGGTCATCGCCGCCGTGCTGGTCGCCATCGGCATCAACCGGCTTGACGCGCGTCATCTGGCCCCCCGGGAAACGATTGGCCAGCTCGAAAAGGATAAGGATACCGTGAAGGGAATGGTGCGATGAGCAGCACAAAAACCAGCTTTATGGACAGTTTGGTGACCGCCGCCGGGGAAAACCCTGTTGCCGCCGCACTGATCGGGGGCGGCGCGCTCTGGTTGCTCGCCGGCGACCAGAGCCTGAAAAGTGCGGCGCGATCGGCGACGGAGGCCGTTGCATCCGCCGCCGACGTTGGAACGAGTGGCCTCAGGTCGGCGGCATCCGCCGTCAAGCAGACCGTGGCGCCTCCGACAGCACCTGAAATGGACGACGACAGTTCGATGGGGATCGGAGACACGTTTCGTGGCGCGACCGCTGCAACTTCCGACGCTGTGTCGGGAGCTGCCGACAACATCCGCGACCGCTTCGACGAGGGCGTCGCCTTCGCGAAGGAGCAATTCAGCAAGCTCGCCAGTTCGTCCCCGGACAGACAAACCATCAACAGCGCGAAATCGTCGCTTGCAGATATGCTTGAACGGCAACCCCTCGTGCTCGGCGTCGTGGGTGTCGCGATCGGTGCAGCGGTTGCCGGCGCATTTCGCGCGTCCGAGCTCGAAAACAGATATATCGGCGAGGTCAGCGACGATGTGAAGGCCGACCTGAATCGGCGCGCCGGTGCGGTCTCGCAGGCCGTCCGGGAAGCTTCGGACAGCGTCATCGCAGAGATCAGCGACACCGGGGCCGAAGTTGTGGACCGGCTCAAGCAAGCCGGCATGGATGCTGCCGCCGCAGCGCGGAGCGAGGTGAAGTCTCCCTCATGAGTGATATAGATAGCAGGAGCGCGCTGACGACGTCGCGCTCCTGGTATCTGATCAGACAAAATGTTCGCTCAGCCAGCAGCCTGACTTTCATCTCAAATCGCGCGCCTTTGTCGCTCGGCGAAGAGGCCATACACATAGAGCACGATGATGGCGCCGACCACGGCACCAATGAGTCCGGCACCCTCTCCTGGACGGTACCAGCCAAGAGCTTGGCCAAGGTAGGTTGCAGCGAAGGCGCCGACGATGCCGAGGATGGTCGTCAGGATGAACCCGGAGGGTTCGTTGTCGCCCGGCATGATGAATTTCGCGATGACTCCCGCAACAAAGCCGATAATTATCGTCCAGATAATGCTCATGCTCTGCTCCTCCTTAATAGAAAGCGGCGACAATTCGGTCGCTAGGAGGTCGGTAAACGCCCATCCGGCGTGTACTTGTCGATTGCCTGGGGCAGCTCGCGCGACAACCTTGCGAGAATTTCCTCTTGAGAAAGCCCGGTCTCCTTCTCGAGCTTCTCCAACACCTCGGGCCCAATTGCTTCCCGGAGCTGCGGCGGCGAGATCTCCTTGTTCGGCCCAGAGCCGACCCAAGACCTGGCCTCGTCTCCATGGCCATTTTGGTTGAACTTCTCCAAGAGTTCGCCAATTCCTCCTTGAAGCAGGCCCCCGACGCCTGCGCCGCTCAACATACCTGTAAGATTTCCGAGTAGGCCGCCGAGCGGTTGCTGGGCGTTGGCCGGCTCAAGCGATCCAGCGCCCGGACCTTTGAGCAGCTCCGCCAGCTTGTCTCGATTCTGATACCCGGCGATTGCCAGCATTCCGAGAAGTGCGGTCATGGAGGGCATTCCGCGGCTCATCTTAGGCTCCTCAACAGGTTAAACACTCGAACTCGGAGGAGACAGCTGTGTTCCTATGCGCCGACCCGTCGCGGTTCTTCTATCTTTCGTCCTGTCTCCTCTGGTGAACTTCCTCGGCGGTTGCGGCTTGGCCGAATCCCATCGGTTCTCATCGCCGTCCTCCTTGCGATCGGGATCATCGCTATCTCGGCACCATCATTGGATTCCAGGTCGCACAATTGCCCGTCATGCCCCGGAGTATGCGGCGACAATCGGGAAGAAGGTATTGACCGTGCGGGAGTTTGCCTTGGACAAGATGTCAGGCATGCTTGAGCACCTGGGGTATAATGCGAAGCCCGGGCAAGCCGCGACCGCGCCGCCTTCGGCGCCCAAGGTCGACTCTCCCGCTCGCGAGCAGGCAGCGCCCGGCAGCCAGCCCACAAACCCGTTAGCGCTGCTGGAGAAATCTCTGTCTCCCGTCCTGTCACCATTCGCCACGTTCGGCATCATGGTGGTGGTCGCCATCTTCGTGTTGCTGCAGAAGGAAGCTTTGCGGGACCGTATGATCCGGTTGTTCGCCTCCACGGACTTGCCTCGGACGACCGTGGCGATATGTCGGAACTCGCGGATACCTGACAGTCAAAGTCGAACAAGCACAAGCGGTGTTGATCCACGTGCAATAACACCCCGCGCGGTTGTTTTCGGTGATCACAGGCGCGTGGCCAGTAGCGTGTCAACGCTCAGACCGGGCATGGCTCCGGTCTCGCCAGGCGCCATCGAATGATTGACAAGGCAACTTCCGTTTGTGGCCCCAAGCTGACCTGAACAGCGCCTCGTTGGAAAGCCGCTAAAAGGGCCAAGCGGACCATCGCCTAATCGCGCCGCGCTCCACTGGGTCGCATTTCTCGTACCGTCCATCGACGCAGCCGAGGTCCGACGACCGCCGGCGGGCGTCGACTTCAGCGCCAGCACCTCTTCGGTGGAGGCGGCAGACAATAGCCGGTTGCGCACGGCCTCAACGTGCCGTCCAGGTTCATGCCGACGTCAAATTCGAGGGTTCGCCCACCAGGGGTTCGAAACATCTCCGAGGCGAAGACGTCGGCTGCGCATGTCGATACCCACTGCCGCCCGACTTGGGCCTGCAACTATCGCGTACTGCAAGGGGTGCGCTCAACAACACGGCTCAACCAGCGGCGCTGGGCGGTCGCCTGCTCAACGCTCCAGTCAAGGATTAGAAGGAGCTATCGTTGCGCCAATCCTAATTAGTGCAGCGACGCCGACGGCCGAAGCGCGGGGGCTAGTCAGCGTGAATGGTCAGGAAATCTAAGCATCTTATAAATTGGGCGGCTTATCTTCCCGGTTGAGCAGCCCCAATCGTCGTTCAAGCTCTTCCTTTTTAGCCACGAGTCTAGCGGCGAGAATGTCATTGACGGCCGTGTGGAGTCGCCACAGCTCATCGAGAGACATCGTCTCAAATGCCTTCCGTACCATGAATCCCCGCGACTCACGAATTGCCCATAGATTGAGGCTATGAAGGGCAATTGGCAACTCGGGGTTTGTTACCCGGAAGGCCCTACCTACACTTACGGCGCCGACCTAGTTTACTGGAAACTAAACGCCCCGACCTTGACCGGGAACGGCGCAACTGGGCGTGCGCTAATCGGTTTCGCAGGTCAACCAATTCAGAAATTTGACGTTCGAGAAATACGCTACGTTGGTGCAGAGCAACAGCGGCATCGAAGATCCGACCGGAAATACTCATCACAACCTCAACACAACAGGACTGAATTATATTCTCAAACAATCTTAGCATTACGACCCTAGACGGGCACAATTGCAAGGCGAATTCTTGGGCAACGCCTTAGTTCGAGAACGCATGGGTGGCCTGTTGCTTGAACGCTGACCCCGCGGCAATCCAACATCGTAGTGCTCAGCAAAATTCCCGCTTCCGAGTGCTACTTCCCGTCGGGCGGGGCAAAAACTTAGCACCCCAGAGGATCGTTCCTTTCGCCTACGCCAAGTGTTCCCAGCGCGGCCGATGTGCTTAGGAACTGAGATCGGCGAGACCTCTATTGCCAGGCGTAAAGGCGGGCGCGAATCGCTCGTTGCGCCGATACCCAACAAGCAACTATGGCGGTTGCGGCGCGTTTTCAGCTTCTGGAAGATTGATCCAAAGAGCAAGGAGATGGGCATGGCTGACAAATCAACCTTCACATCCGACGAATGGAAAACCCTTTTGGAAAGCGTGATGGCTCCGGGACTCGCCGTCAGCGCCGCCGAGCCAAGTGGCCTCTGGGGTCTACTCCAAGAAAGTTTTGCGAGCGGCACGCTACTCGCGAAAGCCAAAATGGACACTGGTTCGAACACGCTCATCAAGGCCGTTGTCGATGACTTTGCAACAAGTGAGGGCCGGACCGCGTCCCGAGATGGCCTGAAGGAAAAACTGAGCGGTAAAAAACCTGCCGAAGTGAAGAACGCCTGTATCCAAATTTTACGGAAAGTTGACGGCATTCTCGCTGCGAAGTCCCCCGGCGACGCCGTGGCTTTCAAGAACTGGTTGCGTCAGATCAGCCAAAGCGTTGCCGAGGCGTCCAGCGAGGGCGGATTTTTGGGTATTGGAGGTGTAGCTGTCAGCGACGCCGAGAAGGCGACCGTGGCTGAGATTTCCAGCGCACTCAAACTGCCAAGCTAAGTGGCCTCCGGCGGGGCAACCCAGTCAATGGGACCAGTGGCGGCTCGCAAGCTGGCGCATATGTTGGGCTTCTCCCATCAGGAACGGAACTGAGCCGCCCGTTCTTGCTCGACTTCCTCGGCGTCCTTGTTGTCGAGGGTCATGAGTGAGTTCTTCGCGTCCCCGTTGTTCTCAACAGTTCGTCTAACTTTGCATGAAGAGCTTGCGTGTCGCGGTGCTCAGCTCGCTGAATCACCAAGGTCATCCCCCACGTCGAAAGCGTCGCCAGATCGTGCCACCCGAGCCCACGGCCAACGAAAGTCCAAAGTAGTCTGTACACGACAACGATAGCGAATGCGGCGGGACGCGAGGCGAGAACGCCGAGATCCGTAAGCCAGCCCCGGACCTTCTGTAATGCCAACGTGGTCATCTCGCCTTAGGTTGTTCTGACCGAAACAGCCGGAGTCACAGCGCTCGCTCGACCACCCAAAAATGCAGCCAGCGCGCCCAGAAGGAGGGCAAGGGCACCGAATAAGGCGCCCTGCGATACACGCTTCGCCGCGGTGTCGGCCGCCTGCTTTGCCTGTTCTTTGGTCGTCGCTACCGTCTCCTTGTACTGCTGCTGATACTGAGCGATCTGACCTTTCGCCTCGTCTTGAGAGATGTTCTGCGGCTTGGCTAAGGCGTCCGCCGCCTTATCGTTCGCAGCAGCCTGTGCGCAGGGTCGCCAGTTAGTGCCGCTCGAACAGCTGTCATCGCGGCGTCACGAAGTGCTGCAGGATCCCGGCCGCCGGACGCGCTTCGCACTTTGCTTTCGATGGCTGCCATCGGGTCGGCAACGTTATTCAGAGAGGGCGCTGCGGTCTGAGCTACAGTCTGCACTGTTCCGCCTAGATGCCTTACCTGCTCCACCAAGAGCCGAGGACGCCGTGCTGACGGCGCCACCGATCATGCCAGACGCAGCCGACGAGAGAAGATAGACCACAGTGAGCGTCGAGACCGCCCAAGAAATTAGACCGTGATAAGCCGTCGTCGATTGCGATGCTTTGCCGGAAGCCGGCCAGCTACGTACCCGCCGAGCGCAGCGGCGACTATTCCCGAGACGACAAACCAAATCCCAGCACCGACCGACATTGAGCCCGCGCTAGGCGCGTCGCCTTGAGCGATATCCATCGTCGATAGACCTACGCCCAGCCCGACCATATTGAGGATAATCTGCATGACTAGCCCGATTACGGCCCCTGCGAAAACAGCGCCCCAAGCCACCTGATTCAGCATGATCGTGCGTATGTCGTCGGCAGGAGCGACTTCACTCCTCTGCGGAGGAGATCGATGATTCTGGCGAGGCGCTTCGGTTGGGTAAGCCATGGTTGTCCACCTATGAAGGAGGGGTTCATACGCTAAGCCGGCACTTCATCATGACGTTCCTAATTGGAGCCAAGACATTTTCCCTGAGCACCACACTTCTACTCTTGGGTCGCTTCTTGGTCCTATGGCAAATGCCTAGTCGGCCGATCGGTGAGCTTCGCGCCCAAGAGTTGCTCTTTTCCAAATTCATATCTGCAAAAGCTCGCGGTGCTGGCGTGCGAGAGATCCTTTCATCGACTCTGGAGGCGGTGGTCAGTCGACTGCCCGCAAATGCAGGCATTTGCTGCGGCACCATTCTCGCGTTTCGGTCGTGTCAGGCTGTGGTCGCTTTCTAAGATTGAAAATGGGCTTCAACTGCAGAGTGTTAGCTAGTTCATAATTTTGTGGTGCCTGCGAGCTTAAGCTTTCGAGACGAACGCTCGGGAGGCAACGATGACACCCGGCTGGCTCATTGTCCTTGTGACGATCGCCTCTATCTCCTTTCTGACCGTTGTGACTTGATCATTCTTGGTGCTTGGTAGGCAGCTGAAGAGTATCGTCGAGAGCGCTCTGAAGGGGCGCCCACGGACCGACGCGACCTCATATTGGTCGAAGCTCGATTGGGTGCGGCATGGATTGCCCGAAGTGCGGCAGATTCAACCTAGAGGGAAAGAAGGTCTGCGGCGATTGCGGCGCGGCGCTATCCTTTCGCTGCCCCGCGTGCGGAGCCGACAATCCGAAAGGAAAGAACTTCTGTGGTGACTGCGGTGCGGCGCTCACGCCAACAGTACTGCCGCAAGTCACGGCGGCTGCCGGCGCATCGACCTCGATAACGTCACGGGTCACCGAGCGTTCGAGCTTATCACCCGTACCAAGTTCTTCCGCCGAGCGCCGCCAGCTCACAGTTATGTTCTGCGACCTTGTCGGCTCGACAGCGCTTGCGACGAAGCTCGACCCAGAAGATCTACGGGACATAATCGCCAAGTACCGCGATAGCGTAGCGGCGGTCGTCCGCAAATACGGCGGAACCATCAGCCGCTACATAGGAGATGGCATGCTCATCCTCTTCGGCCATCCCTCAGCGCATGAGGACGATGCCGAACGCAGCGTGCGCGCTGCGCTTGAGATCGCCGCGACCAGGCATTCGCCTGGAGGGCCGCCCGAGTTCGAGCTGCGGGTTCGTCTTGGACTCGCGACTGGTCTCGTCATCGTAGGTGATCTTATCGGCAGCGAGGCTGCAGAAACACAGGCGGTCCTTGGCGAGACGCCGAACCTTGCTGCTAGGCTGCAGGCGCTCGCTGAACCAGATGGCGTGGTCATCGCTGAGGACACGCGACGGCTCATCGGCGGGCTTTTTGACTATGAAAACCTCGGCGCGGTGACTCTGAAAGGCTTTGCCGCCCCGGTGCAAGCCTGGCGGGTGCTTCATGAGGGAACGGCAGAAAGCCGCTTCGAGGCGTTGCACCCTTCGATGCTCGCTCCGCTGGTAGGGCGTGAGGAAGAACTCGCGCGACTGGAGCGGAGCTGGGATCTTGCGAAGGCGGATAGCGGCCAAGTAGTGCTGCTCGTCGGCGAGGCTGGCATTGGCAAGTCGCGCCTCGTTGCGGCTCTCCAGGAGCGTATCGAGCGCGAGCCGCACACCTTCTTGCGATATTTCTGCTCGCCTCACCATCAGGAAAGTGCGCTCTATCCCTTCACCGCACAACTCCAGCGAGCTGCTGGTTTCGATCGTGAGGACGCGCCAACTGTGAAGCTCAAAAAGCTCCGGCTGCTACTGTCCCCGGCATTGCCGTCCGACGAGGACGTGGCGATCCTGGCCGAGTTGCTGTCGATTCCCAGCGGTGACCTGTATCTGCCGGTTGCTGCTACGCCGCAACAAAAGAAGGAGAGAAGCTTCGCCGCTCTGGTCCGCCAGCTTGAAGTTCTTGCAGAAAAACACCCAGTCATGGTCGTGTTCGAGGACATGCAGTGGATCGATCCGAGCTCGCGCGAGCTGCTGGACCGGACGGTCGATCGCGTAGCAAGCTTACCAGTTTTGGTCCTGATCACCTACCGCCCCGAGCTCCAGCTGGTATGGAGCGGAAAGCCGCACGTCAGTTTGCTTGTGATGAACCGGCTGGACCAGAAAGCAGGTGCCACGCTGATCCGAAGCGTGGCCGGTAGCCGGACGTTGCCGACCGAAATTGTTAATGAGATTGCTGAACGAACGGATGGCGTGCCGTTGTTCGTTGAGGAATTGACCAAAGCGGTGCTCGAGACAAGCAACGAGGGGATCCCGCGAGCCATCTCCTTCGCGCCGCTACCCGGACTTGCTGTGCCGGCCACGCTCCATGCTTCATTGATGGCGCGGCTCGACCGGGTCGGTCCGATAGCCAAGGAAGTGGCGCAGATCGGCGCGGCCATCGGCCGCGAGTTCTCCTACGACCTGCTTGCCGCCGTTGTACAGCGATGCGACAATGAGCTGCAGGCTGCACTTGATCGGCTAATCAATGCCGAGCTCATGTTTGGGCGTGGCGAACCGCCCGACGCCAATTTCTTGTTCAAACACGCACTGATCCAAGATGCGGCGTACGGCACGCTGTTGCGCAGCCAACGCCGCGAGCTGCACGCACGAATTGTGGACGCGCTTGAGGAGAGGCTCTATAAGGGCATTCAAGAGCGACCGGAGATCCTAGCCCATCATTGCACGCATGCAGGTCTGATCGAAAAGGCAGTGTCGTATTGGCAGGAAGCCGGTGAGCGCTCAAAAGCTCGATCGGCAATGACAGAAGCAATCGCGCAGATGCGAAAAGCGCTCGATCTGCTATCCCATCTGCCCGATACCGCCGGACGCCAAGGCATCGAAGCCGACCTCCAGCTCGCACTCGGCGGCGCACTGATCGCTGCGAAGGGACATGCGGCCGAAGAGACCGGCAAGGCTTATGCCCGGGCTCGCCGCCTTTGCGAGTTACTGAACGACAGGCCGAACCTGCTCAAGACGCTTTGGGGGCAGTTCGTGCACTATCATGTGCGGGGCGAAACGGACCGATCGCATCGCATCGCTGAGGAACTGCTAGATTTGGCCGGACGACAGAACGATGCGGCCATTCTTGTCGCCGGTCATCGGGCTGTCGGCGACAGCTGCCTTCATCGCGGGCAATTGGCCTTGGCGCGCGTCCATCTCGAGCGGGGGCTTGCCCTTTACGATCCGTCGCAGCAGCGCTCTTTGACGGCACTGTTCGCAGAAAACGCCCGCGTGGCGATGCTTTCGTTCCTCTCGCTAACCTATAGCCTTCTTGGATTTCCCGATCAGGCGCTTGTTCAGAGCAGTGAGGCAATCTCGGAGGCGCGCGGGTCGTCCCATCCGATCAGCCTTGCCTTCGCGCTGAGCGTCGCTTGCCGGTTGCATTTCGTCCTCGATGACGCGGGTATGGTCGCGCAACTGGCAGAGGAGCTAGTTGCGCTAACCTCGGAGCAGCGCTTTGCTTTCTTTCTCGCGATGGGGACCGCCTATCGCGGTTGGACGCTGGCCGAAGCCGGCGACGCCGAGGCCGGGGTGGACTTACTGCGACACGGTATCGAGGGATTCCAGGCGTCCGGCGCAGCATGGACTCTTCCGTTCTACCTTGCGCAGCTCGCGGCAGCCGAGGCAAAGAGAGCACGATTTGAAACCGGCCTCGGTCAACTCTCCGACGCCTTAGTACTAACGCAGAAATTGGGGGTGCGATGGTTCGAGGCCGAGCTGCATCGGCGACGAGGCGACTTGATGCTGACGGCTCGGCCGGACGCCGAGGCCGAGGCTGAGACCGAGTTTCGACGCTCCATTGCTATTGCTCGCCAACAGGAGGCGAAACTCTGGGAGGTCCGCTCTGCCGTCACTCTCGCCCGGCTCTGGCGCCGCCAGGGCAAGGGTGATGAAGCACGCGACCTTCTCGCCCCGGTCTACGATTGGTTCGACGAGGGCTTCGATGTTCGCGACTTGAAGGACAGCAAGGCACTGTTAGAAGAACTCTGCACCTAGCACCAAGCTATCTCCGAGCTCGTCTCTGAAGATGCCAGACAGGGCATCTCAATACCTTCACTCCTCACGCGCAAGGTTGTGCATCAAACTGCCCGGAGCAGGGCCAAGTGGTGGTTCGAGAGCGGAACTGCGCGTCTGCTTCTGGTTCGAGGGCGAAGATCGCCACCGTGCCCGCCACGTCAGCAGCCGACGCAGACCGGACGTGGTGAGGACGCGGCCAAATCGACGCTCGCGACCCGAAGGAGACTTGGCGAAGCTGTGTTCGCATCCTAGACTTTTACGGTCGCGAGCCGCTCCGCCCGCCTATGCAATGGGAGTCCCGCTATGTGGCGAGCCATTTTGTCTGGGACGATCCTTGGGACAGCTTTGTTTGTAATCGGCGATCAGATTACATTCGGACAACAGCCAGCAACGATTAAGCGGACCGACCTTCTCAAGACTGCCCTTCCAGAAATGGAGGGCAAGCGCATAAACGTCTGGGTTACTGACATTCCGCCGAACTCCGCTACCGGCCGACATTCGCACCCAACGCCGAGATTCGTGTATGTACTTGAAGGTGCGGTTGTCTACGAAGTTGATGGAAAGCCGCCGCAGACCTTCAAGGTAGGCGAAGCATACGCGGAGATGCCGGGCGAGGTCCACAACTTTAGAAACGTGAGCTCGAGGCAGCCAGCGAAGGCTCTCGGTTTCCATTACGGCAACAAAGGCCAGCCCTCCAAACCAATGCTCCTTGAACAAGTCTGGCGCTCACCAGCCGCGACTATAGTGCTGCAATAGCTAGGCGGCTATCTTATAGCGGACGTCGCGCCAACCTATTCGCAAAGGCAGCCTTGCCCCTAAGCGGGCATTGGGTCGCGGCGGCTCCTCTGATCCTCGCCGCACGGTTTTAGAGTTTGTCAGGCTTCCTACGACGATGAAGCGTTTCCTACGGAGGGTTTCATGCGGCGGCGCCACTTCATCGCGTTTCTTAGTGCAGCGGCAACGTGGCCACTCAGTGCGCGGGCACAACAGGCGGCGATGCCTGTCATCGGTATGCTGTCAATGAATTCGCCAGGCTCTGATATTGAGGCGTTCGACAGAAGTCTTGCGGACCGAGGATATGTGTTCGGCAGAAACGTTACGAAAGCGGCCCGATGGGCCGAAGGAAATCACGACAAGCTTGCTGAGCTTGCAAAAGAACTCGTAAGCCTGAACCCAAGCTTGATCGTGGCACCAGGCAATGTGGTTGCTCTCGCTGTAAGGCGCGCCACCTCAACCATTCCCATAGTCTTCATCATTGCGTCCGACCCCGTGAAGATCGGGCTCGCGAAAAGCTTCGCTCGCCCCGGAGGGAATGCCACCGGCGTATCCATGCAGACGGCAACGCTCACACTCAAGCGGCTTGAATTAATCCGGGAACTCCTCCCACCGAACGCGACCGTAGGTCTCTTGATAAACCCTGACAATAAGGAGTTGCTGGTGGAAATCGAACAGATTGCGCGTTCCACGGGGCGGTCCTTGGAGGTCGCCAAAGCGCGCAGTCCGGATGACCTCGAATCCGCATTTGCGCAGCTTGTCAGGGCTCAGGTCGGTGCAGTGCTTGTCGGCAATGATGCGGGCTTTTTCGGCCAGCGCATGCAAATCGTCGCATTGGCCAAGCGTCATTCGCTCCCGGCGACTTACGAATTTCGCGAGTTTTGTGCGGTCGGCGGCCTGATGAGCTACGGCCCCAGCCTAGCCGGAGCGCTACAAAAAGCCGGCGCCTACGCGGCACTCATCTTAAATGGTGCACGGCCGAGCGAGCTGCCTATAGAGCAGCCTACGGCCTTTGAATTAGTCATCAATTCAACCACAGCGAAGTCTTTGGGCATCCAAATTCCCTCCTCTCTTTTTCTTCGCGCCAACGAAGTGGTCGAGTAGGCCGACATGAGCCGAACAACGGGCGAGCTGTCGACCACGTCGGCTCTCCGAGGGAGACCGGACCTCACACGATGAGGGTGCTCACCGCAGCTTTTGACCATAGCGGAAATTCCACGGTGGATGCGGTGTCCCTGATGGAATGGACTTTGTTAATGACGGTCCACCAGATGGGGCTGTAGTCTCCCGCCAACATGAACGAAGCTGATGCCGAACTGCTCAAACGTGCGGACGACGCGATCGCGGAGAGCCGTCGCCTGTCTGATCAAAACCGGGCTTGCATTGCGGAATGCCGCTGGTGGTTTGAGCACCTGTACTGGGTGATCCGAGAGACTAAGCCGAGCCCACCTCCACTGCCGTGAGTGAGTGGGGGATGTGTGTACACTTTAGCACATTTTAATGCGGACCGCGGCACGTCCGGGTAATCTCCCTCCATAAAGCGAGAACTCCGACGCCTCGAACAGGCCGCCCGCGAGCAAGCATCTCTGTCAGCTGACGAGCGTGCTAAGGCCGCCTTGCTGGAGATCGCCGAAGAGTATCGTTCACGCGCTGAATATCTTGAATCCCAAAACGCCGGCTGCACCGAGAAGGATCAAGGGCCTGATCGTTCTTCTGGCACTCTAGGGGGATTGACTGCCAAACGGCTGAGGAACAGTGTGTTCCATCACCGCCCGGTTCGTGGCGTCTATCGGTGACCAATTGCGCTTCCGCCTACTCAAACAGGGAGCACGGTCATGCCGATTTCACGGCTGATTGAGAACACCGATCTTACCCGCGAACAAGAACATGTGCTTGAATTGGCCTTCAAGAACGCGCTGCGAAAGCTGGACTTGGTAGACCGGGACGATCCCCTCTGCGGTCTCGTCGCCCAAAAGATGATCGACATTCAGATGAGCGGCGTTAGTGATGCCGTCGCTCTGGTTGAGATGACGGTCCGGGAATCAAAGGGTTGGAACACTAGAGCGTCTGATTGGTGCCGACCTTGAGTCGAGAAAGCCAAAACCGAAGGTCGGCGGGGCTTTGGGGCCGGTAGCCCACGTTCACTCGCCTTCACTCACCGAGGAAGTCTGCGTAACTCCTTGATGTGCTCAAGGATCATCTGGCGCATGTTGGTCTCGCGCTCGGCCTTTGTCACAGGGCGCCCCTTCACGCCGTTGCGCCAAGTTGTCAGCTTGTGCCCCAAAGCCGACGAAAGCAGCTCGCGGCTCGTTCCAGTTTCCGGTCTGTCCCCATCGTGTCGTTGGCGGGGCATTGACCCGTGGTGTCCTGTTTGGTTCTGGCGCAGTGAATTGGCGGGACAGGAACAGAATTAACTTGAGTTATTTTGTCCGTGGGGGTGCCTTGGCAGTGACAAATGACACGCTACTACTTCGATCTAGTAGACCAAGACGGCCTTGTGGTTGACGAGGAAGGTATGGAATTTGGCGACATGGACAGCGTAGAGCGGGAGGCGACCCAAGCCATGGCTGACGCTGCCCGAGAAAGCTTGCAACGCCCAATCAAACCCGGCGAAGCTGTCATTGAAGTCCGCGATAATATAGGGCCCGTCATGCGGGTCAGGTTCACGGTCGAAATAGAGCGCTTTAGGAAGCAATAGCACGGAGGGGAACTTTTGTTCATGGCGCTCAGTCTGGTGAGTTCGGCTTTTGGCCCGGAGCCGTCTGTGAGGGCAGCGCAGAGCACGTCTGCTCTGCCCCCGAAGTCACTGCTATCGCGAGAGCGTCGTCGACCTCGATGCCGAGATATCGAACGGTACTCTCGATCTTCGTGTGCCCCAGAAGGAGCTGTACGGCTCGTAGGTTGCCGGTTCGGCGATGAATCAAGCTCGCCTTCGTCCGGCGAAGGGAATGCGTCCCGAACAGGTGCGGGTCCAGTCCGATGTCAGCGATCCAGTGAGATAGTAGTCGGGCATACTGGCGGGTCGTCATATGTCCAGTCCACCGACGGCCAGTGAACAGGTATTCTCCTGAGTTCTTGGCGCAGGTAATCATCGATTGCCTGCCGGGCTGATTCCGTCAGTTCAAATTTGACTGGCCGACCGGTCTTCTTTTGTCGGACGGTCGCGCGGTCGGCCGCATATCCGCCCGGCGCAAGGCCATCGACTTTCAAGGCTACGACGTCGCAGCCGCGCAGCTTGCTGTCGATGGCGACGTTGAATAGCGCCAAATCGCGCATTCGGCCTTCGACCTGCAGCTTGATTCGGATTGACCAGACGTGCTTCGGACGGAGCGGCGGCTTTGCGCCGATATCTTCCCCTTGTTCCAAGGAGCGTGTCTCGAGGATAGTGCTTGGGCTATCGGTCATGTTGACCTCCTCAGCTAGGGAGGCTGGTCATTTTCAGCCCGGAGCCCTTCCAATCCCGCGTCCGCTTCGAGATCATTGGAGACGTACTTGCGTCCAATTCGAGCGATGACAGGACCGATTTTGACCCAAAGCAGGCCTCCGAAGGCTTCGGCAGAGGTGCGCCGCGGACCCTCAGCGAACATGAGCAGCCTGGGGCCATGGCCACACGGTCATGAGCCTCTCGCCGCTCGATTGCGCTGCGTGGCCGTTTAGCCGTAGGCTACCCGGTGACCCAGACTGGCGGGAAGCCATGGTTGTCGAGACGCGCTATGTGACCAGCGGCGAGGTCTTCGTCGCGTACCAAATATCCGGACAGGACGGTCCGGATTTGCTCATGACACCGGGCTTTGTATCGCATCTGGAGCTGTCGTGGGAGAATCCCAACGCCGCGCGTTTCCTTAACGACCTCGGCTCGTTCTCGCGACTGATCCGATTCGACAAACGCGGCACGGGTCTCAGCGATCGTGGCGTCGGTGTCCCGCATCTCGATGAAAGGATCGACGATATCCGCGCCGTCCTCGACGCCGCGGGTTCTGAGAGAGCCTACTTGTTCGGTGTCTCGGAGGGCGGGCCGATGTCGATCCTGTTCGCGGCGACCTACCCGGAAAGGGTCGCCGGTCTCATCCTGTTCGGCACGTATGCGCGCACGGTTGGCTCCTCCGTTCCGTTTGACGATTTTGCGGGACTGGAGCGCGATATCCGGTCCAACTGGGGTACCGGCAAAAGTCTGCCAAGTTTCTCCCCCTCGGCAGCCGCAATTCCCGGGGCCATGGAGCGCTTCGCCAAGTTCGAGCGCTCGGCGGCCAGCCCGTCCGATGTGATTAACCTGATGCGTATGAACCGCGAGATCGACGTAACGGCAATCCTGCCGTCGATCCGTGTTCCTACGCTTGTCATGCACCGGCGCGACGACGTCCGCATACGTGCACTCGCCGGCCGCGAGCTTGGAGAGAGAATCTCTCGGGCGCGCTACATCGAACTACCGGGTAGCGATCACCTCGCATGGTCAGGAGATCAGGATCGGCTTGTCGAGGAGATCAGACAATTCATGGGTGTTTTCGCTACTGCCGTCGACGTTGATCGCGTCCTCTCGACCGTGCTGTTCACCGATATCGTCGACTCGACAAGGAGAGCTTCGTTGGTGGGCGATAGGCAGTGGCGTTCAACTCTCGAAGCGCATCATGCGGCGGTGCGTTCGGAACTGGAGCGGCATCGCGGACGCGAAGTTAAGACTACAGGCGACGGATTTCTGGCCCTGTTCGACGGCCCGGCGCGCGCTGTCCGCTGCGCCCAGAGGATCGTCAGCGCGGTGCGGCCGCTCGATCTCGAAGTACGGGCCGGCGTTCATACCGGTGAGATTGAGTTGATGGGCGACGATGTGGGCGGCATTGCTGTGCACATCGCAGCCCGGGTAGCTCAGCATGCGAAAGCGAGCGAAGTTCTGGCCTCGAGCACGGTAAGAGACTTAGTCGCGGGTGCTGGCCTCAAGTTTGTCGATCAGGGACCGGCCGAGCTTAAGGGTCTTGCCGAGCCGATGCGCCTATTTGCGGCTGTAACCTGAATCAGTTTCCGGGCGCCGACTGCGCCATAAGAAGCTGAGACGCTATCACTCCAATGTCCGCTTCTGGTCGATTTTGTTGCAAAAGTCGGCTGTGACCGACGGATGTCTTTCGGCACGGTAAGGCCGACCGGCTTTGATCCGCCGACCCTAACGCTCTCAACGCAACTTCTACGCTACGCAATGCACAGAGCATGAACGGGTGGAGGTCGCGCAACGAACGACGCGAGGCGCCTCAGATTTTGAGCGATGGCAGCCAGAACAAACTCGACCTGGGTGCCCTGTGGGTCACGAAGCCGAAGCCGGCCAAGCCTCAGGATGCGCTTCAAGAGCGCAAACCGCATCTCGATCTTCTTGCGCTGACACGTCGCGAAGTCTCGAAGCCTTCGGCGCCAGCGAACGACCGGGCGACGTCCCGGGCGTGCTCATGTATATCGCGCGGGATCTTGCGCGTTGGTTCTTTTGGACAGCACTGCGGTTTAAGCGGGCATGCGTCGCAGTCGAGCTTGCTCGCACGATACAGAAGCGTTTGCCCTCGTGCACGTTGCCGCTCGTCCCGAGCCGCTTTCCGCCCGGGCAGTGGTAGACGTCGCTGGTCGGATCATATCGAAGTCGCTGCGCGAAAAGGTACCGTCATCTCGCTTCGACTTGTCGAACACGGGGACATGTGGCGCGATACCTCAACCAGCCAATTCAGCATCGGAGCAGCCCCGCAAGCAGTATCCCCGACAAGCCGCTCCGGCTTGAGACCAAAGCGCTCCTCTGTTCGTTCGATCATTGTCCTCGCCGCTCCGACCTCGGCCTGGCGAATGGCACGGGACGCTTCGACATCAACGATGACGCCGAACTTCACTTATAGTTGTCGGAGTAAGAGAAGAATGCTGGTCCCTTGTGAGCGCCGGTCCACTGGGCTGCGGGGTCGGAGAGAGAAACGAACTTCGGGACAACGTCACTGGCCGCGCCCCACGCCGTATCGTCGAGGTCGCCAGATACTCCTTCAGCCGCGCGGCTTGACCTCGCCGGATCGCGATCCCTGCGCCAATCCTGACCCGCGATTGAGCGCTGCTTGTTGGCATCTGCCTGGATCAGGCTCGCGTCTACCGCAAAACCTTCGCCACCAACCAGACCGGCCACAATGCACACCTCGACAATATGTTAGAATACGCGACGAACGACATCTCCCTCGCGGAAGCACTCATTGCGAACCCGCGAGAAGGCCGAATGACCGGGATAGCGTCCTCGACACGAGCTTGCAGAACCACCGATAGGCGAGGTTCACCTGCACTTCACGGCAGAGCAGTCGCTCCAAGCGGATCGCGAAGACATACCCCACGATCAGCATCCGGATCATCAGCTCCGGATCGATCGACGGGCGACCATGGACGAATAATGAGGAGCTAGTTCGCTGCGAAGCCACGACAGATCGAGAGCAGCGTCGATCTTCCGCACCAGATGATCTTCGGGAACCGCGTCGCTGAGATGAAACTCGTAGAACAGTTGACCTTGGTCACTCTTCAGACGGCCCATCATGGATCGACCTCATCGCGATTCGCGTCAACACAACGGAATCACGCTTACCGGCTCGTCTCAACTGACTTTTGCAACAAAATCGACCCTTCTCGGAAGCCCGACAACGTCCGCTTTCGCGCCGCTATTGGGGGACAAGCGGAAATCGATTCACGCGGTCGATTTATGAGTACGCGGCCTAGGGGGGAGCGACTCGAGCCTCGACGTCAGTTTTTGCTTTCTCACTACAGCTCACGTGACATCTCGGCATTGACCGACGCTGAGCGCTGCTCGCGAAGCTGGGCATCTTAGTAGACCCTGCGGTGGGCGCCAGCCTGCGCTGCGCACGCGCTCTCTATCCGCTAACGTTTTGCGACGTTGCGCAGCTCCAACGAAGGACCCCCGACGCTTGCCTGCGATGGATTTTTCTTGATCTCCCGGTGCACACGTCATGCACGCGCGGCCTTCTAACGCATTGAGAAATTTGAACTCTGCTCCAATCCATCATGGACCAATTTGAGCGAGCTAGAGCATTTTAAAAGCGATGACATCAAAGATCGTCCGCTTCGAGCTAAGAGCTTTGGGTCGGGTAAGGCGTTGCCTTCCGAAGGCAAAGGTCATCTTCTCACGTGGTGGCTGGCTCGAGAGGCGTGTCGCACAGTGCCTCGCTCATCCTGTACCTCGACCGGCCCCTTGGTGAGGTGCCAAGCCTTCGCGGCCGCGTTGGTTCCTACCGCCTCCCCTCCCCCTCAATAGGCTTTGCGATCAACAGGCTGGCGCCGCTGCCGCGCGTCGCGCTCTATTCCTCGCGATCGAGAAGCTGGCGAATGTCGAGAAGAAACCGGGTGAGTCCCTCGTCGGCAGCCGTGTTGTCGGGCGGCCCAATGGTCGTGATGCCCCAGTTCGCTACGTCTGCGCGTTGTCCGGGCGGCTGCAGCAAGTTGGCATAGGAATACCCGATTCCTGAGTCTAGCTCGGCAATTCCTCCCATCTTTCAAAAAACCGCAGGTTGGGGTTTGGCTATCATCAGCCAGAGTATAGCGGCTACGGCAGTGAACGCTGGAATGCCGAAGGCGAACCATAGCCAAAAAATTCGGTGATATTCAGGCGGCAAAGGCGAGCCTTTTGCCGCCGCGATTGAGGCAATGTCCCTAAGGCGCATTTGCATCCAAACAACGGGCAGCCATAGCGCCCCTGTGATGAGATACAGCACGATCGACCAAACGATCCATCCTTCCCAGAAGGAGTAACCGACGTGCAGCACAAGCAGCGAGCCTGTGACGGGCTGTGCAACGACGGCAGTGGCTGTGAAGATAAAATCCGCAATCACAACAATTCGGGCGACGCCCGCGATCACGGAGGGCTTTCCGCCGAGGTGAGCTGCAAGCATGAAGAATGCAATGCCGGATCCCGTGCCAAGCAAGACAGCGGCGCCGACGATATGTAAGTACTTGAGAACGAAGTACAGCATCATCGATCTTCAAGAACAGCTAGCGCTGCGAAATGCAGGACGATAATCGGCCAGATTTTCAGCATCGGCCCTAGAGGGTCGGCCCATAGGCGAGGCACAAGTATGGTCCCGATGATCGCGTAAGTGAAGGAAATCGCGATGGCCGCATAGACGCCGTACCGGCTGGTTGGGCGATAGGCAATCGCGAGTCCAATCACCAGGTCGGATAATGCGCCGGCGACCACCGTGAGCGCCGCACTCGCTCCTTCGACGCCGCCCTCGCCCATGAGACCCATACCGTAGCCCCAGCCCGGCCCGAGCGAGACAAAGGCAGTCGAGATCCAGAATAGAGACAACACAATAAGTATCGCTGGCTTGAGCAAATACATCCGCGCAAACCAGCGTTCCTGCACTGAAGCTGGTTCGGAGGCGAAGAACTCCGGCAGGCCTCTTGGATGCAGCCCAAGCCGCCGCATGTCTTCGAGATCGCCGACCGCGCCCCGCCTGATCTCCCGCTCGGCAGTGCTTCGTACGGGAGGCCGCCAGCCCAACAGCGAAATCATGTCACCGAATTTGTACATCAGGCTCGAAGCGAAGTTCGGCAAACGGATCTCGCGCGCCGGAGGCCAACGGTACCAACGGCGGATCAGTGCAATGACTTCATGGAAAGAATGGCGATGCGGGCCGACCAGTTCGACAATTGTCCGTGTCGGCGCACCGGGCTCTAGAAAATGCTGCACTGTTTGCACGACGTCCTCGAGCAGGACGATCTGGAGCTGTCCCGTGTTCGGCATCACCGGCAGAGCCGGCAGGGCCGCCAAGCCTCGCATGAGCGCGCTGGCCCCATAGGCCGCCCGACCGATCACGACAGACGGCCGCAAGATGATCCAGTCGAGGTCACGCCCCATCAGAGCCTTGTCGCCAGATAATTTCGTTTCTGAAAACGCGCTGGGAGTTTGCCGGTCTACCCCGATTGCGGAGAAATGGATGACGCGGCGGATTTTGAGTTGCTCACAGGCGGCAAAAAGATTCGCAATGCCCTGATGATGGACCATTGACGTGGAATCCTTTGGGCTATCTTGGAGTACCCCGGCGCAATTCACTACGGCTTCTACGCCATCGAGGTGGGGCAGCCAATAAGACGGAGACGTCGCCTGGTTAAGGTCGACCGAGATAGCACTCGGACTCCCAAAATCCACGCTTCTACTCATAGAAACAATTGAATGGCCGCGCGAGGATAGGTAAGCCACAATCGCGGATCCCAATAGTCCTGTCCCTCCGATGACAGCAACCTTCATTGATGGTCCTCCGCGTTCGGAGCTAAGCCCTGTTCCGCGATCGCAAACCTCGAACGAATTCCTCCATATAGGGAAGGACTTCAAACAGCAGGACTGCGAATAAGAATGCAGCCACGTAGGTCCAGGGTAATGGCTCTCGCTTCAAGACGAGTTCGTAGCGTGCGGGCTCAGACCCCATCCCCCAGAGGCTAAGGAATTGCGGCCAGTTCAAGATAATCACGATGACCATCGCCATGAGGGGCATCAGTTCAAGAAAACTATGGACCTGCTGTTCGATGGGCGTGATGAGCCGCTTATGGCTAGCGAATGTTGTGTCCCAGAGGGCTGTCAGCTGATGCGCAACAAAGCCCGCGATCATAGTCGCGATAATAAGAGCGTTAATCTCCAAAAAAATCGCCGCCAGCATCGGTATCGCCAGCTCGATCAACATCAATAGATGAAGCAGAGTTTCCTTATAACCGCTCGTTATCTCAATCCGAGAAGCGCGATGGCAAAGGTAATCAGCAAAGCCGGCCAATAGCCAAAGGGGCAGCACAAAGTACAGCAATATGGTTTCGGCTGCTGCGAAATGAGACATTCGGCAAGCGCTCTCCTCTCTACAGGCTGCCTGGAGTGCGGAGGGGTTATGACCTGTCCTCATTTCGCAACTCCTGGTTCGCCAACTGGAAGAATTCTTCCTCCCTGCCTTCGGGTTTGCCGTTCCGCTCCCATATTTCATAGGTGCGCTTCTCGATTTTCTTTTCGGTCGGTTGGGCCACCACGACCTCCTTCAACTCTGTAGGGGATCGTGGGGTTGTCGGCTAATCGCGACCTCTTCAACAGTTCGCGCCAGCGATGGCTGGGCCGTCTGCTGCCGAAGCTCCATATTTTTCACTCGTCGGGGCGAATCCCCCTCCGCTGATAAGCACGACAAGTCCGCGAGGTTCCTTCGCTGAATGAACGCGGCGGGCGCGGCTTGCGTTCCTCGCTTCTCACTTCCCAGTGCACGGTCAGGAAATGATCTGCAGCGATCCCGTGCTCTTATTTCCTGCCTGTCGCGCTCCGGTCTCGAAACGGCGTAGCGCGCGTTCACTTGCTGGATGAGGTCGAGCCGGGGCGTTGTTCGGAGTCGTGGTGGTGGTCTGATGTCCGACATCGCGTCCATTGTAGAAGACTGCCGCGACGACCGCTATGACGAAGATGGCGCCGACCATCCAGCCACTGCGCTGTTCTGCCGTGACCGAACGATGGTGTGGTCGTTCTGATCCATGCTGTTCTCCCGTGACTGCCTCGAAAACATGTCGCCGGGAGAGATGTTCCTAACTCGGCTTGCTCGGTCGCGGCACAACATCTACCGATCGAAGACGCATCGGTTGGCCTCCCGGCGGGCGACAGGATCGTCGACGATGCATCGGATGCCTGGCGTCGGCGGGCGACCATAACGCCGACACCAATGCCGCGGCCAGGGACCGGAGCGGTGCCGCGATGGCGATGTCCCGCAGTTGCTGGGGAAATGAGCGCTGTGGCTGCCTTCGCAGGTGCTCCATGCCGCGGGGTTTCCGCTCTCCGGGCGCCGGTTGCTGCCGAGGGGTTACCAACGCTGGGATCATCAGAAGGGCCGGATGCTTCGGTCATTGCGGACGCGTCTTTCAGGTCCATGGGAAACCTCGTGTGGCAGGTTCGAAGCAACCGTTCGCTGCCCGTGCGGTTCCTCGATCGGCTTGCAACAACAGAAGCGCGAAAATAACCCCATGCACAGTAACCCACAATGGAATCAATGGATTAGCGGCCGATCGCGACGTACTTCTGTTTTTTCGAATCCAGCTTGACGCGTCGGGCAAAATACTCCTAGACAGACATCATCCCGAAACGGTACGTCCTGAATTGCTAGCCGCAACCAGGATTGCTGAACGCGGGCGCCGCCCCGCACCTGTGTGCATTGGAACAGATGAACGGCTGACGGCCAACGTGGCCCCCGACGCATAGCTCGAGAGCGGGTTGGGCAGCAGCACATAGGCCGCCGCGAGCTCGGAGGGCTTTCCGGCGCGCTGCGTCGGCACCTGCTTGCCGAAATTTTTGACGGAGTCCTCCGGCACGGTCGCCGGAATGAGGGGGCCAGATCGGCTCGGGAGCGGCTCCGGAGTTTGCGCCGGTGACGGAAGCGACGGCAAGCGTTCCTGACCCGCAGTCAGACCTCTTCGTCCAAGCGCCATATGTCGGCGCTAGGACCGACCGAGCGTGTGCACGATCGGTCGAAGCTCGCCGCTCTCGTCTAGATCGAGCGTCGCAAGCGTGATCGGAAGCTTGAAGCGTCGCGGCCCGGCGCCCCCGGGATTGAGATAAAGAACCTCGTCAACCGTCCTGACGCTCCCCGGTGCGAATGACCGCAAATCACGGCAGCGGTGCCCTCAGGCGCAGGTTTGCTCCCGAGCCCGTTCAGATCATGCAGGATGTAGAAGTCGTACCGGCCGAGGCGCACAGTCTCCGTATCCCGATAGTCCCGCGCCCAATGGCCGGTATCGACATTCCCCCGAATCGCAGTGACAGGCGCAATCGTGCGCAGCCCTTCGAGCACCTACCCGGCACCGATATCGCGGGCATGAATGATATGCGCGACTCCGTTAAGGCAAGGCGCCACTTCTGGCCGTAGGAGCCCGTGCGTGTCCGAGATCACCCCAATTCTGATCACAGCGCTCTCATGACGTCCCGCCGCGTTCCCGCGCTTAGGAACCACGGCAGCTTGCTCGCAGTTGGCGTCGTAGCGAATGCGCCCAGCTTGACCGGAACACCGAAGCGACGCAACGCCGCGATGATCGACAAAAGCTGATGGCAAGGTGATCGAACGCGGAGGACGATATATGTTCGAAGACCTTCGCGCGATCGCCCAGCCCGGAGCGATGATTGCCATAGTCCTTGTCTTGCTGCTGATGGCCGTGGCTGACGGGGCAATCTTCATCGCAGCCAGGGGCTGGCCCTTCTGACTTGTGAGACCAGCCGCCTCGCTGCAATAGGAACCTTCATAGGATTGACCGGTTCGCCCTGCAACAGGAGAGCACGGCGAACATCGATGCCCGTCCGGATACGAACGGCTCTGGTGCCATTTACGACGTTGCCGCTGGCCGCATGTGCCGGCCGCCAGTCCGTGCTCGATCCGCAGGGACTTCAATCTGACGAGATCCTCCACACCCTCTTCATCTTCCTGATCGTGGCGGCCGTCGTCTGGATCGCCGTGGTGATCGTGCTTTGCGTGAGCATGCTGCGCCGGAAGCGCGGGGCTGACCAACCCCTCGCACTGGACGCGCCCTTTGAGCAAACGACCGGCCGCGTCGTCTTTGCCTTGGGGCTCGCAACCCTCGTCATCGTGCTCGGGCTCTCGATCGTCAGCTATGCCGGTCAGCGCACCGTCTTCGCCAAGGACGAGCACGCTCTCACCCTCAAGATTATAGGCCATCAATGGTGGTGGGAAGTCCGATACGAGGACGACAGCCCCGACAAGAGCTTCGTCACCGCGAACGAGGTCCGCATTCCGACCGGGCAACCGGTGAAGGTCGAGCTTGAATCCGCCGATGTGATCCACAGCTTCTGGGTCCCGAGCCTGACCGGAAAGATGGATCTGATCACCGGGCAGAAGAACGAGCTTCAATTCACGGCGAAAAATGCCGGCGTCTATCGCGGCCAATGCGCCGAATTTTGCGGCCTTCAGCACGCGCACATGGCCTTCGCCGTGCTCGCGCTATCGCCGGACGAATTCGGCCGCTGGCGCGATCACGAAAACCAGAGCGCAAGCAGCCCGACCGACCCGCTCGGCAAGCAGGGCGAGCAGCTGTTCCGCGGAAGAGGCTGTGCGCTCTGCCATACCGTCCGCGGGACGCTTGCCGGCGGGCAGCTCGGCCCCGACCTCACTCACGTCGGAAACCGAACAACGCTTGCAGCCGGAACGCTGCCGATGTCATCGGCAACCCTCGCCGCCTGGATCGCCGATCCCCAGCACATCAAACCCGGCAACATGATGCCGAGGATGCCGCTGCAATCGGATGAGCTCATCGCGATCCTTCACTATCTGGAGCAGCTCAAGTGAGCATGGTGGCCGAGCAACGCGAGCTGCGCGATGACGCTCTGAATGGTCTCCAGCTTTCGACCCGGCTCGAGGGCATCTGGCGCACACCTTCCGGCTTTTTCGGCGCACTGATGTCGGTGGACCACAAGGTCGTGGGGCGCCGCTACATCGTCACGGCATTCGCGTTCCTGCTGCTCGGAGGACTTCTCGCGGTGCTCATGCGCGTTCAGCTCGCCCGACCCGAGAACACGTTCCTGTCGGCGGACAAGTACAACCAGATCTTCACGATGCACGGCTCGACGATGATGTTCCTGTTCGCCGTGCCTATCATGGAGGCCTTCGCCGTCTATCTCGTCCCGCTGATGGTCGGAACGCGAAACCTTGCTTTCCCGCGCCTGAATGCCTTCAGCTACTGGATGTTCCTGTTCGGAGGCTGCTTCCTCTGGATCTCCTTTGCGGTGAACGTCGGCCCTGATGTCGGCTGGTTTGCCTATGTTCCGCTGGCATCGCTGCAGTACACGCCGACGAAGCGCCCAGATGTCTGGGCGCAGATGATCACCTTCACCGAGGTCGCCGCGCTCGCGGTTTCCGTCGAGATCGTCGTGACCGTGTTCAAGCAGCGTGCGCCCGGCATGACGCTCGACCGTATCCCCCTCTTCGTCTGGGCGATACTGGTTACGGCGCTCCTCGTAATGTTCGCGATGCCGTCAATCATGGTCGCATCGACGTCGCTGATCCTGGACCGCCTCGTCAACACGCGCTTTTACGATTCGTCTTCGGGCGGGCATCCCCTGCTCTGGCAGCATCTGTTCTGGTTCTTCGGCCACCCCGAGGTCTACATCATCTTCATTCCCGGTACGGGCATGGTCTCGGCGATCCTCGCCACATTCGCGCGCCGGCCGGTGGTGGGCTACCCGGTCATCATCCTTTCGCTGATCGCGACGGGCTTTTTGTCGTTCGGCCTGTGGGTCCACCACATGTTCGTAACCGGTCTGCCCCAACTCGGCGCCGGCCTGTTCACGGCGTCCAGCATGCTGATCGCGGTGCCAAGCGGTCTACAGATATTTTGTTGGCTGGCAACGCTCTGGGATGGCCGCCCGGTCTACCGCACCCCGCTCCTGTTCGTGATCGGCTTTATCGTCATTTTCGTGCTTGGCGGACTGTCCGGCGTGATGGTCGCGTCGGTCCCGATCGACACCCAGGTGCATGACACCTATTTCGTCGTCGCCCACTTCCATTACGTCCTGATCGGCGGCGCCGTATTCCCGCTCATTGGCGCGGTCTACTATTGGTTTCCCAAGATCACCGGCCGGATGCTGAGCGAGTGGCTCGGCCGCTGGAACTTCTGGCTCGCCTTTGTCGGCTTCAATGTCGCGTTCTTCCCGATGCACATTCTCGGGTTGATCGGGATGCCGCGCCGCGTCTACACCTACACCGCCGACATGGATTGGGCGCACCTCAACCTGCTGTCCAGCGGCGGAGCCGCTATTTTTGCGCTCAGCTTTGCGCTGCTGCTCGTCAATGTGATCCTCAGTCTGCGCAGCGGCACGCTGGCGGGCGATAATCCCTGGGATGCCTCCACCCTGGAGTGGGCGACGTCCTCACCGCCGCCGCCGCAGAATTTCGACCGCATTCCCGTGGTCAAGCACCGCGATCCGCTCTGGCTCGACAACGCGAGCCTGGCTGTCGTTGCCGGCCTCAGCGTCGAGCGGCGAGAGGTGCTCCTGACATCGCTGGCCGAAGCGGAGCCGCAGATCCGGGAGGCGTCTCCCGAGCCGAGCATCTGGCCGCTCCTGACGGCCATCGCGACAACGGTGTTCTTCATCGGCTCGATCTTTACGCCTTGGGCAGTGCTGTGGGGCACGCCGCCGATGGCTGTCGCCTTGATCGGCTGGTTCTGGCCGGCCGGCAGCAAGGAGGACGAAGAGTGAGACAAACAATCGTCTGCAATGTCGCCGAGCTGCCTACCTATGGCTACGGTCCGCGCAGCGGCCCCTGGTGGGGCGCCATCGGCTTCATGGCGCTGGAGGGGATGGGATTTGCCATCGCGATCGGCGCCTACCTCTATCTCTATGCCGTCAATCCGAACTGGCCGATTGGCGCAGCGCCTCCCGATCTTTGGCCCGGCACGGCCGAGACCATCATCTATCTCCTGAGCATCATTCCGAACGAGATGACCAATCGCGTCGCTCATCGGCAGGACCTTGCGAAAGTACGCCCAGGCCTCATCGTGATGGCGCTGATCGGAATTGCCCTGCTCGTCCTGCGCGGCTTCGAATTCGCTCATCTCAACACGCGCTGGGACAACTCGGCCTACGGATCGATCGTCTGGTTGATCCTGGGACTGCACACGACCCACCTTGCCACCGACGTCGGCGACACGATCGTGCTGGCAGTGCTGATGTTCACCCGGCACGCCAAGCCGCGCCGGTTCAGCGACGTCACCGATAACGTGTTCTACTGGAATTTTGTCGTGCTGGCCTGGCTGCCACTCTACGTCCTGCTCGACTGGGTGCCGCGCCTATGACCGCCGCCGAAAGACATACCAGACTGCTTTATTGGTCCGGTGTCGCCCTGGGGCCGCTAGCCTGGGGCATCAACCTGCAAGGCGTCTATGCGCTCGCCCATTTCTCGTGCGAGACGACGAAGCTTACCGGCACGATCATGAGCACGGTCCTGGTCGTTGTCGCCCTCGCGGGCACAGTGATATCGGCACGCGCGGTCCGGCGCGGCGCGGGGGCTCAGTGGACCGATGCCCAAGGCGGCGGCCCCCGGACGTTCATGGCGTGGCTCGGCGTCGGCTCCGGCGTGCTGTTTGCGCTGGTGATCCTAAACCAGCTTGCGGCATCGCTCATGATCAGCCCATGCCTGCGCTGAGCCTGTTGGCGTTCCTGCTTGGCCTCATGGCAACGCCTGCAATGGCGCACGGCATCGCGGACGTCGACACGGGCTCGCTCTGGAGCTCCGATCCCTGGCTACTGGCGCCGCTTTATGTCGTCGGCATCGGCTTCTATGTCGGCACGCAGCGGCTGTGGCGCCATGCCGGCGGCGGCCGCGGTGTCAGCTTCCGTCAGGTCGGCGCATTCTGGACTGGATGGCTGGTGGTCGCGCTCACGCTGACATCGCCGCTGCATTGGCTCGGGGAGCGCCTGTTCACGGCGCACATGATTGAGCACGAGCTGCTCATGGTGGTCGGCGCGCCGCTGATAGCCTACGCCCGGATCAACGGGCCGATAATGTGGAGCCTGCCCGCCTCGCTGCGTCCCGCTGCGGGCCGTCTCTTGTGTTGGTCGACTCTGGCGCGGCCATGGGCCGTCATCAGCCATCCTGTCAGCGCGACCGCCCTGCATGGTTTGGCGCTCTGGGCTTGGCACGCGCCGCCTCTCTATGCGTGGGCACTCGAAAACACCGCCATCCACCGCCTCCAGCACATCAGCTTCTTTGCGACCGCGCTGTTGTTCTGGTGGGTGCTTTTCCATGGCCGCGGCGTCGGACGCAGCCTGCGGCTGCGGGACGGGATCGCGATCGCTTGCCTGTTCGTCACCGTCCTGCATTCCGGCGTGCTCGGAGCACTGCTGACGCTGTCGACACGCATTTGGGTTCCGGGACAAGGCGCACTCGCCAGCGAATTCGGTTTGTCTCCCCTGGAAGATCAGCAGCTCGCGGGCATTTTGATGTGGGTGCCCATGGGTATGCTCTACACCGGCGCAGCGCTGTTCTTCGCCTATCGTTGGCTCATCACGATTCCTGCGCACTGCCACATTCCAGCGGCTCGGCATGCCGGCTGAATGACCTTAGACCCACGGCGAACATAGGAACCGCGGCTGTAATGCAACGTTCGCCAGCTGACTCTCGACCATCCCGTGGAGGCCATATGGGCATACGAACCGTCCGAGCGACTGTTATCATCGCGGCCGCTCTTGCGATGCTGCAAGGCGCGACAGCGCAAGATCAGCCGCGCCCGGGAATGTCATGTCCGGTCGACCATGATCAGCTGGCGGACATCCTGAAGAAAAGCGTCAAGCCCAGCGGCGGCCCCAGCAATGGCGGCCTCGACAACAACGAGTGGGCTGCCGTGGTGAACCGGCAGGGAGTGGTTTGCGCCGTCGCCTACAGCGGCAGCAAGGTCGACGACCAATGGCTCGGCAGCCGCGCCATCGCCGCCGAGAAGGCCAACACGGCAAATGCGTTCAGCCTGAAAAACAAGGCGATGGCCACTGCCAATCTCTACGCGGGCGCCCAACCCGGCGGCTTCCTGTTCGGCGCGGCGCTCAGCAATCCGCCGTCTCCGGAAGTTATCTATGCGGGCACGCCAGAGGAGTTCGGCACGGCAAAAGATCCGATGGTCGGCAAGCCCGTTGGCGGCGTGATCGTGTTCGGCGGCGGGCTCGCACTCTATGACGGCAACGGCATTGCCGGCGCGCTCGGCGTCAGCGGCGACAGCTCTTGTGCGGATCACAATGTCGCCTGGCGCGTGCGACACTTCCTCGGCCTCGATCACGTGCCGGCCGGCGTCAGCCCCAACATGAAGGACGCGATCATCTACGACATCGGGCCTGACGGCAAAAGCCCGTCGGGCTTCGGTCATCCCAAGTGCAACGGCAAGGAAGACCAGATCGCCGTCGATCTCGGTGCCGGCGTCTCGGGAAATGTCGTGAGATAGCGACACTCCGCAGAGCTTAGGAACCAAGCGGAAGCCAAACGTTTGTACGTTCGCAAACCGGCCTGGGCAAGGCCTCGTCGATGCCGTGGAGATCTTCACTTATGTTAGGTTTCGGCCTCAGGCGATTGCTGTGGGGAGTACTGAGTACGCTCTGCGCAGGCCTCGCATTGTTATCGCCTAGCTTTGCCCAGACCGATCTGGCCAGTCGCATGAAGGATCCCGATCAGTGGCCGATGGCTGCGCGCGACTACGCCAACACCCGTTACAGCGAGCTCGATCAGATCAACGCAGGCAATGCCTCACGCCTGCAGCTCGCTTGGACGTTCTCGATCGGGGCGGATCGCGGTCAGGAGGCCGCCCCCCTTGTGGTCGACGGGACCATGTATGTGGTCGGCCCCTATGCCGGCCCCTACCCGAACCGTGTGTTCGCGCTGGACGCAACAACGGGCGAGTTGAAATGGTCTTATGCGCCGAAGCCGGAGCCTGCTGCGGCGGGCGTTGCCTGTTGCGACGTCGTGAATCGCGGGCTTGCCTTCGACAACGGCAAGATCTTCCTCAATACGCTCGACAATCATTCCGTCGCACTCGATGCCAAAACGGGGAAGGAGCTTTGGCACACGAAGCTCGGCGAGATCAACAAGGGCGAGACCATCACGATGGCGCCCGTCATCGTCAAGGGCAAGGTTCTCATCGGCAACAGCGGCGGAGAGATGGGCGTGCGCGGCTGGGTTACCGCGCTCGACGAGAACACCGGAGCCATCGCCTGGCGCGCCTACGCCACGGGTCCCGACAAGGACGTCTTGATCGGCGACGACTTCAAGCCGTTCTACGACAACCTCAAGGGCAAGGATCTCGGCGTCAATAGCTGGCCTGCCGACCGCTGGCAGGTGGGCGGCGGCACCATGTGGGGATGGATCTCCTACGATCCCGACCTCAACCTGATCTACTACGGCACCGCAAATCCCAGTCCATGGAATGCGAACCAGCGAAGCGGCGACAATCTCTGGAGCACGACCATTTTCGCGCGCGATCCCGACAATGGCCATGCCAAATGGGCGTATCAGGTCAACCCGCACGATCTGTTCGATCATGACGAGATCAACGAGAACGTATTGGTCGACCTCGAGCTGAATGGTCAGCCGCGCAAGGTGCTGATTCATCCTGGCCGCAACGGCTACATGTACGTCATGGACCGCGCCACCGGCGAAGTGATCTCGGCGGACGCCTATGAATTCGTGAACGCCTACAAGGGCGTTGACTTCAAGACCGGCAAGATCATCCCGAATGAGGAGAAGACTCCCCTGGTCGGCAAGACGGTCGAGAACATCTGCCCGAGCGCGCCGGGCGCCAAGGATTGGCAGCCGTCAGCGTGGTCACCGCGCACCAAGCTTCTGTACGTTCCACATCAGCATCTCTGCATGAACTTCAAGGCGTCGCAGGTCGGTTATATCGCCGGCACGCCCTATGTCGGTGCCGATGTCGACATGTATGCCGGCCCGGGCGGCCATCGCGGCGAGTTCATGGCGTGGGATCCGGTCGCGCGCAAGAAGGTCTGGGAAATTCACGAAAAGCTGCCGGTCTGGAGTGGCGCGCTGGTGACTGCAGGCGACGTCGCCTTCTACGGAACGATGGACCGCCTGTTTAAGGCAGTGGACGCCAAAAAGGGCAACGTGCTCTGGCAGTTCCGCGCAGGCTCCGGGTTCGTCGGACAACCAATCTCCTATCGCGGCTCGGATGGGCAGCAATACATCGCAATCCTCTCAGGTGTCGGCGGCTGGCCCGGCGTGGTGGCGAATGTAGAGGTCGATCAGCGCGTACGCAATGGTGCGCTCGGTTTCACCGGTGCGATGCAGGATCTTCCGTTCTACACCACGGGCGGCAGCGAGCTCCTGGTGTTCAAGCTCGGCGGCGCCAGTGGTCAGGACAACAGCCATGCACCTCCGCAGTGATTGCGCCGCCCTTACTCTTGCACTTGCGCTTGCCGGCCTGACCGGAATCGCGTTCCCCGCATTCGCCGCGCCGAATGGCACGCTTCGTGTCTGCGCCGATCCAAACAATCTGCCATTTTCCAACAACACGGAAGCCGGCTTCGAGAACAAGCTTGCCTCCATGGTGGCCGAGGCGCTGGGACGCTCGGTGTCCTTCACCTGGTGGGCACAGCGTCGGGGCTTCATCCGCAACACGCTCAAGACGGAAAAATGCGACGTCGTGATAGGGGTGCCTTCCGGCTACGAACTCGTGGAGACCACAAAACCCTATTATCGCTCCACCTACGTCTTCGTCAGCCGCCAGGACGCGCATCTCGATCTGTCTTCGCTGCTCGACCCGCGCCTGCATCGTCTGGTGATCGGCGTTCATCTCGTAGGCGATGAGGGCAACAATCCACCGCCGGCGCAGGCGCTCGGCGAGCTGGGCATCGTCGACAATGTTCGCGGCTATTCGATCTATGGAGATTATCGTCAGGCCAATCCGCCTGCACGCCTGATCGAGGCGGTCGCGCGCGGCGAGATCGACGTCGCCGCGGCCTGGGGTCCGCTCGCCGGATACTTTTCCGGGCACTCCAGGGTGCCGCTGACGGTTACGCCGATCCAGGACGGCGAGCGTTTTGCGCCTCAGCAGTTTGAGTTCGCCATCTCGATGGGGGTACGCAAAGGAGACCGCGCGCTCCGCGATCAACTGAATGCTTACATCGACGAGCATCGGTCCGAGATTGCCGCACTGTTACGGAGCTACGGCGTGCCTATGGTCGACGTGCCGGTCGCAGCCTCCGGAGGACGTCAATGATGTCTGCGCCGCGCACGAGCGCCCTGTCCCTCCTGCTTGCGGCCTTCCTGAACGGCCCAGCTCTCGCCCAGCAAACCCTGCCACAATCTCAGGAGGCGCAGACGCCGATGTTGGCGCCGCGCCCGAATTTCGGCGGCAGCGTCGGCAATGGCCGACCGGGCGTGTTCATGCAGGTGCCCGTGACCACTCTTTTGCCGGGTGCGCAGCCGGATCCGCCTATGATCAAGAACCCGGTGCAGGGTGACCCCAATGCCGAGCAACGCGGGATGACCTATTTCGTCAATTTCAATTGCGTCGGCTGCCACGCGCCGAATGGCGGCGGCGGCATGGGCCCGGCTCTGAGCAACAACCTCTTCACCTACGGCTCGCAGCCCGAGAACATCTACCTGTCGATCTATCAGGGGCGCCCCAATGGCATGCCGGCCTGGGGCGGGGTGCTGCCGGACAGCGTGATCTGGGATCTCGTCACCTATATCGGCAAGATCAGCAACGAGCCCAGCCGGCAATGGGGTCGGACCTTCTCGGCCAATCCGCTGTCGCCTGAGGTCGAGCAAGTCCCGAGCGAGCAAGTCTCGACGACCGATCCGTGGTCCGCCACGAAGACCTTCAATTTCGGCCAAAAACCCTGATTAGAAAAGGGAGCAGCCGATGGTGAGTCCGACGACTCGATTACTCATCGCTTCGCTGCTGGCCGTGACCGCTGCGGCCTGCGAGGCAGGCAGGGCCACCGGCCCCGACAATTTCATGGGCGATGCGCGCCGTGGCACCGAGCTCGTCAAACAATATCACTGCGGCAGCTGCCACGACATTCCCGGCATCGCAGGTGCCGACGGCAATGTCGGCCCGCCGCTGCAGCGGATCGGCACGCGGAGCTACATCGCCGGCTACATCCAGAATTCGCCGGACAACATGGCCGACTGGATCGAAGATCCGCAGCGGGCGTTGCCGGGCAACGCCATGCCCAGAATGGGCATCCCGCAGAAGGACGCACGCGACATTGCCGCGTTTCTCTATACGCTGAAGTAAACCACATGAATTCCATCCACCGTTCGGCAAGATTGCTTCGCGACGCCGATACTGGCCACCACCGTTGTCATTGTGGCGATCATCGGATTGGCACTCATCGGCGGCGGCGCTTGGCTCGCGACGCTTGGCGGCTCCGTCTACTATCTCGTTGCCGGCATCACGCTCCTCCTCACGAGCTGGCTGCTCGCGCGCAGGGGCGTTCTGGGTCTATGCCGCGCTGCTGCTCGGCACCTTGGCGTGGGCGGTCTGGAAGCCGGGCTGGATTTCTGGTCGCTCGCGCTCGCGGCGACGTGCTTGCACCATTGGGCGTCTGGCTGCTGTTGCCGTTCATCGCGGGCCGCCTGATACCGCAGATGCGGACCGCGCGATGGGCGCTCGGCCTGGTGCTGATCGTGGCCGCTGGCGTGCTCGCTTTCTCCCTGGCGCGCGATCGTCACGACCTTGCCGACACCATCGCGGACGCCGGCGCCGTTGCCTCCTCCGAAGCAGCCCCGCCCACCGCCGGCGAGGACCGGACGGGTTATGGCGGCAGCGGTTTCAGCGCGCGCTATTCCGCGCTCGCCAGATAACTATAGCCAATGTAAAGCATCTCAAGCCTCGCCTGGGAGTTCCGCACAGGCGATCACAAGGGTCCTGATGATCCCGACGAGATCACCAGCGAGGCAACGCCGCTCAAGATCGGTGATCTGCTCTACACCTGCTCGCCGCACCAGATCGTGTTCGAGCTCGATGCGGCGACCGGCCAGTTGCGCTGGAAGTTCGATCCACAGGTCCAGCACAACAAGGCCTTCCAGCACATGACCTGCCGCGGCGTGTCCTATCACGCCACGAAGCCGGGCGCCGTGACGGCCGACGGCGCGACGGCGCCAGGCGATTGTCCGGAGCGCATCTTCGTGCCGACCAATGACGGCCGGATCTTTGCGCTGGATGCCCAAAGTGGCTCGCCTTGTGCCAGCTTCGGCGATCATGGGCAGATCGACCTCAAGGAAGGTAGCGAGGTCCAGACGTTCGGCTTCTACGAGGGTACCTCGCCGCCCGTCGTGACCGACAAGGTACTGATCGTCGGTGGTGCCGTCATCGATAATTATTCCGACAAGGTCCCGTCAGGCGTGATCCGCAGCTTCGACATCTATTCGGGGCGGCTGATCTGGGCCTTCGACGCCAGCAACCCGATCCGAACGGTGAGCTCGCCGTGAAATGGTGTGACGCCGACGGCATCTCGGCGGTCGATGAAAATCTCGGGCTCGTCTATGTCCCGCCCGGCTCGAGCTCTCCAGATATCTGGGGCGGTGGCCGTTCGCCTGACAAGGAGCACTACGATTCAGCGCTGATCGCACTCGACATCACGACCGGGAAGCTGCGCTGGTCATTCCAGAACGTGCATCACGATGTCTGGGACATGGACATGCCCTCGCAGCCGAGCCGGGTCGATCTCCGTTCGAATGGGCGGCACCACGCCCGCGATCTTTATCCCGGCAAAAGCCGGCGACGGGCGGCCAATCGACGCCGATGACGTATGAGGCAGGCGGCAAGCAATATGTCGTGACGGTCGATGGCGGGCACGGCTCGTTCGGCACCAAGCTCGGCGCCTACGTGCGGGCCTACTCGCTGCCATGATGCCCGTCGGTACGATGCGTGGATGCTCGGCGACGTCTTATCCCGCTCTGCCGGCGCGGACGAGCAACTGCCAAGGCTACGATGGCCGCACACGCTGCTATTCCAAGCACAGCTAGCCCTGCGCTGATGACCCCAGCCGGCGGAAGCTGCTTCCGCGCCAGCCAACCCCCATCGACCGACGTGCCCGGCGGAGACGCCTCGATCATGCTTCCCTCGCTAATCGGAGCCCGGCGCGCGCGCGACAAGAGAAACCGGAACGCGCCTCCGAGCAAATCCTCGGTCAGCTTCGGCGCCACGGCGTAGGCCATCTGACCGGCACGGGCCGGCCACCCGACGGCCATTTCATCGCGCGGCGCGCGAACCAGGCTCAAAAAGGTCTGGGCGACGTCTTCGGACTGGTACAACAATGGGCCCGGTTCGAGCCTCTCCCCGGACATGTTGGCGCCGTGGACGAATCCCGGCGTATCCACCATCGCCGGGAACACACCGCAGACATGGATGTGAGGATGTGCCCCGAGCTCCTGCCGCAGGCTTGCCGTGAATCCCCGCAGGCCGAACTTGCTTGCTGTATAGGCCGCAGCGAACGGTGTCGGCGCCCATCCTCCAAGCGAGATATTGTTGATCAGGACGCCTCGCTTCTGGCGCAGGAAGATCGGAAGGACTGCGAAGGCGCCGTGCATCGCTCCCAGCAGATTGACCTCAACAGTCCGGCGATGAAGTGCAAGATCGGCGTCCTGGTAGGCGCCGAACACACCCGTGCCGGCATTGTTGATCCAGACGTCGATCCCGCCGAAGGCGTCCTCCGCCTGCCTGGCCAGTCGCTGCACCGCCTCGGCATCGCTGACGTCGGTCGGGACTTCCAGGGCGCGGCCTCCCAGCGCCTCGCACTCCGCCGCTAGGCCACTCAGGACCTCGCCGCGCCGCGCGGCGAGCGCAACGCTCGCCCCTTCCCGCGCAAATGCCAGCGCCGCAGCCCGGCCTATTCCGCTGGATGCCCCCGTAATGACCACGCGCGTGCCTGCCATTGACCGGGTTGGCGATCGCGAAGTGCTCCTAGGAAGCAGCCATCGCAGTGACCGGCGGAGACGCTGTGCGCCGCCGGTTTCGAACCAGTCGCCGTGGGCAAAAATGACCCGCTCGGGCGCAAGGCCCACGAGCCGCTCTGCCGCGGCTTGGACGGAACGGCCGCCCAGGCGCAACAACATCCGCAAATAGATCGGTGCAATCCCGTCCGGCTTGGCGATGCCAAGCAGGCTTGCGGCGGCCTGATTCGAGCGAGGAAGATGATGAGGATCAAGATTTTGCACGAGATCCGTCAGGACCAATGTGCGGCTCCGTTTGTCGAATATCTCCACCTCGGAAAATATCGGGGCCTGCAACGAGACGGTCTCAAGCTCGACCGCCCACTCTTCAGGGGTGGTTTCGCCGAGCTCGCGATCAATGCGAAGGCCGGCCTCGCTTGCCTGCTTCCGCGCCGAAATTCCGCGCGCCGCGAAGGTCCGTGCTTGCGGCAACTCTCTCTGCCAAGCAAGCAAAAACGTCCAATGCGCAACGTTCGGCGCCATCAAATATTCGATCGAACCCAGACGTTCCAGCTCATCGCGCAGAGCTCGCGAATATCGCACCGGCGAGTGCAGGATAAGGTCGCCGTTCGACAACCGGATGACCGTCATGCGAACAGGCAGGCGCAAGCCCGCTGCACTGATGGGTGCATCGTCGGCGATCCAGATGTCGTCCGTAGCCCTCGTCAGGGTAGCAGTCAGTGGGGCGGCATCAACTTCGTGCATGAGCGTCTTCCGGTGGAGACCTTGCTCAAATCCCCGGGTAGAACGCTCGTTCCTCTCACCTATACCTCCGCGCGACGGAGGCTTCGGACAAAGCCCTGGAACCGGCCTGCCTGAGGTCGTCAAAAGACGTCTGTCCTCTTGTCGCCGCTTCCAGAAGCTTCGAGGCCACGTGAGTCCGGGCACCAATCTCGCGACAGAAGATGGTTTTGCAAACTTCCTCGAGCACGGCGCGCAAAAGCGCCGTCGGATCGGTGTCGAACATCCGCCTCCAGCTGAAGACCCAAGACTAAGGCAACGGGGACGGCGGGAGATTCAACATTGTTAAAGATCGAGCGACCCGTAGATAAATTTTCGCGCGGTTTGCAGCGGCCTCCTAGTGTGATCTCCTTTCCGTGGGAACATTGAAGATCGTCGAAGGTCGACTTGTATCCGCCGATGCATACGCATGGATCTATAGACAGTATCACAGGTTATTGCCTGCCCTTTTCCATTTGAGTCAGAGTTGGTGGAGGCGCGGGCGATCGGAAGACCAATGCAGACTGGATTTGCTTTTTCCAGGCTCGCCGATCACCTGGCGAGTCTCGGTGACGTGACCGCCGACGATCTCGATCTGCTGGCAGAGATGCCGAGCACGATCGCGCACCTCAATTCACATCAGGCGATCCTGCGCCACGGCGACGACAGCCATCAATGCTGCGTGCTGCTCCAGGGTTATCTGTCCTGGCAGGATGCCCAGCGAGCAAACGGGCAGATCACATCGATCTCTGTGCCCGGCGACATCGCTGACCTCCAGACACTCTACCGGCCCCGCGTCAACGGCAACCTCATTGCGCTCGGCCCCGCCGTTGTCGCGCTCGTGCCACATCGCTTCTTCCGCGAGCTATCAGCTCGCTCGCCTGCATTGTCGCGTACCCTGCTGCTGATGCTGCTTCGTGACCACGCCATACAGCGCAACTGGACCATCAACCTCGGCAGCCGGGATGCGTTGACACGAGTGGCCCACCTGCTCTGCGAGATCACCACGCGACTGCAAAATGTCGGGCTCGCCAAGGATTTGCGGTTGTCTTCGCCCTTCACCCAATCCGACCTCGCCGCCGCCTGCAGCATCTCTCCCGTCCACGCCAACCGCACCATCCAGGCGCTACGGCAGGGCAACCTGTTGCAATGGCAGGGCAAGACTCTGGTGATCTCGGACTGGCCCGGGCTGGTTCGGCTGGCGGGCTTCGAGCCCAACTATCTTGGCGTCCGGCCGCGCGATCAAAGCGCGCGGCCAGCCCAACTGGAATCGGATAAAGCGGCCGTCGTGCCGGCCTAACGGTATTTATGCGACCCTTTGCTTGCAATTCGCACGCGCCCGCAATGCTTCGGCCACCTCAGAGATGACAGCGCCCCAGTCGCCAGCCGCCTTTTGACGAAACAACCGCAAGCTCGGATACCAAAGTGAGCGGCACCCTGAGGATGGCCACCGCCAGTCACAGTCGGCGTGCAGCAGCACCCAGGCCTCGCATCCGAGTGCGCCCGCGAGATGTGCGACCATGGTATCCACGCAAATGGCCAGATCGAGCTGGCAAAGAAGATGGCCGAGGGTCGGGATGTCCGGCGTACTGATGTCGCACGCGCCGATCCGGATGAGATCTTCAGCCGGCGCATCCCTCTGAAGCGAGTGAAGCGCTACGCTAGGGACAGCGAGATGTCGCAGCATTGCGGGCGGAATCGCCCGTCGCTTGTCCCATTGGCCAACTTCCCAGACCAGGCCGACGGCAAAAATTTCGCCGTCGACTGAAACCGGCGTGCTCCTCGCTGGCAGAGTCAAATATGGCGCGGGCATCGCGACTTGCTCTCGCCCTACCTTGAGAGCGTGCGGTACCTCCATAATCTCTATATCCACCTCGAAATCTGTTTCGGGCGTCCCCTCTTGGAGCACAAGTGCGCGATCGACGCCTGTCGTGCGCTCCACCAGCGGTAAGAGTCCGGCCTGACACCAGACCGTGACGCTGCGCGCCAAGTCGCGGAGAGGCTGCATGAAGCGCAGAAACTGGAGGGTGTCGCCGAGCCCGTGGTAGCACCGCACCAGCACGTGCCTGTCCGTGAGCGGCTCGCCACGCCAGATCCGCTGGAGATGACGCGGGCCAGTGTGCTTTGGCGGATATGCCAGCACTGCCAGATCGCGGTCGTTGATGGCCCAGGCGCGCGCGAAATCGCCCGCGCGCATCGCCTCCACCCAGTCGTTCGCCATCGCCGGCGATCCGGCTAGCGGCGGACGAATTTGTGGAAACGGCTCAGCTTGCCGTCCCTGGTCCGGTCCTGGTGCAGCAAGGCAATATCAGCCTGATCGAATCTCTCGAAGAGTTCGTCCCAGCCGATACGGTCGAGGCCCTCATCCGGCGGATCGAAATCGATACGCAGGATGCCGGCATGCCCGTCCTCCTCGGTTGCCTTGACCGTCGCCGGCTGGCCACCGCGCTCATCCACCCATTTGCGCATCGCAGCGTGGTCGGTGGTCTGCTGGGCTTCGCTGCTCTGGGTTTTGGACGTCATGCGGCACCTCGCCTGTTGGTAGGTCCGGCAATGTCACGGGATCGCATCGAACCATCTGCCGTGAAACGCGGGTCGGCAAGATTTGTTCTTTACGGCGCGACACGGCTGATGCGAGACGACCTGCATCATCTTCTTCATCTTCATCCAAGATGATCTTCGTTCCTTTCATGCAGCCCCGGATTCTATCCCAGGTTAAGCCCGGTGCATTTTCTTGCCCGGAATCGATCCGCGCGCAGGCATAGCGGCTTGGACGCAGGAACGAACATACCTTCCGGCACGTTCGCCGACCTACTTACGCTGACACCACGCGCCGGAGGTTTTCGTCCATGCACTCCCGTCTTCAGGACAGGCGGCGCGTACGCGTCGGTATCGTCGGCGTCGGCAACTGCGCAAGCTCCTTCGTCCAGGGTCTCACCTACTATCGGAACGCCAATTCGAACGAGCCTGTGCCCGGCCTGATGAACGTCGACCTCGGCGGGTACCACATCAACGATATCCAGATCGCATCGGCCTTCGACGTCAACGCCAGCAAGGTCGGGCGCGACGTCGCCGATGCCATCTTTGCCAAGCCAAACAACACGCATCGCTTCGCTGATGTCGATCAGACTGGCGTGGTTGTTCAACGTGGCCCGGTGATGGACGGCATCGGTCATTATCTCGAAGATGACGTTCCGGTCGCTGACGTGCCGGAGGCCGATGTTTCGGAAGTCCTGGCGATGTCGCGCACCGACGTTCTGGTGTCCTACCTGCCCGTCGGCTCACAACGCGCAAGCGAATGGTATGCGGCACGCGCGATCGAAGCCGGCTGCGGTTACGTCAATTGCATCCCTGTCTTCATCGCCTCAAATCCGGACTGGCGGCGGCGGTTCGACGATGCCGGCCTTCCGATCATCGGCGACGACATCAAGAGCCAGGTCGGCGCGACTATCCTGCACCGCGTGCTTGCCAATTTGTTTCGCGACCGCGGCGTGCGGCTAGACCGCACATATCAGCTTAATGTCGGCGGCAACACCGATTTCAAGAATATGCTGGAACGCGAGCGGCTGACTTCGAAGAAGATATCCAAGACCCAGGCGGTCACCAGCCAGTTCGACGTCCCGATGGATCCCGACAACATTCACGTCGGGCCGAGCGACCACGTACCCTGGCTGACCGATCGCAAGCTCGCCTTCATCCGGCTCGAAGGCACGACGTTCGGCGGCGTGCCGCTGAGCGCCGAGGTCAAGCTCGAAGTGTGGGACTCACCGAACTCGGCGGGCGTCGTGATCGACGCGGTCCGCTGCGCAAAACTCGCCATGGACCGCGGCCAGGGCGGCGCCCTGACCGGCCCTTCGAGCTATTTCATGAAATCGCCGCCGCAGCAGTTCACCGACGAAGAGGCTGGACGGCGGACGCGCGCCTTCATCGACGACAAGGCGTACAGCTAATGGTCGGGATCATCCATCTTGTCCGCCATGGTCACCACGCCCTGCTCGGCCACACGTTGTGCGGCCGGATGAACGGCGTCACACTTGATGACATCGGTTGCGAGGAAGTCGCGCGTTGTGCGACCAACGTCAGTCCGCAGCCTGCCTTGATCCAGTCGAGCCCGCAGCGGCGCTGCACGCAATCGGCCTCCATTCTTGCGGCCCACTTCGGATCGGCGATCGAGATCGTTCCCGCGCTCGACGAGCTCGACTATGGCGAATGGACCGGACGATCGTTCGAGGAACTCGGCAGGGATCCGCGATGGTCACGCTGGAACAGGCGGCGCGGCAGCACCCGCCCACCCGGAGGCGAGAGCATGCGGTCGCTCCAGAATCGCGTCGTCGGCCATTTGGAGCAACTGCGCAACGATAATTCGACTGGCGCCGTCATCGCCGTCAGTCATGCCGAGCCGATCCGTGCGGCGCTGCTGCATTACGCACGCAGGCGTCTTGACGACTTCCTGTCGATCGAGATCGATCCATCCAGCATCAGCACTCTCAGCGCTGACAGAGGCGGGTTCAGGATTACCGGGATCAACCAGCGGGTGCCGGCGTGAAGATCGTCATTTTTGGACTGACGATCTCGTCCTCCTGGGGCAACGGCCACGCCACACTCTGGCGCGGCCTCTGCAAGCATCTGACGCGTCTCGGCCACATCGTCGTCTTCTACGAGCGCGACGTGCCCTATTATGCCGATGCCCGGGACTTCAATGAATTGCCCGGTGGGCAGCTGCGGCTTTTTTCGAATTGGGAGGAGACCCGCTCCCTCGCCCGCAATGACATCGCGGATGCCGATGTTGCGATCGTGACGTCCTACTGTCCCGACGCAATTGCGGCGACCGACCTGATCATCTCCGAAGGGCGCGCCTTACCCGTCTTCTATGATCTGGATACCCCGATCACGCTGGCGCGGCTCATGGCGGGAGAATCCGTTCCCTACATGGGTCCGCGAGGTCTACGCGACTTCGCGCTTGTCCTCAGCTTCACCGGCGGACCGCGCGTCGTCCAGGAGTTTCGCGACCGACTTGGGGCCCACGACATACGTCCCCTGTACGGCCACGTCGATAGCGATATTCACCGCCCAGTGCCGTCCGAGCCGCACTATCGCGCGGATCTGTCCTATCTCGGCACCTACTCCGAAGACCGCCAACACGGGCTCGAGGCGCTATTCGTCGAACCGGCGCGAGCGCGGCAAGACCTGCGCTTCCTGATTGGTGGAGCACAATATCCTGACGACTTTCCGTGGTCGCCCAACATCTACTTCGTGCGGCATCTGCCGCCATCGGAGCATGCGCCTTTCTTTGCGTCCTCACGCATGACCCTCAACGTCACGCGCAAAGCCATGGCGGAGATGGGCTGGTGCCCCTCCGGCCGTCTGTTCGAGGCGGCGGCCTGCGGCGTCCCGCTCCTGAGCGATGATTGGCCAGGCATCGTAGAGTTCTTCACGCCCGGCAGGGAGATCCTGATCGCCCGCGATGCACAGGACACTTTGGCTGCGTTGGCGCTGTCGAGCCCCGACCTCCAGTCCATCGCCAAGCGCGCCTATGAGCGGACGATGGATCAGCACACATCCGACAAACGGGCGCGCGAGCTGGTGGCGCTGCTCGAGCAGGCGGTATCCAGCGGCGCGCGTTACCAGCAATCCGAGGAGGCCTGACATGTGGGGCATCGTTCCGGCCGCGGGCCGCGGCAGTCGTATCCAGCCGCTGGCTTTCTCCAAGGAGTTGCTGCCCGTCGGCAGCCGGTGCGACGATGGCACCGAGCGGCCCTGCGCGGTCTCCGAGTATCTGCTGGAGCGCCTGATCCTCGGCGGCGCGGACAAGATCTGCTTCGTGATCTCGCCTGGCAAGTCCGACATTCTCGAATATTTTGGCGATCACTACGGCAGCGCCCAGCTCGCCTATGTCGTCCAGCCCGACGCCTCCGGCCTGTGCGACGCCGTCTTCAGGGCCGGCACCGTCGTTGGCCATGATGAAGACGTCGTCGTCGGCCTGCCCGATACCGTCTGGTTTCCGAAAGCCGCCTTGCAGGCGCTTCCCGGCGCCGACCTCTCCTTCCTGCTCTTTCCCGTCGAGCGTCCGGAATTCTTCGACGCCGTCGTGCTCGACGGCGACAGCGTGCGGGAGATCCAGGTCAAGCAGCCGAACCCGACATCGCGATGGATCTGGGGCGCGTTCAGGATGTCCGCCCACGGCTTCCGCGAACTGCATGCACTCTGGATCGACCGGGACAAGCTGGACGAATACTTCGGCACGTTGGTCAATGCTTATCTCCAGGCCGGCGGCAGTGGCATCGGGATCAAGGCAGGCGAGTCCTATGTCGATGTCGGGACTGTCGGCGGCTATCGCACGGCAATGGCGGTCCTTGCGGAGAGCACAGGCGCCGACAGTCGATCGAGATTGCGGGCTGGCGTCGCGGATGGAACTCGACCGATCGCTGCAATGGAGAATGGAGCGACTGCATGACGAGAGCGCTACTCACGCGCGAGGAAATTCGCAGGCGCATCGACGCGCTCGGGCCGTGGTTTCACAATCTCGACCTCAACGGTGTGCCGACCGCCCCCACACACTTCCTGGGCGACTATCCCAACGTGAAATGGCGCCGCTTCGCGGCAATCATACCGGACCGGCTCGATGGCAAGAGCGTACTCGACATCGGCTGCAACGCCGGCTTCTACGCCATGGAGATGAAGCGGCGGGGCGCCGAGCGCGTGCTTGGCCTCGATACCGACGAGGAGTACCTCGCTCAGGCGCGCTTCGCCACCGAGGTAAACGGCCTCAGGATCGAATTCCGCCAGATGTCGACCTACGACGTCGGACAGCTCCGCGAGAAGTTCGATCTCGTGATCTTCATGGGCGTGCTCTATCATCTGCGTCATCCGCTGCTGGCGCTGGATCTCATCCATGAGCACGTCGCCACGGATCTCCTGCTGTTCCAGTCGATGCAGCGCGGCACCAGCCATGTCGATACGATCGACAAGAATTACGATTTCTGGACCACCGACCAGTTCGATTCCGCCGGCTATCCCAAGCTGCACTTCATCGAGCACAAATATGCCGACGATCCCACCAATTGGTGGGTGCCGAACCGAGCCTGCGTTGAGGCCATGCTGCGCAGCGCCGGCTTCGCGATCACCGCCCATCCTGAGGAGGAAGTCTACCTCTGCAGGCGAACCGATCGGCCTCAAATCGACGGTCCCGTCTATCCATCCCGGAGTACTAGCTGATGATCGAGGCCGCCAAGATCTGGAACGAGCCGAACAACAAATCACATTGGGATCTTCAGATCGATCCGGATTGGTCTATGTTCGCGGACCTCGCCATTGCGGCCGGCAAGGCGATCCGCAGTACTCGGCCCGCACTGCCCATCGTGCTTGGCGGCATCTCGCCGATCGACCCCTCCTTCATGCGCAAAATGCAGAGCCGCGACGTTCTCGACCATTTCCACGCGGTCGCCGTACACGGCTTTCCGCTCGACTGGAACCTGTGGCGGATCGGCGAGTGGCCGGCCAAGATCGAGGAGATCAAGGCGGTCACCGCGCTTCCCGTCTGGGTCACCGAGGTCGGCGTCTCCTCGTTCGGCGCCGAAGAGGTGCAGGCCTGGGGCCTGTCGCGCACCGCCGAGCTCCTGATCGGCCGCGCGCCGCGCATTCACTGGTACAGCCTTTATGACCTTCCCTCCGCATGGGAAGCCACGACGCGGCACAAGGAAGCTGAGGGCTCGTCCTATTACAGGCATTTCCACATGGGCCTGCTGCGTGAGGATGGCACGCCGAAGGCGGCCGCCAATCTGTTCGGCGCCTATGCCCCGGCCATGGGGCTGTGCCAGTGGTTTCACTTTGGGGATCATCGCCTCGACAATGCCGTGCAATGGATGCGCCGTCTCGGCGTGACCCATCTCAGGACTGGCCTGTCATGGGCTGACAGTTTCCGTCCGAATGCGCTAGATTGGTTCGATCGCCAGATGGAGACGCTGGCGGAATTTCAGGTCACCGTCACGTTCTGCTTCACGCCCGAGCATCGAGGCATCGAGCCGCATCACACCAGCCCGCCGCTCGATGTCAATGAATTCGCCGATTTCTGCGCATCGATGGTCGATCGTTACTGCTCGAAGACCGGTCTTGCCGCCTCGCCAGCATCGGCCGATCCTCCCATCAGAGAGCCAACATGCGTGCCCTGATCCTGGTCATGGACTCCGTCGGCATCGGCGGTGCGCCGGATGCCGCACGCTATGCCGACGATGGCGCCGACACCGTCGGTCACATCGCGGACGCCTGCGCGGCTGGGCGGGCCGACAGCAACGCCCGCGAGGGTCCGCTCTATCTGCCCAATCTCGTCGCGCTGGGCCTTGGCCAAGCCTGCAGCCTCGCTAACGGTCGCGTGCCGCCGGGCCTGGACGGTCAGGTCGAGCACCGGCAATTTGGCTGCGCAAGCGAAATCTCGAAGGGCAAGGATACACCGTCGGGCCATTGGGAGATCTCCGGAGTGCCGGTCCCGTTCGAATGGGGCTATTTCCCCCGAACCAAACCCTGCTTTCCCGCGGATCTGACGAACGCATTGTGCGATCAGGCCGGGCTACCCGGGATCCATGGAGATTGCCACGCGTCCGGTACAGAGATCATCGCCGAGTTCGGCGAGCGCCACATGCGAACGGGAATGCCGATCTGCTACACCTCAGCCGACAGCGTGTTCCAGATCGCAGCGCATGAGCAGACTTTCGGGCTCGAACGTCTGTACGAGATTTGCGCAATCGCAAGACGACTGATCAATCCCCTCAACATCGGCCGCGTCATTGCCCGCCCTTTCGTCGGCACAAGCGCGAGCCACTTCAAGCGGACGGCGCACCGGCGCGATTTTTCCGTGCTGCCCCCTGAAAACACCATCCTCGACCACGCCGCGAGCGCCGGCCGTGACATCGTGACCATCGGCAAGATCGACGACATCTTTGCTCATCGCGCGACAGGGCGAAACTTGCGCGGCGATGGCAACATGGCGCTCTTCGATGCCACACTGAGGGGACTGGCGAGCCTTGCGGATGGCGGATTGCTATTCGCCAACTTCATCGACTTCGACACGCTCTACGGCCACCGCCGAGACGTTACCGGCTATGCCACGGCACTGGAAGCCTTCGACGATCGCCTGCCCGAACTATTGTCCCGATTGCGCAGCGATGATCTTCTCATCATCACCGCCGATCACGGCTGCGATCCCACCTGGAGCGGCACCGATCACACCCGCGAGCAGGTGCCAATCCTGGCCTGGACGACGCAATCTTCTTCTCCCGTCGGCCGCCGCGCCGGCTTTGCCGATATCGGCGCCACCGCGGCAAGGCATCTTGACCTGCCCCAGCCGCCTCACGGGGTGCATTTCTAGACGTCGTCAGCACACCGATTCACTTGGGTTATTGATCCAGGTTATAGAAATATTCGTTTGTACAATTCCCAGGAACGAACATTCCTTGCATTGCTTCTGAGTCCATACGTGACCGGCGCGCGGGTCATCCGACCAGTCAGCAAGGTGCGCTTCACCAGACATCATCGACCGATCTGAGCGGATCGGTCTTAAGGCTGCACGGAGCGGTGAATGACGCGGGTATTGATTACGGGTGGCGCTGGTTTCATCGGCTCTCATGCGACGGACATTCTGCTGGCGGCGGGCTACGAAGTCCGTCTGCTCGACAACCTTTCGCCTCAGGTTCACGGCAGTAACTGCCAGCGTCCCTCCTATCTCGCCGAAGATGCCGAGCTCATTGTTGGTGACATCACTGACAGCGTGTCCGTGGACCACGCGCTGCGCGGCGCCGACATGGTCTTGCATCTTGCTTCCGCCGTCGGCGTCGGCCAGAGCATGTACGACATTGAGCCCTATGTGCGGACGAATGAGCTGGGCACCGCCGTACTGCTCCAAGCCTTGTCGAAGCGCCCCGTCGAGCGGCTGGTCGTCGCCTCGTCCATGAGCATCTATGGCGAAGGCCTCTATCGAAGGCCCGATCAAAGCGTCGTTGCCTGCGACGAACGATCAATCGAACAGCTCCGCCGAGGGGAATGGGGGTTGCGCGACACAGCCGGGCATCCGCTCGAGCCCGTGCCTACGCCGGAGACCAAGTTGCCTTCACTCAGCTCCGTCTATGCGCTGAACAAGTATGCACAGGAACGCATGTGCCTGATCACCGGCAAGGCTTACGGTATTCCGACCGTCGCGCTGCGCTTCTTCAATGTGTTCGGCCCCCGTCAGGCGTTGTCGAATCCCTATACCGGCGTACTCGCCATCTTCGCCGCGCGGCTCCTCAACGGGCGCCCCCCGCTCGTGTTCGAGGATGGCGAGCAATGTCGCGATTTCGTTCACGTGCATGATGTCGCCCGTGCCTGCCGCATCGCGTTGGAAGCCGAACATGCGCATGATGTCTTCAACGTCGGCTCGGGCCAAAGCAGGAGCATCCTGTCGGTAGCCGATGATCTCGCCCAGGTCATGGGGCGCAGCGACATCGCCCCCGAGATCACGCTCAAATACCGCGCCGGCGACATCAGGCACTGCTTCGCAGACATCGGCAAATCGCGCGACCTTCTCGGCTTCGAGCCGCACGTGGCGTTCAAGGACGGCCTGGAGGAACTCGCGGATTATCTCGCATACCAGGTTGCCGACGACCAGGCGGCACGGGCGACGCAGGAGCTGCTACAACGAGGGTTGGTTGCGTGATAAATGAGCAAGATAGCAGGCCCGTGCTAATCACCGGAGGCTGCGGCTTCATCGGCTGTAATCTTGCCGACCGGCTGGCGGAGCGCGGCGAGCGTGTATTGGTGCTGGACAATCTAGCTCGCGCGGGCGTGCGCGAAAACGCGCAATGGCTGAAATCCAGGCACGGCGACCTCATCACCATCGCAGTGGCCGACGTCCGCGAGCTGATCCCGGTGATCGACGCCGTACGCGATGCCCGCGCCGTGCTGCATTTGGCAGCTCAGGTCGCCGTCACGGACAGCGTGAGCGATCCCGCTGCCGATTTCGAGATCAACGCACGCGGCACCCTGAACGTGCTCGAAGCGGTTCGGCTTCACAACAGCACCGCGCCGATCGTATTCGCGTCCACCAACAAGGTCTATGGCCGCCTGATCGAGGACAGTGAGATCGCCCTCACCGGCCGTCGTTACACGCCCACTAGCGCCCTGCTGGCGGACGGCATCTCCGAGAACGCGCCGCTCGACTTCTACAGCCCCTATGGCTGCTCCAAGGGAACCGCCGATCAGTACGTCCATGACTATGCGCGAGTCTACGGGCTCCAGACCGTGGTGATGCGCATGAGCTGCATCTACGGCCCCCGCCAGTTCGGCACTGAGGATCAGGGCTGGATCGCGCACTTCCTGCTGAGCGCGATCCGCGGCAAGCCGTTGACGATCTATGGTGATGGCTATCAGGTTCGCGACGCCTTGCACGTGTCGGATGCCGCCGCGGCCTGGCTCGCGGTGCTCGATCGCATCGCGCTCGCGCGGGGACGCGTATTCAATCTCGGCGGCGGGCCCGCCAACGCGGTCAGCCTTCGCGAGCTCATCGACCATATCACGGAACTGACCGGCCGTGAAATCGCTTACAGCTTTGCCGATTGGCGTCCGGGCGATCAGCCCTGGTACGTCACCGACACCCGTGCTTTGTCGACCGCACTCGGTTGGGCACCGCGGGTTTCGCTGACGGAGGGCCTCCGCTCGCTCCACGCCTGGCTCGACAGTCGTTTTGGAGCAGCTCAAGGTAACCGCGAGGCCCTGGCATGAGGCGCGTCGCCCTGATCAATCCGAATTGGGATTTCGGCGGCAGCATCTATTTCGGGTGCCGGTCCCCCCACCTTCCGCTCGAGCTCGGCATCTGCGAGCATTATCTGAGAGCGGCCGGGCACCGGACGCTGTTGCTCGATGCGCACATGTTCGATCTGTCGTTGCGGGACATCGAGGCCGAACTGCGTGCGTTCGAGCCCGACATGATCGTCATCACGACGGCGCCGACCTATCTGTTCTGGCGTTGCGCGCCACCGGAGCTGCGCGTTCCGCAGGAGCTCGCATCGGCGGCGCGGGATCTAGCGCCAGTCCTGGCCGCAGTAGGTCCGCACGGCTCAACGACCCCACGGGCGGCGCTCAGGAAGCTCGGCGTCGACTTGGTCGTAATGGGGGAATGCGAAGGATCCTTGTTGAGGCTCGCAAACGGCGAGCGAGACTTTCCCGGTCTGTGCTTTGCCGACGGTGGCTCAATCCGCGTCAATGGCGGTCCTCAAGCTGTCGAGTTCAGGGATCAGCCGGCGCTCGCTTGGCCGGACGAGATGATCCGGCGTCATTATCACCACCATCACCGTTTCGACGCCGAGCCGGTCGGCCCCGGCGCGGAGGTCGAGGCTTCGCGGGGATGCCCCTACAACTGTACGTTCTGCGCCAAGGAGAATTTCCGCAACGCCTACCGCAAGCGCCCTCCCGCGATCATCCTTGATGAGATCGACAGCCTGCGCGGCCAAGGCGTCGAATATATCTACTTCATCGACGAGATATTCCTTCCGAATGCGGAACTGCTGGAAGGGCTGAGTACGCGCGGCCTCAAATTCGGCGTGCAGACGCGGATCGATCTCTGGAAGCCAGACATGCTCGCGCTGCTCGGCCGCGCCGGCTGCGTTTCGATCGAGGCTGGAATCGAGAGCCTCACGGTCGAGGGACGGGCGGCGCTCGCCAAGAATTGCAAGATGACCACCGATCAGCTTGCCGACCGGCTGGTCGAGGCCCGGCGCCACGTCCCCTTCGTACAGGCCAATCTGATCGAGGTGCCCGAGGACGACGATCCCGTCGTGCAGCGTTGGCGCAGCAAGATGCAGAATGCCGGCATCTGGGCCAACGACCCGGTCCCGCTTTATCCCTATCCGGGCTCGCCGGACTATCAAAAGCTGTGGGGCGAAGCCGACGATTTCGCCTGGGAGCGCGCGCACCGGCATTATCTCGGAATGTACGACCAGTTCAGCGACGTGCAGAACGATCGGCCGATGCCCCTCGATGCCCTCGAACATCCGGTGGCGCCATGAGCCGAGATGCGGACATCAAAATCCTGATGACGACCGACACCGTCGGGGGCGTATGGACCTATTCCTGCTCCCTCGCCGCGAGCCTTGCCGCCTCGGGCGCCGAAGTAACCTTGGCAACCATGGGCCCGCCCGCGCGCGCCGACCAGCGCGAGATGCTGCGCGACTCTCGAGTCCGCCTCGTCGAAACCGACCTCGCTTTGGAGTGGCAAGATCCGGAAGGACGCGACTTTCCCAAGGCCGAACGTGTCCTCGCCGGCCTCGAAGCGAGGCTCAGGCCCGACGTCGCCCACCTCAACAGTTTTCGGGAGGCAACCCTGCCGTGGCATGCGCCGACCGTTCTCGTCGCGCATTCCTGCGTCAACTCATGGGCGCTGGCCTGCCAGGATTCGGCATGGCTCGGCGAGCCCCGATGGGCGCGTTACACGGACCGGGTGGCCGCTGCGCTCAACAGTGCGCAGGCATGGGTTTGCCCGAGCCAATCCTTTCACGATGACATCGTCGAGATCTATCACCCGCGCTCTCCCGGCGCCGTGATCTGGAATGGGATTGCGGCTGGCGCCGCGCCAAGCCGAAAGCGGGAGCTGATCTTCGCGGCCGGTCGCCTGTGGGATCGTGCCAAGAATATCGAAGTCTTGGCTGAGGCTGCGCCAGGACTGGATTGGCCGGTCGAGGTCGCGGGCCCGGCGGAGATAGATCCCCTCGGCATCGCCTGGCTTGGTCCATTGCCGCACAGCGCCCTGCGCGAACATCTCCGACACGCCCCAATCTTCGTCAGCCCAGCGCTGTACGAGCCGTTCGGCCTCTCCGTTCTGGAGGCGGCCGCCGCCGGCTGCGCGCTCGTGCTGTCGGATATTCCAACGTTCCGGGAATTGTGGAGTGGAGCAGCGCTCTTCTTCGATGCCGGCGACAGTCAGGCCTTGCACCGAATCCTCGTCAAACTCTGCGCCGATGATCTCGAAAGGACGCGCCTGCAACGCGCTGCGTATGAACATTCCCTGACCTATTCCCTGGCGCGCACGACCAGCGCCTATCTGAAGCTCTACGAGGGGCTGCACGCCTCCGATCGCAGGTCAACGCAAGCCGGTCAGATCGAGGTGCGCGCATGAAATGCGTTCTGTTCTACCACGCATTCACCTCCTGCTGGAACAACGGCAACGCCCATTTCCTGCGCGGCTATGCCCGCGAGCTGCATGCACTCGGCCACGAGGTCGTGGTGTTCGAGCCGGTCGATGGCTGGAGCCGGTTGAATGCCATCCGCGAAAGCGCCAGTCAGGCCCTGCAAGACATCCGCCGGCTCTTCCCCGGCATCTCCATTCGTCGCTACGATGCTTCACTCGATTTCGATGAGGCTCTGGATGGTGCCGATCTCGTCGTCGTGCACGAATGGAATTCGCCCGACGTGATCGGGCAGATCGGATATAGGCGCGCGCACGGCGCCCCCTTCACGCTGCTGTTCCACGACACCCATCATCGGGCGGTCACCGCGCCGGACGAGCTCGCGCAGTTCGACCTCGACGCGTTCGACGGTGTGCTCGCCTTCGGCGAGGTGCTTCGTCAGATCTACATGAATCTCGGCTGGGCAGATCGTGCCTATACCTGGCACGAGGCAGCCGACACGTCCATGTATCATCCCTTGCCGCATATCGAGCGCACCGACGATCTGGTCTGGATCGGCAATTGGGGCGACGGCGAACGCAGCGCCGAACTCAACGAGTTTCTGGTCGAGCCCGTTGCTGAACTGAAGCTGAGCGCGAACGTCTACGGCGTTCGCTACTCTGATGCCGCTCTCCAGACCATCCAGGCCGCGGGCATCCGCTATGGAGGCTGGCTGCCGGCGCACTGGGCGTCGGTCGCCTTCGCGGGAGCGCGCGCGACCGTTCACGTTCCTCGCGGGCCCTATGTGCGCTCGCTTCCGGGGATCCCCACCATTCGGGTGTTCGAGGCGCTCGCCTGCGGCATTCCCCTGATCTCGGCCCCCTGGTCCGACGTGGAAGGCCTGTTTCCTGATGGCGCCTATCTCCAGGCCGCCAGTGGCGAAGAGATGAAGCGCGCGCTCCGTTCTGTGCTCGATGATCGGGAGATGTCCGCCGCCATGCTGGCCGCCGGGCTGCGGACGATCCGGGAGCGCCATACTTGCCGTCATCGCGCACAACAGCTCGTGGGCATTGTGGAGGCCATTCGCACCTCCGCCGATTCGTCCCGGCCTCTGCGATACATTGGAGCCTCCGCATGAAGATCTGCTTCTTCGGATCCAGCCTCGTCTCCTCCTACTGGAACGGTGCCGCCACCTATTATCGCGGCATGCTCAAGCAGATTGCGGCACTCGGACACGACATCACCTTCTTCGAACCCGACGCGTTCGAGCGGCAGGCCCATCGCGACATCGCCGATCCCGATTGGGCTAGGGTCGTCGTGTACCCCGCAACGTCCGATGGTTGGCGCGGCTCGCTCGATGCTGCGGCGCGATCGGCCGACATGCTGATCAAGGCCAGCGGCGTCGGCGTCTTCGATCAGGAGCTAGAGATCGCCGTCGCCGCCCTGCCCTCCCGAACCCTACGGATCTACTGGGATGTCGATGCCCCCGCCACTCTCGAAGCGATGGCGAACGATCCGAGCCATCATCTGCGCGGTGCGATCCCCTCCTACGACACGGTCCTGACCTACGGCGGCGGCGACGGCGTCGTCTCGGCTTACCGCGCCATGGGCGCGCGGGACTGCGTGCCGATCTACAACGCGCTCGATCCTGAGACGCATTTTCCATTCCCGCCAAGACCGGACTTCGCCTGCGATCTCAGCCTGCTGGCAAACCGCCTGCCTGATCGCGAACAGCGGGTCGAACACTTCTTTCTCGACGTCGCACTCGAGCTGCCGGACAAGTCGTTCCTGCTCGGCGGCTCCGGCTGGGAGACCAAGGACACGGCAAGCAATCTCCGCAAGATCGGCCATGTCGGCACCGGCGAGCACAACGCCTTCTTCGGCTCCGGACTTGCCACCCTCAACGTCAATCGCGACAGCATGGCGCGCTGCGGCTTCTCGCCGCCGACGCGGGTGTTCGAGGCGATCGGGGCCGGCGCCTGCCTGATCACCGATCAATGGCCGGGTATCGACCATTTTCTCGAGCCGGATCGCGAGGTGCTGGTGGCTGCGAGCGGAGCTGAGGTGGCGGGCCATCTCGGCGCGCTCAGCGCCGATCGCGCCGCCGCGATCGCCAACCGTGCCCGCGCACGCGTCCTGAGCAAACACACCTATCGGCATCGCGCCCGCCAGTTCAACCAACTCTTTTTCGGAAGCAGCTCGCGCATCGAGGCAGCAGAATGAACCTCAGTATCGTCGTCGTCGGTCTTTCGGTCACCTCGTCGTGGGGCAATGGTCACGCCACGACCTATCGCGCCCTGATCGAGGCCCTGGCGCGACGAGGTCACCATGTCACCTTCCTCGAGCGCGACGTCCACTGGTATCGTGAGCATCGCGATCTGACCAAGCCGTCGTCGTGGACGGTCGAGCTTTACCAGTCGCTGAAGGACGTGCCTCGCCGCTTCGGCAAGCTGATCCGGGGCGCCGACCTCGTCATCATCGGTTCTTATGTGCCCGACGGCATTGCCATTTCCGAGTGGATCACGAGTCAGGCGCGGGGAATCACCGCGTTCTATGACATCGACACGCCCGTAACGCTCGCGAGGCTCGACGAAGGCCTGAACTACCTGTCAGCCGCAATGATCCCACGCTTCGACCTCTATCTGTCATTCGCCGGCGGGCCCGTGCCCAACATGATCGAGGAGCGGTATGGCAGCCCGATGGCCCGAGTTCTCTATTGCAGCGCCGACACGGAGGCTTACGCTCCGCTGCAGGCGGAGGTTAGATGGGCCCTCGGCTATCTCGGCACCTATAGTGAGGACCGGCAGCCCGTCCTCGAACAGCTGCTCCTGTCCCCGGCGCGCACGCTGCCGTCAGAGCAGTTCGCGGTCGCAGGGGCGCAATATCCCGCTGATATCGTCTGGCCCGACAATGTCGTGCGGATCGAGCACCTCGCGCCAAAACAGCACCCGGAGTTTTATGCGGAACAGCGCTTCACCCTCAACGCGACCCGCGCCGACATGCGTGCGTTGGGCTTCTCGCCGAGCGTTCGCCTGTTCGAAGCCGCTGCCTGCGGCACGCCCGTGATCTCTGACCAATGGCCGGGAATCGAAACCATCTTCGCACCGTCGCGGGAAATCCTGCTGGCCTCAAGCCCGCGCGACGTCATCGAGATCCTGCGCGACATGCCCGAGGAGCGTCGGCGCACTATTGCGGAATGCGCACGCCGACGCGTTCTGACCGGTCACACCGCCGATCACCGGGCCTGCCAGCTGGAGGGTTACTACGCCGAAGCAGCCGCGCACCGCCGCCGCAAATCCCCGCGGCCTGCCGCCAGCCGTCCCATTCAAGTCGCCGAAGAGAGCCTGCAATGAAACTCCAGACCCGCATCCCTACGCTCCGCCGCTCGCCGACCGTGCTCATTGCTGGCGGTGCCGGCTTCATCGGCTCTCATCTCTGCGATTCGCTTTTGCAACATGGCTACGCCGTGATCTGCCTCGACAATCTCTTCACGGGGAGCATCGACAACATCAGGCCACTGCTGAACCATCCGAACTTCCGGTTCATCGAGCATGACGTGCAGGAGGAGATCGAGATCGACGGGGAAATTGACCGCATTTACAGCCTCGCCTGCCCAGCTTCGCCCCGGCATTATCAGAAGGATCCGGTCGGCACGATGAAGACATGCGTGCTCGGTACCATCAACCTGCTCGAGCTCGCGCACCGGAAGGGTGCCCGCGTCCTGCAAGCTTCCACGAGCGAAGTCTACGGTGATCCGGAGGTGCACCCACAGCCGGAATCCTATCTAGGTAACGTCAACCCAATCGGGCCACGAGCCTGCTACGACGAGGGCAAGCGCGCCGCCGAAACACTGATGTTCGACTACAACCGCACGCGGGGGACCGAGATCAAGGTGGCGCGCATCTTCAACACCTACGGCCCACGCATGCTGGAGAACGATGGCCGTGTCGTCTCCAACTTCATCGTGCAGGCCCTGCGCGGGGAGCCGATTACGATCTATGGCGGCGGTACGCAGACCAGAAGCTTCTGCTTCGTCGATGATCTCGTGCGAGGCCTCCAGTTGCTGATGGAAAGCTCCTCATCGGTGACCGGTCCCTGCAACCTCGGCAATCCGCACGAGGTGACGATCGAAGCTATAGCCCGAGAGGTTCTGACGTATACGGACTCGGCCTCGCCGCTCCGCTTCGAGCCGCTGCCAAAAGACGATCCAAAGCGCCGCAAGCCCGCCATTGACACCGCTATGCGGCTGTTGGGATGGCGCCCGCGGGTGGCACTGAAGGATGGTCTTCAAGCCACGATCGCCTATTTCGCGATGCGCATCGCGGGCGAGCCACCGACGCTCGTGCCAGCTCTCGCGCAGCGAAAGAGAGGTCCGGCGCGCAGCCTGCTCAGTCCCGAATAGCCAGCTGAGAGCCAGAAGCGCTCATTCCGGCTCTGGCGTCTCGCGGCAGGAGCGCCGTTGCGCCTGCTTAGTCCTTGCTCTCTTCGATCTTGTCGAGAACGCGCTCCGGCGCGATATCTGAGGCGGCTTCCTGAAGCTCTTCGTTCTGCCGGGAATCTATCTCCATTTTGCGGGCCATTTCATTCAGGAGCGCGACCACCTTCGTGATCTCATGTTCGGTGAGGAGACTGATCTGCAGATCCAACTCCGCCCTTCTATCCGCTTCGGCCGCCATACGATTTTGAGAGATCAGAACAAAGGTCGAAAGAAAGATTGCCTCTACAGAGGCAATCATAGCGAGCACTACAAAGCTCTGGTCCCATGGCACAATTCCTGGAAGCCATCCGAGGTTTGCGGCTATCCAAAATCCAAAAGCGAATAAGTGCAGGTAAACAAACTGCATGCTGCCGGTAAACGAAGTTATCGCATCGGCGACCTTTTGCTGAATAGACGCGTCGGATTGCTCGCGCTTCCTTCGCTCGACTAGAGCGTGGATATTCCGCTCGAGAGCCGGCGTCAGCCCGGGTGCAGCTTGTGGACGGGGCGCTAAGTGTTTCTTCATGACGTGGAAACCGGCGCACCCGCCCGCGGTTCCTATAGCTTGGCTACCCCGACGCCGCGCAATTGACGACCGCCTGGCCGACGCCCGGCGTGCAAGACCTCGGCGAGGTGGAGCAACAAGATAGAGCCGCGACCTCAGGGCTGGCTGGGCGCGGGAGGGATCGAGCCTCCGAATGGCGGAATCAACACCTGCTTGATTAATGAAAGCGGGTTTGGAAAAGGGGCTCAAAATGCCTTCTAATAAGTTCAATAGTTTAACGGCCGTTTTCAAATGACAACAGTGCTCAACGTGGTTCGCTATCGCCTCTTCGTTATCGAGCTTTTCCTACGACAAGATCAAGACCGACATCGAAACTGCTAACCTGGATTCCTCACGCGCATACATAAGACGTTGGTCGAAATTCAAGGTCAATTGCTGGGCATACCAATTGCTACTCTTCGTCGTATCCCAGCTAAAGTCGGTGACCACCTGAGGCGTCGAAGCGTGGACGAACTTTGCGATTCTCGTCGGTGCTTAGATTCGTGGTTTTTCTGTTCGTTTCGATCGTCGATCAGTTCTTTACTCTAAGCGCAATGGCCAGCGAAGTCGTGCGGGAGCGGGGCAGACTCGAAAGCGGCTTCGGGGCCATTGGGCAGCCTCAGCACCATTTCATGAATGCCGGCGACCTTCGCCCCCTCGATGCGCCGCGGCATGTCATCGAGGGAATGTTGCATCGGCATTTGCTCTCGACCAGCCTGTCGACATTCCCAGCCAATTGCGACGGCGCGCCGTTCGACCGCTCGCACATCTACGCCAGCGGCAATCTCCGGGCCGACATGTATTCTTCGCGTTCTGCGGCGGGTTCGAGCCCTGGGCCAAGAGCCGGTGCTCGGGCCGCCAGGGCCTGACAGCAGCGCTCAGGTGGAGCAGATGAACGAGCCGCCCGTGACGAATGCCTTGAGCTGAAATGAATAGCGGATCGCTGATCTGCTTTCAACTTGAACACTGGCAGAAGGCCTCCGGGGTCGGACCGGAGGCCTTCTGGCTCGCTGGGGTACATCCGCCCGAGTGCGGTTGCCGGAGCTGCCGTTCTATGTCCACGGTTTGCTCTGCGTTGCGGACCTTCTTGAGAAGCTCGTTCTTCTCAGCGTCGATCGGCTCGGCGTGAGCTCGCTTCCTCATGTGCTTCTCGGATTGAGCCAAGCGGTCTTGGAGAGAGTTTGTTTGCTTGATCCGCCTGCGCTTCAATCCCATCGCGTTTCTCTTCTTAATTTGATGAGGATATGCAATTGGGCACGAGGCGCCCACAACAAAGGTTAATCTCGGACGATCGTTGAATGGGCAGAGGCACGCGGCGAGGAATGTCGGCCCATCTTGGGTTTGCCCAGTTGCTTACCCGGTTTGCTCTGGCGCCCCTCGCCCGGTTTTGGATGCTCGTTGCGTACTTCGGCTCTTGCCCGAAGATCCGCGTTCATAACAAAAGTTAACGGCGCCACAGGGTCAACAGATCTAAGCAGAGCAACCATTCTGATCAATCGCTGTTTTACCAGGCACAGACACACGAATTGACGCAGGCGAGACATTTGCACGAGCCGCATCCCACAATCGATCGCACGACCCCGCCGCCTGTAGTCGATGGGCGCTTCGCTTGGGAACGAACGTCGGGGAGCGCAAGGCAGCGATTCATCAATTCGGCAGCGCCGCGGGTGCGGTGGCCTACGGCCTCCAGCAGTGGCAGCACAGCGCCTCGCGGGGGCAGTGGCAAGCGCGCATCGGCGCGCCGCAGGTGGGCATTCTCTCCGAGACGATGGTCGCACGCGGCGAGCAGCTCTCGTCGGTTGCGATGATTGCGTGAACGCCATCGGCCTGGTCGCCGGTGCCGTGCCGCGGATCCTTCCGGCGGCGCGCCAAGCCGACATCGACGCCTATCTCGATGGCCTTGACGGTCTTTTCATCAGCGGCGGGCAGACCAATGTTCATCCCTCGCATTACAGCCAAATGGTCGACGACTCTCGCGACGGCCGGTTCGATGAATTCCGCGACGAGTCGCGCTCCATCTGATCCCGCGCGCGCTGGCGCGCGGAATCCCCGCGCTCTTTGTCTGCCGCGGATCCAGGAGCTGAACGTCGCTTTTGGCGGCACGCTGGCGAAGGACCCGGATGGCCTGCCCGAAGACCAGCGCCACGGCACGCCCGACGCGGACAATGAAGATGCGCGCTACCGGCTCCGGCAAAAGGTGACGTTGCGCAAAGGAGGTGTCCTGCAACAGATCTGCGGCGCAGACGCGTCACAGTGAATTCGCTGCACAGCTTCCTAATCAAAGATCTCGCACCGGGGCTCATCGCGGAGGCCGTGGCGGAGGATGGCTCGATAGAGGCCGTCATCGTCGCGGGCGCCGGCGCTTTTGCGCTCGGCACGCTGTTTCACCCGAAGTATTGGGCAACACAGATCATGCATCGGCGCATCCTCTCCACCTTCGGAGATGCGGTTCGCTTGCATGCAAAGGCGAAAAGGACAGCTTAGGGCCATGCACCGCTACCGCTTCGGTATCGAGGAGGAATACTTCCTGGTCAACCGCCAATCCGCAGCGCCGCAAGGTCATCAGCGATCTCGGGATGGTCGGCCTCGGCAACCCCATCAGCGGGCTACATGTTCACGTCGAGGTGCCCGAGCCCGACCTGCGGGTCGAGATCATGCACCGACTGGTACCGTTCCTCCCGCTACTGCTCGCGCTGTCGACCTCGTCGCCGTTCTGGTGCGGCTATCCCACTGGATTGCTGGGCTATCGCAACGCCGCGAATGATGCCCTGCCCCGCACCGGCTTTCCCGAGATGTTTCGCAACCTCGCCGAATACGAGACTTATGTGAAGACATTGGTCGACGCGGGCATCGTCCCCAACGCCAGCTATGTCTGGTGGGCCTTGCGGCCCTCCCTCCAGCACCCCACCCTCGAGCTGCGTATAACCGACTGCTGCACAGCGATTGCGGACTCGGTCGCGATCGCGGCGGTCGTGCGCTGGTGAGGCACGTCGTGCATCATCCCGATCTGAATGCGAACCATTCGGCAGTGCATCGCGCGCTGATCGAAGAAAACCGCTGGCGCGCCTAGCGCTACGGAACCGATGGCACCTACATCGATTTGGTGTCGTTGGAGCCAGAAGCTGGCTGAAACGCGGTGATAGCCCTGCTAGCGCCCGACATCGAACATCTCGGGGTCGAAGAGGACATCCAGCATCTCAAGACCATCCCGAAGCGCGGTACCTCGGCGCATCTTCAGCTCGAATATTTCCGCGGCTTGAGGAAGTTCGGCCGCTCGCCGCGGGAAGCGATCGGCGACGTGACGAAACGGCTAAGGACTTCGACGGAGACCGGCAATTTCGCCGCGAGGAATGACGAGCCTAAGAAAGCCAGGGATCAACAGCCCTTTCGCAACACTGGCGGCCTTTGGATCGAAACTGCCTCCGGGTGATATCGCGTTCAAGTGAAGGTCAAAGCGAGATCTATTCGACCAGGCACTGGCTCAAGACGTTGCGTCCAATGCAAACACGACCTCTTAACGATCCACCTCGCCAAACACGATGTCCAATGAGCCTAGAATCGCTGAGACATCGGCAGCAAGTGCCCCTTGCAGAGAAAGTCCATCGCCTGGAGGTGGGCAAACCCCGGCGACCTGATCTTGCATTTGTAGGCCTTGTTGGTGCCATCCGAGACCAGGAACACTCCAAACTCGCCTTTGGGCGCTTCGACGGCTACGTGAATCTCGCCGGCAGGAACGTGAAATCCTTCCGTGTACAGCTTGAAATGATGAATGAGCGCTTCCATGGAGCGCTTCATCTCGCCGCGCCGAGGCGGCGCGACGTTGTTGTCTTGTACGAGAACCGGGCCTCTTCCGTACGGAGACCTCAGCTTCTCGATGCACTGCTTCATGATGCGGACTGACTGCCGCATCTCCTCCATAATGAGATACCGATCGTAGCAGTCTCCGTTCTTACCAACCGGGATATCGAAGTCCATTTCCGCATAACAGTCATAGGGCTGCGCTTCCGCAGGTCCCAGGCCGCACCGGACCCGCGCACCATCACGCCCGAGAAGCCCCGGGCCCAGGCTTGCTCGAGGGTGACCCTGCCGATATCCACGTTACGGCCCCTGAAGATCCGGTTCAGCGAAAGCAGCCGATCCAGATCATCCACCACACGCAGGAACGGATCGCACGAGGCCTCGATGTCGTCGATCAGCTTCGGGGGGAGATCCTGGTGCACGCCGCCTGGCCGGTAGTAGTTCGCATGCATCCGGCTGCCCGACGCGCGCTCGTAGAAAACCATCAGCTTTTCGCGTTCCTCGAAGCCCCACAGCGGCGGCGTCAGGGCACCGACATCCATGGCTTGGGTGGTGACGTTCAGGAGGTGGGACAGGATCCGGCTGATCTCGTGATAGAGCACCCGGATGAGCTGCCCTCGCCGCGGCACTTCGAGCCCGATCAATCTCTCGATCGCAAGACAGAAGGCGTGTTCCTGAGTCAGTGGAGCAACATAGTCGAGCCTGTCGAAATACGGGATCGCCTGGAGATACGTCTTGGCTTCGATCAGCTTCTCGGTGCCCCGATGCAACAGGCCGATATGCGGATCGACCCGCGTGACCACCTCGCCATCAAGTTCGTGCACGAGCCGGAGCACGCCGTGAGCGGCGGGATGCTGTGGGCCAAAATTGATGGTGAAGTTTCTGAGGCTCGGAGACTGTTCGGCCACACGCTTTCTGTCCACGACATTGCAAGACCTCACGGAAACGGATAGCCCTTCCACAGCCATTCCAGCGCCGAAGGCAGCGTCTGCGCCACTGTCGGGCGGTCGACATGCTTGGCGTTGCG
>NZ_JACIHF010000017.1:0-146339 GCF_014198295.1 Bradyrhizobium sp. CIR18 | reverse complement strand
CCCGGATCGCGCTTCCCTCCGGCGTAAAATCAAGCGCGCTGGCTGGGACAACGCATTCCTCTTGGCCACCCTCAGCCATATGCGATAGCCCTGCCCTCCAGGGGAGGGTAAGTGCGCATCATCCCTTCGGCGGGGACAGCGGCTGCACGATCTCCCTGAACGGCGCGATAGCTTCGCAGCGCTCGGCATGCGCAGCCAGCGCCGGGTAACGCGACGCGTCGAACAGCTGCGGATGCGCCTCGCGGGTGAAGCGGACGACGCAGGCCACCGCGATGTCGGCGTGGCCGATGCGGCCGCCCAGCCAGTACGGCGTCGTCACCTTGGCGCGCTCGGCCTCCAGCACTTTCAGCACGTCGCCAATCTGCGCCTGGCAACGCTCGACCCACAGCGCGAGCTGCTCCTTCCGCAGCACGCGCTCATAGAGCAGGCTCACCGCCTTGTCGCCGAGACCGGAAGCGAGCGCGCAGATGCGCAAATGCTTCCGCCGCTCAGTGCCGCTGCGCGGCAGCATCGCCTTCTCTGGCCCGACAAGTTCGTCGAGATAATCCAAAATGACCGTGCTCTCGATCAGCGCCTCGCCGTCGTCGAGCACCAGGGTCGGCACCCGCCGCAGCGGATTATAGGGCGCGATCTGGTCGGCATCGCCGAAGGTCGACCACGGCCGGTGCTCGAAAGCGAGCCCGTAAAGCCGCAGCGCAATCGCGACGCGGCGGACGAAGGGGGAATCATATTGGCCGATCAGGAACATGGTTCTTGCTCTTCCAAGCGGTTGGACACGGCGGGGCCGTCCAGTCTCCACGACCTGATCGGCGCGGCGCAAGAAATATCTCGGAAATGAAGCATTGCACCGGCTGCAACTCGCCCGCGATGGCGCTGCGCGCTCAGAGGCCGTCCTGGATCGAGCGCTTGATGGCGGCAATCGCGGTCTCGTTGCGCTTGTACATCGTCCACTGCTTGATGCGTTTGGCGCGCACCAGCTTGGCGGCGGTCAGCACCCGCATGTGCTCGCTCACCGTCGGCGCGCTGACGCCGAGCTTTTCGGCGATCAGCAATCCGCAGACGCCGTCCTCGACCAGGTCGCCATCGGCCTGCTCGCGAAAATGCTTCCGCGGATCCCGCAGCCATTCCAGGATCTGCAGGCGACGTTCGTTGGCGAGCGCTCGCAGGGCGACGGCAAATTTCATTTAGCCATTTTGCTAATTACCTAATTGATGTCAACTCTCCGATGCGCTATCCTGGACGGCATCATGACAGCGACAATGGACATCACACGGGAGCGGATTGCGGCGACCGAAGCGGTCATCCGTCCGCATATCAGGCGCACGCCCCTTCTTCGAGCCGATCTCGCCGATTTCGGTCTGCCCGCGGCGCCCCTCACGTTCAAGCTCGAGATGCTGCAGCATTCCAGATCGTTCAAGGCGCGCGGCGCCTTCGCCAATCTGTTGCTGCGGCAGGTGCCGAAGGCCGGTGTCGTCGCCGCATCCGGCGGCAACCACGGCGCGGCCGTCGCCTATGCCGCGCAGCGGCTCGGCATCCCCGCCACGATCTTCGTGCCCGACATCACCTCACCTGCCAAGGCCGAGCGGATCAGGAATTATGGCGCAAAGCTCGTGATCGCGGGCAACCGCTACGCCGAGGCGCTCGCTGCGAGCGAGGCGCATGTCGCGCAGACCGGCGCGCTCGCCGTCCATGCCTACGATCAGGCCGAGACACTGCTCGGCCAGGGCAGCGTCGGACTGGAGCTGGAGCAGGACGCGCCCGGCATCGACACGCTGCTCGTGGCGGTCGGCGGCGGCGGGCTGATCGGCGGCATTGCGGCGTGGTTCGCCGGCAGGACGCGTATCGTCGCGGTCGAGCCGGAGCAATCGCCGACCCTGCACACGGCGTTCGAAGCGGGCGCCCCGGTCGATGCGCCTGCCGGCGGTCTCGCCGCCGACAGCCTTGCGCCGCGGCGCGTCGGCGAATTGATGTTTCCGATCGCCCGCGCTCATGTGGAGCGCGTCGTCCTCGTCAGCGACGCTGCGATCCGGCAGGCCCAGGCCGCCCTGTGGTCATGCTTGCGTCTCGTCGCCGAGCCGGGCGGCGCAGCGGCATTTGCCGCGGTGCTCTCCGGCCGCTATCGTCCCTCACCCACCGAGCGCGTCGCGGTTCTGCTCTGCGGCGCCAACACCAATGCGGTGAATTTCGACAGTTGAGCGGGAATGACATGACAAGGCCGCGTGCACTGATCCTGATATCGATCCTGCTGCCGATGGCCGGTGTCGCCTACGCGCAGGACCGCCCGATCGGCTTCTTGACGCCGTCGAAGAACATCGCCTGCCAATTCTTCACCGACAATGGTCAGGGCGTGCTCCGCTGCGACCTCATGAACATCGAGAGCCGCCCGCACCGTCCCGCCGATTGCGAGCTCGACTATGGCCACGCCTTCGAGATGAGCGCGAAGGGAGCCGCAGGGCGCATCTGCGCCGGTGACACCGTGATGGACGCCTCGCTGCCGGTGCTGGCCTATGGCGAGGCGTGGCAGCGCGGAGGATTCACGTGCCGGTCGGAGCAGACGGGGTTGACGTGTTTCAACGCGATGCAGCGGGGGTTTTCGCTGGCGCGGGCAGAACAGAGGTTGTTTTGAGGAGTAGCTGCATGGAGTGCAGCGGAATACGGGGACGCCGTCCCGGATTGCGCTGCGCTCCATCCGGGCTACAAGTGCTGCCACAAGTTCAGCCGTCATCCTGAGGCGCGAGCCTTGCGATGCGCGAGCAGCGCGAGGGGAGCCTCGAAGGATGGGCCACGGGCGCTTGCGGCCCATCCTTCGAGGCGCGCAAGAGCGCGCACCTCAGGATGACGACGAAGCGTGTGGCAGCGGACGATCCTAGCCGACACGAGCAAAGCGAGATGCGGTGACGCTCCCCTGATTGCGTTCGCCTCCGACCGGCGGCGGGCCAGCCGCTCATCTGGGTTACGCTCGCTCGCGCATCACTCAATGATCGGCACATGCTTCGCCGCCGTCCGCGGCGCCGTGCCGTCGAGGCGTGGATCGTCAGCCACCTCGATCTGGCGGCGGAAGGGGCGGAAGCCGGAGCGCTGGTAGAACGCGACGGCGGATGGATGATCGAGCGTGCAGGTGTGCACCCAGACGCGGCGGACGTCCCGCGACCAGGCGCGCTCCAGCGCGCGGTTCATCAGAAAGCGCGCGGCGCCAGTGCCGATCAGGGGTGCGGTGACGCCGAAATAGACCAGCTCGCATTGGCCGGGCTCGCGGAAGTCCATTTCGAGCAGGCCTTCGTCGCGGCCGTGCGCGACCAGTGCGTAGATCTCGATATCAGGCGCGTAGATGATTGCGGCAAGCTCGGTGTCGGTCATGCGGGCGCGCGAGAACCATAACCAGTCCTCGCCGACGCGGCGGAAGAGATCGCGATACCAAGGAAGCGTGGGGGCGTCGACCTTGCGCAGGGTCCAGACGCCGGTGGGATCGTCGCGGCGCGCGGGCGGCGTGGTCATCTCCAGATGGGTGACGACGGCGGCGATCTTGCCAGCAGGCACATCGGAATAGCCGTCGGGGAGGATCATTCTTTGTTACCTGGCTTCAAAGCGCGAGACTGCAGAGCTTACGCTGAACACTTCATCGTCGTCCCGGACAAGCGCGCCTTAAGTGCGCGCTGGATCCGGGACGTCCGCGCGAGCGCTTGCGCTCGTCGCGATAACCACAGGAAGTGGTATGGCGACGATCAATCGTTCGGGATTGGCTCCGCCTGCCGTCGACAGACCTCGCGGTATGGGTCCCTGCGCCCGTGCGCAATTGCGCACTAGGCAGGGACGCCGATTTGGATGGTGGCGTATCAGCCCTCCCCCTCATCGCTCGCCAGCACGCCCTTCACCGCCCTCGCCCAGCCCGCGAGCTTCCGCTCACGCGTCGCCTGGCTCATGTTCGGCTTGAAGCGGTGCTCGAGGCGCCAGTTGTCGGCGAATTTGGTCGGCTCGGGATAGACGCCGGCCTGGAGGCCGGCGAGGTAGGCGGCGCCCAGCGCGGTGGTCTCCTGGATCACGGGGCGATCGACGGGCGCGTCCAGCAAATCCGCGAGGCGCTGCATGGTCCAGTCGGAGGCGGTCATGCCGCCGTCGACGCGGAGCACGACGCTGGCAGTTTCCGAGCTTGGCCAGTCGGCGCGCATCGCGGCCCAGAGGTCAAAAGTCTGGTAGCAGACGCTTTCGAGTGCGGCGTGGGCGAGTTCGGCGGGGCCGGTGTTGCGGGTGAGGCCGAACAGCGCGCCGCGCACGCGGGGATTCCAATAGGGCGCACCCATGCCGACGAAGGCCGGAACGAGATAGACGCTCTGCATGGAATCGGACTGATCGGCGAGAGGTCCGGTCTCGGCGGCATGCTTGATGATGCCGAGGCCGTCGCGCAGCCATTGCACCGCTGAGCCGGCGACGAAGATCGAGCCTTCGAGCGCGTAAGTGCGTTTGCCATCGAGCTGGTAGGCGACGGTGGTGAGCAGCTTGTTCTTCGAGACAACAGGCGTGGTGCCGGTGTTGAGCAGCGCGAAGCAACCCGTGCCGTAGGTCGACTTCATCATGCCCGGGCGGAAGCAGGCCTGGCCGATGGTGGCGGCCTGCTGGTCGCCGGCAATGCCCGAGATGGCAATGGCACCGCCGAACAGATCGGGCGTGCTCTCGCCGAAGCGGGCGGAAGAATCCTTCACCTCGGGCAGCATCGAGCGCGGCACGCCGATGATCTCCAGCAGTTCGTCGTCCCATTGGCCGGTGTGGATGTTGAACAGCAGCGTGCGTGAGGCGTTGGTGGCGTCGGTGGCGTGCACCTTGCCGCCGGTGAGGCGCCAGAGCAGATAGCAATCGACCGTGCCGAACATCAGTTCGCCGCGCGCGGCGCGCGCCCGGGCGCCGGGGACGTGGTCGAGGATCCAGGCGACCTTGGTGCCGGAGAAATAGGGATCGATGATCAGCCCGGTCTTCTGCGAGATCACGGGCTCGCGGCCGTCGGCCTTGAGTTTGGCACAGATGTCGGCGGTGCGGCGGTCCTGCCAGACGATGGCGCGATGCACGGCCTGCCCGGTGGCGCGGTCCCACACCACGGTGGTCTCGCGTTGATTGGTGATGCCGATCGCCGCGATGTCCTTCGCGGTGATGCCGGCCTGCTCGATCGCCTCGCGGCAGACCATCACCGTCGAGGTCCAGATGTCCTCGGGCTCGTGCTCGACCCAGCCCGAGGCCGGAAAATGCTGCGGAAACTCCTGCTGCGCCTTCGCCGCGATGGATATGTCGCCGCGAAACACGATGGCGCGCGAGGAGGTGGTGCCCTGGTCGATGGCGAGGACGAAAGACATGGCGGCTTACCCTGGCGTTATCCCGGAGGGGATCATTGTGTCGCGCCAAAGAAAACGGGATTGCCGGCAAGAGGTCAAGGCGGGTCTCCCTTACCCTCCCCTGGAGGGGGAGGGTCGACCGCGCAGCGCGCGGGCGGGGTGGGGTGAAGCCACGAAGGCGGTCTCTCCTTCCTTCTAGAAAGAGCTCTCGCCCCCATCCGCAAGCACCGAATTCGCGGACAGTCTGTCACCCCACCCCGCTACGCATTCCGCTTCGCTGCATGCGTAGCGACCCTCCCCCTCCAGGGGAGGGTAAGACGACAGCGAACTGCAAGCTAGGTTCTGCGGTGCTTCAAGGGGGCGGCTTCCGCCTCGCTCGATCCATACAGCTCGACATAGATGCGCTCAAGCACAGCGGTCAGATCGCTCCCGATCTCAGAATTCCAGAATCGGATGACTCGATAGCCTTCGTTCTCAAGCCAGCGTTGCCGTTCGAGGTCCTGTGCCGCCACATCGTCTTCGTTGTGGTGTCCGCCATCGAGCTCGATGATGAGCCGCTTGGCCGGGCAGAAGAAATCGACTACGTACGGACCAATTGGCGCTTGCCGGCGGAAGTGCGAGCCGTCCATCGGAAGCTCCTTGAGGGCGCGCCACAGGATCCGTTCGTGCGGCGTGCTGTTCGCTCTCAACTTCTTCGCGGCGGCGCGTCGGATCGATGTTGAGACCATTTGCGTGGCTTCACCCCACCCCGCTCGCGCGTTTGCGCGAGCGACCACGGGCGAGCTACGCTCGTCCCGGACCCTCCAGGGGAGGGTGAAGTGAAGCGCCACTTCACTACAATTGCAAGTCGTTGAAAGGCTACACCGCAGCCGTGGTCACGCCGCCGTCGATGACGATGGTCTGGCCGGTCATGAAACTCGAGGCATCGGAAGCCAGATACGCCACTGCGCCGGCGATCTCGTCGGGTTCACCGATGCGGCGCAGCGGCGTGGTGGCGGTGCGGCGCTTCAGCATGGCTTCGTCTTCCCACAGCGCGCGGGCGAAATCGGTCTTGACGAGGCCGGGCGCGATGCAGTTGACGCGGACGCCTTTCGGGCCCCATTCGCCGGCGAGCGAGCGGCACAACGCGAAGTCGGCCGCTTTCGAGATACCGTAGGCGCCGATCACGGTGGAGCCGCGCAAGCCGCCGATCGAGGAGATGATGACGACGGAGCCGTTGCCGCGCTCGGCCATTTGCGGAATCGCGAGCGCGGAGAGCCAGATGTTGCTCTTGACGTTCGAGCCCATGATCTTGTCGAAGGCCTCGTCGGTGATGTCGAGCAGCGGGCCGTAATAGGGATTCACCGCGGCGTTGCAGACGAGGATGTCGATCTTGCCGTAATGCCTGGTGGCGCCCGCGATCAGCGCCTCGACCTCGGCCTTGCGCGCGATGTTGCAGGGGATGACGGTGGCATCGCCGCCAGCCGCAATGATGCCGTCGACGACTTCCTTGCAGGCGTCAGCCTTGCGCGAGGAGACCACGACCTTGGCGCCGAGTTTCGCCAGCAGTTCGGCGGAAGAGCGGCCGATGCCGCGGCTGGAGCCGGTGACCACGGCGACCTTGCCGGTGAGATCGAACGGGGTGTTTTTCATTGTTGTTGCCTCCGTTGATTGAACTTGCTCGGTGTCATCGTCCGGCTTGGCCGGGCGATCCAGTATTCCAGAGGCGGCGCGGCTTGAATCGAGAAGCCGCGGCGTACTGGATCCCCCGCTTTGGCGGGGGATGACAGTCGTTGCTTGGCCTCAGATCAACCCGCCACCATCGGCGACGCGGCGCTGGTGGTAATCGGTGTCGCCGAACGAGTTCTCGATCATGGTGAGGCGCTTGAAGTAGTGGCCGATCTTCGCCTCCATGGTCATGCCGATGCCGCCGTGGAGCTGGATGGCCTGCTGGCCGACAAATTTCAGCGACTTGCCGATCTGCACCTTGGCCGCGGCGATGGCGTTGGAGCGCTCCTTGGCGTTCTCGAAATCGTTCGCCATGGTCGCGAACATCGACATCGAGCGCGCCTGCTCGGCCGCCACGAACATGTCGGACGCCCGGTGCTGCAGCGACTGGAACGAGCCGATCGCGACGCCGAACTGCTTTCGGGTCTTGATGTACTCGACCGTGGTCTTGAGCGATTCGTCCATCAGGCCGACCGCCTCGGCGCAGAGCGCGACGCGGGCTTCATCGACGACGCGCTCGACCAGCGCGAGCGAATCCTCGGGATTGCCGAGCACGGCATCGGGGCCGATGTCGACACCGGTGAGCGTGATGTCGGCGGCGTGGAGGCCGTCCTGGGTCGGATACGACTTCTTGGTCACGCCCTTGGCACTCGCCGGCACCAGGAACACGCCGATGCCGTTTCTGTCGCGGCGCTCGCCCTTGGTGCGCGCGGTGACGATCAAGGTGTCGGCATTCTCGCCGTTGAGCACGACGAATTTTTCGCCGTCGATGACCCAGCCGTCGCCCTTCTTCTTCGCCGTGGTCGAGACGTCGAAGAGATCGTAGCGCGAGTTCTTCTCGAGCTGGGCAAACGCCAGCGTCTTGCTGCCGTCGATGATCCCGGGCACGTGCGCGGCCTTCTGCGCGTCGGTGCCGGCATGGCGCAGGAAGCCGCCGCCGATCACGACCGTTGCCAGATACGGTTCGAGCACCAGCGCCTTGCCGAGCGCTTCCATCACGATCATGGTCTCGACGCCGCCGCCGCCGAAGCCGCCATCGGCCTCGCTGAAGGGCAGGCCGAGCAGGCCCTGCTCGGCAAGCTTGAGCCAGACGGTTTTGCTCCAGCCGCCCTTCTCCTTCATGTACTTCTTGCGCTGCTCGAAATCGTAGGAATCGGTCAGCAGGCCGTCGATGCTTTCCTTGAGAAGCCGCTGCTCCTCGTTCAGATCAAAATCCATGTTTCTCTCCAAGTCGGCGGGAATTGCCCTGCCGTCGCCTCACCCTCAGACGTCATCCCCGCGAAGGCGGGATCCAGTAAACGCAGCCGCCTGCCGTACTCACGACCGCCGCGGCGTACTGGGTCCCCCGCCTTCGCGGGGGACGACACCGTCATTGTTGACTCACAGCCCCAGCACCGCCTTGGCGATGATGTTGCGCTGGATCTCGTTGGAGCCGCCGTAGATCGAGACCTTGCGGTTGTTGAAGTAGCTCGGCGCGATCTGGGCGGTCCAGTCCATGGCTTCGTTCGAGCCGTCGTCGCCATGCACGTCGTAGGGCGCGGCGAAGGGGCCGATCACTTCCATCAGCAGCTCGGTGGTGGTCTGCTGGATCTCGGAGCCCTTGATCTTCAGCACCGAGGAGGCCGGATTGGGCTTGCCCTTGCCGTGCTTGCCTTCGTCGGCGACGACGCGGAGCTGAGTGAGTTCCAGCGCCTTCAGCTCGATCTCGCAAGCCGCGAGCTTCTCGCGGAACGCGGCGTCCTGGATGATCGGCTTGCCGCCGGATTCGACCTTGCCGGCGAGATCGCGGATGCGGCGCAGCCGCTCCTTGGAGACGCCGACGCGGGCGATGCCAGTGCGCTCGTTGCCGAGCAGGAATTTTGCGTAGTCCCAGCCCTTGTTCTCCTCGCCGATCAGATTTTCGTAGGGAACCTCGACGTCGTCGAAGAAGACTTCGTTGACCTCGACACCGCCGTCGATAGTCTGGATCGGGCGCACCGTGACGCCTTTCGACTTCATCGAGAACACGATGAAGGAGATACCCATCTGCTTCTTGGCGCCGGGATCGGTGCGGCACAGGCAGAAGATCATGTCGGCGTGCTGGGCGAGCGTAGTCCAGGTCTTCTGGCCGTTGATGATCCACTTGTCGCCCTTGCGCTCAGCCTTGGTCTTGAGCGAGGCAAGGTCGGAGCCGGAGCCCGGCTCGGAGAAGCCCTGGCACCACCAATCATCGACATTGGCAATGCGCGGCAGATATTGCTTCTTCTGCTCCTCGTTGCCGAAGGTGTAGATGACGGGGCCGACCATGCTGACGCCGAAGGCGAGCGGCTGCGGCGCCGGATAGGACTGCAGCTCCTCGTTGAAGATGTAGTGCTGCACGCTGGTCCAGCCGGTGCCGCCATATTGCTTGGGCCAATGGCTGACGCCCCAGCCCTTCTTGTTGAGGATGCGCCACCACGTCACCATCTCGTCCTTGCTGAGGTGACGCCCCTCGACCATCTTGCGCCGCGTATCCGGCGGCACGTTGTCGCGGAAGAACTGCCGCACTTCCTCGCGAAACGCCTGCTCTTCTTTCGTGAATGCGAGATCCATCGGATCCTCCTGTGAATTACTGCAAAACCTCGAACAAGCCGGCCGCGCCCATGCCGCCGCCGACGCACATGGTGACCACCGCATATTTCGCCTTGCGGCGGCGGCCTTCGATCAAAGCGTGGCCGGTGAGGCGCGCGCCGGACATGCCGTAGGGATGACCGACCGCGATCGCGCCGCCGTCGACGTTGATCTTGTCGGGGTCGATGCCGAGCTTGTCGCGGCAATACAGCACCTGCACCGCGAAGGCTTCGTTCAGCTCCCAGAGACCGATGTCGTCGACGGTGAGGCCATGGCGCTTAAGCAGGCGCGGCACGGCGAAGACCGGGCCGATGCCCATCTCGTCCGGCTCGCAGCCGGCGGAGACGAAGCCGCGGAAGATGCCGAGCGGCTTGAGGCCGCGCTTCGAGGCTTCCTTGTCGCTCATGATGACGGAGGCGCTGGCGCCGTCGGAGAGCTGACTGGCATTACCGGCGGTGATCGAAAAGCCCTCACCGCGCACGGGCTTGAGGCCGGCGAGGCCTTCGATCGTGGTCTCGGGGCGCGGACCTTCGTCCTGCGACAGCGTGACGTCCTTCATCGACACGGCGCCGGTCGCCTTATCGGTGACTGCCATCTGCGTCGTGATCGGCGCGATCTCCTCCTTGAACTTGCCGCCCTGCTGGGCAGCCGCAGTGCGGCGCTGGCTCTCCAGCGAATACTCGTCCTGCTGCTCCCGCGAAATGCCGTAGCGTTTGGCGACGATCTCCGCGGTGTCGATCATGGGCATGTAGACCTCGCCCTTGATCTTGAGCAGCGCCGGGTCCTGGGCGTGGAAGCCGTTCATCTTGTCGTTCTGCACGAGGCTGATCGACTCGCCGCCGCCGCCGACCGCGATCTCGACGCCGTCGAAGATCACCGAGCGCGCGGCGAGCGCGATCGCCTGCAGGCCGGAGGCGCATTGCCGGTCGATGGTGGTGCCGGCGACGGTGACGGGAAGGCCGGCGCGCAGCAGCGCCTTGCGCGCGATGTTGCCGCCGGTCGCGCCCTGCTGCAGCGCCGCGCCCATCACGACGTCCTCGATCTCCTTCGGATCGACCTTGGCACGCGCGACGGCTTCGCCGATGGCGTGGCCGAGCAGAGTTGCCCCCTCGGTGGCGTTGAGCGCTCCGCGATAGGCCTTGCCGATCGGGGTGCGGGCGGTGGAAACGATGACGGCGTCGGTCAAGAACGAGCTCCTGATGCGGTTTTAGTGGATTGTGACGGTTTCTGCTGCTGGCGCAATTCGTGGCGCGACAATTTTCCGACCGGCGTACGCGGCAGATCGTCGACGAACTCGACCTCGGCCGGCAATTCGTGCTTGCCGAGCTTGCCGGCGAGCTGCGCGCGCAGCTCGTCGAGCGTGAACGGCTTTGTGTCCGGCTTCAGCTTGATGAAAGCTTTGGCGGCCTCGCCGCGATACTGGTCTGGGATGCCGAGCACGATCACCTCGTGCACGCCCGGAATGGTGTAGATCGCCTGCTCGATCATCTGCGGATAAACGTTGAAGCCGCCGGAGATGATCATGTCCTTCTTGCGGTCGACCAGGAAGAAATAGCCGTCGGTGTCGACATAGCCGATGTCGCCGGTGAGGAAGCGGCCGTCGACGAAGGCGTCCGTGGATCCCTCCGGCTTGTTCCAGTAGCCCCTGGTGACGTTCGGGCCCTTGATGCGGATCTCCCCGACTTCGCCCGGCGCAAGCACGCGCTTGGGATCATCGAGAGCGACGACGTCGAGCTCGATGCCGGGCAGCATCAGGCCGATCGAGCCGGGCTTGTCCGGCCCCGTTGGCGGATGGCCGGTGCCGGGCGAGCAGGTCTCGGTCATGCCCCAGCCGCTGCGCAGCTTCTTGCCGACCTTGCGCTCGAAGAAGCTCGCGACCTCCACCGGCAGCGGCGCGCCGCCGGAGCCGATGGTCGCGAGCGAGGAGAAGTCGCGCTTGTCCAGATCCGGCAGCGCGGCGATCGCGATCCACATCGTCGGCACGCCCGGAAAATACGTCGCGCGCTTGACCTCGATGTCGCGCATCACGGCTTCGACGTCGAAGCGCTGATGCAGCGAGACCAGATTGCCGCGGCTGAGCGAGGACAGCAGCACCACGGTCAGCGCGTAGATGTGGAACAGCGGCAGCACGCAGATGACGCGCTCGATCGTCTCGCCGCGCGCGGCGCGCGCCGGCTTGCCCCAGACGTCGTAGATCGACACTGCCGAGGTGAGATTGCCGTGGGTGAGCATCGCACCCTTGGGCAGACCGGTGGTGCCGCCGGTATATTGCAGCAGCGCGACGTCGTCGGCCGTTACGACAGGCCATTGGGCCGGCGCGGTCGCGCCCTCGGTGAAGGCCTTGAAGGTGACGATGCGGGGATCATCCGGGATCGCCGCCTGCGGCGTGCCGATCTTGCCCCAATGATCGTCCTCGCAGACGACGAGACGGTCGATCAGCCCCTTCTCCAAAAACTTCAGCGCGGTCGGCAGCAGCGCCGCAAGGTTCGAGGTGACCAGCAGGCGCGAGCCGGAGTCCGAGATTTTGTGCGTCAGCGCGATCTCGCCGTCGAGCGGCGACAGATGCGCGAGGCGGGCGCCTGCCTTCAGCGCGCCGAAGAAATTGACGGGATGGTCCGGCGAGTTGCCCAGAAACAGCGCGATGGACGTTCCCTTGCCGCAGCCGGCGCGCAGTAACGCCGCCGCCGCACGCTCGGCCTGAGCTGCGAGCTCCGTGTATGTGATCGGGCGATCTCGAAATTCCAGAGCGGTGCGCGGGCCGTAATCGGCGGCAGCTTTCGACAGCAGGTCAGGCAGCGTGCCCTGGACGAGGGTGTCGTCCCACCGCACGCCCTCGGGATAGAACTGTTCGCCGGGATGGGTCATTGGCGATCGATACTCTGCAAAACGGTAGTCGCCGGGTCGTGTGAGGTGGGCACCGGCGGACGGGCTCCCTTCCCCCTTGTGGGGAAGGGTTGGGGAAGGGGATAGCCACAAATTCCGATCTCGCCCCGGGCCACCCCCCTCCCTGCCCCTCCCCCAAAAGGGGGGAGGGAACGGAGAGAGCTTTGCCCGGAGCGCGACATCGCAGCAGCACCCAATCCGATCACGCCGCCTTCGACGCAGCGGCCAGCGACGCAAACGTCTTGCCTTCAGCCGCGAGCTTATTCAGCAGCGGTGCGGGCTCGAGGCTCGGGTCGTTGGTCTCCTTGGCATAGAAGGCCAGGCGATCGGCGATGTGCTTGAGACCGACGCTGTCGGCCCAGAACATCGGGCCGCCGCGATAGATCGGCCAGCCATAGCCATAGAGCCAGACCACATCGATGTCGGAGGGACGCGCCGCGATGCCCTCTTCGAGGATCTTCGCGCCCTCGTTGATCATCGGATACATCATGCGCTCGAGGATCTCGTCGTCGCTGACGACGCGCTTCTTGCGGCCGAGACGGGCAAGCGTCTCGTCGATCAGCTTCTCGACCTCGGGATCGGGCAGCGCCGAGCGGCTGCCGGCTTCGTACTTGTAGTAGCCCTTGCCGGTCTTCTGGCCGAAGCGGCCGGCCTCGCACAGCGCGTCCGCGATCTCCGACTTGATGCCGCGGTCTTTCCGCGAGCGCCAGCCGATGTCGAGGCCGGCGAGGTCGCCCATCGCAAACGGCCCCATCGGCATGCCGAACTTCGTCACCACGGCGTCGACCTGCTGCGGCAGCGCGCCTTCGAACAGCAGCTTCTCGGACTGCTTGCCGCGCTGGGCGAGCATGCGGTTGCCGACGAAGCCGTCGCAGACGCCGACCACGGCCGGCACCTTCGCGATTTTTCGCGCGATAGTCACCGCAGTCACCAGCGCGTCCGGCGCGGTCTTGTCGGCGCGCACGATCTCGCACAGCTTCATGACGTTGGCCGGCGAGAAGAAGTGCATGCCGAGCACGTCCTGCGGACGCTTGGTCGACTTCGCGATCTCGTCGATGTTGAGATACGAGGTGTTGGAGGCGAGCACGGCGCCGGGCTTGGCGTATTGGTCGAGCTTGCCGAACACTTCCTTCTTCACCGCCATGGTCTCGAACACGGCTTCGATGACGAGATCGGCATCGCCGACATTCTCGATACCGACGACGCCGTTGATCAGCGCCATGCGCTTGGCGGGCGCGTCGGCCGGGATGCCGCCGCGCGCCGCGGTCGCTTCCCAGTTCTTCTGCATGATGCCCATGCCGCGCTTGAGCTGCTCCTCGCCGGTCTCGATCAGGGTGACGGGAACGCCGGCATTGGCAAAGGACATCGCGATGCCGCCGCCCATGGTGCCGGCGCCGAGGATGGCGACCCGGTTCACGGGACGCGACTTGGTGCCGTCAGGAACGCCCGCGATCTTGGCAGCCTCGCGCTCGGCGAAGAACGCATAACGCTGCGCCTTGGACTGATCGCTGGCGACGAGCTTCAGGAAGCCCTCGCGCTCCTTCTTCAGGCCTTCGTCGAAGGGTAGGTCAATGGCGTAGCCCACGGCGTCGGCGGCGGCGAACGGCGCCTCCAGGCCGCGCGACTTCTTGGTCATGGCGGCGACCGCATTGGTGAAGATCGAGCGGTCGGCCTTGGCCGCCGCGATCTTGGAATCGTCGTCGCGCAGGCGCCGCAGCGGACGCTTCTCGGCCAGCAGCTTTCGCACGAAGGCTTCGCCGCCGGATGCCGGCCCCTCGATGATTTCCTCGATCAGGCCGTTCTTGAGCGCTTCGGCCGCACCAATGGGATCACCGCCGACGATCATCTTGACGGCGAGCTCGGGACCGACCGCGCGCGGCAGGCGCTGGGTGCCGCCGGCGCCCGGCAGAAGACCGAGCTTCACCTCGGGCAGGCCGAGCCTGGCCTCTTTCACCGCGACGCGGAAATGACAGGCGAGCGCGACCTCGAGGCCGCCGCCGAGCGCGGTACCGTGGATCGCGGCAACCACGGGCTTGGGCGAATTCTCGATCTCGGACAGCACGTCGTTGAGGGCGGGCGCCTTCGGCGGCTTGCCGAATTCGGTGATGTCGGCACCGGCGATGAAAGTGCGGCCGGCGCAGGTCAGCACGATGCCCTTGATGGCGGGATCGGCAATCGCAGCCTTGATGCACTCCAGGATGCCGCCGCGGACCGCGGCACTCAGCGCGTTGACCGGAGGGCTGTCGACCGTGACGATCCCGACTTCGTCATGACGCTCAAGCTTGACCACTTCGCTCACGGTGTTCCCTCCTTGGTGGGGATCTACTTTTGTTCGATTTCGCGGTGCGGAATTTAATTCCGCATCTTGACGGCAGGGTTATTTTGAAGCACGTGGCTTGTCAACGACTCCGCGCAAGAAGCAGATCAGGGATGAAGCGTACAGGAAAGAAGACTGCGACCGATCGGAATTTCGTCGTCGCGCTTTCCCGCGGACTGGACGTATTGCGCGCATTCCACCCCAATGACGGCCTTCTCGGCAATCAGGAGATTGCGGCTCGCACCAATCTGCCGAAGCCGACAGTGTCGCGGCTGACCTACACCTTGACCAAGCTGGGCTATCTTGCGCCGGTTCCCCGCTTCGAGAAGTATCAGCTCACACCCGCGGCGATGTCGCTCGGCTACGCCGCGCTCGCCAATCTCGGCGTTCGGCATTTGTCCGAGCCGTTCCGCGAGGAAGTGATGCGCGCGACGGGCGGTGCCGTCGCCGTCGGCGGCCGCGACCGCCACAGCATGATCTATTTCGGGCAAAGTCGCGGCAGCGAGACTGTCGGGGTTCAACTTGACGTCGGCTCTCGCGTGCCGATTGCAACCAGCGCGATGGGCCGCGCCTATTTCTGGGCGCTCGACGACGCGGACCGCGCAGACCTGTCCCGCCTCTTGCGCGAACATTACGGCAGCCGCTGGCCCAAGATGCGCGACGGGCTGGAACGTTCCGGCGAAACCGTCGCGAAATATGGTTTTGCGATCTCCGTGGGCGACTGGCACGACGACATCGGCGCCGCCGGCGTCGCACTCAGGCTCAACGACGGAACCGGTCCCTACGCATTCAATTGCGGCGCGCCCGCATTCCGCTTCACGGAAGAGCGTTTGATCAACGACATTGGACCGCGTCTCTTAGCGATGGTAAGGAACATCGAAGCGGCGCTCGGGGGTCTAATGCCGCATTCCAAAAAAGACGTCAGCAAAAAGCTGAAATCAGGAGGAAAAGTTGCGCGTGTGGCCGAGGGATTCAGATAGCCTTTGTCATCATCGGGAGCGGTTCACATCGCTCCTTCGCTCACTGAATGCCGTGAGCGAGACGAGATGACGCAGGCACAGCTCGCGCAGGGGACATCGCCCCTGCTCGCGGTTCGCGACGTCAGCGTCGTGTTCGGCGGCATCATCGCGCTCAACGGCGTGTCCTTCGACATGCACAAGGGCCAGATCCTCGGCTTGATCGGCCCCAACGGCGCCGGCAAGACCACGCTCTTCAACTGCCTGTCCCGGCTCTACCAGCCGTCATCCGGCGACATCCTGATGGAGGGTGCGAGCATCCTGACGCGGCCGCCGCACCGGATCGCCGAGATCGGCATCGGCCGCACCTTCCAGAACGTGGCGCTGTTTCCGAACCTCTCGGTGATGGATAACGTCCGCGTCGGCGCGCATTCGAGGACCTCCAGCGACATCATCAGCGACTCCCTGAAGCTTGCATGGGTTCGCCGCAGCGAAACCAGCGTCAACAAGAAGGTGCACGAGATCCTCGCCTATCTCGACCTCGAGGACGTCGCCCACACCGTGGTCTCCGGCCTGCCCTTCGGCACGCAGAAGCGCGTCGAGCTGGCCCGGGCACTGGCTGCCGATCCGAAGATCCTGTTGCTCGACGAGCCCGCCGGTGGCCTCAACCACGAAGAGGTCTACGTGCTCGGCGATCTCATCCGCAAGATCCGCGACGAGCGCCACATGACCGTGCTGCTGGTCGAGCATCACATGGGACTCGTGATGTCGATCGCCGACCACGTCGTCGCGCTGAATTTCGGCAAGAAGCTCGCGGAGGGCACGCCGGCCCAGGTGCAGGCGGACCCCGACGTCATCAAGGCCTATCTCGGGAGCAAGGACCAATGACGACATTGCTCAACGTCAAGGACCTGCGCGCCTATTACGGCCAGGTCCAGGCGCTCCATGGCCTGTCCTTCTCGCTCAACGAGGGCTCGCTGGTGACGCTGCTCGGGGCCAACGGCGCCGGCAAGACCACCACGCTGCGCGCCATCTGCAACATGGTGCGCTCCACCGGCGGCATCGAGTTCGACGGCAAGCCGTTGAACAACCGCTCCACCGAGAGCATCGTGCGGTTCGGCATCGCCCATGTGCCGCAGGGCCGCGGCACCTTCACCACCATGACGGTGGAGGAGAATCTCCAGCTCGGGGCCATCACCCGCAAGGACAGCGCCGGCATCGTCTCCGACATCGAGCGCATGTATGCGCATTTCCCGGTGCTGAAACAGCGCCACACCCAGCAGGCCGGCACACTCTCCGGCGGCGAGCAGCAGATGCTCGCGGTCGCCCGCGCCCTGATGCTGCGGCCGCGGCTGATGCTGCTGGACGAGCCCTCCTTCGGCCTCGCGCCGCTGGTGGTGCGCGACCTGTTCGGCATCCTTGGCAAGATCAACCGCGAGGACAAGGTGTCGATCCTGGTGGTCGAGCAGAACGCCCAGCTCGCGCTGGAGCTCGCCGACCAAGCCTATGTGATCGAGACCGGCCGCATCGTGATGTCGGGCAACGCCAAGGACATCGCGAACAACGAAGAAATCCGCAAATCCTATCTGGGTTACTGAGGGAGCCGGGACAATGGAGCTGTTCACCAACCAGGTCCTGGCCGGCATTGCCACGGGCGCGATTTACGCCTGCATGGCGCTCGCCGTGGTCATGATCTACCAGGCCATCGACCATCTCAACTTCGCGCAGGGCGAGATGGCGATGTTCTCGACCTTCATCTCCTGGCAGCTGATGCAGTGGGGCGTGCCTTATTGGGCCGCCTTCGTGATCACGCTGGCCTTCTCCTTCGTCGCCGGCATCGCGATCGAGCGGATCCTGTTCAAGCCGCTGACAAAGGCACCGGTTCTGACCAACGTCGCAGGCTTCATCGCGCTGTTCGCGATCATCAACTCCTCGGCGGGCCTGATCTGGGACTTCACCATCAAGCAATACCCGACCCCGTTCGGCTCCGCGCCGTTCCTCGGCAGCCAGCTGATCTCGACCCACCAGGCCGGCATGATCGGCGTCACCGTGCTGCTGCTGCTCGGCCTCTATTTCTTCTTCCAGTACACGCGGATCGGTCTTGCCATGCGCGCGGCCGCCTCCGTGCCTGAATCGGCCCGCCTCGTCGGCATCAACACCAGCTGGATGATTGCGCTCGGCTGGGGCATGGCGACCGCGATCGGCTCGATCGCCGGCATGCTGATCGCACCGGTCGTGTTCCTCGAGCCGAACATGATGGGCGGCGTGCTGATCTACGGCTTTGCCGCGGCGGTGCTCGGCGGCCTCTCCAGCCCGTTCGGCGCCGTGGTCGGCGGCTTCCTGGTCGGCGTCTTCGAGAACCTCGCCGGCACCTACATCCCCGGCGTCGGCAACGAGCTGAAACTCCCGATCGCGCTTGCGCTGATCATCTCCGTCCTGGTCGTCAAACCCGCTGGCCTGTTCGGCCGGCACATCGTCAAGCGAGTTTGATCATGAGCGCTGCAGAAGAAGTCGTTGCAGAAGGCCACCAGGCGGTCGAGGCGGTTCCGAAGCGGGCCATGACCTTGGGCACCGGCACCTCGCTGGTGGTGCTCGCGGCGCTTTTGATCGTGCCGATGTTCGTCAAGAACTTCGTCATCTTCCAGATGACGATGCTCCTGATCTACGGGCTCGCCGTGCTGGCGCTGAACATCCTGACGGGCGGCTCCGGCCAGTTCTCGCTCGGCCAGAGCGCCTTCTACGCCGTCGGCGCCTATACGTCGGCGGTGCTGATGGAGCACGCCAACATCAACTACGCGCTGACCATTCCGATCTCCGCCGTGGTCTGCTTCGGCTTCGGGTACTTGTTCGGCAAACCGGCGCTGCGGCTCTCGGGCGTCTATCTCGCGCTCGCGACCTTCGCACTCGCGACCGCGATGCCACAGCTGCTGAAGCTGAACTTCCTGGAACACTGGACCGGCGGTGTGCAGGGCCTCGTCGTCACCAAGCCCGACGCGCCGTTCGGCCTGCCGATGTCGCAGGACACGTGGCTGTACTACTTCACGCTCATCGTCACGATCGCGATCTACATCTTCTCGGTGAACCTGTTGCGCTCCCGCTCTGGCCGCGCCTTCATGGCGATCCGCGACAACGAGATCGCGGCCTCCTCGATGGGCGTCAACGTCGCGCTGTACAAGACGCTGGCGTTCGGCGTGTCCGCCGGCATCACCGGCGTTGCCGGCTCGCTCGGCGCCATCGCGGTGCAGTTCGTCGCACCCGACAGCTACACCATCACGCTCGCGATCTCGCTGTTCCTCGGCATGGTCGTCGGCGGCGTCGGCTGGCTGCCCGGCTCGTTCGTCGGCGCGGCCTTCATCATCTTCGTGCCGAACATGGCGGAGAGCATCTCAAAAGGCCTCTCCGGCGCCGTGTTCGGCGTGCTCCTGTTCCTCGTCATCTACCTCGTGCCGCACGGCGCCAGGCAGATCGCGATCCTGGGCCAGCAATTCGCCGGCAAACTCAAGAAAAACTGAAGCCTGTTGGACTAAAGAAGGAGATCGAATTGTATTTTGGAAGAACACTGCGAGCCGCCGCGCTGGTCACGGCAACGGCGGCCATTGCCCTCACCTCCGGCGCTGCACTGGCCCAAAAGAAATACGACACCGGCGCGTCCGATACCGAGATCAAGATCGGCAACATCATGCCGTACAGCGGTCCGGCGTCGGCCTATGGCATCATCGGCAAGACCGAAGAAGCCTATTTCAAGATGATCAACGACAAGGGCGGCATCAACGGCCGCAAGATCAACTTCGTCACCTATGACGACGGCTATTCACCGCCGAAGGCAGTCGAGCAGGTCCGCAAGCTGGTCGAGAGCGACGAGGTGCTGGCCGTGTTCAATCCGCTCGGCACGCCCTCGAACAGCGCGATCCAGAAGTACCTCAACGCCAAAAAGATCCCGCAGCTGTTCGTCGCCACCGGCGCCACCAAGTGGAACGATCCGAAGAACTTCCCCTGGACCATCGGCTGGCAGCCGTCCTACCAGAGCGAAGCCCAGATCTACGCGAAATGGCTGATGAAGGAGAAGCCCGACGCCAAGGTCGCGATCCTCTATCAGAACGACGATTTCGGCAAAGACTACCTCAAGGGCACCAAGGACGGTCTCGGCGCCAAGGGCGCGTCCATGATCATCATGGAAGAGAGCTATGAGGTGTCCGAGCCGTCGATCGACGGCCATATCGTCAAGATCAAGGCCGCCAATCCCGACGTGCTGCTGATCTATGCGACGCCCAAATTCGCGGCCCAGACCATCAAGAAGACGGCCGAGCTCAGCTGGAAGCCGCTCCAGATCCTCACCAACGTCTCGATCTCGGTCGGTAGCGTGATGAAGCCCGCCGGCTTCGAGAATGCACAGGGCGTGCTGTCGGCGGCCTATGCCAAGGACTCCACCGATCCGCAGTGGGCCAACGACCCCGGCATGAAGAAGTGGAACGAGTTCGTCGACAAGTACATGCCGGGTGCCGACAAGTCCGACACCAGCATGGTCTATGGCTACGGCGCGGCCTCGACCCTGGCCAAGGTCCTGGAGATGTGCGGTGACGATCTCACCCGCGCCAATCTCATGAAGCAGGCGGCTTCGCTGAAGGATTTTGCGCCGGATACGCTCCTGCCCGGCGTCAAGATCAACACCAGCGCTACCGACTTCGCCCCCATTGCGCAGCTGCAGATGCAGCGCTTCAAGGGTGAGAAGTGGGAACTGTTCGGCGAGATCATCAGCGGCGACGTCGCCTCCGAGTGACACGCTGACGCAATAGTCCGACCCTCGAGAAGCCCCCGCGAGCAATCGCGGGGGCTTCTTGTTGACGGCAGGCGCCAATCTTGTTCAATGCGGCGCCGATCCAACTTGGGGCAGGAGAACAATGTCCGCCGTTCGTTTTCAGGTTGCGGCCCTCTGGACCGCGCTCGCTTTGTGCACTGCGATGAGCAGCCCGGCACTCGCGCAGAAGAAGTACGACAGCGGCGCATCCGATACCGAGATCAGAATAGGCAACATCATGCCCTATAGCGGCCCGGCCTCGGCCTACGCCGCGATCGGCAAGGCCGAAGAAGCCTATTTCCGCAAGGTCAATGCCGAGGGCGGCATCAACGGGCGCAAGATCAAGTTCATCTCCTATGATGACGCCTATTCACCGCCGAAGACGGTGGAGCAGGCGCGCAAGCTGGTCGAGAGCGACGGGGTGCTGCTGATCTTCGGATCGCTCGGCACGTCCACCAACGGCGCCATCCGCAAATACATGAACGAGAAGAAGGTGCCGCAATTGTTCGTGGCGAGCGGCGCCTCGAAGTGGAACGATCCCAGGCAGTATCCCTGGACCATGGGCTGGCAGCCGAGCTACGCGAGCGAGGCGCGCATCTACGCCAAATACATCATGAAAGAGAAGCCGGACGGAAAGATCGGCGTGCTCTACCAGAACGACGATTTCGGCAAGGACTATCTGAAGGGGTTAAAAGATGGCCTCGGGCCCAAGGCCTCGATGATCGTGCTGGAAGAGGCCTACGACACGTCGGAGCCCGCCATCGACGAGCACGTCGTGAAGCTGAAGGCTTCGGGCGCCGACGTTTTCATCAGCATCACCACGCCGAAATTCGCCGCGCAGGCGATCAAGAAGGCGGCGGAGATCAACTGGCATCCGGTCCACATCGTCTCCAATGTCTCGGCCTCCGTCGGCGGCGTGATCGAGCCGGCGGGCCTGGAGATCTCGCAAGGCCTGCTGTCGGCGAGCTACACCAAGGACGGCTCGGACCCGCAGTGGAGTGCCGACGATGGCATGAAGAAATTCTATAACTTCCTCGCGCAATATGATCCTAAGGCCAACAAGCTCGATGCCGGCGTCGTATTCGGCTATGCCGCCGCGCAGACCATGGTGAAAGTGCTGCAGATGTGCGGCGACGACCTCACCCGCGAGAACGTCATGAGGCAGGCAGCCTCCTTGAAGGATTTCGAGCCCGACACGCTGCTGCCCGGCATCAGGATCAACACCGCACCGGACAATTTCGCCCCGATCGAGCAGCTGCAGATGATGCGCTTCAAGGGCCGGAAATGGGAGCTGTTCGGCGACATCATCTCCAGCGAGATGGGCCACTGAAGCGGCGCAACCCAAAATCGTTCACTGATTGGTTAAACAACCCAAGACAGCTGGACCTTCTCGCAGTCGCACACGAGGGCCGGCGGTCCCTGACTACTAAAGACGCAGCCCCTGCGACGCCGTCGCTGGGGCTTTCTGTTGAAGGCACCAGCCAAATCGTATTGAATTGCGGCAGCGTCGCCAAAAAAATCGAGACAAGAAAAGGGGCGCACACACATCAAGAAAATAGGGAGATAGGAATGCCCGCTGTCACCGGCAAGCTTGCAGCCGCATCACTGGCGCTTGCGCTCATTGCGGCCTCGGCCTCCACTGCATCGGCCCAGAAGAAATACGATACCGGCGCGACCGACACCGAGATCAAGATCGGCAACATCATGCCCTACAGCGGACCGGCCTCCGCCTACGGCATCATCGGGCGGACCGAAGCCGCCTATTTCAAGAAGATCAACGAAGAGGGCGGCATCAACGGCCGCAAGATCAATTTCGTCTCCTACGACGACGCCTATTCGCCGCCGAAGACGGTGGAGCAGGCACGCAAGCTGGTCGAGAGCGACGAGGTTCTGCTGATCTTCAATTCACTCGGCACGCCGCCGAACTCGGCCATTCAGAAATACATGAACTCGAAGAAGGTGCCGCAGCTGTTCGTCGCGACCGGCGCCACCAAATGGAACGATCCGCAGAACTTCCCCTGGACCATGGGCTGGCAGCCAAATTACCAGAGCGAGACGCAGATCTACGCGAAATACATCCTGAAGGAGATGCCGAATGCCAAGATCGGCGTGCTCTACCAGAACGACGATTACGGCAAGGACTACCTGAAGGGCCTGAAAGACGGGCTCGGCGCCAAGGCCGCGAGCATGATCGTGCTGGAGGAAAGCTACGAGACCTCCGAGCCGACGATCGACAATCACATCGTGAAGATGAAAGCGACCGGCGCCGACGTCTTCATCAACATCACCACACCGAAGTTCGCGGCACAGGCGATCAAGAAGATCTCCGAAATCGGCTGGAAGCCGACCCACTTCCTCAACAACGTCTCGGCCTCGGTCGGCAGCGTGATCAAGCCCGCCGGCTTCGAGAATTCGCAGGACATCATTTCGGCTGCCTACCTGAAGGACGTGTCGGATCCTCAGTGGAAGGACGACGCCGGCATGAAGGCTTTCCTGGAGTTCATGACGAAATACTTCCCTGAAGGTGACAAGCTCGACGGCGGCACCATCGTCGGTTACGGCGTGGCGCAGACGCTGGTGGAGGCGCTGAAGAAGTGCGGCGACAATCTCACGCGCGAGAACGTCATGAAGCAGGCGGCGAGCCTGAAGGACTTCCGCACCGAGGTGCTGCTGCCCGGCATCAAGATCAACACCGGCGCGAACGACTTCGCACCGATCAGCTCGCTTCAGCTCATGAAGTTCAAGGGCGAGAAGTGGGATCTGTTCGGCGACGTCATCAGCGCTGACGCCGGCGGCTAGCCTCCAGCCGGATCGCAATGTTCAAAAGGGCCCTCCGCGAAATCATCGCGGAGGGCTTTTTGCTACGCGGCGATTATGATCACGCGATTGCATATTCGAATGATGACACAGCCGGCTTACGCTTTGGCCGCCGATGCGCTAGGCAGGGGGAACGGCGGCGTTTGCCGCCAGTTTGTTCCGTCTGCCGAAGGCCATCGTCATGACCGACCGCCGTCCCCTGCTCCGCGCGCTCTACGACGCCGCCGTTGCCGCCGCCCATCCCAATGTGGTGCTGGCGCCGCACCTGGGGCCCGCGCCGAAAGGACGCGTGATCTGCCTCGCCGCCGGCAAGGGCGCCGGCGCCATGGCCGCAGCGGCCGAACGGCATTATCTCGACACGCTCAAGCTGGCGCCGGAGCGGCTCGTCGGCATCGCCACCACGCGCCACGGCTACGGCGTGCCGACGCGCCGCATCCGCGTGGTCGAGGCCGGGCATCCCGTGCCGGATGAGGCTGGCCTCAAGGGCGCGGCCGACACGCTCGCGCTCGCAGGCGAGGCCGGGCCGGACGATCTGCTCCTGGTGCTGCTCACCGGCGGCGGCTCGGCGAACTGGATCGCGCCCAGCAACGGTATCAGCTTTGCGCAGAAGCAGGCGGTCAACAAGGCGCTGCTGCGCTCGGGCGCGCCGATCGGCGAGATGAACGTCGTGCGCAAACACCTGTCGCGGATCAAGGGCGGCCGTCTCGCACGCGCCGGCAAGAATGCCGCCAAGATCGTGACGCTCGCGATCTCGGACGTGCCGCATGACGATCCTTCCGCGATCGCCTCCGGTCCGACCGTGCCTGATCCGACCACGCTGGCCGATGCGCGCGCCATCGTCGCGAAATACAAGCTCGACATCGACGATGCCGTGCGCCGCGCGCTCGACGATCCCGCCAATGAAAGCTGCAAGCCCGGCGATGCCGCCTTCGCGCGCGCGCATTTCGAATTGATCGCGCGGCCCAAGCAGTCGCTCGACGCCGCGGTGAAGCTCGCGCGCGAATCCGGTTACGAGACCATCGACCTCGGCGCCGATCTCGAAGGCGAGGCACGCGAGGTCGCGGCCGCTCACGCCAGGCTGGCGCTGCAAGCGCGCGCGCAAGGCAAGCGCCTCGCGATTCTCTCCGGCGGCGAGCTCACGGTGACCGTGCGCGGCAATGGGCGCGGCGGGCCGAACCAGGAATACGCGCTGGCGCTCGCCGCCCTGCTCAAGGACACGCCCGACATCTCGGCGCTGGCCGGCGACACCGACGGCGCCGACGGCGGCGCCGGCAACCCCACCGACCCCGCCGGCGCGCTGATCGACGCGACGACGTTCGCAAAGATGAAGGCGCAGGGGCTTCAGCCGCAAGCGTACCTGGACAACAACGACGCCACGACGTTCTTCGAGGCGACCGGCGACCTGCTGCTGCCGGGCCCGACGCTGACCAACGTGAACGACATCAGGGTGCTTTTGGTGGATTGAGGCGCCTGCCCCAGCAACGGTGTCATTCCCCGCGAAAGCGGGGAATCCAGTACGCCGCGGCTTCTCGATTCCAGCCGTGCCGTCTCTGGAATACTGGATCGCCCGGTCAAGCCGGGCGATGACAGCCGAGTTCAGAACTCGCTCACGACCTTCGCGAGCATCGCGATCAGGGCTTCGCGATTGGCCTGCCCGAGCAGCTCGTTCAGCCGGGCCTCGTGCTTGGTGGCGACCAGCTTCTTGGCGCGGGCCAGCACCGCCTTGCCCTTGTCGGTCAGCACCAGGATGTGCGAGCGGCGGTCGTTGGTGGAGCGAATCCGCGCGCAAAGGTCGCGGCTCTCGAGATTGTCGAGCATGGCCACGAAGTTCGGCCTGAGGATGCCGAGGGTGGAGGCGATCTCGGTCTGGTTACGGCCCGGATTCTTCTCGACCAGCAGCAGCACGGAGAACTGCGCCGGCGTGAGCTGGAGCGAGGCCATGCAGCGCAGGAAGTTCTCGAACACCTTGAGCTGCGCCCGTTTCAGCACATAGCCGAGCTGTTCCGAGAGCTCGCCGAGCTGGAGCGCTTCGCCAGCCCCCTGACCTTGCACCTCGGCCGCGTCCTTGCGGCCCTTGGCCGTGTCGGCAGGCTTTTCAGCGGACTTTTCAGCGGCTTTGGAAACGGTCATCGCCTCGTGCTCATAATCCCGCTAAATTCGGGAGGGATCGTTCCCGCCCTTGATGTTATATTTGATAATTGTTATGGACCATATCAAATATCGCATGCGTTTTTCAATGGCTGTGAGCGGACCGTCCACCGCGATCGAGGGGACCGGTCCGTAATCTTAAGGGGGAGCGTCCGGTCTTGAATACCACCATCATGCTGTTCCTGGTGCAGGACGGCATCACCAATGGCGCGATCTATGCGCTGCTCGGCCTGGCGCTGGTGCTGGTGTTCGCCGTCACCCGCGTCATTCTCATTCCCCAGGGCGAATTCGTCACCTACGGCGCGTTGACCTATGCCTCGCTGGCCGCGGGCCAGATGCCGGGCACGGCCAAGCTCGCGCTGGCGCTCGGCATCGGCGCTTTCGCCTTCGACCTGCTCGTCGCGCGCAAGGCGCTGCACGGCCGCCTGATCGTGCGCAGCGCCCTCACCAATATCGTGCTGCCGGCCATCGTGCTGGCGCTGACGGTGTACTTCGCCGCGCAGAAGCCGCCGGTCGCGGTCTCGATCGCGCTGTCGCTGGTGATCGTGGCGATGATCGGCCTCTATCTCTACCGCGTCGCATTCCAGCCGCTGGCGCACACCTCCGTGCTGGTGCTGCTGATCGCATCCGTGGGCGTCCATCTGGCACTGCAGGGCCTCGGCCTGCTGTTCTTCGGCGCCGAAGGCCAGCGCGGACCTGCCGTGCTGTCCGGCGCGTTCACCGCGGGCTCGCTGCGCTTCACCGGCCAGAGCCTCACCGTCTACGGCATCACCATCGCCTTCATCGTCGCCCTCTGGCTGTTCTTCGGCCTGACCCTCTACGGCAAGGCGTTGCGCGCGACCGCCGTGAACCGGCTGGGGGCGCGGCTCGTCGGCATCCGCACCACGCTGTCGGGGCAGATCGCCTTCCTGCTGGCATCCGTCATCGGCGCGCTGTCGGGCATCATGATCGTGCCGATCACGACGCTCTACTATGACAGCGGCTTCCTGATCGGCCTGAAGGGCTTCGTCGCCGCGATCATTGGCGGCCTCGTCAGCTATCCCCTCACCGCCGCCGCGGCGCTGGTCGTCGGCCTCGTCGAGGCGTTCTCGTCCTTCTATGCCTCCAACTACAAGGAGGTGATCGTTTTCATGCTGCTGATCCCCGTGTTGCTGCTGCGCTCGCTCGCCGCGCCCGCCGTCGAAGAAGAGAAGGACTGAGGCTGAAATGCAGAGCCGCCTTCCCATCATCATCTTCGCAGCCGTCATGGCCGTGATCCCGTTCGTCCCCGGCATGCCTCCGTTCTGGATCGTGCTGCTCGACAATATCGGCCTCGCCGCCCTCGTCGCGATGGGCCTCGTGCTGCTGACCGGCGTCGGCGGCCTGACCTCCTTTGGACAAGCAGCCTTCGTCGGCTTCGGCGCCTATACCACCGCAGTGCTGTCGACGGCCTACGGCCTGTCGCCCTGGCTGACGCTGCCGCTGTCGCTATTGGTCAGCGGATCGCTGGCAGTGCTGCTCGGGCTGATCACCGTCCGCCTCTCCGGCCATTATCTGCCGCTCGGCACGCTCGCCTGGGGGCTCGGGCTGTTCTATCTCTTCAGCAAGCTGGAGTTTCTCGGCCGTAACGACGGCATCTCGGCGATCCCGCCGCTGTCGATCGGCACGTTCAAGATGCTCTCGCCTGGCTCGATCTATTACGCGATCTGGGTCGCCGTGATCCTCTCGGCCCTGCTCACCATGAACCTGCTGGATTCCCGCACCGGCCGCGCCATCCGTGCGCTCCGGCGCGGCCACGTCGCCGCCGAGGCGTTCGGCGTGCACACGCCGCGCGCCAAATTGCTGGTGTTCATCCATGCCGCAGTGCTCGCGGGCCTCTCGGGGTGGCTCTACGCCCATCTCCAGCGCGCGGTGAACCCGACGCCGTTCGGCGCACAGGCCGGCATCGAATATCTCTTCATCGCGGTGGTCGGCGGCGCCGGCTATGTCTGGGGCGGCGTGCTCGGCGCGGCGATCGTCGTGGTGCTGAAAGAGGTGCTGCAGAGCTATCTGCCGCTGATCCTGCCCGGCTCCGGACAGGTCGAGACCATCGTGTTCGGCATCATGCTGGTGGCGCTGTTGCAGCTCGCGCCGGGCGGCCTCTGGCCGTGGCTGATGTCCTTCCTGCCCGAGCGCTCCGGTGGCAAGAAGCCCGACACCTCGCTGAAGCTGGAACAGCGCCCCCGCGCGCCCGGCCACTCCAGCATCCTGCTCCAGGTCGACAAGGCGCGAAAGCAGTTCGGCGGCGTGGTCGCCGTCAACAACGTCTCCTTCGACGTCCAGGCTCGCGAGATCGTCGCGCTGATCGGCCCGAACGGCGCCGGCAAGAGCACGACCTTCAACCTGATCACCGGCGTGCTGTCGGCCACGTCAGGCTCGGTCTCGGTGCTCGGCAAGAAAGTCGACAAGGCGCCGCCGCAGGAGATCGTCAAGCTCGGCATCAGCAGGACCTTCCAGCATGTGAAGCTGGTCCCTGACATGACCGTGCTGGAGAACGTCGCGATCGGCGCGCATCTGCGCGGCCATTCCGGCCCGATCGCCTCGATGCTGCGGCTCGACCGCGCCGACGAGGCCAAATTGCTCGCCGAGGCCGCCCGCCAGATCGAGCGTGTCGGCCTTGCCGACCAGATGCATCAGCTCGCAGGCAGCCTTTCGCTCGGCCAGCAGCGCATCGTCGAGATCGCCCGCGCGCTCTGCGTCGACCCGATGCTGCTGCTGCTCGACGAACCGGCCGCCGGCCTGCGCCACATGGAGAAGCAGCAGCTCGCCAAGCTGCTGCGTGACTTGCGCGACGGCGGCATGAGCGTCCTCCTGGTCGAGCACGACATGGGCTTCGTCATGAACCTCGCCGACCGCATCGTGGTGCTCGATTTCGGCACCAAGATCGCCGAGGGCACGCCCGCCACGATCAAGACCAATCCCGAAGTGATCAAGGCCTATCTCGGAGTGGCGGCATGAGCGCGCTGTTGTCCGTCACCGACGCCCATGTCGCCTATGGCAAGGTCGAGGCGGTGCGCTCGGTCTCGCTCGAGGTCGGCGCGAATGAGATCGTCACCATCGTCGGCGCCAACGGCGCCGGCAAGACCACGCTGCTGTCCGCCATCATGGGCATCCTGCCGCTGAAAGGCCGCGTCACCTTTGCCGGCCAGGATCTCGCCCGGCTCGACATCGAGGACCGTGTCGCGATGGGGCTTGGCCTCGTCCCGGAGCACCGCGAATTGTTCGTGACCATGAATGTCGAGGACAATCTCGAATTGGGTGCTTTCCGCATCGAGCGGAGCAAGGCGAAGGCCTCGATGGAGCGCGTCTACACGCTGTTCCCGCGGCTGAAGGAGCGGCGCAAGCAGTTCGCCGGCACGCTTTCGGGCGGCGAGCAGCAGATGCTCGCGATGGGCCGCGCGCTTATGGGCGAGCCGAAGCTCCTCATGCTGGACGAGCCGAGCCTCGGCCTCGCGCCGATCATCGTCGCCGACATCTTCCGCATCGTCACCGAACTCCGCGCCAGCGGCGTCTCCGTGCTGCTGGTCGAGCAGAACGCCCAGGCCGCGCTGAAGATCGCGGACCAGGCCTATGTGATGGAGCTCGGCGAGTTCGTGCTCTCCGGCAAGGCCAGCGACATCGCCGCGAACGAGCGTGTCGCGGCGAGCTATCTCGGCTTCCAGCACGAAGGCGAGAGCGCGATCTGATTTTGCAGTGAGCCCCTCTTCCCTTCTCCCCTTGTGGGAGAAGGTGGCGCGAAGCGCCGGATGAGGGGTTCTCTCGACTCGCAAAACTTCCGTGAGGAGAGAAACCCCTCACCCGGCTTCGATGCTTCGCATCGAAGCCACCCTCTCCCACAAGGGGAGAGGGTGCACCGAGCGTGTCGTGTCTGAAATCAACTCGCCTTCTCTCCCTTCAACGCCGCGACCTCCGCCTCCAGCTCCGCAATCCTCGCATCCCTCGCCGCCAGCGCGGCCGCCACATCACCCGCATCGAATTTCTGCGGAATGTGCTGTGGGCAGTTGGTGTCCCAGGCTGCGATCTTGAACATAATCACCTGCTCCGGCCGGGCGCGGTAGCCCTTCGGCATCAGCGACGTCGTCAACGCCTCGTCGTCCTCGACCACGCGCGCCTCGCCCCAGATCTTCACGCGGCGGCGATGGGCGTAGTCCATCACGAAAATGTAGGCCTTGGGATTCTCCGACAGGTTACCCTGGGTGATGTACTGCCGGTTGCCGGCATAATCGGTGAAAGCCAGCGTCTGCTTGTCCAGCACCTTCAAGAAGCCCTTCGGGCCGCCGCGGTGTTGGATGTAGGGCTGGCCATCGGCCGAGGCGGTCGCAAAGTAGAAGCTGGTGGCGTCAGCCAGGAATGCGGCGAGGTTCTCGTCCACCTCAGTGCGCCATCCACGCTGCTCGGCGTGGGCATAACCCTCGCGCGAGCCCTTGCGGGCCTGGATCGTCTTCACCGCCGGCGAGAACGCGACATCGCTGGCATAGGTGTGAACTGCAGTCATCGGAACATCTCCTGAAGATTCCGGCGCATTGCTGCGTCTTTCGACGACCAAAGTGGACCTCACGGCAGCTAAAACAATCTACCCGCTTGACACTTCATCATTGCGATATATGCAATAATGACATGGACCGCCTCGAAGCCATGCACGCCTTCGTCACCGTCGCCGATCTCAGCGGCTTCGCGCCGGCGGCGCGCAAGCTGCGCCTGTCGCCCTCGGCGGTAACGCGGCTGATCGCGGCGCTGGAGGAGCATCTCGGCGCCCGGCTGTTGCAGCGGACCACCCGGCAGGTGAGATTGACCGACGTCGGCACGCGCTATCTGGAGCGCGCGCGGCGCATCCTCGCCGATGTCGAGGAGGCCGACGGCTCCGCGCGGGAGGAGCGCAACCGGCCGAGCGGACGGTTGGTGGTATCGGCGCCGGTCGGCTTCGGCCGGCTGCATGTCGGGCCGGTCATGACCGACTATCTCAAGCGCTATCCCGAGGTGGGCGGGGAATTGCGCTTGTCGGATCACCTCGTCAATCTCGTGGAGGACGCCGTCGATGTCGCGGTGCGGATCGGTCATCTCGCCGATTCCTCGCTGGTAGCGCGCCAGGTCGGCGAGATGCGACGGATCGTGGTGGCGACGCCGGGCTATCTGAAGCGCCACGGCGAGCCGAAGACGCCGGACGCGTTGCTCGAACACCAGACCATCCAGTTCGGCCCCTCCGCCAGCTGGCACTTCGTGCAGGACGGCCGCGACATCGAGGTCACGCCATCGCCCCGCTTCATCAGCAACAGCGCCGACGCCGCCCTGCAATACGCGGAAGCCAGCGGCGGGGTGACGCGCGTGCTGGCCTATCAGGCCGCCGAGGGGCTGAAGCGCGGACGGCTGAAAATCGTGCTGGCGAAGTATGAGCAGCCGGCGCTGCCGATCCACATCATTTACCCGACCTCGCGCCTGCTCTCGGCCAAGGTGCGCGCGTTCGTCGATCTCGTGGTGGAGACGGCGGAGTGGAGATTTGGGTGATGTTCCCTGTGTCCCGGACAAGCTGCAGCGCCCTTGGCGTTGCGGCGCAGAGCCGAGACCCAGAAGGCGGCAGGGTGCCATGTCGAGACATGGGTCCCGGCTCTGCGCAGCAGCGTTGCACGCTGCAGCGCGTCCGGGACACGGAGAGATCACCCCTTCTTCGGCACCACCCGGAACGTGCCGCTCGCCCGCGCGATCACGGTGTCGTCGGCTTTGACAAGGCACTGCGCAAAGCAGATCGTCTTGCCGGTCTTGATCACGTCGCTCTCGATCGAACACCACTGGCCGATCTCGGCGGAGCCGGCAAAATCGACCGAAAGCGAGACCGTCACGAACGACGTGGTCCAGTTGGTCACCAGCGCACAACTATAGCCCATGGCATTGTCGGCGAGCGCCGCGATGAGGCCGCCATGGATCAGCCCGCGGCCGTTGGTGTGGGGCCTGGCCAGCCGGAGGCCGATGATGACGGCCTTGTCGGTGTTCTTGGAGTAAAGCGGCTCCCAGGGTTCGGTGAGAGGGCTCTTGCGAAAGAGCGGCTCGAAGCCGGCGGGAATGTCGGTGGCGGTCATGGTTGTCTCGCGTTGCCGTGTCGTCAGCATTGAACGCGATGGCGATGACGGTTGCATCAATTACAAAGTTTTAAACGGGATTTGCGCGCGTGTTTGAAACACGGGTGGCGCCACAATGACCGCGCCGTAGGGTGGGCAAAGCGAAGCGTGCCCACGCGCTTTCGCAATTATGGGAAGGTGGTGGGCACGGCGCAAGAGCGCCTTTGCCCGCACTACGGCACCGTCTTAAAACGGCAGCCCGACATAATTCTCCGACAGCGACGTCATCGCGGCCTGCGACTGCGTGACGTAGTCGAGCTCGGCGAGCTGAATGCGCGCGCCGATGGTGCCGGTGTCGGGGAATTTGTGCAGCATCGAGGTCATCCACCAGGAGAAGCGCACCGCCTTCCAGACCCGCGCCAGCGCCGTGGTGGAATAGGCGTCGATCCCGGCGCTGGATTTCTCGTCGTAGAATTCGCGCAGCGCGCTAGACAGGTAGTGCGCATCGCTGGCGGCGAGGTTCAGTCCCTTGGCGCCGGTCGGCGGCACGATATGGGCGGCGTCGCCGCACAGGAACAGCCGGCCGAAGCGCATCGGCTCGGCGACGAAGCTGCGCAGGGGCGCGATGCTTTTCTCGATCGAGGGGCCGGTGACGAGGCTGTCGGCCGCCTCCTGGTCGAGCCGGCGCTTCAATTCGTCCCAGAAGCGGTCGTCCGGCCATTGGTCGACATGGTCGTCGAGCGAACACTGCACATAGTAGCGGCTGCGTTTGGTCGAGCGCATGGTGCAAAGCGCAAAGCCGCGGGCGTGGTTGGAGTAGATGAGCTCATGGCTGACCGGCGGCGTCTCCGACAGGATGCCAAGCCAGCCGAACGGATAGACCCGCTCGAACTCCTCGATCGCCCCGGCCGGGACGCTGGCGCGGCTGACGCCGTGAAAGCCGTCGCAGCCGGCGATGAAGTCGCAATCGAGCGCGTGGGTGACGCCGTCCTTCTCCCAGGTTACGCGCGGGTGACTACCGTCGAAATCATGCGGCTGAACGTCCCTGGCCTCGTAGACCGAGATGAGACCGGCGGCTTTTCGCGCGTTCATGAGATCGAGCGTGACCTCGGTCTGGCCGTAGATCATGACCATCTTGCCGGTCGCCGCCTTCATGTCGATGCGGTGACGGCGGCCGGAAAAGGCCAGCTCGATGCCTTCATGGACCAGGCCCTCGGCATGCGCCCGCGCCCCGGCGCCGATCTGGTCGAGCAGCGCGACGGTTCCCTCCTCGAGCAGACCGGCGCGGATGCGACCGAGCACGTAATCCGGGCTCTGGCGCTCCAGAATGACATTGTCGATGCCGTAAGCGTGCAGCAGTTGCCCAAGCAACAATCCGGCCGGTCCGGCCCCGATGATTGCGACTTTTGTCCGCAATACTTGCTCCTTCCGATCCTGTAGGCTTTGCGCGCGGCTCGCTTGTCGCGTTGCTCCGCGCACGATAATTATATCATATAACGGTTGGGCAAAAGGGGAGGGCCGTCGCCGGGCAGCGACAAATCCATGCAGCATGGCTGACGCAGACGGCGCGGCGAGGTGCGCGCCAGTTCCGGCTTGAACGCGCCGGCCGATTAGATAACATGTTAATTAACGAGACCGGGCCATCGAAGCCCGCCGTCGAAAACAGGGAGAGACGTGTGATGAGGAAAGCCTGTCTGGCGTTGCTGCTGGCCGCAAGCGTGACGCCTGCGTTTGCGCAGGACAAGACCTTCGATTTGAAGATCTCGCACTGGGTGCCGGCTTCGCATCCGCTGCAGAAGTCGCTGGAAGACTGGGCTGCCGCGGTCGAGAAGGATTCCGGCGGCACCATCAAGGGCAAGGTGTTTCCGGCCCAGCAGCTCGGCAAAGCATTCGACCACTACGACATGGCGCGCGACGGCATCGCCGACGTCACCTATGTCAATCCCGGCTACCAACCCGGCCGCTTCCCGATCGTCGGCGCCGGCGAGCTGCCGTTCCTGATCTCGGACGCCAAGGGCGGCTCGATGGGGCTGGACGCCTGGTATCGCAAATTTGCCGAGAAGGAGATGAAGGACGTCAAATACTGCCTCGCCTTCGTCCACTCGCCCTCCTCCTTCCATTCCAAGTCCAAGAAGATCGTGCTGCCCGAGGACGTCAAGGGCATGAAGATCCGCCCGGCGCACGCCACCATGGCGAACTTCGTGACGTCGCTCGGCGGCACCAATGTGCAGTCCTCGGCGCCTGAGGTCCGCGACATCATCGAGCGCGGCGTCGCCGACGGCGTCACCTTCCCCTGGGGCTCCCTGGTGCTGTTCGGCATCGACAAGGTGACCAAGTACGACATGGAGGCGCCGCTCTACACCACGACCTTCGTGTTCGTGATCAACAAGGACAAGTACAACGCGATGTCCGACAAGCAGAAGGCCGCGATCGACAAGAACTGCTCGGTCGAAATGGCGGGCATGGTCGGTGAGCACTGGGGCAAGTTCGAGGATGCCGGCATCGACAAGGTGAAGGCGGAATCCGGTCACGAGGTCTACAAGCTGACATCCGAGCAGACCGCTGCCTGGAAGAAGGCCGCCGAGCCACTGGTGAAGACCTGGTCCGAGGGCGCCAAGAAGGCCGGAGCCGATCCGGACGCCGCACTCGCGGATCTCAAGGCCTCGCTGAAGAAGTACAACGCGCTAGCGGAGTGAGGCCCACACTCGCTCGACCTCTCCCGCTTGCGGGAGAGGTCGGCGCGTCCGGGCGATGCGAAGCATCGTCCCGCGCGGGTGAGGGCTCTCTCCCCTTGGGGAGTCTCTCTGTGGAGACACCCCCACCCCTCCCCCGCAAGCGGGAGAGGGAGCCCAGCACCGTCGTGGATGCAACGCACTCATCTTGAACAGGACCACCCCATGAAGCGCTCCTGGATGGACCGCATCATCGACACGATCGAATGGATCGCGGCCGGCTTCGTCGGCATCGTCGCGCTCGACATCTTCCTGTCGGTGCTGCTGCGCAACACGCTGAATTATTCGATCCCCGATTCGTTCGACATCGGCCGCATGCTGCTCGGCATCCTCATCTTCTGGGGCATCGCCGCGACCTCCTATCGCGGCACCCATATCACCGTGGACCTCGTCTGGGGCAATGTCGGACCGCGCCATCAGCGCTGGATCGACGTGTTCGCAACCCTCGTGCTGCTGTTCGTCGTGACGGTGCAGACCTGGACGCTGTTCGACAAGGTACGCGGCACCTACAACGACAATGTCCTGACCTTCGACATGCACATGCCGACATGGCCGTTCTTCGCGATCGCCTGGGTCGGTGACGTCTGCGCCGTGCTGCTGATCGCGATCCGCACCTACCGCCTGATCTTCCACCCCGAAGACATGCACGATCCCAAATTGAAGGCGACGGAGTAATCATGAGCACCGATGCCGTCGCCGTAATCGGCTTCGTCTCCCTGTTTGTCCTGATGCTGCTGCGCGTGCCCGTCGGCATGGCCATGGGCCTCGTCGGCGTCTCCGGCTTCGCCTATCTCGTCAACGGGACGGCGGCCCTGAAGCTGGTCGGCCAGACCTCGATGCGCACGGTGACCGACTACACCTTCGGCGTCATCCCGATGTTCCTGCTGATGGGCTCGTTCGTGTCCAATTCCGGCATGAGCCGCGAGCTGTTCCGCGCCGCCAACGGGTTCGTCGGACATTTGCGCGGCGGCCTCGGCATCGCCACCGTCGGGGCCTGCGGCGGCTTTGCCGCGATCTGCGGCTCCTCGGTCGCGACCGCCGCGACGTTCTCCGCCGTCGCTTACCCGGAGATGCGCCGTTTCGGCTATCCGCAATCGTTCGCCACCGGCGTGATCGCCGCCGGCGGCACGCTAGGCGCGATGCTGCCGCCCTCCACGGTGCTCGCGGTCTACGGCATCATCACCGAGCAGGACATCGGAAAGCTCTTCATCGCCGGCATCATCCCGGGCCTGCTGGCGATGAGCATGTACATGATCACGATCTTCCTGATCGGCTATTTCCGCCCCGACTTCCTGCCCAAGGGCAAGGTGACACCGTGGCGCGAGCGCTTTGCGGGCCTGAAGGAGATCTGGGCGCCGGTGCTGCTGTTCGTGTTCGTGATCGGCGGCCTCTACGGCCTGCCCTATTTGCCGCGCTTCACGCCGACGGAAGCCGGCGGCGTCGGCGCCGCCGGTGCGTTCATCATCGGCGTGCTGACGGGCCGGCTCGACCGCGAGAAGATCCTGGCCTCGCTGCTGCAGGCGACGCGCACCGCGGCCGCCGTCTTCACCGTGCTGATCGGCGCGCTGATCTTCGGCTATTTCCTCACGGTGACGCAGACGCCGCAGAAAGTGACCGAGTTCCTCACCGGCCTCGGCCTCGGCAGTTACGGCGTGCTGGCGCTGATCATGGTGATGTATCTCGTGCTCGGCTGCCTGATGGACGCCATGGCGATGATCATCCTCACCGTGCCGATCATCTTCCCCGTGATCACGCATCTCGGCTTCGACCCGATCTGGTTCGGCGTCATCATCGTCATGACCGTCGAGCTCGGCCTGATTCACCCGCCGGTCGGGATGAACGTCTTCGTCATCAAGAGCGTGGTGAAGGACGTCTCCTTCTCCACGATCTTCAAGGGCGTGATTCCGTTCGTGGTCACGGACCTGATCCGCCTCGTGATCCTGATCGCCTTCCCGCTGCTCGCGACCTGGCTGCCGACGCGGATGATGGCGCATTGACAGGGTGAAGCATGACGACACCGACGCTCGAGACGAAATACGTCTTCACCATCACCGCGCGCATCGGCGACGTCGTCCTCGCCGGCGAGACCGGCATCGGTGTCCGCCGCATCATCCCGATCATCGGCGGTGAGGTCACGGGCGCGATATCAGGCAAGGTGCTGCCGTTCGGCGCCGACTTCCAGACCATCCGACCCAACGAGCTGATCGACCTGGAGGCGAAATACGCCTTCGAGACCGACGACGGCGCCATTGTCTATGTCGAGAACAAGGGCATGCGTTTCGGACCGGTCGAGCTGCTGCAGAAGCTCAAGCGCGGCGAACCGGTCGATCCCAAGCTGATCTATTTCCGCACCGTGCCGCGGTTCGAGACCGGGCACGACAAGTATCGCTGGCTGATGGAGCACATTTTCGTCGGCTCAGCGGCGCGGCACGCCGACCGCGTCGTGATCGACGTCCATCAGGTGATGTGACCCATACGCTCTGCTGTCGTCCCTGCGAACGCAGGGACCCATACCGCGGAATCTATCGATTGCGGGCGGTGGGAGTACCGAACGGCAAGTCTTCGCCAAATTTCTCCCTGGGGTTATGGGTCCCTGCGTTCGCAGGGACGACATCGAATTTGGGGAAGGATTTTGCCCCTAACCGGTTAACTCCACGCGTCAGCCCAAGCTTGACTCCCCCGAAATTCGTTATACAACATAACTATTCTGACAAGGACGCAAATGACACAGGGAAACGCCGAGACCGCTGACGCGGGTGCCTCCGGGCTACTCCGGATCGAGAGGGCGGACCGGGTTCTGACCGTGGGTCTGAACCGGCCGGCCAAGCGCAATGCGCTCAACGATGGCATCATCCTGGAAATCGGCGAGTGTTTTGCGTCCCTGCCCGAGGATATCGGCGCGGTCGTCATTCACGGCATTGGCGATCATTTCTCCAGCGGCCTCGACCTCTCCGAGCTGACCGAGCATGACGCGACCGGCGGCCTGCTCCATTCCCAGATGTGGCACCGCGTGTTCGACCGCATCCAGTACAGCCGCGTGCCCGTGATCGCGGCGCTGAAGGGCGCCGTGATCGGCGGCGGGCTGGAGCTTGCCTGCTCGGCGCATATCCGCGTCGCCGAGCCCTCGACCTATTTCGCGCTTCCGGAGGGCCAGCGCGGCATCTTCGTCGGCGGCGGCGGCTCGGTGCGTCTGCCGCGATTGATCGGCGTCGCCCGGATGATGGACATGATGCTGACGGGCCGCGTCTACAGCGCCACCGAAGGCGCGTCCTACGGCTTCGCGCAATATGTCACGGAGGCCGGCAACGGGCTCGGCAAGGCGATGGAGCTTGCGACCAAGGTCGCCTCCAACGCTCCGCTGACGAATTTCGCCGTGCTCCAGGCGCTGCCGATGATCGCGGAGGCCAATCCGCAGACCGGCCTGCTGATGGAATCGCTGATGGCGACCGTCGCGCAGAGCGACAAAGAGGCAAAGCGCCGGATCCGCGAATTCCTCGAACACAAGACCGCAAAGGTAAAGCCCAAGTCATGAGCGCGCAGCCGTCCTCTTCCAGCATGGAGCGCGGCGCGAGCACTTTCCCGCTGCGGCCCATTTCGTTCGGCGATCCCGTCGTCGACATCGAACGCCGCGACGACGGCACGATCTACCTCAGGCCGAAGCAGCCGCTCGGCGACTATCCGGTTCGCCTCACCGACCGCCTGCATCACTGGGCCAGCACCACGCCGGACCGCGTCTTCATGGCCGAGCGCGAAGGCGGCCGCGGCTGGCGCAAGATCACTTACGCCGAGCTGCTCGTCGCGAGCCGGCACATCGCATCGGGCCTGATCGCGCGCGGCCTGTCGGCGGAGCGGCCGGTTGTCATCCTCTCCGGCAATTCGATCGACCACGCCTTGCTCGCGTTCGGCGCGTTCTATGCCGGCATTCCGTTCTGCCCGGTGTCGCCGGCCTATTCGCTGGTGTCGAAAGATTACGGCAAGCTTTCTTACCTGATGAAGCTGCTGACGCCCGGCCTCGTCTTCGCCGAGGACGCCGACAAGTTCGCCGATGCGCTTGCCGCCAACGTCTCGCTCGGCACCGAGATCGCCGCGTCCTACGGCCAGGTGCCAGGCCGCGACGTCACCACACTCGCCGACCTCATGGCGACGCCGATCCGCGGCGATCTCGACGAGGTCCATGGCAAGATCGGCCCCGACACGATCGCGAAATTCCTGCTGACGTCGGGCTCGACCGGCAACCCCAAGGCCGTCATCAACACCCAGCGCATGATCTGCGCCAACCAGGTGATGTTGCGCGAGACGCTCGCCTTCCTCAAGGACGAGCCGCCGGTCATCATCGACTGGCTGCCCTGGAATCACACCTTCGGCGGCAACCACAATATCGGCCTGACGCTCTACAATGGCGGCTCGATGTATCTGGACGCCGGCAAGCCGATGCCCGGCGGCATCGAGGAGACCGTGCGCAATCTCCAGGAGATCTCGCCGACGGTCTATTTCAACGTGCCGAAGGGCTATGAATCGCTGCTGCCCTATTTGCGCGACGACCAGGGCCTGCGCGCAAAGTTCTTCGACCGGCTGCATGCGATGTTCTTCTCCGGCGCCGCGCTGTCGCCATTCATCTGGGACAGCCTCGACGAGCTCGCGGTGAAGGAAAAAGGTTATCGGGTGCCGATGCTGACCGGGCTCGGTGCGACCGAGACCGCGCCGTTCTTCATGTCGGTCAATCCGCGCACCAGCCGCTCCGGCCATGTCGGTCTGCCCGTGTCAGGCAACGACGCCAAGCTGGTGCCCAACAACGGCAAGCTGGAAGTGCGCGCCAAGGGGCCGAACGTGATGCCCGGCTATTGGCGCCAACCCGACATCAGCGCGAAATCCTTCGACGAGGAAGGATTTTACAAGATGGGGGATGCGCTCAAGCCCGCCGACCCCGATGATCTCAACGCCGGCTTCGATTTCGACGGCCGTGTCGGTGAAGACTTCAAGCTCGCCAGTGGCACCTGGGTCAGCGTCGGCCCGCTGCGCGCGCGCCTCACTGCGGCCTGCGCCCCGCTGGTGCGCGACGTCGTTATTGCCGGCATCAACCGTGACGAGGTCTCGGCGCTGGTCGTGCTCGACCTCGACGGTTGCCGGCTGATCAATCCGACGCTGCCGACCGACGATCTCGTCGTCGCGACACGCGACCGGCTGGTGCGCGAGGCGTTTCGCGAGCGCCTGGCCGGTTTCCTCAGCCAAGCCACGGGTTCCTCGACCCGGATCACGCGCGCGATCCTGATGGACGCGCCGCTCTCGATCGACAAGGGCGAAGTCACCGACAAGGGCTCGATCAACCAGCGCGCCGTGCTCGAGCACCGCACCGAATTGATCGAGGAGCTCTACGCTGCCAATCCGTCGGACCGTGTGATATCGGTCGGCTAACCCGGACATAAGCTACAGGAGAACGCCATGTTGTTGAAAGATCAGGCAGCCATCGTCACCGGCGGCGCATCGGGACTGGGCGCTGCCACCGCGCGAAAACTGGCGGCGCAGGGCGCCAAGGTCGCAGTGTGCGATCTCAACGCCAAGCTCGCGGAGACTGTCGCCGCCGAGATCAAGGGCGTGGCAATCACTTGCGACGTCTCCGATGCCGCTTCCGCTGAGGCTGCGATCGCGCAGGCGACCAAGGCTCTTGGCGCGCCGCGCGTGCTGGTCAATTGCGCCGGCATCGGCGTGGCCAAGCGCGTGGTCGGCCGCGACGGCCCGATGGCGCTCGCCGATTTCGACAAGGTGATCAAGGTCAATCTGATCGGCACCTTCAACATGCTGCGCCTGGCCGCGACCGAGATGTCCAAGCTGGAGCCGCAGGCGACCGGCGAGCGCGGCGTCATCATCAACACCGCCTCCGTTGCCGCTTATGACGGCCAGATCGGGCAATCAGCCTATTCGGCTTCCAAGGGCGGCATCGTCGGCATGACGCTGCCGATCGCGCGTGAGCTGGCGCAATTCGGCATCCGCGTGCTGACCATCGCGCCCGGCCTGTTCCTGACCCCGCTGCTCGCGAACCTGCCGCAGGAAGCCCAGGACTCGCTCGCGGCCGCGATCCCCTTCCCGCGCCGGCTCGGCCACGCCGACGAATTCGCCGCGCTCGCGCTGCATATGGTCGAGAACTCCTACCTGAACGGCGAAGTGGTGCGCCTCGACGGCTCGCTGCGCATGGCGCCGAAATAGGGCGCGCGACACATGTTCGTGAACCGGCGCGACGTACAGATCCAGTGGGGCGATTGCGACCCCGCCAACATCGTCTACTACCCGCGCTATTTCGCGATGTTCGACGATTCGACCTCGACCCTGTTCGAGGTCGCCGGATTCTCCAAGCAGGATCTGGTCCGCAAATACGGCCTGGTGGGCATCCCCATGGTCGACACGCGATCCAAGTTCTACATCCCCTCGACCTATGGCGACTGGATCACCATCGAGACGAAGATCGAGAGCATCAGGCGCTCGAGCTTCGAGGTGAAGCACAACGTCTACAAGGGTGACGCGCTGGCGATCGAGGGTTTTGAGACCCGCGTCCTCGTCGGTCGCGATCCCGTTAACCCCGACAAGCTGAAATCGGCACCGTTCCCGGCGGAAATGGTAGCCAAATTCACGGGGAGTTAAGTCCGGAGCTAATCGCCGCATCGCCAAAAGAGGGGGCTGAATTACCCCCCGATTTCTGCTTTCAAAGAAACACGTAAAGGGAGGAATAGATGAAACGCTTTTACCTGACCGCCGCCATCACCGCGGCGACGCTTGCCTTGCCGGCGCTGCCCGCGCTGGCCCAGACCAGCGAAATCACCATCGGCATCACCACCACCACGACCGGCCCCGGCGCCGCGCTGGGCATTCCCGAGCGCAACGCGCTGGAATTCGTGCCGAAGGAAATCGGCGGCGTGCCGCTGAAGGTGATCGTGCTCGACGACGGCGGCGATCCCACCACCGCAACCACCAACGCCCGCCGCTTCGTGACCGAATCCAAGGCCGACATCATCATGGGCTCGGCGCTGACGCCGCCGACGATCGCGGTCTCCAACGTCGCCAATGAAGCCGGCATTCCGCATTTCGGCCTGGCACCGTTCCCGATCACGCCCGAGCGCATGAAGTGGTCGGTGGCGATGCCGCAGCCGATCCCGATCGTGGGCAAGGTGCTGTACGAGCACATGAAGAGCAAGGGCGTGAAGACGCTCGGCTATATCGGCTATTCCGACTCCTATGGCGACCTCTGGTTCAACGATTTGAAAGCCCAGGCCGTGCCGATGGGCATGACCATCGTCGACGAGGAGCGCTTCGCCCGTCCCGATACGTCGGTGACCGGACAGGTCCTGAAGCTCGTTGCCGCCAATCCCGACGCGATCCTGGTCGGCGCGTCAGGCACCGCGGCCGCGCTGCCGCAGACCGAGCTGCGCGAACGCGGCTATCAGGGCCTGATCTACCAGACCCACGGCGCGGCCAGCATGGATTTCATCCGCATCGCCGGCAAGGCGGCGGAGGGCGTGCTGATGGCCTCCGGTCCCGTCATGGATCCCGAGGACCAGCCGGACAGCGCGCTCACCAAGAAGCCGGGCCTGGCGCTCAATTCGGCCTATGAAGCCAAATACGGCCCGAACAGCCGCAGCCAGTTCGCCGGCCATTCCTACGACGCGTTCGAGATCCTCAAGCGCATCATTCCCGCGGCGCTGAAAACCGCAAAACCCGGCACGCCGGAATTTCGCGAAGCGATCCGCCAGGCGTTGCTGTCGGAGAAGGAGCTGGCGGCGAGCCAGGGCGTCTACAACTTCACCGAAAAGGACCGCTACGGCCTCGACGACCGCTCGCGCATCCTGCTGACGGTGAAGAACGGCAAGTACTCGCTGGTGAAATAGACGCGGCGAAAGTTGAGAGACGACGAGAGCCGGCCCAATGGGCCGGCTCTTTTTGTTTTGGCCTGTAGAAACGAACTGTTTCCACCGTGTCGCTGCGCTCCCTCTCCCGCTTGCGGGGGAGGGTTGGGGTGGGGGTGCCTCCGCGTTGGGACTGTCTCCGAATTTCCAAGGAAATCCCCAGAGGAGAGAGCCCCCACCCGGCGCTTCGCGCCGACCTCCCCCGCAAGCGGGAGAGGTTGCACCGAGCCCGCGGATACGCCGCGGCCCTAAGCCGCCTGCCGCAGCGGGGTCCAGGCGAACTCCGGATAGTAATTGTCCATCATGCGATCAACATAGGCGGTGAGGTTCGGAAAACCCTCGGCGCGCTCGCGCAGGGCCGATTCGAAGAACGGCGAGAGGATGCCGGCGAGCATACCGAAGGCGGTGGCGTCGACGCCGCAGGGCTTGTTGCCCATCAGATAGGACTTGTCGCCGAGCTGCACCGAGAGCGCGAACAGCGAGCGCACGGCGAGCTCGACATCGTCATCCGGCCCATGGCGGCCGAGCCCAGAGAGCAGATAGTTCTCGGCGACGCGGAATTGCGCATCCTCGCGCAGTTTCTCGCGGTTGTGCTCCGGCGCGCCGTCGAAGAAATGCGCGGGACCCTTGGCGAAATTCACCGGATCGACCCAGCGCGCCCCGACCAGCCCCCAGTAGATGTGGTGCTCGATCATGCGCTCGAACGCCCAGGCCTGCGCACGCTCGGTGAGCGACAGCCCGGCATCGAAATCGAAGCCGTAGCGGCGCTCGATATGGGCGCGAATGAAGGTGGAATCGGCCACCGCCTCGCCGCCGTCGTCGATGAAGGGCAACTGCCCCTTCGGCGAGGCCGGCGGCATCGCCCGCTCCTTCCGGTAGGGCAGTCCCGCCATCTTGAGCTGCACTTCCGTCTTGGTGACGAAGGGGCTGATTTCCGGCAGGCCGAAGCCGGTGCCAAATCCGTAGAGCGTGATCATGAAAGCTTCTCCTGAACCACCGAAAAAGTTGACGGAACCTAGTGCCGGGCTGCTGCCACCATGGTGGCAGCAGCCGTGATATCTTCTGCGAAACGGGCCCCCCGCCAGGCACGGCCCATCACATGGCGGACCAGCGCGTCCGCGGCCTGGATCAGCGGGCGTGCCACCACGCTTGCGAGGGCAAACCGGAGGTCGACGGCCATGAGATCGAGCGAAACGAGGCGACCGAACGCCGACGCGGACCACGCCTGTGCCCGCAACATCGGAATAGCCGGGCCGAAATGGGTCGGAATGATCATGGACAAATCCTCTTCAGTCGATGTGTTGTCCCGGTATAGAACCCCCCTGCTGCCAACATCCTGTCAGCAGCCGCGCGCCGCTTTCTGAAAAGACCACAACAAGAGACCCGTCATGAGACGCGCCGACCGGCTGTTTCAAATCATCCAGGTGCTGAGGCGCACGCGTAAGCCGCTGACGGCGGACGCCATCGCGGCCGAGCTCGAGACCTCGAAGCGCACGATCTATCGCGACATCGCGACGCTGATCGGCCAGCGCGTGCCGATCCGCGGTGAAGCCGGCATGGGCTACATCCTGGAAAAGGGATTTGACCTTCCGCCGCTGATGCTGACGCCCGACGAGATCGAGGCGGCGGTGCTGGGCGCACAGTGGGTCGCCGGCCATGCCGATTCGGCACTGGCGCGCGCGGCCGAGGATCTGATGGCCAAGATCGCGGACACCGTGCCCGAGCGGCTGCGTCCGTTCGTGCTGGAGCCCGCGAGCCGGGCACGGCCGAGCTGGAACAGGGAGCCGGACCGCCTGGACATGGTGCGCACGCGCACCCAGATCCATGAAGGCAAGAAGATCATGCTGCGCTATCGCGACGAGCAGGGCCGCGCCAGCGAGCGCATGATCTGGCCGATCTCGGTCGGCTATCTCGAAGCCGTGCGCCTGCTGGCAGCCTGGTGCGAGCTACGCGGCGACTTCCGCAGCTTCCGCACCGACCGCGTGGTCGACGCCAACTATCTCGACGAGAGATATCCGGAGCGGCGCGACGTGCTGCGCGCGAGATGGCGGCAGAGCCTGGTCTGGGGCCCGCCCAAAGACACCTGACAAGGACATTTGAGGACGATGGAAGAGAGTTCCCCCGTCGATCTGTCGAGCTGTTGCCAGAGTTGCGGCGCCTGCTGCGGCTATTCGGCCAACTGGCCGCGCTTCTCGATCGAGAGCGACGAAGAGCTTGCCGCGATTCCGGAGGCGCTGGTCAACGACCGCCAATCCGGCATGCGTTGCCAGGGCGACCGCTGCTCAGCCTTGCAGGGGGATATTGGAAGAGCGACCGCGTGCGGCATCTATGCGGTACGGCCGGAGGTGTGTCGTACCTGCATGCCGGGCGACGCCGAATGCGCGATGGCGCGGCGGAAGTTCGGGCTTCCGGCTATCGAAGCTAGTTAGGCCGGAACGGCTTCGCCGATTTCGTCGTCGATCTCGTCGTCCAGCGGTGCGAGCACCGAGAGCGGCTTGGTCGAGAGCGTGATCGGCTTGCGCCCGCCCGACAGCGACGGCGAGGATTTCGCCGTGCCTTCGCGCGACAGCGCATAGAGCGTCGAGCCGACGCGGCCGCCGTTTTCGATCAGGTCGCGCTCGTTACAGCTCGCTGCGATCGCGACCGCCAGCGAGTGCAGATGGCTGCGGCGATAGCAGAACAGCGCCAGCCTGGCGCGCGCGTCAGGGGAAACACTCTCAACCAGCCTCGGCAGGCCACTCTCGCTGGCGCGATACATCTCGCCAAGGAGCTCGTCGCGAACCGGGCAGAAATCGCTTTCAAAAGTATCGCGGCTTGAAAACATTGCAGTTCTCCCTCGTGTGCGGAAGATGCAGCGCAATTCTCTAATGAAAGGTTAACCACGCTGCCCGGTAGTCACCCGGGGTGCTTGCGCGCTCGCGGCGAATCGGAAGGCGGCGGTGGGACCGGGAATTACCACGCAGTTTGGAGAACGGGCGCCAGCGCCTCCACGGCGTCATGGCCGGGCTAAACACTTGTCCCGGCCATCCACGAACGGCCAAGACGCAGGAAGAACGTGGATGCCCGGGACAAGCCGGGGCATGACGACCTTTAGTGCCGATGAAGGCTTGCCCACTCAGAGGGCCGCCAGCCCTCAGTTCGCCGCCATGAAGATGGACAGGCCGAAGCCGGTGAGATGGTGCAGCGCCTGGTCGACGCCGATCAGGGTCCAGAACCAGGGATGTGCAAGGTCGACGCCGAAATTGGCCGAGACGAACCCCTTGGCGCGGTCGATGGTGATGTGGATCACGAAGTCGATGAAGGCGACGAACCAGAATTTCGGCGCGACGATCATTATCAACGGTAGCGCAACCGCAAGGTGAATCAGGCAATGCACCAGCAGCGGCAGGGCCCAGCCGTGCTTCTGGTCCTTGCCGTGCGCCATCCAAGCGGTCTGAAGAACGAAATCGGCGATGATGTGCTTGAAGGTGAGCAGCAGCATCCAGCCAATGAGCGCTTCGACCGGAACCGCCGATGACATGGGTGGAAACGACAAAGCCGACGCCCTCATTGAGGTGACAAGAAAAATTGGAGCGTTCAGCGCAACTTCTTCTTGGACCGGTCAAATCGCCGGGACCTTCGATTTATGACATCTCCCGCGGCGGAATGCAGCCGGGGGGAACCGGAAAATCGCCAAGTGTGGCTAACTGGTGATAGGATGACCTTTCGCCGCGGCCACGTCGAGTAAGGTTACCCTCGGCTCGAAATTTGCTTTCCGGTCCCGGCGCGTTATCATTGCCGGCACAGAATATCATTCTTTTTTCAGATGTTTAGGAATTGCAGGGCGCCCGCCGCGATCACGTCCGCGAGCCGCCCATGACCCGGGAATAAGGCCAGAGTGCTGCCATGAGTACTGAAGGCCCCACCACATCCCCGATCGAGCCGCCGCCGCGGCGCCCGAAGGTGATCAAGACCAATCAGCAACAGGTCTTCCTCTACGTCGTGCTGACCCTGCTGCTGTCGCTCGCCACCGTCTGGGGCGGCCGTGCCATGCTGCACAATTCGGAGACGCTGACCTTTGCCGTCGGCGCTCCCAACAGCGACGAGGCGCTGTTCGCGGCCAAGCTTGCTGCCGTTCTGAAGACCAACGCCTCGCGCTTCCGGATCAAGATCGTCAACAACGCAGACAATGCCAAGGCGCTCGCGCAGTTCGACCGCAAGCAGGCCGATCTGGCCGTGCTGCGCACCGACGCCAAGGTGCCACTGCGGGCGCGCACGCTCGCGATCCTCGAGCACGATCTCGTGCTTCTGCTCGGTCCCGGCAACAAGAAGATCAAGTCGATCGCCGAGCTGAGGAAAAAGAAGGTCGCCGTTCTCGCCGAGAACGAATCCTCCCTCGCCTTCGTCCGCAGCATCCTCGATATCCCCGACGGTCCGGACGCGGCCAAGATCCAGATGGCGCCGCAGGGCACGACGCTCGACAAGCTGTTCGCGCCGTCAAACGGCTTTGGCGCGGTGATCGCCATCGTTCATGCCTCCAGGGCAGTGCGCGACAAGGCCTATGAGCAGGTCGCGAAGCGCGGCGGCTTCACGCTCAACGCGATCGACGAGGCCAAGGCGCTGTCGCGCAAGCTCCCGGGCATTTCCAGCGAGACGCTGACGGCGGGCACGCTGTCGACGTCGCCGCAAATCCCCGATGACGATCTCGACACGATCGGGCTCGAATGGTTGCTGGTCGCGCAATCCAGGATGTCGCCATCCACGGCGGGCGAGCTGGCGCGCACCATCTACGAGAACAAGTCCGCGCTCGGGCTCGACAACGGCTTCGCCAGCAGGATCGAGCCGGCCTCCGTCGAGAAGGACGCCTTTGTGATGGCGCACCAGGGGGCGGCCGATTACATCAATGACGACACCAAGTCGTTCATGGATAAGTACAGCGACTTGATGTATCTGGGCGCCGCCGCGCTCAGCGTCATCGGCTCGATCTTCGCGGCGATCTACGCCAAGATCACCCGGATCGCGCCGGAGAAGGCCAGCGAGCTCTCCACCGCCATCCTCGACATCGGCGAGCGGATCGAGCACGCCCACTCTCTGGATCAGCTCGAATGTCTCCAGGACGAACTGGAGGGCATTTTACGCGGGGCGGTCATCGGGCTCAGAGACGGCACGATCAGCACCGACGGCCTCGACACCTTCAAGCTCGGCTACGAATTCGTCCGCGACGAGATCGGCATGCGTCGCGACTATCTGAAACGCCATGCCGGCGAAACCGAGAAGACGGTGCAGGACGGCGGCCCTGCCCAGCACGACGACAGCAATGTCGTGGTGGTGAAGACCGCCCAGAGTGCCTGACGGCCGCCCGATTGGGCCGCCCATCAATCTCTTGTCCCGGACAAGCCGCAATGCCGAAGGCGTTGCGGCGCCGAGCCGGGACCCAGGAACCGCAGCTTGCGCTGCTGGATGGGCCCCGCCTCTGCAGCGCATCACTCGGTGCTGCGCTGCGTCCGGGGCACAAGGGGGAGATCGTGACGGCCGGCCGTCTGGAACCCAGCCCACCTGCAACCGTTGGTTCGCGACTACAACCGGAGACCGCAGCATGCGTGCACTCCTCATCATCCTCCTTCTGGGAATGCTGGCGGCGGCCGGCTACTTCGCCTATTCCGCAATGGCGGTCGAAGGTGAGCCGATCCCGACGGAAGGCTATGTGGCGCTGGCACTGGGCGCAGGGTTTTCCGTCATTGTCGGCGTCGGGTTGATGGTGCTGCTGTTCTTCAGCAGCCGCCGTGGCTACGACGAGCCGCCGCATTTCAGGTAAGGCATTCCGCCAACGATGGCGGCACGGACCGGCCGCCCGGCGCAGCAGCGCCGATCACGCCGCCTGCCTGTCGTTGACGGCCCCCGCCCAGGCGGGCACTTTGACGCCGGCGTCCCGCCGGGACCCGAGGACTTGTCTCAAGACCGAGCCGCCTGCCCGCATGTCCAAGCCGCTGATTTCCGCTCTGGCCCAGTTCGCGGCCGCCACGGCCGGCCGCAACATGACCAAGGCGGCCTATGTGGCTGTGACCGTCGGCGTGCTCAGCATGGTCCTGCTGTCGGACAAGCGCGCCCAGGAGGCGCATGGCTGGATCAACACCCTGCTATGGACCTGCCTCGCCTATTTCGTGTTCGAATGGCTGGTGCGGCTGCGCCACATGACGCAGCAGGGGCGGCTCTCGCTGTACATGTCCTCCTCCGCCGGGCTGGTCGACGCGATCGGGGCGCTGGCGGTGCCGGTCGCGCTTCTCCTCGGTGCCGAGCCGAAGACGGCCTGGCTGCTCAGCGTGCTCTGGGTGTTGAAGGTGGTCCCCGGCATCCCCGGCCTTCGGCAGCTTCGCCGCGTGCTGGTGCTGGAATCGGGCCCGCTGCTCAGCGTGCTCGTGATCTTCCTGATGGTGGTCTTCCTCGCCTCCGTCGCCGAATATTTCCTGGAGCGGGACGTGCAGCCGCAGACTTTTGGCAGCGTCCCCGCTGCGCTGTGGTGGGCCGTCGTCACACTCACGACCACCGGCTACGGCGACGTCGTGCCGGTTACGCCGCTCGGCCGCATCGTGGCGGCCGCGGTGATGATCTCCGGCCTCGGCGTGTTCGGCCTCTGGACCGGTATTTTGGCGACCGGATTTGCCGCCGAGACGCGGCGCGACAATTTCCTCAAGACCTGGGAATCCGTCAGCAAGGTACCGTTCTTCGCGGCGCTCGGCCCCGCCGCGATTGCCGACGTCACCCACATGCTGCGGACCATGGAGCTGCCGGCGCGCACCATGATCATCCGCAAGGGCGCGCAGGGCGACTGCATGTATTTCATCGCCGCCGGCGAGGTCGAGGTCGAGCTGCCCGGCAAGAAGGTGCAGCTCGGCGAAGGCGCCTTCTTCGGCGAGATGGCGCTGCTCGGCAACAACATGCGCGGCGCCAACGTCTCGACCACGAAAGTGTCGCGGCTTCTGGTGCTCGACCTCGTCGACTTCCGCGTGCTGATGGCACGACATCCAGATCTCGCCGAGACCATTGACGCCGAGGCGAAACGGCGCGCACTCGAAAACAGATAAAAGGAGACAAGATGTCGGACATCACCGACGCAGCCACCGGCCCCGTGCTCGAAGGCGACGGCGCCCGCGCCACCATCCGCCTCAATCGGCCGAAGCATCTCAACCGGCTCCAGGCCGAAGACCTCGACGAGCTCGTCAGACTGTTCGATCTGGTCGAAGCCGATCCAGCCATCCGTGTGCTGGTGCTGACCGGCACCGGACGCGCCTTCTCGGCAGGCTATGACCTCAATTCGGTCGCCGAGCGCGCCGTCAGCGCCAACGAGCAGCAGAGCGCGGGCTCTGCATTTGAGGTGGTCGTCAACCGGCTGGAGGATCTGGGCGTGCCGACGATCTGCCGGCTCAACGGCGGCGTCTATGGCGGCTCGACCGACCTCGCGCTCGCCTGCGATTTCCGCATCGGCGTCGACACCGCCGAGATGTTCATGCCGGCAGCGCGGCTCGGGCTGCATTATTACAGGAGTGGCATCAAACGCTACGTCACCCGGCTTGGCGTCGACAACGCGAAGAAGCTGTTCCTGACGGCGCAGAAGATCAGCGCGCCGGAGATGCTGCGCATCGGCTATCTCACCGCGATGGTACCGGTGGAATTCCTCGACGAGGAGGTCGACAAGCTCGCCGGAATCCTCGCCGGCAACGCGCCGGAGGCGATGCGCGGCATGAAGCGCGCGATCAACGAATTCGCCCGCGGTGAGCTCGATGACCGCGCCGCCGACCAGCGCCACCGCGACAGCATGCGCGGCGACGAGATCAAGGAAGGCATCAAGGCGTTCGCGGAGAAGCGAGCGCCGAGGTTTTGAGGGGATTGGTCAGGGAGTACGAGCGCGCGGCAAGCGCAACTGTCGTCCCGGACAAGCGAAGCGCAGATCCGGGAGCCATAACCACAGGGAGTGGTTATGGAGCAAAGCTGATCACTCCGGGTCTTCGCAAAATATCTCCCTGTGGTTATGGGTCCCGGGTTCGCGCTACGCGCGCCCCGGGACGACAGTGGAGATTGAGGCGCCTGCTCAGCCTCCAACCGCCTTCGCATGCAGCGCCGCCATCTCGTCGTCCGCCGCATTGATGCGCTGGAACGCAGGCCGCGCGGTCATGCGCTCGGCATAGCGGACGAAGACGTCCTTCTTCGGCACGATGCCGAACATCATGGTCCAGCTGAACGCCACGCCCCACAACACGTCGGCAGCCGTCATCCGCTCGCCGAGCAGATAAGGTCCCTTCGACAGTTGCGCTTCGAGCGCACCTAACATGGTGTCGTAGTCGGCATAGGGCGACTGCGTGATCGGCGCCGGCTCGCGCTGCAGGAACTTGTCGATCAGCGCCGGCTCGAAGGATGAGCCGTAATAGGCGATCCAGCGCAGATAAGGACCACGCAGCGGATCGTTCAGCGCGGGCGTCAAACCGGCCTGCGGGAAGAGATCGGCGAGATGGATGGTGATCGCGACCTGCTCGGTCACCAGGGCATCGCCGTGGCGGATCGCCGGGACCTTGCCGAGCGGATTGATGGCGAGATAGGCGGGTTGACGCTGCTCGCCGGCCTTCATGTTGAGCACGTGCAGATCGTAGGGGGCACCCAGCTCCTCCAGCAGCACCCGCGTGCCGGTGGCGCGGCTTTGCGGCGAGTAATACAGCGTGATGCGGTTCGGATCGGTCATGGCAGGTCTCCATCGGGCCAGCGGGCGGTGGCGCAGCTTGTAGCGGGCCATACCTGACATCCTGTGTCAGGTATGGTTTAAGCAATCATGCGCGCGAGCCGAATGTTGTCGATCCTCACCACCCTCCAGGCCAGGGGGCAAGTCACCGCGCCCGAGCTCGCGGAGGCCTGCGAGGTCTCGGTCCGCACGATCTATCGCGACATCGACGCGCTCGCGGCATCAGGCGTTCCCGTTTACGCCGACCGTGGCGCGGAGGGCGGCTATCGGCTGCTCGACGGCTATCGCGTGCGGCTGAACGGCCTGTCGCAGAGCGAGGCCGAGACGCTGTTCCTGGCGGGCTTGCCGGGCCCGGCGGCGGCGCTGGGGCTGGATGCGGCAATGATCGCCGCGCAGAACAAGCTGATGGCGGCGCTGCCCGTCCATCTGCGCCGGGACGCCAGCCGGATGCAGGAACGCTTTCATCTGGACGCGCCGGGCTGGTTCGGCGAGGCCGAAGAGCCGAAGCATCTGCGCACGATTGCCGGCGCCGTGCTGCGCGGGACACTGATCAAGATCCGCTACCAGAGCTGGCGCGCGGAAAAGCAGCGTCGCCTCGCGCCGCTAGGTCTCGTGCTGAAGGGCGGGAGCTGGTATTTCGCCGGCCAGGTCGACGCCAGCGTGCGCACCTATCGCGTCGCGCGCGTGCTCGACTGCACAGCGCTCGACGACGGCTTCGATCGGCCGGCCGATTTCGATCTCGCCGCCTATTGGCAGGCCGCGACGCTGCGTCTCGAGGCCGAGATGCATCCCAATGTCGCGATCGTCCGGTTGTCGCCGTTCGGCGTCAAGCTGCTCGATGCGCTGAGCCAGCCCTACATCAAGGCGCGTACGGAGATTGAAGAGACCAGCGATGCAGACGGCTGGCGCATTGCGCGCGTGCCTGTCGGCAAGACGTCCTGGCACGCCGCGGCCGAATTGTTGCGGCTCGGCCCCGAGGCCGAGGTGCTGGAGCCCGCCGACCTCCGCGACAAGATGGCGGAGTTGACGCAGGCGATGGCCGCGCGCTATCGCGCGGCGCGGAAAACATAATGCCGGCATATTTCGCCGCAGCCCACGAAACACTCCTGAAACACGATTCTCCTCCTCACGGGTGAACGCATTCGCGTCTCGGCCCGACCGAGATGCAGGGACACAACAACGGCCTTAGCGCCACACTGGAGAATGAAGATGTTTCGTAAGCTTGCTCTCGGTCTGATCGCCGCCGGTTCGCTCGGCGTTGCCGCTCTCGCGCCCACCGCCGCCTCGGCTGGCGGTTTCCACCATCACCATTGGGGTCATGGCTGGGGTCCGGGCTGGGGCTTCGGCGGCGTCTACGTCAACACCGGCGTCAGCAACTGCTACCAGGAGCGCCTCGTTCAGACCCGTCACGGCATGCGCGTCCGCATCGTGAATGTCTGTGCGTACGGGATCTACTGATACCCCGCCTTCCAAACAAAGCTCCGGTCGCGCCGCGGCCGGAGTTTTGCGTTGAGTTAGCCGGCCTGCCGCTGCCGGCGAAACCAGGCCCAGGTTTCGCGCGTCGTCTGGATGTAGCCGCGGCCGCGATAAACGATCTCACCGTCGACGATCTCGTTCAGCTTCGGTAGCGCGTGAAACGGTATCGAGGGATAGGCGTGGTGCTCGACATGGTAGGGCATGTTCCACGCGAACCATTTGACCACCGTGGCGGTATAGGTGGTGCGGGTGTTCTGAAAAGCGCTGCGGGTCCGCTCGCAGCCGGTATGCTCGGCATAGAGATAGGGCCGCAGGAAGAACTGCCCGATGACGAGCGGGACGAGCCAGACCCAGAGCAGCAGCGCTGACGAGAACCACAGCGAGAGCGCGAGCAGCAGGACGTAGACCGCGACATAGGCACGCGCCTCTCTCACGATGACGGCGCGTTTGTTTTCGGGGATCCAGGGCACGGTGACCTTTCCGGTGACCGCATGGCCAAGCATCAGCCGGAGACGACCGGCGACCTGGAGCAGGCCGCTATAGGCGAGTGCGAGCTGCGTGTCGGATGTCGGTTTCACGCCGACGATCAGCTCGGGATCCTTGTTCGGATCCTGGGTGTAGCGGTGATGGTCCCAGTGAAACAGGCAGTAATATTCGTAAGGCAATCCGATGAGGAAGGCCGAGAGATAACCGACGACGAGGTTGAGGCTGCGGCTTTTGAACGCGGTCTTGTGCGCGGTCTCGTGCACGGCCATGAACAGGAAGGCGACGACATAGCCCTGCACCGCCATCAGCGGCAGCGCCCAGAGCACGCCCCACGTCGACGAGACCTTCCAGATCAGCGCGCCCACCAGCATGATCACGCCGTAATGGCCAAGGCTCTGCGCCGCGCCTCTGAGATTGGAGCGGGCCGACAATTCGCGCAGCAGGGCCGGCGTCAGCGGTTTCAGGCGGTGGCCGGACTCTGAAACGGTCGCGTCGGTCATGATCAAAATGCCTGCCTTACTTGCCGAGAAGCGCCGCGACCTCGGCCTTGAGAAAAGCCTGGTCGCGCGGATTGCCAACGGGATTGCCGGCGCGATGGCCATGCAGCGACGGGATCGGATGCAGCACGGCCGATTTCGCGTTGACCAGCCGGCCGAGCTCATCCTCGTTGTCGCGGACGTCGAAATAGCGGTCGGTCGCGCCCGGCATCAGCAGCATGTGCGCCTTGATCGCCGCCAGTGCGCGATTGAGATCGCCGCCGAATGCCTCACAGCGGCTGATGTCGCCCCGCTGCCAGATGCCGACCTGCGCCAAGAGATCATTGGCGTCGCGCCGGGCGAACGTCGCGTCCCAGACGCGGACGAGATAATCTTCCAGCGAGGTGAAGCCGGCCTCGCGCCAGAGCTCGTCGCGATAGAAGCCGTGCGACATCGCCCAGCCGGCATAGACCCGCCCCATGGCGCGATAGCCGGCGACGGGTTTCTCGGCGAAGCGGCCGTCGCGGAAGGCGGGATCGGCGGTCAGCGCGGCTTTCACGCTCTCCAGGAAGACATGGTTATAGGGCGCGCAGCGGGCACTGCCGCAGACCACGGCTGCACGCTCGACCATATCAGGGTGCAGCGCCGCCCAGTGATAGGCCTGCATGCCGCCCATCGACCACCCATAGACGAGGGCCAGCTTTGAAATGCCGAAGCGCTCGGCAAGCAGCCGATGCTGGACCGCAATCGCATCGTGATAGGTCACCGCGGGGAACGGCGCTGCGCTATTCGACGGCGAGGACGACAGGCCGTTGCCCAGGAGGTTCGGGATGATGATGAAGTAGCGCGTGGGATCGAGCACGCCGTCGGGCCCGATCAGCCACTCGGTGTCAAAATGCTGCGCGCTGAACGAGGTCGGATAGAGGATGACGTTGTCCTTTGCAGCGCTCAGCGTGCCATAGGTCTTGTAGGCAAGCTTCAGCGAAGGAAAAACGGTCCCGGACTGGAGGACAACGTCGCCAGCCTCGAAGATCTCGTAGTGCGCCGTCATGAACCGAACTCCGTTTACGCGGCCGCACAGCGCCGCAGCTTCCACGATGCATCGATCATGCCGGGCTCGCAGCTGCGTCATGGCAGCAGATTTAATAACTGTACTTATAGTACAGTTATTCGAGGCCGGCAAGATAAATCAGATCCGCTCGCCGGCTCAGCTGATGGCCGCGATGTAGCGCTCCACCGACGCCGCAAAGGCGGCCTTGGCGCCGCCAGCGATGTTGCGGCCCCACCAGGCGCCATAGATGCGATCGAAGGCAAGCGGCTCGACAGCGGCCGCAATCCGCCGCACCGCGGCGGCGTTGAGCGGCATGTAGTTGGGGTAGGAATACATGAAGCTGACGAAGCGGCGGTCCATCGTCACCTGGGCGATGTCGCCGGCGAGCAGCGCGCCCCTGCCCTCGGCACCGCGTTGCCAATGCAGCATGGTGGCGCCGGCGAAATGACCGCCGGTGCGTAGCAGCAGCACATCGTCTGAGATGCGGTGGCTCTCGCCGGTCCAGTGCACGATCGAGGGATGCGGCCGCGTGACGAAAGCGCGATCGTCGGCATGCAGATAGACCGGCACGCCGCCAAAGGTATCGCTCCAGTCGGCGACCGCGCCGTAGTAATGCGGATGCGAGATCGCGATCGCCTTCAGTCCGCCGAGCGCTGCGACGTATTCGATGGCCTCATCGGTTGCGAGCGGAATGCAATCCCACATCACGCAGCCGTCGCCCTGAGGCACCAGCAGCGCGCGCTGTCCGATGGCGAAGCTCGGCTCCAGGGCGATCCCGGTGAGGCCAAGATCGTCGCGTCCCACCAGTCGGTGCCCCCGCGCGAGCTCCTCGCGCGTGAGAAAGGTCTGCCCTTTCCAGTTCACGAACTGCCGCTCGTCCTCGCAGATCACGCAGGAGGCGGGCGGATTTCCGCCGTTCGGGAATTGCGCACCGCAGGTTTCGCAGGTCCAGAGAGGCATGACCAGAGCTCCGTGGGAAGATCGCAGGATGACATTGCGACCGCGCTTTCGGCAAGATCGATGAGCGCAAGGACAGACTGGAACCAACGCGGCGAGCGCCCGTTACGTTCAGGTCCACGCCGGAAGGCTTGGTCAAGAGGATCGCGACACACGAAGAGCATGTTTGGGTATCGATGACATCGCGGCCTCCCTCCTCGTCCCGTATCTGGCCTCTGTTCGCGCTCAACTTCTTCATGGCCGACATGCAGTCGGGCATTGGGCCGTTCGTCGGGGTCTTCCTCCAGGAGCGCGGCTGGGCGACCGGGCTGATCGGCACCGCGATGACGATCGGCAATGTCGCGGGCATGCTGGTCACGACGCCGATCGGCGGCTTCATCGATTCCAGCCGCAACAAACGCCTGTGGGTCGTCATTCCCGGCATCTGCGTCGTTCTCGCCTCCGCGATCATCCTGATCTCGCAGAACTTCTGGGCGGTGACGTTCTCGCAAGTGGCGCAATCGCTGGCGAGCGCCGCCATCGTACCGGCGGTAACAGGCATCACGCTCGGCATCGCCAAGCAGAAGGGATTCAACGCGCTGAACGGCCGCAACCAGGCGTTCAACCACGCCGGCAACATGGTCGGCGCGGCATTGTCTGGCTATCTCGGCTACAGGTTCGGCTATGTCGCTGTGTTCGTGCTGGCGGCCGTGTTCGGCGCCATCGCGATCGCCTGTGTGATGATGATCCCCGCCAAGGCGATCGACGACCGTGCCGCACGCGGCAGCAAGGAAGACGACTCCAAGGCTCCGCCGGATGCGATGACGATGCTGCTCAAGCACAAGCCGCTGCTCGTGTTGGCACTTGCGCTCGCCCTTTTCCATCTCGGCAATGCCGCCATCGTTCCGCTCTACGGACTTGCGGCGGTGGCCGAGGGACAGGCCAACGGCCCGAGCTTCGTCGCGACCACCGTGGTGATCGCGCAAGGCGTCATGATCGTGACCTCGCTGATCGCGATGAAGGCCGCGAGCAAGCGCAACTACTGGCCCGTGATCCTGGTGTCCTTCATGTTCCTGCCGATCCGCGGCGTGCTGGCCTTCTTCGTCACGGGATGGTGGGGCGTCGTACCGATGCAGGTGCTCGACGGTATCGGCACCGGCCTGCAGACGGTTGCCGTCCCCGGCATGGTCGCGCGCGCGCTGAACGGCAGCGGCCGCATCAATCTCGGCCAGGGCGCCGTGATTACGGTGCAGGGCATCGGCGCCAGCCTCAGTCCGGCGCTCGGCGGCTGGATCGCGCAATGGATCGGCTACGGGCCGACCTTCCTGCTGCTCGGCGGCTTCGGCCTCGCCTCAATGGTGCTGTGGCTGGCGTTCGGGGCGGCAGTGAAGAAGTACTGAAGCTCACCGCCACCCGAACGCCACGGCGCAAAGTGCTTTTGCACTCCACGCACACGGGGACTGCGGCACCTGGTCGCGGTCTCTGCGCGCCATTGCGAGTGGCTTATCACGCAATCGGCCGCTTTTGCCGTTGCGGGCCACCGGCCTGACGATACAACCTGCCGTAAACCGCCAACAAACCTGCCCTTCCGATCGATGATCCAGCCACAACTCTCATTCGATGGCGACCCGAATGGCCCGGCCTATGAAAGATGGCGCGAGCAGTTTTGCCGTCAGGTGGCTAACGTCGATTTCGTGCCGGTCGGCGACGGGCGTGTCCACCGGACCATAGCGCCGGCAATTCTTCCTCGTGTCAGGCTCTCGGCCTCTTTCGGCACGCCAATGTCTTTCGTGTCATTGGGCACGAACGACGAATTGATCATTACGATGTCGCCCAATTCGGCGCTGTCCGGGGCCATGGGAAGGCGCCCGCTGGAGATCGCCGCGGGCGACGTCACCATCGGCGACCCCTCGATCAAGGGCGCATGCATCACCCAGATCGAGCACGGCAATTTCCAGACCGCACTGCTGCCCCGCAAGGCGCTGCTGCGCGCGTGCCCGAATGCCGAGGATTTGATTGCACGCTCGATCCCCGGCGCCAATCCGATCACATCGATGTTCCTGCGCTATTATGATCTCGCGCATGAGTATGCCGACAAGCTCGGCCCCGCCGAGCTGGACGCGGTCTCGCAGCACCTGTTCGATCTTTCGGTGCTGATGATCGGAGCGCGCGGCGATGTCGCCGAGCAGGCTCGCATGCGCGGCCTGGCGGCAGCGCGTCTCGAAACCCTCAAGTCCGACATCCTGGCGCAGCTCGACAGCCCTGCACTGTCTCTCACCCTGCTTTCAGCCGCGCACCGGGTCAGCCCGCGCACGATCCAGCTGCTGTTCGAGCAGGCCGGCATCACCTATAGCGGCTTCGTGTTGGAGCAGCGTTTGCTGCGCGCCGAACGCCTGCTGCGAAATCCCGCCATGCGCATGCGCAAGATCATCGAGATCGCGCATCTCGCCGGTTTCCACGACGTATCCTACTTCCATCGCGCATTCCGCCGCCGCTTCGGGCAGACGCCCGACGACGTCAGGAAGCTGGCCGGCGGCGCCGGCTAGCGAACTCGATCACGACGCAGCCAGTAGCCGCCCGGCCTTACGCGCCAAAATTCTTCTGGATCGCCTTGTCGAGCGTCTCGCCGCCGACGAAGCGCTGGCGCAGCTCGCGCTTGAGCAGCTTGCCGCTCGGATTCTTCGGCAAGGCATCCACGAAGATGACGCGCTTGGGCACCTTGAAATGCGCCATCTGGCCGGCGCAGTGCTTGATGACGGCGTCCTCGTCCAGCTTTTCGCCGCTCTTGACCACGACGATGGCGGTGACCGCCTCGATCCAGCGCGGATCGGGCAGGCCGACGACGGCGACCTCGGAAACCGCCGGGATACGATACACCATCTCCTCGACCTCGCGGCTGGCGACGTTCTCGCCGCCGGTCTTGATCATATCCTTGACCCGGTCGACCACGGTGATGTGGCCCTCTTCGTCGACGGTGGCGAGATCGCCGGAGTGAAACCAGCCGCCGGCAAACGCTGCCGCAGTCTTCACGGGATCGTTGTAATAGCCGGACAACAGATGCGGCGAACGGTGCACGATCTCGCCGACCTCGCCGACCTCAACGTCTTCCATCGACGTATTGACGACGCGCGTCTCGACATTGAGCACCGGCTTGCCCGCCGAGCCTGCCTTGCGCAGCTGGTCCTCCGGCCGCAGCACGGTCGCGAGCGGCGCGATCTCGGTCTGGCCGTAGAAGTTCCAGAATTTTACGGCGGGCAGGCGGCGCTGAAGCTCGAGCAAAACTTCCACCGGCATGATCGAGGCGCCGTAATAGCCCTTCTGCAGGGACGACAGGTCCGACTTGTCGAAATTCGGCGAGCGCAGCATCGCGATCCAGATCGTCGGCGGCGCGAAGAACGAGGTGATCTTGTGGGCCTGGATCAGGGCCAGGATGTTGTCGGCCGTCGGCTTGCCCGTGATGACGCCGGAGGCACCGAGATAGACTTGTGGCCCGAGGAACACGTCCAACTGGGCGCAGTGATACAGCGGCAGCGCGTGCAGGAACTTGTCGTCCACGCTCATGCCGCCGTCGATGATACAGCTGACATACTGCCACATCACGGCTTCGTGGGTCAGCATCGCACCCTTGGGCAGCGATTCGGTACCTGAGGTGTAGACGATCTGCGCGAGATCGCGGCTATCGACCGAGGCATCCAGGAACGAGCCTTCGGAATGAAGCAGATCGTCGAAGGTGGTGAGGCCCGCCGGCGCCGACGCGGGATCCTCGCCCGGCAGCCAGATCATTTTTTCGACCGCACAGTCTTTCGCGCTGGCGGCCTTCGCCGGCTCGACGAAATCGGGACCGGTCGCGAGCAACTTTGCGCCGGAGCTTTTCAGGATGAAATTGATCTCGTCCGGATTGAGCATGAAGTTGATCGGCACCAGAACCGCGCCAATCCGCGCCACTGCGAAGCGCAGCGCGGCGAAGGCGTGCGAATTGCGCGACAGCACCGCGAGGCGGTCGCCCTTCTTCACGCCGAGCCCGAGCAGACCGCGGCCGAGCCGGTTGCAGATCGCGTCCATCTCGGCAAAGGTCCAGCTCACATCCCCGCAACTCACTGCGAGCTTGTTCGGTTCGCGCCCTGCCGAGCGGCGCAGGAGATCGCCGATGGAATGTTCGCGGGCCTTCGCGATGGTGGCTGCGGTCTCGGTCATGTGTCCCTCCGGGTGATGTCTTTGTTTGTTGGATTTCTTGTTTGAGATCTTGCGCCTTCTCTTTTGCGCATGATCTTGCCGGAAAACCGCTTCACACTTTTCCGGATCATGCGGCGCTATCTTCGCCGGGCCGCCTGCGCGTGCTCCATGTACATGTGCTCGACCGAGCGATCGAGCGAAGCAATCTTCTCGAAGCCGCGGCGCCAGTCCTGCAAATGCCGGCGCGTCCAAAGCACGCCGGCCTCGCGGTCGCGGTCGCGGATCGCGTCGATGAGATGGCGGTGCGCCGCGACGAGACGCGGACCGCCTTCGGCGACACCGGTCACGATCATCTCGGTGGTTGGATAGAACAATTGCGCCGCGGGCTCGCGCGCGAGCTGGAGCACGCGGTTCTGCGAGGCTTTTGCGACCAGCACGTGGAATTCGGCATCACATTCGGCCAGCATCGCGGGATCGCCGACCACGGCCTCGCTGCGCAGCAGATTGGCGTCGAGCTCGGCGAGGTTCTCGTCCGTCGCGCGCTCCACGGCGCCCTCGATGCTGGCGACCTCCAGCGTCATCGAGGCCTCATAGAGCTCGCGGAAGGTGACCTCATGCAGCACCAGCGCGCGGCTGAGACGGCTTGCGAGCTTGCTGTAGCGCGGCAGGCAAGCGTGCAGGCGGCGCGAGGAATCGCGCCGGATCAGCCCGCCCTCCTCCAGCACACGAATGCCTTCGCGAATGGTCGAGCGATTGACGCCGAACTGGCGGACCAGGTCGTGCTCGGTGCCAATGGGATCGCCGGGCTTGATGCGGCCATTGACGATCTCGCGTTCGATGGCGTCGGCGACCTTCTGATAGGCCGGCGCGACATCGATCGGTCGAAACAGCGGCGCGATGGGCAAACCGGCCTCCAATGGCGATTGTCCGACAAACTATAAGCACTGACGTCAGGTGCGTCAAACTACATCATTCATAACATCCGCGGAGGAAATTGACTCCGCCGGAACCCGGCTCTAGCTTTGTCGGACAAATGGACAGAATAGTCCCGCTCAACAGGAAACGTATCCATGAGACCCATCGCAGCACTCGTGTCTGCGGCCAGCTTGCTGTCGGCTGCCCTGATCACCCCTGCCTCGGCCCAGCAGGCGCCGCTCAAGATCGGCGTGCTCTCCGACTTCTCCTCCGTCTATTCCGACATCGGCGGCATGGGGAATGTCGAGGCCACCAAAATGGCGATCGAGGATTTCGGCGGTCAGATGTTCGGCAAGCCGATCGACATGGTCTCGGCCGACGTGCTCAACAAGCCCGACGTCGCCTCCACCATCGCCCGCAAATGGTGGGAGACCGAAGGCGTCGACATGATCATCGACCTGCCGACGTCGGCGACCGCGCTCGCGGTGATGGAGCTGTCGAAGCAGTATGAGAAGATCATGATCGTGACGGATGCGGCCAGCTCCGACATCACGGGAAAATCCTGCTCGCCCTACACCGCGCACTGGACCTACGACACCTATGCCAACGCGCACACCGTCGGCAGCGCCATCGTCAAGAACGGCGGCGACACCTGGTTCTTCCTCACCGCCGACTACGTGTTCGGCCATTCGGTCGAGCGCGATACCGGCGATGTCGTGAAGGCCGCGGGCGGCAAGGTGCCGGGTAGCGTCAAGCATCCGCTCAATACCGCCGATTTCTCCTCGTTCCTGCTCCAGGCCCAGGCTTCCAAGGCCAAGATCATCGGCCTCGCCAACGGCGGCGGCGACACCATCAACGCGATCAAGCAGGCCGGCGAGTTCGGCATCGTCGCCGGCGGCCAGAACCTGGCCGCGATCGTGATGTTCATCTCCGACGTGCACAGCCTGGGCTTGAAGCTCGCGCAAGGCCTGATCATCACCGAGGCCTATTACTGGGATCTCAACGACAAGACCCGTGCCTTCGGCAAGCGCTTCCTCGAGCGCGTCAAGCGCATGCCGACGATGAACCAGGCGGCGACCTACAGCGCGACGCTGCATTACCTCAAGGCGGTGCAGGCCGCCGGCATCAGGGACACCAAGACGGTGATGGCGAAGATGCGCGAGCTACCGGTGAAGGACGCCTTCACCGACAACGGCGTGCTGCGCGAGGACGGCCGCATGGTGCACAGCATGTATCTATTCCAGGTGAAGAAGCCGGAGGAATCCAAGGGGCCGTGGGATTACTACAAGCTGCTCGCCGAGGTGCCCGCCGATCAGGCGTTTCGGCCCCTGAAGGATGGCGGTTGCCCGCTGGTGAAGTGAAGCGGCCTGGATCGCGGATGGTCATCTGTTCAGCAAGCCTGGCTCGTCCGCTTGAGCAATCTGCGCGGACGAGCGGCGACGATGGCGCGCCGCCCAAACATGAGGCACGGGTGCAGCGCGCCGCCGTCTGATCTGCATCAAGCTGCGATGCAAAATTCGCTGCAATGTTGGGCTCGCCCTTCCGCACCTTCGGCGGCCGGGCGTTCGTGTCTCAACAGTGGGCGCCGCCTCACGGCGTTTTGAACAGATGAACTTCACCCCGGGTCGCGTCATCGCCGCGATCGCCGTGCTCGTTGCTGGCGGCGGCTATTACTATTGGCAGCACCGCGATACCAACACACTGCCGGCAGGCTTCGCCCGCGGCAACGGCCGCATCGAGGCGGTCGAGATCGACATCGCGACCAAGACGCCGGGCCGGATTCGCGAGATCCTGGTCAACGAAGGTGACTTCGTGCGCGCGGGCCAGGTTCTGGCGCGCATGGACACCGAGCAATTGCAGGCCCAGCGCCGCCAGGCCGACGCGCAGCTCAAGCGCGCGACGATCAATGTCGAGACCGCGAAGAGCCTGGTGAACCAGCGTGAAGCCGAACGCAGGGCCGCCGAGGCCGTGGTCGACCAGCGCATCGCTCAGCTCGACACCACGAGCCGCAAGCTCGATCGTTCCGAGCAACTGATCAGAACCAGTGCGGTATCGCAGCAGGTGCTGGACGACGACCGTTCCGCCAACGCCACGGCCAAGGCGGCGCTCGCCGCGTCCCACGCTCAGGTCGCCGCATCCGAGGCCGCGATCAGCTCCGCCCGTGCCATGGTGATCGATGCCGGCGCCTCGGTCGACGCCGCGAAGGCCGCGATCGAAAGCATCAATGCCGACCTCAACGACAGCGTGCTGAAGGCGCCGCGCGACGGCCGCGTGCAGTATCGCGTGTCGCAGCCCGGCGAAGTGCTCGCCGCCGGCGGCCGCGTCCTCAACATGGTCGATCTCGGCGACGTCTACATGACGTTCTTCCTGCCGACGGCCGATGCCGGGCGCGTCGCGATGGGCGCCGAGGTTCGCCTCGTGCTCGACGCCATCCCGCAATACGTGATCCCTGCCAAGGCCACCTTCGTCGCCGACGTCGCACAGTTCACGCCCAAGACCGTCGAGACCGAGGAGGAACGCCAGAAGCTGATGTTCCGCATCAAGGCGCATATCGCGCCGGAGCTGCTGCGCCAGCACATCGAGCATGTGAAGACCGGCCTGCCCGGCATGGCGTATGTGCAGCTCGATCCGGCCGCGCAATGGCCCGGCAATCTCAACATCAAGCTGACGAGATGAGCACGACGGCCGCAGCCGAGCTGCCTGCCGGGCGCGGCAGCGTGGTGCATCTGGAAGGCGTTGGCCTGAGCTACGGCAAGACTCGCGCGCTGGATGCGATCACGCTCGACCTGCCGTCCGGCTGCATGGTCGGACTGATCGGCCCCGACGGCGTCGGCAAATCGAGCCTGCTCTCGCTGATCGCCGGGGCCCGCGCGATCCAGCAGGGGCGCATCAACGTCCTCGGCGGCGATATGGCGAGTTCGCGCCATCGCCGCAACGTGTGCCCCGACATCGCCTACATGCCGCAGGGCCTCGGTAAGAATCTGTATCCGACGCTGTCGGTGTTCGAGAACATCGACTTCTTCGGCCGCCTGTTCGGACACGACAAGGCCGAGCGGCACCGGCGGATCGCCGGCCTGCTGCGCGACACCGGGCTCACGGCTTTCGCTGACCGGCCCGCAGCAAAACTCTCCGGCGGCATGAAGCAGAAGGTCGGCCTGTGCTGCGCCCTGATCCACGATCCCGAGCTCTTGATCCTGGACGAGCCGACCACCGGCGTCGATCCGCTGTCGCGCCGCCAGTTCTGGGAATTAATCAGCTCGATCCGCGACAGCCGGCCCGGCATGAGCGTGATCGTATCGACCGCCTACATGGAAGAGGCCGCGCAGTTCGATGTCCTGATCGCGATGAACGCTGGCCGCGTGCTGGCGACCGGAACGCCTGCCGAGCTCAAGCGGCAGACCGGGGCCGACACGCTCGATGACGCCTTCATCCGCCTCTTGCCCGAAGCGGATCGCGGCGACCATACCGATGTCGTGATCCCGCCGCGGAGTGAAGACCACGACGAGATAGCGATCGAGGCCAACCACCTGACCCGACGGTTCAACGGCTTCGTCGCCGTCGACGACGTCAGCTTCCGCATCAGGAAGGGCGAGATCTTCGGCTTCCTCGGCTCGAACGGGTGCGGCAAGACCACGACCATGAAGATGCTCACCGGCCTCCTGCCCGTAAGCGAAGGCACCGCGCGGCTGTTCGGCAAGACCATCGATGCCGGCGACATGTCGGTGCGGCGGCGCATCGGCTACATGTCGCAGGGCTTCTCGCTCTATTCGGAGCTCACGGTCGCGCAAAATCTCGACCTGCATGCGCGGCTGTTCGAGCTGCCGGCGGACACCGTCGCCCCGCGCATCAAAGAGATGATCGGCCGGTTCGACCTCGCCGACGTCGCCGACGCCCTGCCCGATGCGTTGCCGCTCGGGCTGCGGCAGCGATTGTCGCTGGCGGTGGCCATGATCCATGCGCCCGACATCCTCATCCTCGACGAGCCAACCTCCGGCGTCGATCCGGTCGCCCGCGACCGCTTCTGGCAGATCCTCGCCGAGCTCTCCCGCAAGGACAACGTCACCATCTTCGTCTCGACCCATTTCATGAACGAGGCCGAGCGCTGCGACCGGGTCTCGCTGATGCATGCGGGCAAGGTGCTGACGTCGGACACCCCCGCCGCGATCGTGGCCGCGCGCGGCACCGCGACGCTGGAGCAGGCCTTCATCGCCTGCCTGGAGGAGGCGATCGCGGATACGGCGGAGCCGGCCGGCCAGCCTGCGATCGCATCGCCCCTACCGGCCGCGACAGCGGAACCGCCGCGCAAGCGCGGTGCGACGTTCAATCCGACGCGCATGCTCGCCTATTCCCGGCGCGAGGCACTCGAACTGCGGCGCGACCCGATCCGCGCCACGCTCGCAATCCTCGGCAGCGTGCTGCTGCTGTTCGTGCTGGGCTATGGCATCAGCATGGACGTCGAGAACCTGACCTTCGCCGTGCTCGACCGCGACGACAGCGCGATCAGCCGCGACTACAGCCTCCAGATCGCGGGCTCGCGCTATTTTACCGAAAAATCCCCTATCACCGATTACGCCGATCTCGACCGCCGCATGCGCGCCGGCGAGATCGGGCTCGCCATCGAGCTGCCGGCGGGCTTCGGCCGCGACGTCAGCCGCGGCCGCCATGTCGAGATCGGCGCCTGGGTCGACGGCGCCAATCCGACCAGGGCCGAAACGCTGCGCTCCTATGCCCAGGCGATCCACGCCACCTGGCTCGCGCAGATGGGCCGTGAGCTCTATGGCGAGGCGGCAATCGCCGGCTCCTATCAGCTCCAGCTGCGCTATCGCTACAATCCCGATGTCATCAGCGTCGTCGCCATGGCGCCGGGCATTATTCCGCTGCTGCTGGTGATGATCCCGGCGGTGCTCGCGGCGCTCGCGGTCGTGCGCGAGAAGGAGCTCGGCTCGATCGTCAATTTCTACGTGACGCCGGTGACGCGGCTGGAATTCCTGCTCGGCACGCAGCTGCCCTATGTCGTGCTGGCGTTCGGAAACTTCCTCCTCCTGGTTGGCTTTGCCCTCGTCGTCTTCCGCGTGCCCTTCACTGGGAGCTTTCCGACCTACGCGCTCGCCGCGCTGCTTTACGTCACGGCGACGACCGGCATGGGGCTGGTGATCTCGGCCTTCATGAACAGCCAGATCGCGGCCCTGTTCGGCACGGTGCTGATCACGCTGATTCCGGCCATCCAGTATTCCGGGCTGATCGACCCGGTGTCGTCGCTGCAGGGGGCCGGCGCGCTGATTGGACGGCTCTATCCCGCCACCTATTTCGTCACGATCTCGCGCGGCACCTTCTCCAAGGGCCTGGCGTTCGACACCCTCCACAACGATCTCCTGGCGCTCGCAGTCATGGTGCCTGTCCTGGTGATCGCCGGCGCGATGCTGCTGAAGAAACAGGCCCGCTGACCATGCGCTTCGACAACGTATTCCAGCTCGGCATCAAGGAATTGCGCGGCCTGGTGCGTGACCCCACTCTGCTCGTGCTCATCGTCTATTCCTTCACGCTGGCGGTTTATGCCGGCGCAAAGGCGCTGCCGGAAACGTTGAACCGCGCCGCGATCGCGGTCGTCGACGAGGACCATTCGCCGATCTCGACCCGCATCGAGATGGCGTTCACCGCGCCCTATTTCTCCGCGCCGCGCCTGATCTCGCAATATGAGATGGACCGGAGGATGGACGCCGGCCTCGACACTTTCGCACTCGACATCCCGCCCGACTTCCAACGCGACCTGCTGGCGCGCAAATCGCCCACGATCCAGCTCAACGTCGATGCGACACGCATCTCGCAGGCGTTCAACGGCGGCGGCTATGTCGAGCAGATCGTCAGCGCGGAAGTCGCAGAGTTTTTGGCGCATACGCGCGATGCCCAGGCCGCGCCGATCGAGCTGGCGCTGCGGGCGCGGTTCAATCCGGAGCTGAAGAAATCCTGGTTCGGCGCCATCGACCACGTGATCACCTCGATCACGATGCTCTCGATCATCCTGACGGGTGCGGCGCTGATCCGCGAGCGCGAGCACGGCACCATCGAGCACCTCCTGGTGATGCCGGTCACGCCGCTGGAGATCATGGTGAGCAAGGTCTGGTCGATGGGGGCCGTGGTGCTGGTCGCCTCTGGGCTGTCGATCGCCTTCGTCGTCAAGGGATGGCTGGAGGTGACGATCGACGGCTCGCTGGCGCTGTTCCTCGTCGGCGCCGCGCTGCAGCTGTTTGCCACCACCAGCATGGGCATCTTCCTCGCCACCGTCGCCGGCTCGATGCCGCAGTTCGGGCTGCTGCTGATCATGATCCTGCTGCCGCTGCAGACCCTGTCGGGCAGCATGACGCCGCGGGAGAGCATGCCGCAATTCGTCCAGGACATCATGCTGGCGGCGCCCAACACGCATTTCGTGATGCTCGCCCAGGCGATCCTGTTCCGCGGCGCGGGCCTGGAGGCGGTGTGGCCGCAGCTGGTCGCGCTCGCCGTGATCGGCGGCATCTTCTTCCTGATCGCGCTGCGGCGGTTCCGCGCATTCCTGGCTTAGCGCGCGGCTCTACAGCTTGTGCCCCTTCTGGCGCAGCGCCTCGATCAGGCGCTGCTTCAGTTCGTCGGCGGCCTTCTGGCTGACGTCCTGGCCGATTTGCGCACTCGCCTGCGCCAGCGCGTCCGACTTCTCCAAAAACTTCTTCCCGGCCGGCTGGGCATAGAACGCCTCGATCTGGCGCAGCTCGTCCACCGTGAAGCTCTGGGCATAGAACGCCGCGATCTGCTCGACCATGGACGCTACGAACGGAGCATAGATCTCTGAGCCGGGTGCCGTCACCGCATCGTAGTCGCGCTCAATCTCCGGCCTGTCCTGCGCAACCACGGGCCGAAGCTTGAGCAGGAGCTGCGGCAGCAATGCGCGGTATTGATCGGCGATCTTCAAGGTGACGACGAGCTTGCGTGCCGCGCTCATCGCCTCCGGCGACGGCGCCTGCGCCGATGCACCGCAGACGAGAAACAGCAGAGTGCCGGCGATCGTCAACAAACCTTTGGGCATTGGGCTCTCCAGGACATGCGGACGGTGCTTCAGCGGCTCGCGGGGGCCGCGCCGGCGGTCGCGGCCTGCGCGCTCTCGACCATCTCCGGCTCCTCGACCTCCGTCACCTTCACGAACAGGTTCGGCACGCGCTCGGCGCGGTTGAGCAGCCAGGCCGCGCCGACCATGATGACGATGCCGACGATGGAGACGGCGAACTGCTCCCAGACGCCCTTGGTGTATTGCGTCAGGATCCAGTGCGCCGAGAACGACAGGAACACACCGAGACAGAAGATCGGCAGCGAGTGCTGGCCGCAGAGGATCACGGGGCGCAGCCAGACCCCATGCAGCGCCCGCCATTTGCGCGAGAGGAAGTGGGTGACCCAGATTGCCAATGCCAGGAAATGCGTGAAGCGCAGCATGTCGAGGTCGGTCTTGTCGATCGGGTAGATCGCCTTGATCATCCATTTCGGGATCAGCGCCTCGAGCGCGGGAACGTGCCAGGTCATCACGATCAGCAGCGCGAACACCAGCCAGGCCGCGGCCAGACCCATCGCCGCCCTCGACCACACCCATCTGGCGATCTTGTCGATCTGGCCGACGCCGCACCAGGCCGCGAACACGAACATCAACTGCCAGCAGAACGGATTGAAGTACCAGGTCGTGCCGGGCGGGTAGGAGGCGATGTTCCAGTTGAACCAGCGCGCCAGCACGTAGAGCACGACCGAGGCGGCGAGCGTCAGGTTCGGCCGGCGCACCAGGCACCAGACGATGAAAGGTGAGGCGAGCACCAGCGTGATGTAGAGCGGCAGCACGTCGAGATTGACCGGCTTGTATTTCAGCACGATCGCCTGCCCGATCAGCTCGTCCGGATGCGCCAGGAAGTTGAACACGTTGAACTCATGCTGGTACATCGGATTGTCGAAGCGGCGCGCGGTGCGGGCGATCTGCGCGGTGAACAGCAGGAACAGCATGATGTGCGCGACATACAGCTCGGCCGCACGCCGCCACAGCCGCTTCATCGCGGCGAGAAACCAGCCCCCGGCGACGATCGGGCCGTAGATCCAGCCGACCAGATAGCCGGAGATGAAGACGAAGAATTCGGCCGCATCGCTGAAGCCGTAATTGCGCAGCGTCAGCCAGGCCACGACGTCGTGCGGGATGTGATCGAGGAAGATCATCCACAAGCCGATGCCGCGGAAGAGATCGAGCCTGAGGTCGCGCTCGACCGGCGCCAACAAAGCTGACTGGTCCCGTGTGATCATGGCCCCGCCTCATCCGGTAGGCGTCGCGCCATGGCGGCGCCGGCAAAATGCGATGCTAAAAAATCGAGATCAAAAGTCACCTGGCCCTGCGGCTAGTCACCAACGGTAGCCCACCTTGGCGTTGGTGCAAGGGGCTCGTCACTGCGGTGAGCGAGGCTGCCTCTCGCAGCCGTCTGGAGGCGGCGCCCGACCAATTATGTCGAAAACAACCCCATGCACAGTAGCTAACCCTTTGTGCTGCCTACGAGATTCGTTCGGCATTTTGGGCCGGCGGTTTGGTGAGGCGCAGACCTTGCCGGGCGCGGCGTCAGATCAGCTCACTGCCCTGGGCGAGCACCTCGGTCAGCATCGCCTCGGCCTTGCGCTGGAGCGGCCCCGCGCCGCTTTCGGAGGCGATCGCGATGGCGGCACGCAGCGCGGTAAGGATGGCCGCCCTGCTCTCGGTACTCGAGGCGGGCGTCACAACGGCTTCGCCGAACAGGGCCTCGGCCTCGAGGCCCGAAAACCCCTGCTGGCGGGCGGTGTTGCGCGCCTCGCGCAGCATGTTCTGCGCGGTCCTGACATCGCCGAGGCGGCAGGTCGCGAGCGCAAGGTAGATCGAGCTGCGCAGCACCGCCGAGGTGTAGCCGACCGCCTTGGCCTCCTCGCGCGCCTCGGTCAGCATGCCGCGCGCCCGGTCGAACAGCCCCTGCTCCAGATAGGCCATGCCGAGGTGGCAGGCGAGCACCGGCACGAACAGGCGGATGCCGTGCTTCTGCGCCAGCACAAACCCGTCTTCGAGAATGGCGGCGGCCGCCGCCGGGTCGCCCCGGCCGAGCATCAGGCAGCCGCCGCTATAGGCGGCGGCGACGCGGTCGTAGGGACGTCCGGTCTCCTCCGCGATCGCAGCCGCCTGTTGCTGAAGCTGCTCGGCAGTGTCGCGCTCGCCCATGACGGTGTGGGTGATGGCGTTCATCATGCAGCAGAGGAGGAGCAAGGATCGTGGAGTCGTGCCGATCGGGGCACTCGATGCCGAGCCCACGAGACCGGCACGTGCCGCGGCCAGCATCTTCTCGGCGCTATGATAGCGGCCGCAGAGAAAATAGGCCTGCCCAAGACCATATTGTGCGAGATTACGCCAGCCGGGATTGCCTGAGCTTTCCGCCAGACGCACGACCTCTTCCCCGATCGCGACAGCTTCGACCGGCGTTCCGTAGAAGTTCTGCGCGCCTGCTCTCACGGTCATGGCCGCGATCTTGCGCCCGATGTCGCCGATTGCATCGGCGCGCCGTTCGGCTTCGCGTCCCAGATCCAGGGCTTCGGCGACGCGCCCCGATCCGGCAAAGGCCAAACGCGCCTCCATCCGGAGATCGATGGCGTCTGCTTCTCGCGCTTGCGTCACCGGGGTCTTGTCGAGAGACCCCATCGCGATCTCGAAATAGTCGACCGCGTCGGCATAGGCTGAGCGCACCAGACATTTTCGAGCGGCGCTTCTGCCATGGTGAAACGCCTTCTGCCAATCCTTCGCCCTCGTCGCGTGATAGCAGAGCGCGTCCGGCCCGTCGTTCGATGCCTCGTCGTCCTCGAGCGCTGCGAGGATGCTGGCATGGATGCTTTCGCGCACCTTTTCGACCATGGAATCGTAGGTCACCTGCCGGACCATCTCGTGCCGAAATTCGAGCGAGTCCTCCAACTCGCTATCGATCCTGACGAGCAGTTCGGCCCGGTCGAGCGCGGTGAGGCAATCCTGCAGCACGCCTTCCGGCAAGGCCGCGATCTTCCGAAGCAGGGCCTGGTTTGTCCGGGGACCAAACGCCGCGGCGATCTGCAGGAGCGACCGTTCCTGTCGTGACACGCGATCGAGCCGCGCCGCGATCACACCTTGAATGCTGGTGGGAATGCCGAGCTCTTCCACGGGACGCGCAAGAGACAGGTCGCCCCACTGACCGAGGAGCAAGCCGCTATCCTTCAGACTGCGGCAGACTTCCTCGATGAACAGCGGGACGTTGGCGGTGTGGGAGATGATCCGGTTCTTCAGGTCCGCGTTGGTGGTGGCGGGGCCGAGCATTTCCGCGAGCATGGCCAGGCCCGAATCGTCGTCGAGGGGCCGCATCGCCACGATCTCTGCGTGACAGCGCGCAATCCACACCGGCATCCCGTTGGGCCGCGTGGTCAGCAGCACGAGCAAATCGGGACATTGCAGCGCGGAGAGAGTGGCCATGACCGTATCGCTGGCCCGATCGATCCAATGCAGGTCTTCGATCAGAAGGATCGTGCGCTGACGACGGGCGATGCTCTCGACGATCGCGCAGCTCGCATCTGAAATCGCGCGACCGCGCGCGTGCGGCTCCAGTTCGTCCCATTGCGGATCGGAGATCGGCAGGTCCAGGACCGCGTCGATGGCTCGCTGCTGCACGGCCGGCAACGCCCCTCTGGGATCATCCGCCCTGACCTGATCCCTTGCGGCCAAGTCGAAGATCGACAGCAACAATCGCTTGAGGGCGCTGTACGGCGCGCCCTGGAGATTCGGGCTGCACTCGGCATCGATCAGCCGCCAGCCGCTGGCGCGAAGATCCTGCGCGAACTCGTGCGCAAGCCGCGACTTTCCGATGCCGGCGTCACCCATGAGCAGAACGGTCTGGCGGCTGGCGCTGACCCTTTCGGCCGCACGCCACAGCAAGGCCCGCTCCGTCGTGCGGTCGACAAATCGGGAAACACTGCGCGCACGCCGGACCCGCCAGCTCGAAAGATCGCTCGCGCCCATGACCCGGTACACGGGCATCGGCTCGCCGAAACCGCGGAGCGTCTTGCGACCCAGGAATTCGAAGCGGACATGCCCGTCCGCCAGCTTCTGACAGGCCTCAGAGACGTAGACCTGGTTCGCCTCGGCCGCCGCTTCCAGCCGCGCGGCCAGATGCTGGGCGGCCCCGCCGATCTCATAAACCTTGGAAAATTCGCTGGCGACCATGTAGGCGACCACATGGCCCGAGTGGAGCCCGACCCGGACCTGAAGGCCGGGATCGCCCAGGCTGCCAACACGCCGGACGAGCTCGATGGCCGCGTGGCAGGCGAGCGGCGCGTGGTTGTCGTCGGCGATCGGGGCACCGAACACCGCGGCCAGCCCGTCCCCGAGCTCCTTGCTGACGATGCCGCCAAACTGGCGCACCGCGCCTCTCATCGCCGCGAGAGCCGGTTCAAGGCGCGACACCGCCGCCTCCGGCTCCAGCTCGGCAACAAGTCCAGTGGAATCGACGACGTCGGCGCGCAAAATGGTCACGAACCGCCGTTCGCTGTCGGGCTCAGCGCGCTCGCGGACCGCCGCTCCGCATTTGGAGCACCAGCTATCGCCCGGACCGATCGCCGACTGACACGCGAAGCAATGCATTCCAGCGCCTTCAAACGACTGCCTCAGCAGTCTTCGCTACCCGCGCCCGCGAGACCTTCGGCTTACATTACCAATAGAGGACTACATGGCAATTAGGCTTGCGGGATACGCGACCTTACCGGATGGTAGCTCGCTGGACGAAGTGCAGTCGTGGATGGTAGCGTGCCTGCACACAACAAATTGTGTGATCGGCCGCCGCGTGACGCGAAGTTGCGGCCAGACGCTACGGTTTTTGACAAACAGACATATCGAGGAAAGAGGCGATGGCCGGACTGGTATATAGCGGCAAGGCATTTCGAGACTTGATGAACGCCAATTACTATCCCCTCGCGAACATGAAAAAGAGCGTCGCCAAGCTCAAGGCATCCGATGACATCGACCTGCCGACCCTGGAATACGGCCAGTACCATTTGATCTTGAACCCGCCGTCGATATGGCCGCAGGGCAGCGCCAAGTACTGGCACAAGGAGAAGGGCCGGGCTCGGGTCGACCTCAGCACCCAGCCGAACACGGTCCCGCTCTCCAAGGACGAGCCCGGCGTCATCCCGCTGACACGATGTGACCTGCTCGATGCCTGCGTGCGGAAATGCTTCAACTCGGAGCCGCCGATCCCGATGAAGACGAAGATCATCAGCCACGCGGCAAGCGATGCCTATGCCCATCGGCACGAGATCCGGTTGGAGTGGGAATACAAGAAGGGCTCGGACAAGCCGACGCTGCTGAATCTGACGATGGTCTGTCCGCACAGGTCTTGATCTGCAGACCCAACCGGCTTCGATCGTCGCCCGCGCACTTGAGGTGCGCGGGCGTTTTGTTTGCCAGGGCCGCGCGCGGGTCGCCGCCTCAAGGGGAGCGACCGCGCCGGTTTAAGAGGAGCGGCCGATGCCCGTTGGACTCTTGGAGGTCGAAGGCACCATCAAGGTCGGCCAGTTCTGGCCGGAGGGGCGGTCGCATGCCGACAGCACCAAGATCGTGGTGGGCATCGCGCCGGATGCGAGCGAGCCATCTTCGCAGGTTGCGGACGCGCAACTAGCTATCGCTCCCGAAGAATCGATTCAGCTCAAGGGCCGTCTGCTGCGGAATATCCTCCGGAAAGAAATGTCCTCCATCGAGCGGCTTTCCTTGCACGTCATCGGCCCAGGACCGCCATAGCCCCAAGGGGCCGCCCTCGCTCGCATACCAGGAATTCAACGGGCCGCGGCGGCTCCAGAGGATCAGGACAGGGCAATCAATCCGGCGGCCGGAATTGCGATCCGCCAGATCGTGCTCATGATCGATCGTCGCCGCCGCTCGATATTCCTCGCAGATCGCGTGAACATGCGCCTCATCGCGCAATGCCTCGACATAGGACGTCCGGACGGCCTGACTGAAACTGTCTGCTCGCGACCCCCAGCCATGGAGCGCATTGTCGATGACGGCATCGGGAGCTGCGGACAATAGCCGCTCAGGGAGAGGTTCAGGCTGCGCGAGCAACGACCAGGGCCAATAGCCGACCGCCAGTTCTTTGTCGGCACGCTCCCAGGCATCGGCGATCGGAACGACGTCGAGGACGGCGAGCCGCTCCACGCGGTTGCCATGGTCGAGCGCGAGCCGGTAAGCGACACGGCCACCGCGATCATGGCCCGCAACCGAAAAGCGGTCGAAGCCAAGCCTTGCCATGACGGACACCATGTCCTTTGCCATCGCCCGTTTCGAATATGGCGCGTGGTCCGGGCTGGAGGGCGGACAAGCGCTGCGACCATATCCGCGAAGATCGGCGCAAACGACCGTGAAGTCTTGCGCGAGCAACGGCGCAACGTCTCGCCACATCAGATGCGTCTGGGGAAATCCGTGCAGCAGGAGAATCGCCGGTCCCGAACCGGCCCGACGGATGAAAATCCGCGCTTCCTCCGCCTGAACATCGGCGGCCTCGAAATCCTCGAACTTCATTGGACCAGCCCTTCCGAATGACAGACAGCCGGAAAGCAAGTGCCTGATGGGCCCGGCGACAAAGATGACGCGCGGATCGAGACCGTGTTCCTTCAATCATGCAGTGCTGTTGCGCGCGGCATGCACGCCAATGGAGCGGCGGCCCGTCATGTCCCTGTCCGAACCAGCACCAAAGAATCGCGGCTTCGCGCGGTCGTCCCCCAAACAAAAATGGCCCGCGTGATGCGGGCCCTTTTCATATTGGATCCGGTAAAATCCGCGGTGGCGCCCTTTGCTTCCTGAACGCTCGCATCACCAGGAGTACCGCAGCGCCACTGTGCCGGCGTAGAGGTCCGAGCGCTTGGCAAATTCACCATCGAATTTGGCAAGCAGTTTCCAGTTCTGGTTCAGATACCAATCCGCACCGATCGAGGCGAGGCCGGAGTCGTGCGGGATCGGCGCGCCGAACACCGTGAAATTCGAGAGCGGCAACGCCTGAAACGCCGCATTGAGCGAAGGCGTGTCGACGAAATCGTGTGCCCAGGCCAGCCGCGCGCGCACGATCAGCGGCGTGCCACCGAGCAATGTCGGATGATCAAAACGGGCCCCGAGCTCGGTGCGAACATCGGTGGCTTGTTTGGCTGTATAGGTCAGGCCGAAGCCCAGATTATTCACGTCGGTCTCGCTGTAGGCGCCGGAGCGAAATGCCTGCGCCTGCGCCGCCGCATAGGGCGTGATCCCGAAGTTGGGCGTCACGGCAAGACGGTAACCTCCTTCGATGCGTGCGCCGATGCTCTGGCCGGTGAAGGTCGCACGCAGATTGCCGCCGAGCGCGGTTCGGTCGGTCGTGAACCAGTGATTGGCAAAGGCGATCGACTCGGCGATGTAGGCCGGGCCGATCACGGTCCTTGCATAAGCGCCGATTTGCGCGGACTCGCTGCGGCCGCTGCCGAGACTGTTCGACAATCCCCAATTGGTGCCGCCGCCGGCCGCGGCCAGGCCGATCACCGTCGAGGGCGAGAGGCGATAATCGATACCGCCGGCGAAACCGTAGGTGCTGAGGCGGGTGTCGGTCGAGCCGATCACGGGATCGCCGCTGGTCTTGCCGCTGCCGCCGAACGCCGCATTCCACAGGCTCCAGCGCTGCTCGAAGCTTGCAGGTGGCGGCGCCTTGAACATCGATGCGTAGGCCTGCGCCAATTCCGGCGGCAGATTGGCCTGCTCCTCCGGCGCAAAGCCGGTGACACCACCGCCCGTGACGGCGCCGAAATGGCCGTCGACAAAGGGATTGAGCATCAAATTGAGAAACTGGTCCATGAAGCGGAAGGAGGCGCGCTGCGCCCCTGTCGCCGCTTCGCCATCAAGGACCGTGAACGCGGCGCGCGCCTGCGCGGCGGAAAGACCCACAAGGGCGTTGAAGAGCGGCCCGCTGAAGCCATTGGCGTTGCCAGCGGCGTTCAGCGCGGACGCGACGTTGAACTGGTTGACCGTCTGCGTCACCGTCGTGAAGTCCACAGTGCCGTCTGCGCCGTTGCCGGTAATGTTCAGGTAGACGTGCGTCGCATCGTACGACAGCGATTCCTGCAGGAAGGCTGACGTCGATGACGCGGAGAGCGAGGCAAACGTGCCGCTGATGGCGCTGGCCGTGATGATGGCGTGCTGGCCGAGCGGACTGCCCGAACCGCCGGCGATCGTCGCCGACACCGTCGCGCCGGACACCGTCGCAACGCCGGTGGCGGTGATGGAATCGTTGGCCGCGCCGCCAACGCGGATGGTGTAGGCCGAACCTGGCGCCAGGAACATCGGACCGTTGACGTTCAGCGTTGCGCCAACCGTCGAGCCGGGCAGCGCCGGCATCAGCGAACCAGCCTGCAATTGGATTCCGCCGGTGATGGTGCCGCCCGGACTGATGGCATTGGAGCCACCGGTCAGCTCGATCGCAAATTGCCTGACGGTTCCGCCGCCATCGAGACCGCCGCTGATCGTGCCGCTGTTGCTGATTGTGAGGCCGGAGCCAATGACGCCGGCACCGCCGGCACCTTTATTGGGACCGAATGAGGCACCGCCATCGCCGCCGGAAATCTGGCCGGAATTGACGAGCCTCGCTCCGGACGCCGCGAATTGCACCCCGGCCCCGCCTTGCCCCCCGGCTATCAACCCAATGCTTGCACCTCCCGCGCCGCCGGCGACAGATCCTGCGTTGTTGAAAAACGAGTTGGCTCCGCCAAACAGAACACCTGTACCGCCGGCGCCACCCATGGCCGCGTCGCCTACGTTCGACGTGATGGATTGGAGCAAACCACTTATCGTATGCGCGGCACTGCCGCCGGTTCCGCCGCCACCACCGCTTCCGGCCTGCACTGCGCCGAGATTGGTGAAGCTGACACCCGAACCGATAAACACTGCACCGGCACCGCCGATGCCTCCTTTGCCACCGTTCCCGCCGGTTGAGACAACCGTGGCGAATTCGCCCGATGCAGTGGCGTTGGCGGCACCGCCGTGACCTCCAGCGCCGCCGTTGCCGCCGGTTGACGTTGCTGCGTTGATCACGGTCACGTTCGAGCCCGTGACTTCAAGCCCTGCACCGCCGTTGCCTCCGGTGCCGCCGGTCCCACCAGTCGCCGTCGCGCTTGCAGCACCGTCGACCGCGTTGCCAGTTGCTTTTGCGATACCCTGGCCGCCAGCCCCGCCCGCACCACCCGCGCCGCCGATGCTGTTGGCATTGAAGGTAAACGACCCGACTTGCAAATTTCCGACGCCGCCATTGCTGCCGTTGCCGCCGTTGCCTCCAGTTCCGGTCGCATTCGCAGTTGCTCCCGAACCGGTCGCCGTAACATCAGCGTTGCCCTCGCCCCCTATTCCGCCCGCGCCTCCAGCGCCGCCGACGCCGCTGGTGCTGAACGATCCGCCTTGCAGGTTGCCCACGCCGCCATCGCCACCGTTTCCGCCACCGCCGCCACTGATAATCGCCGTGACAATATCCCCTGCGCCTGACGATGAGGCGCTCATTATCGGTGTCCCTCCGCCGCCACCCGCGCCGCCAGATCCGCCGGTGCCAATGCCAGAGCCACCGCCGCCGCCGCCACCGCCGCCGGCCCCATCGACAGCAAAGGTTCCAGCGACAAAAACGCCGCCCGTAACGCTTTGCCCACTGCCTCCGTTGCCGCCGTTGCCCCCCACAACGCCGTTGAATCCACCACCGCCGCCGCCACCGCTGTTACCTATCGCTCCGTTTGGAGAACCCGCCGTGCCGCCCGCGCCACCCGGACCGCCGAGAATGCCGCCGCCCGCGCCCCCGCTTCCGCCTCCGCCGGCACCACCACCGCCGCCGCTGCCGAAACTGTTAGCGCCGTTTACGTTGGAAGTACCGTCACTTCCCGCCGCGCCGGAATCGCCGATACCCCCCGCACCGCCAGCGACCAAGCCGGACGCACCGCCGGTTCCGCCGTCGGCATGTCCCGCCGTCGTGAGGCCGCTTGCCAGAATCAAGCCCAGAGCCGCGCTGGTCAGCAATGCGTTTCGCCTGCGATCGAACAACGTGCTGAACTTCATGACCCCTCCAAGGGAAACGCTTTGGCGTCCCATTCCCTGCTGTCAGCGCGGCGCGCTGCGCTGCCGACAAACCCGTAACCAGCGGCGCGCTCGGCGTTGAATCGAGCGCTCGGGACAATCTGGCATGGTTGGCGCGGGAGGGCTGTCGTCGAGGCGCAACAACGCTTTCCGCGCGCTTGATCTAAGGCGCGACGGGCTTTGCAAATTGCGAGTCGGCGAGGAACGGGCGGCGCCGTTTCAACAGCATTGCAACGCATGAGACGAGGTTGTCCACGCTTGTGCACGCGCGTCGCATGAGGAATCGGGCGTTCGGCGCGATGGCTGGTCGTTGATCTATTGCGAACTCGCTCTTTTCTTTTTGCGAACACTTCCCCGCGCCAGCGCCGAAAAAAGCAGCATAACACCGTCGCTATGCACGTTGCCGTACTTAAGCCGAATGGTTACGGTTGCCGAAACTTCCCGGTGCCAATCGCCATGCATGTCGATGACATTGACCCAAAGCCGACGCGGTTTACGACGGACGAGCTTCCCGAACGTGACAGGCTGACCCGCTGGCGGGAGGAGTTCGGCAGGACCATCGTCAATGTCGATATTGCGCCGCTGGCGCCGGAGGTCCCGTTCCGCGCCGAGGCCATGTTGCAGAGATTGCCGGGCGTGCGAATGGCGCTGTGTGACGGCACGGCGGCGGCGCTCGAGCGGACGCGCGCGCAGGCGGCGGCCAGTGACGACTCCGTCGGAATGATCGTCAATCTCGGTGCGTCGGCACTGGCGTTTCAGCGTGGTACCGAGGTGACGCTGAACCTCGGCGACGCGGTGCTCGTACGTCCGGACGAGCCCGGCCGGCTGTGCGGAACAACTCACCTCGCGCTGCTCTTTCCGCGAACGCCGCTCGCCGAGCGCCTGCATGATGTCAGCAGCGTGTTCATGAAGCCGGTGTCCGGCCGCCAGCAGGCGCTGCAGCTGTTTCTGCGCTACCTCCGGATGATCCAGGCCGATATGGAGCCGACCGAGCCTGCCTTGCAGCAGGTGATCGTCAATCACATCCACGACCTTGCCGCGCTCGCCATTGGCGCGAACCGCGGCACGCTCGAGCAAGGCAAGGGCGCCGTTGCCGCGGCGCGGCTTGCATCGGCCATCGAGCATATCGGCAAGCACTTCGCCGATCCCGCGCTTTCGGTCGCAAGCGTTGCGCGCCAACAGGACATTTCGCCGCGCTACCTGCAGGAATTGCTCGAGCAGTCCGGCGCATCATTCGTCGCGCGCGTCAACGAGCTGCGGTTGAAGCGCGCCTTCGCGCTGCTCACACGGTTTCCGAACCGGCCCATCGCCGAGATCGCCGCGCAAGTCGGATTCTCCAGCGTGTCGCATTTCAACCGCCTGTTCCGGCTGCGGTTCGGCGACAGTCCGAGCGGAGTGCGCAGCCGGGACTAAAGCGCGATGAGCCTGGAATGAATCGTCATTGCGCTGACGGCCCGAGACAGTTCGACGATCCGTCGCCCAAAACAAAAATGGCCCGCTTTTCGCGGGCCATTTTCGTATCGGATCCGGTAAAATCCGAATTTGGTTGCGGGGATAGGATTTGAACCTATGACCTTCAGGTTATGAGCCTGACGAGCTACCGGGCTGCTCCACCCCGCGTTAAACACTTGCTTTGCCTTCAGTTGGATCCCGGGGACGGTCGGTTGAGGCCTGCGCTGTTCGCGTGGCTTTTCTCGTCCGTCCCAAAGGCTTCCTTGGAAGGCAACCCGGGGCAAAGCCCGTCGGGTGCGGGGCGTATGTATCAAGGCGAGCTGCCTTTGGAAAGGGCTGCGGGAACGTTTTTTTCGACTCTATGACAGGGGAAGCGACCGATTTCGGCTGCGTTCCCTGTGCTCTTGCCAGAAGTTCCACAAAGGGCCAGCTTGCGGCAACAAGATTAAGGCTGAAACGCCGGTGAGGGAGGATCGCCGTGGACAAATCCCTGACGAGCGCCCCGGTCGGAGCGCTGGAGGAGGCCTTCCACGCCATGGTCGTGCCGTCGCGGGACCAGCCGCCGGCCGGCCTTGCCGAGCGGCTTGACCGGCTGGCGCGGCTGCGCAGCGTGGTCGCCGACAATGAGGAGCGTTTCCGGCAGGCGATCTCGGCCGATTTCGGCCACCGCTCGGCGGTCGAGACCACCATCGCCGAGACGATGCTGCTGTTCTCCGAGATCCGGCACGCCACAAAGTACCTCAAGAGCTGGATGGCGCCGCAGCGGGTCGCGACCGCGCTGCAATTCCTGCCGGCGCGCAACCGGCTGATGCCGCAGCCGCTCGGCGTCGTCGGCATCATCGCGCCCTGGAATTATCCGCTCCAGCTCACGCTCGCGCCCGCGATCGGCGCGCTAGCGGCCGGCAACCGCGTCCTGATCAAGCCGAGCGAGCTCACGCCGCACTTCGCAGGCCTACTGAAGGAGACGGTCGCCGCGCGATTCGATGCGACCGAGCTGCTCGTCACCGGCATCGAGGGCGAGATCGCAGAGGCGTTTGCGCGCCTGCCGTTCGATCACCTCGTGTTCACCGGCTCGACCCGGGTCGGGCGGCTGGTCGCGGAGGCCGCGGGGCGTAACCTGACGCCGGTTACCCTCGAGCTCGGCGGCAAGTCGCCTGCGATCATCGACGCCTCGGCCGACCTCGATGAAGCGGCCGAGCGCATCGCCTACGGCAAGTTGCTCAATGCAGGGCAGACCTGCATCGCGCCGGACTATGTGCTGGTGCCGGAGCGCTCGTTGCAGGCTTTCGCCGAGAACGTGCGCGCCCAGATGCGGCGGATGTTCGGCACCGATCCGGCGAACAAGGACTACACCTCGATCATCTCGGACCGGCATTACACCCGGCTCGAAGGCCTCGTCGCGGACGCGGCGGAGCGCGGCGCCAAAATCCTGCAGCCGGCGAAAGCGGACGATCCGAACTGGAAGGCGCACCGCAAATTCCCGCCGACGCTGATCGTCGGGGCGACCGACGCGATGGCGGCGATGCAGGAGGAGATTTTTGGGCCGGTGCTCCCGATTCTCGGCTATCGCGATCCCACTGACGCCATCGCCTTCATCAACCATCGCGACCGGCCGCTGGCGCTGTACTGGTTCGGCAAGGACGGCACCGCGCGCGACGAGGTGCTGGCCCGCACCATCTCCGGCGGCGCCACCATCAACGACTGCCTGTTTCACTTCACGCAAATCAACCAGCCGATGGGCGGCGTCGGCGCATCCGGCACCGGCGCCTATCACGGCGAATGGGGCTTTCGCACGTTCAGCAAGTTGAAGCCGGTATTCTATCGCTCCAAGTTCAACCGCCTCGCCGATCTCTATCCGCCCTATGGCGGCAAGATCGCGCGGTTGGAGAAGTTGATGCGGTTCATGTCGTAGGGGGCAGTCGTTCCGGGGCGCGAAGCGAACCCGGAACCTCGAGATTCCGGGTTCGATGCTCCGCATCGCCCCGGAATGACAATGACGGGGGAACAAGTGACCGATACATTCGATTTCGTCGTCGTGGGCGCGGGCTCCGGCGGCTGCACAATTGCTGGGCGGCTGTCGGAGGATGCGGCGACGTCCGTGGCGTTGCTCGATGCGGGCGGGACGAACGACAATTGGCGCATCACCACACCGTTTGGGCTCGCCCTGCCCTACAAAACGGCCAACTGGGCCTTCGACACGGTGCCGCAGAAGGGACTGAACGGCCGCATCGGCTATCAGCCGCGCGGCAAGGGCCTCGGCGGCTCCTCGGCGATCAACGCCATGGTCTACATCCGCGGCCACAAATGGGACTACGACCACTGGGCTTCGCTCGGCAATGCCGGCTGGTCGTATGCGGACGTGCTGCCCTATTTCAAGCGCTCGGAGAACAATTCCGATTTCGACGGCGAGTATCACGGCAAGGGCGGCCCACTGCATGTCAACCGGCTCCGCGCGGACAATCCGATCCATGATATCTTCCATCAGGCCGCACGCGAGGCGCAGTTCCGCATTCGCGAGGACTTCAACGGTGAGGATCACGAAGGGCTCGGCAGCTATCAGGTGACGCAGCACAATGGCGAACGCTGGAGCGCGGCGCGCGCCTATGTGCACCCCCACATCGACAAGCGCACAAATCTGCGCGTCGAGACGGGGGCACACGCCACGAAAATCCTGTTCGAAGGGGCGCGCGCCGTCGGCATCGAATATGTGCAGGGCAAGCAGACCAAGCAGCTGCGCGCGCGCCGCGAGGTGATCCTTGCCGGCGGCGCCTTCCAGTCACCGCAATTGCTGATGCTGTCGGGCATCGGCGATGGCGATGCGCTTCGAACGCACGGCATTGGCGTGCTCCATCATCTGCCCGGCGTCGGGCGCAATCTGCAGGACCACCCGGATTTCGTGTTCGTCTACGCCTCCGACTATCCGCACTTCGTTCATGCCTCGCTCGGCCGGTTGCCGTCCCTGCTCCGTGCCATCCAGCGCTATCGCCGTGAACGGCGCGGCCTGATGACCACCAATTTCGCCGAGTGCGGCGGCTTTTTGAAAACCCGGCCTGACCTTGACGTACCGGACATCCAACTTCACTTCGTCATCGCGATGCTCGACGACCACGGCCGCAAGAAGCACAAGGAGGCGGGCTTCTCGTGCCATGTCTGCCTGCTGCGGCCGAAGAGCCGCGGCAGCGTGTCGCTGAAGAGCGCCGATCCGCTCGCAGCGCCCATGATCGATCCGATTTTTTTGGGCGAAGCGGAGGATCTCGATACGATGGTCGCGGGCTTCAAGACCACGCGGCGGCTGATGGAGACGCCGGCGCTGCGCGCGCTGCAGAAGAAGGACATGTTCACGTCCGACGTGCGAACCGACGACGACATCCGCAACATTTTGCGCAATCGCGTCGATACCGTCTATCACCCCGTCGGCACCTGCAAGATGGGGACGGATGCGTTGGCCGTGGTCGATCCGGCACTGAAGGTACACGGCGTCGAGGCCTTGCGCGTCGTCGACGCCTCGATCATGCCGACGCTGATCGGCGGCAACACCAATGCGCCGACCATCATGATCGGGGAGAAGGCGGCGGATATGATCCGAACGGGTTAGTCGGCAGCTGCGGTTATGTATCCCGGATCTGCGCGCGCTTGAGACGCGCTTGTCCGGGACGACGGTGGGACTTAGTTCAACAGGAAACCACCGTCGACGGTAATCACACTCCCCGTCATGTACCGCGACGCCTGTGACGCCAGCAGCAGAATCGCGCCGTCGAGATCGGACTCGGCGCCGACACGGCGCTGCGGGATGCGCTTGGCCAGGCGCTCGCCTGCGGGGGTCGACCAGAAGGCGTGGTTCATCTCGGTGTCGATATAGCCGGGCGCGAGCGCGTTGATGCGGATGTTCTGGCCGGCGAGCTCCAGCGCCATCGCCTTGGTGGCCTGGATGATGCCGGCCTTGGAGATCGCGTAAGGCGACACCGCCTTCAGGACGCCGGTGCCGAGCACGGAGGCGATGTTGACGATGTTGCCTGACTGCTTGCGCGCGATCATGCGCCGCGCGACTTCCGTCGCGAGGAAATAGGCGCCCTTGAGATTTGCGCCAATCACCGCGTCCCAATCCGCTTCGGTCTGCTCGGTGGCGAGCTTCTCGATGGCGATGCCGGCATTGTTGATCAGCACCGTGACGGGACCGAGCGCAGCCTCTGCCGCATCGACGGCCCGCGCGATCGAGGCGGTGTCGGTGACGTCGAGCGCGACCGCGGCGGCGCGGCCGCCCTTGCCGCGGATTTCCTCCTCCAGGCTCTTCAGCTTGTCGGCCTGACGCGCCGCGAGCGCGACGGCCGCCCCGTGAGCGGCGAGCACCCGGGCAAATTGCCGCCCCAGCCCCTGGCTCGCGCCCGTGACGAGGATGGTTTCTTTACTGACGTCGAATAGGCCTGACATTGGCGTAACCCTCGAGCTTTTGGAGCCATCAATACAGACGATTTTAGCGATCTGAAACCGGAATGATCGGTCCGGCGTTCATTCGTTCCATTGAGGCAGGTTTGCTCATGAACAATTTCGATCTCGCCGTCTATGCCGCGCTCGCCATCGCGGCCGGCTTCGGCTTCAGGACCGGCCTGCTCCGCAGCGCCATGACCATCCTCGCCTATCTCCTCGCTGCGCCGATCGCGGTCGCGCTGATGCCGCTGATCGCGCCGCAAATCGCCGGCAATCCGAATGCGCCTCTGCTGCAGAACTGGATCTGGCTGTTCGGCATCTTCGTGGTGGTCGGCGTGCTGTTCGGCTATATCGGCCGCCTGGTGCTGAACGACACCATCCGCGACGCCGGTATCGGCGACCGGCTCGGCGGCGCCGCGCTCGGCGCCATCAGGGTCGGTCTCGTCGCCACCACGCTGGTCCTGGTGTTCGACCAGATCGTGCCGGCCAACAAACAGCCGCCGTTTCTCGCCGGCTCGCATCTGCGGCCGCTGTTCTCGACGGCGGGTCAGATGGGCTTCAAATCGCTGCCCCCGGAAGCGAGCTCCGCGATCGACCGCCTCAAGCAGGAGCGGCGCATCTGACGCGCGAGAAGATCGCGCCTTTGTTGTTTGGGCATGATCTTTTCGGAAAATCGATACGCACTTTTCCGGATCATGCCTGCGCATTTGCATCGCCGCGCGGACGCGCTATGCATTTTGATGCGAGCCCATGCCTTATCAGCGGCACCGATGTTGGCTAGAATAGCGGCATCCAAAACCTGCCTGACATTACGGGAGTGAAACAGTGGATCTTGGGATCAAAGGTCGCCGCGCCATCGTCTGCGCATCCAGCAAGGGTCTCGGGCGCGCCTGCGCCATCTCGCTGGCTGATGCCGGCGTTGACGTCACGCTGACCGCGCGCGGCGCGGAAGCTTTGAAGAAAACGGCGGACGAGATCCGAAAAGCCTATCCTGATGTGAAGGTCACCGAGATCGTCGGCGACATCACGACGCCGGCTGGGCGCGAAGCCGTGCTGAAGGCCTGCCCCGAGCCCGACATCCTGATCAACAATGCCGGCGGCCCACCGCCCGGCGATTTCCGCAACTGGACCCGCGACGACTGGATCAAGGCGATCGACGCCAACATGCTGACGCCGATCGAGCTGATCAAGGCGACCGTGGACGGCATGATGGCGCGCAAGTTCGGCCGCATCGTCAACATCACCTCGGCCGCGGTGAAGGCGCCGATCGACATCCTCGGCCTCTCCAACGGCGCGCGCGCCGGCCTCACCGGCTTCATCGCCGGCCTGTCGCGCAAGACCGTGATCAACAACGTCACCATCAATGGCCTGCTGCCCGGCCCGTTCGAGACGGATCGCCTGACCGGTACCGCAAAGGCCGAGGCCGACAAGCGCGGCGTCTCGGCCGAGCAGATCCTGACCGAGCGCGCCAAGCTCAACCCCGCCGGCCGCTTCGGCCAGCCCGACGAATTCGGCTATGCCTGCGCCTTCCTGTGCGGCGCCAAGGCCGGCTTCATTACGGGGCAGAACATCCTCCTGGATGGCGGCGCGTTTCCGGGGACGTTGTAACTTATCATCGCATCCGCAGCGGCGCATTCCACGAAAGATCGTCGTGCCCGGGCTTGTCCCGGGCATCCACGTTCTTTGTTCGGCAAAGTAAGACGTGGATGGCCGGGTCAAGCCCGGCCATGACGATGTGGAGGCGTCAGAGCCCGATCATCACCGCTGCTTCGTCGGCTCGTCTTCGTCCTGCTGGCTCGGACCAGACGAGTCGGCCGTCGTGCGCTCGTTGGTCCAGTCGATGCCGAATTCGTCGAGACCATCGGCGAGCAGATCGCCCAGCATCGGCTCGCCAAGCAGATAATGCACGGTTTCGCGGCGCGGGCTGCGATATTCGGTGCGCGCCTCCACCGCGCGGGCGCGCAAATCGTCCCACTCGTCAATCGTGCCGTCACCGCGACCGAGCCATGTCAGCGCGACGAGATCGAGCTGTTCGTCCTCGTTCAGGGCGATCATGAAGCTTCCAAGTTCTTGGACGACCGGATCGGAGCCGTCATCCTCGAGAACATCGAGCGCGTCGTCATCGCTCGCGTTCGAGCCGGAATCCGGATCGGAATCGCCCTCCTTGACGTCGAATTCACGCGCCTTCTCGATGATGAAGGCGACCTTCTCCGCGGAAATCGCAAGCTCTGGCATGGCTTCCTCTTCGGCTTTTTCCTGGGGTTCCCGCGATAACGCCGCACCGCGTCAGATGATCCATTGCGCTTGATGGCGGAAACGGCGCATCTTTCGGCATCAAGGCAAGAACATGGGAAGGCGCCGGATGCAGTGGAAGGTCGGCCAAGTCAAAATCACCAAGATTGTGGAGCTGGAGACGGTCGGCTCGACCCGCTTCATCCTGCCGCTCGCGAGCAACGCAGAGGTTCAGAAGCTGCCCTGGCTGATCCCGCATTTTGCCACCGAAGAGGGCCGGCTGAAAATGTCGATCCATTCGCTGGTGGTGGAGACGCCTTCGCGCCGCATCGTTGTCGATACGGGCCTCGGCAACGACAAGCAGGGCCGCAATGTTCCGACCTGGAACAACCGCACCACGCCGTTCCTGGCGACGATGATGGCGGCGGGCTTTGCGCCCGACAGCATCGACACGGTGCTATGCACGCATCTTCATGTCGATCATGTCGGCTGGAATACGCGGCTGGTCGACGGCCGGTGGGTGCCGACATTTGCCAAGGCACGCTACGTCTTCGGCAAGACCGAATACGAGCATTGGCTGGAACATTCGACCGAGCCGGACAAGCGGGCCGTGTTCGAGGATTCCGTGAAGCCGATCGTCGATGCCGGCCGGGCCGATCTGATCCCGAGCGATCACCAGCTGTGCGAGGAGATCAGCATGATCCCGACCCCCGGCCACAGTCCCGGCCATATGAGCATTCTCATCCGATCGGATGGCGAACAGGGTCTGCTCACGGGTGACGTCGCCCATCACCCTTGCCAGATGGCACATCTCGACTGGTCCTCGACGGCCGATTCCGACCAGAGCCAATCCGCAAAGACACGGCGCGAATTGTTCGGCCGCTTTGCCGACACGCCGACGCTGATGATCGGCGGGCACTTTTCGGCCGGGCATATCAGGCGGGATGGAGAGGCATTCAGGTTTTTGGCGCTAGCCTAAGTCTCGTGCCCCGGATGCTGCGCAGCACGAAGTGATGCGCTGCTAAGCCCGGGCCCATGTATCTGGGTCCCGGCTCTGCGTCGCGTCATTTCATGCCGCGCCGCGTCCGGGACACAAGAGCGCCGTCCGCCCATCGAATCCAGAGGGCTGCAATGCGCCCCGCTCTGGGCGGTTGAATTTCCCGCCGCCCTGTTCCATGAAGCTGTTTAACCGATCGGTCCATTCCTAGGGAGAAACGAGAATGAAGCTTGTTCGTTATGGCGAAAAGGGTGCGGAAAAGCCCGGCCTGATCGACAAATCCGGCCAGTTGCGCGACTTGTCGGCGCATCTGAAGGACCTCACCGGCGAGGCCTATTCGCCCGAGAGCCTGAAGAAGCTGGCGGCGCTCGACCCCACCTCGCTGCCCGCGGTCTCCGGCAAGCCGCGGTTCGGCGCGCCCGTCACCGGCATCTCGAAATTCGTCGCGATCGGCCTCAACTACTCCGACCATGCCAAGGAGACCGGCGCCGATATCCCGAGCGAGCCGATCATCTTCATGAAGGCAAACACATCGCTGTCCGGCCCGAACGATGCGGTCGAAAAGCCGCGCGGCTCGACCAAGCTCGACTGGGAGGTCGAGATCGCCGCGATCATCGGCACCCGTGCGAAATATGTCTCGGAAGCCGACGCGCTAAATTATGTCGCCGGCTACTGCGTCTGCAACGACGTCTCCGAGCGCGCCTTCCAGATCGAGCGCCTCGGACAGTGGACCAAGGGCAAGTCGCACGACACGTTCGGCCCGCTCGGTCCGTGGCTCGCAACCAAGGACGAGATCAAGGACGTTCAGAACCTGTCGATGTGGCTGGATGTCAACGGCCAGCGCCGCCAGACCGGCTCGACCAAGACCATGATCTTCTCCATGGCCAAGTGCATCTCCTATGTCTCGCAGTTCATGACGCTGCTGCCCGGCGACGTCATCACGACCGGCACCCCGCCCGGCGTCGGCCTCGGCATGAAGCCGCCGACCTTCCTCAATGTCGGCGACGTCGTCAGCCTCGGCATCGAGGGTCTCGGCGAGCAGAGGCAGGAGATTATCGCGGCGTAAGCCGCCGCCCTCATCCTGAGGAGCGCGCAACGCGCGCGTCTCGAAGGATGCGCCACAAGCACGGTTGCCCGGCGTTCGCGCGCCGGGCAACGAGAGAGCGTCCCTCGTTGTCCACCTTCGAGACGCGCGCCAAGAGGCGCGCTCCTCAGGGTGAGGACTGTGTGCCTGGATAGAGGTTATTTCCAATGAAGCTCACCTTCTCCCCCGCCTCGCCCTTCGCCCGCAAGGTGCGCATCGCTGCGATCGAGCTCGGGTTGATCGACAAGATCGAGCTCGTGCCCGCAAGCGTCGCACCGGGCACGGCCAATGAGGACTATTCGAAGATCACGCCGCTGAAGAAGCTGCCGGTGCTGATCACCAATGATGGCGACGTCATCCTGGATTCCTACGTCATCGTCGAATATCTCAACGAGATAGCCGGCGGCAGCCTGATCCCGGATTATGGCCCGCGGCGCTGGAAGGCCAAGACCAATCACTCGCTGATCAACGGCATGCTCGATTCCATGCTGCTGTGCCGCTACGAGAAGATGGTGCGGCCGCAGGGCCTGCAATGGCAGGCGTGGTCGGACGACCATTGGAACCGCGCCTGGACCGGCATGGCGCGCTTCGAGAACATGCCCGAAGTCCTCAATGGTCCCTTCGACATCTCGCAGATCGGCCTCGTTTGCGTGCTCGGCTATGCCGATTTCCGCTTCGCCGATTGCGGCTGGCGCAAGGCCTATCCGAAGCTCGACGCCTTCCACCAGAAGATGTTGGAGCGGCCCTCCGTGAAGATCTCGGTGCCGCCGGCCAGCTAAAGCGCGATGATCGTCATCGCGCTTTAGCTTGATTGTCTGGGCATGATCCTGTCGGAAAACCGCTGCACACTTTTCCGGAATCATGCTGTACAACCGGAGTTCTCATGAGCCTGAAGTTCTCGGTCGGCGATCTCACCATCCATCGCGTCATCGAGCAGGAAACCTCGTTCGTCCCGGCGCTGGAGATGCTGCCGGGATTGACGGCGGAGGTGCTGGCCGAGAATCGGGCATGGATGCGCGAGAACAAGGCGCTGGATGACCAGGACGTGCTGCTCCTGTGCTTTCAGTCCTATGTGGTGAAGACGCCCCATCACACCATCCTGGTCGACAGCTGCATCGGCAACGACAAGCCGCGGCCTCGGCCGAAATGGAACATGAAGACCGACGACACCTATCTGCGCGGGCTGGGCGCCGCCGGATTTGCGGTCGAGGACATCGACTTCGTGATGTGCACGCATCTGCACGTCGATCACGTCGGCTGGAACACGCGGCTGGAGAACGGCCGCTGGGTGCCGACCTTCCCCAAGGCACGCTACGTCTTCGCCAGGCAGGAATACGACCACTGGTTCGCGGAGAATGCGAAGACGGAGATTCCGCCCTTCGCCGACAGCGTGCTGCCGGTGGTCGAGGCTAACAGGCACGAGCTCGTCGGCAACGATCATGAGATCGGCGATCACGTCCGCATCCTGCCGACGCCGGGCCATACGCCGGGTCATATCGCCATCACGATGGGCCGCGGCAAGGACGATGCCGTGTTCTCCGGCGATCTCATGCACTCGCCGCTGCAGACGCTTTATCCGGAGCTGTCGATCAAGTTCGACGTCGATCCGGTCGCGGCAGCGAAAACGCGCCGCAGCTTCCTGGAACGCTATTGCGACACCGACACGCTGTGCTGTACCGCGCATTTCCCCTCGCCCTCGGTGGGGAAGATCCGGCGCAAGGGCAGTGCATTCGTGTGCGCGGCTGTTTAGCGAGATGCCGTAGGGTGGGCAAAGGCGCGCGCTTCGCGCGCCGTGCCCACCACTCTTTATGGTGGGCACGCTCCGCTTTGCCCACCCTACGATTCCACCCGAGTGGAGAGACACGATGACTGCACTCCCCGACATCCCCCTGCCCGCCGGAATCCGCTCGCGTTATGTCGACGGCATCAACGGCTTGCGCATGCATGTGCTGGAGGCCGGGTTCGAGACCAGGGGACGGCCATGCGTCCTCTTGCTGCACGGTTTCCCCGAGCTCGCCTTCTCCTGGCGCAAGGTGATGCCGACGCTGGCTGCGGCCGGCTATCACGTGATCGCGCCGGACCAGCGCGGCTATGGCCGCACCACGGGATGGCGCGCGGAATACGACGGCGATCTCGCGCCCTTCTCGCTCTTCAACCTGGTGCGCGATGCGCTCGCTCTGGTGTCGGCGTTCGGTTACAAGCAGGTCGATGTGGTCGGGCACGATTTCGGCAGCCCGGTCGCATCCTGGTGCGCGCTGATAAGGCCTGATGTGTTTCGTTCGGTGACGATGATGAGCGCGCCGTTCGGCGGGCCGCCGCCCCTGCCCTTCAATACGGTCGACACACCGGCAAAGCCGCCCGCCGAAGACCCCGTGCATCGCGAGCTCGCCGCGCTGCCGCGGCCGCGCAAGCACTATCAATGGTACTATTCGACACGCGAGGCGAACGCCGACATGCAGCACGCGCCGCAGGGCGTCCATGATTTCCTGCGCGCCTATTATCATCACAAGAGCGCGGACTGGACCGACAACAAGCCGTATCCGCTGTCATCGTGGTCGGCGAACGAGTTGGCAAAGCTGCCGACCTACTATGTGATGGACCTGAACCAGACCATGGCCGAGACGGTGGCGAAGGAAATGCCCTCACCCGCCGCGATCGCCGCCAACCAATGGCTGCCGGACAGCGACCTCGCCTATTACAGCGCCGAGTATGGCCGCACCGGATTCCAGGGCGGGCTGCAATGGTATCGCTACGGCACGTCGGGCATGCTCAACAGCGAGATGCAGCTGTTTTCAGGACGCAGCATCGACGTGCCCTCATGCTTCATCTCGGGCAAGCAGGATTGGGGCACTTATCAGCGTCCGGGCGTGCTCGAGGCGATGCAGGGGCGCGGCTGCACAAGGATGCTCGGCTGCCATCTCGTCGACGGCGCCGGCCATTGGGTGCAGCAGGAGCAGCCCGCCGCGGTGAGCCGGCTGCTGCTGGACTTCCTGGCCAAGGCCCGGCAAGGCCTGATTTGACCCGGGAACCCAGGCCCCTTATATAGTTTAGAATAATTCTAAACTGCTGATACAGGGCCACCGTGAAGAATTTTGCCGATCTGACCGAGCGCGAGGTGCTTGCGGTCGCGATCTCCTCCGAGGAGGAGGACAGCCGCATCTACATGACCTTCGCCGAGGACCTCCGCGAGCGTTACCCGGACACGGCAAAAATCTTCGAGGAGATGGCCGAGGAAGAGCGCGGCCACCGGCACATGTTGCTGGAATTATACGAGCAGCGCTTCGGCAAGCATCTGCCGCCGATCCGGCGCGAGGACGTCAAGGGATTCCTGCGCCGCCGCCCAGTCTGGCTCACCAAGAACCTGTCGCTCGACGCCATCCGCAGGGAAGTCGAGACCATGGAGATGCAGGCGGAGCGCTTCTACGTGAAGGCCGCCGAACAGGCCCAGGACGTCGGCGTGCGCCGCCTGCTCGGCGATCTCGCCGAAGCCGAGAAAGGTCACGAGGAGACCGCCGCAAAGCTGACAGGCGAGATCCTGAATTCCGACGTCCGCGCCGAGGAGGATCGCACCAACCGCCGCATGTTCGTGCTGCAATATGTGCAGCCGGGCCTCGCCGGATTGATGGACGGATCGGTCTCGACGCTGGCGCCGCTGTTCGCGGCGGCCTTCGCCACCCACCAGAACTGGCAAACGTTTCTTGTGGGCCTCGCCGCATCGATCGGCGCCGGCATCAGCATGGGCTTTGCCGAGGCGCTGTCCGACGACGGATCGCTCACGGGGCGCGGCTCGCCCTGGCTGCGCGGCATCACCTGCGGCGCGATGACGACGCTCGGCGGGCTCGGCCATACCGCGCCCTATCTGGTGCCGGATCATTGGGCCAATGCGTTCTGGATCGCAACCGCGGTCGCCTGCGTCGTCGTGTTCTTCGAATTGTGGGCGATCGCCTTCATTCGCTCGCGCTATATGGACACGCCGTTCCTCCAGGCCGTGTTCCAGATCGTGCTCGGCGGCGCGATCGTGCTCGCGGTCGGCGTGTTGATCGGGGCGGCGTAAGCCCCAACCCTCGCTGTCATGCCCCCGGCTTAACCGGGCATCAATCGCGATCAAACGGCGGTTGCAGCATTCGGGCAAACTGCGCATCATCCTCCGACAACAAGAGCAGGAGAAGCGCCGTGGCCAGATCGGAATGGAGTTTCAAGAGCGCGGTCGAGCTGTCGGCCGCATTGACCGCAAAGAAGGTCTCCGCGGTCGAGCTTACACAGGATGCCATCGACCGCATCGAGCGTCACGACGGCAAGGTCAATGCGATCTGCGTGCGGGATTTTGATCGCGCCCGCAGTGCGGCACGCGAGGCGGATGTGGCGCTGGCGCGCGGCGAGAAAAAACCGCTGCTCGGAATTCCGGTGACGGTGAAAGAATCCTTCAACATCGCGGGCCTGCCCACAACTTGGGGCTGGACGCCGCAAAAGGATTTCAAGCCAACGGAAGACGCGCTGTCGATCTCCCGGGTGAAGAACGCCGGCGGCGTCATTCTCGGCAAGACCAATGTTCCCGTGGGCCTGGGGGACTGGCAGAGCTACAACGACATCTACGGCACGACGAACAATCCATACGATCTCGGCCGCACGCCCGGCGGCTCATCAGGCGGCTCGTCGGCAGCGCTTGCGGCCGGCTACGGACCGCTCTCGCTCGGATCCGACATCGGCGGCTCGCTGCGCGTGCCGGCATTCCATTGCGGCGTCTATGCGCACAAGCCGACATACAATCTCTGTCCCACGCGCGGCCATACGCCGCCGCCATTTCCTGCGGTCCCGATGGAACGCGATATGGCGGTGATCGGCCCGATGGCCCGGAGTGCAGCCGATCTGACGCTGCTGCTGGACGTGATGGCCGGTCCCGATCCGGTCGACCTCGGCATCGGATACAAGCTGGCGCTGCCGGACGCACGCCACGACAGGCTGAAGGATTTCCGCCTGCTCGTGATCGACAGCCATCCGTTGCTGCCTGCGAATGCCGACATTCGCGGCGCGATCGAGACGCTGGCCGGGCGATTGACGGCCGCCGGCGCGACCGTCGCGCGCGAAAGCCCGCTGTTTCCGGAGTTCCGGGAGGCCTCGCGTCTCTACATGCGTATGCTGATGAGCTTCCTGGGCGCGTTCTTCCCTCCCGACGTTCTCGCCGGCGCGCGGGCCGGCGCGGCGCAACTCTCGCCGGACGACAAGAGCCTTGCGGCCGAGCGGCTGCGCGGCATGACCTCGAGCCATCAGGCCTGGGTGTTCGACGAAGGCGCGCGCGCCGGTCTGCGCGCGCAGTGGCGGCAATTGTTCAGGTCATTCGATGCGGTGATCTGTCCGATCATGCCGACCCCCGCCTATCCGCATGATCATTCGCCGGAGCAGGAGAAGCGTCGGATCAATATCGACGGCAAGGACCATGTTTATCCGGACCAGCTTGCCTGGCCCGGCATCGCCACGCTGACGGGCTTGCCGGCCACGGCCGTTCCGCTCGGCCTGTCGAAGGATGGTCTGCCGGTCGGCGTCCAGATCATCGGCCCCTTCCTCGAAGACCGTACGCCGCTCAAGCTCGCTGAACTGATCGAGCGTGAGTTCGGCGGGTTCACGCCGCCGCCATTATTCAATGACTAGTTCTTCCCGTCATTGCGAGCGAAGCGAAGCAATTCAGGATTTTTCGAGGCGACAGTCCGGATTGCTCCGTCGCCAGCGCAAAATTGCTTCGCAATTTTGTCGCGGGCTCCTCGCGATGACGGAGGACGACAACGTCGCGATTTTGGGCTCGCGCGTCGGGCGCCCCGGATTGACGGAAAGGAAGCACCATGAGCCAGGACCTCGACCAACTGACCGCCCTCAACCGTGACTACGTTGCGTCCGTGCAGAACTGCGACGTCAAGCGTTTCGACGAAATCCTGGCTGCGGAGTTTTATTGCTCCAATCCCGACAAGACGCTGGTCGACCGTGCCGCCTTCCTGGAGCAGACGGCGCGGCCGATCGCTATCCGGAACTTGAAAGAGCGCGACGTCGTCATCCGCATCATGGGCGACTTCGCCGTCATCCACGCCGCGACGAGCTACACCACGGCGGATGGCCAGCAGGCGACGGGGCGCTACACCGATTGCTGGGCGAAGCAAAATGGCAAGTGGCTCGCGGTGTCGGCACACGTGTCGCGGTGAGGGGGCACGATGCCGTTCCCCCTCGGGCCGCGGGTCATTCGACGACTGCCATAAAGAAATCGCTAACCAAACAATCTTTTCCCGAGCAATGGGCAAACCGCTCATCTGAGATTTATCCAGCTGGCAATCGTTCGCCCGTCAAAATTGCAGGCGACGAGAGGTCCCCTTAGGGCATCGATCTCGAGCATGTCACGAGGACGCGCTGCGAAGCTCGGAGTGTTTCTGAGCCCCGGCGAGGCTACTGCTCAAATCCGGCGAGAGTGATTGCGTGACAAACGATACAATCGAGATAGGCGCGCTCCGCGACCCCTATCATCGCGTCAATCCAGACGAGACGCTGCCCGAGAGATGGCGGATTCCGATCGCCATAGCGATCGGGTGCGGGCTCGTGGGCCTTGTGCTCCGTTACCTCGCGCGGGAACACGCGACCGCTGACGCCGCCGAGTACATCACCTGGTATACGTTCGCTCGAGATCACGGCATTGGCGGGCTGGCCGAGGCTTTCACCAACTACACGCCGTTTTACAGCTACCTGCTGCTGATCGCCACGCAGTTCGATTGGCTAGGCCAACCGCTTTCTCTCGTGAAGATGATCTCGACCATATTCGAGTTCGGCTGCGCGATCGTCGTGGCCCAGATGGTCTGGCGCGCGACGAGCGTGCCATTGCGCGCGTCCCTGGCCTTCTGCGCGGTGTGGCTTGCGCCGACAGTGCTCTTCAATGGCGCAATGTGGGGACAGGCCGATTCGATCTGGACCTTCTTCGCGCTGATTTCCGTGGCGATGTTCATGCGGGACCGAAACGGCGTCGTGCCGTTCGCAGTGGCCTGCTCGGTGAAAGCCCAAGGCGTCTTCCTGGGGCCGTTCGTGCTGGGAATGATCCTGCGCCGCAGGATCCACCTGGCATGGCTTGCCGCTATTCCGGCAGCCTATGCGATCCTCGCCATTCCGGTTCTCATCGCCGGCAGGTCCCTGGTCTCCGTATTCGGGATCTATCTCGGCCAAGCCAACACATTTCATCACCTGACCATGAATGCAGCGAATATCTGGGTGTTCGCGGGAGGAACGCCGTACACGGTCGGCGTCGCCGCCGGCCTCGTGCTCGCGGCGGCGAGCGGGCTTGCCCTATCGATCTTCATCGCACAGTCCAGGCGGACGGGGCCGGAGTTCATTCTGCTCGTCGCGTGCGTATCGCTCATCCTCATGCCGTATTTGCTTCCGAAGATGCACGAGCGCTATTTCTACGGGTTCGAGCTTGCGGCGATCGCCCTGGCCTGCCTCAATCTGCGCTATCTGCCGTTCGCGGTGATTGCCCAAGTCGATGGCGTGCTATCCTACCTCGCATTCGAGAGCGAGATCGTCATGGGCCTGTTGCCGGCGGCGCTCTGCAACACCCTTCTCGTGTTCTACCTCGTGCTCGATCTCCGCCACGGCGAACGTGGATTTCGCCTTCCGAGGTTTGCCTGGCTTGGCTTCACCGCGTCGACCGCGGGATTGTTCTCCTATCTGCTGTTCGCGGGTCCCGGCTTGAACGTATCCCTCGCGTATATGCTCGTCGCGGGTCTCGCCACGGCCATGACGCTGCTTCTCGTCAAGGAGACACGTTGCGCCTCGGCCGACGGTCCGACCGCGTCGCGTTGACTCGATTTTCGAGCGACGACGGCGTCCGTGGCGCTAGCTGTCGAACACGATCACGCTGCGCAGCGTCTTGCCGGCTTTCATGTTGGCAAAACCCTCGTTGATCTCGGACAGCTTCAATTTCGCCGAGATCCAGTCCTCCAGATGCAGCCGTCCGCGCAGGTAGAAGTCAACCAGGCGCGGCATGTCGACGCGAAAATGGTTCGACCCCATCGAGGAGCCCTGGATCCGGCGCTCGCGCAGGAAATCGAAACCGTGCAGTTCGATCTTCTGGCCGAACGGGATCATGCCGACGATGGTGGCGGTGCCGCCGGAAGCGAGCATGCCGAACGCCTGCTCGGCTGTCTCCTTGCGGCCGAGCACCTCGAAGGAATGATGCACGCCGCCATTGGTGAGATCGCGCACCTGCTTCACGACGTCGCCGTCGGCGGGATTGATGATGTCGGTCGCACCCAGCTTGGTCGCCAGTTGGAGCTTGGCCGGATTGGTGTCGATGGCGATGATGCGGCCGGCGCCGGCGATCTGCGCGCCGTTGATCGCGGCCATGCCGACGCCGCCGCAACCGATCACCGCCACGGTCTCGCCGGCCGTCACCTTCGCGGTATTCACCACCGCGCCATAGCCGGTGATGACGCCGCAGCCGATCAGCGCGGCGAGATCGAGCGGCATTTCTTTACGGATTTTGACGATGGCGTTCTCGTGCACCAGCATCTGTTCGGCAAAGGACGAGAGATTGAGGAACTGGTGCAGCTTCTCAGGCTTGGACCACTGCATCCGGTTTGAGGCCCCCGGCAGCAACTTCACGGTGGTGTCGGTGCAGAGGACGGTGCGGCCCGTGGTGCAGTTATCGCAGGTGCCGCAGAACACCGACAGGCAAGTGACGACGTGGTCACCCGGCTTGACGTAAGTGACATCGGAGCCGACCTGCTCGACGACGCCAGCGGACTCGTGGCCGAGCACCGCGGGCAGCGGATGCGGATAGAGCCCTTCCATGAAATGCAGGTCGGAGTGGCAGAGCCCAGCGACCGTGGTGCGGATCAGGACTTCGCGCGGTCCCGGCTTCGGCAGGCTGACGTCCTCGATGACGAGCGGCTGGTTGACTTCATAGAGGACGGCGGCCTTCATCGAGCTCTCCCTGTCGCGTTTCTTGGTTTGATCGTGGCGTGCAGCCTACGCTGCCAGAACCAGTTCGCCAACCTCGCTCATGCTGGCTGAGCTGTCGCCGAGCAGCAGCGCGGCGATCCTGGCTTGCGTCGCATTTTCCGTCAGCCGGAACGGATCGCTTGGCGCCACCCGATGATCGATCACCAGCCGCGACAACAGCAACCGGCGCGCATCGCCGCGCATCTCGTGGATACGATGTGCCTCCCAGGCGAGCGCGACCGCGCTGGCGACATGATAGAGCAGGCTCGTTGCACGACGCGCATCCGCTTCGTTCTCGGATTTCCCCGCGACCTCTCGCGCAAAACCCACCGCACGATCGACGAGGCCACGTAGATTGTCGCGCCAGGCCTGCGGCACGGATGCACTGTCATCGAGCCGCGCATGCAGATCGGCTGACAGCGCGGATTCCGCGCCATGGCGACCGACTGCGCGCCGGAGCGCATCGATCGCGACGATGTTGCCGGTGCCTTCCCAGACCGAGCCGAGATGCGCATCGCGCAGCAGACGCGGCGTCGCGAATTCCTCGATATAGCCGATGCCGCCGCGCATCTCGAGCGCATCGCCGCAGACCTTGCGCGCATCGCGCGTGGCGCGGAATTTCAGCGTCGGGGTGAGTATCCGCAATAGCGCCGCCGCATCCTGGCTGCCGGCCTCGGCGCGGTCGAGCGCGTCCGCAGTGAGGAAGCTCATCGACAGCGCCTGCTCGACCGGCAGCATGATCTTCAGCATCTGCCGTCGGCCGAGCGGCAGGTCGATGATGCGATTTCCGAACACGACCCGATTTGTCGCAACCGTCATCGCGTCGTGATAGGCGCGGCGCATCAGCGCGGTGGATTTGACGCCATTGGAGAGCCGCGACGAATTCACCATCTCGGCCATCTGCACGAAGCCGCGGTCGAGCTTGCCGACCGCATAGGCGATCGCGCCTTCCAGCTTGATCTCTCCCGAGGCCATCGAGCGTGTGCCGAGCTTGTCCTTCAGACGCACGATCCGGTAGTGGTTCTGCGAGCCGTCGTCGAGGAAGCGCGGCATCAGGAACAGGCCGACGCCGCGCGTGCCGGGGCCGGCGCCTTCGGGCCGTGCCAGCAGCATCACCACCTTGGCGTCCGCATTCGAGCAGAACCATTTCTCGCCATAGAGGCGCCAATGGTCGCCCTCCTGCACCGCGCGCGTGGTCAGCGTGCCGACGTCGGAGCCGCCTTCCTTCTCGGTCATGAACTGGCCGCCTTGCGTCAGCTTGCTCATGTCGGTCTGGGTCAGGCCGTCCAGATATTTCGCCTTCAGCGCCTCGCTGCCGAAATTCGCCAGCAGCTTTGCGCAGCCGTCGGTGACGTTGATCGGACAACCCATGCCGAATTCGGTCTGGTTGAACAGGAAAGTAAAGGCATGTTTGGCCACCACGGGATATTTGTCCGGCCAGCCCATGATGCCCTTGCGGATCGAGAGCGCGTGGATGCCGAACTCGCCGAACGCCGCGTTCTCCAATTCGCGATAGGCCGGGTGATATTCGATCCACTGCACGTCGCGGCCGAACTTGTCGCGCTGGTGTAGCACCGGTGTATGACGGTCGGCGAGCCGCGCGCAGTCGTCGAGCCGGCCGCCGGCGAGTTCGCCGAGACGATCGAGATGCGGCTCGATATGGCGGAACAGATTTTCCGGGAGATGGATGCGGAGCAGGTCGGTCAGCGCGGGATCGGCGCGGTAGAAATTCATCCCCGTGGTGTCGGGCGCCAGCAGTCCGGATGATGCGGCCACGACATTCTTCGGCTGCGCTGGGGCCGGCTTGGGCATGATCGTCCTCTTGGTTTCCGTCGTGCGGACATTTTGCGCTGATTTGGCGCTTGCCGCTTGGGATGATGTCGATCATGCTCCAGCGGCGGATGCGGATAAAGCCGCAAATCGTCAGGGCGGCATGATCGCCGCGAGGGAGCAAACTCGCCCTGCGGAATTGTGAACGTCCCGGCTGTTTGTCCGCGCGGACCATGCATAGATCAACGGCTTCCCGTCTGCGAGAGATCACGCCATGGAACATCCGAAATACAAGATCGCCCTCATCGTCGGTGCCGGCGAAGGCCTGAGCGCTTCGCTGGCGCGCTTGCTGGCTGCGCAAGGCATTCGCGTCGCGCTGGCGGCGCGCAAGATCGAGAAGCTGGGCGCGCTCTGTAGCGAGACCGGTGCGAAGGCCTATGCCTGCAACGCGGCGGATCCGGAGGAGGTCGAGCGGCTGTTTGGCCTGGTCGAGCGCGAGATCGGCACGCCCGACCTCGTGGTCTACAATGCCAGCGGCCGCACCCGCGGGCCGTTCGTCGACCTCGTCCCTGCCGACGTCGCCAACGCGATCGCGGTCAGCGCCTATGGCGGTTTTCTGGTTGCGCAACAGGCTGCAAAACGCATGCTGCCGAACAAGCACGGCGCGATCCTGTTCACCGGCGCCTCCGCCAGCGTCAAGGGCTACGCGCAGTCGGCCTCGTTCGCGATGGGCAAGTTTGCGCTACGCGGCCTCGCGCAGAGCCTGGCGCGCGAATTGTCGCCGCAAGGCATTCATGTCGCGCATTTCGTGATCGACGGCGGCATCCGTAGCGCGGCGCGGACGGAAGCCGAAGACAAGCCGGATTCGATGCTCGATCCCGACGCGATCGCGCAGAGCTATTGGAACGTGTTGCAGCAGCCGCGCAGCGCCTGGAGCTGGGAGCTCGAGCTGCGGCCCTGGGTCGAGAAGTTCTAGGGCGAGATGCCGTAGGGTGGGCAAAGGCGCAACGCGCCGTGCCCACCATCTCGGCGCGAAAAGCAATGGTGGGCACGCTTCGCTTTGCCCACCCTACGAGAGCGGGGAGGAATAATGAGCAGCGAAACCACCATCGACACCGGCACCAACGAGCTCCTCTGCGTCATCCGCGACCGCGTCGCTGTCATCACGCTGAACCGGCCGGACGCGCGCAATTCGCTGTCGGATGCGCTGACACCGGCGCTGCGCACGATGATCCGCAGCTGCGGCGAGAATCCCGGCGTCGGCGCGCTGCTGATCACCGGCGCGGGCGAAGCGTTCTGCGCCGGCGGCAACGTCAAGGGCATGGGTGCCCATCGCGACAAAGCAAAGCTCGAGATGCCGCTGGAAGATCGCATCGCCGATCTGCAGGAACGGCAACGGCTGCTCACCGGCGCGCTGGTATCGGTGCGCAAGCCGACCATCGCCGCCCTGCCCGGGCCCGCGGTCGGCGCCGGACTCGCCATCGCCATGGCCTGTGATATCCGCATCGCCGCGCAATCGGCCTTCGTCGCCACCGGCTACGCCCGCATCGCGCTAAGCGGTGACTACGGCATCGCCTGGCTGCTCACCCGCCTCGTCGGCACCGCACGGGCGCGCGAGCTGATGTTCACCGGCGACCGTGTCGATGCCGCGCGCGCGGAGGCCATCGGCCTCGTCAACCGCGTCGTGCCCGATGACAAATTGCAAGCCGAGGCCTTCGCGCTGGCCAAATCGCTCGCCGAAGGCCCGCGCCTCGCGCTGCGCTACATGAAGGATAATCTCGACGAAGCCGTGCTGTTCGACTTCGAAACCGCGCGCGACCACGAAGCCGAACGGCTGATCCGCCTTACCACGACCGCCGATCACAAGGAGGCAGTGCAGGCGTTCATCGAGAAGCGGAAAGCGGTGTTCACGGGGAAGTAGCAGCGTTCGAAGATCTATGACCGTCACCCTGAGGTGGCCGCTTCTTCAGCGGCCCTCGAAGGGCGACGGCCCGACTGTTGCTGCGCGAAGTCCGACACCGGGGATGCAGAGGGGCCGCTCATCCTTCGAGGCTCCCCGCGCGTCGCGTTGCGCCGCGCGTCTCGCACCTCAGGATGACGGATCTGCAAGCAAAAAAAACGCCCGGCTCTGGCTATGCCAGGCCGGGCTTGCAGTGATGTCAAACCGAGGCTGAGGGGCTTTCGGCCTGACGGGAAAGGGCGGCAAGGCGCCAGCTCGCGCAGGGGATATCCTTTGCCGCGACGCTGATCTCCTTGTCGAAGCGCACCAGCTTCCAATCATCAGGGTGATTGACGAAGGCGAAACCGGATTTGCGGGCGAGCGAGACCATGGCCTCGTTGGAGCGTAGCGTGTCGCCAAAGATGTGCTCGGCGCCAAGCGCGGCCGCGCGGCATTCGAGATTCTTCAAAAGCGCCGTGGCGATGCCGTGGCCCTGCCAGCGATCATGAACCGACAGGCCGAATTCGAGCGTCGCGGTTTCGGCCTGCAGCGCATAGCGCGCCTCGGCGACGATGGTCTCGAAGCCGTCGACCATCATGGTCGCGACCACGGTGAAACGTTCGCGCTCGCCGATCTGAAGGAAGTCGTGCAGCAGTCCGTTCGGCAGCTCGCTGATCGCGCCGAAGAAACGGTTGTAGCGGGAGCGGGTCGAGAGCGAGCGGAAATAGTGCTGAAGCTCGTCGGTATCGCGCGGCTCGACGAAGCGGACATTGAGCGCCTCGCCCTGCCGGGTGCGCAGCGTGTCCGAATATTGCTTCAAATCTTCCAGGCGAAGAGCGGTCATGACACATGCTCGGGACAAAAGGGACCGCCGGCGCCCCACAGTCAGGCGGCGCCGGCCTGGCGGCCAATCAGGCCCGCCAGAAGGGTTTGTCGGCCTCGCAGGCGATGTCACTCCAGGACAACCCGACGTCCTGAAGGTCGCGGGCGGTCCATTGGGTGAGTTCGCGCCTGTTACGGTAGCGCTCGTGCCAGACGTGGAGGGTCTCGCCGATCTGCTGGACCAGGCCGGGCGCATGATGATTTGTCATCGAATTGTCAGCCAAAGTAGACATTTTCAGCTCCTTGAGCTAAGTTGACCGCTAATATCTGCTTCCTGGTGCAGTGCGACAAACGACAATTTGTACCTTTTCGCATGAATTAACGTCATGTATCCTGCTGCCAAATGACTGCCAGATTGCCGTCCCTGAACGGATTGCGGGCGTTTGAGGCCGCCGCGCGCCATCTCAGCTTCACGCTGGCGGCGGCCGAGCTGAACGTGACGCAGACCGCGATCAGCCATCAGATCCGAAGGCTCGAGGAGGAGCTCGGCATCCGCCTGTTCATCCGGCAGAACCGTGCGCTGGCCCTGACCCCGGAGGCGCGCGATTACCTGCCCGGCGTTCGCGCCGCCTTCAACGACCTCCGGCTTGCGACCGACCGGTTGCTGCGCAAGGACGACGACAAGGTGCTGACGGTCTCGACGCTGGCCTCGCTCGCCGCAAAATGGCTGTTGCCGCGGCTGACGGATTTCCAGGAGCAGCATCCCGGCATCGACGTTCGTATCACCACCTCGACCAGCTTCGTCGACTTCCAACGCGACAATGTCGATGCCGCGATCCGCTACGGCCGCGGTCAATGGCCGGGCCTGCGCGCCGACTGGCTGATGGCGGATGAGCTGTTTCCGGTGTGCAGTCCGTCGCTATTGCGTGGCGACAAGCCACTGCGCCGGCCCGAAGACTTGGGAAACCATCCGCTGCTGCACACCTCAAGCGCCAACAGCGACGATTGGCGGCTTTGGCTGACCGCGGCAGGCCTGCCGGCCGACATCGCGAGGCACCCCGGTATCACCTTCGACATGATCTTCATGACCATCCAGGCCGCGATCGACGGCATTGGCGTCGCGATGGGACGGACCTCCTACGTCCAGGACGACATCGCCAAGGGCCGCCTCGTGGTGCCCTTCAAGATCGCGCTGCCGGCCGACGCCGGCTTCTACCTGGTCGCGCCCGAGGGGCGCCGCGAAGCACCGAAGCTGACCGCATTCCGCCAATGGCTGATTGCTGCAACGCAAAATAAGGCCTGAAAAATCAGCAGCTTCCTCCGCAAAACGGATTGACTCGCCCAGCCTCGCGCGGGAAGAGGCGTGGCAGATTGTCGCAGTCTCTGTCGCCTTGCCGTGGGATGATTTCCCGGTCCGGCCAGACCTTTCCAAAGGGAGCAACGCCATGGCTGGACCAGCCGCATCGACCAATCCACCCGCGATCAAATCGCGCATCGGCGCCATCCTGCGCGCCACGTCAGGCAATTTTCTCGAGCAGTTCGACTTCTTCCTGTTCGGCTTCTATGCCGCCGCGATCGGCAAGGCGTTCTTCCCCTCCTCCGATGAGACCGCATCGCTGCTCAACACCTTCGGCGTGTTCTGGCTCGGCGCGTTGATGCGGCCGGTCGGCGCGATCGTGCTCGGCGCTTACATCGACCGCATCGGCCGCCGCCAGGGCTTGATCGTCACGCTCGCCATCATGGCCTTCGGCACCGTCGTGATCGCATTCTGCCCGAGCTATGCGACCATCGGCATCGCCGCGCCCATCATCGTGCTGGTCGGACGTCTGCTGCAGGGCTTCTCCGCCGGCGTCGAGCTCGGCGGCGTGTCGGTCTATCTCTCGGAGATCTCCACCCCGGGCAATCGAGGTTTCTACACCTCCTTCCAGTCGTCGAGCCAGCAGGTCGCGATCTTCGTCGCCTCGATCCTCGGCTACATCCTTTCGGAGGTGATGCCGGCCGACACCGTCGCCGCCTGGGGCTGGCGCATTCCCTTCTTCGTGGGCTGCCTGATCATCCCCCTGATCTTTGTCCTGCGGCGGACGCTGGAGGAGACGCCGGCCTTCCTCGCCATGAAAAAGCATCCGACGGCCAGCGAGGTGTTCGCCTCCGCGCTCGCCAACTGGCGCATCGTCATCCTCGGCATGATGATCGCGATCCTGACCACGACGACATTTTACTTCGTCACCGTCTACACGCCGACCTTCGGCAAGACCGTGCTGAAGCTGTCGACGCAGGACGCGTTGCTGGTCACGTTGCTCGTCGCCGTGACCAACTTCTTCTGGAACCCGGTCGGCGGCGCGCTGTCCGACCGGATCGGCCGCAAGCCGGTGCTGATCGCGATCGCCTGCATGTCGCTCGTCACCGCCTACCCGGCGCTGCACTGGCTGGTGACGGCCCCGAGCTTCGGCAAGCTGCTCGCGGTCGAGATGATGTTCTCGTTCTATTTCGGCGTCTACAGCGGCACCATGCTCGGCGCGCTGGTCGAGATCGTGCCGGCGCATGTGCGCACCACCTGCTTCTCGCTCGCCTTCGCGCTCGCCGCCGCCCTGTTCGGCACCTTCACGCCGTTCGCCTCGACCTTGCTGATCGAGCATACCGGCGACAAGGCCTCGCCCGGCTTCTGGCTGATGCTCGCTGCACTGCTCGGCATCATCGCGGCCTCGACGGTGTACCGCGGCGGCGGCAAGGCGGTGCCGACATATGATGCGGTGGCCGAGCCTGTGGCGGGGCGTTGATGGTCGCTTCGATCATCGCCGCCTCTTACCCTCCCTGGAGGGGGAGGGTCGGCTCACATTGAGCGCAGCGATAACGTGAGACGGGGTGGGGTGAAGGTCCCTCCGCATCGAACGCTGCCCCTGGGGAGAGATCACCCCACCCCGCTCGCGCTCCGCGCGATCGACCCTCCCCCTCCAGGGGAGGGTAAAGAGAAGGGGCTACAGCTCCACCACCACGTAATCGCTCTCGACTTTCACCGGGATCGTCTCGGCCACATATGGCCCCTTCACCACGCTCGCGCCCGGCTCGACATGGGCCGGATAGGCCTTCACGCGGAAGCGGCGGGGATCGCAATAGGACTGGCCGGTGCGGATGTCGAACTCCCAGCCGTGCCAGGGGCAGCGGATGATCTCGCCGAGCCTGGTGTATTCGATCTCGCCGGGCTCCTTCGACTGCGCAAGACCGATCAGCGGGCCCTCGCACAGCGCCGCGCCCTGATGCGGGCAACGGTTCATCAGGCCGAAATATTCGCCCTTGATGTTGAAGACCGCGATCGGCCGCCCGTCGATCTCCAGAAATTTTCGCGTCCCCGGCGGCAGTTCATCGACCGGCGCGATCACATGCCGCGCCATCAACCAATCCCGTACAGCGCGCGCGCATTGCCGAGATAGAACGCCTCGCGATTGGCCTCGCTGACGCCTGGAGGCAAGACGCGGGAGGGCTCGTCATAGTCCCAATGCGGATAGTCGGTGGCAAACAACAGGCGATCCCAGCCGATCCAGTTGATGACATCGAACAGATCCTCGCGGCTTTCAGGATCCTCCATCGGCTGCGTCGTCCACCATACCTGCTCGCGGATATATTCCGACGGCGGCCGCTTCACATGCGGCACCTCGCTGCGCAGGCGCTGCCAGGTCTTGTCGAGCCGCCAGGCCAGCGACGGCGCCCAGCCGAAGCCAGCCTCGATCATCACCATCTTCAGTTTCGGGAAGCGCTCGAACACCCCCTCCAGCACGAGACTCGCCAGCGCCGATTGCTGGCATTGCGAGTGCCCCACCATCTCCTCGATGTAATAGGACGGCCAGCCGGACGGCGTAATCGGATTGCCGCCGAAGCCGAAGGCGTGGACGCCGACGGGAAGGCCGGCTTCCTCCGCGGCCTGGTAGATCGGCCAGTAACGGCGCTGGCCGAGCGGCTCGACATTGCGGCTGAGCAGCAGCACCTGCACGAAGTTCTTGTCGCCGGCGCGCTCGCGGATTTCGGCGGCGGCCGACAGCCCGTCCTCATTGCCGACGACGATCGAGGCTTTGAGCCGCTTGTCCTTGCTGGTCCATTTGTCGATCTGCCAGTCGTTGATCGCCGAACACAAAGCGGCCGAGAGTTCGTGATTGCGGATGCCCTGCCCGGTGTTGAGTGGATTGAGCACGCCCAGCTGCACGTTGTTGGGATCGAGCAGCTGCTTCTGCATGAAGGACAGCGAGGAGCCCTGCGGGCCGCCTTCGGGCGGATAGGCATCGCGGCGCGAGGCGTTGGGCTGGGCCTTCGGATAGGGCGGGCCTTCCATCATGCCCTGATAGGCATGGACGCCGTAGACTTCGAGATGATGCTGCCAACGTTTGGCGAGATAAGGATAAAGCTCGGTGCGGGTGGCGCGTGCCGGATGGATGTCGCAGTCCGCGATCGCGGTTTTGACGGTCAGTGGGGAAGCGGCTTCTTGGCTCTCGCGGAATTGGATATTCATCGCCTTGCCTCCTTTGGCAGCGGGCTCATTTCAGGCGGGGATAGGTCGCATGTGGATTTTCGATCATGATCTTGCGCACGAGATCGGGGGTGAGACCTTCGGGCAGCGCGTCCTGGCCGTCGAACTGCCAGTGCGGATAGTCCGTGGAGAATAGGACCAATTCGTCGGACTGCATATGATCAAACAGGCGAATTAATGTCGCCTCGTCTGGCGGCGCATCAAATGGCTGTAAGGAGAAACGGATGTTGCTGCGCACAATATCCAGCGGCGCGCGGTCGACCCAAGGCGTCTCCATCCGCACCCCGCGCCAGAACTTGTGCAGGCGCCAGAGATAGGGAGAGATCCAGGAGACGCCGGATTCCAGCATCACCATTTTCAGGCGCGGATATTTGGCGAACACGCCCTCGACGATCAGACTGGTGAGCTGGGTCTGGAACGCCTGGGCCTGCCCCACATAATCCTCGATGTGGTAGGAACCCCATCCCACGGCGGTCGGCGGATTGTGATAGGCGGAACCCGCGTGAATGCCGACGGGTAGTTCCAGCCGTTCCGCGGCTTCATAGATCGGCCACAGCGCGCGCTTGCCGAGCGGCGTGTCGCCCATCACCAGCATCAGCACCTGGACGAAGCGCTTGTCCAGCGCGCAGCGCTCGATTTCGGCCACGGCCTTCTCGACGCTTTGCGTCGGGATCACGATCGAGCCGCGCAGCCTCTTGTCGCGGTCGAGCCACTCGTGCGCCAACCAGTCGTTCAGCGCACGGCAGAAGGCGGCCTGCAAATCTTCCGAAAACACCATCTGCACGCCGTAGAGCGGATTGCAGATGGCATGCTCGAGCTTAAAAGCATCGAACACATGGCGCTGCATGTCCTCCAGGCTTTCGCCGGGTTTTCCAATTTCGGGGCGCCAGTCTGGCCGCGCCGTAATCGGTGAACTCTGAGGATAGGATTGCGAGATAAGGTCGACCATGCCGCGCGTCGTCACCTGATCGCGCCAATAGTCGTTCAGGTACGGCAGCAGGCTGGTCAGATGCGGCACGGCCGGATGCACGTCGCAATCCACCCCGCCGGCGATCAGGGACGCCATGACGTCTCCCTTCTCACGTTCCCTCGCATGTCTCTTCTTGTACCCGCCATTCAAGCAGGCCTGCCCGTCGCCCGCAACTCAGCCAAGCGTCCTGTCATATGCTAGGAAGGCTGAGCTCGGTTGCGAAGGAATGAGGGGTGCGGAATGAAAGAGCTCGTCGGCATTGCGGAACAGGTCGCAGCCAAACTGATCGCGCGCAAACAGACCATTGCTGTTGCGGAATCTTCGACCGGCGGCCTGATCGCGGCCAGCCTGCTCGCGGTGCCCGGCGCGTCCGCCTATTTCCTCGGCGGCGCGGTCGTCTACACCCGCGATGCCCGGCGCGTGCTGATGGATATTTCGGACGAAGGCATGAAGGGCTTTCGCTCCTCGTCGGAGCCCTATGCGCAACTGCTGGCGGAGCAGATGCGAACGCGCTTTGGCAGCGACTGGGGCCTGTCCGAGACCGGCGCAGCCGGCCCCACCGGCAACCGCTACGGCGACGCCGCCGGACATAGCTGCATGGCGGTGAGCGGACCTGTGGCGGAGGTCATGACGCTGGAGACCGGCAACAACGACCGGCTCGGCAACATGCAAATGTTCGCGGCGACGGCGCTGAAACTGTTGTTGAGGAAATTGGAGCGGTGAGCTGCTTCTCGAATGAGTAAGAATAGTCTCGCCGCAGATACCGCTGTCATGCCCCGCGGAAGCGGGGCATCCAGTACGCCGCGGCCCATCGATTTAATCACAACTGTCTCGGAGTACTGGATCGCCCGCCTGCGCGGGCGATGACACCGGAGTATGTGGCATCACCGCCCCAGATGCCGCATGAAGATCCGCACCACATATCCCTGGAATCGCGGTGCTTCGTCGTAGAGATCTGACGCGATCCGCTCGATGGTCTCACGCAACGACAAGAACTGCGCCTGCCGCGCACTGCTTTCGGTGCCCTGCATGCCCGCGAGCTCGTCCATCGCGGCGTCGCTGATCTGGCACTGCACGACCTCGTCGCCGCTCAGCATGGTGAAGCGAAAGGCCAGCCGTTCGAGGTCATGGCCGATGATCTTGTCGCGCGTCAGCGGCATCCAATTGTCCCGTTCGCGCCCCCGAACGGGACAATGCTGAAAATCTGACGCCTTGTCACTATCCGCGCCGAAGGACGTGGCGGTCATCCGACGCCCATCAGCAGCGGCTCGACGAACCAGCTGCTCTCCAGCTTCAGTAGACGAGCGCCGTGCCGGTCGGCCTGTCGAGCGCCGCGGCCAGCGACCGATACTCCTCGCAACCGGTCCCGCAGATGGAGGCAATCCGGCTCAAATGATAAAGCGCCTGCTCGCGATTGCCCCGCTCGAGCTGCCACAGCCCGTAATATTGCCACGTCAGCACGTGGTTCGGATCGGCCTTCAATGCGCGCTCATACCAGACCTGCGATTGCTCGTAGTCGCCGAGCTTGCGATAGGAATAGCCGATGAGGTTAGCGACGTTCGGATGGTCGTCATGCCCGAGCGACTTCAATTTGCGCGATCGCGGCCGCGTAGTCGTTGCGCTCTTAGATCGTGTCATAGGCCACGCGGTAGCCGGCCGCGAATGCGGGATCGCCGATGCTGGACTGATTGTTCGGCTTCTTGCCTTTCTGGGTTGCCTTGGCGCCCGGGCGCTTCGGATAGGTCGGCTGCAACCTCTGATCCGAATAAGCACCGGCGTACGGATCCGTGGAACTGGCGCCGCCCCCGCCTCCGCCACCGCCGCCTCCGCCACCGCCGCCTCCGCCCGCGGCAAATGCCGGCGAGCACAATAGGGCTGCCGCGAACGTACCGAACACGACGCGCCTGATCATCGCTGCGCTCATGTCTGCCTCCTGTGTTTCAAGCGGCCCCGGACCAATTGATAACCCTGCCTCGGCGGCAATATTCCGGGACGCTGCGCTCACGGAGGCGTCAGCATGCGTACGACAGTTCCAGTGTCCTTTACTGGAAGGCCACCTCGGCAAAGCTGCGCAGCTTTCGCGAATGCAGCCGCTCCGATTCCTGCTGCTTGAGCCGTTCCAGCGCCTTCAGGCCGATCTCGAGATGCTGGCCGACGCGGCGGCGGTAGAATTCGCTGGCCATGCCCGCGAGCTTGATCTCGCCGTGCAGCGGCTTGTCGGAGACGCAAAGCAGCGTGCCGTAGGGAACGCGGAAGCGATAGCCGTTGGCGGCGATCGCGGCCGATTCCATGTCGAGCGCGACCGCGCGCGACTGCGACATGCGTCGGATCACCTCGGGCCCGGAGATCTCCCAATTGCGGTTGTCGACGCTTGCCACCGTCCCCGTGCGCATCAGGCGCTTGAGCTCGAAACCTTCGAGGCCGGTAACGTCCTCAACCGCCTCTTCCAGCGCGACCTGCATCTCGGCCAACGCGGGGATCGGGACCCACAATGGCAGCTCGCGATCGAGCACATGGTCCTCGCGCACATAGCCGTGCGCGAGCACGTAATCGCCGAGCCGCTGCGTGTTGCGCAGGCCCGCGCAATGGCCGAGCATCAGCCAGGCATGCGGGCGCAGCACCGCGACATGGTCGGTGACGTTGCGCGCGTTGGACGGACCAGTGCCGATGTTGATCAGCGTGATGCCGCGGTAGTCCGGCATGACCAGGTGGAAGGCCGGCATCTGCGGCATGCGCGCGGGCGCAACGCCACCGGTTGCGCCGCCGCTGCGCGTGATGACATTGCCCGGCGCGACAAAGGCTTCAAGGCCGGCCTCACTCGACTGGAGCCGCTGCTGACAGAGCTGCGCGAAGGCGTCGACATAGAACTGGTAGTTGGTGAAAATGACAAAATTCTGGAAATGTTCGGGGTCGGTGCCGGTGTAGTGATAGAGCCGGCGCAGCGAGTAATCGACGCGGGCAGCACGGAACAGCGACAGCGGCTCGGGCGCGCCCGGCCGAAGCTCGAAGGTGCCGTCGGCAATCGAATCGTCCATGGTGGCGAGATCGGGCACGTCGAAGGCGTCGCGCAGCGATCGCGCGACAGGGGAATTCTCGCTCGTGGTGATCGCAGCTTCGATGTTGATGTCGCGGCGATAGGCGAAGTGGATCGGGATCGGCTCGGCGGACTCGCCGATCTCGACGGGCACGCCGTGATTCTGGATCAGGAGGCCGATCTGCTCGATAAGATAGCTCCGGAACAAATCCGGCCGCGTCACGCTGGTTTCATGCACGCCGGGCCCGGCGACGAAGCCGTAGGCGAGACGCGAATCCAGCCGCGCATGCGTCGCGGTGGTGAGGCGGACGAAGGGATAATAGGCGCGCACCCGCGTCGTGATCGCTTCGCCGCCGACATAGGCCTCGAACCGGTCGCGCAGGAACTTGGTGTTGCGCTCATAGATCTCTTCGAGCCGCGCGACGGCGAGGGAGGCGTCGGAGAAAGATTCGGTGGCGATGGAGGATGGGGATTGCATTGTTCGACCGCCGGGTTGCTGGGGCTTTGAGTCGAACTATAGCAAAGAAGGCGGTGCCGTAGGGTGGGCAAAGCGACTTGTCCGCCGTAGCTCGAAGAGCGAAGGCGGAAGCGTGCCCACCAACTTGTTCGTGGGAAAGATGGTGGGCACGGCGCGTTGCGCCTTTGCCCACCCTACGAGACCGCGTGTGCCGCACGAGATCCCGGATGCGCGCTAAGCGCGCTCCGGGATGACGCGCTTTCGCGCGTCACTTCTCCCGGAACGCCCGCATCAGCTGGTCGTGCAGCGGCTTCATCAGATAGGACAGCATGGTGCGGTCGCCGGTCTGGACGAAGGCTTCCACCGGCATGCCCGGGATCATCTTGACCTCGCCGAGACGAGCGATCTCCTCGGCCGGCATCGAGACGCGGATGGTGTAGTAGCTCTGGCCGGTGCGCTGGTCGGTGGTGACGTCGGGTGAGACACGGCTGACGAGGCCGTTGAGCTCCGGCGTGGTGCGTTGATTGAAGGCGGAGAGGCGCAGCAGCGTCTTCTGGCCGATCTGGAGCTTGTCGATGTCGACCGGATTGACCTTGGCCTCGACCTGGAGATCGTCGGCCTGCGGCACGATCAGCATGAGCGCGTCGCCGGCGGTGATGACGCCGCCGACCGTGTGCACCGTGGATTGCAGCACCATGCCGTCCTGCGGCGCGCGGATGTCGATGCGGCGAAGCTGGTCTTCGGCGGCGACCTTGCGCTCGATCAGCTCGCCGATCTTGTCGTTGGTCTCGCGCAGATCCTTGGAGACCTCGCTCACAACGTCCTTGTCGACCTGGATGATCTGCAGCTCGGTCTCGGTGATCTTGCCCTTGGCCTGGGCGCGCGAAGCGATGTATTGCGCGCGTTCGCCGTTGAGACGGGCCGAGTCGCGTTCGAGCTGGGTCAGGCGCGATATCTGCACCAGACGCTTGTCGTAGAGCTCGCGCACGCCGGTGAGCTCGTTCTGCACCAGCGCGATCTCCTGATCCTTGGCCTTCTCCTGGGCGCTGAGGCCCGCGATCTCCTCGTTGAGCTGCGTAATGCGCTCGCGAAGCTGGGCCTTCTGTCCGGTGCGGCCATTGACACGGACGTCGAACAGCTTGGTTTCGGCGGAGAGCAGCAGCTTGACGTCGGGATCGCTGGCGCGCTCGAGCAGGGATGGCGGAAATTCGATCCTGTCGACCCCGCGCTGCTCGGCCTGCAAGCGCGCCGCACGCGCCTGCGCGGCGTCGAGATTCTTGGTGACGATGGCAAGGTTGGCCTTGGTGACGGTGTCGTCGAGCCGCACCACGATATCGCCGGCCTTGACCAGGTCGCCGTCGCGGGCGCGCACCTCGCCGACCACGCCGCCGGTCGGATGCTGCACCTTCTTGACGTTGGATTCGACCACGATCTGGCCCGGCGCGATCAGCGCACCCGAGATCAGCACGGTCGAGGCCCAGCCGCCGAGACCGACGACAAGGACCAGCACGATCACGAAGCCGAGGATCAGGTGAAACTTGATGGATTCGCGTACGGTCTTGTTCGCGGCCGGCTTCGGGCCGCCGATGGCCATCGTGCTCATGGCTTGGCAACTCCGCCTTCGCTGACGATCTTGATCGGGGCCGGCGGCGTCACACGCGGCTGCAGAACCTGGGCGAGCACCTGCTCCTTGGGTCCGAACGCCTGCATGCGGCCGTCGCGCAGTACCAGGACCTGGTCGACCGCCTCGACGCCGATCGGGCGGTGCGCGACCACGACGACGATGGCGCCGCGCTCGCGGGCGGCGCGGACGGCGCGGGTCAACGCCTCGTCGCCTTCGGTGTCGAGGTTGGAGTTGGGCTCGTCGAGCACGATCAGGAAGGGGTTGCCATAGAGTGCGCGCGCCAGCGCCACGCGCTGCGCCTGGCCGGCGGAAAGCGCCGTGCCCTGCTCGCCGACTTGCGTGTTGTAGCCCTCGCGCATCTTGATGATCATCTCGTGCACGCCGGCCTCTTTCGCCGCCGCGATGATGCCCTCGGATGTCGCCTCGGGATCGAACCGGCTGATGTTCTGGGCGATGGTGCCGCCGAACAATTCGACGTCCTGCGGCAGATAGCCGATGTGCCGGCCGAGCATGTCGGACGACCATTGATCGAGCGCCGCGCCGTCGAGCCGCACCTTGCCGCGCACCGGCTGCCAGACCCCGACCAGCGCGCGGATCAGCGACGACTTGCCGGAGCCGCTCGGGCCGATCACGCCGAGGCCGTTGCCCGCGGCGAGCGCGAAGGTGATGTCCTGCACGATGAGGCGCTGGTCGCCGGGCGGCACCATTGCGACGCCTTCGACCGAGAGCCGGCTCGTGGGCGCCTGCAGCTGGGTCGGCATCGTCTGTGCCGGCATCTGCTCCAGCAGGCGCGTGAGGCGGTGCCAGCTCTGGCGCGCCGCGACGAAGGATTTCCAGTGCGCAATGGCGAGATCGACCGGCGCGAGCGCGCGGGCGGACAGGATCGAGCCGGCAATGATGATGCCGGCGGTCGCCTCCTGGTGGATGACGAGATAGGCGCCGACCGCCAGCACGGCCGATTGCAGCATCATGCGCAGCACCTTTGCGACCGCGCCGAGACCACCGGCGACGTCGCTCGCGCGCTGATTGCCGGCGAGATATTTTTCGTTGGCCTCGCTCCAGCGCTGGTTCATCCGGCCGGCCATGCCCATCGCCACCATGACTTCGGCGTTGCGGCGGCTGGCCTGGGCGAGATCGTTGCGCTGGGCGGCAAGCCCCATCGCCTCGCGCGCCGGCTGGCGGGACATGAACTCGGTGACCAGCGTCAGCCCGACCAGGATGATGGCGCCGGCCAGGGCGGTGACGCCGATCATGACGTGGAAGGCGAAGCAGATGGCGAGATAGAGCGGCAGCCAGGGCAGGTCGAAGAACGCGCTCGGGCCCATGCCGCCGAGGAAGGAGCGGACGTTGTCGAGATCGCGCAGCGGCTGGAGGCCTTCGTTGCGGCTGCCGACCAGCAGCGGCAGGCGCACGATGGTGTCGAACACGCGCTTGTTGAGGGCTTCATCGAGCGCGGTGCCGATCCGCCCCAGGATCCGGTTGCGGATCATGTCGAGCACACCCTGCGCCATGTAGAGGAAGCTGGCGAGGATGATCAGGCCGACCAGGGTCGGGACGCTGCGGCTCGGCAGTACCCGGTCGTACACCTCCAGCATGAAGATCGACCCGGTCAAATAGAGCAGGTTGATCATGCAGCTCATCAAGCCGACGCCGACGAACGCCGTGCGACAAGCGCGCAAGGCGTCACCGAGTTCTGAACGGCGGACGCCAGGACCGGCTGCCATCAGTCTGATCTCTTTCAGGTGGGGGCCAAGGCCCCTGATTTCACGGGCAATTCAGGATACTCGCCCCGGATTAACATCATGTTCGCGCTGCGTCCAACGCAGCCGGGTTCATCCAAAATCCCGATGGCCCACATCTACCCCTGATGGCCCCGCACGCAAGTCCGGTAATTCACAGTCTTTGCGGCTTTTTGGTGCAGTGGCCGCCGCCGCCTCCCCGGTCCTGGAGAGGCGGCTAGTTCCGATCGATCGAACCGGGCGGTTGCTAGAACCGGCCGCCGCCCCGCACCAGCCGCACCACCAGCAGCAGGATGACCGCGCCGATGGCGGAATAGACGATCTCCGAGACCAGGCCCGTGCCGAGGCGAATGCCGAGCTTCGGAAACAGGAAGCTCGCCACCAGCGCGCCGGCGATGCCGACCACGATGTCGCCGATGATCCCGAACCCCGTTCCGCGCACCACCTTGCCGGCGAGCCAGCCGGCCACCAGGCCGACGAACAGAATTACGAGCAGGCCTTCGTTGGAAATGTACATAAGTCTGGTCCCTCTCCATGAACGGCCGCATGGAACGGGAACCGGGATGAATGGGGTGTGAATGCTACCCGCTTCACCCGCTCCGGCAAAAAGTCGAAAACAACCCCATGCAAAGTAGAACGGCTCTTGCCTGCGGTCCCCGGTGAACTGTGACAACTAGGTGTTGCCATGGAGGAATTTCAAAGGAAGGAGCGCTGCTGCAGCGCCGCTCGAATATTATGACAGCGCCGCCGCCTGCTCCGCCAGCACACATCGCGCCGCCCGGCCCGGCCCGACCGGCACATTGGCAGGCAATTGCTCCAGGCAACGGGGCTGCGCCACGGCGCAGCGCGGAGCGAAGGAGCAGTTGTGGGGTTTCTCGGCCAGCGAGGGCGGCGTGCCGGGGATGGTTTCGAGCCGGGCGCCACGCTTGGCGCCGTGAATCGTCGAGGCGAGCAGGCCCTTGGCATAGGGATGCACCGGGCTGCGGACGATGTCGCGAAGCGTGCCCTGCTCCACGATCTGGCCGGCATACATCACCGCGACACGGTCGCAGATCTCGATGGCGACGCCGATATCGTGGGTGACGAAGATGACGGACATGCCGAACTCGCGCTGCAGCTCGCGCAGCAGCAGCAGGATCTGGATCTGCACGGTGGCATCGAGCGCGGTGGTCGGCTCGTCCGCGAGCAGGATTTTTGGCCGGCAGGCGAGCGCCAGCGCGATCATGGCACGCTGACGCATGCCGCCGGACATCTCGTGCGGATAGGCGTCGAGCCGGCGTTTTGCGGAGGGAATGCGCACGACCTCGAGCATTTCGAGCGCGCGTGCCCTGCCCTCAGCGTAGCTTTTGCCCTCGTGGCGCACGACGCTTTCGGCGATCTGCGCACCGATGGTGTAGACCGGATCCAGCGCCAATGCCGGCTCCTGGAAGATCATCGACACGGTCTGGCCGCGGAAGGACGACAGCTCCTCGTCGTTCATGGCGAGCACGTCGCGGCCCATGACGTTGACGGCGCCGGAAATCTGCGTGCGCTTCTTCGGCAACAGCCGCATCAGCGCACGCAGTGTCACGCTCTTGCCCGAACCGGACTCGCCGAGCAGGCCCAATACCTCACTGTTACCCAGCGAGAGACTGAGATCGTTCACGGCATAAACCGTACGCTCCCCGGTGAAACGGATGTTGAGGCCTGAAATCTCGACGAGCTTTGTCATGACGGCAGTTTCGGCAATCGATCGTGATAGTCGGTGACGCGCTGGAAGGCGGCGCCGATGGTGAGCAGGGTCGCTTCGTCGAAGGAGCGGCCGATCAGCTGCATGCCGACCGGCAGGCCGCTTTTCGTGAAGCCTGAGGGCACGGTAAGCGACGGCAGGCCGAGGAAGTTGACCGGGCGGGTGAACAGCGTTAGCCGCTGCACCATGGCCGGTGCGTTCGGCCCGCCGCCGACATCGCTCTCTTCGATCGTCGGCGCCGGCACGGGCGACGCCGGTGCGACCACCGCATCGACGCCGGCGGTGGCCGCATGGTGCGCAGCGAGCGCGGGGCCGCGCCAGCGCATTGCCTCGAGATAGGTGATGGCGGGAACGGCGAGACCGTTCTGCAGCCGCATCAGGACCTGCGGGCCATAATCCTGCGGACGCTCGATCATCCAGCGCTTGTGGAAGGCGGCAGCTTCGGCGGCGAGCACGAGCTGGCTCGCCGAGGACAATTGGCGCTGGTCCGGCAGCTCAACCGTGACGATGTCGGCGCCCTCGCGCTTGAGCAGGGCGATGGTCTCGTCCAGCACGCGCGCGACCTCGCTGTCGAGATCGTCGACATAGAACGAGCTGGGCACGCCGATCTTCAGGCCCTTCAGCGAGCCCTTGGTCGCGCCGACATAGTCCGACAGCGGCTCGTGGCTGCAGGTGGAGTCCGCAGGGTCCGCGCCGGCCATCAGCGCCAGCAGCAGCGCACAATCCTCGGCGGTGCGGGCGAGAGGGCCGACGGTGTCGAGCGACTGCGATAGCGGCATCGCGCCGGCCCGGCTGACGCGACCGACCGTGGTCTTCAATCCCGTGACGCCGCAGAAATGCGCGGGCATGCGGATCGAGCCGCCGGTGTCGGAGCCGAGCGCCGCATAGGTCAGCCGCGCGGCCACCGCCGAGCCGGAGCCCGACGACGAGCCGCCGGTGATGTGCGCGACGTTCCAGGGATTGCGCACCGGACCGTAATGGGCGTTATGCCCGGTCGGGCCATAGGCGAATTCGGCCAGATGCAGCGTGCCGAGGCGGACCTGGCCGGCGTCCTTCAACCGCTGCAACGCCGTGGAGGTCACGGTCGGCACGAAATCGCGGCGGATCAGCGAGCCGCAGGTCGCGACGTGGCCGGCATCGTAATACATGTCCTTGTGCGCGAGCGGCACGCCATGCAGGGGACCACGGACATTGCCCTTGGCGAGCTCGGAATCGGCGGCCTCCGCCGCTTTCAATGCAGCCTCGGCCTCGATCGACATGAAGGCGTTGAGATGCGGCTGCCACTGCGCGACGCGCTGCAGCAGCGCGCGCGTCGCCTCTTGCGAGGACAGCTGCTTCATCGCGATCGCGCGCGCGACCTCGGTGAGCGTCATCAATGCAGGCTCAGCGCTCATTTCGACACCTTCTGCGTCTGCGCAATCGGATAGAGCGCGGGCTCGAGGTCGAACGGCAGCGTGCCGGCAATGGCTGCGAAGCCTTCGAAGGCAGGCCCGATGGAATTGGAGATACGCGTCGCGATCTCGTCGTCCACGGGGACGCCGGCGATTTGCGCGATGGGCTTGATCTCTTTCGGTGTCGGTCTCGTCATGCGGTCTTCTCCCTGGGCGCGCGGCTATGGCCTGAACCCGGAATCGCCATGTAGCACGCGGTCTCGTGGCCCATATTATCGAGCGCGGTGAGCTTTGGTGTCGCATTTGCGCAGAGCGGCTCCGCAAACGGGCAACGGGTGTGGAAGCGGCAGCCCGGGGGCGGGTCGATCGGATTGGGCGGATCGCCGGTGATCGGCGGCTGCTCGGTGCGCCGGTCGGGGTCGGACGACGGCATCGCCGCAAGGAGCGCGCGCGTGTAGGGATGCGCAGGACTGTCCCAGACCTGGTCGACCGGGCCGAGCTCGACGACTTCGCCGAGATACATCACCAGCACGCGGTCACTGATATAGCGCACGACGTTGAGGTCGTGGCTGATGAAGAGATAGGTGAGGCCGAACTCGCGCTTGAGGTCGGCGAGCAGGTTGAGCACCTGCGCCTCGACGGATTTGTCGAGCGCGGAGACCGCTTCGTCCAAAATCACAAGTCGCGGCGACAGCGCCAGCGCGCGTGCGATATTCACGCGCTGGCGCTGGCCGCCGGAGATCTCGTGCGGATAGCGGTTGGCAAAGTTCTCCGGGCGCAAGCCCACCTTGCCGAGCAGCTCGCGCGCCAATGCGCGTGCCGCGCCATCGGCCATGCCGTGCACCTTCGGGCCGAAGGCGATCGATTCCTCGATCGTCAGGCGCGGGTTGAGAGAAGCGTAGGAGTCCTGGAACACCATCTGCATGCCGCGGCGCAATTCACGCAGCGACAGCGACTGACCGACGGTCATGCCGTCATAGATGATGTCGCCGGTGTCGCGCGGCATCAGATGCATCAGCAGGCGCGCGGTGGTGGACTTGCCGCAGCCGGATTCACCGACAATGCCGACGGTCTCGCCTTTGGCAACGGCGAAGGAGACGTTGTCAACGGCGCGCACGGTGCGTTTGGCGGCGAACAGGCCGCCGCGTACAGGGAAGTGCTTGGTCAGCCCGTTGACCTGCAGCAGCGGCTGCGCGACGCCGCCGCGGTCTTCGACCGGCTCCAACATTTCGACGGACGTGTTGGTTTCGCTCATGGCCTAGTTCCTGATGTCCATGGCGCTGCGCAGGCCGTCCGAGAGCAGGTTGAAGCAGATCGAGACCGCGAAGATCATAGCGCCCGGCAATGCGGCGACCCAGGGATTGACGTAGATCGCGGTGCGTAATGTGTTGAGCATCAGGCCCCATTCCGGCTCCGGCGGCTTGGTGCCGAGGCCAAGGAAGGAAAGACCGGCGGCCAGGATCATCGAGACCGAGATCAGGCTCGTCGCATAGACGAAGATCGCGCCGAGCACATTGCCGAGGATGTGCACGCGCATGATGGTGATGGGTCCAGCGCCCGAGGCACGCGCGGCCTCGACGAAGTCCATGTTGCGCACGCCCGTGGTGACGCTTTCGGCGACGCGGGTGATCTGCGGCACGAACACGACCGTCAACGACACGATGGAATTGAGGATGCCGGCCCCCAGCGCGCCGGAGATCGCGATCGCCAGCAGCACCGAAGGAAAGGCGTAGAACACGTCGATCGTGCGCATGATCGCGGTGTTGAGCCTGCCGCCGACATAGCCGGCGACGAGGCCGAGCGAGGTGCCGATGCAGAAGGCGAGGATCACGGGCAGGATGCCGATGACCAGAGACAGCCGCCCCCCATAGATCAGCCGCGCCAGCATGTCGCGGCCGAGCTCGTCGGTGCCGAGCGGGTAGCCAACGGTTCCGATGTGGCGCAGGCGGCGGATCATGGAGCCCTTGTAGGGATCTTCCAGACCCAGCCAGGGCGCGAGGATCGCGGAGAGGAAGATCAGCAGCAGCACCAGCGCGCAAGCCATGCTGACCTTGTCGCGCCGGATGCGGCGGACGACGGTCGCCCAATAACCCCGCGCCTTGGTTGCCGGCGCGGCCTGCAGCGCGGCATCGGCGGTGGCGGACAACGGAAGGTCGCTCATTGGCTGGCTCCCAGTCGTTGGTACGATCGATGCGAGCCAAGGAGGTGGTGCACCTCTCCCGCTTGCGGGAGAGGTCGGCGCTCCGGGCGATGCGAAGCATCGTCCCGTGCGCCGGGTGAGGGTTCTCTCCTCTTGGGGGTCCTCGATTGCGGAGACACCCCCACCCCGCCCCTTCCCCGCAAGCGGGAGAGGGGGAGCACCTTTTGCGTGGCGACAGCTGAACTCATTATCAGCCCCGCTTGATGCGCGGATCGATCGCGGCTTGCGCGATGTCGACCATGAGATTGAGGAAGACGAAGAATAGCGCCAGGATCAGGATCGTGCCCTGCAGCAGCGGCAAATCGCGCTGGAAGATCGCCGAGTTGAGCAGGAAGCCCGAGCCCGGCCAGGAGAACACGGTCTCGATCAGAATCGAGCCGCCGAGCATGTAACCCAATTGCAGCCCCATTACCGCGAGCGCGGTGGGCGCGGCGTTCTTGATGACGTGGCGGAACACGCCGCGCTCATGCAGCCCCTTGGCGCGCAAGGCCTCGACGAAATCCTGGCTCAGGATGTCGCCGGTCAGCGCCCGCACCGTGCGGGTGACGATACCCATGGGAATCACCGATGTCGTGATCGCCGGCAGCACGAGGTATTGCAGGTGTGCCCAGTCCCAGGCCCAGGTGGCGGAGCCGCCGGGCCCGGCGCCGACCGCGGGCAGCCAGTTCAGCTGCACCGAGAAGATGATGACCATCACCATGCCGAGCCAGTAGTGCGGCACGGAGACGCCCGCAATGGCAAAGGACGTCGCGACCTTGTCGATCCAGGTCTCGCGGAAGTAGCCGGCGATCAGGCCGAGCAGGATGCCCATGGTGAAGCCGATGATGGCGGCGGCAATCGCCAGCGTGACGGTATTGCTGACGGCGCGCATGACTTCGGCGAGCACCGGGCGCCCCGTCGCGATGGAATTGCCGAGATCGCCGTGCAGCGCGCGCATCAGCCACAAGCCGAACTGCACCGGCAGCGGCCGATCAAAACCGTAGGCCGCGCGCAGCTGCGCCGCGAGCTCCTGCGAGGCATCGGCCGGCAGCACCGCGACCAGCGGATCACCCGGCGTGATGTGCACGAGCAGAAAACACACCAGCGCGACGCTGATGACGATCGGAACGACGTAGACGATGCGTCTGGCGATATAGGCGAGCACGTTTGGTTCTTTCTTCCTTCTCCCCTTGTGGAAGAAGGTGGCATAGGCCGCCTCCGGCGGCCGTTTTTAAGTCGACGCCGAAGCGAAGCTTCGGCTCCGGCGCCGGATGAGGGGTTCTACCCGCGGATACAGCGTTATCGGATGAGGGAAAGGGCCACTCGCGGAGAGAGACCCCTCACCCGGCTTCGCTGTCGCGAAGCCACCCTTTCCCACAAGGGGAGAGGGTGCACTGTTCGTGTGGTGCGAACTACTTCATCGACACCAGCGAGAAGTCGATGAACCAGCTCTTCGGCTGCACGACGCCGGTCACCTTCGGGCTCATCGCGCGGGGGCCGACGTCGTGGGCGACGTACAGGAAGGCGGCATCGTCGACGGAGGCCGCGTGCAGCTCGGCGAGCGCGGCGTCACGCGCGGCGGGATCGAAGGTCTGTCGCGCCTTCTTCACCAGCTCGTCGAACTTGGGATTGTTGATGAAACCCCAATTGTTCGAGACCGGCGGCGCCATGCCCGATTGCAGGAAGCGCACCAGCGCGAAGAACGGATCCATCGCCGCATAGGTCACGTTGGTCGCGTGCGAACCGTTGGCCGAGGGATCCTTGGCGCCGCGGCGCCAGTTGGTGAACAGCGTGTTCCATTCGATGACGTCGAGCTGCACATCGAAGTAGCATTCGGCAAGGGCCTGCTGGAGATACTCGTTCATCGGCAAGGGCTGCATCTGGCCCGAACCCGAGGCGGAGGTCTGCGTCTTCACCGTCAGCTTCTTGTTGGGGCCGAAGCCGGCCTCCTGCATCAGCTTTTGCGCAGCCGCCTTGTCATACTTGATCTCGAAGCTCGGCTTGCCGCGCCAGGGATGGCCGGGCTCGAAGGTGCCGGTCGCCGGCACCATCAGGCCGGCGAGCAGGCCGTCCTTGAGGCCTTCGCGATCCACGCAAAGGTTGGCGGCCTTGCGCACGCGGATGTCGTTCCAGGGCGAACCCTCGACGCGGGAGAACTGCCACGGCCAGACATGCGGCTGCTCGTTGGCGTAGAGCTTGAAGCCGCGCTGCTTCAGTTCGGGCAGCGCGTCCGGAGCCGGCGCCTCGACCCAGTCGACCTGCCCGGAGAGCAGCGCCGCGGTGCGTGCGTTGGCCTCCGGCATCGGCAACAGCACCATCTTGTCGACCTTGGGCACGCGCGCCTTGTCCCAATAGCTCGCGTTCTTCACGAGCTCGAGCCGCTCGCGCGGCGTGAAGCTCGCCATTTTCCACGGGCCGGTGCCTGCGGCGTCCTTGGCGAAGGCCGTCCACGCCGCCTGCGATTTGGCCTTGGCGTCGGCGCCTTCGGCCTTGTCGTAGAAATGCTGCCACTTCGCCGGGCTCGCCATGAACAAATTGGTGAGGTTGATCGGCAGGAAGCTGTCGGGCTCCTTGGTGGTGAGCTCGACCGTCATGTCGTCGATCTTCTTCGCAGAAGCCAGCGTCGGCATGCGCGAGGCCGTGACGCCGACCTGGCTGGCGTCGAACTGCGGCGCGTCCTGCTTCAACACCTTCTCGACGTTCCACACCACGGCATCCGCATTGAACGGGGAGCCATCATGGAAGGTCACGCCGGGGCGCAGCTTGAAAACCCACTTGGTCTTGTCGGCATCGTCGACCTTCCACTCGGTGGCAAGGCCGGGAATCACCACGCTCGCCTTCTCGGCGGAGGACAGGTCCCAGCCGGTCAGCGCGTCGTACATGGTGAGGCCGGTGAAGCGGTTGCCTTCGAAACCCTGATCCGGCTGGCCCAACGTGCGCGGAATATCGGCAGCGGTCATGCCGATGCGCAGCACGGTTTCGGCACTGGCCTCGCGCGGCCATGCAGCCACCGTCGTTAGAGCGAGCACCGCGATCAATGCCGCGCGCGTGTTCTTCTTCTTAGTAAGCATCGCCTCAATCCTTTTCCGGCTTCGATGACTATTTTTGATGCAATCGTATGCAATGGCTATGCCAAAGAGAAACTTATTCTGCGATTTGGCCCTGCGACGACAAGTCCTTGTAGCCCGCAGGCGGGTGCACGCGCCGCGCTGCCTATTCTGGCATCAAGATTGCAAGTTCGGTCCCGAAATCCCCTGGGAGCTTTGGGCCATGCGTGTTCGTCTATCGATTTGTCTCGCCGTGCTTGCGCTGGCGTTGTCCGCAATCTCGGCGCGCGCCGAAACGGTGGTGCGCTACGGCATCTCGATGGCCGACATTCCGCTCACCACGGGTCAGCCCGATCGCGGCGCCGGCGCCTATCAGTTCACGGCCTACACGATCTACGATCCCTTGGTCGCCTGGGAGATGGATGTCGCCGACCGGCCTGGCAAGCTGGTGCCGGGGCTCGCCACCGAGTGGAAGGTGGATGATGCCGACAAGACCAAATGGCGCTTCACGCTTCGCAAGGGCGTCAAGTTTCACGACGGCAGCGAGTTCAACGCCGACGCCGTGATCTGGAATCTGGACAAGGTGCTCAACGACAAGGCGCCGCAATTCGACAAACGGCAGAGCGCGCAGGTGAAGACCCGCCTTCCCTCCGTTGCGAGCTACGCCAAGGTCGACGATTTCACCGTGGAGATCACCACGAAGACGGTCGACTCCTTCTTCCCCTATCAGATGCTGTGGTTTCTGGTATCGAGCCCTGCGCAGTACGACAAGCTCGGCAAGGATTGGGACAAGTTCGCCAGCCAGCCCTCCGGCACCGGCCCGTTCAAGCTGACCAAGCTGGTGCCGCGCGAGCTCGCAGAACTCAGCAAGAATGTGGACTACTGGAATAAGAAGCGCATCCCGAAGGCCGACAAGATCGTGCTGGTGCCGATGCCGGAAGCACTGACCCGCACCAACGCGCTGCTTGCGGGACAGGTCGATCTGATCGAGACGCCGGCGCCGGATGCCGTGCCGCAACTGAAAGCGGCCGGCATGAAGCTCGTCGACAACGTCACGCCGCATGTCTGGAATTATCATCTCAGCGTGCTGCCGGGCTCGCCCTGGACCGATATCCGCCTGCGCAAGGCGCTGAACCTCGCGATCGACCGTGACGCCGTGGTCGGGCTGATGAATGGCCTTGCCAAGCCTGCCAAGGGCCAGGTCGACCCGTCGAGCCCGTGGTTCGGCAAGCCGGGCTTCGAGCTGAAATACGATCTGGCTGCAGCGAAGAAGCTGGTCGAGGAGGCCGGCTACTCCAAGGCCAAGCCACTGAAGGCCACCTTCATCATCGCGCAAGGAGGTACCGGCCAGATGCTATCGCTGCCGATGAACGAATTCCTGCAGCAGAGTTTTAAAGAGATCGGCATCGACATCGACTTCAAGGTGGTCGAGCTCGAAACGCTCTATACGCACTGGCGCAAGGGCGCGGCCGACGAGATCAACGCCGGCATCACCGCCAACAACATCGCCTACGTCACGTCAGACCCGCTTTACGCTATCGTCCGCTTCTTCCATTCGGGCCAGATCGCGCCTGTCGGCGTCAACTGGGGCGGCTACAAGAATCCGAAGGTGGATGCTCTGATCGACGAGGCCAAGCAGACGTTCGACAGCGCCAAGCAGGACGAGCTGCTGGCGCAGGCGCACGCGCTGATCGTGGACGACGCCGCGCTGGTCTGGGTCGTGCACGATACCAACCCGCACGCGCTGTCGCCAAAGATCAAGCAGTTCGTGCAGGCCCAGCACTGGTTTCAGGATCTGACGACCATCGGGATGGAGTGAGGGGCCAACGCAGGTGTCGTAGGGTGGGCAAAGCGCAAGCGTGCCCACCATTTCTACATTGCCGAGCAAGATCGTGGGCACGGCGCTACCGCGCCTTTGCCCACCCTACGAGAGTTGATATTTGGTGCTCACGCATCAAAACTCAGCTGTCGTCCCGGGCAAGCGCAGCGCAGACCCGGGACCTATAACCACAGGGAGTGGTTTGGCGAAGACTCGGAGTTACCCGCTCGCTGCCGTAACCACTCCCTGTGGTTATGGGTCCCTGCGTTCGCAGGGACGACAGCGAGTGTGAGGCGTTAGCCGGGACTACACGCTCGAAACACTACTTCGTCAGCAGCGCATAGGCCCCGGTCCAGCCTTCCGGCGGCGGGTTGAGCTGGAAATCCTTGATCCTCGCCTCGTAGAGCCTGAACAGCTTCTCCAGCGTATCGGCGTCTTCGCTGTGACGGCCGCGTTCGATCGCATCGAGTGCGCCCTGCCAGTCGCGGCCGCGGTAGCAGCCGAGCATCTCGATGGTGATGTTGCGCAGGCGCTGGAAGGCGCCTGAGTGCATCACGTCCTCGCGCCCGGCGATGGCGTAGATCACCTCCGGCTCGGTCTTGCCCTTGACCATGATGAAGTCGAGCTCGAGGATCGCGAACCTGTCCTTGGCGGCGAGCGCGGTGCGAGAGCCGACGATGATGGGAAAGCCGTATTCCTTGGTTTGCCCTTCGAGACGCGATGCCAGGTTCACGCTGTCGCCGAGCACCGAGTAGTTCTTCTTCAGGTCGGAGCCCATGTTGCCGACCACGCCGATGCCGGTGTTGAGGCCGATGCCGACATTGAGCGGGATGTAGACGCGGCCGCCCTCGGCGGCTTCCTGCTCGCGCTCCTTGTTGACCGTGTCGATCTGCTCCAGCATCTGGATCGCGGCCTCGCAGGCGTTGATCTGGTGCTCGGCATCGTCGAGTGGCGCGTTCCAGAACGCCATGATGGCGTCGCCCATATATTTGTCGATGTAGCCCTTCCGCTCGATGATGACGTCGGTCAGCGGCGTCAGGAAGCGGTTCATCAGCTCGATGAGCCCTTGTGGATCGTGCTTGTAGCTCTCCGAGATCGTCGTGAAGCCGCGCACATCGGAGAACATGATCGTCATCTCGCGCTCCTCGCCGCCGAGCACGAGCTTCTCCGGCGATTGCACGAGTTGCTCGACCAGCACCGGCGACATGTATTGCGCAAATTGCCCGCGAATCTGCACGCGCTGCCGCTGTTCGCGCACGAAGCTCGCAAAGATCAGCGTCAGGTAGACTGCGGTGGTCGACAGCAACGGGTAGGTGAAGTCGATGAGATAGCGGTACTGTGCGTAGAAGAACCAGGATACGCCGACCAGGATCGCGGCGAAGGCCCCACCCGCAAGCACCAGGCGCACCGGTCCGAGATTCGGCGTGAATATGATCACCAGCAGGCCGATGATGAGCGCGGCGAGCAGCTCGACGCCGAGTGCGTAATTTGGCTGCGAGATCGCCGCGCCGCTCAGCACGCTCTCCAGCACCTGGGCGTGGATCTCCACGCCCGGCATGGTCGAGGATACCGGCGTGGTCTTGATGTCGTTGAGCCCGGCCGCGGAGGTCCCGACTAGTACCAGCTTGCCGGCGAATTTGCTCGGCGACACGCTGTTGTCGAGCACGTCGGCCGCGGAGACGTAGATCGAGGGATCCCGGCGGGCGTAGTGCACCCAGAACTGGCCGTTCTTGTCAGTGGGGATCTCGACGCCCTTGAGACGCACGGCCCGCACGCCGGTCTTGTCGGTCCTGACCAGCAGCGTCGGCGTGCCCGTGACGACCCGCAGGATCTCGAGGCTGAGCGAGGGCATGATGTTGCCCTGGGCGCGCATGATCATCGGCACGCGGCGGATGAACCCGTCCCGCTCTTTCCTGATCGAAAACAGGCCGCGGCCGGCAGCAACCCTCTCGATGATCGGCACGTTGCGCAGCAAGCCTGGAAATTCGAACAGGAAGCGTTCGGCGCTCTCCTCGCCCACGGTCGCCACCCCCGTGAGCGGAAGTGATTTATCAAGCTCGGTCAAAACCTCGGGAAGCCCGGTCTCGCCCAGCACCACGCGCGAGCGCTTGATCGCATCGGAGAGTATCTGGTCGTTGCTCGGCAGCTCGCGCAGCTTGGCGCGGGTGGCATCGTCCAGATAGCGCATGTGGCTCGCGACCAGGTCCGGGTTGAGCCGGTCGGGTTCCGAGAACACGACGTCGAAGCCGATCGCCACCGCGCCGTTGTTGGTGAGGTTCTGGATCAGGTCGGCGATGCGCGTGCGCGGCCACGGCCATTGTCCGAGCCTGGCGAGGCTCTTGTCGTCGATGTCGACGATGGTAACCGGCCGCGCCGTCTTATGGCGAGGATCGATCAGCTGGAACATGTCGAAGGTGCGCAGCCGCAATTCCTGGATCGGCGGCGGGTCCCACAGCCGCGCGCCGGCGAACACGACCAGCAGCGCAAGGCACATCAGCCGCGCAAAGCCGAACTTTCGCGCAAACCACCGTCGCAGGATCTTGAGACGTTTCATGCTGGTGGAATATCACGCTTTGACGACGAGCGGCAGCTCCGACCTGGTGTGCCAACGATCGGCTTCGCCCAGGGGTGTCAGGAATGCACTATGAAGTCGCTCGCCTGAAGACTGACACCCTTGACGAGGATGGTGTTCGCCGCATCGAGCGTGATCAAAGTATCCGTTCCAGACGCAGCCACGTGCTGAGCCATCCAGTCGGACACGCTGGCGGTGGTCACGACGGCCGACAGGTCGATGTGGTCCTGATTGTGCGTGAAATCCAGAATGATGTCGCGATTCGAATTGGCCGCGAACACGAATTGATCCTGATAGCCCGTCCCGAACAACACATCCTTGCCATCTGTGCTGGCGAGGGTCACCGGGCCTTGTTCGGCCAGATTGAAGATCAGGTTGACCGTATCGCTCGCACCGTGGCTGTCGGTGACGGTGATCGCCAGCTTATCCGTCGCAGGCCCACCCGGGCTCGGCTCGGCGTATGTCAGATATTGAAGGGCCGAATTGACGCTCGCCAAGGTATCGGACGTCGATGCTGGCTCCACATATGTGCCCGAATCCGCCGCCGCAGTGAGTGTGAAGGTTTCATCGGGAGCAGCGTCGGCATCGGCGACGGTGATGCCATGGACGAACACCATGTCGCCTTCCTGCGTGACGTAAATCTGGTCGACGTCGATCACCGGAGCGTCGCTCTCGTCCGCGCCGGTCACGTCCACGGTGAGGGTGGCCGTGCCGGTTGCACCGTGCACATCCGTGGTCTGGACCGTGAAAATATCCGCGTAGGAGCCGTCGGCCAGCGCGTTGATCGCGGCGGCGTTCGGAACGTAGCTGTAGCTGCCATCGGGATTGACCGTCAGCGTCCCGTAGAGTCCGCCAGCTGTCGTCGCCGCATGGTGATCCGCATTGATGACGGCATAGGTCAGCGTCGCCGTCTCGCCGGTATCGACATCGTTGCCCGCCAACGTCCCGGTCAGATCGCAGAAGGTGTCGTCGGCCGTCGTATCCTCGAGCGGTCCGATGTGGAGATCGGCCAGCGTCGGCGCGTCGTTGCTGCCGGCGATGTTGACGGTAACGACTGCGCTCGTGCCAGCGCCCTCGGCATCCGACGGAACGATCGTGTATTGCAGCGACAGCGTCTGGCCGGCGGCGAGGAAATCGAACGCCTGCCCGTGCGAATTGAAGGTCCAGGTGAACTGCGTATGAGTCGCGGTGCCGTCGAGGATATCACCCGAGGGGACAGTGAGATCCGCGAGGAGGTCGGCATTCGACAACCCGCCGACGCTGCCCGTTTGCAGCACGCCGTCGAATGTAACCTGTACCTCGCTGACCGCCACCGTGACGTGATCGGTCGCATCGACGTCGGAGACCACCAGCACGCCATGCGCGAGCTGGCCGGCATTGGTTTCCACCAAATCGGCAACGGCGCCGCCCGGCCCGGAGGTGCTGCTTGCCCAGTCCGCATCGCCCGCGATGGCGAGGCTCTTGGCGGGGTTGACCGCATTGGAGGCCGTGGTCCCACCGCCGTCGGCGAGCTGGTAATACGCGGCCAGATTGGCCTCGTTGCCGGTGAGCGCGGTGAAGTCGATCGACTGGATCTGAGCTTGCGTCAGCGCGGTGGTCCAGACGCTGACATCGGCGATCGAGCCGGTGAAGCCCTGCGCCCCGAAGCCGGGGGCGTACCTGTCGCTTGCGGCCCCGATCATCATGTAGGACGGATCCTGGCCGCTGCCGACCGCGTTCACGCCTCCACTGTGGGAGTAGACGGCGTTCCCATCGACAAAAAGCGTGAAGGTACCCTGATCGCGCGTCAAGGCGAGGTTATGCCATTGCCCTGCAGTGAGCGCGAAGCCGGTATCCAGGATATCGACGCCTCCCTCGAGAATTTCGATCTCCAGATTGCCGCTGACGACGGTACCGATAAGACCGAAGCCGGCTGTCGAGGTATTGCCGTTGTAGAACAGGACCTGGCCGTCGGGCGCAGCGGCTCCGTTCCAGTTTACCCAGCCATCCAGCGTAACCCCATCGGACGCGACGGTCGGCACCTCGCCGACCGCGATGGTCTGGCCGTCGAAGTTCATGTAGTCCGACGTGACATAGGACACCGCCGGCGCATCATTGGTGCCGGTGATCGTGACGGTAACGTCCTGGCTGATCTTGCCGCCATGCTGGTCGTCGAGCGTAACGGTGTAGACCTGGGTGATGGTCTGCCCTTCCGCCAGCGACTGCAGCACGGGATCGTTGTTGTCGAGCGTGAAGTGCCAGCCCAACGTCGCACCGTCGTCGTTGTCGCTGCCGGATTCGGACACCGCATCGATCGTGAAGGTGCCGATATGCGAGCTGGCGCCGAAGCCCGGCAGGTCCGAGCTGACGGACGAAGATTTGAACGACCATGCCGCCGTGTGGGTGTCGGTCAGGTCCAGATCCTGGATCGCCAGCGTGCCGTCGGCCGTGAGCGAGGCGCACTCATCCTCGGTCACCGCGCCCGTCGCTGCGGCGGCATCGCTCGTGATCGTCGGTGCATCATTGACGCCCGTGATCGTGACAGTGACGTCTTGGCTGACGGTACCGCCATGATGATCGTCGAACGTAACGGTGTAGACCTGCGTGATGGTCTGGCCCTGCGCCAGCGACTGCAGCATTGCATTGCTGTTGTCGAGGGTGAAGTGCCAACCCAGCGTCGCGCCATTGCTCGTGTCGGTATTGTACTCCAGCACCGACTGATCGATCGTGAACGTGCCGATGTGCGTGCTGTCGGCATCGAAGCCCGGCAGAGCCGAGCTGATGGACGACGACTTGAACACCGCCTGCGCCGCATGGGTGTCGATCAGATCGAGGTCTTGAATCGCCAGCGTGCCGTCGATCGACAGCGTCAGGCCCGCGTCCTCGACGACATGACCTGTCGCCGCCGCGGCACCGCTGGTGACGGTCGGCGCGTCGTTCTTGCCGGTGATGACGACCGTGACGTCCCGGGTGACGGTCCCACCGTGATGGTCGTCGATCCTGACGGTATAGACCTGCGTGATGGTCTGCCCTTCCGCCAGCGACTGGAGCACCGGGTCGTTGTCGTCGAGCGTGAAGGTCCAGCCCACTGACCCGCGGGAGCTGGCGCCCGGGCTTTCATTCACTGAGCCGAGGCTGAACGTGCCGATATGCGAGGCGCCGTCGCTGAAGCCGGGCAGATGCGCGCTCGAAATCGTCGACTTCAGCGAAAAACTCGCGGTGTGGGTGTCCGTGAGATCAGGGTCGTTGAATGTGATGGTGCCGTTGGCGGCGAGCGTGGCCGCCGTATCCTCGGTCACCGCACCGGTCGGCGTGGTCAGATCTTCGACGATCGTCGGCACGTCGTTGGTGCCCTCGACATTGACGTCCGCACCGTCGATGGACACGGTAACCGGCGTGCTGACGACACCGCCGTGCCCGTCATCGACTTGCACCACGTAGTTGAGGGTCAGCTTCTCGCCTTTGGCGAGGAAATCGAACAGATGGTCGGGAACGCTGTAGGTCCAGGTGGCCGAACCGTTATTGCTGTTTCCAGCGCCCTGTACCACGGTCAGCGGCACCTCGACGGCGGCGATCGCCGCGAGCTGCTGCGGCGTCAGCGTCGACGTGATGTCGTGGCCTTGCGCATCGAGATATTTGAACGGCTGGGTCGACGAGAGCGCCGCGCTCACGATCGGGCGGTCCATCAGATCGACGTCGGTGAAGGTGACGGTGCCCGTGATGGTATCCAGAGTCTCGTTGCCGGTCCCGACCTTCTCGATGACGGTTCCGCCCAACGTCGCGACGGTGGGCTTGTCGTTCGTTCCCGTGACCGTGATGGTGATCGGGATGAACTTGGACTCGGGATTGACTGCGAAATTGGTGTCGACGCGGACCATATAGGTCAGCGTCAGCGTTTCGCCGGCCGCGAGGAAGTCGAAGACTTTGTCCGGGATCGTGTACGTCCAGACCGCCGAGCCGTTGTTATTGTTGCCGGCGTCGGGGGCGACGTTGATCTGGATCTGGGTCGCCGCGATGTCCTGCTTCTGGAGCGCCGAGAGCGAGCCGGTGACGTCGTGCTGGCCGGCGTCCTTGTAGACATAGTTCGGCGCTTCGGCGAGGCTGATGCTCACCGTCGGCCGGTCGCCGAGGTTTTGATCGACGAATCTGATCAGGCCGGAAATCGTATCGGAATGCGTGTCGCCGGTGGTGTCGGCACGCTCGGTCAGCGCGAACGCCGACTTCACATTGCCGCCGGCGTCGAAGCTCTGCACAATCGGCTGGCCGGGGATACGCACGATGGGCGGCGTGGACGTGCTGGGCGCCTCCGATCCCTGCGGATTGAGATTGACGAATGTCGCGGTCGCGACGGCGCCGCCCCCCGACTTGAACACCACGTCCAGGCTCATCGGCGTGAGCGTGTCGGTGAAGTTCGTGGTCAGCTTGGTGTTGGTGTTGTTGTCGGTGAACTTCAGCGTGAACACGTCCGTGATCAGCTTCTGAACATCCGGCGACATCAGCGCATTGGAGATCGAGACGTTGCCGCCGCTGATCTGGATCATCTGGCCGGCCTGGTTGACCGTCGCGATCGGCAGCAGCGTGACCTTGTCGAACAGGATGTAGGAGCCCGTCGTGCCGTTCGGTTCGACCAGCACCTGGAAGCTCGCCTGCGGCTGCGGATCGCCGCCACCGGCGGGAACGACGAAGTTGATCTGGGTCAGCACGGCGGTGCCGCGGATGCCCATGGTGGCAACCGGCGTGTCGATCTTCATGTCACCGTGCTTGGCGGTCTCGCCGGCGACGAAGGTGATGGTGCCGGCGACGAGGCTCAGCAGCGAGGAGTTGCTCGACCCGTTGGGGTCGTAGACCATCTCGTTCAACACCATCCGCGCATTCGAGGACAGGCCGAACACGGTGCCGTCGATGAAGGTGATGCCGAGCGTGGAATCCGCGCCGGTCGAGACCACGTCACCCTTCTCGACGTTGTCGCCGTTGTTCAGGATGACCGAGACGCCGTTGCGGATCGCGGTCGCGCTGCCCACGAGCTTGGTGACGTGGCCGATGACCTGGGCCGCGGCAGCGCCGCCGGGGGCGGCTTGAGCGACCTGGACATGGCCCGTGAGCACGTTGACGATTTCGCCGGTGAGATGGGCGCCGTCGGGGGAGGCGAGCGCGGCGCGCTTGTCGCCCCTGAAATAATCGTGAACGACGAACTCGTGCCCCTCGTGGGACAGCACGAGATCGAGACCCGCGCGCTTGAATTCGCCGTTGAAGATCAGGTTGGGGTCGGGAACAACGAACGCGCCCTCGGGCACGTGGCCCTGCGCTTTCGCCGTAAAGGAATCGACATGAGCGCCGCCGGGCGAACGGGAACCCTGGCCGTCCAAAGGAATCGCGGCGTCAAATTGGCCAGCGTAGTTCAACCGGGCACCGTAAAAAGGGTTAAAATTTAAGTAAGTATCGACCGCCTAAGCTTGCATAGCATTAGCAAGTCCTTAGCGATACCATCTATTGCTTGTGTGATTTCGCATCACTTGGCCCCAGGAAACCCCACGTCTTGGCGTCGCTCCAGAGAAGCGAAAGTAACCTTTTAAATATTCGGAAGTCGAATTCGGCCTGTTTCCACGCATTTCCAATCATCCAAAGTAACCTGCCGTATAGTCAAAGAGCAGATACTTGCGTCATCTTACCGTCGCGAGGTCCCGCAGCATCCTGCGGCAAATACGCACTTAAATCTGTGACCTAACTAACAGAACCCCATGAAATAGGGGGTCGTTAGCCATAGGACCCAGATTCGGCACTTCCACAACCTATGTCTGCAATTGGCTCGATTTCGCGGCGAACTGACACCTCCTAGCCGGCGAATCGTAAAATTTTACGCAATTTGGACGAGCCTGTTTCAGCCTGTTCCCCGGATTTGGAACCCCAGCCGGGCGCGTTAAGCAGAACAAAACAGCCCGTCTCGCACTATCTCCGCGAAAGCAACAAAGCCTGGCGCGTTCAGGTCGAGGGGGACTTGGACCGAAGCCGGAAGGGGATGTCAGATGGAGACCGCTGCTCGCTCGCGCGCCTGGCGCGCAATCCTTGTCCTGTGCGGATTGGTCCTGTGTGGGTCGGCCGCCGAGCTTCGCGCCGGCACGCTGCTGTCGCCGGGCGCAGGCCTACTCGTGCGCAAATCCGCCGAGCCGTTCGGCGTGTTCGCCTTCGCCATCTCCGCCGGCAGCCTGCAACAGAAATGGCTCCTGCTGAAGGACAAGCTCGACGGCGACATGGTGCAGCTCGCGCTATGCGACGGTGACCGCGACAATTGCGCTTCGCCGGCGGCCCTGAAGCTGCTCGCCATCGTCGACCAGGCCCGCGCCCGCGACGGCCGCGCCCGGCTCGGCGAGACCAACCGCGCCATCAACCTTGCCATCCGGGCCGCCAATGACGGCATCGACGACGTCTGGAGCTCGCCGCTTGCGACCTTCTCGCGCGGCGCCGGCGACTGCGAGGACTATGCCATCGCCAAGCTCGCCGCGTTGCGGCTGGCGGGCGTGGCCGCCGAGGATCTCCGCATCGTCGTGGTGCGCGACGTCAGGGCCGGCGAGGAGCATGCGGTTGTCGCCGCGCGCCTCGATGGCCGCTGGCTGATGCTCGACAACCGCCGCATGGCGATGGTCGAGGACGACGCTGCGCGGAGCTACCAGCCGCTGTTCGCGCTCCATCGGTCGGCCGTGATGAAATATGTCGACGAACCGATGCAGGTCTCGATGATGGCCGTCGAGGCGCGCTGAGCCATCTTGTAGTCCGGATGGAGCGCAGCGAAATCCGGGGCGCGGTCGCTTATCGCTCGAATCCCGGATTACGCTTCAGCCGGGCTACGAACCTCGGTTCACCAAAAACCCATTCCACGACGCGATCCGGACGGCTAGCATGGCCACGGCTTTGCGGGGGCGACGGGAATGCGGTTCATCGTGCTGACTGTGATTGCGTTGCTGGCGCTCGCCTCACCCGCGTCAGCGCAGTCCGACCGCTCCATCGCCGATCGGCTGCCGCTGTTCGCCAAGAACAACTGCCAGCAGATTCGCGACCCCGGCAATCAATTGTTCTGCGGTGATGCCGCGCTTGCCGCCGCCGCCGAGAAGCTGAACACCGCGATCGAGGCGCGGCTCGCCCGGCTGCCCGATCGCCTTCCCGCGATCGAGGAGAATGCGATCTGGATCCGCCAGCGCAATCTCGGCTGCGGCATCGTCGGCCAGACCGCGATCCGCCCCGACGATTTCGAGCGGGTAAAGGCGTGCCTGCTCAAGGTGACAGAGGAGCGCGCCGCGATCCTGCGCGATCCGGATTTCGACTGCCTCGCTGCCAACACCGCGGCGGGCGCGGTGATCTGTGCGGACCCGTCGCTGGCACTCGCCGAAACGGAGCTCAATGGCCAGGTGCTCGGCCTGATCGGCAAGCTGGACCCGACCGCGGCGCGCTTTGCCTTCGCCGAATATGGCAGGTGGACACGAGAGCGCGATCGCAAATGCAATCTGGTCGGCAAGGAGAACGTGCCGCTCCAGGAGCTCGAATCCGCAGAGGATTGTCTCTCCGACCATCTAAAGCACAAGGCCGACGAGATCCGCACGGCAAAGGGCGACCCCAGAAAGGTGTTCGGCCGGCAGGTCGCGGCCCGCATCCCCGACACCGACGCGGTCGACTTCTGCGCGGCGCGGATCCATGCGGCCAATTCGTGCGGCCACTTCCTCCGCATCAACCGCGTCTACGCGCTCGACAGCCAGGTGACCGAACAGGAGGCGCAGGTCACCGGCGAAATCGAGATGGCGGTGCTGGCGCCCTTCACCATGTGCAGCAAGGTCGCATCCAGCTGCACCGGCACCTGCTGGGACGCTAGGACGGGCCTCCCGCAGCCGAGCGCCGCCAACAAGGAGCGTTCGGCAGAAGCCTTCAACGTGACGCGTCGCCTGAGGATCCAGCGCACTTTTGCGTTCGTCAAAGCCGCCGACGGCTGGCGCTGCCGCGAGGACGAGTTGGCACCGGTGAATTCGGGGACGGCGAGCGGGGGATCTTGAGTTTCGCTCAGCTTGGCGAGCTTCTTCCTTCTCCTCTTGCGGGAGAAAACGCCGAAGCCAAGCTTCGGCTCTGGCGCCGGATGAGGTGTTTTTCCGCTCGCTAGGCTATTCGTGAGGATAGAGACCCCTCACCCGGCTCGCCGCTTTGCGGCGATCCACCCTCTCCCGCAAGGGGAGAGGGTGCACCGTTCGTGTCGCGAGAGCCGCCCTTCATCAAAACATCAGATTGTCCTTCACCAGCACCCAACGGCCGTTCTTCACCTGCTGCACCTGGGTGACGGTGGTGGCGAGATGGTTGGTCTTCGAGAACACGGTCGGCGGCGAATTGAAGATATCCTGGAACTTGTCGCCGGACTCCAGCGCGTCGAGCATCTTCTGGCCAGTGAGATCCTTGCCAGCCTTGTTGGCATAATGCGCGAACGTCATCACCGCATTGTAGCCGATGATCGCCTGCGTGTTGGCGTCGGCGTTGAACATCTTCTTGTAATTGACGAGCCAGTCCTTCACCTTTCCCTTCGCGGTGTCTTCGTAGGGGATTTCGAAGTTCGAAGCGGCATACAAGCCTTCCACCACTTCCTTGCCGAGCGCCGGCACTTCGAGCACGTTGACGGGCGTGGCACCGAGGAAGGTTACCTCCCAGCCGAGCTTCCTGGCCTCGGTCATGGTGCCGATAGGCTCACGGAGGACCGCGCCGAGCACGACGAGGTCGCAGCCGTCGGACTTCATCTTGGCGACCTGCGCCGAGAAGTCGGAGGCGCCGCGCTTGTAGCTCGTGATCGAGGCCGGCTGCACCTTCATGGCGGCGAGCTGCTGGTTGAAGCCATCGAGCACGTTTTTTCCGTACTCGTCGTCCTGATGCATGATGCACGGCTTCTTGAAATTCTTTGCCTCAATCATGTATTTGAGCGCTGCGCGCGTGCTCTCGACATAGGGCAGGAGGTTGTTGAACTTCAGCCGCTCCTGCGGCTTGGCCGCATCGAACTTGAAGGTGAACTCGGCCGCCGTCAGCGGGAAGAGCTGAAGCACGCCGGCGTCGAGCAGGATATCCTGCGCAGCGAGCACGGTCGGCGATCCCATTGGTCCCACCATCGCGAAAATCTTGTCGCGCTCGATCAGCTTTTGCGAAGCCAGCACAGCTTTCTTCGGATCGTAGCCGCTATCCTCGACGACAAGCTTGATCTTGCGACCCTGGACACCGCCCGCCGCGTTGATCTCCTCGACCGCCATCTTCATGCCGTTGGAGACCGGCACGCCCCAGCCCTTGATCGGGCCCGACAGGTCCTGATGCGTGCCGATGACGATCTCGGATGCCGAGATGCCTTCATTGGTGACCTTGGTTTGAGCGGCGGCCGGCAGACAGGTCAGCGCAAGGGCGCTCACCGCCAGGCCCAGCGCCTTCAGCGATTTCGACATTGCAGTCCTCCTTCGGTGGCCCGTGTTGAGCGAAGGATCGGGCCTCTCAAGCCTTCGCCGTTTTCTCAAATCCATCTCTCTTGAGCATGATCCTCCGGATCTTGCTCAAGCAACCGCGCGCTCGCGATACATCGCCTCGATCTCGGCGGCGTAGCGCTTGTTCACGAAGCCGCGCTTCAGCTTCATGGTCGGCGTCAGCTCCTCGTCCTCAGGCGTCAGCTGGCGCTCGATCAGGTAGAACTTCTTGATGGTCTCGACGCGGGCAAAATTGCCGTTGACCTGCTCGATCTCGCGCCCGATCAGGTCCTGAATCTCGGTCGCCCGGCACAGGCTCGCGTAATTGGTGAAGGGAATGTCGTGGTCCTGGGCGAACTTCTCGACGTTCTCTTGGTCGATCATCACGAGGCAGGTCAGATACGGCCGCTTGTCGCCGATCACGACCGCATCGGAGATGTAGGGCGAGAACTTGAGTTGGTTCTCGATCTCGGACGGCGTGATGTTCTTGCCGCCGGAGGTGATGATGATGTCCTTCATCCGGTCGGTGATGCGGACAAAGCCTTCATTGTCGATGGTGCCGACGTCGCCGGTGTGCAGCCAGCCGCGCTGATCGATGGTCTCGGCGGTCTTCTCCGGCTGGTTGAGGTAGCCCATGAACAGGAAGTCGCCCTTGATCAGGATCTCACCCTCGGGCGACAGCGTGACCTCGCCCCAGGGCACGGCGGTGCCGACCGAACCGAGCTTGATCCGCGTCGCCGGCATCATGGTGGCGACACCGCAATTCTCGGTCTGGCCGTAGAGCTCGTGCATGTCGATGCCGAGCGCGAGATACCAGCGGATCAGCTCCGGCGCGATCGGCGCTGCGCCGGTGAAGGCGACGCGGCAGCGATCGAGCCCGATCATGCGGCGGATATTGCGGAATGCGAGCCGGTAGGCGATCCGGCTTGCGAGGCGCAACGACAGCGGCGGCGACTTGCCTTCGATCCGGTAATCGACCATGCGGTAGCCGATGCCGATGGCGCGGCGATAGACCCATTGCTGCAGCGGGGTCGCATCCTTCAGCGCGATGGTGATGGCGGAGTAGAATTTTTCCCAGATGCGTGGGACCGCGAGGAAGACGGTCGGCTGCACCTCGCGCAAATTGTCCGGCACGGTTTCCGGGCTCTCGGCGAAATTCATCACCGAGCCGAGAGCGACCGAGATGTAGTAGCCGCCGATGCGCTCGGCGACGTGGCACAGCGGCAGGAAGATCAGCCTGTCCTCGTCCTCCTGCGCCGGAATGAAGTCATTGGCGTGACGCATCTGGTGCGTAACGCTGCGGTTGGCGTGCATCGCGCCCTTGGGCGGACCGGTGGTGCCGGACGTATAGACCAGGATCGCGAGATCGCCGGCGCCGCGGCTGTCGATCATCTCCTGCCACAGCGCCTCGCGGCCGACCATGTGATTGCGGCCGAGCGCGCGAAACTCGTCGAGCGACATCACCATGTCGTCGGAGAAGCCGCTGAGGCCCTCCATATCGAACACGATGATCTTCTGCAGGCTCGCGCAGCGCGAGCGGCAGGCGAGGATCTTGTCGAGCTGCTCCTCGTCCTCGGCGAAGATCACTTTGGTCCGGGAATCGTTGATGAGATACTCGACCTGGGACGACGCGTCGGTCGGGTAGATGCCCGAAGCGACGCCGCCGGCGCACAGGATACCCATGTCGGCATGGACCCATTCCGGCACGGCGTTGGCGATGATGGAGGCGACGTCGCCGGGCATGAAGCCGGAGGCGTGAAGCGCGTAGGCGATCTCTTTCGATATCGCGAGCCATTCGCGCCAGCTGGTCGGCTGCCAGATGCCGAATTTCTTCTCGCGGATGGCCGGCCGATCGCCCCGCATCTCCGCGGCGCGCAAGAAGCTCTTCGCGATCGTATCAGCGACCGTCAGCACCGCCGGTCGGGCCATGCACGTCTCCTCCTTGTCGCCTGCCTCCGCTGCCTGCCTTGCCGGCGGTCTTGATTGCGGATGGCAAGCTCATCTTACTGCCAGCTCTTCCTCACCGCCACGTCTTCTTCTTTTTCCAGCGCCGCTCGCCTCGCGCACCCGCTTCCTTGGCGCCAAGGTAGAACTCCTGGATGTCCTGGGAATGCATCAAGCGGTCGCAGGTGTCGTTCATCACGATACGGCCGATCTCCAGCACATAGCCGTAATGCGCCGTCTCGAGCGCCACCTTGGCATTCTGCTCGACCAGCAGGATCGACATGCCCTGCTCCTCATTGACGCGGCGGATGATGGTGAAGATCTCCTTCACCAGCAGCGGCGACAGGCCGAGCGAGGGCTCGTCGAGCAGCAGCAGCGTCGGCCGGTTCATCAAGGCGCGGCCGATCGCCAGCATCTGCTGCTCGCCGCCCGAGAGCTGGCCGGCCGGCTGGTTGATGCGCTCCTTCAGCCGCGGAAAGTAACCATAGACGCGATCGAGATCCTCCGCGACGCCGGCGCGGTCCTTGCGCGGATAGGCCCCCATCATCAGGTTCTCGCGCACGGACAGGAACGGAAACACCTCGCGTCCCTCCGGCACATGGCTGAGGCCGAGCCGCACGATCCGGTCGGCCTCCATGCGCTGGATCGGCTTGCCCAGGAATTCGATCGAGCCCTTCTGCGGGTCGAGAATGCCCGAGATGGTCTTCAGTACCGTGGTCTTGCCGGCGCCGTTGGCCCCCAGCAGGGTGACGATGCGGCCGCGCGGCACTTCCAGCGAGATGCCGCGGATCGCCATGATCGGCCCGTAATAGCTCTCGATGTTGGAGAGTTTTAAGATGATCTCGGGCGTGACAGCGGCAACCATGCGTCAAGCTCCCAGATACGCAGCGACGACGTCGGGATGCTGCTGGACTTCGGCGGGCGACCCCATCGCCAGCACCCTTCCGTAATTCAATGCGATGACGCGATCGGAGACGCGGTTGACCAGCGACATGTCGTGCTCGACCATCAATACGGTGACGCCGAGCTCGCTCTTCATGTCGCGGATCCAGAACGACATGTCGTCGGTTTCCTCGACATTGAGGCCGGACGATGGCTCATCGAGCAGGATCAGCTTCGGCTCCGAGCACAGCGCGCGCGCCAGCTCGATCACCTTGCGCACGCCGTAAGGCAGGCCGGAGATCAGCTTGTCGCGATAGGGTTCGAGGTCGAGGAATTCGATGACCTGCTCGACCCTGCGGCGATGGACCTTCTCGTTGGCGCGCACGCTCGGGAGGAACAAGAGCTCCTGCCAGAGCTGCGTGGTCGAATGCCGATGGCGGCCGACCAGCAGGTTGGACAGCACGGTCGCATTCTCGAACAGCTCGATGTTCTGGAAGGTGCGGGCGATGCCGAGCTTGGCGATGTCGTAGGGCGGCTCTTCGGTGATATCCTGATCCTCGAAGAAGATGCGGCCCGAGGTCGGCCGGTAGATCCGCGAGATCAGGTTGAAGATCGAGCTTTTGCCCGCACCGTTCGGCCCGATGATCGAGAGGATCTCGCCCTTCTCGACCGCGAAGGACACCGCATCGACGGCCTTGAGTCCCCCGAAATGCAGCGACAGATTTTCGGCGCGGAAATAGCTCATCGGTTCCGCTCCGACTTCACGTAGATCTTCTGCCGCTTGAAGGTGGCGCGCTTGTAGAGCGGGAACAGCTGGAAGAAGAGTTTTATCTTGAGCCAGCGGCCGTAGAGACCGAGTGGCTCGAACAACACGAACAGCACGATGATGATGCCGTAGATCGCGCCCTTGAGGCCGTTGAGCGAGGCGAAGGCCGCGACCTTCGACTGGATGTTGCCGGCGGTGGCCGGGCCGGCGCCGAACGTCGCCGCGATCCCGGCGATCAGACCGGGCATGTCGTCCTTGAGATAGGTCAGGAACGGATCGATCATCACGATGAAGATCGCCCCGAGCACCGCGCCGTGCAGGCTGAAGGTACCGCCGATCAGGATCACGATGATGAATTCGATCGAGAGCTGGAGCGTGAACATCTCCGGCGAGATGAAGGAAAGCTTGTGCGCGAACAGCACGCCGGCAAAGCCGGTGATTGCCGCCGAGATCGCAAAGGACTTCACCTTGTAGAGCGCGACGTTGACGCCCATGCTGCGTGCCGCCGTCTCGCTGTCGCGGATCGCGACGAAGGCGCGGCCCGTCGGCGAACGCAGCAGGTTGAGCGTGCCGACGATGGTCAGCACCAGCACCGAGAGGCAGAGGAAATAGAAGGTGGGGCTGTCGCGCGGGACGGTGACGCCGAGCAGCGACAACGTCTTCACCCGCATGCCCTCGTTGCCGTGGGTGACGCTTTCCCAGCGCGCCAGGATCTCCTCGACGATCAGGGCAAAGGAGATGGTGGCGATGACGAGATAGATGCCGGTCAGGCGCAAAGCGGGAAAGCCGACCATCGCGCCGATGATGCCGGTCAAACCTCCGGCGGCGAGGAAGTAGATTGGGAACGGCACGTTGTACTTCTGCAAGTATGCCGCCGTGTAGGCCCCGATGGCGAGGAATGCAGCGTGGCCGAGCGAGGCCTGGCCGGTAAAGCCGGTCAGGATCAGCAGCGCGACGCCGACGATCGCATAGATGCAGACGAAGACGAGCTGGCTCATCAAATAGCTGGAGAGCACATAGGGCGCGATCAGCAGCAGTGCGAGCAGGATGCCGTACGAGACCAGATAGCCCGAATGCGGGAACAGCTTGATGTCGTCCTCATAGTCGGTCTTGAACAGGAAGCGCATGGCGTTCAGACTTTCTTGCGGACGTGGTGGCCGAACAGGCCTTCGGGCTTCAAGAGCAGCACCGCGAGCAGCACGAGGTACGGCGCGACATCCTTCCAGCCTTCGGGCAGGTAGAAGCCGGCCATGCTCTCGATCACGCCGATCAGGACGCCGCCGACCACGGCGCCCGGGATCGAGCCGAAGCCGCCGAGAACCGCGGCGGGAAATGCCTTGAGGCCAAGCACGAGGCCGACATTGGAATGGATGAAGGTGATCGGCGCCAGCAGCACGCCGGCGCAGGTCGCGACCGCCGCGCTGATCGCCCAGACGATCGACACCACGCGCTTGACCGGGATGCCCATGTAGTAGGCCGCGAGCATGTTCTCGGAACTGGCGCGCATCGCGGTGCCGAGCGTGGTCTTGTTGAAGAAGAGATAGAGCAGCGTGCACAGGATCATCGTCGCCGCGATCACCGACAGCTTGTCGTAGGCGAGCACCAGCGAGCCGATGCGGAGCACGCCCTGGCTGAACGGCGTTTCGATCTTCAGATCATCGGTCCCCCAGATCATGCCGGCGACCGAGCGCAGGAAATAGCCGAGGCCGATGGTGGCCATGATGATGGAGAATTGCGGATAGCCGAGGATCGGCCGCACCACGACGCGCTCTGCCAGCATGCCGAACAGCGCCATCGCGGCCACCGCACCGGCAAAGCCGATCCAGTAGTTCAGGCCCATCATGCCGATAAAGGTGAAGGCGAAGAAGCCGCCGAGCATCATCAGATCGCCCTGGGCGAAATTGACGACCTCGGTGGCCTTGTAGACGAGCACGAAGCCGAGCGCGATCAGGCCGTAGACGCAGCCGAGCGCAACACCGCTGACCAGCTGCTGAACGAAATCCAGCATTGACGCGCGTCCTCCCGATACAGCCGGCGGCTCTTCCCGACCGCCTTGCCGCATCTTGTGTCCAGTCGCTACGCAGTCGTTTCGCTGCGTTAGCGCCATTTGTCCGGAACCAATTCAGCCTGAACCGCTCCTTACTGTCAACAAACGGTGACTTGCCATTAGTCGAAACCGGATGGCGGAATTTGTGGGCCGTAGATTCACGGTGCCGAAACATCTTGGGATCATGGTCGCGAGCGATGCAAAACCGGATAGTGTGGGCGTCATGAAGCGGGACAAGTCGGCGCTGGAAGTCCTGGGGTTAACGAAGCGTTTTGACCGTCTGGCGGTCGACAGCCTCGATCTCACCATCCACGCCGGCGAATTCTATGCGCTGGTCGGCCCCAACGGCGCCGGCAAGACCACCACTTTGCGCATGGTCGCGGGCCTGCTGCGGCCCGATGCCGGCGCGGTCTCGATCTTCGGCATCGATGCGCTCGAAAATCCCGTCGCCGCCAAGCAGGTGATGGCGTGGGTCTCCGACGAGCCGATGATCTACGACAAGCTGACCCCGCTCGAATATCTCGAATTCGTCGCCGGCCTCTGGGGCATCGCGCCGTCGGTCTCGGAGCCGGTCGCGCAGGACCTGCTCGGCTCGCTCGGCCTGGAGCCGCACCGACACGAGCGCTGCGAAGGCTTTTCCAAGGGCATGCGCCAGAAGGTCGCGCTCGCCGGCGCGCTGGTGCACGATCCCCGCCTCATCATTCTCGACGAACCGCTGACGGGGCTCGATGCCGTCTCCGCCCGCCACGTGAAGGGCCTGCTCAGCGAACGTGTCCGCGCCGGCTGCACCGTCATCATGACCACGCATATTCTCGAAGTCGCCGAGCGCATGGCCGACCGCATCGGCGTGATCGCTTCGGGCCGTCTGGTGGCCGAGGGCACGCTAACCGAGCTGCGCCAGCAGAACGGCCATGCCGATACCAGCCTGGAGGATCTCTTCATCGCGCTGGTGACGCTTCCGGAAGCCGCATGAGCTCGGCCACCGCGCTCTCCTGGTTCGCACGCCACGAGCTCCGGCTCGCCTGGCGCGAATGGTTCGCCATGATGACCGGCGGACGGCGCAAGCGGGCGCGCGCCGCCGTCATCGGCCTCATCTGCTTCGCCGCGCTGCTGCACCTGCCGGCCTGGGCGGTGATCGGCCGTTTCGCCGATCTGCAGCTGCCGCTCGACAAATCCTCGCTGATCGTGATCTCGGCGACGATCTTTCTCGCCTGGACCTTGATGCTGTCGCAGGCGATCGAATCGGTGACGCGGGTGTTCTACGCCCGCGCCGATCTCGACCTGATCATGTCCTCGCCGGCGACGCTCGCCAATCTGTTCTCGGTCCGCATCGCCGCGATCGCGCTGACCGTCACCGCGATCGCGCTGCTGTTCTCGACGCCCTTCATCGACGTGCTCGTGATCGGCGGCGGCGCGCGCTGGCTCAGCGCATTCGGGGTGGTCGTCGTCATGGGCCTCTCGGCCGCGGCGGTCGCGATCGCCGTCACCATCCTGTTGTTTCGCCTGATCGGCCCGGCGCGCACGCGCCTGATCGCCCAGATCCTCGCCGCGATCATCGGCGCCGGCTTCGTCATCGCGCTCCAGATCGCGGCGATCATGTCCTACGGCACGCTGTCGCGCTTCACCATCCTGACCTCGGGCAGCGTGGCCGCCCATGCCCCCGATGTCGAGAGCATCTGGTGGTGGCCGGCGCGGGCGGCGATGGGCGACAGCGAAGCGCTGCTGCCGCTCCTGGCGCTCGCTTTGGTGCTGCTCGGAAGCGTCATGGCGATCTTCTCGCACCGCTTTGCCGACACGGCGATCGATGCCGCCGCTTACGGCACCTCCGGCAACAGGCGCGCGAAGGAGCGCCCGTTCCGCGCCGGGTCGCGGCAGCAGGCGCTGCGGCGCAAGGAGTTCTCGCTGCTCTGGCGCGATCCCTGGCTGATCTCGCAGACCCTGATGCAGCTGCTCTATCTGGTGCCGCCGGCCTTGCTGCTCTGGCGCAATTTTGCCGACAGCTCCGCGGCGCTGACGCTGATCACGCCGGTCGTGGTGATGGCGGCCGGACAGCTTGCCGGCGGACTGGCCTGGCTGACCATCTCGGGCGAGGACGCCCCCGACCTGGTGGCGACTGCGCCGCTGACGCCATCCGCCGTCATCCGCGCCAAGATCGAGGTGGTGCTGATCGCGATCGCCGTCATCTTCTGCCCGCTGATTGCCGCACTGGCCTTCGCCGCACCGATCCAGGCAGCAGTGAGTGCCGGCGCGATCATCCTCAGCGCGGCCTCCGCGACCGCGATCCAGCTCTGGTTCCGGGTGCAGGCCCGGCGCAGCCAATTCCGCCGCCGCCAGACCTCGTCGCGGCTCGCGACCTTCGCGGAGGCGTTCTCCTCGATTGGCTGGGCCGCAACCGCGGCACTGCTGCTTGCACTCCCCATCGCCGGCCTCATTAGTGGCCTGATCACCGCCAGCCTCGTTGCGATCACCTGGAAGTTCAGCCCAAGGCGGGACTGAAGGCGTGAGAGGCGCCTTGCCTGCCTCACTTGAAAGTAAGGCTAAATTACCTTACCTATCGGCTATCAAGAATTGAGGATCCCATGGGCACGCTTACTGTCACGGCAAAGGGGCAGGTTACGCTGCGGAAGGATCTCCTGGAGCACCTCGGTGTGCATCCCGGCGACAAGATCTCGATAGAGAAGCTTCCGGGAGGGCGGGTTGAGGTGAAGGCAGCTCGGCCCGTCGGAAAGATTTCGGACGCCTTCGGTTTCCTGAGAGGAAAAACGAACGGTCGATCATTGTCGATCGAGGAGATGAACGAAGTCATTGCTGACGGCTGGACCGGCAAGCGATGAAGATAACGCCCGACACCAACGTGTTGGTGCGCGTTCTGGTCGGGGATGACGCCGAACAGAGCAAGGTGGCCGAAGCCCTTCTCAAGAAGGCAGACCTCATAGCCATCTCGATTCCCGCACTGTGCGAACTGGCCTGGGTTCTCTCTCGAGGCTACAAAACTTCGGCTGAGAATATCTCGGCTTCGATCCGGCATTTGATCAATGCCTCCAATGCGGTCGTCGATCGGCCGGCAGCCGAGGCTGGATTGTCGTTTCTCGATGCCGGGGGCGATTTCGCCGATGGCGTCATCGCCCATGAAGGCAATTGGCTTGGAGCCGACACTTTCGTGTCCTTCGACAGGAAGGCCGTGAAACTGATCGAGGCAAGCGGCGGATTGGCGCGGCTGGCCGGCACCACATGACGCGAGGATGATTCGTCGATACACTCAGCAGATCGTCGATGAGCGGCGGACGGTTCTGCATGTTTCGACCATTGCTGACGGCTCTTGCGTTTCTCAGTTGGCTGGCCGCCCCTGCCCTCGCCCAGCAGCCACAGCGCAGCGAATGCCTGGCGATGGCCAACGCGGCCCCGCGTATCCTGCCGGTGGCGTTCCGGCCGGCGGCCGGCACAGGCGGGGTCGAGATCACCTATGCCGGCCATTCCACCTATTTCATCGACACGCCCGGCGGCCTGCGCATCGCGACCGATTATAGCGGCGCCTATCAGGTCGGACGACTGCCCGACGTCGTGACCATGAACCGGGCCCACAGCACGCACTACTCGCTGTTTCCCGATAAGCGCATTCCTCACGTGCTGCATGGTTGGGGCGAGGACGGCAAGCCGGCGATCGTGTCGGAGCGCATCAGTGACGCCTTCATCCGCAATGTCACGACCGACATCCGCCGCTATTTCGGCGATGATGCCGGCGCCGACATGATCCGCGACGGCAATTCGATCTTCATCTTCGAGGTCGCGGGGCTCTGTATTGGCCATCTCGGCCACCTCCATCACAAGCTCGACGACAGCCATTTCGCCCAGATCGGACGGCTCGATATCGTGATGGTGCCGATCGACGGCACTTACACCATGTCGCTCGAAGGGATTTCTGACATCACCAGGCGCCTGCGCGCCTCCGTCGTGCTGCCGATGCATCGCTTCGCCACCCCGCTCGACGATTTCATGCGCCGGATCGGCCAGCAGTTCGAGATCGACCGGCGCTCCGAGCGGTCGTTCCGCATGTCGCGGGATGCGCTGCCGTCGAAGCCGACGGTGATCATCCTCGACGGGGTCTGACGCGCAATTTTCTCCAAGCCGGCGGTCGGCCGGTCGTGCTGATCTGTCTGAAACAGGAGATCGACATGACCGACTTTGCCAGACTCTTGCACGCGGATGGACCGAACCCCGAGCACGCGGCGGCGCTGCAGCTCTATGGCCGCTTCGTCGGGGATTGGGTTGCCGAGATCACCGCCCATGGGCCCGGCGCAGCGAAACACACGGCAGCCGGCGAGATCCATTTTGGCTGGGTGCTGGAGGGCCGCGCCGTCCAGGACGTCTGGATCATCCCGCGCCCCGCAGGCAGCCCCGACTTTCCGATTGCGGGCAATTGGTACGGCACGACGCTGCGCGTCTACGATCCGACCATCGCTGCGTGGCGGATTTCCTGGTTCGATCCCGGACGCAGCGTCTTCCGGCAGCAGATCGGCCGGCCGCGCGGCGCCGACATCGTGCAGGAAGGCACAACGGAGGCCGGCGAGCTGACGCGCTGGAGCTTTACGGAAATCACCGACGATTCCTTCCACTGGCTCGGCGAGGCCAAGCCGGCCGATGCAAGTGATTGGCGGCTGATGGTCGATGTGAAGGCGAAGCGGCGCAGGGCTTAGGCCGATTGGATTTTGATTGAAACGATCCGGCGGCAAACTCGCTGCAACCTCTCCCGCTTGCGGGGGAGGTCGGCGCGTAGCGCGGGTGGGGGCTTTCTCCGCATCTGGAATGTCCCATTGCGGAAGCACCCCCACCCCAGCCCTCCCCCGCAAGCGCAGGGGAATCGCATATGGGTTTTGTCTAGCTATTGCATTGGAAGGCAAGACGGATTC